>CAYFOK010000010.1:0-121021 GCA_964344685.1 uncultured Candidatus Scalindua sp. | reverse complement strand
AACATTACAGACAGAACCAGTACTACTGTCAGATTAAATACTATCTACTACACATCATACAATAATTTACAGACCACTATTTATCTTCCTTCTCTGAAGGCCAGTAAAAAGTATCCGGAGTATCTCTGGCGCCAAAGATAGCAGTTCCTACACGCACCATATTAGCTCCTTCCTCTATTGCAATGTGGTAATCTCCGGACATCCCCATAGAAAGATACTTCATTTCTACTCTGTCAATACCCTCATTTATAACAGAATCATGAATACCTTTTAATAATTTGAAACACTTCCGTATCTTCACCTCATCATCTGTAAAAAGCCCAATGGTCATTAGCCCTCTGATTCTCAGGGTATCATATCGTGACGCCTCCTTTAACAATGATATTGCATCTTCAGGAGCAACACCGTATTTGCTCTCTTCATAAGATGTATTAACCTGGATTAATACGTCCATCGACCGGCCTTCGCTCATAAGGCGTTTATCTAATTTCTCAACCAGACTCATCCGATCCACAGAATGTATCATATCTGCAAATTTCAATACATCTTTAACCTTGTTGGTCTGCAAATGTCCGATAAAATGCCATGCCGCATCCTCGTCCTTCAATATCTCATACTTTTTCAAAGCCTCCTGGATCTTGTTTTCCGCTATAACATGACCACCATTTCTAACGGCCTCACGTATCCGTTCTGCATCAACAGTCTTTGTAGCCATAACCAGTGTAATATCTTCCGGTCTCTTACCAACCTTTACAGCAGCGTCAGCAATTTTCTGATTTACTTTTTCTAGATTTTCCTTAATTGACATAACCTCTCCAGTTTATTGTTAAATGCAAGGGACACGATGAACCGTATCCCTATGTTGTTCCCATAGATTCTTCTTGTTTGCCATCTACAAAATTAGCCCTGACCAATGCCAGGAAGCAGGCCGACGAAATACCTGCTGAACCAAATATCATGCACATCACCATGATCTGATATCTCGCGGCTATAAACGGCGAAACCCCTGACAAAATCTGCCCTGTCATCATCCCTGGCAGGGAAACCAGTCCTACCGCAAACAGAGAATTTGTGATAGGAATAAGAGAAGCACGAAGCGCAATAACACGTGCTTTTTCATACGGTACGTCCCTTTCAACTTCGGCATTCAACCTCTCTACCGCGATACTGACACTATTCATCGCATTGGCAAAAATCATCCCTGCAAGTGGAATAACATAACTCGGCAGAAACCACGGCTGCAGATTAAGAACGCCTTGGGTTATAAGTATTAAAATTATACCACCACCAATTGAGATAGAGCAAAATGATTTCAGATACAATACCCTTCGAGGGATCTTTACTGTTCTCAAAGCTATCCAACTCGATGCAAAAAGCATAACAGCCAGAACACCAACAACGATCAGATAACTATTAGATTTAAAAATAAAGATTAAAAAATACCCTATCAGCAGAAGCTGAATGAGCATCCGGAAAATAGCGTATAGCGAGTTTCCGTAACCAAGTCCCCATTTCCAGAGGATCCCGACAACAGCCATAGCAGGAATGAAAGCCAATATCAGATTTACGAACGGAATTGTATGGACTGAAGTATTCATAATTAACAAATGGAATTCTATTTATACCATGGAAACCCTTATTAAACCATAATTTAATGGCGCCTCTGTAGTAGAACGATGAAGCATTCCCCTATGAATCCCTGCCATTTCTAGCCTTATCTCTAACCTGTCTTAATCTCTTGCTGACCGTTACAGGATATTCATTTTTAAGACCCAAATCTTTAAGCTTTTCCGGCAATTGAGAGATGCTTTTTGCTGCTGTTCTCTGTATTTGTTGGACTGTCGGCATCTTATATACAAGTTTACCTTTCTTAATAACCGGCAATAATAGTTTATCAGCATCAAACTCTTCATCTACCAGCCCAATTATATCTTTTTTAAACAATCCTTTTTTATTATAAAAACGGTAGATCTGCTTCTTTGAAGGACAGGTTTCCTTCTCTTTACTAAACTTCATTTTAGGCATCAGCCTTCCTTCTTTTTCCTGCTCAACCAGTTTATAAACACCTCCGAGAGCTGGTATATCTTTAGAAGTAACCATCTCTGTGCCGACACCAAAGGAGTCAATACACGCCCCCTTTGCAAGCATCTGAGAAATCTTGTGCTCATTCAGGTCACCGCTTGCTGTAATCTTTACATGTTCAAGACCGGCAGCGTCCAGGATATTCCTTACCCTTTTGCTTAATAGTGTAATGTTGCCACTGTCCAGCCTGACTCCTTTTAGCATCTTACCTATCTTAGTGGCCAATTGCGCACCTTTGATTGTATCGTACGTATCAATTAATAGAATCGTGTTATCAGGAAAAACCTTATGGAAACCTTGAAACGAGTCATATTCATCGTCGTAGGCCATAACCCATGAATGGGCTATGGTACCGATGGGAGGTATGCCCAACTCGCAAGCCGCAAGGACATTAGAGGTACCTATGCAGCCACCTATAAAACTTGATCTCGCTGCCAGTACCCCTGCCTGAGGACCGTGTGCACGCCTAGTCCCGAAATCAATTACCTCCCTGCCGTCAGCGGCACATACAACTCTTGAAGCCTTGGAGGCGATAAGTGTCTGATAATTTATCATTGAGAGAAGATACGTCTCAATTATCTGGGCCTCAATCATTGAGGCAGTTACCCTTATAATGGGTTCATTCGCGAAGACAATTGTACCTTCTGGTACGGCATAGACGTCTCCACTGAAACAAAAATCTTGAAGATAATCAAAAAACTCTCTGCTCACATTTTTGAAAACTGAAAGGGCCTTAAGGTATTTCAAATACTCAGCCGTAAATCTCAGGTTACTGAGATAATAGACCGACTGTTCCAGACCGGCAGCAAGGAGGTATGAACGGTTTTCAGGTAAGTACCTGACAAACAGCTCAAAAGTTGATTTATTATTCATACCACGATCAAAATATCCGGCAGCCATGGTTAGCTGATACAGATCAGTGGCCAAACATATATTTTCACTATTTAAGAAAAGTGATCCTGGTTTTCCGGTATTCTTCTTCATATCTTTTTCTCTCTTGCAGTGCAGTGAACCCGGCCTCGCCGGAATGTTATGTCAGGCTGGCAACTGAATGGCAGGGATAATGCAATCCTTATTTTATGGTCAAAGCAGTTAATTCTTATAGCTTATTGCAAAAACATTGTAAACTTGTTTTTTGAACAATTTGTAATAGCTGATATAGTTCTTATGTACAGTTACAATAAGAAAATATCCTGTAAATCTTTTTGAAGTAAAATTTATCAGTATTAAAAATCTGGATATTGACACGCATGTCCGTATCGTTTATGCTTTAGTTTCATTTTTTAAAACAAAAAAAAGATATTATTACATAAATGCATAAATCTGAAGACTTTGCGCAGGGATTGATAGACAGCGGCTACGATTTTTTCACTGGCGTACCCTGCTCTATTATCGGCAATCTGATCTCTAACCTTACGGATAGGCCTGACGTTACCTATATCCCCGCTGTCAGGGAAGATGCAGCTGTCGGGGTTGCAAGCGGGGCTTATATGGCAGGAAAGACGCCCGTAGTCTTAATGCAGAACTCAGGGCTTGGACAATGTTTAAATACCCTTACTTCCCTGAACCTTATTTACAAGCTCCCATGCTTATTAATTGTAACATGGAGGGGGTTTGAAGGTAAAGACGCACCCGAACATCTGGTAATGGGCAGGACATGCAATAAACTCCTCGATACGGTAGGCATTCCACACCATAACTTTAACCATGACAATATTAATGCCCTCATAAAAATGTCATATAAACTGGTCACCGATAATAGAGAACCTGTAGTCCTTTTCTTAAAAAAAGGAATAATCGAATGAATTATAGAGAAGCAATAACAGTAATTACTGAGTTACTGGATGACCAGCTGGTTGTATGCGCTAACGGCTTGATTAGCAGGGAGACATTCACGGTAAAAGACAGGACCGAGAATTTTTACATGATTGGGTCTATGGGGATGGCCTCGTCAATAGGTCTGGGAGTAGCATTAAATAAGCCTTCAAGAAAAGTAATAATCCTGGACGGTGACGGCAACCTGCTGATGAATCTTGGGTCTCTGCCAATGGCAGGCTCCCTCCAACCCAAAAATCTTTTGCATATAGTACTGGATAATGAAGTTTACGCATCGACTGGAAATCAACCGACTATTTCTGACACAATAGAACTTGAAGAGCTTGCAAAGTCATCCAGGTACGCTTATGTAAAAAAAGTGTCAACAAATGAGGATTTAAAAAGAGAGATTACATACACACTGGAAAATGAAGGCCCCTCATTTCTTCTTGTAAAAATATCTTCTATTTCAGAACAGATAGAGATTGGCAGGGTAACCCATAGTCCGGAACAAATTAAAGATAGGTTTATGTCTGCTATATAAAGATTGGAGCCCTTTTGAAAGAAAGGCCCTGCTTCCCCGTCCGAACGGATTCATCCGGGCGGGTCCGGACAAAAAGTGCCGAAGGCTTTTCGCAGGTAAACCAACAATTAAATAAACATGAGGAGATAATAAATTTGAAAAAAATGATTCTTCTTAACCCCGGACCGGTGTGTACTTCTGAGAGGGTCAGGAATGCACTTACGAAAGGTGACCTGTGTCACCGTGAAAGTGAGTTCTCAACAATACTAAGCAGCACGCGCAAGAAGATTATACAGGCATTTGCACCAAACGGAGATTACACAACTGCAATCATTACAGGCTCCGGAACTGCTTCTCTGGAAGCAGGTATCTGTTCTTCTGTAAGCGAAGGGAAAAAGATATTAATCGTAAATAATGGTGTTTACGGTGAAAGGATGTCCCGCATCGCATCCGCATATAAATTCAATAAAGTCGAACTCAAATACGACTGGTGCGAGCGACCGGACATAAAGCAGATTGAAGGTACCGTCTCAAAAGACCCTGATATAGAAGTAGTTGCAATGGTCCACCATGAGACAACTACGGGATTAATAAATCCAATCCATGAAGTTGGCGCTATTACTAATAAGTATGACAGGACTTTCTTTCTTGATTCTATCAGTGGACTTGGCGGAGAAGAGATAGATCTGTCAAATGATAATGTAGATATATGTATATGCACTGCAAATAAATGCATTCAGGGCCTGCCCGGGTTGTCATTCATCCTGCTGAAGCATGATCAAGTGAAGAGGCTGAGAAATATACCGCCTCGCTCCCTATATTTTAACGTTATATCTCAGCTGGATGAACAGGAGGAAAAAGGAGAGTGTCCGTTTACACCTTCGGTACACACATTTTACGCTTTTGAGGAAGCACTGGACGAATTGCTGGAGGAAAGTGTTCAGGGAAGACTTAACCGTTATCAGAAAGTATCATCATATTTAAGGAAGGAATTCAAGAGGCTTAATCTTAAGTTACTTTTACCTGATGAGCTTCTTTCCAACACGATCACAGCGTTGCACCTGCCCAAAGAAATGACTTATGCACATCTGCATGATAGTCTAAAAGAGAGAGGCTTTATCATCTACGCAGGCCAGGGACAACTAAACAAGAAGATATTCAGGATTGCAAACATGGGAGAATTATCCATGGATGATCTTGAAGCATTAATTGTGAATTTACAGGAAGTACTATCCGAATAATTGAGGGAATACTACTTACAATGAAAGTAATAATGTTAGCAGCGGGTGTTGGTAAAAGGATGTCAGCAGTAACAGACAGAATCCCCAAATGCCTTATTAAAATTGGTAAAAAAACTCTCCTGGAGAGACACCTTGAGATAATATCTCTTCTTGGCATAAAAGATATAGTTTTTGTTGTCGGCCATTTCAAAGAGAAGATAAAAGAGGCCATAGAAAAAAGTAACAACGGATTTAATATTAAGTATATTGAAAATGAACAATACACAAAAGGCAGTATCCTTTCTCTGTGGTATGCCAGAGATGAACTGAACGATGATGTACTGATTATGGATGCTGATGTGTTGTACCACGACAAACTGCTATTAAAGCTGGCCAAATCCGAAAACAGAAATTGTTTTCTCCTGGACAAATCCAGTGTATATGCAGGTGAAGAGATGATGTTGTTTGTGAAGGATAATAAAGTGATAGGAATATCCAAAGTCCATTCATATGACTGTGATTTTAAGGGAGAGGGAGTAGGTTTCTTTAAGCTTTCGTCAAATGATTGTCACAAGCTCAAAAAAATACTCGAAGAGTTTAAACAGGCAGGAAAGGTTAACGTTGAATACGAAGACTCTTTACATGAATTACTTTCTCAATGTGCGGTAGGCTTTGAAAGTGTGGATGATTTACCATGGATTGAAATTGATTTTGAAGAGGACATAGAAAGGGCTGGAGGA
The DNA here is from genome assembly GCA_964344685.1 of uncultured Candidatus Scalindua sp. Classification (GTDB taxonomy): domain Bacteria; phylum Planctomycetota; class Brocadiia; order Brocadiales; family Scalinduaceae; genus Scalindua. Next base: position 114,641 of record CAYFOK010000010.1, on the reverse strand, counting down.
GAAATTCTGCCAAAGATAGAACAATGCAAATAGAAGCCGAAAACAAGAGCGGCCAACCTGTGATTTCACATTCAGACAGCCCTATCATTGACCGATACATAATCCGCAAAATATCAGGATTTATTACCGGGCTTATCGTAAAAACTCCTGTAACTCCAAACCAGGTAACTATCATAAGCCTTATAATTGGAATTGTAGCAGCTGCCTTCTTTTCGCATGGAGCACACACAAGTACCATAATAGCCGGTATTTTATATTTTGTTTCAACTATATTCGACCAATGCGACGGAGAAGTTGCACGGTTCAAACACATGGAATCTGATTTTGGCAGAGCTTTTGACATTATAGTAGATTCCATAGTAAACGCCGCAATAGTTATCGGGATTACTATCTCTATCTACAAAGCAAACGGTTCCGGCCTTACTATCGCAGCAGGTTTGCTTGCCATGATGGGTATCGTAATCTCACTTCTTCTAACAACTTATTTTAGCAGTAAAGACAAAAAAGACACCGGAACAAAAGAGATGCTTGATAGGCTTAACAACAAAGATTTCTTTTATATCATCATGCTGGCATCCGTAATCTTTAATCAAATGATATGGTTTCTCCTGATTATGGCGGTTGGCACAAACATATACTGGATTGTTCATAAGATAGCTCATCGTTAAGCTTGATTTTTACCTGCCCGGTAGACTGGCAGAAACCATATCCTCCCTCGGTCAGACAGAGTGCCTGGATATGACAGTATAATGTTAAATCAATGATCAGCTTAGTCGAAAGGAGCTAAGTTCTTGGATACAAAAAGTCTATCTCAACGTGTAATTGAATATCACGAGAGGACAAAACATCTTCCGAACCGTCCAGCTAATTCTGCAGGTTATCTTGATTGGGCTACAGAGCCTAATCCATTTAGAAACTATGAAGGAACAATCCCTGTTCAACTTCCTTTCGCAGAGACTGCTCCATCAGCAAACTATTTTGATTTATTTAAAAGAAATAATAATAGATTCCAACCCTTTTCTTTTACAAATATTGCATATCTCCTGGAGCTCTCCATGGGACTCTCCGCATGGAAATCATATTCAGGAACGTCATGGGCGCTCAGAATGAACCCTTCAAGCGGCAACCTGCATCCTACAGAAACACATCTTGTTCTGCCTCCGACTCTGATAAATAATAGCGCAGGAGGAGTTTTTCATTACAACCCTCTTTTCCATGTACTTGAACCAAGGGCAGAATTTGATGAGCAGTTCTGGTTAAGGCTGGAGAAACATTTCCACCAAAAAGGGTTTCTAATTGGTCTCACAAGTATATATTGGAGAGAATCATGGAAGTATGGAGAGCGTGCATTTCGCTACTGTAATCATGATATTGGGCATGCGATGGCCTGCCTGAGTTTCTCAGCAAATCTATTAGGATGGAAAATCACCTATCTCAATTCTTTATCAACAAAAGACATGGAAATTATCCTGGGATTTCAAAAAACCAGGTGGAAGGAGTTTGAGAAAGAGGAACCGGAGCTTCTATTATTTGTCCATAAAAGCACTGAGAATTTTGACAGAAGAAATATTCCCACTGACATTATCAAGTCCTTTGAATCTCTCCATTTTAAAGGTGATCCAAACCAGTTAAGCAAGGACCATGATGACTGGTGTGTTATTGACGAAGTATCTTCTGATACTAACAAACCCGTAACAGAAGGAGAAATGTACCATTACAAAGAGCACGAATATTTTGAGAAAGAAATACCATCAATGTCCGGTGAAAGAATTATCCGCCAGAGAAGAAGCGCCCAGGCCTATGATGGAAAGACCACTATCACAAAAAAAGACTTCTTTGCCATCTTAGACAAGACCATTCCCAGAGGCCACAGTGCTCCCTTTGATCTGGAGGCGGGTGAAATCTCTGTACACCTGCTCATTTTCGTTCACAGGATTGTCGGTCTGGATTCCGGCCTCTATTTTCTGATTCGTAATGCAGAAGACATTGCAAATGTTAAACAAAATTGTCATCCATATTTCTTCTGGAAAATGGTCCACGATTCTCCTCACATGCTTAACCTTTATCTATTGCAAAAAGGAGATTTCAGGCAGGAAGCATCATTCGCAAGCTGTCAGCAGGATATCGCTGGAGATGGAGCATTTTCTGTTGGAATGATTGCGAAGTTTAAGGAAAAAATTGAAAGCAACCCTTTTTTATATCGCCGTCTCTTCTGGGAAACGGGCATAATTGGGCAAATCCTTTATTTAGAAGCAGAGGCTCACTCAGTAAGAGGTACCGGGATCGGATGTTTTTTTGATGATGTAGTCCATAAGATCCTGGGCCTTGATGACAATACGTATCAAAGCCTCTATCATTTCACTATTGGAGGTGCATTAGAAGACACAAGGATTACTACATTACCCCCCTACTATCATTTAAAAAACGACAAACCTTAGCAATGAAAAAACGGAATTGATTATAAGAAACCCACTTCTATACACCATCCGATACCATACTCTCAGCACTTACTATCCTGCAATTCTCATCTATTTCTTCTTTACTCAACATACCGATGATAAATGAGTCCACAAAAGGGAGTGAATTCACATATTTAACCGCTTTTTCTGCATCATCTCTCAACATCCCCTCTGCCAATACCGTCATCCCAACAATTCCTTTGGATTGAGAATGAATCTTTTGCAGTGTCTCCTCTACCTCATTACGTGCATCCTCAGGTATCGGCTGCATACGGGTTTTAGGACGAATAAGTGATTTAACCCTCTCTGGAAGAAGTTTAAAACATTTCTTCAGCCAGTAAACCGAAGCCATCTGATCGTACATACCAAGACATTCAGAATCCATATTCAGACCGGCATAATTTATCCTCGCCCACACCAGGTCCAATTCCGGAATTTCCAGAACAGATTTTAAAGCACCTTGTCCATGGGAAGACAATCCTATTGCGCGGACCTTACCCTCTTGTTTAAGTCTCACCATTGCATCTAAGGCACCTGATCTTGTTTGCAATTCAGCATCCGTCCTCACACCATGCAGCAGACACACATCAATATAGTCAGTGTCTAAGTCTTTCATGGTAGTATGGAAATCCCTTATTACCTCTTGCTCATAAGCCGCTGAAAATTTTGTCGTCAATACAACATCTGTACGTCTGACCTGTTTTAATGCCTCACTGATGTGAGTGTAGGTGTTATACTGAAATGCAGTATCCCAATGATTAATGCCACGATCCAAAGAGTAAAGGAGAAGACTTGCAAATTCATTTGTTCCCATCAATGCCTGAGCACAATGTCCGGAAGGCAGGCCAGTTCCTGTCCCAATCCCCAGTCGTGAAACCTCAACACCGGTTTTTCCCAGTTCAACTTTTTTCACATTTGTAAAATAACATAATATGGTCCGATAATACAATTAATTATAATAACCTGTATTCAGATTATTGCCTACCTTCAGTCTATTCCTAACATAGAATATTGATACTGTGCTCTATAATACCTGGTTCTCCACCGCCTTGATTCATCATTTGTAAATTCGCAAATATTTCTTTATAATTGACGCTTTATATTTCAAATTAACAGTACCGAGCATGACGATACAATCAGGAGAGTCTAATGCAGGTGGTACATAATAAACAAAGAGTCTTATTTGTGTGTACAGGAAATTCATGCCGTAGCCAAATGGCGGAGGGCATGTTGAGGCATTTTGGGAAAGACAAGTTTGAAGTCTTCAGTGCCGGATTAGAGCCTTCTCACGTCCATCCGCTTACAATCAAGACTATGGCCGAATCAGGAATTGATATTACAGATCAATACTCTAAAACAGTGAGCGAGTTTCTCGATGAAGATTTTTCATACGTAATCACCGTCTGTGATAGTGCAAAAGAGTCTTGTCCTGTCTTCCCTGGAAAATATAATGCTATTCACTGGAGCATTGAGGACCCTGCTTCCGCCGAAGGTACTGAAATCGAAAGGATGAAGGTTTTTAGAAAAGTCTGCCAGAATATACGGGAAAAGATAAACCATTTCATTTCTGACACTCATGAGCAATAAAGCTAAACGAAAAATATTCTTAAAACTCAGGAGAAACAGGAATATACTGCCGCTGCTCACTACAATCTCTGCTGATGGGATTAAAAACCTAACTTTTCGAGTTCCGGGTAGAACCGTCCTTCTTCAAATGCTATCCTGTCTGCAAGGGCACTTTTTATACCGCCAAAATCGTTTGCAAAGTCATTACTGTCTACTACTTCAGATGATGAATACTTATCAAAAAACGGCAATAATGCTATTTGGGCAATGTTACCGAGTTCATCCATAAATCTTTGTGCTGATGACTTAAAAGGCCCTTCGACACCCGGTTTCTCCATTGCTTCCCGTATGACTTTGTTTTCTTCACCAACATGGGCCAATAAAACATCTTTTAATTTACTTAGTGCATCAACTCTCTGTTGTTTTCCTGTGGAATCAATCTGTTCTAATAAACCTACTACCGTCTGGTGTGTAGTTTTAAAAGCGTCTACAGTTTCTCCCATATAACCACCCTCCTATTAATTACCCACTAAATAAATACATGCATAAAATAATGAATAAAACGAAATACGTATTCAGGTTTAATATTTATCTTTTTGACAATGTTCCGGTACAAATATACAATTTATATTCATCATACCAAATCAATCTTACAATATTTAGAGGCAATGACAACAAAAAATATTTTCAAAAGATACCTGGTGTCTTTCAACAGTAAAACACTTCAACATATTTTTACAGACACTCTTATAGTAGGCAGCGGTGTAGCCGGCTTAAGTTCTGCCATTCATGCTGCAAAGGGAGGATCAGTATTAATAGTAACCAAATCCAGGATTAATGAGAATTGTACTGAGTATGCTCAAGGAGGAATTGCAGCAAAGTTAAACCCGGTTGACAGCTTCGACCAACACATTAAAGACACTCTTAAGACCGGACACGGTATTTGCAACAGAAAAGTAGTTAGTGGAGTAGTCAGAGAAGGCCCTAAACGGGTGAAAGAGTTAATCAGCTGGGGAGCCAATTTTGATAAGGAGAATGGAATACTGACCTTCACAAAAGAGGGCGCACATAGCTACCCGAGAATATTACGGGCCAGAGGCGATTCTACAGGCAAAGAGATTGAAGAGACATTAATTAATGTAGTCAAAGCAGACCCTAATATCAGGGTCTTTGAACATACGTTTGCTCTTGATTTACTGGTAAGCAAGAATGTGTGTAATGGGATCATAGCATGGCGCACTCGCGGAGGAAACACATTGATATGGGCCAAACAGACTATTTTAGCTTCAGGTGGCTGCAGCCAGGTGTATAGAGAAACTACAAACCCTGAAATATCAACAGGAGATGGAGTTGCAATGGCTTATCGGGCAGGAATAAGCCTTCAGGACCTGGAATTTGTTCAATTTCATCCAACCACATTATACGTCGCTGGCGCCGAAAGGGTTCTGATTTCAGAAACAGTCCGTGGTGAAGGGGGAATATTGAGGAACAAATTCGGAGAGAGGTTCATGCAAAAGTATCATCCCAGTGCAGAACTGGCGCCAAGAGATATTGTGAGCAGGAGCATTATACAGGAAATACGTAATACTGATTTCACACATGTATATCTTGACGTAAGACATATTCCAAAGGCAAAACTCAGCACTAGATTTCCAAAGATAAAGAAATTATGTAAATCTTTTGGTATTGACATAACTAAAGAATTAATTCCGGTGCACCCAAGTGCACACTATATGATCGGCGGTATTAAAGTTGATCAAGAAGGAAGAACCAGCATGGAAAATCTTTATGCTTGTGGAGAAGTATCCTGTACAGGATTACACGGAGCAAACCGTTTAGGAAGTAACTCATTATTAGAGGGACTGGTTTTTGGCTACAGAGTCGGCCACATTGCGAGTAAGGAATCAGCAAAGAAAAAAGACAAGTTGTTATCTCCACGCTTTTTCAAAGGGCCCCCTAAAACTCATTTATACAATGAACTGGATTTAGAAGATGTAAAAAATTCTCTAAAAAGTATTATGTGGAGAAATGTCGGCATTGAAAGAGATGGCAAATACCTTAAAGACACAATTAGTACTATAAAACATTGGTCAAAGTATATAATAAGTAACGAATTTTCATCACCGCTTGGCTGGGAGGTACAAAACATGCTCACGGTATCATTTTTGATTGCAAGTTCAGCTTCCAGGAGATGTGAATCGAGAGGTGTACACTATCGGCTGGACCATCTTAACACAAATGACAAACAATGGAAAAAACACATCATAATTAATAATAAAAACAGTTTTGCACAATAACTTATCAGGATCGCAGTTTCAGACTATAAGCATGCCAATTACAAATGGTTTTTTAAATTCAAGGAAATGAGTTTTACAAAAATTTTGATTTATTGATTAAAAAGAACCAGAGGATTAGTAATATTAAGTCGAGGTTTGTGACTGAGAGAAAAGTAAAGTTCCGGTAAAACCCTATCCTGAAAACTGAAAATCAATTTGTGATAGGTATTTCACCGAACCTTACCCAGAATAATACTGACATTGTGCCCGCCAAAACCAAAAGAATTTGACATTACATTTTCTACAATTCTTTCCTTCGCTTCATTAGGTACAAAGTCTATACCAGAACAATCCGGATCAGGATTGTCATAATTTATAGTAGGAGGTATCACGTCCTTATTCAACACCAATGAACATATTAAAGCTTCAACGCCTCCTGAAGCTCCCAGTTGATGCCCCAGCATGGATTTTGTAGAACTAACTGATATGTTTTTTATATGATCACCAAACACATTCTTGATAGCATTAATTTCAACCATATCTCCCAGGTGAGTAGATGTCGCATGTGCGTTAATGTAAGAAATTTGCTCGGCATTCAATTTGGCGTCTTGTAATGCATTTCTCATGGCAATACATGCACCATTTCCCTCAGGGTGTGGAGCGGTAATGTGATGTGCATCATCACTCATTGCGAAGCCAAGCATCTCAGCATAAATTGTTGCACCTCTCTTTTTTGCACTCTCCATTTCTTCTAAAATCACCATACCAGAACCTTCCGAAATGACAAATCCATTCCTATCTCTATCAAACGGCCTGCTGGCTTCCTGAGGTTTTTCATTCATTGTAGACAGTGCCTTCATATTATTAAATGCACTCACACAGAGTGGCGTTATAGTTGCTTCTGTTCCCCCGGCAACCATTACTTCAGCTTCTCCTCTCTGAACAATCCGGAAAGCTTCAACAATGGCATGCGCACCAGACGCACAGGCAGTGATAACAGAAAAATTTGCAGCTTGCAGACCAAATTTAATAGCAATATAACCCGGTGCGGCATTAGCCATCAATTTAGTAATCATAAACGGGGAAACTCTTGATGGGCCTCTTTCCAGCAATACCTTATGCTGTGCTTCAATCTCAATAATACCACCAATGCCTGTGCCGATAATTGCACCGACCTTAGTCCGATCCGTATTATCAAGATCGATCCCAGAGTCATCAATAGCAAGTGAGGCTGATGCTACAGCAAATTGTGAAAATCTGTCTAATCGTCTCTCTTCCTTTTTGTCGAACCACTTACCAGGATCAAAATCTGTTGCTTCTCCTGCAATGAGTACATCCTGACCTGTTGTGTCAAATGCCGTTATACCTGCAATTCCACTCTTCCCATTCAATAATGATTCCCACAGTACATCTTTCTCATTACCTACGGGGGTTATTGCCCCAAGACCTGTAATCGCTACTCTAAGCGCCATCGTTTTTACTTGTGCTCCTCAATATATTTTATTGCATCCCCAACAGTTTGCATCTTTTCAGCTTCTTCATCTGGGATACTCATATCAAATGCATCTTCCAACTCCATTACCAGTTCCACAGTATCAAGTGAATCTGCACCCAGATCGTTTATGAAAGATGTATCTGATGTAACCTGATCCTTATTAGCACCCATCTGCTTGACAATTATCTCTTTTACCTTTTCTTCAACTGATTCATCTGTAGACAAAATACTTCCTCCTTAAAACAAAATTCCCAGATTTCTCAAAATTTTAATAAAGAATTGTAACCTTGTTACATCTGACACTTTTTTAAAATCTTTTTTTCAGAAAGTAACCATATCATATAGTAACGTCACAGTGCCTGTGTGCCATAAAACATTTCTGATTACTCCAGGTACTACATTTATCTTTTTCTTGTTTTACCACTTAATGATTGACGAACTCCATGTAAGGCCGCCTCCAAAAGCGACTAATACAGCCGTATCTCCGGGTTTTAACAATTTCCCTTTCTCTATCTCATCCATTGCTATAGGAATTGATGCAGAAGACGTATTGCCATATCGGTTAATGTTAACGTATGCCTTTTCTTTAGGTAGTTTCAGCTTTTCCATCGCGGCTTCAATTATTCTAATATTACTTTGATGTGGAATAACCATATCAATATCTTCTACCCGTATATTGTTTTCCGCAGCAGCTTTAGTAATTACGTCAACCATATTAATAATAGCCTGCTTAAATACCTCTTTACCTCTCAGCTTAATATAATGTGAACGAGAATCTACAGTCTCACGTGACGCCGGTAATTTAGAACCACCTGCCGGCAGCGTCAACAACTCTGCCTGACTGCCATCAGAACCTAAGTCAGTCGTAATTATTTCTCGCCTTCCATTACCCTGTTGAACGACTACTGCACCTGCTCCGTCACCAAAGAGAATACATGTTGACCTGTCGGTATAGTCAGTAATCTTTGACATGCACTCTGCCCCTACAACTAAAACAGTCTTCATTGCCCCGGACGCAATAAAACTTTTAGCGACAGATAATGCATACACAAATCCTGCACAAGCGGCTAACAAATCAAAAGCACCCGCATTCTGCGCACCTATCTTCTCCTGTACATAACAGGAGGTGGAGGGGAACAAACAATCGGGTGTGATAGTGGAAGTTACAATTAGATCTACTTCAGTGGGTAAGACTTTTGCATCATCAAGCGCACGTAATGACGCTTCAACCGCCAGATCCGAAGCAGCAACTCCGTTTTCTACTATACGTCTTTCCCTTATTCCCGTACGCTTGGTGATCCATTCATCTGTTGTATCAAGCATCTTTGACAGATCGTTATTGGTAAGTACTTTTTCTGGTAAAAAAGACCCTACCCCTGTAATCGATGCCTTGTATCCTTTTTCCATTAATTTTCCTAATAAAATCAGGAAATTTGGCTCATTATGTAGTAGACACGAGAGACGAATTCGCCTTCTCGAGTTCAGTGTCAATATGTTTATTTACTTCATACTTACCAAATTGTATAGCTTCTCTTATTGCGTTCTGAATTGTCTTGGAATCTGACCTGCCATGAGAAATAATACAGATACCATCGATCCCAAGCAGTGGTACACCGCCGTATTCTGTATAATCCATTCTACTGTACAAATGCTTGCGTACAGGCTTACAAAGCCATGCCCCCAGTCTTGTCCAAACACTCTTATTTGCCTCTGAGGCAAAAGCATCAAGCATGCTTATCGAAAGCCCCTCAGCAAATTTCAGCAAAACATTACCTACAAAACCTTCACAAACAACTATATCAAATTTGCCGTCAAAGACATCACGTCCTTCAGCGTTTCCAACAAAATTCAGCGAAGTATTTGAAAGAAGAGAAAAGGTCTCCTTTACCAGCTCGTTACCCTTTGCATCTTCCTCTCCGATGTTTAAAAGACCTACTCTCGGTTTTTCAATATTCAATACATATTCACAAAAAACAGAGGCCATGACCCCATATTGCATTAAATGTGAAGGCTTGCATTGTATATTAGCACCAGCATCGATTACCATACATACGCCGTGAAAAGTCGGTATGGACACAGCAATCCCCGGACGTTTAACATGTTCTAACGTACGAAGAAATAAGGATGCTGCAGCCACTGACGCACCTGTGTTACCCGCACTTACTACAGCATCTGCCGCTTTCTCTGAGACTAGCTTGACACTCTTAGTAATTGATGAATCAACTTTTTTACGCACAGCCACAGTCGCAGATTCGTTCATATCTACTACTTGTGAAGCGTGCACAACTGAAACATTATCAAGAGCACCACCACACGCATCCAATTCACTCTGAACTCTATCCTGATCACCTACTAATATCATCTCGTGATCAGTATAAGCGCGTGCAGCAGCCACTGCCCCTTTTACAATTTCAACAGGAGCGGCATCACCACCCATTGCATCTACAGCAATACGCATAACTATGCTCTCTCTACTGCAATTACTTGTTGGCCACGATAATAGCCACAATTATGACAAACCGTATGTGGCTTTTTTATTTGTTTACAATGAGGGCAAATAAACTTCTTTGACCTGCTACCTGATGTACTCCTGGAAAACTCGGAGCGTGGAACATTTGGTGGTGTCAGAGCGTCATGTGAGCGTCTCTTACCTGACCGTGAACTAGATTGTCTTCTCTTTGGAACTGCCATTATTGTACCCTCAACTTAAAATCTAAAATAAATAAGGGAAGAATGAGAAAGAAAGGGAAAAGTATAAGGTATAATCTTTACCACCAAGCCTTCCGTTACTTTCTTGTTCTTCCCTTATTCCACCTATCCTCTTTAATCTTATAAACTTAAATAAGAGTGTCAGCAAGGATTACTAATTCAACATTCTATATTTGCACCTTATCTTTGTCAAGTAAAAACATCATTGATAGGGTTGCATAGAAAATTACTTTTGATCCTCTATCTTTTCTTGTAGTATCTTGAAACCTAAGTCTATGGCATCACAAATCTTATCCGGAAGCTGACCACCGGCCTGTGCCATTTCTGCACGTCCGCCGCCGCCGCCTCCCACAATTTTTGCAATTTCCCCGGCAATCTTGCCGGCATGAAGCCCTTTTTTCACTAAATCGCTACTCAAAGAGGCTATTAATGTAACTCTGCTATTATCTGCAGTTCCTAATATTATGGCACAAGAACCCAGGCTCTTTTTTAATAAATCAACGGTCTTCCTTAAATCATCAACCCCTACTCCTTTTACTACTTCTGTTACTACTTTTACCCCTGATACCTCTTTAGCCCTGGTAACAAATTCAGAAGAGAATTTCTGTACGTTGTCTCTGCCTGCCTTCTGTATATCTTTTTTGAAATCCTTTATTTGCTGCATCAACTCTTCAGCACGTTGGATGACCGTGCTTTCCTGTGTTTCAAGTACACCGCACAATCTATCCAAAGTCTCTTCCTTTCTCCTTGCCCATGTAATGGCCGCATTTCCGGTAATACCCTCTATCCTGCGTATTCCTGCCGCTATTGATGATTCACTTACAATCCTGAATAGCCCTATCTCGCCTGTATTATCAACATGTGTGCCCCCGCAAAGTTCCTGGCTGTAATCTCCAATTTTTACAACCCTGACATCCTCTGCATATTTTTCACCAAACAGTGCCGTGGCACCTGCTTTCCTGGCCTGGTCTAATGTCATTTGATCTGTATTTACAGAAGCATTTTCCATAACCCTCTCATTCATAAGTTCCTCTATTCTTACAATTTCGTCTTTTTTAACACCCTCAAAATGGTGAAAGTCAAAACGAAGCCTTTCAGGAGCTACTAAAGATCCGGACTGTTCGGCATGCTGCCCTACTACTTGCCGTAAAACATAATGAAGCAGGTGAGTTGCTGAATGATTGCGTTTTATGGCATCTCTTCGTTCTGTATCAATAACACAAGTAACATTTTCATTGGTGTTGATCTCACCCTCTACCACCCTACCAATATGCACTATGATGTCATTAGATTTCTTTGTGTTGCTAATCTCAATCTTCGTACCATCTGTCTGTATTATACCGGTGTCCCCTACCTGGCCTCCAGCCTCTGCGTAGAAAGGGGTTTGGTCCAGCACTACATGAACCTCCTGACCGGCCTTTGCCGAATCAACCAATTGTTCATTAATAATCAGGCCAATAACTTTACTTTCAGTCTCATTTCTTTCATAACCCAGGAAAACCGTCTCTTTTGCTGTTTCTTTAATTATACCTATCGGACCCTCATCAAATATATTACCTGTCATTTGCGTAGAGGACCTTGCCTGCTCACGCTGTTTTTCCATTTCCCTCTCAAAACCCTCTTTATCAACGGTCAGGTTGTTCTCTATTACGGTAGATTCTGTTATTTCAAATGGAAATCCAAATGTGTCATACAGTTGAAAAGCATCATAGCCGGACAACATCTTTTGTCCGCTCCTGCGGAGGTCATCCATTAGTTCGTCCAGTCTCTTGCTGCCCATAAATAAGGTTTCATGAAACCTCTCCTCTTCGTTCTTTATAATCCTTGCGATATTTTCCCGACGCTGCTTTATCTCAGGATAAGCGTCAAGCATCACATCAGCAACAACGGGAACAAGTTTATAGAGAAAACACTCCTCTTTTCCCAATTTCAATCCATCTCGAACCGCCCTTCTTAAAAGCCTTCTCTCTACATAACCCCTGCCTTCATTACCCGGCAGAACACCATCCGAGATACAGAATATTATTGCCCTTATGTGATCTGCTATCCGATTCATCAGCTTGCCGCTTTCTGTCTGGCTGTCATAAGCAACTTCCGTTATCTCAGAAATACTCTGAATTATCGGTTTAAATATATCTATCTCAAAGTTTGTACTGACTCCCTGAACAACACTGGCCATTCTCTCCAGGCCCATCCCGGTATCTACATTCTTGTTTGGCAAAGGGTTAAGAACCCCTCCGTCTCTTCTGTCAAACTGTGTAAAAACGAGGTTCCACACTTCAACGAATCGCTCACAATCACAATCCGGAGCACACTCTTTTCTTCTGCAGCCAACATCTTCTCCTCGATCATAAAAGATTTCCGAACACGGTCCACAAGGTCCGTTTGGACCCTCTGAAGGAGCACTTGCCGGCCAGAAATTCTCTTTTTCTCCAAATCTGTATATCTTATCTTTGGGAACTCCAATCTTATTCAGCCATATCCCGTAGGATTCGTCATCATCCTGAAAAATGCTGACTGACAATCTTTCTGCCGGCATTTTCATCTCGTTAAGCATAAATTCCCATGCCATCTCTATAGCATCTAATTTGAAATAATCCCCAAAGGAAAAGTTACCCAACATTTCAAAAAAAGTGTGATGCATGGGAGTCTTGCCTACATTATCAATATCACCGGTACGGATACATTTTTGGCATGTTGTAGCCTTTTTTACATCAAGCGTTCCTTTACCCAGAAACATATCCTTGAACTGGTTCATCCCTGCACCGGTAAACAACAGTGTTGGATCATCTTCCGGGACGAGTGAATCACTCGGCAAAAGAGCATGCCCTTTTTTCTCAAAAAAACTTAAATATTTTCTTCTGATTTCGTTAGTTTTCATAAATATAACCGACTATTCTACATGCCTTAATAGCTAAATCAAGCCAAATATTGTCACCGAAAAAACACTCTTTTCTATCCAGCCAGTTACTTCTAAATGCATAGGATACTTTAATTTAGCGTTGACAACATTAAACCACTGGATATAATTTTATCAAGATTTTACTGAAAATATATTTGAATATTCATTCTATTCAGAAAGGACATAAACTTGCGTAGCGATACTATTACATGTGGAATCGAGAGATCACCGGCAAGGGCACTGCTTTATGCAACCGGACTGACGAAGGAAAGCATGAGTAAGCCGTTTATAGGCATTGCCAGCAGTTTTACAGACTTGATACCGGGACACACCCACATGAGAAAGCTGGAAAGAGATATTGAGAAAGGTATTCATGCGGCGGGAGGCGTAAGCTTTATCTTTGGTGTACCCGGCATCTGTGACGGCATTGCAATGGGGCATAAAGGGATGAGCTACTCTCTTTCGTCGAGAGAGTTAATTGCTGATTTAATAGAAACTGTCACTAATGCACACTGCCTGGACGGACTCATATTGCTGACTAACTGCGACAAGATCACTCCCGGTATGCTTATGGGAGCGGCTAGAATAGACGTTCCTACAATTGCAGTAACCGGTGGGCCAATGATTTCAGGGCGCCGCTACATGAAGAAGCTCTCTCTTGTTCGTGATACTTTTGAGGCCGTAGGTAGAAAGCAAAAAGGAGAAATCAGTGAGGAAGAACTTGAGGCACTTGAAAAAGAAGCATGTCCCGGCCCCGGATCATGTCAGGGCTTATATACTGCAAACACAATGGCCTGTGTAACGGAAGCACTGGGAATGTCGTTGCCCGGATGCGCCGCATCGCTTGCAATCTCAGCGGAAAAGGAGAGAATCGCCTATAAAAGTGGAGAAAGAGTAGTTGAATTAGTAAGAAAAGAGATAAGCAGCAGAAAGATTATGACTCGGGAGGCTTTTGATAATGCAATTCTGATCGATATGACACTTGGAGGCTCAACAAATACGTGCCTTCATATCCCCGCAATTGCCCATGAAGTCGGCATAGAAATTGAACTGGACAGGTTTGATGAGATCAGCAGGAAAGTTCCCCAGATAACAAATCTACGTCCAGGTGGTGAGCACTTTATGGAAGACCTTTTCTATGCGGGTGGAATCCCTGCAGCAATGAAGAGGCTTGATGATATTATAAACGATTGCGCAACCGTCAGCGGATACAGTACAAAAGAGATAGCAAAACAGGCAATCGTCTATGATGATAATATTATACGAACAAAAGAGAACGCCTATAATAAAGAGGGAGGAATAGCTGTTCTTCATGGAAATATGGCACCGGATGGTGCGGTAATCAAACAGAGCGCGCTATCAGACGATATGATGGTCTTCAAAGGTGCTGCAAAAGTATTCGGAAGTGAAGAAGATGCGATGAAGGCAATCATGGATAAGAAAATTTCTAAGGGATCGGTGGTGATTATCAGATATGAAGGCCCTCGTGGTGGCCCAGGGATGAGGGAGATGTTGTCACCCACAGCCGCACTTGTTGGAATGGGGCTGGATAACGATGTTGCCTTAATTACAGACGGACGTTTCTCGGGCGGAACAAGAGGTCCATGTATCGGACATGTATCTCCGGAAGCAATGACAGGCGGACCGTTAGCATTAATTAAGGATGACGACGAGATAGTAATTGACATTCCAAATCGCAAATTATATGCTGACGTATCTGATGCAGAACTTGACAACCGCAGGGAGAAATGGACTCCACCTCCGCTGGCTGTTTCCAGTGGATGCCTCGTCAGATATGCCAAACACGTAACATCAGCTGACAAGGGAGCAGTACTTCAAGACTAGCAGGCAGTATGGGTCTTTCCGGTAAAAGGCTGCGGCAAATACACACTCTTTACACATATTACCCGGTAGTGTAATGGTAACACTAGAGATTTTGGTTCTCTCATTGGAGGTTCGAGTCCTCCCCGGGTAACCATCTTTCGCTAAAGCTACAGAATGGTATGTATTATTGTTATATTTTATCAAGTTTAAAGTTCCACATTTTTTATTTTGGTTGTACTAAAGATTTAAGAGCCAGGTTAAAATGCCACAACGAAGGAAAGGTTAAATTTACCAAACCCCACTTACCGTGGCAATTAGTCTGGTATGGTGCATTTGAAACCAAGAAACAAGCAAAAGATTTTGAACTTTACTTGAAGTCGGGTTCAGGAAAAGCATTCGCATATAAAAGATTGGTTTCTAGAGCATTAGAGAAAGACTTTGCCCAAGGCAGAAAAGGTAGTCCGAAGCTCAATATAGTTGAAAAAAAAGTGTGAGCGTAGGATACCCCGGGTAAAGTCCTCATTTTAAGACGAAATAATTAATTTACCAAATCATTCAAGATATTACCTTTGACATTACATATTAATGGGATAAAATTAAACAGTTTAGTGGAAGAAATAAGCCACTTTTTCCTGTAGTTCTTATAAAGCAAAAAATATTAGCGAAAAACTTACGCTATGAATGTATTATTAATATATCCTGAATTCCCGGATACATTCTGGAGTTTCAAACACGCACTAAAGTTCATACGAAAGAAAGCATCATTCCCACCACTTGGATTATTAACTGTGGCCACAATGCTTCCGAAAGAGTGGCCAAAACGCTTAGTGGATGTTAATGTAGCAAAACTCACGGATGCAGATCTAAAATGGGCAGATTATGCTTTCTTCAGTTGTATGGTTGTTCAGCGAAAATCAGCTTTTCAACTCATAGAGCAGTGTAAAGAAGCTGGCGTAAAGATTGTTGCCGGAGGCCCGTTATTCACCAGTGAGCATGAACACTTTAAAGATGTAGACCATTTTGTACTTAATGAAGCAGAGATAACCCTACCCTCTTTCCTCGAAGATCTGAAAAACGGATGTGCCAAGCCGATATATAAGTCCTCTGATTTTGCAGATATCCGAGAGACCCCTGCCCCGCTATGGGAGTTAGCTGATTTGAAAAAGTATGCCTCAATGAGCATACAGTACACAAGAGGCTGTCCGTACCAATGTGAGTTCTGTGATGTGACTGCATTATTCGGACGCCGTACACGAACCAAAAATACAGAGCAGATTATTACCGAGCTTGACACTTTCTATAATCAGGGATGGCGCGGGAATGTATTCTTCGTTGATGATAATCTTATCGGTAACAGAAGAAGTCTCAAGCAGGATTTACTGCCTGCATTAATTGAATGGCAGGCTAATCATCCCGGGGTAACGTTTAACACTGAGGTATCTATCAATCTGGCGAAAGACGAGTCATTAATGCAGATGATGTTCAATGCAGGGTTTAACACAGTATTCGTCGGAATAGAAACCCCTGATACGGACAGCTTGAACGAATGCGGCAAAAAACAGAACAAGGACCGGGATTTAGCTGAAGATGTACGTATTATACAGCGAGCGGGATTGCAGGTACAAGCCGGCTTTATTGTCGGTTTTGACAATGATACGCCATCTATTTTCCAGCGGCAGATTGATTTCATTCAGAAAACCGGTATTGTAACGGCAATGGTTGGTTTGCTTCAGGCCCCAACCGGAACAAAACTGTATGAACGACTCAAAAAAGAGGGCCGGCTGCTCGGACTAATGACAGGGGACAACGCAGACGGCTCAACAAATATAATTCCTACCAACATGGATGCGGACACAGTTCGAGAAGGTTATAAAAAAATATTGAGACACATTTACTCACCGGAAAATTATTATCAGCGAATCATAACACTCTTCAAAGAGTATAAGGCTCCAAAAATCAAGAGCAGTGTCAAATTTGAGCATATTGTGGGATTGATCAATTCCATTTACCATCTCGGTATTTTGGGTAAGGAGCGTGTCCAGTTCTGGAATCTTCTGTTATGGACCACTTTACATCGCCGGGAACTATTTCCACTGGCCATTACGCTTTCTGTTTATGGATACCACTTTCGTAAGATTAGTGAAATGCATATACATTAAATGACAAATCAATACCAGGGATTACCCCCCCCTTGCATAAATTTTTTTACCTGTTTTTCAACTATTACATTGCACTCCTGATAGACACATTCAGAATTGGAACATCAAAAGCAACTGAAGCAAATTTACCATTTCAAACAAGAGACCTGGTCTTTTTGCAACTCTTTTAGTTCGCTCTACGCATCAGCTACTTTATAAATAAAGATGAAATGGGTTTTTGTTTGACTCTATAAAATGCGTGTGCTACTATTTTTAATTGGCAATTTCAATAACTTTATGCAATTAAAGAACTTGTAAAATATTTTATATAGAAATATCCTTATGAAGATCGCTTATTTCGATTGTTTCTCCGGCGCCAGTGGTGATATGATCCTTGGGGCATTCCTTGACGCCGGGTTCAGCCAGAAAAAACTCAATGAAGAGCTCAATAAACTGAGTTTAGACGACTATGAAACTGATTCGAAAAAAGTTATTAGGTCTTCAATTACCGGAACAAAATTTGATGTATCAGTAAAAGAGAACAAAAGACACGATGAACATCACAAGAATAGAACTCTCAAGGACATATCAATAATTATTAACGAAAGTGCACTGTGTGAAAGTGTAAAAAGAGACAGTGTCAGAATTTTTGAAAACCTTGCAAATGCTGAGGCAAAGGTGCATAGCACGCTGCCGGAAGAAGTCCATTTTCACGAAGTAGGTGCTATTGATTCAATTGTAGACATTGTCGGAGCTGTTATTGCCTTTCATGACCTTAAGATTGAGAAATTATATTTTTCTCCATTAAGGACCGGAACCGGGTTTGTAAAATGTCAACATGGACAATTCCCAATCCCGGCACCGGCAACTGTAGAATTATTAAAAGAACATCTTGTGATAGGTACGAATATACAACAAGAACTTACAACACCTACCGGAGCTGCTATATTAACTACTCTAGGCACTAACGTAGAAATGTGCCCTGAGATTACACTTTTACAGGTCGGATACGGCGCGGGCAGTCATGAAATCCCGCAGCTTCCCAACCTCCTGAGAGTGATGATTGGTGAAACGATTACAGAAAGTGAACAGGATGAAGTCTGGATGGTGGAGACAAATATTGATGATATGCCGGGGGAGCATTTTGGTTACCTCCTGGAAAAGGCATTGGAAGCAGGAGCGCTGGATGGATTTATAACACCTGTGCAAATGAAAAAATCGCGTCCCGGAACATTAATCAGTATTATTGTTGATGATGCGCATCTGTCAAAAGTGGAAAGAATCATATTCGAGCAATCTACTACATTTGGAATAAGAAAATACAGAGCAAGCCGAAAGAAGTTACATAGAAAACTGGTTGACGTTGAAACTGAATTTGGAACGATCAAAGTAAAGATAGGCATGCTGAACGGAAGCATTAAGAATATTACCCCGGAACATGAGGATTGCAGAAAAGTTGCTGAAGAGAGAGGAATTCCGCTAAAAGAGATCTACAATACAGCCATGAATGCGGCGCAGTCAATTAAAGAAATAAACTAATGATATAGTAAGTTTTTATAACAGGAGGAAACAAGCAGTTTCCCGCTTCTCATCATCCTGTAATGTCATTCGTGGAGACGGAAAGGAGCTAGTTAATGAAACACGTAATATCTGTCCTGGTTGAGAATAAGGTTGGTGTACTGTCACGGATTACCGGGCTATTCAGTGGAAGAGGATTTAATATTGAAAGCCTGGCAGTTGGAGAGACTGAAAGCGAGACAATATCCAGAATGACCATAGTTGTCAGTGGTGACGAATCTATATTAGAACAGGTTCGTAAACAATTAGGCAAGGTCATAGATACAATTAAAGTAATAGATTTTACTGGAACAGATTATGTTGAACGCAACCTGATGCTCATTAAGGTAAGTGCTGTCCCTGGGAAAAGAAGTGATATCATTGAGCTGGTTGATGTCTTTAGAGGAAAGATAATAGATGTTGGACAAAAAGATATGATCATTGAAATTTCCGGACCTGAAGACAGACTTGAAGCTGTATTAGATCTGCTTCGTCCATACGGCATAAAGGAAGTTGCACGTACCGGAAGAATCGCTATGAACCGTGGGCCGAAATAGTATTTATAATACGGCTTAGAGCTAAGCACAATCAGGTTTAAAGTTAATATATTTTTTACCACAACTTTAGCTCATTTCAAAATCCGGACACTCTAAATCTTTTTGTGTTATTCAGGCAATGACTGATTATAAAAAAATTTTAATTAAAAACGGTACTGTTTATAATGTTCCGAACAAAAAAACAGGAGTGTTTGATGTTTTGATTAGTAACTCACGGATTGAGAAAATCAGTAAAAATATTAAAGATAAAGAGGCGCTGATAGTAGATGCTAAAGATAAAATAGTAGTTCCCGGACTTGTAGATGTACATGTTCATTTCAGACAGCCGGGGCAAGAGTATAAGGAAGATCTTTATTCCGGATCACGGGCGGCTGCGGCGGGTGGTTTTACTACTGTAATAGCAGAACCAAATACGACCCCCCCGATTGATACTCCGTCACGGCTTATACAGCTTCTAAAAACTGCTAAAAAAGAGAGTATTATTAATTATTTTTCAAAATCAGCCACTACAGTAGGTCTAAATGGAAAAAGGTTAGTTGATGTTGAAAGATTGAGAAGCGCAGGCGCAAGGGCGATATCTGATGACGGACACCCTGTCGCCGGAGAGCGATTAATGTTTAATGCTCTGAAAAAGGGTAAAGAGTTTGATATTTTAGTGAATCCTCATTGTGAGGAATCACCGTTATATCGTAAAAGGCAAAACGAGAAAAGAGAGAACCTGCGAAACTTTTCCGGCTCTACCGGGAATCAGCCATACGAGGCTGAAGCTGATTTTGTAATGCGAGATATCGGGTTGGCGGAAAAGTCAGGCGCCAGGATCCATATTTCACATGTCAGCCTTGCCAAAGCTGTATCCGAAATTGCTAAAGCAAAAAAACGAGGTGTCAAGATAACCGCAGAAGTAACGCCGCATCATCTGCTGTTAAGCAGAGATGTAGTAAAGAAGATTGGCACAAACGCTAAAGTCAATCCACCGTTAAGAACGAAAGCGGATGTTAAGGCGGTACAACAGGGATTAGCTGACGGTACTATTGATATTATTGCCAGTGACCATGCACCTCATTCGGAAAAAGATAAGAATCTTCCTTTTAATAAGGCCGCTTTCGGGCTTATCGGCCTGGAAACAACTTTGGGCCTGGTGTTAACACATCTGGTTCGTCCCGGTATTTTAACGCTCAAGCAGGCAATAGAGCAAATGACTATTTTACCGGCTAAAATCTTTGATCTGGACAAATTCGGAATTGGCAGTCTTACGCCGGGAACTAAAGCGGGTATAACAATAATTGATTTGAAAAAGAGATGGAAGGTAGATGTTAATAAGTTCTTCTCAAAAGCAAAGAACTGTCCATTTAACGGCTGGAAGCTTCAAGGGAAAGCAGTAATGACAATAGTAGGAAACAGAATTGTAATGAAAGACGGTAAAATTATAGAAAATATTTAATTTATACATTATTAACGGAAGTGGACAAAAACTTTTTAACCCTCGTCCGAATGGATTCATCCGGATGGGTGACGGGTTATCTGGCGAACTGGTTTCCACCTCCATTAATACTTCAATTATAGAAAGGAATGACATGACAAAACTTTATTCAGATAAAGACGCTAATACTAAACCATTGAAAGGAAAAACTATATCAATAATCGGATATGGCAGCCAGGGACATGCCCACGCACAAAACCTCCGTGAAAGCGGCCTTAAAGTCGTAGTAGGACAGAGAAAGGGCTCTCCCAATTACAGTCTGGCAGTCAAACACGGCTTTAAACCAGTAACTGCCGCCAAAGCCACGCAAGAGGGTGACCTGGTTGCAATACTGATGCCTGATGAAGTACAGGGGGACGTCTACGAATCAGAGATTAAGCCACATTTGAAAAAAGGTAAAACACTTCTGTTCTCACATGGATTCAATATCCATTTTGGACAGGTAGTTCCTCCAAAAGACGTTGACGTTATCATGGTTGCGCCAAAAGGGCCTGGACATCTGGTAAGAAGTGAGTATGAGAAAGGCGGAGGTGTGCCTTGCTTAATGGCTATTTATCAGAACCCTTCTAAGAAAGCAGACAAAATTGCCCTGGCATATGCCGGAGGCATTGGAGGCGGAAGAGGCGGGATCCTGACAACAACTTTTGCAGAAGAGACAGAAACAGATCTTTTTGGAGAACAGGCTGTATTGTGCGGCGGAGCTTCTGCTCTGGTTAAAGCCGGGTTTGAAACACTTGTAGAGGCAGGATACCAGCCTGAACTGGCATATTTTGAATGTATGCACGAACTGAAACTTATTGTAGACCTCTTCTATCAGGGAGGCCTGTCATACATGAGACATTCTATCAGTAATACTGCCGAGTTTGGAGACGTAACAAGAGGGCCGAGAATAGTTACTGAGGAGACAAAAAAGGAGATGAAGAAAATACTTTCTGAGATACAGGACGGCAAATTTGCCAAGGAGTGGATTCTCGAAAACAAAGCAGGCCGTCCGGTGTTTAATGCACTTGTTGCAAAAGACAAGAACCACCAGATAGAAAAAGTTGGCGCTAAACTGCGCAAACTAATGAAATGGATAGATTCAAAATAAGTTATAGCCGCATGGGCGTATCGCTGCCTTCCCGTATAGTTACAGGCAGGTATGCCACAATATTACTTTTGTAGAAAACAGATAACAGCTATGTCTAAAATCATAATATTCGATACTACGTTAAGAGATGGAGAACAGTCTCCGGGCGCAAGCTTGACACATCAGGAAAAACTCCAGATAGCGAGACAACTCTCTACTCTGAATATTGACGTGATGGAAGCCGGGTTCCCTATTACATCAGAAGGTGACTTTAAATCGGTAAGTGCAATTGCAAAGGAAATTCGTGATGTCAGTATCTGCGCGCTTGCACGGGCAGTAGACAAAGACATAGATTGTGCGGCAAAAGCTTTAAAATCTGCCAAATCACCCAGAATACATGTTTTTCTCGCCACATCAGAAATTCATCGAAAATTCAAACTGGTTAAGGCAAAGGAAGAGATCATTAAGACTGCCGTGAAAGGCGTAAAACGTGCCAGGAAATATGTTGACGATGTAGAATTCTCTCCGGAAGACGCTTCAAGGACCGAGCCTGACTTTCTGGTAGAAGTTGTAGAAGCTGTAATAGACGCGGGAGCAACAACGGTAAATATTCCTGACACGGTTGGATATGCAGTACCGGAACATTACGCAGCAATAATAAAAAATCTAAGAGATAATGTAAAAAATATAAAAGATGCTGTAATAAGTGTTCATTGCCACAATGACCTCGGCCTCGCTGTTGCCAATTCGCTTGCAGCCGTAAAAGCAGGTGCTACACAGGTGGAATGTACGATAAACGGAATCGGGGAAAGAGCGGGCAATGCATCCCTCGAAGAGATTGTCATGGCGCTTAAAACAAGAAAAGACTTTTTCAAACACACTACCGGGATAAAAACAAAAGAGATTATGGCAACGAGTAAAATTGTCAGCGGCCTGACAGGATTACGCGTACAGAGAAATAAGGCGATAGTAGGGGAAAATGCATTTGCACACGAATCAGGTGTACATCAGGACGGTGTCTTAAAAGAGAGTACGACATATGAGATAATGAAACCTGAAGAAGTCGGTCTGCCTAAGACTAATATAGTGCTTGGAAAGCTTTCCGGAAGGCACGCATTCAAGAAACGTGTTAAGGCCCTGGGTTATGAGCTGCCTGACGAAGAATTTGAACATACATTCAGTCAATTTAAACTTCTGGCCGATAAGAAAAAGGATATTTATGACCAGGATATAGAGGCACTGATACGCGATGAGAAATCAGAAGTACCTCATGTTTATGAGCTGGAAGATTTAAGTATAAACTGTGGCCCCGTTCCAACTGCAAGTGTCAGGCTTCGAGTCGGTAAGGATAAAATCGTTGCAGATTCAACCAAAGGAGACGGACCGATTGACGCCATTTTTAAGGCGGTAGATTTATTAACAGGGATTAAAGGAACTCTCCTCGATTATAGTGTCAGGGCTGTAACGAGCGGGAAAGATGCCCTGGGAGAAGCAAGCGTAGATGTCGAAGTTAAAGGCAATACCTATAGAGGACGTGCCGTAAGCACGGACACTATTGAGGCAAGTGCAAAGGCGTACTTGAATGCCATAAATAAGGTCGCAACAAAACATCGTAAAAAAAAATCTACTTAAGAATTGGATTCCTTACGAAAGTGAGGCCGGGCATGTTTACGAACAATATTATATGAACAATAATTCTAAAAAAAAGTTCTTCGTCGAATTGATCAAGCCATCTCATTATGATGATGACGGGTATGTTATCCAGTGGCGTAAGTCGTGGATTCCATCCAATACACTTGCATGCATAAACGGCCTGGCGGAGGATGCTGCAGGGCAGAGTGCCCTTGGCAGTGATGTAGAGCTTGTCATCAACGCTTATGATGAAATGAATATCGTCATACCCGTTGCTGACATTATTCGCAGGTTCAAGAGCGGCGGCGGTAATGGGGTAGTCTTCTTCGTAGGCGTCCAGTCAAATCAATTTCCCCGTGCTATGGATATTGCCAGACAATTCCGTGAAGAAAACATTCAGGTTGTAATGGGAGGCTTTCATACAAGCGGCTGTATTGCCATGTTATCTCAACTTCCTGACGAACTGAAGGAAGCACAGGAAGCCGGTATCACATTGTTCGCCGGTGAGGCTGAGGAAGGCAGGCTTACAGATCTCTTAAAAGACGCCTATAATGATAACATGAAGCCGGTATACAACTACCTGGATGACCTGCCGGGCCTTGAAGGGCAGCCAATGCCAATAATGCCGACAAGTGTTTCCGAAAGATTTGTCAGTAAGATTGGCTGTTTTGATGCCGGACGCGGATGCTCTTTTCTGTGCAGCTTCTGTACCGTCATCAATGTACAGGGACGTAAATCACGTTACCGTAATCCTGGCGATCTGGAAAAACTGATCCGCTCCAATCTATCGAAAGATATCAACGATTTTTTCCTCACTGATGACAACTTTGCCCGCAACAAAAACTGGGAAGCTATTTTCGACCGATTGATCGACCTCCGTGAGAACCATGGGTTTAAACATGTAAAGTTTACCATGCAGATAGACTCGCTTGCCCATAAAATTAAAAATTTTGTCTCCAAGGCTGCCAGGGCCGGCTGTAGAAGAGTATTCATTGGTCTTGAAAGTATTAATCCTGAAAACCTTCAGGCAGTAAACAAGCGTCAGAACAAAATTACTGAATATAGAAAGATGTTTCAGGCATGGCGTAACGCACGAGTTGTTACTGTGGCAGGTTATATACTGGGCTTTCCTGCCGACACTCCAGAGAAGATTGAACAGGATATTAAGACCATCCAGCAGGAGATACCTGTTGATCTCCTGGAGTTTTTCTGTCTTACGCCACTACCCGGTTCTGAAGACCACAAAAATAACCACCAGAATGGAGTATGGATGGACCCTGACCTGAACAAATATGACCTTGAACATGTTACCATGTCTCACTCACGCATGTCTAAGGAAGAGTGGGAGCAGATTTACCAGAAGGCGTGGGATCTTTATTATTCACCCGAGCATATTAAAACTCTGATACGTCGCGCTGCAGCCGGTGGGCCAAACCCCAGCAGGGTAATGCTGCACATACATCAATTTCATGGTACCATCAAATACCAGAACGTACATCCGCTTCAAGGAGGCTTTCTGAGACGCAAGGTACGAACACAGCGCCGCCCGGGTATGTCTCAGGAAAACCCGATTACCTTCTACCCACGCAGGGTCTGGGAAACAGTTAGCAATCTTGTACCGTTCCTTCTCTATTATTTTAAACTACGGTCAATACGCAAGAAAATAAAACGAGAACCTGAAAGACGCTCTTACACTGATAAAGCTTTGATCCCGGTGAAAGATACGGAAGATATACTTCTAGAAAATGAGAGTGCAATGTTACAATGACAATAATTGATTAAAAAAAACATACTTGTCTGGAACAGGATACGATATAAAAATGTATAAAATTACTGTTCATAAGTATGTCGAACTATAATAATTTTTATAAACTATTTCAAATAGAGGGAACTTAAATGAGAGAAAGAGTTTTAAAATCAAAAAAATCATTAAAGAACAATAAACTGGTATTGTTTTTACTAGCTGGAATAATCCTGATTAACGGATATTCTGCCGTGGCCGGTGTCAACGAAACAGGCGGCAGAAAGATAATCGTAAAGAAAGGTGATAAGGTAAAGATCTATTATAAAGTCAGCCTTACGAATGGTACGGTATTTAAAGAATCTAAACCGGGGAAACCACTGGAATTTACTGTCGGAGACGGTAAGATGCCAAATGGACTTGATCAGGCTGTATTAGGAATGAAATTAAGAGAGGAAAAGAATGTTACAGTAAGTTCAAAAGATGCATACGGAAAGAGAAACGAAGAATTGGTAATGAAATTTGTTAAAACCAGCCTGCCCAGAAGCTTTGAACCAGAGATAGGTAATGTAGTAAAAATACGAAACGTACCGGGAACAATTATTAAAATAGACGAAGAAAACGTATACCTTGACGGCAACCATCCCCTGGCAGGCAAAGATGTTGTTTTTGACATAAGAGTTGTCGGAATAGAGTAATTCCACAAAACTACCGCCTGGCCTGGATAGAACTAAAAGAGTCGAATTTCTTGTCTGTTCCGTCTTCGCCAGGTCGTTACTTTAAAGGCACTTGTCGATTTGAAATAGTGTTTTCGGTAGATTCGGCCTGAGGGCTTATGAAGAACCGGATTCCTTAGCTTTTTTTCTGCCGTTCATATATTTCCGGTAACGTTCAGGGCCGACGCACTCACTTCCGACCGGACACTTTTCAATACAGCTTTCAGCCAACTCGCGCTCTATTGTCTCACCGCAGCTCTCACAGGCAAACTCATTCTCGAAGCCGGCTGCCGAAGCTGTACCCTCTTTATGACAGTGTGGACATGTTACATCTATAATCTCCACCCTTTTAATCTTCTCTGCACCGGGACAATCAAAAATATTGGGTTTTTTAAATGTACCTGTAGACTGTTGGGGATTGGTTTTTATCTTTGAAAGGGCCTGCATGGCCAGAATGCGAAGAGCCATTCTCCGTTCTTTTCTCAAAAATTCCTGAACGGCCTTCATGGCTTCGAGATTGCCTTTTCCGGCTCTACCAATCTCATCAAGAGCCTGCTCTACATTCCCGGCATCATCATCATACAACCTTTGTAATAGCGATTTAATCTCCGTAAAGCCCCCCTCTCAGTTTTCCAAGACCTAAGAATGCGCAGCCTGCCCTTTCAGCTTAACCCTTCCGATAACAAAGAGTACGACTGACGCCGTAAGGACTAATATGCTGGCATTTTGAGAAATTGTCATGCCGTCAAAAAGCAGAGGATTATCATCTCTGAATATTTCGACAACAAAACGCATAATAGAATAGAGACCGCAGAACATCAACGTCACTTCCCCGTCTCTCCTGCGGTGTTTAAAAAAGGCTTTAATGATAAAGAATATTGATATATTACCCAGCATGGAATATATCTGTGTAGGGTGGATAGGCAGGGAGTGACTATCAGACACACTTACCAGCCCTTTACTGAGATGGTGCAGGAACGCGGGGCTGCCGTCAATCATGAGGTTGACGTCAACAGATTTGGGGAAGCTGACCGCCCACGGCAAACCCGTACTGCAGACATCACCCCAGCAGCATCCATTAAGAAAACATCCTATACGCCCGCAGGCTACTCCAAGCGCAAAAGCAAAAGCGATAATATCGATTGTCTTAAGAACCGGAAGCTTCTTGATCCTTGTGTAAACAACTAAGGCGGCAATAGAAGCCATTAAACCGCCATAAAATACCAACCCTCCCTCATAAACCTTGAATGCATCCAGAATATTGTGTTTATATGACTCAAAATTCTGGATAACATAAAATGTTCTGCCTCCCAGGATACCGGCAAATATTGTGTATAGCCCCAGGTTTGAGATGTCTTCCGGGTTTAAGCCTTCCGCCTTTGCCTTAATACGCGCCACGTACATTACAACCAGGAAGCCCACCATAAGCATGAAGCCGTATGCGTAAATGGGAATTGATAAGCCGGTGAATGGAATTGGTATTTCAAAGAGAGTTCTAATCATTGAGGTCAGGAATTGGGTTCGGAGAGAACCTCCTTAATCTTATTTTTTTCATCCAGCAAAACTATTTTCGGTCTCCAGCTTCTTGCTTGGGTGTCATCAATAAGACAATAGGAGATAATGATAACCTTGTCGCCCGGAACCGCCCATCTTGCAGCTGCTCCATTAAGGCATATAATCCCTGAGTCGGGTTCTCCCTCAATTACGTATGTTTCCATCCGCGCACCATTATTAATGTTCAGCACCTGCACACGTTCGTAATGCAGAATGTCCAGTTCCTCTAACAACGTTTTATCGATTGTTATACTGCCGGTATAGTTCAGATCTGCTTCTGTAACTGTCGCGGAGTGAATCTTCGCTTTACACATTTCTCTAAGCATGATTTCTATTCCAGAATAGTATTATCTATTAATCTTGTATCCCCGATCCACACAGCTACAGCAGCCAGAGCCTTTCCGTTAATCGACGAAAGGTCCTCAAGCGTTTGAGCATTTACTATGGATACATAATCTATCTTTGTATTTTTTGTATTCTTAATAATGGATGCCATCTCTTCTATAATCTCTTCTGCATCTTTTATATTAGAATCAAACATGGCTCTGGCTTTTAATAAAGAGCCATAGATACAGAGTGCGTCCTGGCGCTCCTCAATACTCAATCGCCTGTTTCTTGAGCTGAGGGCAAGTCCGTCTTCTTCACGAACTGTAGGACAGACATGAATATCTATATCCATGTTATTATCTGCAACCAGCTTTTTTACAACAGCACATTGCTGATAATCCTTTTGGCCAAAATATGCTCTGTCAGGCTGAATGATATTGAAAAGTTTTGTCACAATGGTAATTACACCGCTGAAATGTCCCGGCCTCACCCTGCCGCACAGGGTATCCGTAAGTTTATCATGTGTAACAGGTGTATCTAATCCCTCAGGATATATCTCTTCAGTACAAGGGGCAAAAACCACATCTGCATTTTCTTTTCGCGAGATCTCGATATCCATATCCAGCTGGCGAGGATAGTTTTCGAAATCATCATCTTTATCAAACTGCGTGGGGTTCAGGTATATGCTGACAGCAAACTCATCATTCTCTTCTCTTGCACTGCGCATCAGGCTTATATGGCCGTCATGAAGTGCTCCCATTGTAGGCACAAATCCGATTGACTTTTTACTGTCCTTGACGGAACGTACCCATGTCCGCATCTGATTAATCTTTGTGATAACTTCCATTTAACGATAACAGCTTTCCATCCAGACTGCCCGGCTACTTTATATCCGTAAAATAAATGTTAACAATAACATATTTTTTTGTCAAGGGTTCCCGAAAAATTACTTTACAATCTATTGCGCTCAGGTTTATGTCAGATCTGGTCGATCTAAACGAACGGTACCGCAAGCGTAGCCTAAGCTACTCTGAAGATTCAGCGAGTGAAGATCGGACAAAGATGGCTTGAAAATGAGGTGCGAGCATGCAAAGTTATTTTTTCAAGGACCCCGAGTTCAGGGTTAAGAAATAATTCGTCCCTGGTTCTATAACAGCCCTCGTTCAAAATTCCCCTGCATTGAATTTTTAATCTTCTTCCCGCTTTGAATCCCGGAAAGTATGTCGCTGATTGTTTCAGATGTATAATCCTTATAGCACAAATCAATCCGGTAATCCCTGTGGCCGGCCTCAAGAAATGTCTGGATAAGGTGAAGAATTGAGAATGGCCTTTCATTGAGAACCACAGTCCTGCACGCCTCATTTACGGCAGTAAACCGGTCACCAAACTCATTTTCCAAATCTATCTCTCTGAAACTGCAACGGTTGATCCCGGGACATTCACTCTTCATATTTGCCCATACGCACGTCTCGGATATAAAAAGCGGTATATCCTTATAAAGAATCAGATCCGCATTGTCAGTGAGCAGCGTGTTCAGGTTTTTAATATCATCCTCCGGAGAAAGAGTCTGCCGCTTAAAACCTAATTTACGCTGTTCAATGATAGAAAGAGGATTCAGGGAATATAAGGGATAATCGGCATACAGGATGACATCCATATCTACAAACATACCCATTGCCCCGGGATTGGCGATTTGAAACTGTCTGAAACCACTTGTCATTAATACATTAATAAACTCTTTCAAATAATTATATGTCTCAGGCCCATTCCCAATATCCCGCATTATTGCAGGTAGTGAGAATATGATCTTATCCTTTTGCTTTAATAATGTATCAACAACGTCATCATTTTTCTTTAAGTAAGAGATAGAATTGTCTGTTAAAAGAATATAAAGTTTGTAAATCTTTTCCGTAAGTACAAAGTCCAGGCAATTCAGCCTGTCTATCTTCAAAGATAATCGGATTTCATCCTCTGAAACCTTACGATGCCCTTTCTTATCATCGTTTACCAGATTGCCGAATTTAATAAACTCCCCCTTCAACCATCTCTTTACCTCATCACGCTTGAGTGCCCTCTCATTCCGCCATGCTGATGACAGCGCATTAAAATAGTCACGCCTGATATTATTTAATACACTCAATGGAAAAAACAGCCCGTCTGATATCTCAACGTTTATATTCGCCGGCTCAAAGGCTGTTTTCCCGAGACGCGAAAAGCAACTTTTTATTTCCTCTTCATTTGTCGTCCGGCTGATGCCTTTATCAAGCTCAATGGGATAGTCCCTGTTAAATATGAATTCCATCACCGCCCCGCTTACAGTAATACTATCTGACCTAATTCTAACATCCAGATCCACCGGAACCCTGGAAAGTGTGAGATTCTTTGGGATCTTCCGTCCAATGGCTTCTTTGTTTTTCTGTGAAGAGACTACGTAGAGCTTTGCTCCGCGAACAATTTTTTTATCGGAATTAATAGTTGCAATATCACCGGCATCAACACCAAATACCCTTTTCCCGTCTACCTTAATAGTCTTTACATGGAGCAGCACAGGTTTTACAGATGCGCCCTCAAAAATCTGCAATAAATCTCTTACTCCAAAACCTGCCTCAGCTCTCACCACTATATGTTGTCCTTCAGACTCTATTACCTCTCCCGCATAGAGCCCAATGTTTGCAGGATAAGCCGGGTTGACCATGTCTGCGGCTTTAATCTGACGAATATCAGAATCCTTTCCCACCGGTAGATTGTTTTTTCCCGTTACATATGCAGAGGTCGTCTCACGGCTGAACACTGTTTTTATACGATTAACAATTTCATCCTGGTTTGACAGATCACCATCAATAGCCTTACGGTAGGCGTCGGTAACAACAGCTACATATTCTGGTGACTTCATACGACCCTCTATCTTTAATGACTTAACTCCTGTACCGGCTAAATCTCTTATCCCGGAAAGGGTAAGCAGATCCTTCATGGAAAAGAGATATCCTCCATTACCTGATTGAGTATGATAAGGCTTCCTGCAGGGTTGCGCACACCTTCCCCGATTCCCACTCCTGCCACCTATCATGCTGCTGAATAAACATAACCCCGAATATGAGTAGCATAAAGCACCATGAATAAATGTCTCTATATCTATTGAACTGTTTTCTGCAATATTTTTTATTTCAGCCGCAGACAGTTCCCTCGCAAGAACAACCCGTTTAAACCCAAGCTGCTCAAGCTGTTTTACACCTGCAAGGTTGTGAATGGCCATTTGTGTACTGGCGTGAATATTAAATCCTGGAAATTTGGATTGGATCAAATAGAGAAGCCCCAGGTCCTGTATAATGATGGAGTCAGGCCGCATCTCTTTCAGTGCTGTCAAAAGATCGACTGCCATCTCCAGTTCAAGAGTTTTCACCAGCGTATTGAGAGCAATATAGACTCTGATTGACTTCCTGCGTGCACAGGCAATGGCCTTGCTGGCGTCATCCAGAGAAAAATTCTGCGCACTTGCACGTGCACTGAAATCTTTTAATCCAAAATAGACAGCATCAGCCCCGTTTTCAACCGCTGCAAAGAAGCTCTCCATATTACCTGCAGGCGAGAGCAGCTCAGGCTTAACATATTGAGAATTAAGAGTAGTCATAAAAAGATATTACAACTTAAATTTTAATAACTCCAGAATGAAATGATTAACAAAGAAGACAATCATTATCCGTAAAATCTAAAAAAAGCACAAAGTAAGACTAAATCAATTTACAGTACCAGTTGTTAATGTTGGTTTTTAACTTGAGATATACCTGGATTTGCTATTATAATAACTACTCGTTAAAAACAGAGTTGAAAAATATGAATGATGTTTAACATTACTGAAAGGTAAACAATTAACTAACATTTAAGGTAACTTTTATTAAGGAAAATACAATGCATAAAACTTTACAACTACTTCTAGTCTTGGGCTTTCTGATTTTTGCTGCTCCTCAGGCCTTCTCTGAGGAACAGAAGAAACCGAATTGTTCTTACTGCGAGCTGAAAGCAGAAGGCGCAGAAAAATGCCATAAATGTCTCTCTAAGGAAAAGAGTAAATGCCCTCTTCCTGAAAAAAGCTCCTTTTGCAGTGATAAAGAAAAATGTAAACTATATAAAAAGCTTAAGCATGGTCCTTATATTAATACAACAGTGCTTGAAAATCTCATGGAAAGTAATGTTCCAATGGTACTGTTAGATGCACGGTCAGGAAAGTGGGATGATAAAACCAGGATCCCCGGCGCTCAAAGCTTAAATGATAAATCCACCAGAGAAGAGGTTGAAACAATCATTAAATCGAAAAATATCCTTGTAGTCACCTATTGCTCTAACTTAAAATGCCCCGCAAGCAACAGACTCTATATTCATCTCAAAAAACTGGGCTATAAAAACGTCATTGAATATCCCTTCGGAATTGAAGAATGGCTGGCGGTAGGAAATGATATTGAGATGGATGAGTAATGTTGTAATTTGACATATATCAATAATGGAACTCACATCCATTGCACGGAACATGAAATGGATGCAGGCCGGATTAGTACAAAACAAATAATGGACAGGAGAAAAAAATTGAAGTTATTTATGATTTCTATAGTTGTTTCTCTGGCTTTGATCGGATGCGCTAACACAAAGCCGAAAGCCGTCGTTTCTGAAAAAGAACCGGTAGCCAACAAAAAACGGGCTGAAGTCACTATTTTCGAAGGTGAAAAACATTTTAAAAACATAAGGCAGCTTACCTTCGGAGGAGAGAACGCGGAGGCCTATTTCTCTTATAATGCAGATAAGCTGATATTCCAGTCAAAGCGAGATGATCTGCAATGCGATGCAATCTTTACCATGGATGTAGAAGGCAATGATGTGAAGATGGTTTCTTCCGGCAAGGGCGCTACCACCTGCTCTTTTATTGCCCCTGACTATAAATCTATAATTTACGCATCTACACATCTGGGCGGAGATGAATGTCCGCCCAAACCTGATATGTCTAAGGGCTATGTATGGGCGCTGTATAAAAGCTTTGATATTTTCTCTGCTGACCCTGACGGATCAAACCTTGTCCGCCTGACTGACACACCAGGATACGATGCCGAAGGGGTCTATTCACCAAAAGGCGACAGGATCATTTTCACGTCAGTACGTACCGGTGACCTGGAACTCTTCCTGATGGACCCTGATGGTTCTAATGTGGAACAACTGACTGATACTCCGGGCTATGATGGCGGTGCTTTCTTTTCTCTCGACGGTGAGTGGATCTGCTGGAGAGCTTCAAGACCCCAGGGAGAAGAGCTTACGGATTACGAAGAGCTTCTCAAAAACGGTTTGATCCGCCCAAGTAAACTTGAAATATATGTCATGAACCTGAAAGAGCGTAAGCCGATCCAGTTAACCAGCAACGGTGCTGCAAACTTCGGCCCCTATTTTCATCCGAGCGGCAAGAAAGTTATCTTCGTATCCAACATGGATGACCCACAGCATAGAAACTTTGAGATGTATATGGTTGATATTAAGAGCAAAGAGATCGAACGCTTGTCATATAACCCGACATTCGACGGTTTTCCCATGTTCAGCCATGACGGGAAGAAACTTGTCTTTGCCTCAAACCGCAACAACAGCAGACCGCACGAAACAAATATATTCATAGCCGACTGGGTGGATTGAACAAAAAGAGTTTCTACTACAGAGAAAAATAGCAGAAGCAAAAGGAGAAATGTATGGAAGAGAGCGGCCTGGAAAGAACCTATAAGAATGGAGAAGTGATTCTGCGTCAGGGTGAGCGAGGAGAGCTAATGTATGTTCTCCAGTCAGGACAGGTAGAAATAATCCGTGAGAACCCCGACGATCGTTCTAAAGTACTGCGTATAAACGTACTGGGAGAAGGAAGTTTTTTCGGAACAGTGCCGCTTTTTGAACGTAGAGATGGCAGGGGTATAGTACGTTCTACGGTAAGAGCTCTGGGAGACGTTCAAGTAGTCACCGTAGACAGGGCAACGCTCTTTCGTAAAATAAATGATGACCCGTCTATAGCTTACCATATACTGCAAACCATGTCCCGCCGAATCATGGAGCTTGAAGAATTAGTCTCTCAACAGAAAAGAGACTTTTAAAGTTTATTTAACAGGAGTTAAACATATCATGGTCAGTAAACCGGTTTTCTCCATCTGGGCATTGTAATCTGATTTTTATTTGGGATTTGTGTATTGAGATTTGAAATTTATTGAGCTCTGTTATCCTGTCTAAAATACTATCTCTCGATCAGCTTCGTTGTAACAGAATGCTCTGTATTATCACGTATGTAAACGATCGCAACTTCATCACCTGCATGTAGCGACTTTAAGATATCGGAAAAGGTTCTCAGATCTTCAATCACTGTTTGCCCGATACGTACAAGTACATCACCCTTACGAAGTCCTGCTTTATCTGCCGGTGATCCGGCTGAAATATCGTCAAGGAGAACACCTTTACCGGAATACTCATATGCCGGAACAGTACCCAGAAATACACGTCTCGTCTTATGCGGATGCTTTTCAGCAGAACGTTTTTCTGTTGAAGTTAGTGTTGACGTCAAAGGTTCCGGCCTGGCGGCAAGGTACTCCACCGTCTCTTTCAATATGGCAGCAGACTTGACCAATCCTGCCGTATCGATTTTGTCAACCGTATCAGTCGGACGATGGTAGTCGCCATGTGCACCTCCGAATATATGTACTGCAGGCACACCCGCATCAAGAAAGCTCTTCTCGTCACTATTTCCAAAATTATTAGTTATTGACTTTATAGGTATGCCGGTTACAAAGCCGGCACCACGAAAAATATGTATCCATTCGCGAGCTGATTCAGTACCAAATACAATAAGTTCATCCTTCCCCAACTGGCCAACGGTATCGAGATTAACCATTCCCATCATTTTAGAAACAGGGAATTTCTCTGCATGTTTTACATAATGCAGTGATCCAAGTTTACCGGCCTCCTCCGCACTGAACGCTACGAATACAATCGTACGCTCAGGCTTCCATTTTTTACCGGCAAGCCGTGCAAACTCCAGCATGACAGAGATTCCGCTGGCATTATCATCTGCACCCGGATGAATTTTACCCTCGTTGCCTGCATAACAGTCTGGCCAGCCAAGCCCGTGAGAATCGTAGTGCGCCCCAATGACAACACTCTGCCCTTCAAATTCCGGATTTGTACCCGGAATGATCCCTACTACGTTCTTAATCGTAACAACATCGCGATCAGGCATATCAATTTTTTCTGTCCACACCTGAAAATAATCATCCGGTCCATCTCCGCAGGGTTGTATACCGGCATCTGATAACTGCTTTGCTATATACTCTGCCGCCCTGTCCAGTCCCTCACTGCCTAGTCCCCTTCCAACCAGCTCTTCAGATGCAAGATACGCAATATCCTTCAGCATTCTCGTCTCTGAAAAAACAGGAGGAAGATGCGCAAGGGCAGCACGTGGTGCCAGCCTGGCAGCTGTTGGCTCAACTTCCCTGCCGTCTTCCATTGCAACGGCAACCGACATAGGTGAATTAACCACGGGCCATTGCCCTTTAAAAACATTTGCCGGTTCGTCTCCCGTAAAACCTAGGTAGCTGTATTTGTTGTAATGCGGAAGCTTCCTTCCCAGTCCGGGCATTGCAGCCACATTATCCGTAGCAAGCCAGGCCAGGGCATGGGCGCTGTTAGAGGGATGCCGAGCCATCACCACAGTTGAATGCAGGTCACGTTTCATTTCAGTACCTTCGATAGAAAAGCCACTCTCCCTCGCTGAGAAATCATAGTCTGAAAGTGCCTTATTGATTACAGGCAGAAAACTGTTCTCCCACCCAAACAGCCAGACTGCCCGATCAGCCGGTAACTCGTCAAGTTCATTATCAAGCTTGATCTCCATATTCACGGTACGGCCCTTCTGCCAGCCTTTTGCCAGGTTTTGATAGCCCTGACGAATTGATTCAGATGCACCAGCAGGCAGCACAACCAATACCTGCCCGGCGCCAAAGACCTGGCTTAAAGCAGGCGGGCTCTCATTGTGGTCTAATGTACGGAACAGATCAAATTCAGGGTCTACATCCAGACGGACAGGACGCACGGGAAACATGAGTTCCAGGTCGTACTGTCGGGCATCTGTATCTATACTGGTCTGATACGCATTCGCAACCCCTTCCATGTGTATCGCGATCGGCACTTTTAACCGGTACGGCTCATCCTCCTGAGTCTGTTCAATAACTGCCGACAATACATAACCATCTCCTTTTGGTTTAGCAGCAGCCTGGCTCACTCTCAATGAAGGTGAGCCTGTCCTCTTTACCCACTGTTCAAACATCGGTTCCAGAGAATCATCGGTCACATTATTGAAAACCGTTTCAACATCATCAAAGGAAGCGACCTTAAATTTATATTGTCTGTAAAATCTATGAAGAGCTTTGACAAACGACTTATCACCCAGCTGCTGCCTGACCATATGAAACAGCATCATCGTCTTGCCGTATCCGACCGCCTCCGTGACTGCACTGTGCCGGGATCGGAATTGGGTCAGCGGAAAGTCCTTCTCCTTATTAGCAGTTACGTAGTTAGTATATTTCTGCAAAACCGAACGGCGGTATTCAACAGCCGCACCACGCTGCTCTTTAATAAGATGGTCGGCAAGATAGGTCGTCAGCCCTTCAGCCCAGTTGCCTTTTTCGTAATCAGTATACACCCCGTTGCCCCACCAGTTGTGAAGAATTTCGTGTGGATAGGAAGAGTGTAGGATAAACGGGAAGCGAATCACCCGGGGACCAAGCAGTGTGAATGACGGCATGCCGTAACCGGTCTCCCAGAAATTCTCTACCAGAGCAAACTTGCTGTAAGGATACGGACCTAAAAGTTTCCGGTACATCTCAATGTACTGTGCGGTAGTATCCAGATATTTCTGCGCAAGCTGTGAATCCGGCTTACGTAAGAAGGCCATTGCCTCAACTGCACCCGCAGCCTGGCGGTATTCTGTAAATTCTGAAGAAATCAGGTATATCTCTTCCTGCGGAGTGTCTGCCGCCCATACATCGCGTCTGAAATCTGCACCGGTATCGGCTATTTCACGTGTACCCTGACTTACAGATGACCATCCTGCCGGCATTTCTACATCCATATTAAACGTTACCATCTTCTCTACAAAATTCGGGTACCAGATAGATGATCCACTTAAGAAAATACCTTCCGGTGAGATTATACCTGGCGATACACTGAAACTGCGTGCATACTCTTCGCCATACTCCTTAACAGGGTGATAAATCTCACCTGCGTATTTAAGTGTAAACTGATTGATTCCCTCCGGCATACTGACATCAAAAAGCTCCATCTTAATAGTGCTGTGTTGAAGCGATGGATTATCACTGAAGAACCTGCCGGCCTCAGCACCAAAAGTATTTCTCAATACAATATCCTTTTCCAGAATTTCAGGTTTGAGCCCCTCATGAATGGTGAAATGGAGCGGTCCTTTTTCCAGTGATTCCTCAGGCAAGGTTATTTTATCAACCACCTCTATTCTATGGCTCTCCGGATCCAGTTTGACTTTAATATCATGCTTAACCTGACCGAACGCTGCCGGTGATACAATCAGGACAAAGAGTGCGATCTGTAAGGAGCGCCAGAATAATCTGTAATTCATTTAATTCTCCACTTATTTGTAGTAGTTCTTACAGTTTTTCTTAATAATTATCTTTCTATTATAATCATACTATTTCCACAATCTACTAAATTGTCATTTCAAATACAGTAATCAAGGTAAAATATTTGACTGAGGGTTGTTAGCTATGTTAATATTTTTGTATATGGAAGAACAGAGAGGTTTTTTTGACATTGATGTAGCAGATAGTCCGTCAGATACCGATGGACGTATCGGTTTCTTATCTATAAACGTACCTGAGGAGTTAATAATTGCGGCTGGAAAGACGCCTTTTCGTGTCTGCGGCAGTGAAAAGCCGGCAAAACTGGCTAATGCTTACCTTCCCAAGACATTTGATCCATACGTACTTGATAGTCTTGAAGGAGCGCTGGACGGAACCTACTCCTCTCTTGACGGAGTTATCATAGCAAACATCAGCGACGGGCATCGCAGGCTCTATGACGCCTGGCGGACAGGTGCGCCCTCTGCGAAGGTGTTCTTTCTTGATATTCCTAAGAGTTCGGATACGATCGGCCTGAAGGCTTTTACCCTTTTCCTGTCTCAACTGAAGCGCGATCTGGAAAAGACTTTTGAGGTACAAATTACAGACGAAAAACTGAAAGATGCCATTACTATCTGTAATAAAACGCGAACACTCCTGACAAAATTGAGTGAAGAGAGAAAGGGCAATTCCATTCCCTTTTCCGGTAAAGAGTTTTTTGAATTGGTTAAATGGTGTCAGTCTAATGATAAACAGTCGGTTAACCGGACTTTGAAAAAATTCCTGGATAAATGCGAACAAACTGGTTCTAACGGTTCCCGGGTAAGTACAGATGGCCCTCGAATAATGATTATGGGCAGCTTTATGGGTTCGCCGAGCCTTATTGCTCTTATAGAATCTTTAGGAGCAAATGTGGTATGCGAGGATCTCTGCCTGGGAATGCAGTATTTCTCAACGGAGGTAGATGAGGGAACGGATAATCCCATCGCATCGCTGGCACAGAGATACCTTACCATACCGACCGCACGTATGGTGGATACGGAAGCGAGGTGGAACTATCTCCTCAATATGACAGAGGAGTATTCTGTTGACGGCATCGTCTATTTTGCCCTTAAATTTGACGATACTCATCTTTTCGAGTATCCTTATATAAAAAACAAGTTCCAGAAAGAGGGATATCCCCTGCTGTTTATTGAGGCGGAAAATTTTGTAACAAACCTTGGCCAGATAGAGACAAGAGTACAGGCCTTTACCGAAATGCTTGTATAAGTTTTAATAATATACTAAAAATAATCAGACGAAGGCACAAAGAAGATTCCCTTTGTGTTCTTCTTGTCCTCGGCGCCTTTTGCCCGGGGAGTGCCTTTGTGTGAAGCTAAATCTTTTATTTATAGCAGAATAAATTATGACAGTAACTGAGACAAGAAGGCAGCAGCAGAAGCGGTATTTCAGTGATCAATTTCAGAACAGGATGAAACGGGAGCGTTTCTACTCTCCGCTGAAAGGTTCGCAGGCGAGAGAGAGGGCCATGTATAAACTGTTTATGGAGAGCTTCCGTGACACCTCTAAGGTTGTCTGGAAGAGCACGTTTGTACCGTCAGAGATTATATACGCAATTGGAGGTGTACCCCTCTATATTGAAACCTTCAGTGCCATGGCGGCAGGGGTTGACATGTGTACCGATATGCTTACCGCTTCGGAAAACCAGGGATTTTCACGGGACTCTTGTACTTTTTTGAGAGGTGTGCTTGGCGCGTCACGCAAAGATATTCTCCCCAAACCAGATGCGCTTATATCCAGTTCATACTATTGTGACGGTGACCCTATGATATTTGACATCTTCGCGGAGGAGTACAAGAGCCCGCACCACTATCTCCACATCCCCTTCTTCTCGGAAGGAGAAGACGCCTGCGATCTGGTAGCGGACCAGCTGGAAGAGATTACTCTTTCAATAGCCCGGGAAACAGGCGGAGAGTTCAGTCAGGATAAATTATCAGAGACCATTGCAATCTCTAATGAGGCGTGCAGGTATTTTAAGAAGGCAATGGACCTGAGGAAGCACAAGCCCAGCCCTATGCTCGGCTGTGAGGCCATTGACCATATCGGATCTATCTCGCAGTTATGGGGTTCGAAATCGTTTGTAAGGATCTCAAAGCTTCTGTGTGAAGAGCTGGAGGAGAGGATTGATAAAGGGATAACCGCTATTGATGACGAACAGCACCGGTTGCTCTGGTGCCACTTAAGGCCGTACTATAATGACGAGATCTTCCAGTACCTTGAGGTTGAGCACAACGCAGTTGTCGCGTTTGAAATGGTAAATATGATTACCTGGGACGAGATGAACCCGCAAAAACCGTTTCAATCGCTGGCAAAAAAGCTTCTGGCTAACCAGTCTATCGGCCCTTACGAAAGGATGACGCGCTGGATTTCAACCATCATAAAGGAGTACTCAATAGACGGCATCATATGGATGGCGCCATGGGGCTGCAGGCACTTTAACAGCCTTTCCCAGATGGTAAAGGAGGGGCTTCGTAAAGAGGGAGATATCCCGTTTTATATACTAGACCTTGAATGTGTAGATAAGAGAAATTATTCAAAGGAACAGGTAAGGACGCGCCTCGATGCGTTCCTGGAAGTTCTGGAAGATGGATAGGAGGAGTAAAAACAGAGATGATAACTGCAGGTATTGATATCGGTTCTGTATCAACGGAAGTTGTATTGACCGGAGGGGAGAATGAGATTTTAAGTTACGTTGTGCTTGCTTCTCAGACAGATATGGAGAAAACAGCTAATGAGGCTCTTGATGCTGCACTGAAAAAGGCAAGCCTTACGAAAGAGAAGATAGACTATACTGTGGCAACCGGCTACGGACGTAACAATGTCCCGTTCGCTGATAAGTCTGTAACTGAGATAACTTGCCATGCCCAGGGAGCGCACCACCTGTTTCCCGATACGAGGACGATTATTGATATCGGCGGCCAGGACTCCAAGGCTATCGCGATAATGGCCAGGAAAAATCGTGAAGCGAAGGTGGTCGATTTTATGATGAACGACAAATGTGCCGCGGGCACCGGAAGATTTCTGGAGGTGATGGCCGGGGTGCTGGATGTAGATATAAATGATATGGGAGCACTGTCGCAGAAATCCACACAGGAGACATCCATCAGCAGTATGTGCACAGTATTCGCAGAATCTGAAGTGATCTCCCTTATCCATCAGAAGCTTCCCAAAGAGGATATTATCAACGGCCTTCACTCCGCAATCGCAAGGAAGGTATTAAGCCTTGTACAGCGTGTACCAATCGAAGAGGAGATAACGCTCACCGGTGGCGTAATGAAGAATATCGGTGTCTGCGAAAAACTTAGGGAAGAACTCTCACCCAAAAAAGTTAACCTGCCTGATGAGCCGCAGATAGCCGGAGCATTGGGTGCAGCAATCATTGCAAAAAAACATGTAGCTGTACAGACCAATTGAATATTGAAAACAAACTATTGGTATAATCACAAATCAAGAAGCAACCCCACTCCCCATAGAAGTGTGTATCTGCTTTGCAATATGTTTTGCCAGGAGGATGTGGGGGATTTTTAAATCTTTCCTGCCCGCCGGTCTATTAGGCGGGAATTTCAAATCACCAGTCAACAATCCTTATACCCCCCTTTTCTTTAATCAAATCTCTTTAAATAATCCCTATGAAAGCGGTCCATATAGACCAATTGCCTATTATTACTTTAATTATTATTTAAAGAAGCTGCCCCTATACATATATTTAAATAATATATAAGAAATGTTGTTAAAAATGTAATATAACACCTGAATACCGGCTGATATTAGACATTTTTTCATCTATTATTAGTTCAGTATTAATATTTAAAAAATTAATTTTTCTGAATAATTGCAAAGCAGATAAACCTTACACGGGTTAATAAAAAATTTAACGTTATTTCAATAAAATCTACTTATAAAGTGTTGCTTATACAATAGTTATAGACCCAAAAGCTCATTCAGAAAAAGTTGTATTATTGATTATTGGCGAGGGTATGGTTAATA
This sequence comes from uncultured Candidatus Scalindua sp., assembly GCA_964344685.1. Classification (GTDB taxonomy): domain Bacteria; phylum Planctomycetota; class Brocadiia; order Brocadiales; family Scalinduaceae; genus Scalindua. The sequence continues at coordinate 72,942 of CAYFOK010000010.1, read as the reverse complement.
AACATTCACATAATTCATAACGAGGTTAACTACTGGCAGCTCTTTTGCTAAACTTACATAGCATACCGTTAAATTACCTTATGGTTATTAACGCATTATCCGTATTTGAAAGTCATGGGGGTAATATTTTTTTAATCTTTTAAAAAGGAGGATTAAAAGATGGAAGTAAAATTACAAGACGGTACATATGGCAAGACAGTAAAACCGGCGAATGTTGGAGATACTGTGACAGTTGAGATATGTGACGATAACGGCAACAATATTGAAGTGACTGGAGTAGTTGCAGAAAGGTTCCATCAGGGACAGCCTTTGGCGAAGTAGACAGCCATTGGTGATGTAATTAACCGGCACAGGAATAATCAGGAACAGAGAAGTCAAGGCATTGAGGAGATTATGCCGATTTCAACAAACAGGTTCTAACCTCGTTAAGGAATCTCCACCATACTTTGAAACGATTTACAGCAAATCAGGTGCGAGTCAGACCTGATAATTGTGTCCATTTAGCGACCAATTATTTTCAGAAGGGGGCGTAGGAAGTCAAATACCTATGCCCCTTTTTTTTTGATAATTGGAAAATCTTGAGACTCATTACCAATTTCCAATAACAAACACTAGACAGGATCACAGGATTAATAAGGCAGTCAAAGGAGATTTGCTACCTTTTCTTATATCAATTCCAAATATCAAACAAATTCCAACCAGCCCGACAAGCACATTCTGGCGAGTAAAGATATCCCTGCCCGATAGATGGCAAATGATTGATAGTACCGCTAATGTATGCAGGAAAGGCAGGAAGGTTGCAATAAAAAAACCCGATCGAATAATCGGGTTTTTTATCTCTTTAAATGCAAGCAGTCAATTTCTATTACTCTTACTCATCTTCCTGGCGTGGTGCGGCACCTCTACCGGTAGCACCAATATGCAGTTTGCGGCCATCTGGGAGTACGATATCGCTTACCCAAGCGCGTGGCGAACCATCTCTGGCCTGAAAACCTTCTGCCGATATTTTGGTGCCGGGCGGCAGGCTGTTTCTATTCCAGCCACGGCGTAACAAAGCACTTGGAGCAGCTCCCTGGATGCGCCAGCGTTCAACTCTACCGAAGACGTTAGCGTCCACATGCAACCAGGAGTGAGGATTTATCCATTCCATCTTTACCACTTCTCCTTCCAGGTGTACCGGACGGTTAATATCAAACTCTGCGGAGAAAGGGTGATGTGCTGCAGCCGGCCTGGACACTGTAATTACTAACACGGCCGCCATTACAATAATGCAATAAAGTTTCAATTGCTCAATACTAAATTTCATTACCTGTCTCCTTTATTAGAATGGTGTGTTATAAAAGCCCTGTCAAGCAGGATACAAAAAGAGTTCCAACCAGTTGTCAGGTTCCAAAGTAATCAGGAAATCTGACCATGGACCGCGCCCTCTATTCCGTCAAAAGTCATTTGGTTTCAGCAAAATGAGGAAAGGTGTAATTCTTTAAATCTATAATCAACCTAACCACCTGTCAATAAGAAATTCCAGTTTTCCATCTTTAAATTGGGTATGGTTTTTACCTGGTGGTTGAAAAGACTATCTCACCGCAAAGACGCAAAGGAAAGACATTAGAGAAAAAAAACTATGAAAAAAGATGGAAATTTACTGATATTGAAGAGAAAGAAAAAGCGAATATCGAATATACTTGCCCGACTCGCCGTTCAGGCGGGGAACAATGAATTTCGAATGATTTCTTATCCGTGTTCAATCTGTGAGTATCCGTGGCAAAATTTTATTCTTTCTTTGTACTCTTTGCGGGATTGCGTAATAATTCCTTGTAATCAAACCCGTTACATGTACAATATTTTCTGACAATTTAGCATAACTTAGAGATTCTGAATCAAGTCAAGGATAACAATTACAGGTACTAATATTACTTAAATTTAGGAACAAAAGATGAAAAGAGTAGGGGCTCATGTTAGTACAAGCGGCGGTGTAGAGAACGCACCGTTGAACGCAAAGAAGATTGGCGCTAAGGCGTTTGCCCTCTTTACCAAGAACCAGAGGCAGTGGAAGGCGAAACCGTTTACCGCTGATAATATAGAGAAATTCAAGGAGAACTGTAAAGAGTGCGGGTATCTGCCGGAACATGTACTCCCCCACGACAGCTACCTGATAAATCTCGGGCATCCTGAAAAAGAGGGACTGCAGAAATCCAGAGATGCTTTCCTTGACGAGATGCAGCGCTGTGAACAGCTGGGACTCAAATTGCTCAACTTCCACCCGGGCAGCCATCTCAAGAAGATAGCAGAGGATGCCTGCCTGAAGAGGATAGCAGAGTCAATTAACATAGCTCTCGACAAGACTAAAGGCGTTACAGCCGTCATAGAGAATACTGCAGGACAGGGAACCAATATGGGATTCCAGTTTCAACATTTAGCCGCTATCATAGATAACGTAGAGGATAAAAAAAGAGTGGGAGTCTGCCTGGACACCTGCCACTCTTTTACTGCCGGTTACGACCTGCGAACAAAGAAGGCCTTTAAGGCGACAATGGACGAGTTTGAAAAAGTTGTCGGGTTTAAATATCTGAGAGGAATGCACCTGAATGACTCCAAGCCTGACCTGGGCGCCCGTGTGGACCGGCATCAAAGCATCGGCAAGGGCAAGCTGGGAGTAGAGCCGTTCCGCTTTATTATGAATGACAAACGTTTTGAAGAGATCCCGATGGTTCTTGAGACGATTGATGATACTATCTGGGCGGAGGAGATTAAGCTGTTGTATAGCCTTGAGAAATGATTTATTCACCGCAGAGAAGCAAAGAGCGCAAAGATAATAACCAGAAAAAAAGAAGAATTTTGCCACAGATATACACTGATTTTAAAAATTAAGGAGAAGGACATTTCTCACCGCAATGGCACAAAGGGTGCAAAGAGAGAAGCCTAAAACAATGAATAGAAAATTTTTAAATATGTTTGTAATAAACATTTTGCTTATCGGAATATGCTGTTTTGCGTGCAGGGCGGATGAGCTGCAGGATCAGGCTATGTCTATGTTTGGTGAGACCCAGAACGCTTCGGTCTTCTACCTTGATAACGGAATGGAGGTAATACTCATAGAAAACCATGCCAGCCCGATGATCACGGCATTTACGATCGTCAAGACAGGGAGCCGCAATGAAGACGCGGCTACAAACGGGTCAGCGCATTTCCTTGAGCACCTGCTCTTCAACGGTACGAAAACACGCACCCAGAAGAAGCTCTATGAAGAGATGGACTATTACGGCGGTTATAACAATGCCCATACCGGGCCCGATTATACCAACTTCATGATCCTTATGCCGAGGGAGTATATCGAGCAGGGAATGGATATACAGGCGGACATGCTTTTCAACTCTACTCTGCCTCCCGGAAAGTTTGAAAAGGAGCGCGGTATCGTTATTGAAGAGATTGGTAAGGGTGCAGACCGGCCGTCAACACAGGTAAACAACCACTTCTCGAAAACTTTATTCTCCGGTACACCTTATGAACGCCCGGTGCTTGGAACTGTCTCCACAATTACTCATCTGAAACGAGATGATGTACTGGACTATTATCATAACTGGTATGTGCCTAACAATATGACATTGATGGTAATCGGAGATTTTACAACAGCAGATATGATAGATCTGGTTAAGAAGAAGTACGGCCCCTATCCTGCCGGACACCTTCCGGAGCATAAACAGGTAGTGTTAACACCTCCGGAAACACTGAAGATCACACGTGCGAACGGTATGGGACAGTTCCCTGACGACCGTCACTATCTCAATATGGGTTATATATTACCGGCACCTTCATCAGAGAACTTTTTTTCTCTACAGATGATGGCCGATTTTCTTGGAGGCAAAAAAGACTCAGTCCTGGACGTCTTGTTTGAGCAGGATTCCAACAGAGGACTGGTTAACTCTGTCAATACAAGCGTAACATTTAACAGTGATTTCTCTACACTGCAGATCTCTGCAAACCTTCCCTTAGACAGTGATGTTGACCGTGTTGTAGACCTGATCACGCATGCCGTACGGGAAATGGCAAACAACCCTGTACCGATGGAAGACATTAAACCTATTCTCATATCGAGGGCAACTCAGGAGGTTTATCTACAGGAAAAACTTCACTATTATGCAATGATGAAATCGAGCTATCTTGCCGCAGGCGGGTATACATTCCTCAGCGGATATATGGATAGTATTATGCAGGTTACCCCTGAATCGATTCAGAACGCCGCTTTACAGTACCTGAGTAACCAGATACCGGTAGTCACATTAATGTCACCTCCTTTTAAACAGGCTGCAGCGGCCGGAGTCCATTCTCAAAACCGGTACCATATGGAGACGCTTGAAAACGGTATGACCGTTGTTGTAAAGGAGAACCATGACAGCCGTGTTATAGGCGTACATCTGGCGGCAAAAGGCAGGAGCCTGTGCGAAGGCAAGGGAAAATGGGGAATGGCAGAGGTGCTGCAGCGTATGCTGCTTGAGGGCGGTACGGTAAACCACCCGGAAGGTAAATTGTACGATACGCTTGTATCCATCGGTGCTGAAGTGAAACTTCACGACAACCCTGGCATACCTTACGACGATTACTACAATTCACCGCGTTTTGCCTACATGAGATTGAAGGTGGTAGATTTCTTTTTCGATGAGGGTATCAAATTACTTGCAGAGATGGTTTCCCAGCCTCTATTGACAGAGGATGCTTTTGATCAGGCCTGGAAAAATGTAGTTTCACTATCTACAACAACCGCTACAAGTACACCTCAGGTTGCCAGGAGGATGCTGTACGACAATCTGTTCGTAGCAAACCCAGGTTTGGGATGGACGTCAGGTAAACCAGAGAATATAAAACAATTCAGCCTCGAAGAGATAAAGGCATTTCACAGTAAACTGTACAATCCTTCAAATCTGTTATTGACAATTTCAGGTAATCTGCCGATTGACGAGGTTATGGATCTTGTCAAAACCTGCTTTAGCGGTGCGTGGGGAGAGGCCGGATGGCAGCCGCCGGAGTTAAAACTTGAGATAGGTAAGATCGGAAGGACTGTTCACAAGAAAATCGGCAAGTCACAATCATATATCATCGTGGCAAATACCTGTGAAGTAGAAGAGAAAGATCAGCCGGCCCTGCACATTCTCAGCAGTATATTCTCCGACAGGCTCGCCTTCAATCTTAGAGAGAAACAGGGTCTTGCTTATTCTATTGGGACGTATTTCCCTGAATACAAGGGTGCACGCTGGTATAATATTACCATGGGCACCAGGCCTGAAAATATAGAAAAAGCCGTTTCCGGCATTAAAACAGAGATCCGGTCAATACGAAAAGCGTCTTTCGATGCAGAGGAGGTACAGCAGACAATCAATGCAGCACTGGGACGCCGGGGTATGCGCCGAATGGACCGTGTCGGACAGGCATATTACATAAGCATGGAGATACTTGACGGCAAATCACCGGAAGCAGATGAACAGTATGGTGAAAAGCTGAAAGCCGTCACCCCGCAGGACCTGGAGCGGCTTGCACCAGAGATTTTCCGGAATGATGGCCATTTGATCATTATTGCGGAATAGTTCTCTTATAATGTAAAACACAAAAAGATGTTCTAAATATCATTGAGCTGAAGGCTCTACAATCTACGTACAATGTAGTAAGAACGGAATTTGAGAAGTTGAACAAATGTAAGAATTTCTTTATGGCAAGTAAAGAATAATTAAAATATAATTATACGATAACCGAAATTACCAATTATAAGTGAAGGTATTTATTGACGTTCTAGATAAATATTAAAATAACATATATTTAGTAACGTTATTTGTATATTAAAGATGGTAAAAAGGTAAAGTGATGTTTGATAAAATAGCAGATAAAATAGAAGATTTTCTGTTTGATTTTTTAGGCTTAGCGTTACCTGGTTTTATTTTTTTGTTAATATACATTGGTGTACCTATAATATTTATAAATTTTGAAAATGTAAATGATTCTTCAACTATTGTTAAGATACTTAGTTACATTATAAAAGATTTAAAAATCGAAAATATATTTTCATATAAATATATAATTCTTATTATAATAATTAGCTATATTATTGGTCATACAATTAAAGTCTTTTCAAAGTATCAATATTACCTATGTGTAGGTATCTTTGATAAAGGTATTAATGAATTTATTAAATGTATTTCAGGCTCAATTGATATAAAAAACTATAGACTTATATTATTGCTAAAGAATAAAGTAGAAAATAATGTTGCGTGTTACTCAAGCCTAATTAACATAATTAAAAACATATCTAATTTTATTTTAAAAATCATTTCTGATATATTCTGTTTCAAACCTCCTGATTACTATGAAGTAAATCATGAGATAAAAACAAAAGTTGTTAAAAAAATTAACCAAAAATGGAAGATAAAGTTTCCTGATAATTGGTATTCGATTTATAAAGTTTCAAGTATAATAAACGCTCAAGAGAATATAAAATCATTATCAACAACGTTTTTAGCTAAATATAATATGTACAGATCTTTGGCGTTCATTTTCTTTATAAACTTTTTTTATTTGTTATTCATTTTCGGTTTTCTCAAAAAAGATACAAATATTGAAGCGCAAAATATGTGTTTCATACCAATAACATTAAATTTTATATTATGGCTAACATTTCATGAAAAATTCAAAAGATACTGGACCTTATGTGGCAATGAATCTCTAATGTCTTTATTTTACTTTTTGCAAAAAAACAACCAAAGTGAAGAAAAAAAACCTAGAAAATCCAGAAAATAATGTATTGTTTGTCGATACTGAGACGGGTGGAGTTGACCCTAAAGAAACCAGCTTGTTGTCAATTGGACTTGTTATATGGCATAATAAAAAAATAGTAGATAAAAAAGAAATACTATTAAAAGAGGATATTATTAAGATAACCCCTGAAGCTTTTAAAATTAATAAAATAGATTTAAATGAGATAACTGAGAAAGGAAGATGCTCAAAAGATGCGATAAATGATATTCTTGAATTTTCAAAAAATCATTTTAGTAGTAAATCTTTAATCCCTTTAGGTGGCCATAATACAAACTTTGATGCTAATTTTATCAAATATTTATTTAGAAATAGCAACATGAATTTTAATAAGTATTTTTCTTATAGATATATAGATACTGCTTCAATTCTTAAATATTTGTTTTTGGCTAAAAAATTGGATAGAGAATTATCATCATTAGGTGAGGCTATAGACTATTTTAACATTAGTGTTAATAAACGGCATTCTGCCTTGGAAGACGCATTAGCAACTGCCAAACTATTTTCAATATTAATTGATTTAATAAAGTGAAATCCAATAAGAATAAAAATGTATCAGTTCAAGATTTACATGAAAATTTTAATAATTAATTTGGGGCTTCTGTACATGCCATATTCTATCAACGAGATAAGTTAAATTATTCACGTTGCTAATTATCATTTCTTAAGTTACATTAATTTAGTGTGCCGTGTTATTAAAGTATTGTAGACGTCATGGTGAGTTAATGGTACTTCTTGTTTATATTAAGTAAGCTTCTCGTTGTCTTCTTCCTTCTACCCTTCCAACCAAAAGCTTTTTTCCTCTCGGTTGAATTCGTCTGGACGGGAAAGGAAAGTGTACAGAATTACTGAATTTTCAAGTTAAAGTCCTTTTTGTCTTCTTCGAAAGCATTGTCAAATTGTCCATTCCATACATATCTTTTAATTTTCTACATTTTCTTATTATTTAATAAAACATGAAACTACTAAGCCTGTTAAACAGGGAGGACCGCATAATTGCCGTCACTATGGTTTTGAGCCTGGCAGGTGTCGGGATTGGAGCCTTGACGGCAAATCCAAAAGCCTTCGGAATAACGACACTGATTGTTATCAGTATACTGCTTGCAGGAGGGCACATGACTCAGAGCCCCCGCCTGGCCTGGCTGCTGATTTTTGGTTTAGTGGCCGGTGTAGTAGAATTGCTGGCAGACTGGATACATGTCAAATACTTAGGTTCATTGGTATATACCGATTACTTTGGATTCCGTATACTTGCTTCGCCTTCATATATGCCGATAGGCTGGTGGTTAACTGTTGTCCAGTTCGGCTACTTATCTATGCGGCTGCATGAATACTGGCCAAGGTGGATTACAGTAAGTATAGTCAGTTTATCAGGAATGTCTCTGCCTCCATGGTATGAAGAATTTGCCTCTCCGGCAAAGGCCTGGTATTATACTACCGCTACCCTGAAGATTTCACATACCCCTGTATGGGTAATTTTTACGTATGGAAACTGCATGTTTGTAATTTCTATACTGACATTATTGTGTTATCGCCCGGGTGCATGGATGAGAGCAGTTACAGGCGGTATTTTAACCGGTTTTGGCTTTATGTTTTCAAGTGTATTGTGGTTCATACTGCTGGGTTAATAGATAAATATCTTCATATCATATGTCTGTTTAAGGAGTGCAGCATAGCAGTTAATAGTTGTGTTATAGTTCAAGGTAAATCAGTTTGACATACAAAAATGTTTTGTTATCTTTGTTTATGCAGCTATATTATTTAAGAATCTTCAGAACAGAGTAAACCGGAATATATCTGACAAAAGAGGAGGGGACAGGAATGAAAATCCATGTAGGTAATTTAGCCAGCGATATCAACGAGGATGAGATACGGGAGGCTTTTAAACAGATCGGAGAAGTTGAATCCGTTACTATTACAAAGAGCAAATATAATGGCAAATCTAAGGTATTTGCATTCGTTGAGATGAAATCTGACGAAGACGGCAAGTCTGCAATCGACAGCCTGAACGGCCAGGAGTTGAAAGGAAGAACCCTTAAAGTGAGTGAAGCTCTTGCGGATTCTGCCGGTACCGGTGGAAAAGGTGGCCCTGGCGGCACGAAAGGCGGATTTGGAGCAGGCAAGAGAGGCCCGGGTGGCCCAAAGGGCGGTGTTGCCGGAGGCAGAGGATTCAACAGCGGTAAAGGCGGATTTGGAGGCAAAAAAGGTTTCAGCGGCGGCAGGGGCGGACGAGGCCGCTGATAATACATTTTCTACCTCTTTTCGGGACTACGTGCTCAAGTTAAGTTTACCGTCAGGTCTGAATATATCCGGAGAGTCCTTTTCCTCTTCATTAAAAGCGTCTTTGATATCGTCTATTCCATAAAGAACTTTTAACTCCTCAACTATCTCTTCCGTAATCTCATGGTCCAGATAGTGCTCATCTATCCCGAATGCCAGTGCATGGGCAATACATTTGGGACAATCACATGTTCCAATAGTAGTATACGCAAACTGGTTATATTCACCTGTACCATGAGTTTCGGGTGAATAGTGGCTATTAAAATATCCATCGTTATGTATGTGGTGCATCTTTTCAACTATATCTTTGTATTTCATTTCCCTGCTTTCTAAATTATCTGCTGTTTTGTAATTACCCAATAGCAAGTGAAATATTTTGCACATTAACAAAAGTAATAACTACCCAGTTCTCACTGGGATTCCAATAATGAGCTCTGGAATCCTTCCGAAAGGAAGGACAACGAATTCCACTTGCTATTGGGTAATAACGCTGTCTAAACAATAAAAAATATTTGATTTAAGTGAATAATTATACACATATGCTGTTGAGTCGCCATATTAAAATATTTACGATAATCTATCTATTTATTCGATAATTCTTTCAGAAACTATCACCTCTTAATATTATATTCTCATTGACACAACGGTCAATAATTCATATAGTTATATAATAGTTCTTGAGATAACAGTTTTATGGAAAAGGCGTTAATTAGAGCAGCACGTGGGCAGGAAAATTAAGATTTTGTATGATATTTCTATTCCAGTAAATGATCATCTATTGTTAAACCCCTCCCTTTGCTTACCCATAATAGAATACCAATGCCGTTAGATTTGGTTTTCCAGTCAGTTTCTCATAGATTAGCTGTTTTTTAAATTGGCTATAATGCAAAAATATTTATATTATAGAATATTTGAGTGAAGAAGTTATTCAATCCTGTTAGTTGTGGAGAAGTTTTTTGAAAGACATTAATATTTCCTACTTAAAACAACTTGAATCGGAATCTATCCATATTATTCGTGAAGTGGCTGCTGAGTTTGAGAACCCAGTCATGCTATATTCCATTGGGAAAGATTCAAGTGTAATGGTACGCCTTGCTCAGAAAGCCTTTTATCCCGGCAAGATCCCGTTTCCGCTCATGCATATTGATACCGGATATAAATTTACAGAGATGATAGAATTTCGGGATGCATATGTTAAGGAAATCGGATGCAGACTGATTGTTGAAAGGAATGAGGATGCGATCTCGGAGGGTACACACCCTCAAAAGATAGGTGTTGATAAATGCTGTGCCAAATTAAAGACAGGAGCGTTACTTGGCGGAATAAAGAAGCATAAATTTGATGCGGCATTCGGCGGAGCGCGTCGAGATGAGGAGAAATCAAGGGCAAAAGAGCGTATATTCTCATTCAGAGATGAATTCGGTCAGTGGGACCCCAAGTATCAGAGACCTGAACTCTGGAACCTGTATAATTGCCGTATTAACGAGGAAGAGTCAATCCGGGTATTTCCAATAAGCAACTGGACGGAAATGGATGTCTGGTACTATCTGAAAAAGGAGGAGATACCCATTGTCCCCATATATTACGCGCAGGAGCGAGATGTGGTCGATAGAGGCGGTATACTGATTCCGTACGATGACATGGTCAAGCTCAAACCCGGCGAGAAGGTGGAAAAAATTATGTGCAGGTTTAGAAGCCTGGGCTGCAGTCCGTGTACGGGAGCTGTCAGGTCAGAAGCTAGGACAATTGACGATATAATCAAGGAAGTAGAAGAAGCCAGTAAATCTGAGAGGGAAAATCGTATTATAGATCTTACTACAGATAGTTCAATGGAGGATAAGAAGAAGGAGGGATATTTCTAAGCTATGGATTCTCACTCACCCTTAAATCATGCTAATCTGCTCAGGTTCACTACTGTTGGTAGTGTAGATGACGGTAAGTCCACACTTATCGGCAGACTTCTTATGGACACCGAAAATATATTCGATGATCAGCTTGAAGCAGTTAAGAATGTAGCGAAACGTAAAGGTGAGGATGAAATAGATTTATCTCTACTAACCGATGGGCTGGCTGCAGAGCGAGAACAGGGTATTACCATTGATGTAGCCTACCGTTATTTCCAGACACCTAAACGTAAATTTATCATTGCCGACACACCCGGACATGTCCAGTATACACGAAACATGGTTACCGGCGCTTCAACTGCCAACCTGGCCATTATTCTTATCGACGCACGAAGAGGAGTTCTTGAACAATCAAGACGGCACGGTTTTATAGCAAGCCTGCTGCAGGTTTCCCATATGATAGTTGCTGTCAACAAGATTGACCTGGTAGATTATTCTCAGGAGGTATTTGACTCAATAGTGGAAGAGTATGATGAATATTCCAGAAAGCTTGATATCAAAGACATTACCTACATTCCGGTTTCAGCACTTAAAGGAGACAATGTAGTTGTCAAGAGTGATAAAACTCCATGGTATGACGGCCCAACTGTATTACATGTGCTTGAAAATGTCCACATAGGTTCCGACTTTAATATTCGCGACTTCAGATTTCCGGTGCAGTATGTTATCCGGCCCGATCTCAATTTCAGAGGATACGCGGGGAGGATAGTCGCAGGTTCGATTCGTCCCGGAGAAGAAATTGTTGTTTTGCCCTCAGGGTTAATCTCCAAAGTTAAAACCATCACGACAATGGACGGAGACCTTGAAGAAGCATATGCTCCGCAATCCGTTGTTTTAACCCTTGAAGACGAAATAGATATCAGCCGGGGAGACATGATTGTTCGCCGACAGAACCTGCCTCAGGTAGAAAACAATTTAGATACCATTTTATGCTGGATGGGTAATGAGCCGCTGGAGGTTGGAAAAAATTATTTCATCAAGCACACTACCAGAATGATCAATGCCTGCATCAGCAAGCTGATCTACATGTTTGACGTAAATACCCTGCATCGTACCGATGCGACAGAGCACAATCTTTTCTGCGAGTTAATTACAACTCCACATCATACCGATGTAAACACTCTGCTGCTCAACGAAATTGGACGTGCAGAGATAAAACTTACTCAACCGATAATGATGGACCAGTATAACAAGAACCGGGAGACCGGAAGCTTTATAGTAATAGATCCTGATACCAATTTTACTGTAGCAGCAGGGATGATACGGGGCGCTGTCAGAAGCATAGAAGAGACCATACATGTTGACGAAAAAGTAGATACCTCAGAAGAATTACCTGTCAAAGTCGAAATAGAAAGAGCACCGGTATCTTTAATAGAGAGAGAAGAGCGTTATAAACATAAGACTGCAGTTATCTGGTTTACCGGTTTATCAGGGTCAGGCAAATCAACAATTGCCAAAAGCCTTGAACGCCTTCTCTTCAGCACCGGAATTCATACAGCATTACTGGACTGGGATAAACTCCAGCACGGCCTGTGCAAGGACCTCAGTTTTTCAGAGCAGGATCGAATAGAAAATATCAGAAGGGCCGGAGAAGTTGCCAAGGTCTTTTATGATCATGGCTCTGTTGTGCTATGTACCTTTGTGTCTCCGCTCAGATGCCAGAGAGACCAGGTCAAGGCCCTGATACCGGAAGGAAGGTTTTTTGAAGTCTTTGTCCAATGCAGTCTCCAGACTTGCGTACAGAGAGATCCCAGGGGGCTGTATAAAAAGGCAATGGACGGAGAAATACCTCAATTCACAGGAATAAACTCACCGTACGAAGAGCCTCTTAATCCTGATATTATCCTGGACACAGAACACATCTCCATTGAGGACAATCTCAAAGCCATACTTGAGATGCTGAAGAAAAAAGGAATTATAAGGAAGTGATTTGTTAATTTTCCCTGTGTTTCTTCAACCATACTATTTGATACTGCTCTAATGTCAGGTCTTTACAATTAATCTTTGCATGTGTGATTATGTCAACTGAATGGTCATTATATTTACCGGGCAGAGAGACCTTCACACTTTCTCCGGCAAAATTGAACAGTGCAAGTATAGACTCATTGTCATCACCGGCATACCGTATGATGGCAAATACTTTGTTTCCGAGATCCAGGAACTCATATTTCCCAAATGGATTGAAGGCATCTTCATTTATTCTTATTGACAAAAGCTGTTTATACCTCTTAAAGAGGATTTTCTGTAAACTGCCTTCCTCCTCAAGCAACTCTTTCAAATTATCATAGTTTAATTTATCTCTATTAATGGACCTGTTGATCCTTGTTTTCCTGACCGCTTCGTGATAGTTTCTGGAACCAACAAGGGAATGGAAATATATACCGGGTACTCCCGGCATTGCAAGAACTACCGCTTGTGAGAGAATCATTCTTTTTACTCTTACATTGTCATCCTCTTCCGGATGCGTAAGCAAGTCAATATAACTGCAGTTCAGCTCATAAGGAGATTCTTCCTCTTCCCCGATCGCTCTGTAGGAGGCAAAGCCGCCATGTCCAATAGCAGTCCTCACTAAAAAGTTTATCTCCTTTTCATTCAGAATTTCATTTACTGCTCTGACACCTATACCGTCATGGCTTGCGGTAAAATTAAAAAAGCATACCCCGTCACCGGGGACAGTTAACCCTTTTGCCCATTTTGTAAGCTTTTCTGTATTAGACTTTAATATAGAAAATGCCAGAAGCGGCGGAAGCGCAAAGTTGTAAACCATTTGTGCCTCATCATCACCTTCTCCGAAATATGAAATATTTTCACCATGGGGCACATTTGTTTCTGTAATAATTATAACTTCAGGCGCAACCGCATGCATTACTTCACGCATCAGCCTGATCAATTCGTGAGTTTTTGGAAGATGGACACAAGGGGTTCCAACCTCTTTCCATATAAAAGCAATTGCATCAAGTCTTATAAGTGAGGCCCCTTTTGCGATATAGAACAGCAATACATCTAAAATCTTTAACAACACCTTGTAATTGGCATAATTAAGATCGACCTGATCACTGCCGAATGTTGTCCAGATGTTTCTAATTTTCCCCTCATCATCAATAAACTCGGTCAGAAGCGGTGTTGTTCTCGGCCTTACAACATTTGTCAAATCTGTACTTGGATCAATATCTATGAAAAAATCATCAAACTCAGGAATATCTGCTAAATAATTGTTAAACCATTTGCTTAATTGAGACATGTGATTAATTACACCGTCAAACATTATTCTGTGATTCTTATTTATATTTGCTATATCTTTCCATGACCCTTTGAGAGGACAGACCCCCTTATAGTTTACAATAGAAAAACCATCATCTGATGAATGCGGGTAAAATGGCAGTATATGAACTGTGTTGATGATATCACGCACATAGTCATTTAAAAAACTGAATAAAGTTGACAGAGCCGTCTCGCCGGTATGAAAAACCTGATCTCCGTATGTTATGAGAATAATATCTTTTTGAGTTAAATAATACGGAGTACTATCCACCTTTTGTTTATACTTATCGATAAGAGCAATAGTCTTCTTATACGCAATGGCAGAATCCTCTTTTGTATAAATAAAATTCAGTGACTCCTCAATACGTTTTAATCTTTTTTCTGTAGTAAGCCTGGTATAGTGCTCTAAATTTGTCATAATATTAAACCTTGTTTTTCCGTACGGAAGTACATGAATATAACCCTGAAGTGCCTCCAAAACGGATACTGACATTTTGCAGACTTAAAAGTGACATGCATATGCTCCGGAAATGAGATTTTTTTCTTTTTTGTTTGAAACATCAAGAAGTAAGTTGAATTTACAAAAAAGGACACATCCCATTTGCTTCCAACTGGAATGTGTCCTTTTGAAACATCCGATATCCCTTTCGATAGTACAATCGAAGTATTTAGTCTTTACTGGCTCTGATAAGTCTTAACAACAGCCTTCTTCTCAATCTTCTTCATTAAGCGTTCAATATCTGCTTTTTTCGGTTCGTTAAATGTCTCACCAACTTGATATTGAAAAATAGTTTTAATACTTTCGTTGTACATGTCCTCCGTCAAACTGGTAAAGTCCAGCAGCTTTACGTCAGTATTACTCAACAAATATGTGATCGAATCAAAAAGGCTGCTGGTAGCAACACCGGAATGAACAAACGATTCTTGACCGAGAAATCCTTTAACTGTTTCAATGAAATCTAACAGCTGAGAAATTTGATACTGAGCACTAATGATTGTTTTTTCCAGGTTCTTCTTGTTAAGCATAGAGCTCTTCGAGTAATCGATGGAAGGCTCGGACTCTCTAAATATCGTATTATTGTCGCTCCTCTTCCTGGACGTTATGCGATCCTCAATGTCATTTACCTCTACAATCATTTTATCAAACGCTTTTTCTATCTTTCCAAAATTTGATTGCTGGCCATAATAGGTCGTGGCTCTCATCTTTTTATTAAACGCTATTAACTCTTCCAGAAATCCGTCAAGCTCCTTCTGGCTGAAAGAGATGAATTCCCGCTCTTTCTTAAATGTACTGACTTTCCTGATTTCCTCTCTCTTATCAATGATATTTTGAATACCGGTTTTAATATTAAGTAATTTAATAAAGGTTTTGTCCTGGTTCATCTCCTGAGCAAGCGACAGGGCAGCATCAGCCTGTTTCATGGATGAAGCGTCCTTACTGTTGACAAATTCTTCGAACTTTTCTACATTGTCCAGAAATTTTTCATAATACTCCTCTTTTAACGGTTTATCATGAAGCAGCTCCTGTATGTTAGTCAAAACACCACGTATCTTTTTTTCTTCCGTCTTAGTTTTAAATTTAACCAGTCTGCTCAGTTTATTGGAAAGAATTACAAACTTGTTCTTCCTGTTAAAGATATCATTAAACTGTTCCTGCACGTCTTTATTTTTTTGAATGTCTTTGATTAATTTCTTCAGTTGATCTAAAGCTTCTGACAAATTCGTGAGGTAAGGCACATTTTTTCTTGCTTCCAGATAAGCATCCAGACCAGTATCTGTTTTCAATTTAGATAATTTACGAAATCTCTCTTTAACCTGTAAGAGTAGGCTACGGATATCTTCCTCCTGTTCTGCACTCAAGCTATCTTCGTTATGTGAAACCGGCTCTTGATTCGATTCTGTTGATGCAGCTAACAACGACTTTGCACGCTCTTTTAAGGTTCCAACCAGGCCTCTGGACGGTTTTTCAGGCGAACGAGATTCTTTCTTAACTTCTTCCTGCTTCGCAGAGTCCTGCACTGTAATAGAGTCATAATACGCCAGTAATTTTCTTAAAGCACTCAGCATTTCAAGATAGTCATTTTTCAATAACGAATGGCTTGAAATTGAATTGAATTTCTTTAACTCCTGATAGCTTGAGCTTAAATCGTCCTGCTCACTTTGTGAAATGAAACTGTGACTGGATAAATTTTCATCCAGCTTTTCCAGAAGCGACTCAACTGATTCTGCACACGTCTGGAAAAGGCCATATTCTTCAAGAAATTTAAAGTGCGCATCAAGCCTGCTGTCCGCAGAGTAGACATAACTATCATATGCAGGTAAAACTTTCCAGTTATCCTTCTCTACAATATGTTCAAGCTTCAACACGTCCAGGAACAGTTCATTATTAAAAAGCAATGGATTACCTTCATTGGTAAGATGGTCAAACAGCTCTGTAAAAAGCCCAAGATTATCTATATTATCTTCGACTATTTTAAGATCTTCTTCCTGCTCCTTAAAAATCCTGTATTGAAAATAGTGCTGTTCCAGATCCAGCATAATAACTAATGTTATAAAATGCAGGTTTAAAAATATTTCCTTTAAGCCTGTACTTGTAAATACTTTGTTTGACGTTACAATTTCGTTTAATCTTAACTCGCTTCCCAGCGTTTTGGTTGTTAACGGCAAACCGTCATAGACCAAATAACCATCAAGCCTGCCTGTATATTTTTCACGGGTTTCAGCAGTAGTAACGTAGTTGCAGTTAATATCGTCCGGTGTCAAATCACCCAGCCGCTTCTGTTCATCTTCATCTATAATCAACATGTTACTAGCGCCTTTAGGAAGCCCTGTTTTACAATGCAATACTAAATGCTTTCGCATGAGAAATTGAATCAGTTCTTCAACTTCGGTTTGTGTAGCTGTAATGTTTGCATCTACAACACCTCTCTCTTTATCAGTCTTGTAACTATCAATCTTCCCTTTGCGAAAAAGATGTTTTGATATAATTTTAAGAGTCTTTTCAAAAGAGTTTCCAACAACCTCTCCTTTGAAAGTGACGGCAAGAGATTTTAATGGCTCTTCTATTACCGTCTTCTTGGCATTTTCTTTAATTTTAGCTATCTGTGAACGTACGATATCAGAGCTATGGAACTTCTTTTCCAATAATTTATAATAATGGTTGTTAGAATCTGAAACTCTTTTGATTGTTTTAGCCTTTGCCTTTGCTTTTGCTTTCATTTCGTTCCCTTCATTTCATTACTTCTCAACTTCTTGAAGCTGGTAAAAAAAAGTATCTAATATTATAATTTTACTTTGATGCTATATGTAATCAATAATAATAATTAATAATAACAATATATTTTATATTTATCAAATATTATGAATAATCATAAGGCACATACACACTTACGTTAATATTTCCATATTATTGTCTAAAATTATTACACACAGGTTTATTGTAATATATTAGATTGCTGACACACAGTGTGAATATAAAAAGATTTTTTGCCTCAGTTAATCTACGCACATCTTTTCAATGTAAACAGCAACAAACCTTTTGTACGCACAAAAAGAACTCTTTTACAGCCATTTTATCACACATCCTCCCGCCCTTTACAGATTTCTTTTCTTAAATATCATATTCTCTTTGACATAACAACTGATTTTTCTTATTTTTACAATCCTTCATAAGTAGTCGCTATAATAACAAAAACAGCAATCAATCACATAAATTCAGTCGGATTTTTGAAAGGAAAATAGTTGGAATTAGATCTTTATCAAATTGACGCTTTTGCAAACAGGCCTTTTGAGGGAAATCCGGCAGCAGTTATCCCGCTTAAAGCGTGGGTTCCAGATAACATCATGCAGTCAATTGCAGAAGAAAACAATCTTTCAGAAACAGCTTTTTTTGTACCAACAGAAAATGGATTTCATATTCGCTGGTTTACACCATCAACCGAGGTTGATCTGTGCGGACATGCAACCCTGGCAGCAGCTTATGTGTTATTTAATATCCTGGAATATAATAGGGACAAAATAGAGTTCGAATCAAAATCGGGAAGCTTAAACGTTTCACAAGATGACGATTGGATTGCCATGGATTTTCCTGCACAACCACCTGCCACCTGTAATGTACCGGATGAAATAACAAAGGCATTTGGCAAAACGCCTATAGAGTGTTTGCGGTCGGAAGACTATATTGTGGTTTTTGACTCTGAGAGTGAAGTTAAATCAATTAACCCTGATATTGATTGTCTGAAGAGGCTTGATCTTCGGGGTGTTATTATCACAGCAAGATCAAAACAATACGATTTTGTGTCCCGCTTTTTTGCACCAAAATATGGAATAGACGAAGACCCTGTGACCGGTTCCGCCCATACTCAGCTGATACCATACTGGGCACAGAAACTTTACAAAACAAAAATGAGGGCGAGACAGGTTTCGAGCCGGGGCGGTGAGTTGATTTGTGAATTACAAAATGACCGCGTATTGATTTCAGGTAAGGCTATCAAATTTTTAGAAGGTAAAATAGGCGTCAAAACATGATAATGACATGGATATTATAGAGACATACCAGCGATCCCGGGGAAGGTCACTATGAAAAATTACGATGTTGTGATCATTGGCGCAGGAGCGGCAGGATTAATGTGCGCGCTGACGGCTGGACAGCGAGAGCGCAGGGTGCTGGTTCTGGATCACGCGGATCAGGCAGGCAAAAAAATATTGATTTCAGGTGGTGGGAGTTGTAATTTTACCAACCTTTATCTGGAACCGGATCATTATATATCTGCCAACCCACACTTCTGCAAATCAGCATTGAGCCGTTTCACCCAGTACGATTTTATTTCGTTAATCGAAAAGCACAAGATATCTTATCAACAGAGGCAATTGGGACAACTTTTCTGTAATGGAAACTCCGTCGATATCTTGAATTTTTTATTAGAAGAGTGTCGTCTTTCCGGTGCTAGAATCCGTAATAGATGCAAGATTAAGAAAATAGAAAGAGATAAATACTTTACCGTTCAGACTAATTCTGAAAATTATTCAGCAGAGTCTCTTGTGATAGCCACCGGAGGCCTGTCTATGCCGAAAATTGGAGCTACGGGTTACGGGTATGAGGTGGCTCAGCAGTTTGGGCTTAAAGTCCATCCCTGCCAACCTGGCCTGGTTCCGCTTACCTTCTGCGAAGATGACCTGAGAAATTTCAGTGATCTATCCGGTATTTCAGTAGACGCTACGGTTACATATAACGGACAATCCTTTAGTGAATCTATCCTTTTTACTCATAGAGGCCTGAGTGGCCCTGCAGTACTGCAGATCTCAAACTACTGGCAACCGGGAGATGAGGTTATTATCAATCTACTACCGAACATAGACATTACCAAAACTATAAAGCAATGGCAAAAGGAGCGGCCAAAGACAGAGCTTAAAAACCTGATTGGAGAACTGTTAACCAGGCGTGTTGCTTATAGATGGCTGGAATTATGGCACCAAAATAAACCTGTCAATCAGTACAATGAAAATGAGATCAATGAAGTAGCAGAAATATTTCACACCTGGCGCATCAGACCTTCCGGTACCGAAGGGTATAATGTAGCGGAAGTAACACGTGGAGGCGTTGACACTGACGAGTTATCCTCCAAAACCTTAGAAGCGAGGAAGATAGATCGTCTCTACTTTATCGGTGAGGTTGTGGATGTCACCGGCTGGCTGGGTGGTTACAATCTCCAATGGGCGTGGTCATCCGGCTACTGTGCCGGACAGTTTGTATAAATGATTTAAAGTATTGGAATCCTCTCGAAAGAGAGGAAAAATTTTGGAATCCCTCCGACAGGAAGTCCCCGTGCTCTCGCAGGGAATCCAGAAAATTTAAGGAGGATTTTTTCATGTTTATGTCTCTTATTCAAAAAAGGAGGAGTATTAGAAAGTTTCTACAGAAACCTGTTGAAAGGGAAATGATTGACGTCCTGATTGAGGCTGTGCTTCGTTCTCCTTCCTCAAGAGGTTTTAATCCGTGGGAGTTTGTGATTGTTACGGAGCGTGGCCTGTTAGATAAATTATCAGGTGCAAAAGTACACGGGTCAGAATTTTTGAAAAATGCTCCTTTAGGAATTGTGGTCTGTGCAGATCCTGATAAATGTGATGTATGGGTTGAAGACTGTTCCATTGCATCCACGTTTCTATTTCTTGCAGCAGAATCCCTGGGACTTAGAAGCTGCTGGATACAGATCAGGAAGAGGATGCATAATGAGAAGACAACTTCTGAAGAATATGTTTCAAATATATTAGATATTCCACCGGGATTGAAAGTAGCATCAATTATCGCTGTTGGCTATCCTGATGAAACGAAACCGTACCATAAGAAAGAGGAGCTGCAATATGAAAAAATATATTTTAATCTATATGGTAAAATTTAAAGAAACCCGGACCAGGTATGCAATATGCAAATCCCGCTTTTTACAGGAACGACTGTTATGCCATGCTTAATGTCTTACACTACTCCACGCCTGCACCATTACTTAAAATCGTGGAAGCTCATTGACATTTAGAACTATTTTAATAGAATCAACATCATGAACAATGATAAAGCGATACTGATTATTGCAGACAGTGAAAGGGATTCGGATATGTATTATGCAACCTGTTTCCCTGCACCGGATCCGTTTATTTTTATCCAGAAAGGAAATGAAAAGATCATCATTACAAGTGACCTGGAGTTGGACCGTGCAAAATCAGAATCTAAAGCGGATAAGGTATTTTCTCTCTCTAAATATGAAAAAATTGCCAGGAAGAGAGGTAACAGTTCAGCCGGTCTTATAGAGTCAACTTCTGAGGCTCTTAGAGAAATGAAATTGAAAAAACTTCAGGTACCGGCAAATTTCAGTGTAAAATATGCCGATTATCTGAGGAAAAACGGTTTTAAACTTGAAGTCAGGAAGGAACCTTTTTTTGATTCCAGGGAAACAAAGAGCAAAGAGGAGACAGAGTACATTGTTGCAACATTACGAATGACTGAAAAGGCCCTTGAAAAGGCAATTGATCACATAAGAAAATCGAATGTCAAAGACGGTTTTTTATTCTCAACTCGTAACAGTCAGATTACATCCGAATCTATAAGACAAATGATAAACGTAGAGTTGATGAAGGCTGGTTGTGCAGCAAAGCATTCCATAGTATCCTGTGGTGAACACTCCTGTGTACCGCACAATGTTGGAAGCGGCCCGCTAAGGGCAAATGAATCTATCATTTTTGATATTTTTCCAAAAAACGAACAAACCGGATATTATGCTGATATAAGCAGGACTGTTGTTAAGGGCAAAGCTTCAAGACCACTAAAAAAAATGTACAAGGCGGTGGCATCTGCACAAGAGCTGGTTTTCAAATCAGCTCGGAATGGTGCCAGAGGTGACTCCATACACCGGAAGGTCATGAAGTACTTCACATCACTGGGATTTAAGACCGGCAAAGCCGGGGGAAAGATGCAGGGATTTTTTCATGGTACTGGACATGGTGTTGGACTGGACGTCCACGAGCCCCCACGAATATCCAAGGCAAAGTGCACGTTGAAGACTGGAAATATTGTAACTGTTGAACCTGGGCTCTATTATCCGGGTGTTGGAGGAGTAAGGCTTGAGGATATGATACTTATTACAGAAGATGGATGTACAAACCTGACAAGATCCCCAAAGTTACTTGAGGTATAACACTAAAAAATTAACCACATTAATTCCTGGAATATAGCTGATACATCAGACCCACTTCTTTAAATCAGGGATGAGAGAGATTTTATTAAATTCAGACTATTAAAAAAATGAGAAAATTTTTAATACTGACTATCATATTTATAACGTTTACATGGCTTACTTCCTGCAAAAAGGCAGAAGAGGTAAATGTCGAGAAAACACCTGCAACCCAGATAAGAGATGAAACCCTGGAAAAGGCTATGAGGCGGGCATCCAGAGATTTAAAGAGGTTGTCAAGTTCTGTTGAAGGCAGAGACTGGGTTGAAATAGAGATGTGGACAAAAGAGTTGAAGGAAGGTATCGGTTACAACTGTGTAGAATTATATATGGCAGAACATCGCGGTATTTCAAGTGAATTTGTCATACTGGGCAGCCGGTTTTATGATGCTATACGAAAACTGATAGTATCATGTAAAGAGCACGATGTTGAGGCTATAGATTCTAAATTTAACGTGTTGCTGACTACCTGCGACGATTGCCACGAAATATATAAAGATAAAGAAGATCTGCCATTAATACTGCAAAACTAAAACTTTAAGGTTTGATTTTTTTATCAAATCCTTGCAGAACAACAATTATGGAAGCATGAAAACGTTATTTATTTTATTTCTATTTTTGTCGATAACGCTTACTGGACTAATTTCCTGCAAAAATGTAGAGGAAGAGGAAGTTGAAGAAGAGGAAATACAAGCTTATATGTCAAAAGTGAATTCGTTAAAGCTGGCAATGAAAAGGACTTCAAGAGATACCAGGAGGCTGGCAAAAGCTTTAGAATCCAGGGACTGGATAGAGATAGAGATGTGGGCAAATGAACTTAAACAGGGTATCGGAGTTAGTTGTGTAAACTTATATATTAAAAACCACCCTGGTGTATCAGGAGAGTTCATTATACTGGGAGACAGATTTTATAACGCGACAAACAGGTTGATTCTATCCTGTAAAAAACGCGATGCGGAAATTGCTGATGCACAGTTTGAAAAGATGGTTAAATCCTGCGAAATGTGTCACGAAGGGTACAAAAAGAAAAACAATAATACTGACAACAGTTAAAGCCTTCTATAATTTATGTTGCCCTGGCAGACTGTACCAGAGAAGGTTTGTGAAATAACTATAGCTTACTCTTCATCATAAGCTTCTTCGTCTTCATACTCTTCTTCCTCTTCTTCCTCTTCATCTGCATCCTCAGATGCTGCTTCGTCAGTTTCTGCTGCCTCATCTGTAGCCACTGCTGCCGTTTCAGGCCCTTTCATAGTTGATAAAACGCTCTTTGCACCAATGAGAAAGCCCGCTCCTACCAGAATAACCGCAATCACACAGACGCCTCCCCCAATCTTTCGGACTAAGTCGCCTGTCATTATTTCATCAAGTTTCTTAAAAAAGTCACCCATGAGAAAATCTCCCGAATTAGTTTCTCTAAATCTATTGATTACGAAAATTATACAAACTAAACAGCAAATTACAAGGAATAATTCTTCAAATACCTTTTGGTTCAATATTAAGTGTATCCTTGAATTTCAAGGCTACACATAATTTATTACCGCGGCTTGTAACTTCTTTTATTTCACTCCTGACAACGCTTCCATTACCGTCAAGTTTGATCCTTCTCTCTTCAAAACCAGGCGTGGTAGTGATAGCAGCTATTTTAATTAGAAGTGTGGTACCGACGGCAAATGCATCTATGTCACTTGTTATTACTTCGAAGTAAACTCCACTCGCACTGATATTTAACGTCTTACCATTTTGATCTGGCAGTGATATTTCCAGGGAAAGATCTAACCTTGTATTATCCCTTTTGTCAGAATCCATTTCTTTGAGCTTCATACTATTCCTTTACGTATGGAGACAACCACTCCTCTCTTTTCCAGGAATTATAAACCGGTTTTGGACTCCCTGTAACAAAAGTATAGCGATTGTTTATTTTGTGGATGATATATAAATCAATATGCTATCATGTTTTAAACGATCTTAGCAATAAATTATTTTCATTTCCATGAAATTATTAAAAAAAACCTGAAAAACACCGCCACACATCTTATCTTATTACCAGATATACTGTTAGATGATTTTTGTTTTTGAGCAACTTACAGGTTTTCCAAAAAAAAGTATCATTACTTAGTAAAATTTCGGGCGTTTTTTAATCTGAAATCTTACACAAATTCTTTAATTTATTTTACACAACGGAACCCAACACTCATATTACCGATATTTGGACGTAATGCCTTTCGTGCTGTAGAACGTAATGAAAGGCCATCAGGGATAAATCGTGAACTACCTCTGATAATTTTCTTTTCACCTTTTTCAGGCCCTTTAGGATTCCTCTTGGGACTCTTTACATAATAACTCATATCAGCCCAATCAGCACACCACTCTGCTACACTGCCAGCCATGTCATAGCATCCATATGGGCTTTTTCCTTCTTCGTGTGATCCTACCGGTTCAGGATCTCCAAAATTGTATTTTGAAGAATCCCACTCACTGCCCCAGGGCCATTTTCTTTCATCCGTTCCTCTGGCTGCCTTTTCCCACTCAGCCTCTGTTGGCAATCTCTTTCCGGCCCACGCGGCGTAAGCACAAGCATCATACCAGTCTATTCGTACAACAGGGAATTCCGGATGATTATAATAATCCTTTTCCCAATTATGAGGCTGATGGTCTTTATTTACTGGTTCATCTTCCCTGCATTTACTATGATCATCTGTTTTGTTTATATAATCCAGGAACTCATAGTACTCAGCATTTGTTACTTCGTATTTATCAATATAAAAGGA
Organism: uncultured Candidatus Scalindua sp.; assembly: GCA_964344685.1. Classification (GTDB taxonomy): domain Bacteria; phylum Planctomycetota; class Brocadiia; order Brocadiales; family Scalinduaceae; genus Scalindua. Next base: position 48,210 of record CAYFOK010000010.1, on the reverse strand, counting down.
ATCAAGATAAACCTTGTGACTGGGACGCTGCTCTCTTCTTATACTATTATTTCCCATGACGAAAGAACCTGCAGGCACTAAAACCATACCACTTTTTTCTTTAATACCCGGCAATGCTTTCTTCATTATTTCATTTCGTTTTTTATATTTTTTTATCAGCTTATTTTTTTTATCTATTATGCCCTGTAATACAGTAATTTTGGTTAATACTTTATCTCTATCCTCAGCATCGGGTGACAAGTTACAATATTTCCTCAGATGTTTGATTGCGTCTTTATGTTTTCCGAGCTTTCCGTACAGCAAACCTATATTGTATTGGAGCCTCGGTATATCCTCGTATAATGCAATTGCTTTTTTGAATTCTGCCAGTGCTTTACCATAATCTTCACTATCAAGAAATGTATTACCTTCTTTGAAATGCTCTATCGCCTTCTGCCTGTTCTCAATTATTTTCTGTTCATTGATTTCAGCCTCTTCAATAGTCACAAGTTTTTCTCCGTCAGCCCTGCAGAATGCTTCTCCGGGAACTCCTTTCTGTTTGCATTTAGGACATATCGAACTCTTCTGCGTCTCTACTAATTTGCTCCCATCCTTTCCACAAAACTTAATATCATATGAGTATTTTGTTCCGCATTCCGGACATTCATTAACCAATTCTGCTTTAGACTTCCCTGTCTCCGCAAATGATGTAGCCGCAACAAATATCCAACATAATATCAGGTACTTATTCAGAAATTTTAACATTAAAATTTTCTCCAAATGCAACTCTCCGCCTAGATGATACAGTCATTCTGATTGGAGCAAAAAATCTATTTAATCGTCTTTATCTAAATCTTGCAGGATACTCTTTATCTTAATAATTTGACCTAAGAGCTCCGCCTCTTTATCCCTTTCCGCATTAACAATGTGTGCAGGAGCATTCTTAACAAAACTCTCGTTAAAGAGTTTTTTCTGTACAATCTCCAAATGCGATTTCGTCTTGTTTAAATGCTCATGCTGTTTTTCTTTTTCCGCTTCTTTGTCTATAAGCCCCTTTAGCGGCACAAAAATCTGTATATCGTTTATAACCTCACTTGCAGAGGATTCCGGCTTTTCCAGTTCAACACCTATTTCCACACCATCAAGATTTGCCATCTGGACAATAAAACCGTGATGGTCATCAAGCCTTGACTTAATTTCGTTATCGCGGACTGAAATAAGAGCCTTCAGTGATTTCTTGTTCGGTATATTCATTTTACTCCTGATATTCCGTACCGCCCTGACCAGGTCTTGAAGCAATGGCATTGTCTCTATTACTCTTTTATCAATTTTCGCTGCATCTTTCTCCGGCCATGGACAAATCATCAAGCTCTCATTTCTCATTGAATCAGCAACAATCGCTCTGTTTTGAGCAACCATACTTTTCAGGTGTTGCCATATTTCTTCAGTCATGAACGGAGCAAAAGGATGCAGTAAATGAAGCATATTATTGAGCACATATACCAATACCTTCTGTGCCACCACCCTGCTCTCCTTATTATCCGTATTGTAAAGTCTGGGTTTGATTATCTCCAGATACCAGTCACAGAAATCATTCCAGATAAATTCATAAAGAGTTCTTATGGTCTCATTAAACCTGTACTTCTCCAGGGAATTCGTACACGCTTCTGTGACTGAATTAAGACGACTTATTATCCAGATATCTTCAAAACTGTATTCATCCTCCTTGATTTGCATGTCGGAAGCGTCATCAGATCCCAGATTCATCATTGCAAATCTGGCGGCATTCCATACCTTGTTAATGAAATTCCTGCCCATCTCAAACCTGTTTTCGTGAAGTTTTACGTCCTGCCCCTCGACAGTCAGCATTATTATTGAGGTTCTTACTGCATCAGCTCCGTACTGGTCAATCATTAAGAGCGGGTCAATCCCATTACCCAGAGACTTGCTCATCTTTCTCCCCAAATCGTCGAGGATGGTACCATGCACGTATACATTTGAGAAAGGAACTTCGTTCCTGATTTCCAGACCCATCATCACCATCCTTGCCACCCAGAAATATATAATACCACGATCTGTAACCAGCGTAGAAGTAGGATAGTAATATTTTAACTCCTCAGTCTCTTCAGGCCATCCCATTGTAGAAAATGGCCATAGCGCGGAACTAAACCATGTGTCCAGAACATCCGTCTCTTCAATCAACGTATCGTGACCACATTTTGAACATTTCTCCGGCGTTTGACGAGCGATATTTATCTCATCACAACTTTCACATTGCCAGGCCGGAATCCTATGTCCCCACCATATCTGTCTTGAAATACACCAATCCCTTACATTGTCAAGCCAGCTCAGATAGACCTTAGTCCATCTCTCAGGGTAAAAACCCAGGTTCCCGTTACTTTGTGCTTTAATTGCCACATCAGCTAAAGGCTTCATCTTGACAAACCACTGATCAGAAAGATAAGGCTCTATAACAGTTCTGCAGCGATAACAGTGTCCTACCGAGTGAGAATGAGGCTCTACCTTCACAATATGCTTTTCCTGTTTAAGCTCTTCAACCAATGCCTCTCGACATTCATATCTGTCCATACCGACATAATTATCCGCATCTCCTCTTATAGTTCCGTCTTCATTCATAATGATAACGTGATCCAGGCTATGTCTTCTGCCTATTTCGAAGTCGTTTGGATCATGTGCGGGTGTAACCTTGACAGCACCAGTACCAAATTCCGGATCTACCGCTTTATCTGCAATTATTGGTATTTCCCGTCCTACTACCGGAAGAACGAGCATATCACCTATCATTTCCCTGTATCTTTCATCCTCAGGATTTACCGCAACTGCAACATCACCCAACATAGTTTCAGGACGTGTCGTTGCAATATTTACAAACAGATGCGGTGCGTCCCGAAAAGGATATCTGATATACCAGAGGTGTCCTTCATGGTCTTCGTGCTCTACTTCATCATCTGAAATGGCAGTAAGGCACCTGGGGCACCAGTTAATAATGTATTTCCCTTTATAAATAAATCCTTTCTCATATAGTTTCACAAATGCCTCTTTAACTGCCTTTGATAAACCTTCATCCATCGTAAATCTTTCTCTTTCCCAATCACACGAACATCCCAGCTTTCTAAGCTGCCTCAGGATCTCTGAGCCATACTCCTTTTTCCACTTCCATACTTCTTCGATAAACTTTTCCCGTCCAAGATCGTGCCGGTTTGTACCTTTTTTCACCAATTTTCTTTCAACGACATTTTGTGTTGCTATGCCCGCATGGTCAGTCCCAGGCATCCACAGTGTATTGTACCCCTGCATCCTTCTCCACCTTATCAGTATATCCTGCAGGATGTTATTGAGTGCATGCCCCATATGCAAAACGCCTGTAACATTTGGTGGAGGAATTACTATTGTAAACGGTTTTTTTGCAGGATCCGGTTCAGAATGAAAGAAATTGCCCTCTTCCCAGAAACGATACCATTTATCCTCGATTTCCTTCGGATTGTATTTTGTTGGTATTTCAGTTTCCATCTTCATCCTTCAGAAGTTTATATTCAATACTTTCAACAAGAGCCTTCCAGCTTGCTTCTATCAGGTTCCCTGAAACACCGACAGTACCCCAGGTATCTTTGTGATCGTGAGATTCGATTACAACCCTTACCTTAGCGGCAGATGCTTCTTTAGGATTAATAACACGTACCTTAAAATCTATAAGATGCATATCTGCAAGAGATGGATAGAATTTCTCAAGAGCTTTCCGTAATGCACCATCCAGGGCGTTCACCGGACCATCACCATCACTGACTGTTAACTCCTCTACACCATTAACCTTTATCTTAACCGTTGCACGGGTGATAGATTTTCCATCTTTTCCTCTTTCTACAATTACCCTGAAATCTTCAAGATCAAAAAATCCTTTGTGCTTTCCTATTACTTTCTTCACAAGAAGATCGAATGAACCTTCTGCCGATTCAAAATGATATCCCTCGTTCTCCAGATCCTGAACTTTATTCAAGATCTTTCGCATTGTTTTCTGATCGTGTGCAATCTTATACTTTTCTACCTTTTTAAGAATATTTGAGCTTCCGGAAAGTTCAGATATTAAGATCCTCCTCTCGTTTCCAACCGTTTCCGGTTCTATATGTTCATAAGTACTCCTATTCTTCTGTATCGCATTTACGTGCAGCCCCCCTTTGTGTGCAAATGCACTTGACCCTACAAACGGCTGATTAGCCATGGGTACAAAGTTTGCCACTTCGTTGACATATCTTGATATTTCCGTAAGTTTTTTTAGCTCCGATTTATCAAGACATCTGAATTTCTTCTTCAATACCAGATTAGGTATTACCGAACATAGATTCGCATTTCCGCATCTCTCACCAAGCCCGTTTATTGTACCCTGTACATGTCTGGCACCGGAATTGATTGCCGCAAAAGTGTTTGCCACTGCCAGTTCACCGTCATTATGCGTATGTATGCCCAGCGGTACCTTAATCTTACTTATGACGGTTTCAGTCATCTTCTCCACTTCTTGTGGTAAACAACCTCCGTTTGTATCACAAAGAACAATGGTATCCACTCCTGAATCACGTGCTGCTTTTAATACTTTCAGTGAATATCTGGAATTATTCTTGTACCCGTCAAAGAAATGCTCTGCATCAAGGATTACCTCTCTACCTTTTGACTTCAGGTATTTGACTGTTTCAGACACCATTTTCAGGTTTTCATCCAATGACACTTTGAGAACATCGGTTACGTGGAAGTCCCAGCTCTTGGCCACAATTGTTACAACCGGCATCTCTGTCAAAAGCAGGGCCTTTATTCCCGGATCTTCAGATGCCTTTTTATTCGCCCGCTTTGTACTGCCAAATGCCGCCACCTTTGCATTCTGTAATGAACTCTTTCGGATCTCTTTGAAGAAATTCTTATCTTTTGGGTTTGATAAAGGATAACCACCTTCTATATAGTCTACACCAAGATCATCAAGCTTAAGCGCTATCCCTATTTTATCCTGCAGGGAAAACGAGATGCCTTCTGTCTGACTGCCGTCACGCAGTGTTGTATCGTATATTATGATTTTTTCTCTTGTTTTCATAACAACCCGATTTATGACTAATTAGATATTTTTGTATTTGAATTTATATAAAATAAGGGTAAAATTGAAAAATTACGCAAAATTTTAATATTACAGTGCTAAATTGTCTTGTCAAGCACAAACAATTTAACGCATTTTATTCAATGATATAGAATAGTGGGGGCAAGAATGATGGATCATCACGGTAAGGGCTCAGGTCATCCTGGTATGCCACATGGCATGCCGGAGGGTACTATAAAGGAAGTTTATTCACAAATAAAAGATCATGAGGATGGTAGAGTTTCTAGGAAATATATGAGTAATATGCAAAACCAGCTTCGACTTGTCTTCTGGGAAACAACAGCTGGTTGTAATCTGGAGTGTATTCATTGTAGAAGACTGGATGTTAGTACCCAGCTGATGAATGATGATTTGACCACGGAGGAATCTTTCGAACTCGTTGAAGCGATAGCAGAAGCGGGCAAACCTATCCTTGTCTTAAGCGGAGGAGAACCGCTCTTCCGTCCCGACATATTCGATATTTCAAAACATGCTGTAAAACAGGGCTTAACAGTGGCACTGGCTACCAATGGTACTTTGGTTGATGAGGCCATGGCCAAGAAAATTGTGGATGCAGGAGTATCCAGAGTTTCCATCAGTCTTGATGGTGCAGACGCAGAGACCCATGATAAATTCCGAAAACTGAATGGATCTTTTGAACAGGCTATCAAAGGATTCAATAATTTGAAAGCCCAGGGAATGGGCATGCAGATTAACTGCACAATAGCAAAACATAACCAGGACCAGCTTCGTGACTTGTATAACCTGGCAGTTAGTCTTGGAGCTGAGGCAATTCATATATTTATGCTTGTTCCGGTGGGTTGCGGCGTCGAAATAGCTGATGACCAGATGCTGCCAGCTGACAAGTATGAGGAACTCCTTAATCTTTTCTACGACTTATCAAAAGAAGCGGTTATCCAGACAAAAGCGACCTGTTCACCGCACTACTTCAGGATCATGCGCGAACGGGCAAAAGAAGAGGGTATCAAGATCACACCAAAAACTCATGGAATGGCGGCAATGACTAAGGGCTGCCTGGCCGGTACCGGAGTCTGTTTTGTCTCTCACAAAGGAGAGGTTTTCCCATGCGGATACCTGCCGGTTGAAGCCGGACACATCAAAAAACAGAAGTTTGTAGATATCTGGAAAGATTCTGCTGTCTTCGCCAAACTGAGACAGCCTGATCTGCTTGGAGGCAAATGTGGCCTATGCGAATACAAAAAGGTTTGTGAAGGTTGCAGAGCGCGTGCGTTCTACGAGACAGGAGACTATATGGCAGAAGAACCGTATTGTATTTACACCCCAAAGATGGCGAAGAATGCGTAGCTGAGAAGATACAATTACTGAGAAGTACGCAACTTTAGAATTTCTACATATTAAAAACATGGAATCAATAGAAAAAGAGCATGTCATAAGAAAAGCAAATCATATAAGGAGGCTCTATGACTGGACAATACATTGGGCAGAAACACCTCACAGCACGTGGGCTCTATTTATACTTGCATTTTGTGAATCCTCTTTTTTCCCAATACCACCTGATGTTCTCTTAATAGCATTAGCAGTTGCACTACCAAGAAAGTCGTTTAAATATGCTTTGATATGTTCTGCCGGATCTGTCTTAGGAGGTTGTTTTGGTTATTTTATTGGTTATCAGCTTTTTGAACATGTTGGAAGGCCAATTATTAACTTTTATAATATCACTGAGGTATTTAATGCGGTGAGTACACAATATCAAAATAACGCATTTTCTGCTATTGCGGTGGCCGGGTTTACCCCTATCCCCTATAAAGTATTTACTATTGCTGCAGGAGTCTGCAAAATAAATATCTTTATCATGATCCTGGCATCATCTCTAAGTAGAAGTGCAAGATTCTTCCTGGTTGCAGGCTTATTCTATATATTTGGTCCAAAGATAAAGACGTTTATAGAGAAGTATTTTAATATCCTTACTATAATATTTGTTATATTATTAATCAGCGGGTTTGTCGCAATAAAATACCTCAAATAGTTTATCGCTATCCCAGCGGTAAAATGAGTTTTCACACAAGGAGAATTGTCATGCGTAAATACCTCTTATTATTTTCTTTCTTTTTTTTCAGTTTAATCTTTCCTCATATAAATTACGCGGAAGATTATCTGGTTGGGGATCTTCCGGGCGAAGGACAAAACGTACGTGAGCCTACTGTTGCCGGACGTTTTTATCCCGATTCTAAAGCTGAACTTTCAAATAAGATAAACAGCTATCTAGACAAGGCGATTATAGAGGGCTTACCCGGCAAGCCAGTTGCCATAATATCACCACACGCCGGCTACCAATATTCTGGAGCGGTTGCTGCTTACGGTTACAAAGCCATAAAGGATCAAGGATATAAAAGGGTGATAGTGCTTGCACCTAGCCACTATTCGAGATACAGGGGAGCATCAATACTTGATGTTGATGCATACAAGACACCGTTGGGACTGGTAAAGCTGAATCAGGGTATTTGTAACAACCTTATCAATAATCCCCCTTTTTTTGGAACATTTAAGAACGCTCATAAAAGAGAACACTCACTTGAGACACAATTACCTTTTTTACAAGTAGTCCTGGGAGATGACTTTGAACTTATTCCTGTACTCATCAGCAGGCTTAATAATGAAGAATTTGATTTTATCGCTGATAAATTAAGACCATTAATAACTGACGACACACTGATAGTGGTAAGTTCCGATTTCACTCATTACGGTTACGGGTATGATTATGTCCCCTTCAAAAAGGACATAGAGGCTAATTTAAGAAAGCTTGACTATGGAGCATTCGAACGCATACTTGCTTTGGATTTTGACGGATTCATCCAATACAAAAGGGTGACCGGAATAACTGCTTGCGGGTTTATGCCGGTTGCGTTATTGATGAAACTTTTACCGGGTAATGTGCAGGGGAAGATACTTAAGTACGACACATCGGGAAGTATACTCGGTGATTTTAACAGTTCCGTGAGCTATGCTTCAATTGTATTTACAAGGGACAACGAACCTCCGGACATAATAGGCGACAACCAAGGCCTGAACAATGATGAAAAGCTTACCCTTCTAAAGCTCGCAAGAGACACACTGGAATGTTGTGTAAAGAATGGAAAGAAACCTGACTTAGATCCAGAAGAATATACATTCAGTAAAAACCTGAATAAAAAAAGAGGCGTGTTTGTTACACTGAATAAAAACGGCCATCTCCGTGGCTGTATAGGTCACATTCAACCCAGAGAGCGACTTTTCAACGCTGTTATAGACAATGCTATAAACTCTTCAATGAACGACAGGCGTTTCAGGCCAGTCAGTGAAGATGAACTGTCCGAAATAGAGATAGATATTTCTGTTCTAAGTCCTATAAAAAAGATAAGCGGGCCGGACAAATTCATTCCCGGTAAACATGGAATCATCATACATCTGGGAGGAATGCGGGCAGTGTTCCTTCCACAGGTAGCTACTGAACAGGGCTGGGACAGAGAAGAAACCCTTGCACACTTGTGCAACAAGGCAGGTTTACCGTCATACGCCTGGAAGGACGAAGAGATGGAATTTTTTGTATTTACGGCAGAAGTATTCCATGAAGATAAAAACCTGGCCATGAAATAGCACAGGAAAATCTATTCTCCTGATATGGACGAAAAAGATAAAAAAGTATTACTCTATATAGCAAGAGAGAGTATAAAATCCGCAATAATAGACACTCCCAACGAACAAACACAAATTGAAATAGCCAGTAAGGAACTTAAGGAAAAGAGAGGTGCCTTTGTAACATTAAGAACACACGGAAAGTTAAGAGGGTGTATAGGACGAATGGTTTCTGATATCCCTCTACACAAACTTGTTTCTGAAATGGCTGTGTCAGCGGCAACTGAAGATCCAAGGTTTAGCCAAATCCAACCGGAAGAGCTAGAGAGTTTAGAAGTAGATATCTCGGTACTGTCACCTTTACAAAAAGCAGAAAACCCTCTCAGCTTCGAGCTTGGCAGGCACGGAATTTATATTAAAAAAGGTTCTTCAACCGGATGTTTTTTACCTCAGGTTGCTACTGAAACAGGATGGACAAAAGAAGAATTTCTGTCCCAATGCTGCAGTATGAAGGCTGGTCTGTCGCCAGATGCATGGAAAAAGAGAAATGTTGATGTATATTTATTCACATCAGAAATGATATCGGAGAAAACAGATAAGAACTGTTAGGAACCCAGCTATCCGAAAAAGCATCTAACACTCTTCATGAAGGTATCTCTCCAGCTCCTGAATCTTGAATTTCTGATCTACTATAAACTGTTTAACTACATCTCCCACGGTTACAAGTCCGACCAGCTTTTGCTCTTCCATAACAGGTAAATGCCGAACGCATTTCTCAGTCATCAGTGCCATACAATCCTCAACTGTAGTACCGGGATCAACAAAGAGCACTTCTTTAGTCATCAGTTCACTGACAGGAGTAGTCTTGGATGACTTCCCTTTCAGGATTACTTTTCGAGCGTAATCACGCTCCGTGAATATACCCTTCACCTTTCCTTTGTCAATAACCAGCAAACACCCCAAATTCTCCTCTGACATTATTTGTAAAGCCTTATACGCAGTTTCATGTGAAGAGATAGACCATACCTTACTCCCTTTGTTTTTCAAGATTTGACTGACGAAATTCATTGAAGTGCACTCCTTTCTTTAACAGCAGCCTTACAGTAGCTTACCCACAGTTATCAATAATTCAGAATTCATGATACCCATCCGGAATCTTTAAAATCATGTTAACAAATTAGTTATACGAGTCAATGGAAAATTTCATTACCAGGCTCTTGTTCACATATTTTCCTGTTTTCTTCTTTCTGGAGAGACTATGTAGATTTTTTTTTGAATATTAGCAGATATTGATCATAAAGAATAGATGGTTTATATCTAAGCTCAAAGCCGGCTTCTGCCATCTCTATAATGACCTGTTGTGCGGAAACGGTGTGACGTCCCTGGCCAGGAACGGGCGCCATATCGACAATTGCAACAACTGTTTCATCCTGTATATATGGATAAACTTTATTATGAAAATACCTTACAGGATCATCGAAATGAAAGTATGTATAGCCTACAAACAGCAGATCAATTTCACAACCTAGTTGATCAAGCCCAGGATCATCTTTTGAAATCTTATAAATAGATACATTATCCAGCGAATTCCTCTTTTTCCGCTCTTCCATCCACGTAGTCAGTGATACTTCAGGGTCAAGTGCAATAATCTTCCCTTCAGGGAGCTGTCTGGAAAATAGATCGGCAAAATAGCCTGTACCGGCGCCAAGATCCACTACGGTCATATCGGGCTGAGTGATCAGGCTGCTTACAATATCTGGCCTTTGCCAGCTCTCTCTATTTGTATCCATTACCGCGGCACAAAGGCCGGCATCCCCATAGGAAGGGATACAGCCCTTGTACCGCCCGGCATTAGTATTTGACCTCATTTTTATTCTCTAATACAGGCTAAATAAGCAGATGATTAATTAGAGCCTTTCAAACACCCCTTACAGTAGCCCCGCTCTTTTTATTAAAGCTCTTCTCTATTATCAGATAATATATAATTACACCAAGGACAGTACCCAACACATTTGCAAGCATATCTAAAAACTCAAAACGTCTATTTGGTATGAAATATTGAATACATTCAATAATAAACGAATAACTGCAGCATGATATTACACATGTTAAATAGCCGAATCTTATATGCACCCTCTTTACAACCATAACTAAAAACAGATAGGCGGTAAAATGTGCTGCTTTGTCCCATATACTTTCAGAAATTTTGTGTTCTAACGGAGTCAGTGAGAAATATGTTATAAGAAAAACATAAAGGATATATAAACAGATTACCAATCTTTTCATACGTATGATATTATTCAAAACCCATATTCTTGAGGAAAGCAACTCCATCCATCAAATCCTTTTCAGTCTCTCTTGGATGAATCTCCAATATCTTTATGGTATCCTTATTAATATATTCTTTTAACAGCTTGAAATCAACCTCACCAATTCCAGGTACATGATGGTCTGAATAACCCTTTACATCGTGAAGATGGAAACCTATAAGAAACTTGCCGTAAGCGCTAAGCAGGTCCTTAACACTTACAAAGCCCAAATTTTCCTGTACCTGTGCGTGCCCTGCGTCATGCCAGTATCCAATTCGTCCACCACCGAATTTCCCGAAAATAACGCTCATCTCTTCAAAGTTTGGACACTCTTCGAAGAAGTATCTGTTTTCTATACCAATATTCACATCATACTTCTCCGCCGCACTCTGTACCTCTTCCATACTCTTTAGCATCATATCAAGTGACTTTCCCTTTTTTCTGTCCCTTAGCATCCTGATCTCATCACGCTTACTTACATATGCGTCAGAACCAGACAGGCCTGCGTCAAGTAAGCTGAAAAGTTCCAGACTAAGAGTATCCATATGTACCCTTCCCAGATGCAAAACAACAGCCCTGGCCCCTTGGTCAGCTGCGATTTGAATAGTTTTTATAGCATACTTCACAGCCAGAGACCTCTCCTCTGCCTCCTCTGAAGAAAAATGAAATATATCAGCACCTCCTGTGTCGTGGATGTCAGGAACCGGAAAAAAGTTATGAATACTGACGATCTTTACATCTTTGCTCTTTTTAAGGAATTGTTTAATTCCCGTAAATGTATCTTCAGAAATCCTGTACTCAAGCTCTATTTCCCTGAATCCAAGCCCTGCAAGACACTCCATGAGTTCCTGGCCGTCTTCAAATTCTCCCGACTTCCATACAGTTGAAATCCCCAGCATGAGGTCTATATTCTCCTTTTTTTAATAATTAGACAGTAACAAGAAAGATAAAGTGTATATCTTACAATAACACGATAGCACACCGCCAGTAAAAGTAATCACTATTTCCGCTGTTACAGGTCACATTTAAACAAGCTCAAAAGATAGTAGTTACGCTATCATGGTCAGATATTGCAGGTATTTACAGGTGCATCACATAATCCTGGAAATCAGGAACTCTGTAATGAGTGAATTGCATAAAGGTGTGATTTACAAAACTCTACATCTTATGTGTGAAAGGTACTCAAGAATAGTTCATTGAGTCAGCCCATTTAGATTTCACTTCTTCTACTATCTCTTTTGTAATTTCACTACTGCCTTTCGTCCTGGCATAATTCTCAACTTCACCAACAACCATCGGCCTTACAAAAGCAGGAACTTTCGAGATTAATGTGTTTGCATCATCAGTCCAGGAAACTGCCTCTTTTGTAACAGCCTGTTCTTCTGCCTGCTCCCTCATTATTTCCTTCTTAACAATTTCCTCATCCTGATAAAATGGATTTGTTTCCACTTTCTGTCTACTCTTGGTAATAAGGACATTGCATTTAGCATTACGCAAAATATTTTCTGTTGCACTTCCAAGGTCCAGCCCCTCAATTGCATGTATGCCGGTACGGCCCAAAACCAAAAGAGATGGTTTGACCTTGTCAATATACTTCAATATCTGATCATAAGGCTTACCTTCGAGAAGCGTGGTTTTTAATTCTATACCTGACTTTATTACCTTTTTAAACGCACTTTCAAGGTGCCCCTGGTAAATTTTTTCAAGCCCTTTGTCTATTACATCCTCATGAAGTTTTTCCTGCTCATCCGATTTAAACACTTCACCCATTTCACCGGAAAGAATTTTGGCTATTCCGTTAAATGCAACATGATGATAATGCGGATCATAGACTGACACGGCCTCCAGCTCCAGGCCATATTTCACTGCTAAATCAGATGCCATTTCAACTGCCCTGAAAGATTGCTCGCTGCCGTCAACTGTAACGATCGCCCTGCCTTCAAGTGGCTTTTCATCTTTAACAATCAGCACGTCTGTATTAATCCTTCTTACGACCCTTTCACAAACGCTGCCTATTGCATTTCCATCTACTTCTCCAAGACCCCTCACACCAATAATCACCAGGTCATAATCATTGCTGTTAATATCCTTAACAAGCTGAATATAGTTCTTTCCCTCTTTGATATTTCTCGTAAAGGGAATGTTGTGTTCTTTGCTTTTTCTTTCGAGGCTATCAAGATATGAATCTGAAATCATCCGAAGACCGCGGCCTATCAGAGAATTGTGATATTCTCTCTGCTTCTTAAGCTCACTCTCTTCCTTGTATTTTTCAGGCAATCCGACTTCCATCTCCTTGAACCGTTTGTGGTGCAGGCTGGCAGCGTATACATGCCCTCCTATCAGTTCAGAATTGGATTTTTTTGCTATGGAAATTGCTAATTCTTCACAATAATCGGAATATTTTGAATTATCCAGAGGAATGAATATTTTCTTATACAACTTCAACTCCCAGCATTAATAGTTACTTTTTTCCTGAAGGCCCTTCTTTAGCTAACTTCTTCCACTCTTTCATTGCACCGATAGCGAAGAAGGCACACAAGAAGACTAAAACACTCCATATAACCGCCTGCGGGGTTCCTTGCTCTTTTCCCTCTTCTACACTTGCAGCATCAGCCTCTTCAGCAGCACCCCCATCATCCTTTGATTTAGCAATAGTCAGGCTTCTCAAATAACCTATAATGCCCTTTATCATATCTCCGTCAAGAGTCTCTCCCCACGGAGGACACAGCTTTGATTTTTCCATGGCAGCAGAACCTTTTGAAATAAAGTTCAGCAGATAATCATCAGTCAACGTTGCCATATACTCTACATTTGTCAGATTCGCGGGACTAGGTTTAAGATCAATAGTAAAGTAAATACCTTTTCCGTTGCCCGATTTACCATGGCATGGGCTGCAATAATAGAGAAATGCTTCTTTAGGAGATGTTAAATAATCTTTTGTTTTTTCAATCAGTACATATTTTTTCTCCGGCTCAGCAGCTTCCGCCTGAGTACCCTCTTTCGGTTGCTCTGTCTCAGAACCATTTACATAACTGATCGATGTTCCTGCTACAACGAATAAAAATATTAGTCCGATTATATAATTTTTTATTAACATCTTCTTGTCTTTCAATTTATTTCTCGCTTGTACAAGACATCAGGTAATGTGTTAAGGCTGTAGCTTCTTCATCAGAAAGAGCATAATTGGGCTCAACTGCATCTGGAATTTCATGATGAGGGTCCTTTAAATGGGAGTAAATAAATCCGTTCTCCATCCTATCACCAACTCTTTTCAGGTTTGGACCAATTATACCACCAAACTGTATCGTATGACATGACTTACAACCCTTTGCTTCATATACCTCTTTGCCTTTGTTAATCTGATCTTCCGTAGGCTCTACATTGGCAAAAGATTCTAAATCTATTTCGTCAGTAACAAAATACTCTTCTACAAAATCAGCACCGGTTTGGGCCTCCTCTTGAGTGAGGTTAAATTTCGGCATCTGCTTGAGCAATGGGCGGATTATGTCTGGCCTTTCAATAAAGCCTTTTATCCATTCTCCTTTTAACTTGCTGCCTTCGTGTGTTAACTCTGGTGCAAAAGAGCCTCCATGCCCTTGTATATTATGGCATGTCATACACCTGACATCATTTAACAATTTTTCAAACTCATTTGTTGTTTCATTCTTGCTCTTCTGGCTCTTGACAGGCAACAACTCCGAAACACCTTCTATCTCATGACACACAAAGCAACGATTGAATTCAATAATCTTCTTACCTCTTTCTATCAACGTGCCTTCTGCAAAAAGCGAAGAGCTTTCATCTGATACCGACTCTGTCTCCTCTCCGGTCCCTGTTTCCTCTACAGCAGCCGTTTCCTCATCTGCATTACTTTCTTCATCTTCATCGTCTTCATCTTCATCTGCCTTAAAATCATAATCCTGCATCAAGTATTCTACAAGCTTTCTTAAATCATCTTCACTAAATCTGTATCTTGACATCTGAGTTTCATGGAAATAACCTCTAGGCTCCTTAATCCACAGGTATAACCAGTCCCTGTTTACCTTGTCCGCTAATGCTCCAAGATCAGGTCCTACACCCACAGCACCGCCTTTTCCTTTTACAGGATGGCAGATATTGCATCGTGCACGACCCCAGATAGCCTTTCCCCCTGAGACAAGGGTATCCATCTTATCGTATTCCTCATCAGTCATATCGTCCTCTGCTTTCAGCAGACCCGCATCCCACTCTTGTTTCGGAAAACTACTGTCAGCAATACTTTCCAGATAAGCCAGAACCGCATCAATATCTTCAGAACTCAGCTTAAGCCTGGGCATTCTTGCGTTTGGTATCATTGCACTCGGGTTATCTATCCACTTCTTAAGCCACTCTTTGTTTGCCTTATGCACTACATTCTTAAGAGTCGGTCCGTTTTTTGACCTCTTGTACGGATCTTCAGGATTGAATGGTAACTGTTTGTAATCCTTATCACCTCGATAAATAGATTCTATTTCCTTAAAAAGAGGATCAGGCTCCAGAGATTGCGCACATATCACCCTCTCACATGAAAAAAGGTAAACAAATACCATACAAGCAACAATAAAAACTGAAATATGATTTAATTTCTTCATATTAACCATTTTATTTTTACGTTTTAAATTATGTTACTAATCAACACCTAAATTATTCAGAAGGAATTTCCGTAGGAAATCTTCTTATTCTTGCAATAAACCAGAATTGAATACAGACAGCCATAATAACAGCAATTATCGCGTAAATATAAACACTATTAGGTGTCGTCATCTCTAATGTCAGATAATACCATGAGGAGATTGATTTCTGTCCTTTAATCTCTGAATTTGATCCATCCCACACTGCTAATGCGTATGGAATCAATTTACCATTCTCAAATTGAATATCTGTTTTTTTGTCACCGGTTACGAGCGGCCTTGTAATCATTACCTGCCATCTACCGTCCTTCCAGCTACCTCTACCTAAAGAGTTCTGGCTGTTATCCGGCTGCACAGAAAGCCTCCTGAACCCTTTTGCATTCAGCTCTCTTATCTTGACAAATCCTTTAAACTCCTGCTTGACCGTTTCTTCAACAACACTTTCAGTTTCCTGCACAGCTGCTTCTGCACCGGCATCCTCTTCTGCAGCATCATGTTCCTCTTCCTGTTCTTCAATATCGGCACCACCATCAGTCTCTGCATCAATATTTTCATCTTCGGCACTTTGAGCCGCCAGGATGGATTCTTCATATGCCTTCCAGTGTAAGAGCTCAACACTTTTCCCTGAATCTCCCATTGCGAAGTATGGTTTTTTCAGGCCTTCAGGGATCTTTGTCGGAAATTGCAATGCAACAGCATCACTGTAGATCTCACCCTGCTCATTCGTCCTGTCATCCCACTCCAGTAGAAAAGCTATATTCTTTTCGTTATAAAACGACTTGATCCTGATAGAGTTTGCAGAAGGGGTCCAGAATCTTGGGCTTGCTACAATCTGTCCGGCCAGAGGCAATTCAACAGCCTCCAGTGTATCCCAGGCACCATCCTCAGGCCCTGCAGGCAAATTCCCTTTTACAAGTTTCGACTTCAGTACGACGTCTGTTTTCATATCATGAGAAATAGACTTCACGTAATGAGACAGATGCCATCTATCTTCATCTGTAAGATAATCAGCATATGAGCCCATCGGAGTTTCATTTAGACCAGTTGTTATTGTTCTGTAAATATCTCCTTCCGTGTTGCCCCCTTTAAACATCCAGCTCTGTGTCAGGTCTCTTGCTTTATAAGGAAGGTCCCATTGTTTCTTTAAAGTAGTTGTTAGTGCCCCATCTCCTCTGCCGTCTTCACCATGACACAGGACACATTTAGCCTCTTTAAACAATTTCTTCCCTCGTTTTATAGAATCAGGAGTAGAAGCTGTTCCGCCTCCCAATGAAACTTCAGTCCCCTCGCTCTTTTCCTTAAATGCAGGATTGAAGGTTTTTATATAATAGATAACCTGCCACCTCTCCTCTGGAGTCAGTGTATTCCAGAAAGGCATGGCTGAACCCTCAACACCACTTGATATTATCCTGAAAAGATCTTCGTCTGTAGGGAGAGATCCCTGCCCCGTAGAGCGGATCTTATATTCATTCCTCGTAAAATTTCTCGGCTTTGGGTCCAGGCGCGGAGCATCAGATCCGTTTCCATCCCCTTTAATTCCATGACAATAGTAGCACTTTTTCTCATAAATTTCCTTTCCAGCGGCTTCTGCAGCAGATGAGTCCGGTATTTTACCTGTAACATCTGTATTATATACTCTGAAAAGCTGCGAAGTCTGAGCTGAACCTTCACTCAGGAATAAAAGTGTAAAGGCTCCTGCAATCATACCTGCAATGACACTTCTGAAAATTAAATTATATTTCATTTTACTCATATTAAAATCCAAATCATTTTAGTGTTCCATCTCTTCTCTCTGACGAGACTGTACTCCCGCAGTAGCATACTCACCCATAATAATCTTCCAGATTTGTGTATCTGTCAAAACATCTTTCCAGGCAGGCATTGCTGAATCCCATGGTGTAGAGACAGCTGGAAGTCCCGGCCCACCCTCTTTTATCCTCCAGAAAGCAAAATTCTCAACCACAGTTGCTATCGTTCCCGGATCAGTAAAATTAATGGGTCTTAAACGAAACGCATTAGCAAAAGGACCGTTTCCATCTGCTTTTGAACCGTGACAAGGACGGCAGTTCTGCTGGTATAGATGTTTGCCCTCTTCTATACATCTTCTCTTTGTTGCTTCATCCGCATTAGCGAAAGGATTCTCCAGCTTCTCAAACTCCTGCAACAATGTAGGATGCTGAATCCTCAGCTCTACAGGAGAAGCTGTACCAGGCACTGTCCCTGAGTATACAAACCAGCCAACCAACAGAGGGAAGGCAATAACTAATACCTTCTGAAATAGTGCTTTAAATTTATCATCACCTGCAGGCAAGATGAAGCTTAGAAAGTTTGCCCACTTTAGATCACTCGTTGAAACATATACTAGCGAAGCAAGTACTGCCAGTACCATATACCAGAGTAGTAATGTACTTGGCGTAGGCATGGTATGATCTTTTCCCAGCAAAATCATGAACACGTATGGTGCGATCACCTTGATAATGGCAAAAACAATCAATACCGACACTATTACCATTAACATTGAATACGAATTTTTTTTCTTTGCCATAGAAAAATACCTTTCCTGCTAATTACCTGCTAAACACATTGATTCTTTATTAATTAACAATTATTTCTGACTTAAAAGAAACAGAACAACCCCATAAAATTCTTCTGTTGTCAGCATTTCCTTGAAATTACCAGGCATGATTGAGACGTCCTGTTTCTGCATCTGAGCTATCTCCTCAGGATAGAAAACGTACTCCTCCATCACTCCGTCTTCATCAACCATTAATACAATCTCTTCTTCATCCTGACTCACAAGAAGTCCGTTATAGGCCATTCCGTCTGTAGTCATCAGATACATCGTCTCAAACCCTTTTACAATCACTTCGCTCGGCTTGAGAACTGATTCTATAAGATACTGGGGTGTCTGCACAGCCCCAATACCTGTAAGGTCAGGCCCTACTTTAGAGCCTTTTCCACTTAAAACATGGCACTTTGAACAAGTCACGCCCCTTGATTCATCAAAAAAGACTGCCTCTCCTATTTTAATGTCCACATCGATAGGAGGCACCCACGGAGCCACCGCTTCACCAGATGCTTCAGGAATCCTATCTGCAAATTTTGAAACTGCCTCTATATCAGGTTCACCGCCCAATGTCTGTAGATAAGACAGAACCGCAAGGATCTGTTCACGCCCCAGCATAATAGGAGCGTCATAAACTTTCGGCATGATATTGTCATAGCCTTCAACCACAAAAGAAGCTGGATTTACGATCGATTCAACCAGGTATTCAAGGCCTGATCCGAGCCCCGCTTCCTTAGCTCTTTCTTCAGCTCTTGACGCCAAGCCTTCCTGATTAGGCCCTCTCGTTGCACTTCCGGAAGTACCAATACTATGGCAGGTGTGACATTGACCGTCACCCCAGTAAATCTTCTCACCTGCCTCAGGACTCACTCCTGTAGCACCACCGCCGCCTCCACCGCCGGAAAGGCCTGTCACATAGATACAGACGTAAGCGAAAAAACCAAGAACGAACAGTGTAAAAACCACTGCATTTAAAAAACTTTTCATTATTTATTTTTTCCTCAACTTAATAAAGCCGTCTATACGCTTTAAACTACCCTGCTACGACAACATATTATGCCTTCTTTTTCTTATCAGTGAGAGTTGCAAGCCAGAATACAGCTGCAACAAGAGATAGAAAGAGAAATACAATTAAAGAAACCACCCAGCCCATATAAGCAATACTCGGAGTAAACGCACCATCAGACTTATCCTGCATAAATCCGTAGATATGCCAGTTCATCCTCAAACCGGAACGTATGAACCCCATCAGCCCCATAAGTGTTACAATAGCTACACAGAGAAGCAATAAAGCATACTGTGCCCTGTGCGGTATTTTACCCCATTGTATACCACCCACCTCTTTAGCATTCTTAAAGAGAAAGACATCTATAACAGTGTTAACGATTAAGGTAGAGATCACAATAGAAACCTGTGTCACAGACAGAAACCTCAAAACCATATTTGCCTTTTCCATAACAACAAATCCGTAATACCAGAAATATATAACGGATATAGAGACTGTTACAACAAACAAGAAGGTCTGAGCAAGCTTTCCTCTGTTTGCAAATGTCAGGAATAGAGCAACGATAAGGGCAATAATCTGTATTATAATACACCTAATGAGAGGAGATAAGAAAGGCTTTACTGCCGCGTCCAGATCCTGTCCCTTGAGCCCCATGGCATACCAGATCAGATACATTATCGTAAGGCCAACAGTTATAACCATCGTAATCCTTGCGGCATTACCATGGCTCTTAAAAGGCATAGTCTCCCCTTTATTGGCCCTTTTATATAGAAGGAAACTGAAAAATGTAGACAGGATCAGGAGGTTAACGACTGCATTCTTTGCAGCCATAACTCCAAAGAATTTAGAAAACGGATGATACTGTTCACCGATCAGAGCTCTCTCTTCTCCGCTTAACGGAAGATTGTGAGGTGTGAGCCAGACGGCGAAACAGAAGAAAATGACTATATTTATATACTTAATATAGGGGGTATATCTTTCAGCACCTTTTATTCTTCCCATCCCATTCCATAAGTAATAGTTTCCACCAACGAACAGCATTCCTATCAGAATTGCCTGTATTATGAATGTCCAGGAGAAGGCTCCTCCCATCATGATATTACCCATGACAGGACTGGCACTGTATATTTCTCTTCCGAGATAGTATCCGGCAAATGGGAGAGGAATAAATGCCGCCAGGCCTATAAAATTCCCTATGTAACCCATCCAATCATAATGTGCCTTATCTTCTTCGGTTTTTGCACCCATGAATTTAACAGCAGCATAGGCACCAACCACAAACCCACCAAAAGCTACATTGGCTATAATACGATGAATATTAACCGGCATCCAAAGAAAATTAAAGAAGGCTGCCGAGCGATCCAACACCGCACCGGTTTTCATATCAATACCTGCCGGTGCCATCATAAAGGTCGCCCAGGAGTTAGCCAGCATCATCAAGGCTGTACCAAAGACATTCAGCATTACACCCAGGAAAACATGAAGCCATTTACCCGCACCTGTCTTCAACAAGTCCCATGAATAATAGTAGGCATAGAGGAAAAATACTTCACCAAAGAAGCAGAGCGCATACACGAACATATAAGGGTGGAAAACACCTGTCATGTAACGCATAAAACCCGGATACAAACCATATAGAGCAAAAGCCAGAAGGCCACCCAGCGCTGCCGTTGTTGCAAATGCTGTTGACAAAAGCTTTGTAAATTCACGTGCCAGATTATCGAACTTTATCTGATTAGTTCTAGCGCCGATCATCTCAATGATAACCACAAAGAGCGGCACTGCCAGCACAAAGGCAGCAAACATGAGATGTAACTGAGAAATTATCCAGACGATAAGCCGACCATCAATCCCAAAGAAATTTCTATACTCTTCCTCTACATATGGAACCGATTCTTCTTCCGCAGCCTCTCCCTCAGCAGCGTCACCTTCAGCTCCAGCAACTTCTTCTGTTTTCACTTCCTCAGCATGTTCTTCTGCCACTACAGCATTAACTGTCATTGCAACCATGAAGAATGCAAAAAGGAGTGCAAAGGCAACTCTCAAATTCAATTTATCTGTTACTGAAAATACACCAGGTTTTATAATGTTCATACTTTTAAGGATATCTTGCTAGTAAGCTTTACAATTATATTATTTTTTCTAAAATATCTGGTTAATGTTTCTTCTTTTTTCTTTTTCTTTTCTTCTTAGCCTTCTTTTGCAGTCCAAAATCAGCCTTAGCCTCTCCACCTGCAGCAACAGTAACCTCCTGTGTAGCCTTTCCAAGTGACTCCTGCCACGCCTGAACTGTATAAGTACCGGCAGGGACCCCTTCAAGCTTATAGTTTCCATTTGCATCTGTTAAAGCATAGTATGGATTCGCCTGCACAATCAGCCAGGACGTCATCCATTTATGCACATCGCATGTAATCTTGACAGTCTCTGGAAATTCAAAGGTCTTGGAAATACTGCCGTGAGCCGCAACGCCTTCGTTAAATGCCGTGTTTTTCATTGACCATGAATGAAGGTTGTGCATAACATCATCACTATTAAGCAGGTCTATAGAACTTCCTTGAGGAATCATGGCTACATGAGGGATAAAGACACACCCCTTCTGATCTATTGCCGAAGTACCGCCTTCAAATTTCTTCCCTTTCGAAATATTAGTAATAGAGACTACAGCATTCTGTATAGCTGAATCACCTGAAAGTATCAAAGCCTCCGATGGAATATCATCGTGTCCGCATGTAGCCTGATCTTTGTCTACTTTTAACGTTTTTGCCGCCGGCGCATCACCGGAAAGTTTTACCGTACCGGTTATTGTCCCACCATTCGATACATCGCCACCCTCGTATGCTCTCGAATTACCTACAATTAAGACCAGCGAAAGCATCGCTATCGTCAGGAAAAATACACAACTTCTTATAAACTTACCCATTTCTAAAACCTCCTAATACTGTGTTATAGGTCATCTAATGAAACAACCAGATAGATGTGACTATACTAAAAAAATATACAACAAACAGTGTTTAGTTTAAAAATACGACCTTAAGCACCGAATGATTAATCCTACTTGAAATTTACTTATTTTTTGGAAGGCTCACTATAGCAGAGACTTCAAAGTTCAAACTTATATCAAAAAAACTTTCACATTACAAACATAAATTACTTCAATTTAAAAAAAAAAATTTGGCATTATTTATGTATATAATAATATTCAGTTTACCTTATCATTCGATTAACGGATCTTCCGGCTCCACCAGCTTTTGCTTAAGCATCTCTTCCGGAAGGTTCATCAGCAAATCCTTTAATGCAACAGCCTGCTCCTCCGGTGTTCCGGGGAAAATCTCCTGAAATACCCCTTCTCTGAAAAACTTAGGCATCTTTGTACCAGGTTGTTTCAGCTGTGGATCAATCAGCCAATCCACAATCCAATCAGGTTTTAATCTGTTCCTGGAAATAGACAAATCAGGGGCCCAGTCTGACGGTTCACCTTCAGGAGTAATGTCGCCTCTAACATGACATGAAGCACAATTAACGTCCTTATGTTCGAACAAATGCTGGGCCATAGCAAGATATCCAGGTTTCTCTTTCTCCTTCTCTTGCAGATATTTATCTTTAGTTTCAACTATAAATTCATAAGGATATTCTTCCTTTTCCAAGGTAGCAAAGTATCTGGACAATACTGTCGCTTCATTTTCGGTCATTTTGAAGACAGGCATACGGACGTCAAGCCATGGCCTCAAAGTTTCAGGTTCTTTGAGAAAATCAAAAAGCCACGCACTCTGCACCTTTTTACCCTCTTCATATAGCACAGGCGGAGTAAAGACCGTAGCCTCTTCTGCAATGCGCCCCTCTACCTCCACATGATAGTCTATTATATACGAACCGATATCCCCGCCCTGAGACGCCACCCTTTTCTCTATCTCTTCATTTACTATCTGAACAGTATCACCAGCCTTTCTGCCAAGCCCTTCATTATCCACCCATAATTGAAAAAAAAGGCTCTCTTCTTCCTCTAACTTGACCATTCCTTTCACTACAGACCCATTCTTCAAATATAATGTATCTATAGTAAACTGATGACACCCCATACAATTGTATTTATCTATTACTCTTTTACCCTCTATTAAGTATCTCTTTTCATCATTTAATTTAGCAAGATAACTCTCAGGTAATTCATTTTCCTTCATTCCTGTCAACAGAATAGATAATGCCTCTATCTCTTCAGCAGTTAAGCCAAAGTCCGGCATCTTTAATTTTTCTTTTGGTCTCTTATAACGCCCCTTATCAAACTGCCTGGGGTCACTTAATTTCTCCGTAAACCATGCACGTCTTGCCTTCGAAATGTTTTCATGCGCTTTGTCCAATCCAACCCCCTCCAATATCTCCTTTTCCAACAAACCAAAGTCAAACAGATGTATATGTTTAGAGCCTACCCCATCCAACTCAACACCAATCTTGCTCATCCCTTCCATACCCATTATTTTATGACATCCAAAACAACCATACCGGCCTATCAACTCTTCTCCTTTTTTGG
This sequence comes from uncultured Candidatus Scalindua sp., assembly GCA_964344685.1. Lineage (GTDB taxonomy): Bacteria > Planctomycetota > Brocadiia > Brocadiales > Scalinduaceae > Scalindua. The sequence goes on along the minus strand of CAYFOK010000010.1, from coordinate 24,451 downwards.
CAGTCTCTTTATTACTTAACCACTCTGCCCCCGATAAGTCGCCATACCCTTCACCTTTTAAACTCATCAAGAATGATGCTATATACTGAGCATCTTCTTCATCAAGTTTCATATCAGGCATACTTGTTTTCGGCTGATGATCTTTGGGCGCCAGGAGCCAGCTGACCAGGTACTCGAAATTGGACTTGTCACCAATCTTGGCAAGATTAGGGCCATGGACCCTACCATCTTCCTCTATTTCACTATGGCACGCAAGGCACCCTATATTCTCATACAAAAACGCCCCTTCGTCTATAGTTTCGTCATCAAACTCTTGCGGTTCGCCGGGTTCAAACCCTTCTGAATTCTGCCAGAGATATGATGCTATTGCCATAGCATCATCCTCTCCCAGCCTGAAATTCGGCATCCTTGTACTTGGTCTTAAATGCTTAGGGTCTTTAAGCCACTCCAGCAACCATCCGGGATTCACCTTGCTACCTATCTCGGTCAAATCAGGACCTATCATACTATTCAGGTCTTCACCAAATCCCTTTGTTTCATGACAACCATGACACCCTAATCCTTCAAACAATTCTATCCCTTTCGCAATATCCTCACCCCCTACCAGCTCTTCACCCTTATCGTGACATTTGATACATGAAGACTGCGCTATATTGCCTCGGTGCATCGGCTCCAGCCAGTACTCCATTTCTCCATGAGCCTTTTCCGGGCTTATAGTTGCCCTTCCCTGGCCCTCATGACATAAAACACAACCAAAACGTTCGGGAGGATGGTTGCCAAGATACACCTCCCTCCTTGAATGGCTTGCATACGGCTGCTCACCGGAAACACTCTCTTTCCTGTTAACACCCACATGACATGACATACACCTGTCCGCCTCATTAATATCCTCAAGATGTACCTGGTATATCTGTAAAGATGGCCTTTTCGACTTTAACTTTGTCATCATTTCCTGATATCCATTCATATCACTGGTAAACGTTTTCAGCTCATCTGCATACATATTTATATTACGCATAGATTCATCCAGATAACTCTGTAATTCAGCTCTCTTTTTTTCCAGCTGTTCGATCTCTGCGGCCAGCACCTTGCCACGTTCCCCCAGTTCCTTAATCTTCTTTTCCGGTTCATCATTCTCATGTTTTCCGTACAGGTATTCTTCTTCCAGCATCTTATTTCGCGTAACCATGGCTTCAAACTTTAAAGGAGCTAATTTTTTCTTATCCAAAACGTTCAACTCCCTGAATGCTTTAATATATCCCTGCTGAACTGCAGGTGTATTAAATTGACGCCATGCATCTTCAAGCTTTCTTTGAATCTCTTTATATTTTTCCTGTACTTCAGGTTGATTAAATGCCGCCTTTGCTTCGCCGTATCCCACCCTGACCTTCTCTTTATCTAACTCATAAAACCTGGTTTGATACAATTTCCAAGGCCTTTTTGTTACTACCTCGTTCCAAACAGCCCAAGCAATCGTTAAGGTAAGAATAAAACTCAGGAATAAATATAAGCCAGCATAGGATTTTTCTTCTTCTCTTTTCATGACGGAACTCTCAACTCAGAATCAAGGAAAATTTTACTGCAACAGGTGTTTTTCTGTTATGACAACGTTAATTATTTCACATCAACTACCATAACGTTTTGCTTTCAAATGTTTTTTATCCTGATGCTCAACAAAAGGTAAAAAATATGGTTTTTTCATAGCTTTGTCCTATAGAATGAACCGATACTATATAATCAGAAAACCACTATTTTTGCAACCATAATGCTAAAAAATTTAAGGCAAAAAGGACATTGTTTTAATTTCTGTAAGTTTATCTAAATACTGTAGGAGTAAGGTATTCGACAACATGTTACTTCATTAAACCCAACCCTTACAACCCCGATATATTGCAAAATGCCAATCGCATTACGACCGGTCAAATCCCCTGACAGCATACAAATGTCAAAAACAAAAATCTAAACGATTCTAGAAAGATACGAACTGCAATATTCACTTGCAATTAAATTAACCTTAACTTATCATGAATTATTTAAATTCTTAGATAATGAAATCCATACCTCACGTAATTTCCTGGAATCTCACAAAGGCATGTAACTTACTATGCACTCATTGTTATCTTTTGGCAGATAATATACAGCAAACAGACGAGGCGGACACAGACCCGACTGCTGCTACACTCAGCCAGACCATTTCCAACTTTAACCAGATACAGTGCGGTACAGCAAGCACCGCTGATGAGCTGGATACTGACACCGCTCTTAAGGTAATAGATGAGATTGCTGAACTAAATCCAAATTTAATTCTCATTTTAACAGGCGGTGAACCACTCTTAAGAAAAGACATCTTCAATTTATCCCGTCATGCCGCAGCAAAGGGGATGATGGTCCTGCTCGGCACCAATGCCTGCCTTATTGACGATGACGTTGCCAAACAATTGAAAGATAACGGTTTCTCCGGAATAGGTATAAGTCTGGATTCTACTCATCCTGAAGTTCACGATTCAATCAGAGGCATGAAAGGTTCATGGGAAAAGACCGTCGAAGGAATGAAAGCGTGCAAAAGGCAAGGTTTGGAAATCCAGATACAAACTACAGTTTTTAAAAGGAATTATGATGAGATTCCGGAATTAGTTGCCTTTGCAAACGATATGGGAGCAAGAGTCTTTAATCTTTTCTTTCTCGTCTGTACCGGAAGAGGCCAGGATATAACAGATATCACTTCCAAACAGTATGAGGATGCACTGAAGCAAATCTACAAACTCCACAATCAATATCAGGGAACAATGCTTGTAAGCGCAAAGTGTGCACCGCATTACAGAAGGATTGCATATGAGATAAATCCGGAATCGGCTTTAGTCAAATACTATTCAGGAGGATGTCCTGCTGGAACCAACTATTGCAGGATCACTCCCGAAGGGAACGTCACTCCATGTCCCTACATGGATACATCCTGTGGAAGCTTACTGGAAAAGAGCTTCACGGAAATCTGGAACGATTCCAGCATATTAAATGAATTAAGGGAAGCCGATCTCAAAGGCAGGTGCGGAGAGTGTGAGTTTGAGTCAATGTGCAAAGGTTGTCGCGCAAGGGCTCTGGTTACTACAGGTGATCAAATGGAGGAAGATTCATGGTGTGATTATGAACCCGGAAAATATGGAGGAAAGAAGTTGGAGTTTAAGGAAGAAAACACATTTGGTTTAGACAAGACATTTGAATTATCATGGAGTGAAGACGCAAAGAAAAGACTGGGCAAGGTGCCTTCCTTTGGAAAAGGAATGGTTATAAAAAGGGTAGAACAATATGCAAGAGAAAAAGGGTATCCAGAGATCACACCTGAGATCATGAAAGAAGCGAAGGAAAAAATGGCTGTAGATAAAAAGTCGATGTTCCCCTTTATGAGACTGTTGAAAAAGAGACCTGTCAAAAACGGCAAGATTGAGTGGGAAACTGAGGCGCTGGAAAGGGTAAAGAACGCCCCTGATTTTGTAAGGCCAGGAATTTACAAGCTTATGGAAATACGTGCAAAAGAGAAAGGATACAAAGTAATCACTTCAGCATTCCTGTCGGAGATAAGGGATGAGTCAATGCAGTTTGCATCCAGGAGGATGAACAAACTGGGCTTTAAAGAACTCGATATGGGCGCATTTGATACAGCAAAGGCAAAAACAAAGAACAAAAAGAAGCAAGATGTTATTGATGACATCAAGGAGTTCCTCGACAAAAGGGATGTGAAAAATACAGAGATTATCAACAAATTCCAGAGGTATCTGTCGTATATGCCAGATACGAAAAATCAAAAGCAAACAAAATAATTATATTTCCAAATAATTGTCCTCAACGAACTGCCCGGACATAGCACTTGTCAATAATGTAGAACTTGCTGCAAAGGCCGTAGTAATAACTGACCATCCAGGCACTCGAAGAGTCGCACAGGTCTGTTGTCCATATCCATCTCTGCGTCTTATCAAACAGCAGATCTATATACATGGGTTCGTTATTCAAATAAGCATCTTGCTCAGTCGGTTCTACCAGGGACATTGCCTCCTCAAGGGTGGGCAGGCGCCAATCACTGTACCCTGCAAACTGCTCACTGTTTAATTTTGTTATATACTCCATTGCCTTCCGGTAAGTCATATATCCGGCAGAACCGGACTGGTGCCACATGAGGCCACTGGCATGGTCATAAACTACCTCACCACTGCTTTCCATCTCAAATTTGTTATCAAAACCGCTGCCATACGGATTGCTATTTCCTCTGCTCCACTCATATTCGCTGCAATAAAAATCGAACTGTCTAAGCATGGTCTTCACTGACTCTTTAGAAAGCTCTTTGGGAACTGACCGGAATCTTGTTTCAGGGATGTCAGATGTTTTAACTTCTTCTTTATCTTCTTTGCAGAAGACCTGCTTCACACACATCAACTCAGGTACAATCATACCGATTATAAAAGACACAATAATAACCTGCAAATTGATCATGGTTCAACTTTGCTATATAACTCTTTGATTATCTGCATAGCTAATAAATATCTTTATAGAAATCATGCAGTACACATCTATCTGCCATTAAATCATTTTTTTCGGATGTTATTTCACAAAAGTATAACTAATTCAAAATACTATCAACAAAAAAAATAATCAATCCATATTAATTCTTTTTATAAAAGCACCTATAGCAAATGAAAATCCCCACAGGATACCTGCTTTGACGGATTCAATCCTGATTTGATAATCCGTATTCAGATGATACGTGAAGATAGTCTCTTTATTACGTGTCAGTAGAAAATGGATAAAACCAGGAAGGAAGAGAAAGAAATAATTTTCATGTCTTATTTTTTATGAGCAAGGTCATCCTTTGACAAATTGGCATTTAGAGTTCTTAAAAAAGATATGATGTTTCTAACTTTCTCTTTTTCTTTTAACGTACCCCCCCATGGCGGGCAATAGGGGCTTTTTCCAAACGCAGCCGTACCCTTCCAGATAACCTCTAAAAGATAGTCATCCTGTACATGTCTGGTAAACCCTGGATCAGAAAAATTGCGCGGCTTTGGCTCAAGACCGCTTGCATAATAACTACCATCACCCTTACCGGTTGTACCATGGCATGGCGCACAATATTCAAGATAAACTATCCTGCCATTACGAATTTCAAATGGTTCTTTCGTCTTCAGTTCCATAACATGTCCTGCCGGCTTAACATATTCTCCCGTCTCCATATCCTCTTCAGAACTAACTAAAGGCTGACATGCATAAAACATAAAGACTATCAGTACAAAAATAATACCTTTACAGGATTTTCTTTGAATCAATTTGTATGTCTCCATAAAAATCCCAACTTTTTAACTTTGAGATCCGATAAGTATTTGGCAAGGGAAGTAATCTCTTCGTCCTTCAAACCATAGTTTGGAGCCACGTTTGAAGAGCCCCACCTCTGAGGATCCTTTAAGTGCATATAAATGTATTCGAACGTCAGCCTCTCACCAACAGTGCTAAGGTTTGGGCCCAGAGCCCCTCCTTCAAGGCCAATCTGGTGGCATGCCTTACAGCCTTTCTCATTATATAACGCCTTTCCAATGTCAGCATCGGCACTGGCAGCATTTTTTAAATCTGCTTTATCACCTATGTTATCATCAGCCAACGCAAGCATTATATAATCAGCAATAATATCAACTTCCTCTTCTGTAAGGTTAAACTTTGGCATCTGCTTTAATAGCGGTCTGAGGATATCAGGTGCCATCAAAAAGTCCTTAAGCCATTCCTTTGTCACACGGCTTCCTTCAAAAGTGAGGTCCGGTGCAAATGTACCTCCCGCACCATTAATACTGTGACAAACCATACATTTTAAATCGTTCACAAGCTTTCCAAATTTACCCTGCGGTTCATATTCTCTGGTCATTGAAGATTTTACAAAATACTTAATAGGTATAGTCCTCTCCTTGAAGCTGGCAAGCAAGCACACCAGCGCATCAAACTCATCATCAGACAACCCAAACTTAGGCATCCTGCTGATCCCCTCTCTAAATTGGCGGGGATCCTTCAGTTTTGCGGTTGTCCAGCTCAGCCAACTCTTTTCTATGTTCCTGACCACTCCAAAATCCAAAAACTCAACTCCCTTTGCACCAAAACTCGTAAGCTCTGCCCCAATTTTGCTCTCATTCTCAAAACCAGATATCTCATGACAACCAAAACAACCATAATCTTTAACCAATTTCCTGCCCTTAGCAACAGATTCCTGAGTTATTCCCTCCTTAGCGGCCTGAATACCTTCTTCTGCCCCTTCCTCCTCTTCTTCAAAAGCGTCCCAATCAATAAACTCAGCACTCATGTATCCCACCAATGCCCCTATCTCTTCATCACTGAATCTGTAACGAGGCATCTTTGTTTTGGAGTGATAAGCACCCGGATCTTTCACCCATTTGAGCAACCAATCTTTACTTACCTTACTGGCAATCTTACTGTGATCTGGTGCATACACATATTTTATCGCTCCACCCTTATCTTCTATTGGATGGCAGACAACACACCTTGATTTATTGTAAACAGACAACCCTTTCTGATATATATTTTCATCTACATCAGGATCAGCCGCAACCGTGATGCCTTTATCACCCTTGGACAAATCTATAAAGAAATCTGCGATGCTCCTTATTTCCTCATCGGACAGCATGAAATTGGGCATCCTCGCCTTCTCATAATAGTCCCGCGGATTCCTTAACCATGTCTTTAACCATTTATAACTTACTTTTTTTCCAATACCAGTGAGTGGAGGGCCGATCTTTACATTGGTAATACCCTCAACATCGTGACAGCCTATACATCCCCTTGCAACGAAAAGTTCCTTTCCTCTGGAAATCAAGGAAGCACCCGGCAGGCCATCTGTTCTCTCGTGGCATTTCAGGCAACTCGCCTGGGCCAGACTTCCTCTAAACATCGGTTTCAGCCAGTACTCAACTTCACCATGCGCCTTCTTTACGGATGTTGTTGCCCTACCCTGACCTTCATGACATACCGTACAGCCAAAATCTTTGAGAGTGTGATTTTTTATAAATATGTAGCTTCCGGGATGCTTTTTAAATGGCTGCTCATTTATAACACTCTCCTCCTTATCAATTCCCATATGACAGCTCATACATCTATCCACTCTTTCCAGCTCCGGTATATGCAGCTGATATTCCTGAAGGCTTGGCCTTCTCTTCTTTAAAGCAGCATATTTTTCCTTTATCTTTTTAAGTGGAGCGGAAAAAGCCATTAATTCTTTTTCGTATTTGTCTATGTCAGCTGTTAATGAAGCCTTTTTATTCTGTTCCTCCTTTAACCGCTTCTTTATCTTATCTACTATTGCAAGCAGTTCCTTAGACTCATCTTTCAGCTTGTCCAATTTAAGACTATCCTCTTCTGTTTGTGATCTTGTATAGTTATACTCAGCTTCCATAACCTTATTTCTAACATCTGTCAATTGCAGGTTTACGGGAGCAAGTTCTTTGTTCCTGATATCTTGTATAACAGAACTTAATCTACTAAACTCATTTTGATTCCTGGTCAAATTAAACTCTTTATGCGCCTGTTCAAGTTTATCCTTAACAGACTTATAATCATTCTGGTTCTTTATAATCTCAAACCCATTCTTTTCTTTCTCCAATTCTTTACTGACATTTTTCTCTACTATTGCATAAAACTTCCGTTGATAATCCTTCCACAGTCTTTTACCCACAACTTCATTCCAAAGACCCCATCCCATTACCAGCACTAAAATAACGCTACAGATCAGATACATCAGCGCATATGATTTTTGCTCTTCTCTTTTCATAAATAAACCTGCTATTGAAGCAATGATATTTTCAACAAAATGATAAGAGTGTTAAACACTTACAGGCAAACCGCTTACATCACTTGTTAGTTGAGCAAAGATGATGCCAATTCTAGAAACCCATTCTATAAACTATGGTCCACTATATTAAGTTGTTATGTTGTCATAAGATATGGAGGATATTTTACTTAGATACCGATGAGGCAGAATTTGTATTTCATTTTAGTATTACACATAACGTCATTATAGATAAATCAAATCAGGTTTTACGGACAGCGTGTCACCCATCATAGTAAGTTATTAATGCATGTAAAATACTATACTATATCTATGGACATTTAGCGCCTGGGCATGATTTGCCGTCTTGCAAAGCATGTAATTAAGTAAATATATTATTTAACAGAAATTTGTCAGTTAAAGTCTGATAAATGCTGGTGGCTATTAAGGAATTTCACCTATTAATTAAAATATTATCACCTACTAAATATTTATGAAATTTCCCGATTTTTTCAAAATAGACTTGATGTTTGAATTGACTAAAAGACAAAAACTTATCCATTAGAACGTCAGCCTCTTAACACGGAGGTCGCAGGTTCAAATCCTGTTCCCGCAACCAAATTTAAAGGACTCAGGAGGTTGTCCCGAGTCCTTTTTTTATGATCTTCTAACAATCTTCTAATTGAGATTTCTTCCTACCGTCTGCTATTTACGAGTTATGTTATAATCAGAGAAATTCTTAGTACTGCAAGTTAATTCCGTAAGGGTAATGTTTAAAGGGAATGAAGCATGAAGACAAAGGTAATGGCGTCAACTGAAATAATAGATTAAATATAATCTATTTTCATATAACGTATTTATTTAAAGTCTGCAGGCATCTTATCATTGAAGAACTTTAAAACTTTATTCGCTATTTCATGTTCTTTGTCTATATAGAAGTGATCGCAATTATTCATTACATCAAGTATCTTTGGTTCCGAAATATTTAACATTCCTTTCTCAACATCATCAATTGGTGAGGCAAAATCATTATCCGCACAAATGAACAGCTTAGGTATTTTGCATTCTGATAAAAGTGAGGTATCAAATCTACCAAAAGGTATAGAAATTGATGCAAAAGCCCTGATGTTTGCATTATCCACACTCAGCAGCATCGCCACAATTGCACCAAAAGAATACCCTGCTATAAAAATCTTTTTCGTACCAACTGTTGATTCCAGATAATTCATTGCTGAAGTAGCATCCACAATAGCATCAGAACAATCATCATTATTTAGAATCGTTTCCCAATACTCGTATATCTCTGCAATATTGTTAAGTTTACTTTCACTGCTACCAACGCCACGATAGTTAAATCTTAAAGTAGCATATCCCTTTTCCGCCAGTACTTTACCGAGAGCAGTGATAACATTATTTTCCATATCGCCTCCGAGGTGAGGATGAGGTGGACACAAAAGCACGAGTGGCGGACTCGCTGTGTTTTCGCTATAGGACAAAACCCCCTCAAGCTTCAAACCTCCAGAGTTGAAATTAACATGTTCTTCAATCATGATCTATTTGTCACTAGTCATCCCTAGATTATTCAGTTTGTTGACTCCGTGTATCTGCACAGAAAGGTTTTATTTTCTCTTCAAGACTATCCAGGATAGTTTTTGTCAGGTTAAAATTGTGCATACCATATTTTGTTATTAAGTCAACAGTCACACATGTTTCATCAAGAAATGTGTTTAAACATGATTTCTTCCCAGATACCACGTCTGTGTCTTCATTAAAATCTGATTCATTTGTAAAAACAACTTTACTATCCTCAACTAAATATTGCACACAAAGGTTGAATTCTTCCAACCTGTCTGTAATTGTTTTTGTCCAAGCGTTGTATAGTTTCCCATAATCTCCATTGTGACATTCTATACAGTATTCCTCAACTCCTTTGAATTTTAACTTTTCACCGTTGTATTTGTGACAGTCTTCACATTTAACAGCTATGGACATCATATCCGGTATTGCTGTAAACTCTTTTAACCCTATATCTCCCTTTAAATATGCTAAAGGCTCCTTATGACATTCAACACACCCTGCCTTCTCCTCAGAATCGTGGTGACATTTACTACAATTGAGATTATATTCCACAATACCAGCGTCGTTCTCCCGGCTAATAAGATGGCACTCCATGCATGACAAATCCCGTTCGGGATGCTGAGAGTGTCTGAAAGGTACAGTCCATGAAAGACTTACCTTCCTCTGAGGGTCTGTATTATGATATCTTTCCAAGTCATCTTTATGACACTTTACACAATGTAAATCCGGAGTAGTGTGGTGGCATTTAACACAGTTGATTTTTTCCTTTTTCAGCGTAGATCGTTGATCTTTTATATGACATAATCCGCAATCAACATCACTCTCCACAGTAAAACCGTGTACAAATTTTTCCCCATTATATTTCATGGGATTCTCATCAATATTATTATGGCACCTTTTACATTTAAATGCTTTTAATTCAACATGATGACATTCAAGACAGTTTTCTTTTTTTATTGTTAATTTACCATGCTCCTCCGTATTTACCTCACTATTATCATGACAGGAGATACAATCCAGGTTCTGCTCAAATGAATGTGTCCTGTGCCTGAAGATCTCTGTTTTTTGAGACTCATCAAATTTATTTTCATATGCCATATAATTGACATGACATCTCACCGTACATGTATCAAAATTCATTATAGATATCTTTGATCTCCGGATACGCTTGGTATTACTTAATGTATCACCGGTACAAATACTACTATTGATTTCAGAGAAAAAAGATGAGAGAAGCCCGGCCACAAATAAACCAACAATCAAAACAAGCCTGTACATTTAATTTTTTCAAAATGTTAAAAAAATCCTGAAAAAAGTCCAGGATGACATAAACGTGTTTCTACAAACAATACTAATTAATCTCATGCATATGATGGAGCTGTTGTATACTGTGATTAAGCAAATCCTTTACATATTTAATATTGTGCACCCCTAAGCTTGCATCACTTGTAATCAAATCATAATTATACTGTGCCTCATTAATCAACGCATTAGACATACCCAGCTCTTGTGATTCTTCCAGTAAATCAGATAACGTGTTTAACATCCCTGTAATATACTTTTTTTGTTCTGCCATTGTTTTATCAAATCCCTTTTCATGACAGGTATTACATATCATAGGATCAACTGCCAGATCTTTATCTATATGACATGCAGTACAATTAACTGTAGCCAGATACATCGGGTCAGGGCTTTTTTCTATTCCCCTCCCACCATTACCTGCATATATTTTTCTTTGTAATGAATAAGGCTTCTTCTGAAAAATGTGTTCTTCTTTCGCATTAATAGTAAGATCACCTGACCCTGCTACCCTGGCTATATCTGCAGCTCGCTTAAGACCTTCATCTTTTTTGTCAATGCCTCTCATAGGCAGGATATTATTAATGTATTCATCTCCCCACTTATGGAAAATCTTATCATGACACGTAGAGCATGGAACCTTATGTTTTTCCACATGATCAATGTGCATTCTGCCCGCACCTTCGTATCCATCAGGTACCGTTGTATGGCAATAATAACAATTTTCTTTTTCGACATCATTGTTTCTGTAGATAGTCTCAAAATGACAATTTGTACACTCTATTTTCAGTCTCTTTTCATATTTCAGGTGATCAAATTCCTTTTTATAAATCATGATCTTTGTCTGTACATTTTTATGACATAATGAGCAGTCATCAACTTTAATTTTTTCATTGGAGGTAAGCAAAGGAGTTTCACCTTTTATAAAGTGGCATACAAAGCATACCTCTTCATCTATACTAAAATGTCTTGTTTCTGCTACTCCATGCACTTCCTTTCCCATATACGAATGACATCCCGTACAACGCAAGTTAAGATTAGTCGGATATTCTTTTAAGTGTGTTTCGTGATTAAAAGAAAATATATCTTTGTAATTTGATACTTTTGACGTAAGCTTTGCGACAGGATGACATTCTGCGTCAGTACAGTTACTATCTTTAATCTCAACTGACAACGTACTGCCGCTACTATCGTGTGTATGACAATTAAGACAACCGGTATTACAGAATATTGTCTCCTTCCAGGTATTATATGATGATTCCATACTGTGACATCGTGAACAGAATTCAGGTGATCCCGGTTTATGTGCTGCAATAATAACCAACGTAGTACAACACATTAACGACAGAATCGTCACAATGAACAGTATTTTAACTACTTTCTTATCTCTTCTTCTGATATTTCCCAACATGATATATGGTACCTGTTGTCTGGTAATACTTCTTTACTTCATTAACCTCACCGATAAATTCAGCTCCAGCTCAACCTTTGCAAACAGTGTTTTATCTGTCCTATTAAAGTTAGTTCTGAAAAGAACAGCCTCTAATTCTTTTGCCGGATTGTTTTTATCTTCCAGGTCAAAAACGAATCTATATATCTTCTTTTCTCCAGGTTTCATATGAGTATTCAATTCCAGAAACATACTCTCCTGTATAGATTTGATTATTCTTCCCAGGTTATCCTTAAGGTTAATCAGCAAAACAACTTCTTTATATCCATATTTACCTGTTGGAATGGAATGAGAAACCTTTGAATTAATAATTTCAACATTACCGGTGACTTGATTACTGCCACTGTTTATTTCAGTAAATTTTATGTCCAGAAAATCCTTATCTCTTTCCATGGCACTTAACATAGAGAAGCTGTGAACCTTTCCCTCTTTTCGAGCATGCAATTTCTGCCATGGTTCATTCTGAATAAGTTTACGATTGACTGCCGGCATATGGCAATCCTGACATGTCTGATTATTACCGTTATCTTTATACAATAAATACTCTTTATATGTATCGACGTGGCATGTCCCGCAAAGTTCGCTTTTTTTGTACAATTCTTTTTTATTCTCTATAGGGTGGGGAGAGATTCCGGAGTGTGGACCGGCCATTTTGCAATCCACAGTAAGATGGCAGCTCTGACAGTTAACACCTTCCTCCAAATGATAAGTTCTTACAGCTATCTCTCTCTTTTCCTGCCCTTCTCTTAATGGGCCTGATCCGTAGAGTGCTGAAATTATATCAGGCACATGGCATCCCAGGCAGAATTTAAATTCATAATTATCAGTAGATTCTTTGAACTTTTCACTGACGTAACTTTTCGAATGTGACGATTCCACCCATTCTGAATAAATATCAATATGACATTCACTGCAGGCCCTGGAACCCGGAAACTCTTCTCCTCTCTTAACGAGTTCAGGATGCAGGTTTTCAATTAATTTACATCCTGGAGATATGTATATCACTCCAACTAAAACCAGCATAACAGATATGTGCAGAAAAGTTTTTGTGCCGTAATGTATATGTATCATTGTTATTGAAGATATTTTGTTATACCCAATGTAAAGATCATCAGTAGATTAAGAATTACTACGGAGAGAAAAACCGGTTTCCTCCATAAACTTCTTTCATTATTTCTATCAAGAAACGGGACTCCTATAAACGTTACAGCATAAAGTGAAATAATGAAAATATACCAGGCCTTATGATTGATTAATCCGGAAATGTAATAAAATGGAAGTAAAAACCATGGAGGTCTGTTTTCATATGAAGCAAATTCATCAACAGATTTCTGAAAAGATTCCGGTAGAAAAATAACTCCAAGCATGATAGCGCTTATTAAGAGAAATGTTAACAGAGTGTGCCTGAGTATCTCATTAGGAAAGAATGCCTCCAGTTCTTCTTCACTTCTACCTTTTCTGTAGTCCACCATGTATTAAACAGGTAACCAATTTTCGCAGATAAGCGCAGATAAAATTATTACTAAATGTAGATTCACTTCGCCTGATCTACCAACAATAAATTTTAGATTCTATAACGGGTCTGAAATGCCTGTTTTACGTACCATTAAGAAATGGAATCCCATAATAACAGACATCAGCAGAGGTATACAGGCGATATGTAATGCATAAACGGTAACGAAACCACGAGTAGAAACCATTCCGGCATCATGATAATTACCTACAGTATGATCAGTCACTATAGTCGGCATTCCAATTTCGCTTCCAACTGAGTTAATACCCCAATATGATAAACCATTAGCCGGAAGCTGGCTGCCAGTGTAACATATAATTAATGTTAATACCAGCAGTGATGCTCCTGACACCCAGTGCAGTTCTCTCGGTTTTTTATAGATCCCCTTAAACAATATCCTTAACATGTGGGCAAACACAAGGGTTATCATAAAGTGAGGAGTAACGGCGTGTACCTTCTGTATCAACCAGCCATAAGGGAGTGCATGTCTTATATACTGGACACTGTTAAATGCCTCACCTGGAGATGGAACATAGTAAAATAACAGAAATATCCCAGTACCTACCTGAACCATAAAAGCTACCAGCGCCAGGCCTCCCATACAACTGAACCAGCTGAGTCCCCTTGGGATCAACTTTTCAGTTACATTTTCTTCTATTATTCCTCCAAGCTGGTACCTCTCCTCAAACCATTTCTTAGTCTTTCTTTCTATGTCTTTCCACATAACTCAATGCATCATCAAGTACATCAGTCACTTCATCAATATTATCTTCATTGATTATCAGAGGAGGCTGAAAGGCCAGAACGTTTCGGCAGCTACCCGTTTTACCTATAAGAACCCCCCTATCCTTCATATATTCCAGGATTGCATCCGTCTCTTGTACTGCAGGCTCTTTGCCATGATTAACAAGCTCAGCCCCCAGCATTAATCCTCTTCCTCTAACATCACCTATTAACGTATGTCTTTCCTGTAGCATTTTCAATTTTTCTTTGAGGTATTCACCCATTATCCTTGCATTATTAATCAGATTGTATTTGCTTATTACGTCAAGTGTCGCCAGTGCAGACACGCTTGTAACAGGGTTTCCTCCGAATGTAGATGCTCCCGGTCTTTTGTACGAAGACGCAATCTTATCTGAAGCTATAAACCCCCCAACAGGAGTCCCATTAGAAATTGCTTTGGCAAACGTCATTATTTCCGGTTCCACTCCAGAATGCTCTATTGCAAACATCTTTCCGGTTCTCCCGAAACCCGTCTGTACTTCATCAGCAATAAACAATATTCCATACTTTCCCAATATCCCCTTCACCACTTTAAAATATTCGTCAGGAGGCGTTATAATACCTCCATTGCCCTGTATAGGTTCAGCAATGAACGCAGCGACCTCACCTGATGTTGTGGTTTCTATTACATTTTCTATTTGCCTTGCACACTCAATATTACAATCAGGGAATGAAAGTTTGAAAACACAGCGGTAGCAATAAGCATCGGGCACAAAGCTGATACCGCCAACAGGATTAGTATCTGTTCTCCAGAACTTCAAACCTGTCACGCTCATAGTCAATTTTGTTCTTCCATGAAGCCCGTTATAAAGCGAAAGAAATTCATGTTTTCCGGTATGCAATTGAGAAAGCAATAACGCACCCTCATTAGCTTCAGACCCGCTTGCACAAAAAAAACTCTTTCTCAGATTTCCAGGTGTAATCTGTGCAAGCCTTTCGGCAAGATCTACTATCGGCTGAGTTAAATATATTGTTGTAGTATGCTGAAGAGTCTTTACCTGCTCACATATCTTATCTACAATTTCAGGATGACAGTGCCCTGCATTTAATACTGAAACACCTGCATAAAAGTCCAGAAATCTCTTGTCCTGATGATCAAAGAGATACTGCCCTTCCCCCCTGACCATCTGTACAGGTTCTTTGTAAAAATGGTACACACAGGGAATCATGAATTCATTTTTTTTCCGAACTATTTCCTGTGGTCCGATATACGATTCTTTTTTCTGCATATCCAGTTCTTTCTTCCGGGATACCAGCTCTTTTATCAATTTATTCCCTTTCATAAAAAAATCTTGTCAGCATGACAGGCTCTTAACTATTTATTTACCAATTAGCATCAAAAACTCATTATTGTGTTTGTATGGCAGCCATTCTGGCAGTTTATCCAGTTTGTCTGCCTGCCAGCCCTTCACAATCGCTTTTCTCAGATATTTAAATGCTTCTTTTTCATTTTCAAGTATGGCATTTGACGCAGCAAGGTAATAATAGTCCTCTGACCATAACCTCGTAGGTGGAAATGTGTCACCAACTAATTCAAGAGCATTCATATAGGATTTTTTTGACTCTTCATAGTTGCCAAGTTTGTAGTTCAGAAGACCTGCGTAACGGTAATATTTGACTCGGATGTTAGTAGAAAGTGCTGTTAAATCATTTTTCAGCATTGCGTTTACTGCAGTCAATTTATTCTGAGCATCTTCAAACTGTTTGTTATGAGTGAGTCCATAAATATACGGTATCTGAAAATAGAGGTTTTCAGGATAATGTTCAGCCAGCCATTTAGAATTATGATAAAACGCATTAAAATCGTCCTCACCGCGATAAACTCTTAGCAGGATCTTCCTGGCTTCTACTGAAAGCAATTTACTATTGTCACGAACGAGTTCAAGCTGGCTAATCCCTTTCTCTTTATCACCCGTGGATCCACCAAGAATAAATGACAACACCTTCACAATTTTAGGCATAGTAGCAGAAAAATAATTATATAATCCCAAACCAAGATAAGCGTCGTGATAGTCATCATCTTTATCTACAATCCTTTTAAGAATCTTAAACCCCTTTTTGCCCTTCCAGAACGCCTTCATATATCTACCGTTAAGGATGTAATACCTTCCTATATTACCGGTCGCTCCTCCCAGACTATACCGTGCGTTCTCATCATCCGGATTCCCACTAATACGTATTCTTGCAAACTCAATTGCTTTATTGTTCAGATAAAGAATCTGGGCTTTTATTCTCTCTATTTCCTCTTCCGATTCATTGCTGACTTTCTCAAACATATTTAAATAGAGACCGCCTTTAAAAAGATATGGCATCGGATCATCAGGCCATTTTTCAATAGTCTCATCAAATAATTCTTCAGCGTGTTTATAATCCATTCGATACGACGCTTCCATTGCATTCCATATCGTATCTATCAGAGGGCTCTGTTGTTTATCACCTGAAAGTTCTTCTGCATTTGAATAACCGCATACTGGAATACAACACATTATAAAGAATAGCAGGTAAAGCGAGATTCCATTTTTTACAAATTTAAATTTATTCATTTTCAGGTCACCTTTTAATTATTAAATGTTTGTCGTTACCGTTTCTGCTTTTAATTTAATCATCTTTTAATGTTACTCAGTATCAATTGAGAAAAAAACGTTCTTATTATCCTGTACCTGTTTCATGATCTCCAGACATGTTGACACATTTAGATTCTGAAATCAATACTGAATGTCTTTTTCAGGATATGAATAATTTCTCAACTTATACTACTTCGTCTGACTCGCAGACTTCATAACCTCCAGGGTACTCCTGGAACGTGTAACATCCTGAGAGTAGGCACACAAACTCAGACCTCTTGGGCTCTTGTCTACCAGTTTATCCCATTCCGTTTCAGGTAAAGGACAATAGACCTCCGGATTATCCAGCAATAAATCCATACGTTTACGATAAAGGCCAACTACTGTTTCCACCAGACCTTCGTCATAATACTGTCCTTCTATCCGGAATACCTCAACATCTGTCATTAAAAATGAGTTCAGATAAGGGAGTACACATAAATCTGACGCAAACATGATGTGGTTCCTGCAATACTGGTCTACCTCTATCTGTCTGATTTCACCTTTTTCATCCTTAAGTGCGTAGTTAATATAACGACATGGTAATCTGCAGCTGCTTTTTGCATTAGTTTTGGTAACCAGCATTGCCGGCAGGCAATGCTCAAGTAACATACTTGGAAGAGAACCATGTACAATGCACTCTACAGGGACTGATGAATGCTCTGAAAGGCTACAGAGATCATTGAATGAAGATTCAATAGAAGCAGTCACTCTTTTGATACCTGATTTTACCAGCATTTGAATAGAATCTGTGTTTAAAACATTGAATGAAAAATCGGAGATTATATTCAGGTCAAACTGCTTAGCACATTGTAAGGCACCCAGGTTATGAACCAGTACACCGTCTACACCGGCTCTCATTCCTATTTCAAAAAGCCACTCAATCTCTGCTAATTCCCGGGAGGTACATATCCGAGGTGTTCCATACATAATTTTTTTTCCTTCATCATGCGTCATGCGAACTGCATCCAGTAAATCCATTTTCGTCCAGCCTTCTCCCCTGACCGGCGATATCTCTGCACCCAGGTATATATAGTCTGCACCGGCATTCAATGAATTTTTAACCGCAGTTATGGTTGAAACCTTTACGGCAAGAGACTTTCTTCTATTTAGTTTACCACGTATCGCCTCAAAAGGATTATCCTCCAGATCATCATCTGATATTTTTCTTTCTGCTGCACCTCGGCTTAGGAAGAGAGGCTCCCTGCTTCCTGTATAATCAAAAACACTTGAGGTTGCATGAGAGAAAGCCATTGATGTGGTAAAATCTCTTACCCTGCTTTTGTACATTTCCTCAAATTCGTCTATCTTTTGCCAGTATGTAAATGGTGAGCTCAAATAGTCATCTATAGCTTTACGGTATAATGCAATAATTGGTCTCAGAAAATCTTCATGCCGCATCCTGCCCTCTATCTTAAACGAACAGATACCTGCCTGAATTAATTCGGGTATATGCTGAAACATACACATGTCTTTCATCGCCAGCAGATAGCCATTTGGTAAGTCCCCAATCTCCTCTCCTGATTTACTCTCTACTATGCTGTATTTCCATCTACACGGTTTCATACATTCACCTCGGTTTGAGCTTTTCCCAAAGATCACACCGCTTGAATGACACTGTCCGCTCTGACTGACACACATATCGCCATGAATAAAATATTCTGTTTCTATTTCAGCTTTCTCTCCTATTTCCTTAACCTGGGAAAGGGTAATATCACGAGAAGTAATAATTCTTGACACACCAAACCCCTTTAAAACACCTGCCATCTCTACACTGTGTACATTCATCATTGTACTGGCATGCATTGGAATCGTAAGCTTCATTGCATTAACACGATTAATTATTCCCAGGTCATGCACAATAATTGCATCTGCATTAATGTCCCGGAGGTATCTAAGATAACCGTACAGTCCATCCATTTCTTCACTTCCAAGTAAATTGTTTACCGTAACATATATCTTTACATTTCTCTTATGTGCATATTCTACTGCCAATGCCAGTTGTTCATTCGTAAAATTAAAATCAGATCTGTGCATACGCATGTTAAACCTTTTCCCTGCAAGATAAACAGCATCAGCACCGGCATCTATCACTGCCTCTAGAACTTCCCATTTTCCCGCAGGAGCAAGTAACTCTATTTTAACATCTGATAATTTCATATATTTATATCTCCAAAAAAACATTCAGTTATTTTGCCGGTTTCGTTAAAAGCATCCTTCGACTCCTTTTCTGAATGACTGTAAGTCAGACAAACGCTCATGATGACAAAGATAACTTATTAATACAATCCGGTCTTTATCTTTCTCTTATCAGCCTCTAAAAGCGTTGGGTTCCTGACACCATCCTGAGTAATACCGTAATTCAAGGCTGCCTGAGAAGGAGGTATCCTGACAGCCCTGTCACGTTCGAACATATTTGGTACTAAAAAGCTTTCATCAAGCCTGTGAAATACAACCTGACCCTCCTCTCCATAATTAACACTTTTCAACAACCTTTCATGATTTGCTATATTTGCATCATCCATTTCCACTACCTGTATCACCATCCTGGGACCCAGCGGAAAGTAGTCCAGATCATATGACAGCAACCCTTCAACCTCAAGGCAGAGTCCAAAAAGAGTATTACCGTATCCGGAAATGTGAACCGCTTCAGGAAAATATTCTTCCTTAAACTTTTTGTATGAATCCTTCTCCATGGAAATACCGCCATAATGTACTCCCTTGATAGACATACGTTCATCTGCGCTCATGCGTATTGCTAATTCCTCAAGGACAGGAGGTGTGGTAAAAATCACATCAATTTCCTGTATATCTATAATATCCATTGCCTGCTTAAGAATATGTTCCAGATACCGTTTACTTCCTACTGTACCAGGCTGCATTTTCTTTGCCCAGCGGGGATCAAAATCAATAGAAAATGGATCCAGGCTACCCATTTTATTTGCAACATGCCCTACCGCTTTTCCTATTATGTGCGGACCGCCTGGCCCGATCCACAGCCAGTTTCCTTCAGTTGGAAACGACCGCATTCCGGCAATAAAGACAAACCAGTCAACAAAAGCCGCGTGAAACTCTTCTCTCAGATATGCTGTTGTTTTAGGTCTGCCGGTAGTACCTGCTGTTTCTCCCAGAATAAAATTACTTTTACGGTCATGAAACATTTTTGGAATAAAATACTCAATCGGATACTTTCTCAAATCATCCTCACACATAGGACCCAGAATTTTGAGATCATCTAGAGCGCTTATCTCTTTTTTCGCATTGATACCCAGTTTTTTCTCTTTATCTAGCCAGTATTGACTTCCATATGTAGAATCAAAGTGTATAGAAACAACAAAAGGAACCCATTCATCCGGGGACAAGCCAAACCATTTTGAACTCTGAAACTGATATGTATCTACTTTATTTAATGTTATCATTTTATTTACTCTTAATTAAAATGTAGGGTTGTTCCCAACCTGAGAGACAAACCGCCTCTATATACGATCAGATGAAAAATGCACCTGACAAAATTATATAAACCCTTACTTTCGTAAGGATTCCATGACAGACTAAAATTTCGGCTTAAACAGTAAAATACACGCTGGCAATATAAAAAGATCAGCCAATAACGCAGTTACCATAGTTATACCGGTCAGCAATCCAAAATATTGAATTGGTTTGAAATTTGACAGACAAAAAACAAGAAAACCGCATGTTGCGACAACAGTAGTAAATATCAATGCCTTGCCAACCCCTGAAATGGTACGTTGAATTGCCAGATAATGATCTCTTTCCTTTTTGAATTCTTTCTTAAATCGGTAAAGAAAATGAATAGTATCATCGACCGATATACCTATCGCAACACTTGCTATCATTATTGTTGCAACGTCCAGATTTATACTCAGATATCCCATAACACCAAGAGCTATGACAATGGGAATTATATTCGGTATCATGCTCATTATGCCTGTTTTTGCTGATTTTAATAATAATGCAATGCATATAAAGATTAGGATAAACGCCAGCGCAAATGTCTTTATCTGACTCTCAATGAGATATCCCTGCATGTCCATAAGAAGTGGTACAATACCTGTGATTGTGCAGCCAACACCGATAGCAAGGCCTTTCTTAGCAAATCTTTTAATACCACCTGCAATTTCCTGGTATCTGGATGAACCTACGTTTTTCATTCTTACGACAACTCTTCCTTCGTTGCCATCCTCTGTATATAGATTTTTAACCAATTTATCCCCATGTAACGCTGCAAGTTTTACATAATCAATGGCCTTCTCCTTCGTAATCACATTATTGTCAGCGTTGTCTTTATTTATCTGATAATTCAGATTTTTTACATAGCCGGCGACAGACACACTTTTTGTAATTTCCGGTATGCTCTTTAAATGACTCTGTAATTTTTCTATCCAGGCAAGAACTTCCGGATTAAAAACACCTCCTGCATTAACAGCATTTATTACTATCTCCATAGGAAACAATCCCATCAAATTTTGTTCAATATGTGATGTTGATTTTGAAATTTCACTGTCTTCAGGAAATGATTCAAAGACATTTGATTCAGCTCTAATTTTTGTAATGCCGTAAATTGAAGCGCCTATAAATATTACACTTAAAATTAACACACAAACTGTGTTATTCTTAACAACTCTGCCAATAAAGCCGTATATACCTCTGAATTCTGAATAATTTAAGTTTTTGTTTTTTTGGTTTTTCACAAAAGATATGCTCTTCCCTCCCGGAAAAAGTGAAAGTATTCCCGGAACAAAGGTTATGCATACAAAGAATGACATCATTATGCCGGCTGCCATAAAAATACCGGTAGTTTTAACAGGTGTTACTTTACTAACAGTCAGTGACAGAAAACCGATGGAAGTTGTCAAACAAGTAAGAAAACATGGCACACATATATGCTTTATCGCTTCCTGTATACTTTTCCGATTATCTCCCAAAAGCTCTGCTTCCTGATAAAATCTGTTCAGTATGTGCACTGTTGTAGCTAATGAAACAATAAAGATCAGAGGTAGAAGCATTTCTGAAATCATATTCATACTATTGTCAAAAATCACAAATAACCCAACGGACCAGATAATGTTTATGCAGATTGTTATAGCCGGAATTAATACTCCGGTAATATTCCTGAATAATGCTGTCAGAATAACCAGAGCCACAGCAAACATTGCAGGTATAAACCTACTCATATCCTTTTGTGACATTCGATCAAGTTCAGCATTTACTATTGACGGCCCTGCCAGATAAAAATTTTCCGGTGTCGTATTCTGTTCCCCTTTTTCCCATTTTGCCACAGGAGATTGTAAGTCATGCCCCTCTTCTGCAGTTCTAATTATTTTCCTTGTTTCATTCAGAAGTTGAATTCTTGAGTCTGAAGACCCTTTTGATACGGTAGCTATAATTGCAGTAGTCTGTCCATTACCTGAAACCACATTTCCTACGTATAAAGGATCATCTAACACCGCTTTTTTAAATACCTCCAATACCGGTTCTGTTTTATTTTTTTTTAATTCTTCTTTAAAATACGGTGCTGATAACTTATCTTTAAAAACACTTGCCATTGAAATTACGTTTCTGACACCATGAACATGCTCAAGTCTTTCTGAGATACTATTTATCTGTTTCATCCTTTCGGCAGTAAAATGATCATTACCATCATTTGCTATGATAAGGAACTCTTCATCCCCGTACCTGTCTATGAAACGATTATAATATTCAAGATTCGGATCATCCTGCTTAAGCCAGACCTCAATTGAATTATCTGTTTCTGCTTCAATTGCAAAACGTGCAAAGAAACCGGTAAGAATCACTATCAAAGCCAGAAACACAAATCGATATCTCAGTATTATGCCGGCAACTCTATCCATATAATAACCATCGTAACCCTCTACCCTGCGAGGAGAAAAAATAGTGAGGGGACAACTGTATGTAATTTGTTATTCAACTGTTTCTAAACTTTGCTTTCGTAATCATGCCTGCCCTGTCAGTCCGACAGGATGGCATTTGTCGGACCGGAAATCTAAAACTTGAATCCTCTCGAAAGAGAATTAATGCTATAAATAATTCACAAGTACGTTCATTTTAAGGGCTATCATTATGTCTCCCTGAATCTTGACCTTTTTTTTAAAAAAGGCCTGCTGCGGCGTAACTTCTCTTTTTAAAATGGACATGAATGTTTCACTGTTCATTCGAAATGTAGATGAGGGTTTCAAACCAGATTCATTTGACGCAGTCCCAGTATCCAGGCTTTCTTTTACAACACGTTTTAAAAAACCACTTTCTACAAGAATAGTCCAGCTACCACCATGATCGCCCTCAATATCAAATTTGAGAGTAGTATTCAGGCTGTTAATCTTTGGCAGTGGACACAGGTTCACTCGATGAAAAATAAACTCTGCAAAATATTTTTCAGGAGTTAACCCGTTTGTAATCTCAGGCCGACTTTTGAGATTTTTTTGTTTTATTTCAATCATTTACAAAATACCCTGAAATAACCTCAAACCATTTCTACTTCCTCAAGTTTTCTTACCTTTCTCTCTCCCCAATTATGAGTAACAGCATAATCCATTAGTACCTTGACTAATTCTTTTGTCATAGCAGGACAAATAATTCCCGTATCTTCTAAAACCTTCTGAGTATTCTTATCATCAAATTGTAGTTTACTAAACAGATACGAGTAATAAGACCTTGTCTGACGCAGAAACAACCTCTCCATTGTATTCAGGCTTTTCTGTTCAGGCTCTCTATCAATCTGCACCCGTACACCCTTGATTTCCAGCAGTGGTATCAGCAAATCTCTTAATTCACTGAGTTTCGGTGGATTTGAATTCGTGATATGGAAAATATTGTCAACACTCTCCCTTTTGCCTGAAATTGTAACTATGGCATCAGCAACATAATCTATAGGCACAAGGTTAATCAGGGTATTCGGATCTCCCGGCACTCTGATGGTAATATCATTTAAATCCTTACTTTTATGCTTAAAAAAGGAATTTCTAATATTGAACAAAACCTTCGCAAAAATGTATAGATTATCAAATTTACAAGTTGCCCCGGTTTCGGAATCTCCGACTATTATACCCGGACGGTATATCGTATATGGGATTTCATTGCTTTCTGCATATTTAATAACAAGACGCTCTGCAATGAATTTACTCCTTTCATACTCATTATTAAAGAGAGGCTCATTTCCTACCTTACTTTCGTACACTATGCCATTCTGTTTACCGGCTACATATGCCGTACTGACATAATGAAATCTTTTCTGTTTGCCTGCACAAGAAAAATGAAGCATGTTTTCTGTTCCATTCACGTTTACAGTCTTCAACTCATCTGCACATTGATTTTCAAAATGTGTGGCAGCCGCACAGTGAAAGATTTCGTCTACTTCACCACACAACCTTCTGTAATCC
>CAYFOK010000009.1:0-128247 GCA_964344685.1 uncultured Candidatus Scalindua sp. | reverse complement strand
TTCTTAACATTTATTCTTACCTTCTCCTTTCCACTTCACTAATCTAGAAAAATAAATAACCTACTGTAATACAAACGTTTGTGATGTTTTTGCTGAATGAATCTTCCTACGAAAAACACCCCCTCCCTTTCATTACTTCAAATGCCTCTAAAGTAAAGAGAGATTATATAATTTTCTCCAAATATGTCAACAAAAACTTAACAAAATCATATATTCAAAAGAAATATTTTCTTTTAATAACCCAAAAAAGGTATTTAACTAAAAATTCAAATCATTCCTCACAATTATTTGTTTAAAACAACAAACAAATGAGGTCCATAATTTAAATTTATTTGTGCTTTTTTCGCCTATTTTGAAGAAAGTAGACTATATTATCTATCTCCTGCTTTGAAAGTTTATCTTTGAATGCAGGCATTGTATTTAATTGACCAAAATATTCTTTTCGGCCAGGATCTTCAATTATCCCTCTTAACCATTTATCAGAAGCAAAGTTATCTAGCACAGGTGCAGTATCACCACCATTTTCGTCATATGTATGACAGTTATAGCATCCATTTTCTTCTAATATTAACAATCCTGTTTCATTAAGCTCAGGATCTATCTTTTTGTCTGTTTCGGCCTGAGCCAGCAGAAAGTCTACCAGATTAGACAATTCTTCTTCCTCAAAGTCATACTCAGGCATTATGTCGATCTTTGTTCTCCCATAATATTTGGGTGCATTTGGGTCTTGAAAAAATCCAACAAGCCAGGGTTTTGTATTATAAGCGGTTAAATCAGGTGCTGAGTTACCACCAGCACCTTCAAAGTTATGGCATCCAAGGCAGTGCTGGCGAAGCAGCTGCTCACCAGAATACAGAGGATCGTTCTCAAAAACGGAAGTTCCTCCTTGAGGTGGTATACCATGCTCAGCCAGTTCTACGGCGATATGGGCCATTTTCTCAGATTCTTCCCTTTGCTTGAGAATTCTTTCGTCACCTGAATCACTTATCACAGACATTGCGGTCAAAAAAATGACAAATGCAATGCCAGCGCCAAAACATCCCATAACGGGCAGCCTATTTAAAGGAGAACGGTTTCTAGCCCTGTCAATAAACGGAAGAGCAATTATTAAGGCAGCAACAATAGATGGAATAATAATGGCTCCTACTACTTCCATTTCGCCTTCAAAATACTTTAATAGCTGAAAAAGAAAGAGGAAATACCATTCCGGACGGGCAAGATAATTAGAACTTGGATCTGCAGGAGACTGCAACTCTGCACCATTACGATACCAGACGACCACTACCATGGAAATAAAAACTATTACAGCAACAACAACATCTTTAAAGAGCTGATCCGGCCAAAACGGTTGAGTCTTTTTCTTAAGTTCAGCCTTACTCGGTTTCCAGTGTGGGGTAATACCGTGTCTTCTGAACAGATAAATATGGATCGCCATGAAAGTCATCAGGCCGCCAGGAAGGAAAAAAACGTGAAAGCTGTAAAATCGAGTCAGCGTCAGGTTACCATAATCATTTCCACCCTGAACTACCTCTTTTAGAAATTCACCAATCACAGGTGATAAGCCCATGATACTCGTAGCAACTTGAGTTGCCCAATAACCTTTCTGGTCCCACGGAAGAAGATAACCGGTTAACCCAAAACCAAGAACCATAAATAGCATAAAAATACCGGTAATCCAGTTCAATTCACGAGGTTTTCTATACGCGCCATAAATCAGTGTTTGTGCCATGTGGAGAACGGCAAGTACAATCATTGCACTTGAGCCGATGTTATGCATACCTCTAATAAACCAACCGGAAAATGTCTTATGCTGAATATAATATACACTCCCCCATGCGTCTGTTGCAGACGCAGAGTAACCTGTGGCAAGTAGAACACCGGAAACTACCTGCATCATAAAAACGAAAATCAGGGCACTGCCAAAAACGTATGACCACTTAGCACCGCCTTCTACAGGTTCATCCAGGAATATTTTAAAAAGAACACTTAGACCAATTCTATCTTCCAGCCATTTTATTATTAATCTCATGATTCTACAGATCCTGTTTAAATTAGCAAACTATCATGCAGGCATTTTCTCTGAAATACCTAATCTCATTTTGCGGTACTTTACAAACACCTTTCCATCTTTAATCTCTGTCTCCAGAGTATCCATTCCACGCGGAGATGGCCCGGAAAGCACCCTTCCTTCAATATCAAAAAAACTATCATGACACGGGCAAATGAATTTTTCAGAATTTTTGTCCCAATTAATTCCACAGCCAAGATGTGGGCAAATTGATGTAAAAACAGTAAATTGCCTCTGTTTATTCATGATAATCCAGACTGCACCTATTTCTGTGGGAGGGAATTTGGTCCATGCATCAAACCTGGAATCTTTTATTTTTACCTTTTTGGGGACATTTACCTGGTAATCAACTATACTGCCTAGCTCTAAAAAGCCGGTTGAGCCTGAAACAGTTTGCTGTAATGCCGGACTTATAAAAGTACGTATCAGTGGAACAGCATATGCAATACCAATTAGAGATGACAGCACTATTGAACATACCTTTAGAAAGTCACGCCTTCCTTTAGTTGTATGCAGCTCAGTCTCCTCAATACAAATTTTTTCATTCACATCCATACTCCTTACTATCAAACCAGAAACAGACCAAGGGAAAACCATAAAATCAAAATAGCTTTATCACTATTTTAAGCCTATGTACAGCAGCACATTTATGGTAAATGGCATTAGTGTATTTAACGCTATGAAGAGTTGCAGATCAAACAGGACTGCATAAGCATTATGGCGGGTTTTTAAGAAAATTGGAAGAACTTGAACAAATTATGCCCATTCTTTACCAAGCAGTATGCTGCCTGACAACACCTTCAAAAAAAACAATTCAAATAGAACAGGCAACAAGCTACCTATAACTTAAACATCATAAAAAAATAGCTTTAAATTAACTGCTTACAATTTTTTTAAGAACAGAAAAATTAATAAAAGCTAATTTTGATTTTTTGTACTATGTACTAATTCTCCCACAAACGCCCCTACTTCATTAACCAATGCACTGCTACCTTGATTGCTATGCTTATCTATCTCTTTTACAATGGCACTTCCTACAATAACACCGTCAGCAATTCTTCCGGCCACACTCGCTTGTTCAGGAGTTGAAATCCCAAAACCCAGAGCAACCGGCAAGTTTGTTACTTGCTTTATTTTTTGAATGTTGTTTACAATTTCTTCAGACAACTCGTTTTTAGAACCTGTTATTCCTACAACTGAAATATAGTATAAAAAACCTTGAGATTTTCTTACGATTAAATCTACGCGGCTGTCAGTTGTGGTAGGCGCAATAAAACAGACTACATCAAAATCTTTCTCTTTTCCAGCTTCAATTATATCTTCAGCCTCCTCTATCGGGAGATCTGGTATTGTCGCACCATCAAGCCCGGAATCAACAGCATTTTTTATAAATTCTCTACATCCATACTTAAAAAGAATACTTTGGGATATCATTGAGACAATAGGAATTTCAGATTCCTTTCGAACATCCCTTACGAGCTTTAATATATCAGAAAGCTTAATCCCGGAAGAGAGTGCCCTGTAATAAGATGCTTGTATCACGGGGCCATCTGCAATCGGATCAGAAAACGGGACACCAAGTTCTATCATATCAGCACCTCTTCTGTCAAATTCCAATATCAATTCCCTTGTGACATCCAGGCTCGGATCTCCCGCAGTTATAAACGGAATAAATGCAGTCGTACTTTTCTCTTTCAACTCCTTAAATTTAGCATCAATTCTATTCACCTATCCAGGCCCCTATCAAATTTAATTACAATTTTATTCCCATCTTTTCGGCAACCTCAAAAGAATCCTTATCTCCGCTGCCGGAAAGATTTATCACAATAATTTTGTCTTTATCAATCGTCGGTGCAATTTTAGCAGTATATGCTATTGCATGAGATGCTTCGAGCGCAGGAATTATCCCTTCCAAACGTGTACATAGGCCAAAAGCTTCCACCGCTTCGTCATCGGTAACTGAAACATAATCAGCTCTGTGCATATCTTTTAAATAGCTGTGTTCCGGCCCAACACCGGGATAATCCAGTCCGGCTGAGATAGAATGGACTTTAGATGTCTGACCATCGTCATCCTGCAATACATAACTCAAGCTGCCATGAAGGACGCCTCTCTCACCCTTGGAAAGCGAAGCTGCATGTTGTCCAACATTAAAACCAAACCCGCCAGCCTCGACTCCAATTAGCTTCACATCTGTATCCTCAATAAACGGGTAGAAAACCCCGATAGCATTACTTCCACCCCCAACACATGCTATGATATAATCCGGCAATCTGCCCTCTGCCTTCTGTATCTGTTCCCTTGCCTCCTGTCCAATTATTATTTGAAAATCTCTTACCATCACTGGATAAGGATGCGGACCTACTACTGAGCCAATTATATAGTGAGTATTTAGAACAGAGGACATCCAATCTCGAAGTGCTTCGTTGGTCGCATCTTTCAGCGTTCTAGATCCTGTCGTTACAGGAACAACATTTGCCCCCAGCAATTTCATCCTGAAGACATTTAAGGACTGACGACGTATATCCTCCTCACCCATATATACATCACATTCCAAGCCAAACATTGCTGCTGCAGTTGCGGTAGCAACACCATGTTGCCCCGCACCGGTTTCAGCAATAATCCGCTTCTTTCCCATTCTATTAGCCAGCAATACCTGTCCTATAGTGTTGTTAATCTTATGTGCACCAGTATGGTTTAAATCCTCTCTTTTAAAATATATTTTAGGACCGTTAAATTTCTCCGTTAATCTTCTTGCAAAATATAGTGGCGATGGTCTGCCTACATATTCGTTTAAATAATATTTTAATTCTTCATTAAATTTAGGGTCATTTTTGGCGGTTAAATATTCCTTTTCAAGCTGCTCTAGTGCCGGCATTAATGTTTCCGGCACAAATTTCCCACCATATTTTCCAAAGTGTCCACTCTTATCAGGAATACTTTTCCCATAAAAGGCTTCACTCAGATTCATATTATTTTCTGTTATGGTTTCCATAATATATTCTCCCTGACACAAAAAAAGGGTAGCACAGTTTAGAAATATCCGTGCTACCCTTCTAAAAACTACAAAAGTTACCTAATGAAGATTAATGTTCTTCACCAAAACAAGGATGATCACCGTGGTCACATGCATCTTCGACTATATCACCCTCTTGCCTCTTATAACCGGTAAGCAGATCTGTGTACTCACCATGCTTCCAGAAGTCGTAAGCCTGATGCTCAATACCAACTTCTTTTTCAAGAGTAGAAATTCTTCTCAGCTTAGAAGCCTCATCTTTGATCTTAACAAGCTGTCTGTCCATAACAAACGCACCTGCATTGTAGGTAACATCATCAATTGCAAAATGAGCTGCTGCTTTGTATACAGCAGTTACCTGGTACACAATCATCTCAACTGCAAGTCTCTCAATGTTTGATACATTGTAGAATCTTGGAGCACCACCTGGTAGTAGATTCATCGTGTGACCACCAGTGTAGTCAGGTGCCAGGTCAGCCGGCATTGGATCAAACAAGCCTTCAAGATATAATCCAACAATAACGCCAACTGCTTCGCGCCATTTAGCGAAACTGATATGAATCTGCTCATCAAAAGCATACAATTGCTCTGCAGCAAATCTAGGTGAGTGACAACCCTGACATTTCTTTATCCATGCATCCCTCTTTGCTTTATGCTGTGGAGCACCTCTGTCGAGCTGGAACATACCCATATGTGCATAACCAGTTGCCATATGCTGTACATTGTGATTACCATCTTCACCTATATGGCAGTATGCACAGGTAGGTGTGCGGTAATTTTTAGGATTCATCTTCTTATCCCAATCCCAGGTATCACCTTCTGTCGCGTAAATCTTACCATGATAAGAGTTATTCCAGAATTCCCACTCTGCATGGTCTACACCCATATGGCAGACACCACAGTTGTCAGGTTTTCTAGCTTCTGATGCCTTAAACTCATGTCTTGTATGACATCCGTCACATCTGTTTCCAGCGATACCATGACATTGAGCACATCCGGCTACTTCTTCCGCAGGTTTTCCAATTTGCCAAGCAAATTCGGTAACAGATATATCCCAAATTGTGTGAGAGCCATGTGAACCCTGACCACCGGAAAGATGTTCTCTTTTTTCCTTTTCGTGGCATTTTCCACAAGTGGTGACGCTAGGCATTGTCAATTCCTTATGGTTGTTACCATGACATGCATCACATCCCACTACCTGCTCCGCATCCATCGCAGATGTCTTTCCACCTTTTGAGTGTTTACTATCTTTCCAGTCCACTACTATTCGAGGTGTCTGGATTGAATGACATAGAACACACTCTTCAGTCTTAAACTCTCCATCAACCTTTTGTGTTGATACATAGTAATCATCAGGGTTATAGTACATCGCTGTTACAGGTAAGTAATTAAATATGTTTTTAAACTTACCTTCACCAGGTAATGTTCTATCTGGCCCGGTGTATCTAGCTGTCAATCCGAAGACGTACATTGTTCCGTCATCATCATCTCCAACAGCCTGTCCGTAAATTGATGATGCTACATCCTGAAACGTTGGCGCCGCATCATCAGCACTAGCACTTTTGCAGAAGTTCATCGGCAAAAGAGCACAACCGGCAATGATTGCCAGCATCAATAAATAGCCTCTTATTGATCGTATCATTCTTATTCCATCTCCTTTCTTCTTAGTGTAAAAGATACAATAACAACATCTTGAAATAATCAATGCAAATTAAGCAAGCCTCTTTGTACAATAAAAACTCATATTGCTATATACATCATATTTTGAAACTTGCACGAATTAGATATTTTACACCTAAATACCACCCATCACGGATGTTAGGCGAAAAACCACCAATATCACCTCCCTTCAACATTGAAGGTGAATTATACTAATAACCACTTACTTGTCAAGCTGATTTTATAAAGATAAATAAAAAAAGCTGGCATAGCTTTCAAACCCCTGCTATGCCAGCTTTAAGCTAACTAAATGCTCAAAACGAGCACTTTTAAGAACCTAAAACTCGATCCTTATCTGCTGCGATATCCTGGGTATGGGTCTGGGCCCTGAATATTGTCCCACTGCGCACCCATGTCTACCCATTCTACAAATAAGAATCTTTCTTCTGGTGTCAACATATTGTTATGCATAACCCTTCCACCGACAGGTATAGCATTAGCCCTTGGAGCAAACTGTGACAGTTCTTCTTCATAAAGTCTCCAGATTAGAAGACTATTTATTGCAGCACTAGGGTTAACATACTTTCCACCAATGTTTGTATCTCTGCCTCTCTGTGGAGCCAAAAGGCTGTTGTATGACTGGCTGAATGCAGCTATGCCATTAACCTCTACCAGCTCTGTGCTACCACTGAGATTTGGAGTCTGAGTCCTGTCATGACAGGAAGCACATTTAGCGTCTATGATAGGCTGAATGTCTCTTCTGAAGTCTACAGTTCTCAACTTGTCAATATTAAGACCTTCAACTGCTGCTGAAGTAGTACCAGAAGCACCACCATAATAAACGTCAGCAGGTACAACAACGTCATCACCATGCTTCACACCAGC
Organism: uncultured Candidatus Scalindua sp.; assembly: GCA_964344685.1. Classification (GTDB taxonomy): domain Bacteria; phylum Planctomycetota; class Brocadiia; order Brocadiales; family Scalinduaceae; genus Scalindua. Next base: position 120,619 of record CAYFOK010000009.1, on the reverse strand, counting down.
GTATTTACCTTTCTTGTCAACCTTTAAGTGAGCCCACATAAACGGTGAATCATAATGGCTCAAATCGCTGAACCACCAGTTGTAAAGTGCTTTAGTGTGAAGGTTCAGATAACCCTTCTTATCATAAGAACCCCAGTGACAACCTGTACAAATTCTTCCACCATAAGGCCTTACATATGCCCATGACAGCTGAGTCTGTACTGACATGCCATTGTCATCCAGAATCTGAGTGCAATATGGCTCATCACCTGGATGTGAACTTACAACAGAACCATCATCTTCTACGTACTGATAACCGAACATACGTCTCTGAGAGAATGAAGTACCTGAGTTAGTACTTGATTTTGCACCACCAAGAAGGTGTGCACCAGCTCCCTGCAGATATCTTTTCGGATCCGGCTCATCTGCTACTATCGCATTCAGTACCCTTATAGCTTTGATGTCGCCATGACCAACTTCTTTAGCCCTCTGATGTGGATATGGACCGATTGGAAGATTTGTCAATGTAGTATCAAAGCATATAGTTGTACTCCATGAGTGAGGATATCCCTCAACCCTAACCTGATCAAACGGCTGATAGGTCACTGTTGTAACACCAAATTCTTTTCCAGCTGTAAATGAGTTTATCCATCTTGGTTTGTAACGTGGATAAACAGGCTGTGGCTGATGATCATTCCACTCTGGGTCGTCATAAACAACCTCAGAAACAGTACCTTTGTCTACACAGAAATAGTAAAGACCAAAATCACTTCTTTCTGTTGCAGAAACCATTAGACGTCCATCTGGTAATGGATGTGGACTTCTGTAAAGTCTTCCATCTTGGTTCAACCTGGACTGTGTCTTAGAGTGAGGAGTAGTCCAGCTTACTCTTGCGAGATTACCTATACCTGAGTTTCTGTCTAAAGCTTCAATATAATACACATAACCGTCTGAACACTCTTTTGCCTGAATCTTATGTGCATCTGGCTGTTCATCAACTTCGTTACCATAGATGTGTCTTGGGTAAGAACCATCCCAGTTGTCAACGAGCAAGCATGTGCTACCTCTGGAAAAATTATGTGTTCCATTAGCCTGCATACTGCTGAACATGATGTTACCGTCACGTGTTAATGTAGGATCAAAATTTGAGCTTACGTTGTAAGTAATTTTGTCCATGACAGTATCACAGTTAGGCATATTTATACCTACCAGCAAGTGACCACAAATTCTATCCATTGACTTTCCACCCTGTGGGTCCAGTCTGTAGATATCGAAGCTATAGTCATTACCAAACTCATCCTTAACGCCATCAGGTGAATAAGCAAGCATCAAGAAACCCATCTTTTCAACGTCTCCACGATGTCTCCAGTCACCTTCAAAGTACCTGTCTCTTGATATAACTCTACCCTGACCTTCTTCAATAGCGCCGGCAGCGTAATAGAGAGGGCTTCTAGATGTACCAGGTGCATCAGTCATCTGTCTGACACCTGAACCATCAATATTCATCTCCCAAATCTGACAACCGCCGCCATTTTTGTGAACACCTGCAAATGCAACCTTTGTGCAATCCCAGTTAAGGCAAGGATCAAAAGCGCTCTGGAAGTCCTTTGTAAGAACTTTCAGGCTCCTTGTCTTAGTGTTGTAAGATACGATTCTACTATCGTTAGAAACGTAATTCGGGTACTGATGATATGGGTCGCCAGCTGTTGTTGGCTTTGACTGCGTAAATACAACAGTATCAACATCACCCTGAATCTCTTTTGCCATGCCCCAATAGTCAGCCCATATAGCCTTACCAGGCTTTGGGCCACCGGTCATTACCTGGGCCTGGCAGTCTGCACTGCTGAAGAGCCCCCATATAGCAACAACACCAACCAGGGCCATAGACTTCAAAAATCCCTTCTTCATAAGTTGGTTTACTCCTTTCCTTTTACTATTACTTTTAATTTTATAAATGAAACATAAAATAAGTCATTAATTTCATCATAGAGAATAGTCTCCTTGAGAATGGAGACTATTACTCTATTTAATGAACTTTTATAAAGCCTTCATGAACTCAACAAGATCATTCAACTCCTGGTTAGACAGATGTGATGTAATACCGTGCATATCTTTTGTTGTGCAAGTGTTATCAATAGTATTCATCAAAGTCTGCGCACTACCATCATGGAAATATGTACCTGAAGCGTATATATCCCTTAATGTAGGAGTATCGAACTCTTTCACAAGATCAAGCCCTATGATAGGCACATCATACTCTTCACTGTATGGTCCAACTCCAGTTTCTAGAACTGTTGTGTTAAACACAGCCCCTGGTGTTGTCCTGAAACCATCCTTACCAATTCTTCCAGTTCCAACATCATGAGTCTGCGCATCACTGAACAATGCTCTAGGATTCTTAGGATCGCCAGGATGACACTCTATGCAGCCAACCTTTGGATCACTGAAAACCTTCCATCCTCTTTTCTGAGCTTCAGTCAGTGAACCATCTTCATTTCTGAATGGACTTCCTGTAAACTCTAAAGACCTGATGTAAGCAATCAAAGCCTCTAATCTTTGAGGAGAGAAATTTTCACTTCTGAACACAAATCCAGGGTCACGACCACATACCCTGTCAATAGAAGAAGTTGCACCTACGATTTCATCAGGATGCCCTGTGAAACCTTCGTGTCTGAACGGAGGAAGGTATCTTCCACCTCTAATGTACTTTGTATTCTTCCAGCTACCCCAACCTTCATCACCAAGGTCCCAGATCGTGCCTGTTGTCTGACCTCTTTCATAGTGGCAGCTAGCACATGAATACTCACCCTGCAGTGTCCATGATGCTTCGTTAAACTGGAACTGTCCGTATCTAACCAACTCACTCTTGTATGGAGAGTGTTTTACCCTGTAGTGTACTTCAGGAACTGTTAACGGCTCACCTCTTCCGAGTGGTTCCCATTCAGGACCAGTTTGTATTGTTGCAACTACCACTGGATCTTCACCTACCTGAATCACTGAAACACTATTCGTAAAGTAGTTTGCAGTATAGCAAGTTTTACCATCTGGAGAAAGAGCAACTGAACTTGGTCCAAGACCTACATTTACTCTTTTAACTAAATAGTCAACCATCAACGTCAAGTCGTTCTTCAAATCATCAAGCTCTTCTTGAGTGCTAGAAACTACGATATCCACCATCTTTTGCAGATCAAGGATTGTTATCCTGTGCATACTCCTGACACCAACAAAAGCATACTGTCCGTCTGGAGATACTGTTACGCCATACGGATTTCCATCATAGTTGTTATGCTCATCAAGAGGCAAACATGCTACCTTACCACCTCTTTTTGTCTCAATAACAGCAAGGTTGTTAGAGAAAATCTGAGCATTTTCAGCCTCACAAACAGGCAACCAGTTCTTTGGCTGTTCCATGGTAACAAGAATGTAATTTCCATCAGGTGTGTACTCAACACCTCTCAGGTTACAACTCTGATAGATATTTCTGTGCTCAACAACTCTTCCTGATGCAAGATCTATGAAATCGACACCTCTATTGATCTTACCAGTTGTATCAAGAATTACTGCAGCAGTAGTACCATCAGGCGAGATAGCGATATCTCTTGGACCATAAAAAGAAGTTCTGATTTCACCTACTTTGTTGTTCATAGCAGTATCAATAATATCTACTGTATTCCACATACTTCCTGAACAACATACATAAGCCTTAGATCCGTCTTTTGACAGTTTAACACTGCAAGGCCAGTCACCAACTTTAATTGTTTTTACAACAGCCTTGTTTCCTACATCAATCACAGAAACAGTATCACTTTCCGCATTGCAGACATAAAGCGTACGGCCGTCATGCGTAAATACACTGGCTTCCGGCTGTACCTGCACTGGCACCTCTCCGGTAACCTTTCTTGATCTCGCATCAACAAACGTAACGCTGTGACCTGACTGATTGGCTAAAGCCAACGTACCACCATCAGGCGAAACTGCTACGTGGAATGGGGATGGATGCTCTGTCCTGACCCTTGTGCCCTGTATAAAGCCAGCACCAGCACTTTGAACCAGCGCCAAGCATAGCATTCCTGCACCCAGGAATCCCAATATCCAAGCTTTTTTCTTCATTCTTCACCTCCAAAAACATAAAATTATAAAATTACTACACTAAAAATCTGGTTCATGCGGGCATGTTCCAGACATTTTACAAACAGTATCAAGTTCTTCTCCACAATCTTCGCATTTTCCAAATGTAAGCAAATGCTCTGCATATTCCTTCTTGTGGTCGATCTCATGTCCTGGACCTGGTTCGTTAAACTCTTTACCACATTTTTTGCAACCAAAATTAAGCTTTGCCCTGATTGCAGTACCTGTTAAATCGTCATTGCACACTTCACAAAAGCCTATATTAAAAGCATAGCAGGCTTTAGAATTTTCACACTTATCATTAACGCAATTATACCTTGTTCTTATGCATGACCAAGATTTTTCCATCTTGTGCGTAGCAACTTCTTCACCAGCTTTATGCTCCTTAGTATTCCAGATGTATTTCAAGTTACCACATTCATTCCAGGTAAAAACTTCTTTACATACTGTACACCAATATAACAACTCGTTGACTTTTTTCGGGCAAGGTCCGCCTTTTTCAGCCTTGGCAACATTAAACTGACTACCTACCAGCGCAAACATGCATACAATAACACCCAGGCAAAATACCTTCCCGACTCTCCTCCTTAATGTATTCAAATCTTCACCCCCTTTCAAATTTCTTTTACCTTATAATAAAACGAAAAGCACGCATCTCACTCAACAATCGCATACTGCATGCCATAATACAAAATGTTTTCATGTTTCCCATAAGCCTTAAAACTTAAAAGACTTAATGTGATTGTCCAGCTATTATTTTAAAATAAGACGTAAAAAAAGTGGCTGAGTTCTACCAATAACTACATTTCTTCTGTCAGCAAACTACCAAAGTATTCACGAAAAGTCAATCTATTTCAACTAATTACTAGCATATTTTTCAAGCCTGTACCTGAAAGTACCTCTGCTAAGCCCCAGTAATTTAGCAGCCTTGGTTTTGTTATTCTTGCTTTTTTTCAAAGCCTGTAAAACCAGATGTTTTTCTAGCTCATCAATAGATATTCCTTCAGGCGGCAAATTAAAATTCATCATTTTATAGGCCTTGTTACTATCGAGCCTTTGTCCAGAAACTGATTCCTTTACTAAAGAATCAGGAAGGTGATCCTCTGTTATTGTACCTCCCTTACACAGTATTACAGCCCGCTCCATACAATTTCTCAGCTCTCTAACGTTACCGTCCCATCTGCTTGAAACCAGCAGATTTTCAACATTCTTAGATACTTTCAATGATAGTTTACCCATTTTCTCAGAAAATTCCGCAACAAAACTTCTTGCAAGCAGCAAAACATCCTCAGGCCTTTCTCTTAGCGGAGGTATATTTATGGGGAACACATTTATACGGTAGTATAAGTCTTCCCTGAATTGACCCTTTTTGACATATTCATCAAGATTTTTATTACTGGCACATATAATTCTTACATCAACTTTTATTGTTTCTGAGCCCCCAAGTCGCTCAAGCTCCCGCTCCTCAATCAGCCTCAAAACCTTAGCCTGAACAATAGGATTCATCTCAGATATTTCATCAAGAAACAAAGTACCGCCATTGGCCAGTTCAAATCGGCCTTTTTTGCACTTCTCTGCTCCTGTAAAGGCCCCCTTTTCATAGCCGAACAGCTCGCTCTCCAGCAAATTCTCCGGTAATGCAGCGCAATTAATTGACACCAACGGACCACCTTTTCTCAAGCTATTAAAGTGGATAGCCCTTGCTACAAGCTCTTTACCGGTACCACTTTCACCATAAATTGAAACGGTTGAATCTGTCCTGGAAACATCTCCAGCCAACAAAAGAACTTCCAGTATTTTAGGAGAATTACCTATAATATTCCCAAAATTGTAGTGTGCCTCCAACTCCTTACGAAGATACCTGTTTTCCATCGCCAGAGATCTCATCTTCAGCGCTTTTTCCACTGCAACTGAAAGTGACTCACCCTCAAAAGGCCGTACAATATAGTCGAATGCACCCTCTTTCATCGATTCAACGGCAGTTTCAATCGAATCATCACCAGTTACAACAATGACCGGCAACTCAGAATCCATAGATTTAATCTGTTTCAGGAATTCCAGCCTGCCCATTCTAGGCACCCTCAGGTCAGTAATAATCAAGTGCAGCTTTTCACGCTCAACGAAATCAACTATCGAAGTCAGGTCCTGAGCCTTGACAACCTCGATATTGTCAATTTCATCAAATATAACCTTGACGTTACGAATTATCCTCTCTTCATCATCAGTTATTAATACTCTACTAACCACTTTGAGGTATCCTCAAAAAAAAGAGAAAAAAACACCTGTAATTTGTCAAAAAGCAAAAATACTAAATATATCAAAATGAAGGTTTTTGGTCAGCTCCACAAAAAGATATGCAAGGGAACATATCACTGATGAGAGCATGAATCCGACCATTAGCAAACCAACACCAAGAAGAGGCACACCCATCAATCTGGATATAAATTTCGCCCCAGAAGTTGATGGCTGAACTCTTAAACCTTCTAACTGACCCTCTTCCTTCATCCTGTCATAGTAAGCACCTCTTTCATGCTTCACATGAGCCTCATCAATTTTACCCGTAAACATTGCTTCATCAGTAGGTATATTTTCAGGCAACATGTGTGTATGCAGGAAATGAATTGAAAAGATAAAGCCAGCTGCCAATAATGCTTCATACCTATGTGCAACCAGAGCTATGCTTGGCAAATCAACATAGGTCGCAATCCTGGCAGGTACCAGATTAGCGGATTGTACGGGAAACCAGAGGACAAAGCCTGTAACAGCCATAACCAATGTACCCCACATGAGTGACAAATATTCGAATTTTTCCCAATATATATATCTCTCAAACTGTGGCCGTTTAGCCAGCCTGAAGAACCACAGAATATCTCCCAAAATATGCAGCACATCCTTCGGTTGTATCAAGAGGGAGTCGGGACCCCAAAAAATACCTTTATTTTTTCTTATCAGAGTCTCAATGGCCAGGTATGCAAAGTGCAAGAAAGCCGCAAAGAAAGTGATAAGCGCGCAAATCCTATGAATATTACCGGCTGTAGGATAACCGCCCATCATGCGGTACAGCCAATGTGCCCATGAATAATCCTTGAACACCAACGGCATGCCGGTCAATACCAGCCCGAAAAAACTAATAATAATTAGAAAATGGCCAAATCTATGAAACCGACCAAATCGCAATAATGTTGTAGTGTTACTAGCCATGATCTGATCCACCCTCCTTTCTATCGTCTAAGATCGAGCCAATCCACGATAAAATCATATGTGTACCAAATTGCACAAATGTCACTACCAATAGGCCCACATACGCCAGGAAAAGCACGGTTAACAGTGTCTGCGGACTCTTGACGATTCCTTTAATTTCACTGGGATCCTTCCTGATATTTTTAAGGGCTATCAATGCCGACTTGTAATACTCAACATCTTTGTATCCCGGATGTGCAACATGTTTAATAAAACTATCGCCGGCACCAGGATGACATTTTCCACAAGTTTCTTTAGCATTTTCCGGCCCCAGCGTAGACTCCGGATCTGATGAATTTAGTATAGTATGCTGCCCGTGACAATCGACACATGTCGCTATATCCGTGCCTAGATGCCCCATTGCAGTAACTTGTCCGTGTAAATTATTGCGATAAGAGTTGTAGTATTGCTCATGACACCCTCCGCATTTTTCTATCGTGTCTCCCCTGTGCGCCAGATTATCAGCCCTGGGAGTATTCATCTTCGATTTTTGCCCTGTATGGCAATGTTTACAGGTAGGCAGCTGTACCCCATTCTCTCTCATTAAGCTCGCATGACTACCCTCCAGAAATGTTGCACCCGGATCATCATGGCAGAATGTCACACAATCTACCGGCTGCAAATTTGGATAATGCTCTCCTTCAGAATCCTCCAGATCCGAATGACAATCGATGCAGTAAAAATCCTCACCACCATGAGCCGACGCATGGTACTCCTCTTCATCAACAAGCATTGTCACAATCTCCACTTCACCGGTAACATGATCAACTCTAACCTTGGTATCTACCGCTGACGGATCAGTATGACACTCCATACAGTCACTGTTCTCTTGAGCAAAGAGATTTTTTGATGAAAAAGATGATATGAAAACAAGACATGATATAATACAACACGAAATGATTACAAGCTTACAGATTTTACTATCTTTAGAGACTCCTATCGTTGATTTTAACAATGATACCACTTTATGATTTCCTCCTCTTTGTTTAAAGAAAGATAGTACTTTTATAGTGGGCAAACCCTAAACTTCGACAAATATCTTCAACCAGCAAGCTCCGCAATCATCTCTCCCCTTCGAGTATGAAGGGGAGAGACAAAAAAACTTACTGCAATTATATTTAAATAAACACTAATGTGAAGCTTTAATCTACAAACTAATCCCTACAAAAACTGAAACAACTATTTATTTAGCATTAGGAGGCTTTGTCTTAAACCACGGATCCTGCTCTATATAACCTTTCCATTTCTTTTTGTCCACCTTTGGCAGAACGTCATCTATAGCATCATGGTCTCTATGATCATCTCTCTTAATGTAATCTTTAGTAAAAAGCCTATCTTTTCCTTTGCTATTCTTCTTACCTTCACACTTAGGACATTTATTTTTGGAACCTGCATCTTCCCAGTGGCACTGCAGACACTGGTCTTTTATTGCCTTGGTATTAATTCCAGCAACAATTAAGCCTGCATCGTATTGAGCCTTTCTGGCAGCCATCGGATCTTTCTGCAAGAGCTTTTTGAATGCATCTTTGCCTTTACCATTGTAATTTTTCTTTACTTTTATGTATCCTTCACCAGGCCCGTGACAAGCTTCACATCCAACGTTTTCAATAAAGTCTTTACTACCCTGCTTAGACTTACCCTTCTTTATTTTCATGCCTAAAGCTGTAGCATGACACTTAAGGCACTCAGGGTTACTCTTATCTTCATCAGTTTCCAACCTCTTAAAAGTGTTGTAATGCTGATTCTTCATCTTCTTGTATTCTTCACCTTCAAAACAACCTTTAGACATATGACACTTACAGCCAGAATTACTCATGAATTTCCACTTCTGCTTCGCGGCAAAACTCTGGCTACTCTGGAAGATTACAAGTGACAAAGATATAGCTGCAAACGTCAAAACAAATCTTCTTAAATTACGGCCAAACATATGGTAACTCCCTTCTGATTTATCTTAAATTATCTGACAAAAACTAATACGTAAACCCCTGAAACCAAGACTAAAACAATAAGTGTCCAACCACAAGAGGTTCGGGATTTTAGCAAGACCCCTTTATTGTGTCAAGAAAAAACTATTCAATGTATTTAATGATTCAAAAATCCGGCAAAAGCATAAAAATTTAAATACTTTTTACCGATTATTAAGGTTAAATCAAGCTAATTCCAGATTAAAGCCTTTAATACTATCCTTGTCGATCAAAATACCTGTCTAAAGCGACTTTTTCACGCCCAAAAGCTGAAAAACCTCATTTTTCAAGTCGTATTTTATACTGTTTTTACCGAATATTTTCTAAGTTATTACTTTTCACCAATTAGATTTTCAACAAAATGAGTGTCAACATCGCCGGTCAAAAACCTTGCATCCGAAATAATTTTAAGATGAAGAGGGATTGTCGTCTTAATACCTTCAATCCTATATTCGTTTAAAGCCCTTTTCATACAGGCTATGGCCTCTTCTCTTCCTTTTTGATGCACTATCAACTTTCCTAATAAAGAGTCATAGTACGGAGGAACCTCATACCCAGTGTAAACATGTGAGTCAATCCTGACACCTTTACCTCCGGGAGCACAGCACTTAGCAATCTTACCGGCATACGGCCTAAAATCGTTGTCCGGGTCTTCAGCATTTATCCTGCACTCTATTGCTACCCCCTCACATTTTATCTTCTTCTGGCGCAAATTCAATCTTTCACCAGAGGCAATCCTGATTTGCTCTTTTACCAAATCAATCCCTGTAAGCATTTCCGTCACAGGATGTTCAACCTGAAGCCTGGTATTCATTTCAATAAAATAATGTTTTCCCTCTGCATCCACTATAAATTCCACAGTACCAACATTGGTATAATTTACAGCCTTTGCAAGCTTTATGGCAGATTTACAAATATCCTCACGTAATTGATCAGATATATTCGGTGATGGCGCCTGTTCCACCAGCTTCTGATGCCTTCTTTGAATCGAACAATCCCTTTCACCTAGATGTACTACATTACCATATTTATCTGCGACTATCTGAACTTCAATGTGACGCGAAGGCTCTATGTATTTCTCAATATAGATAGAAGAATCATTAAATGCCACTTTTGCCTCACGCTGAGCAACAGCCAGAGCATTAACCAGGCTTATATCATTGTGCGCAACTCGCATACCCCGCCCGCCACCACCAAATGAAGCCTTTATCAAAATAGGATAACCTATTTTGTGAGCTACCTCCAGGGCCTGCTGTTGACCATCAATAGTAGATTCACTTCCTGGAATTACCGGTATCTTATTTTCGATTGCTATATTCCTTGCAAGAGTTTTATCACCCATTTTATTCATCACATCAGAACTCGGCCCAATAAAAACAATGTTGGAAGATTCACACACCTCAGCAAAGTGACTGTTTTCAGCCAGAAAGCCGTATCCCGGATGTATAGCCTCTATATCCGCAATCTCAGCAGCACTAATAATACTTGGTATATTCAGATAACTTTCTGACGATTCTCCAGGACCAATACATACATGGGCATCTGCGTATTCCAGATACAATGCATTTTTATCCGCCTTTGAGTACGCGACAACAGTTTCAATACCAAGCTCCCTGCAGGTCCGTAATATTCTGAGTGCGATTTCACCCCTATTTGCAATTAAAATCCTGGAAAACATAAGTTATGCACACCCCTCCCAAACTTAAAATTTATCGTAAAGTACAAATTAGTCATGTTTTTTACCGAAAAATGATTTCTCCGGTTTAAATTATGAATAAAACTCCGGATTTGTTTATACTTATGTGGTCAAATATATATTGATTGCGCGGAAACAATGCGTGGCAATTTAACAGAGTTGCTTTCACGCGAGTAAATGCAAGGCCGTAGGAACTGTATATCTGGACGGGAACACCACCGTTTATACTGTTAAAAAAGAAACTTTACTACTTCCTGCTTCACTATCCAGATGCTTCAACACTAAAGAGAGGCTGACCATACTCAACAGCAGTACCATTCTCTACCAGAATCTCAACAATTTTCCCTTTTGTCTCTGCTTTAACTTCATTCATAATCTTCATCGCCTCAACTATACAAACCACTGTCTCTTCTCCGACTTCATCACCAACAGAAACATAAGGATCGGCACCCGGAGCGCTTGTATAAAATGTTCCAACCATAGGGGCCACAACCTCAGAAATATTTGACTCACTGTCAGATGTTAAATACTTAGTTGTACCTTCCGGCAATGAAGATTTTACATCCGGAAGCTGAATACTCGTCTGTATAGAGTCCACACTGTTCCTTTTTAAACGTATTTTTGTTGCCTCTTCCTCAACCTCAATTTCAGCAAGACCATTCTCATTCATTAAAGAAATTAAATTTTTTACTTTTTCAATTAGATCCATTTTAACATTTCTCTTTATTTTCTATGATAGCAAAGGCCCTATCCACCGCCTCCTTAGCATTTTCACACCTTATTATGCTGTCCCCATAAGCTTGTACCTCAAAAGGAGGCATTCTACCAGATAGCTGTTCTAAATTCCAAGTATGAATCCCGATTACGGGTTTCTTTTTTAAAAGAGCAAAACTGATTTCCGAGAGAGTACCTAGTTTACCACTTAAGGCAATTACAGCATCCCCGGAATATGCAACCAGGATATTCCGAGCAAATCCCAAACCTGTAGGCAAAACAACATCTATAAAGGGATTCGCACCGCCGGGATCTTCCCCTGGCAAAATCCCGATCGTGAAGCCGCCATTCTCTTTGGCCCCTTTAGCAGCTTCAGCCATTACCCCACCAAGGCCTCCACATATCAGGACTGCATTACGCTTTGCTATTTCACTACCCACTTCATTTGCAGTCTTAGCGGCTTCAGGACTTAACGCCTCATCACCACTCCCAATTACGGATATACAAATCTTATTTGGCATTACCTACTATCTATTACTGGCAATTTTATCTTCCAACACTGTGAATTCAATGTCAGCAAGAAGCTCCAGACAAAAACTAATTTCTACATTACTCTCTCCAAGAACCTTAGCAAGTTTTTCAGCCTCTTCCTGAGACAAGCCAATTGTTACCGCCGGCAACAACTTCCTCCGATTCACCACAAGCATATCTTCCTCCTTTGCACGAGCAGGGAGCACTATTGCAAAGCCCTTATCGCTTTTTCCTTGCTCTTCGAGTGCTCTTTCGTGTGCAGCTATTGAATCACGGAACGAACCTCTCTTTTTATAAGATACAGAGAGGTCATTGTACACATTTTTATAAGCCGGATCAATACTTGCCACCTTCTCCCATGTATTAATTGCTTCATCAATATCGCCTGTAAAGTAACATGCCAATCCAAGGTTATATAATCCATCCAGATAATCGGGTAAAATATTCAACAACTCCTCGTAAAGAGAAATTGCTTTATCATATTGCCCCTTACTAATATAAATAAGTCCTATATTATTAAGCGCCAAAACATTTTGAGGCTGGACACCAAGAGCTTTCTTAAATTGACGAAGTGCCTTATGTGCCAGCCCTCCACCCTTGTAAGCAATACCTAAACCAATAAGAGTTTCCGGATCATCAGGTATAGCTCTTATAACCTGCTTATACTCCCTTATCGCCTCTTTGTACATCTTATTGTTGGTATAAACAACTCCAAGATTATAGCGAGCGTCTAACATGTCCGGGTTTAGCTCAAGAGCCTTTCTCCATACAGCAACAGACTCGTAAAACATTCCCTTTTCATCATAAGCGTTCCCAAGGTTATAATAAGCATCTACGAAGTTTGGATCAATCCTGATAGTCTTTTTCCATGCAGTAATGGCATCATCAAACATCCCCTTATCATATAAAATAGAGCCAATGTTGTTGTAAGCATCAGCATAATTATCGTTTATTTTCACAGCGTTTCGATACGATGCAAGTGCCGCATCTAACATATCCTTGTCATAATAAGCATTTCCCAGACTATAACAGGCTCCTGCATGATCAGGATCTAAATTTAAGGTATTTTTGAACTCCTTGATTGCATTATCCAGCTCACCTGTACTCATAAACACAAGACCAAGGAAATAATGTATTTCCTGATCATCAGGGTCCACTTTAATTCCCCTCTTTAATATTGCTTTAGCCTTTGTATACATACCCTTCCGGGTATATGCAACTCCCATATTATAATAAACATCGATATCAGAAGGAGTAATCTCGATTACCTTATCCCAGGCAAACACGGCTTTATCTAATAACCCTTTTTCCTCATAGGCGCTCCCCAAATTATAGTATGCCTCCACAAATTCAGGATTCACAATTACAGCCTTTTCCCAGGCTGCAATTGCATCGTCAATATCACCTTTATCGTAATGAGAAACACCAAGATCATAATAGTAACTACGGTTTTCAATACCAAAAATGGTATTTTCAGGAAGAACAGGTAATACAGAAATGATCAATATCGGAATTGTGTATTTTATCATCATTCTTAATATTATCACTAAATTTATGTACTTTTCCCCTTGGTTGATTTAACCTAAAACCATACAATGATATGACTTACAACAGGTAGCGACATGGATCTGCCAACAGACTTTATAAATGCAGCTTTTCAGTGTGGGATGTATTTCTCCGGTCTTTATTATAAAAAACTGGTAGGTAAAAGACCTAAGATTCTAATCTTATAACAAATTTGAAAAAAAACTCAATAGAAATATTGAAAATTTATAAAGCAAATTTTAGGAACTTACAAACAGGTTTTTTTCAATTTTTTCAGACAAACCAAATTACGTCAAATAGCAAAATCAACGGTAAATAACTAACAGCCAAGGTTTATCCATACGCTTTTTACCTGTGTGTATAGTTCTAAAGCATGAACCCCCAACTCCCTGCCAAAGCCACTCTGCTTAAATCCGCCAAATGGCGAAGCAGCATCGAAGGCATTATACGTGTTAATCCAGATTGTACCGGCCTTCAGATCTCTGGCAAGCCTGTGTGCTTTATTTATATCTCTTGTCCAAACCGCTGCAGCCAGGCCGTAAATTGACATGTTGCCTTGTTTTACAACTTCACTAATCTCATTAAAAGAAATTACCGATACTACTGGACCAAAAATTTCCTCCCTGGCTATCTTCATATTGTTATTAACAGCATCAAAGACAGTAGGCTTGATAAAATACCCCCTCTCTCCGCATCGTTCGCCACCAGTTACCAGTTTTGCACCCTCTTGCTTTCCGGTATCAATATAACCCAATATTTTATCAAATTGCTCTTTAGAAACCTGCGCACCCATCTGAGTACCAACATCTTCCGGGTCTCCAACACACATGTTCGCAGCCTTATTTGATAATTTTTCTACAAATTCCTCATGAATACTTTTTTCCAGGAATAAACGTGAACCGGCACAACAGACCTCTCCCTGATTGAAGAATATACCCGTCATAGCACCGGCAACAGCACTATCTATATCAGAATCTGCAAATACAATATTAGGAGATTTTCCGCCCAATTCCAGCGATATCCGTTTTAGGTTCCTTGACGCCGCCTGCATTATTATACGACCCGTAGTGTATTCACCGGTAAACGCAATTTTGTCAACGTCCATATGCTCTGCAAGAGCAGCCCCTGCAGTGGGACCATAACCCGGCACAATATTCAAAACACCGTCAGGCAAACCTGCCTCCTGGCAAATTTCACCCAACCTCAATGCAGTTAATGGAGTCTGCTCAGCTGGTTTCAAGATTACAGTGTTGCCACAGGCCAGAGCAGGTGCTATCTTCCACGCAGCCATCAGTAAAGGAAAATTCCACGGTATTATCTGCCCTACAACACCAACCGGCTCTCTCATGGTATAGTTAAAGTATTCTCCCCTGACCGGAATTGTCTCACCATGAATCTTGTCCGCCCATCCTGCATAATACAGAAAGCAATCAGTGACAAGCGGAAGGTCAGCATTAGTTGTCTCACTAATTGGCTTACCATTGTCCAGTGTGTCCAGCAACGCCAATTCCTCTTTATTCTTTTCTATCAACTCCATAATTTTTAATAAGATCTTACCCCTTTCTCTTGCATCAAAATACCTCCATGGGCCATCCTCAAACGCCTTACGTGCAGCAGTGACGGCAAGATCAATATCAGCTTTATCCCCCTCTGCAATGGATGTTATAACCTCTTCCGTTGCAGGGTTTAACGTATCAAATGTTTTACCTGACACAGAATCTACCCATTTTCCATCAATAAACAACTTTCCCGGCTTAATTTTTACGCCTTCCTTCGTCACCATTTTATTACCTCCATATAATTAAATTTAACCACTGGGGAAAAAGGATTATATTAAAAAAAGCAATCCTCCATGCCCTCTGCAGCTTTGTATTATCCCCTTTTCACAACAAAAGAAAAATTACCAGTAGCAGTAACGCACCACCAAGAAAATACTGAGAAACATCCTTAACAGCAGTCCTGGTCTTTACACCCAGGACTTTCCTATGCTCATCTATAACACCTTCAAAAATACTCTTGAGTTCATCTCCGGTAGCATCATGAATATAGGTACCACCGGTTATATCAGCAATTTCCTGTAACAATGCCGGATCCGGCTTCGTCATAATAGTATTTTCTTCCATATCAAGCTCTAATCCGATTGTATGTCCGTTCTTATCCTTCTTAGGAATTGGAGAGTATTCATGAGGATCTCCAATTCCAATCAAGTATACCGAGATATCTTTCCTCTCCATCAGCATCTTTACTGCTTCTGCTACCTGGCTCCTGACAGCCAACTGCTCCTCCCCATCAGTAAGAAATATAATCACCTTCTCTCTCTCCTCCTTACTGAACGACTCAATTGCAATAAGCAGGGCATTTCCAACGTTTGTACCGTACGGTACAAAACGCGCATAGTTCTCATTAATCATACGCAGAATTCTCAAATAAATACTATCATAATCCGTAGTCAGATAAGGAAGCATGGAAAATGCTCTACCGGCAAATACTACCAGACCAAGATAATCATTTTCAAGGCCCTTGATCAGACTTTCCATCTCAATCTTTGCCCTTTGCAGTCTGTTAGGCTTTACGTCCTCCGCCAGCATGCTCAGCGACACATCAAGCACAAAGACTATCTCCATGCCTTCCCTCTCATAATACTCTTCTGTAGTCTGCCACTTAGGCCCGATCAGCACCATACAAAGGCCACAGAAAGTGGTACTAACCATCAAACCTTTCATAATATTGCGTGTGGTTTTTGGTATCCTGCTGAATCTTTGCAGGATATCAAGCCCGCCAAAACTGTTTAACCACATCCTCTTTCTTCCTGTCGAATAAAGGTAAACAAGAAAGATGAGTATTGCGCCCGAAATTATATAAATTAAATTTTGTCCCTGTGAGAAAAATAGCATTTCTACGTAGTTTCTAACTGATTTGTCTGCAATTGTCTGTTAACGTTCTATAAAAAAATAGACATGGACAATCTCTTTTGTCCATGCCACCATCATGCCCTGCTATATTTATTAACAAATTTTACCACCTGATCTTCTGCTCTCCGCTATTCCTATATCTATTACCCCACGGGATGAGTTTCAACGACTGAATCCTCTCCTCTCTCTCCTGCTTAACCTGGGTAAACAGTGTTGAAAGCTGCTTTTGCCCCAGCCTCATTCTTTCAAGATTCTTTTTTGCCTCAAAGTCATCTGGATCTATCTGGAGAACTTTAGCATACTCTTCTGCTGCTGTAATAAAATCCATATTTGTTGCTATAATATTTGCCCTGTTATATATGGCATTCTCTTTTATTGCTTCGTTGTCTGACCTGGTAGCCTGTTTAAATTCTGCCCCTGCACTTTTAGTATCCCCCATCAGCATCAACACTACTCCCGTATTGTATGCAACATAAGGATCTTCCTTATCAAAATATTTCGAAACCCTATATAGAACCGACCCTTTCACTCCTTCCAGTTTCTCCAGTGCAGTATTGTATCTTCCCATTACAACATCCTTCTTTACATTTTCAGCAAGTCTACGCTGACTGCCGTATTCCCGTCCGCATGCTATCAGAACTATTGCAATAACAAGAAGCGATAATTTTACAATAAGACTCTTACTCATTTTTTTCTATCCTTTCAGGGAATCTTCAACCATATATTCTCTATTACTACCATTCCTAATAAAAAGCAGACGCTGATAGCCGTAGGGATGAAGAAGAGGTCTTTTTTCTTAACTACAGTTTCCATTGTTATCTTTTCCTTTTCTATCCTGTCAATCTCGGTATAAAACTGATCAACCTCTTCATAGTTCTCAGCTTCAAAAAGTTTCCCACCGGTTGATTCGACACCCTTCCTCAATGATGCTGTCCTTTCAGCAGCCTGTTCATGTTCCACACCTACCTCAGCAGAAGCAGGTACGGACACCACGTGTACCTTTACTCCCAGCCTCTTAATAAAACGGAGTGGTCTGGTCGGATTGATACCCACATTATATATGCCGTCTGTAAACAGGATTATTACCTTGTTTTTCATCGAACCCCTGCCCTGAACCATTTTCACAAAATCCAGGGCATACTTACCAAGCCCTTCCTCACGGTTTATACTCTTTCTTAATTTATTAATCTCGAAAATCTGGCCCATGTCCCTCTCAATAAGTGCAAGAATGGAAGTAAAAAGCCCCTCACCAATAGCAGTACGAACACCAACCTGGTGAGGTTCAATCTTATCTAATGATTTCTCCAACAGTTCTGTTTCCATGGTTGGCAGTACAACAACTACCGCATCAGTTCCGTACATTGTAATACCTATCATGTCATGACTTCTTTTTTTTATAAAATCTTTTGCAATACTCCTGATTTTTTCCATAGCCTCACCCGTCATACTGAACGATGTATCAATGGACATAATTATTTCACGTCCCTGGTACGAGACCTCTGTTTCATCATAGCTCGATTGCGGCCTCGAAAAAGCAAGAACCGCAAATAATACGGCAAAGAAGCAGAGTATCTTTGGCAGCCGCCTCACGTAAGTCTTAACACTCTTACCCTCTTCTAAATGAGCTGTACTTGAATAGCCCAGATATTTCCCTTCTCTTCTTAAAAAAATCAAGAATATGAAAGGGATCAGTGCCAGCAGAAATATAGGATTCTCCAGATTCAATAACAAATCCCCCTAATAATAACCCCGCTTCTTAGCCTCTTTTAATATCTCCTGTACTTCGTTTAAAGACTTTTTAATTGCATCTCTGTTGATATCCCCGAAAATAACACAATCAAAAGATTTAAGAACCTTATCTGCAGCACTGATTATTTCTTCCGCCATTTTTTTATCCCTGATTATATCAATAAGTTTCGCCGTAGTTACTGATCTTACAAGACCTCTGGGCATCTCCTTCAATGAACCCAGAAACCCTCTCAAAGTACAATCAATATTAACAACACTCTGCCGCAATTCATCATCTCCCGCTTCACTGTTAAAGCCGGCAATCATTCTTTCCAGTCTCTCTGCATGTGCGAGAGGGGACATTGCCATCCTCTCTTTGATAATTGCAGACATCCTGTATACAATCTTTTTTATTTCATTCGCCCCAAGTGCGATTATAATGACAAACCCCATAATAACCGGCAGGTGACTTCTCAGGCATATATCCTTTTGCGAATATACAAGCGGACCTTTTGACCCTTCAAGTGGAACATCAATTCTTTTTAATAAACTATTGATTAATACCGGGATTGCAGGAGTGCCTATTCTCCGAGTAGCAGGAGATTTCCCCTCACCTCCCGACACAACATCTCCTTCACGTTCGTCAAAATACAGCACAGGCAAAGAAGGAATTTCAAAATTCTCTGCCTTGTCAGGCAACTCATAAATCGAGATATCATATTCTATAGTAGTCTTTCTCAGTTTCCCTTCCGCCTCTTCATTAATACTGAAATCTCTTAATTGAAACGGGTTGAGATTAAGCTGCCTCATATTCTCTTCAAGTATCTGTATGTACTTCTCATGCCAGATCGTAAGGGTATATTTGAGCCTGTCTCCAATATTAATCACATCTCTGTTCAACTCCGTATCAACAAGAATAGGGACCTTTTTCAATGCCATGGAAGAAGTTTGCACCCGCCCGGTACTCTTATTTACTTCATCATTATACGATATGAAGAATGCAGGCACAGTGTACACTCCCTCTTCCGCTTCATCAGGCAAAGAGAGAATGTATGTTATTACACAAAAGTCGCTGTCATTGTTAAATATCTGCCTCTCCCCCACTGTTACTTTCTCAATCTTGAAAGGAGAAAGGTCAACCGTGTCAAATGCTTCCATGTCAATACTGACACCCAGCTTCCATACTACCTGCAGAGTTAAGTGTATCATTTTACCGGTAACAAACCGGTAGTCATCTACAAACAGCCAAAGTTCAGCCGGTTCATCCATTTCAGGTATCAGCGTATCTATATCACGAGGCTGGACAGAATCTCCATACTCCTGCTCGCGCCCATAACCTGTTTGCTGCGCCTTGCAAGTACCAGAATACACAAAGAATATAAAAACACTTAAAAACGTTACAAGCAAAACCCTTTTCATCTCTTTATCCTGCTTCTCCGCCTTATCCTTTTATCAAAAAAATCTGAGAGAGAGCTTACCCATTGCTCTTCGCTCTGATCAGTCTTTAACGTAATATAACTAAGATTAAGCTTATTAAACAATTTAATGTGTTGTGGATTTGTAAATAAATCCTGGGATAAATCCAGATACTTCACACTTTGAGTCTCCAAATCTTTTACTGCTACAAAACCTCTTGCCTTAGGAAGTATTTCCTCCCTTATGTCGGATAAAACTATCGGAATAACATCATGTTTTCTAATAAGGGATTTTAACGAGCTTTCATAATCAAATGGTGCAAAGAAATCAGATAACACAAATACAAGTGAAGGGGCAAAATGCATACTATTCAAAAACTTAAATGCACAGTTGACATTTGTACGTATGCCCTTAACTTTATCACTCATCATATTTCCAGCCAGCCTTACACCTTCTTTCTGGCCTGCGTGAGGAGGGATATAGCTCTCAATTTCATCAGTAAACGCTATGAAACTCACTAGATTACCTGTTTCTGTTGCGGATTGAACGAGGAGAGAAATTATGGAGGACTGAATTTCCTCTTTAGTAAAATGTGCTGTACCAAACTTCTTTGAACCGCTTCTATCAATCAGGAAGAATATGTTAGTCCTTTTATCCACCAGCTTTAGCCTGACATGTAAGTTCCCAGTTCTCGCAGTGGTTTTCCAGTCAATAGACCTGAACTCATCACCAGGCTGGTACTGCCTCAGCTCATCAAGCTCAATCCCCCTTGTTGAGTTCATGTAACTGGAGAATGAACCTTCAAAAAGATTAGCCACCATTCTCTGTATATGTAATCTTATCTTGCTTCTCAATAAACCGGCCTCTTCCGAATCAATTGGATAGTGTTGCTAAAGAGAATTGTTAACTGGAAGAATCTGTTTCCAGGATAGGCACCTTTTGTAATATAGTATTGACTATATCGTCCGGATCAGTTCCCTGAGACTCCGCCTCATGCGTTAAAATTATCCTGTGCCTTAAGACCGGGTAAGCCATCTTATGGATATGTTCCGGCAGGACTATTTCACTACCTGAGAGAAAAGCGTAAACACGTGCAGCCTTTGCCAGATATATAGAAGCACGAGGGGAAGCACCA
Organism: uncultured Candidatus Scalindua sp.; assembly: GCA_964344685.1. Taxonomy (GTDB): domain Bacteria; phylum Planctomycetota; class Brocadiia; order Brocadiales; family Scalinduaceae; genus Scalindua. The sequence goes on along the minus strand of CAYFOK010000009.1, from coordinate 99,631 downwards.
TACATAACCATATCTCTTATGTAATCGTCGCTGTCAGTATCCGGCCTTGTCGCCCTTACGATGCGTGTTGAATATTTCAGTATTTCTGATTCTTTATGCAGTGGAATCTTCTTTGCGATGAAATGTCTCAATAAAATTATTTCATCGGGATGCAAAACTTCATCCAACCTGGGCTCATCATCACCAATCTGCCTCTCCGCTATCTCTCTCTCCTCTTCACAAGAAGGATACGCAACCCTGATCTTAAACATAAACCTGTCAACCTCAGCTTCCGGCAGGAGATAGGTTCCTGATATCTCTATCGGATTTTGAGTTGCAAGGACGATAAATAATTTTTCCAGCTCAAAAGATTCTCTGCCTATCGTTACCTGTTTCTCCTGCATACTTTCCAGTAATGCACTCTGAACTTTTGCAGGGGCTCTGTTAATCTCATCAGCCAATAGTAAGTTAGTAAAAACCGGCCCTTTCTGGACTGCACTTTTCCTGGTTTCAGGATCGCATAACTCAAACCCTGTAATATCACTGGGTATAAGGTCAGGAGTAAATTGTATCCTTTGAAATTTCGCGTCAATTACTCTTGACAGTGTCTTGATAGTTATAGTTTTTCCAAGTCCAGGATAACCCTCCAGAAGAATATGGCCGTCAGAGAAAAGAGCAATAATGATCGTCTCAATCATCTCATCCTGACCGACTACAATCTTCTGTATCTCTTGTTTAATACCAACATACTTCTCTTTTATATACTGAACATCTTCAAATTTCTTACTCTTCTTACCTTTAGCCACCCTTTATTTCTCCTGTGTTGAATATCTCTAAGCTTCATTATTCTTGATTAGTGCAAGTCTGAAAAATTATAAATACATAGGCAGTAATTATATAATAATTAGTTTTACTGTCAATCATGATTAAATTGTGCTGTCATAGCATAAACTACCCTTCGATTCTGCCCAGCGTGACGTCATACTGAGAGATGTTGAAGTGTTATCAACCGCTAATTCAATACATTTAAATTAGTCCTTGACGGCTCGTGATGCATCGTTAAAATAACACGCTTTTAATAATACTTTGTTAAACAGGGACTATAAATATGACTAATGGAAAAATAGGAATAATTGGCGGCAGTGGTTTGTATAATATTGAAGGAATAACCGATGTTGAAAATATAAAAGTAGAGACACCTTTTGGTGATCCGTCTGATCAATTTATTACGGGAAATCTTGAAGGGAAGAGTGTTGTATTTCTCCCACGGCACGGAAAGACCCACAGTATACTACCATCAGAGCTGAATTTTCGTGCAAACATCTATGGCATGAAGAAACTCGGAGTAGAGAGAATAATAGCTGTCAGTGCTGTAGGGAGCATGAGAGAAGAGATCAAACCTCTGGACATAGTGATTCCAGACCAGTTCATAGATCGAACACAGGGCAGAACTGGCACCTTCTTTGGAGATGGGATAGTTGGCCATGTAAGCCTGGCGGATCCGGTCTGCTCAGTCCTGGCCGACACGCTTCATAAAGCCGCAAATAATGCCGGTGCTAACGTCCATAAAGGCGGAACCTATGTATGCATAGAGGGGCCTCAATTCTCAACCAGGGCCGAATCATTAACCTATCGCCAATGGGATGTAAGCATTATCGGAATGACAAACCTGCAGGAGGCCAAACTGGCCCGCGAGGCGGAGTTATGTTACAGCACACTTGCTCTTTCTACAGATTATGACTGCTGGCACGAAGGAGAGGAGGACGTTACAGCTGAAATAGTCCTTCAAAATATCATGAAAAACGTCGATATGGCAAAGGCCATTATCAAACACGCCATCCCGATGATTGAAGGTGAAAGAAGCTGCGGATGCGTTAATGCTTCAAGTAATGCCATTGTTACGCATAAGGAAAATATTCCGAACGACGTAAAGGAACGGTTAAAAGTTATTTTCGGAAAGTATCTATAAGCACTGTCAGCAGCATTCCTTATTACTGTAAACGGCTATTATTATGCTCATCCCGGATAGGGGCATTATCCATTAATAAAATTTAACTGCGATAACGGCTGTCACGATTGATATCAATATTGGCAAGTATAATATCAACATCGCCATCCTCCCTGCCTGAAAGGCATTTAAACTATTTTTCACGCGAATATGCTAAGTTTGTAATATTTCGTGTCAGCTGCTCACTCTCATCCACTGCATGCACCTGTTAAGTTTTTTCATTTGCACACCTAACCTTATAAAAACACTCAAATCAGGCACTGCTCATGAATAGCTTATAACGAAACATACTCCTATTTTCTCCTATCTTTATTTTCGGCATTAATCATGAAAACTTTAGTTTATTTCTAAACAAAATTTTATCCTGGTACTATCTACAACAATTATCTCCTTCCTAAATTAGTTCGTAAACAGAGTCAAATAGTGTTAAAAAAGTGTGTTAAATGAAAAAGGCAAGAGAAACGATTTGACAGGATGCATTAATTAAAAGCATAAGACAGGCGGCATATGACAGTTCAACATTCAATGCCGGATTACGCTTGATATGTTCGATTTCTATTCGTGGCGGGAATAATACCTACAACAAATCCAGATTCGTTAAATAAGAGGTTCGATTAAAATTACCTGCTTCACTCAACCTGCGTTTTTTGACTTACCAAGATTATCTTTGCCTGATATATTTAAAACGTAAGAAGACAATAAAGAGGCTGAATGCCAATGCTGTTGCATTTGCCACAATGATTATCATATCCTCAATATGTATACCATAGGACAACCACAGAGAAAGCCCGAGTATTAAAAGCATGTACATTGCAGGAGAGATATCATCCAGTCTCTTTGTACGCATGCCTCTTATTATTTGAGGGATAAAGCCTGATGTTGTACATATCGCAGCAATAATTCCTACAATTTTCCACTCCATAAGAACGTTCTCCTTAAGACAGACATAAAGTCAAGTATATATACAACTATCGTAAGATATGGCAATTGAATGGATTTCACTGGCAAGTCTGATGAAACACTTCTGATCAGCAAGTATTTCAATATTTACAGCGGATTTCTATTCATCAACTCTACTAAGGTTATGCTACCTGTACATCACATTTCGGCAACTCTTCTTCTATAAGGACAGGTTCTTCCGATCTCTGCTCAGTCGCAGCAGTCTTTAGCGAGTTCAGTCGCGTTATCATAAAGTACAATAACGGTATCACTCCGGCAAAAAACAGCACACCTCCAACCGAGCGCATCCACGTCAATACCTGGAAAGCACCACCAAGAATAAATTCCTGTGATCGGGCTACCCAGTAGCCATTTTCAACAACAGACTTGAATTGTAACACTCCAGCCGGGAATGTATCCATCACCACCATCAGCAGGAGTCCCACGTTAATAGCCCAGAAGGTAGAGCGCAGGAGTCTTACGTTCCAGCGCCTGGCGGTTATAACATGCCGGCTGCAAAATAGAACTGCCGCTATTGAAAGGTTACCGTAAACACCCATCAAAGCCGCGTGACCATGATTAACAGTTAGATAAGTACCATGTTCATAATAGTTCATTATCGGAAGATTTATAATCAAGCCAAACACGCCGGCACCAAAAAAGTTCCAGAAATTCACGGCAATTAGAAACAGGAATGCCTCTGAAAAGCCGAAAGAAGAACCTGCTGAGGTTGAATTCACAGAACGCCTCAAAGAGTATCCCGGTACACGTACAAATTTCCAGACTTCAAGCGTAAGCAGTACTAGAGGGATAACCTGGAGAGTCGAAAAGACACTGCCAATGGCCATGAGAGCAGCCGGTTTCGCATTCCAGTAAAAATTATGGGAAATTCCAAGCAGGCCAGAACCTAGAAACAGCAAAGTCGCCAGATAAATCACCCTGGTCGCACCCTGCCGGGATACTAATCCCATGAATACCATATAGCAAGCGATAACGATTGTCGTAAAGACCTCAAAAAAGCACTCAGCCCACATGTGAATGACGCACCAGCGCCAGAAATCGGCAATGACGAAATTGGTATTCTTACCGCCCACAAAGCTTGACAGGAATAGAATAGTAATTGCCACAACAGAGTAAAGAATCCAATATGGCAGAGAAAACGCTGACTGTCCTTTCAAGGCCGGCTTTACCCCACGGTAAATAATAACAGCCCACATAATGAGCGCCGCAAAGAGAACAATCTGCCAAACCTTGCCGAGTTCAACAAATTCCCAGCCCTGATTGCCAAACAGTCTCCAATTCTCACCAAGCAGATTCTTAGGCCCAAGGAAACAGCCTGCAAGCATACCAATAACCACTGATACCAGTAAGCCGAAAAGTACGTTGATAAGGAGAACCTGACGCTTTGGTTCCTGCCTGTGTATACCTGGGAGAATGAATATAGAACCGGCTATCCAGCAGGTTGCTATCCACAGAATCGATAACTGTACATGCCAGCTTCTGGTAATGGTTATCTGCAGAAATTCTGAAATGTTGTAGCCAAAAAAAGTCGTAAATCCTACGAAATCGTGAATTGTCAGGACACCGGCCACTATCTGTATAAAAAGCAGTGCAACCGCAACCACAAAAAACTTATAAGTTGCACGTTGACTTGCTGTGGGAGCAGAAGCATCAACGCTTTTATTGCTGACAGGATCTTCCTTGACCTGTAATTGGGACGCCTTGGAATAATAGCTATATACGCAGAGAACCGCACCAAGACCGAAAATCAGAAACAACATTCCGATAACGCTCCATAAGATTACAGACGGTGTTGGAACATTGCCGGCATATTCATCAAAAGGCCAGTTATGGGTATAACTGGATTCACCACCAGGCCTCTCCACAGCGCAAACCCACGCGCCCCAGAAGAAAAAGGCCGAAAGGTCCTTGAGTTCAGCATCATCTGTAATATAACCTGCCGGTTTAAAAGCCTCTTTGTGGTCTCCCTTGAATTTTGCATTGTAGTAATCAGCCAGCCGTTTTGCCGCGTAAGCCTGCCCCTCGGTAAGCATAACAATATTTTTCTCGCTGTCATAGCGGTTTAACTTAAGTTCACGCTGCACCCTGACAGAGATACCATCTTTTTCTATTTGAGATAACTCACTTAAATCCTCATTTGCAACCTGACTGCCATAATAATTGTTCATCTCTACCGCAATGCGGTGGAGCGCTTCAGCAGTAAAATCCGGTCCTCTGGCAGCGCCATCTCCAAACATACTACCGTATTCCATCAAAGCATATTTCTGAAAAACCAGCTGTCCTCGTTCTACAGAAGCCTGTTGAACAATTTCCACCCCTGAAGTTGAAATAAAGTCAGGTTTTGGAGGAGCATCTTTGTACGTACTGAAACCCATAAAGAGAACACCAGATGCACCAACAACCAGGACAGCAAGTAAATATTTCCACCAATTAGTACTTTTCATAATCATATTCCAGATAGTCTTCCCTATTTTCGGTATGATATAATGGAAAGACGCATTGTACATTAACCGCACATCCATGCATGGAAACGCTTAAAACATTTGCAACACGACACAAAATACAAGAAGGAAAACCTGCTTATCAACCAGGCAATAAAGATTTGAATTATATCACATAAAATATGTAAGTTCAAGTACCATATAGTCTGAGAACATGAAAAAGTAGCGTAGTTATTTAATTTCAGATCAAATTTTGTGTGAGTAAAGCTACAGCAATAACCCAAGTAACTGCATGGAATGATGAATAGTCATACGTGTATATGACTGAGGAGATGAGAAAGAGAGGACAGCTATATGATACACACCAAACACCTACAAACCCAAGTACCTGTCACAAATCAATATACAACAAAACAATTTACAGCACTCGTTCCCACACATTACGTGGATACGAGTGCTGTAAAACTTATGCATTGCCTTTTAAAACTATGATTCTTCGGCCATTCTGATTGTAGCACAGCGGAATGAAGAATCTAACTTTAATAACTTATCGTTTCAGAAGGTAATAGAGCTTTCCAGAGGTATTAAAATTCTCCGCCTTCTGCACGGCCTCTTCGCCTATCCCAAAGAAGACATCTGCCCTGTCAGTCGTTTTTGTGGTACTCCTTGAATCATGTGTCAGTGTAAAAAATGATTTCCCAGCTTGCCCCTTCTCATTAAGGTTTGTCGCCTCTTCTATTACCACAAATGCAAGTCCACCAGGTGGGAAAGCCCTGTCATCGGCAGCTATGCCCCGCATTGGTGTGACATGTAAACCTAATGAACCAAAATAGGCTGAAGCTGTGAAATTCAAATCATATGCAAGGCTTGTACTTTTTGTAACATTTTCGTCAGAAGCTTGAAACCCATAACCTGTAAAGTTGACTTCGCCTCCGTTTTCCTTCCCGGCAGCCTGAAACACCCTGAAATTTTTTGCAATAAAGTCGGTCAGCTCCTGCGGGCTCTTGGTGCTGACATATCCATCCCTGAAAAGCTTTAAGGTTTCTATCTGTTTTTCAGGGGTAAAACCCATTGATTTAAAATTGTCAGGATATGACTCGACTTCTTTAAAATACAGCCTGCTCTTGTCTACTGCGTAAAGCAATTCAATTCTTCCGTAATCATCTTTAAAGGCAGGAAATTGATTTGGTTCGGTAATTTCTACCAGACCCGTTCCCGATACTTTTGCCGGGGGAGCTGGTTTTGTTTCCACCACTTCTGTTTGTAATGGAGGCGTCTCTCTCACCGTCGTTGTTGTACACCCTGCCTGAAAGATTATAACCAGGAGTGCGACGGCCAGCAAACAGTTAAGAGTGTTTTTTTTTGGTATCATAAACATAAAAGCTCCTTCCTCGAAATAATGTTGTATATGTGTAATTCGTCTCTAAATCAGTGTTTAAAGTGTCTCTCACCGGTAAATACCATCGCAATGCCATGTTCATTGGCTGCATCTATCGATTCCTGGTCCTTTTTTGATCCACCGGGTTGTATTATGGCTGTAATCCCGGCCTTAGCAGCAATATCTATACAATCCCTGAAAGGGAAAAATGCATCCGAGGCCATGACAGTTCCTGCTGTTCGACCACCTGATTTGCTGATTGCGATATTTGTGGAGTCAACTCGGCTCATCTGACCTGCTCCCACTCCAACAACCATCTTATCTTTTGTAAAAACGATTGCATTGGATTTAACGTGTTTGCACACCTTCCAAGCAAACAGCAACTCATCTATCTCCTCTTCTGACGGAGCTTTTTCTGTAACAACCTTCAACTGATCTTTGTCACCTGAATTCATATCTTTATCCTGAACCAGAAGCCCTCCAACAACGCCCCTGAAATCATTTATCCCTTTCTTTGTGGATGAACTACCAAGTGAGTCTAATTTCAATAATCGAAGGTCCTTTCCCCAGCCTCGCTTTGTAGTCAGAATTTCAACAGCCTTATCGTTGAAGCCCGGTGCCGCAATCGCCTCAACAAAATGGCCCGGCTCTGTAATTGCCTCAGCAGTTTTCTCATCAACTGCCCTGTTCAAACTCAGTATACATCCAAAAGCCGAAACCGGATCAGAACTATAAGCATTTGTAAACGCGTCTTTGAGGTCTTCTGCGCATGCGACACCACATGGATTAGCATGTTTTATTAAAACGGCAGATGGCACATCAAACTCTTTAACTATTTCGATGGCGACATCGGTGTCTAATATGTTATTAAAAGACAACGCCTTACCATGTAACTGCTCCGCGTTTGAAATACACGGTACATTAACGCCCTTATCAACATAAAATGCTGCTGTCTGGTGGGGGTTCTCGCCATATCTTAAATCCTGCTTTTTATCCAGTACCCTGCTTAATGTTTCAGGATAAACCTCTTCATTACCCCTGTTAAAATAATCAAAAATTACCTTATCGTACTGGCTGGTATGTTTAAATGCTTCTGTAACCAGCTTATAACGTGTCTCATATGAGAGATCACAGTCTCCTTCATTTAATTCTTTCAACAGTGTATCATAACGATCAGGGTTTACAACAATTGCAACATGTTTGAAATTTTTAGCAGCAGACCTGATCATGGATGGCCCGCCAATATCAATATTTTCAACCGCCTCATCCTGGGATACATTCTCCTTATTGATAGTTTTCTCAAAAGGGTACAGATTAACAACAACAAGGTCAATTGTACCAATCCCCAGATCCTCGATCTGTTTCATATGATTTTCATTATCCCTGACGGCAAGCAGGCCGCCATGAATTTTTGGATGCAACGTCTTTACCCTGCCATTCATTATCTCCGGAAAACCCGTATATTCAGACACATCAGTAACATCAATACCATTTTCCCTGATAGATTTAGCAGTGCCACCGGTTGACATAATTTTAACACCTAGATCTGCCAGCCCTTTCGCAAGGTTTATTATTCCGGTCTTGTCAGAAACACTGATTAGAGCGGTTCTTATCTTTGCCATTACTAACTCCCTTCCATTGCTGATTCCTTAGATTATTCAGTGTAGATATAATTATAAGTAACTGTGGTACATACCACAAATTCTTGATATATTTTTCCCTATATTACACTTTCTCACATGATGAAACATATAAAAAAAGAAAAAAATGCTACCAAAACGATCTTATTAAGTCAAAACAATAAGCGTAATAATTTTTCTTGCTAGACATAAGCATGTTTGATAGTATCAAAACTTCCATCTCACCGTCTATCAACCTCAGGTTATACAGCTGAAATACGGTGTTACAGAATAATATTTCCATGAAAAGACTATACATTCTTATGTGGTAATTCTGCCATGGCAAGATTACCGGTCAATGAGCGGTATTGTCACAAACTTTAAACAGGGAAAAAATCATGAAAAAGAAGTACATATATTTTTTTGGCAACAACAGTGCTGATGGTAATGCTAAAATGAGGGACCTTCTTGGTGGTAAGGGCGCTAATCTGGCGGAGATGGCAAATCTCGGATTTCCTGTACCATCCGGATTTACTATTACAACTCAGGCATGTGATGAATATAATAAAAATAATAAAAAATTCCCTTCCGGACTCCAAAGTGAAATTGATAGAAACCTCTCGCGCCTTGAACGCGAAATGGGTGCTAAACTGGGAGACGCAAAGAATCCATTATTAGTATCAGTAAGAAGCGGTGCTGCTGCCTCCATGCCCGGGATGATGGACACGGTACTGAACCTGGGACTGAACCCTGATTCTGTACAAGGTCTTATTAATAAAACCAGTAATAAAAGATTTCCATGGGATGCATATAGACGGTTTATAAACATGTTTGGCAATGTTGTGATGGGCATGAAACATCATGACTTTGAGGAGATACTGGAACGACACAAAAAAATGGCAAATGTGGAAAACGACACAGAACTCAACGCCGAACAGTTGAAGAACATCTGTAAGGATTTTATTGCGATTTACAAAAAGAGAACCGGCACCAATTTCCCCATAGACCCTAAAGAACAACTCCGCAAATCCATTGTCGCGGTTTTTAATTCATGGAATAATCCCAGAGCCGTAAAATACAGAAAAATATACGAGATCAGTGGCTTAATGGGAACTGCCGTAAACATTCAGGCTATGGTATATGGTAATACAGGTAATAACTCTGCAACAGGTGTCTGCTTTACCAGGAATCCGTCTACAGGCGAGAATAAATTCTATGGAGAGTTCCTGCTGAATGCACAGGGTGAGGACGTAGTAGCAGGTATACGAACTCCTGAACCTATAAGCGATTTGGCAAAAGAGATACCTGCCGCATATAAAAAATTAGTAAACATAAAAAACAAACTGGAGAAACACTATAAAGACTTACAGGATATGGAATTTACTATACAGGAAGGTAAGTTGTTTATGCTCCAGACACGAAATGGAAAGCGCACCACACAGGCAGCCGTAAAAATTGCTGTTGATATGGTAAAGGAAAAACTCATCGACAAAGAAACTGCTGTCAGCAGAATAGATCCTGACCAGCTGGACCAACTGCTTCATCCTACATTTGATCCAAAAGCGAAAAGAGAGGTAATCGCGTCCGGGTTACCGGCGTCACCGGGTGCGGCTTCCGGCAAGATAACATTCCACGCCGATGAAGCTGAAAAGCTGGTGGCAAAGCATGAGAAAGTCATACTGGTACGAATCGAGACATCGCCGGAAGATATTGGAGGCATGCATGTCGCTGAAGGAATACTTACAACTAAGGGAGGTATGACATCGCATGCGGCTGTAGTTGCCAGAGGTATGGGAACATGCTGTGTGGCAGGATGCGGCAGTATTCAGATAGACTATGAGAAAGAAGAATTCACTGTGGGAGAAAAGGTCATTAAAAAAGGTGATTACATTTCCCTGGACGGCACACATGGTGAAGTCATACTGGGGCAGGTACCTACAGTAGAACCAACACTCAGCGGAGACTTTGCCAAACTTATGAAATGGACAGATGAAATTCGCAGGCTTAAAATCAGGACAAATGCGGACACTCCGGAAGACGCAAAGAGAGCCAGGGATTTTGGCGCCGAGGGTATCGGGCTATGCCGCACAGAACATATGTTTTTCGGTGAAAATCGTATTGATTATGTCAGGCAGATGATACTCACGGCAGGAAACGTTTCCCGCCTGCAGACGGCAGTTAATGACGCGGAAGCAGAACTTGGCCAGGCACCAAAGAAGAAGCGAACTTCATTGAATAACAAAACAAATAATTTTAAAGCGAAGCTTAAAGAGTCGGAAAGACTATATAAGGGCGCGCTGAACAAACTGCTGCCAATGCAGAGAAGTGATTTTGCAAAAATTTTCAAGGTCATGAACGGCTTCCCTGTAACAATTAGACTTCTCGATCCACCACTACATGAATTCCTGCCTAAAGAAAAGCATTTGCAGGTTGTGCTTGCGAAAAAAATGGGAATGATCCTGAAGGATGTCAAAGACAGGGTTAACAGCCTCCATGAAACTAACCCTATGTTGGGATTAAGAGGATGCCGCCTCGGTATTATCTATCCGGATATTTATCAAATGCAGGTGAAGGCAATAATTGAAGCAGCATGTGTTGTAAAAAAGAAGGGTATCAAGGTGGTCCCAGAGATAATGGTGCCTCTTGTAGGAACGGATGAAGAGATGAATGTCCTTAAAAACGATGTTAAGATGATTGCGAACGAAGTGCTGGCGAGGAAGGGAGTAAAGATAAATTATAAAATCGGTACTATGATAGAGATACCAAGGGCGGCTTTAACTGCCGATAGCATTGCTAAATATGCCGAATTCTTCTCATTTGGTACTAACGATTTAACACAGATGACATTTGGATATAGCCGTGACGATGTCGGCTCTTTTGTACCACAGTATGCCGAACGTGGAATATTGGAGAAAGACCCTTTTCAAGTCCTGGATGAGGATGGTGTAGGACAGCTGGTTACTTCCGGCATAAGAAAGGGACGGCAAAGAAGGCCGGGCCTTAAGGTAGGTATATGCGGCGAACATGGGGGGGAGCCTTCTTCAATACATTTTTGTCACAGAAACGGAATGGACTACGTAAGCTGCTCCCCTTTCAGGGTACCAATTGCACGCTTATCAGCTGCCCAGGCAGTAATTAAGGAAACCAATAGATGAGAAATTTCTTTACCGACAAAGAAAAGGGTCCTTCACAGTTGACAAGTGAAAACTTCTTCCTGAAATCTATTAATTTTATAAAGGATATTTTTTCCTGGTATTTCTTTCAAAAGGAGGCCCTTGAGGCAAAATTAAAAGAGAAAAGAGCACAGGTAGATGATCTAAAGTCACAATTAAACATTGTGAACCATATGTATGAAGAGGGAAGAAATCTCTTGAAAGAGCAGAAAAGAGATCTCGAAGAGATGTTGAAAGTGGAACGCAAAGGTGCAAACATCCCTTCTCTGCTACAGCTGGACAGGAAGCAGCCAAAAATATCTCAAAGATCTAAGATAAAGATTAACAAACTGAAGGCAAAGATAGAGAGGCTGACGAAAGCAGGGATCCCTACCGCTCTGGAAGGGTATTATGAAATTGGCCTGATTTCCTTTTATACTGACCGAATTGACGAAGCTATCAAACAATGGGAAACGGTCATGGCGCTGGATAAAAATAATGTAAACACCAACCATAACCTGGGAATAGCATATTACAAGATGGGGATGTATGACGAAGCCATTTCAACATTAAACGCAGTTGTTATTAATAAACCGAAAACCTACACCCCGTATTATTGCCTTGGACTTGCTTTTAACAAGAAGCAGAAGTTTACCTCAGCTATTTCTGAATATAAAAAAGCTTTAGTATTTGCCCCTGATGATGACGCCATTCATTACAACCTTGGCTTATCTTATGAATATAATGAAGAGATAGATGAAGCTATTAACACATACAATAAAGTAATTGAGCTTAATACAAAGCATATCGACGCAACTTTTCATCTTGGCGTTCTTTATAGAAAGATCGGATCAACTGACAGAGCAATTACCGAGTTCAAAAAGGTCATAAGCGCTGATACACCTAATGTTGAAGCACACTATTATCTGGGGTGTTGTTACGAAGAAAGTGGAAAGAGACCAAGCGCTAAGAGAGAATATGCCAATGCCCTTAAAACAGACCCGCAGCATGTACCTTCGCTTTATAACCTGGGTATTATTAATATGAACAATGGAGACAATAAAGATGCAGCTTCCAATTTCAAGGCGGTCCTGGAGATTGACTCTAAGAATTGTGATGCTCATTACAATATGGGACTTCTTTACTATAGAGAAGACAATTTGGATGATGCGATTGTAGAATATAAAAATGCATTAGACATAGAAACTGACAATGCAGAAATTTATTATAACCTTGGACTCGCTTATTCAAAAAAGAAGTTTTATGACGACGCGATTTCTACTCTTAGAAATGCACTGAAAATCAATAACAAGCATGTAAATGCTCTACATGAACTGGGCAATTCGTATAGCAGTATTGGAAATTACGAAAAAGCTATTTCTCTATACAATAAGGCATTAACTCTTGACCCTGACAATGCATTGTGCCACTACAACCTTGGCAATGCTTACAGGGGAGAAAAAAAACGTAACGAAGCATACTCTTCTTATTCAAAAGCACTTGAACTGGCCTCTGACAACGCTGAAGCATGGAACGCACTTGGTATTGTATGCAGGGGAAGAGGAAACCATGATGAAGCTGTCAAGGCACATAAAAAGGCATTGGAAATAGACCCTTCTTTTGCCGAAGCTTATAATAATCTTGGAGTTTTGTGTGATGACAGTGGAGAGCTGGAAGATGCTGTTACCTATTACAACAAGGCTAAAAAATTAAAATCTGACTATGACGAAGTATACAATAATCTTGGAGTAGTATATTCCAAACTGGGAGACATAGATAAAGCAATAGCATTTTATAAAGCAGCCCTGGATTTAAATCCGAATTATGCGGAAGCGTACAATAATCGCGGAGTAGCTTACGACAGCAAAAAAATGTTCAACGAAGCCATAGAACAATACAATATGGCAATTGAAAACAACCCTGAATATGCTGAGGCGTATAATAATCTAGGCACCACGTATGTAAAAAAGGTAATGCTCACACAGGCAATCTCACAATATAAAAAAGCTATTAATATTAATCCTGAATACTCTGAAGCACACTTTAATATTGGTATTGCTTATAACAAGAAAAAAATGTATGACAACGCAATTGAATCATTCAAAAAGACCATAGAGTTAAATCCGGACGACGAAGCCGCTCATTACAATCTTGGCATAGTCTACAGTAAACAGCGAATGTATGACGATGCTATACTGGAATACAAGAAAGTAATAGAATCAAATCCGGATTTGCCGGATGTTCATTACAATTTAGGAGTAGTATACCGGGAAAAGGGCATGCACCTTCAGGCGAAGAGAGAAGTCGCACTGTACAAGAAACTGAATAGCCGTAAATAAGACAATTAATTATTTAACATCCTCTCTTTAGACCCTCCCAGCCAAGCCGTTCGCCATCCCGACAAGGCTGTTACGGTTGAGACGGGTAGGAATTCCAGCTTTAGACTCTCCGGCAAGGTGGGTCTGCCTCGGACACGACTTGCAAGAGCAAGGACTATGCTGGACCCCTTACTTGCCCGACAATCAGCCAGGCAGGCAAGAGTAAGGACATTTCCTCGCTTACGTGAGAATTCCAATTCTGATCCGAACACATGCCCGTCGTCAGAAAAGCGACAAGCAGGCGTTCGTCAGCCGGTTGCTACTTTTTCTCTTTATAGTTCTTGATTGCCGCTTCAATTGCTTCCTGAGCCAGAACAGAACAGTGCATCTTATTTGGAGGCAGACCATCCAGCGCATCAGCTACAGCCTGGTTTGTAACCTGCTCGGCTTCCTCCAACGACTTGTCTTTAATCATCTCGGTAGCCATACTGCTTGTTGCAATAGCAGCGCCACAACCGAATGTCTTAAACTTCGCTTCTGTTATTTTATTGTCCTCTACTTTTAAGTACAGTCTCATTACATCACCACAAGCAGGATTTCCCACAGTGCCAACCGCATCTGCATCTTTTATATCTCCCATATTTCTGGGTTCCATAAAATGGTCCATCACTTTTTCGCTATATGGCCCGTTCATATCATCAGACATAAATCAAACTCCTTTCAACTAAAGAAAACGTAGGGTTTATCTATTACAAGTATGTCTATCCTAACCCACTGAACCAATCATTCAAGTAGATTCTCCGGAAGACTTCCACATCGTCAGTAAAGATATTACAAACTGTATAAAGAATCCAATTACCGTAAAAATACCTCCGATAAAAACGGTAATTGCAAAGACTGGTGTTAATTTTGTTAACCACCAGGAAAATACATCCATCAGCAATGAACCAAAAGGGAAGATTAACAAGGTCATTTTAAGTCTCTCATTAATCGACGTAAACAAAAAAATTATTCCGCTCAAGGCAAAAATCACACCAATGCTGATCATATGGATATGACTAAGCGTTATAAGCCTGGGTACTGATATTCCATTGTTAATCCTCGTAAAAACGTTGCTGACTACTGATAACGTGTCAAACGGCGCAAATGCCGCATCTCCTCCGGCAGTATGGCACCGCAGACATCTTTTTATTATGATACCTTTAACTTCATCGGACTTCTCTTTTACAGCGCCTCCCTTTGCCCAATGAATCAGAATATTCCTTTCGTACTCATTTTCAAGATGCTCCCGCATAGTTCCATTAAGTTTCGACTCTACAAGTAATACACCAGGCTGGCCGTAATAAGTCAAAACTATGTCTTGAAGCGAGAACCCGGTTTTTCCGTCTGCCCTGTTGTAAGTGAGAAAAACATTTAATTGTGAAAAGACAAAACCTATTCCCATACAAATCAGGAAAAGGGTGCACAGCAGCTTACCACTTGCAGGTAACGTATTCAGCCTGAATTCACTCAATCTAACCATTCAAAACTTTCAAGACATTTTCTAACAATGAATAGATTTCCCATAATCAAGTTTATGATTCTTCATATTTCTATTCTCAAAAGTAACGAATTCCTTGTAACCTGCCTGTCCTGCAAGCGATACCGCTTTTTCAAGATCTTTACCCACATCACCGGGAGTGTGTGCATCAGAACCGAAAACAATAGGTATATCGAATCTCTTATAAACCTTTAGTATTTCACATGAAGGATAGATCTCATTTACCGGCTTTCTCAAACCTGAGGTATTAATCTCTACCGCAACTCCACACTCTTTAAATACCTTCGCAGTCTCTTCTAAATCATCCAGTAGTTCATGACTTGGCCGGTTCCCAAACTTCTTCACGAGATCACAATGTCCAATGATGTCAAAAAGCATGGTGCAGGCAGATTTACGGAGTAATTCAAAATACTCCTTGTAAACTAAATCTACATCCTTGCTATCCCATTTATCGCGCTCTCCCGGATGATCAAAAGCCCACTCTCCAATGTAATGTACTGAACCCATTACATAATCGAATTCATGCCTTGTTATAAGCTCTTTAGTATATGTTACAGAGTCAGGAGTATAGTCAGCTTCTATTCCCAACTTAATTTTAATCTCAGGAAATGACTTCCGTAGCTCCAGGACATCGTCTACATAATCCTTAAGTTCATCTAGTGCCATTGCCAGGCCAAGCTCCTTACCCCTATCACCTCGTAAAGGCAAATGGTCATTAAAACCTATTTCATCAAGACCGCAATTTATTGCCTCCCTGACATAATCGGCCATTTCTCCATCTGCATGGCCGCATCGATTAGTATGCATGTGATAGTCTATCACTAATTAGGTCCTTTTCTTAATATTAAGTTCCCTGTATTGAGTCTGTTTTGTAAGAACCGCCTCAACAGTAAACAGTTACTTTAAGTCGTATTTGTTAACAACTCGCATGTATTCTGCTGAAACAGACTATAAATTATTCAGCAGAATATTTTATTCTACCTGTGTTATAGGGTAATAACAATAAGAAAATGAGATACTCACACAATTAACAGTCTTAAATAAAATCAGCTGGTAAGGGCAAAACAACCATTTATGACTGCCCGTAATTGGCTTTGACAACCTCATGAGATTTATGATAAATTGATTGATCAGGACATTCAGCTCCAACCTCGCTAATTTAACAAAAGTTCAAAAACTCAATTTAGTAGATGAAAAAAACAACACAACTAAAACAATTAATATCGAATCCGCAACTGGAGTTTCTTATGGAAGCTCATAGCGGTATGTCGGCTAAAATAGTTGAAGAAGCTGGATTCAAAGGGATCTGGGGCAGCGGGCTTTCAATTTCCGGTTCTTTAGGCGTCAGGGATAATAACGAAGCGAGCTGGACACAGATTTTAGACGTTTTAGAGTTTATGAGCGACGCCACTACAATTCCTATTCTCATGGATGGGGATACCGGGTTTGGCAACTTTAACAATATGCGCCGTCTCGTCAAGAAACTGGAACAGAGAGACATTGCAGGAGTCTGCATCGAAGATAAAATTTTCCCAAAAACAAACAGCTTTCTACGGGAAGGAGCTCAGCCTTTAGCCAATGTCGAGGAGTTTTGCGGGAAAATAAAGGCGGGTAAAGATATTCAGAAGGACGATGATTTTGTTATTGTTGCACGAGTAGAGGCCTTCATCGCTGGATGGGGACTCAAAGAAGCTTTGAGTCGTGCGGAAGCGTATCATCTGGCAGGAGCGGATGCAATCCTGGTCCACAGCAAATTAACCAACGCATGCGAAATTTTTGATTTTATGAATGAGTGGGAAAATCGTGCTCCAGTCATAATAGTCCCCACTAAGTATTACACTACCCCTACCGATGAATTTAGAAAACAGCAAATTTCGCTGGTCATCTGGGCAAATCATATTTTCCGTGGTTCTATTCAAAAAATGCAGGAGATTGCACAACAAATATGTCAGGAACAAAACCTGCTCAGCGTCGAAGATTCCATTGTCCCTGTTAAAGAGATCTTTCGTCTACAAGATGACAAGGAGCTTGCCATGGCCGAAGAACACTACTTAAGCCCGAAAAGAGGAAACCAGCGAAGCGCCATTATCCTTGCGTCTACCCGTGGAGATCAATTGGGAAAGCTCACGGAGTGCATTCCTAAAACTATGATTAAAATCGGAAAAAAGAGTATTCTGGAGCGGGCAGTTGAACATCTTAACGAACACCATATCAAAAACATAATGGTAGTAGCCGGATATAAGAGAGAGACAATCAATCTTCCTAATTTAAATATTATTGCGAATGACGACTATGAAACAACAGGAGAAATGGTTTCCCTCAGCAAGGCTATAGATACTACCAGGGAAGAATCAGTTATTCTGTTTGGTGACGTTCTCTTCAAAAAATACGTTCTCAGCATAATACTTGATGACCCGTCAGACATTGTCCTTATCGTTGATTCCGTCTTCTCCCTTGATAAGCAGTATCAGTCTGATTTTGTTCATGTACATCATGTGGAGGGCAAGTCACTCTTTCCAGAAGACAACTATTATCTGGAAAAGATTATTTATGATCAGCCAGGAACTGAATACTACGGAGAATGGACCGGAATGATGAAACTGACGGTGAATGGTCTGGAAGTCGTTAAAACTTTCATACAGGAGTTCCGAAATAAACCGGAGTTCCAGAAGATGGATATTCGGGACATGCTCAACCAGTTAGTTCAGCGTGGAAATAAAATTAAGATCCAGACGATTTCAGGCCATAGGATTGATGTAAACAATATTGATGATTTTTCTTTAGCCGGCGAATTTTAAATTACAGCCCACCACCCCGATATCACGCCACTATTTCTTCTGTAATAACTTCTTCAACAGCTCTTTTTCCGGAGGTTTATTAGCCTTGTACTGTATTATCCCATCCCTGTCCACCACAATATTAAGTGGTATGCCTACAACCTTATAGAGTCTGGCCGCAACAGCTTTTGAATCAAGAACTACCGGATAATTTATCTCATGCTTATCTACAAGAGATTTAACCTTTTTTGCACTTTCCTGAACGTCAATGCCTAACACATTCAGACCATCATCTTTAAGCTCGCTGTAATATTCCTTGAGAATCGGTATTTCATGCCTGCACGACGGACACCATGTGGTACCGAAAACCATTAAGGTAACCTTATCTTTTGCAAAGGATTCCAACTCAATCTCCTTGCCGTCAAGGGTCAGCAGGCTGAATGAAGCCGCTCTATTCCCTATATCTACACCTGTCTCTTCATCAGCAAATACTTTATCTTCTGTTGCATTGAAAGAAACAAAGCACATCCCAAGCATACTGAAAAGCAAAATCACAAATAGTCTCATTACTTTATCCATGAGCAAACCCTCAAATTATTTAAAACCTAAAAGTGTAGTAGTATAAAAGACAATATACAGCGGAAAGCAGCTAATACTATTGCTTGCTTAAACAATCTTTACAGGTACCGTAGAAAGAGACGTGGTATCTGGTAGGTGTAAACTCTTTCAAAATTCCGTCTGGAAGTTCAGGGTTTACACTGTCGGCATCAACATCAGAGATTTTATTGCATCCTAAACAGATAATGTGGTGGTGCGTAGATGTATTCGGATCGTAATGATTTCTTTCATCATCTATGGTAATCTTAAGGATTTCACCCATCTTCTCCAGGATATCCAGCGTCTTATAAACAGTAGTAAATGAGATTGTAGGATAGGTTTTCCTGATTGTGGCAAAAATATCGTCAGCAGAAGGATGATCCAGATTACCCTCAAGTATTTTAAATATTCCCAAACGTTGAGGTGTAATCTTATAACTCTTACTCCTGAATTTTTCTATCAAATCTTCAGATGTATACATTTAAGCACCAATTAAAATTTAGAACAATACTTTAAGAATACAATTTAAAAGTTATTAAACAATAACCATTACAAATTGTCAAATCTTTAATTTACTTTAATTACACATTTACTCAATCTTAAATCTGATTGTCAGTACTATCCAGTGTTATCAGGTTAGGTTTTTGCAAACGTTACATTTATTTGTCCAATAACTGTCATTACCGTAATGACGGGAACACGGGGGAGGCGTTCTGGTATGACAAAAGTCGTACGCGCAAAAACCTAACCTGACAGCACTGAAATTTAGCGCAGTATTAAGTCATCGCCGTCAATAACTCTGTTGGTTTCATAGAATAGATGCTCGCCACTCCCTACTCTGCCGTCAGACACACTGCAGGTTGCCTGAAACGATGTTTCAACACTGTCTGTCAATACCCAGTTCTGCGCAATGAACAGGAATATCAGTACGATGAAAACGGTCATCATACCTTCAAAAACAAGCTTACCTATATCAAAATTAGTATTTACCTTATCTCTCATCGCATTCTCCCTTTTTTTAAATTTTTTTAATCTGGTTATAAAAACTTTTGCCCCTACTGTAACAATGTCTTTGAATCTACTGCAACAGACAGATCCTTCTCTTCAAAAATCTGAAAAAACAAATTACAGTTCAAGGCCCAGACCAAAAATCAAAAGATTTGATCCTGCCGAAGACTTTAAAATACTTTCTATTCTGTATTATCGTCATATTATCAATTAGCTTTACAAATTATCCGGGACACAAATTAATAAGGACAAATAATGAAATCTCCGTATACGAACTTAGACATTGAATTTAATAAAATAAAATTTATAATCTGCTTGAACAGGCAATCAGCCCTTCCGGCCTCTTGCTCACAGATTTTTTACGAACTGTAGCGAATAATTACGAATTTGTCAACTATAAAATTCGCTTATAGATATGAATATTTTACATCATTTAGACAAGTTTATATATAATCAGCATTTGAAGAGGGGTGAGTTTGCGAAAAAAATTTCGCTATCAAGCAGTTATGTATCTGAAATCCTCAGTGGCAAACGTGATATATCAGTGAAATTTAAAAAGGGATTTCTGTCTGCGTTTGGTTTTTCTGTTGATGAACTGCCTCACAGGGTGCAAATACTGCAGGGATCCACTGGAGAAACCGACAGCGCTGTCTACTGCAAAATACCACTTTTCAACATTAAGGCAACAGCCGGGCATGAATCATTTGTAAATGATGAGAAAATCGGTGCGGATCTTGTATTTCGCCGAGATTGGCTTAATAGAGAACTGAAATCAAACCCTGACAATCTGTTTATTCTTAGTGCCGATTCTGACTCCATGGAGCCTACAATAAAACATGATGCCCTTATAATTGTAGACAAGGGGATAGACTGGATTGTAACCGAGGGGATCTATATTCTCAGGAGAGGCGATACAATACTCATAAAAAGAATCAGGAGACTGTCGGAAGATACGGTAGAACTTATTAGTGACAACCCTGCCTACGGCAAAGAGACAATAAAGCTCAACAATAAACCGGCAATCACAATCCTGGGCAAAGCTATCTATATCTGGAGTGGAAGAAAGATATAAAAATAGCTTCCTTTTACTAAATATAGATTATTAACTATTTATTTGTCTTAATGTATTGTCTTAGAAATATGTGAACTGCAAATCACTGTCATTGAAGAGTGTCAGTCAGTTGCCATGATTATATTACGCAATATTGCATCAAGTTCGTAAATATCATGCGGTTTAGCAAGAACACCTTTAAAACCAGATTCCCTATAGTTGGCCATTGTGGGGTCATTCGCGTAACCGCTCATCACAACAGCTTTAACATCAGAGTCAAAGTCTATCAGTTTTTCAATAGTTTCCCTCCCTCCCATACCGCCGGGTATAGTCAAATCCATTACAACAGCATCAAATGGTTTACCTGCCTCACTGGCATCTTTGTATAAACGTATAGCTTCAGAGCCTTCTTCTGCGACTTCGACATCATATTTCAGTTCTCTCAGCTGTTCGCCTAATATGATTCTGATTGAAGATTCGTCATCCATTAACAAAATTTTCCCTTTACTTTCACTGCTTTCTTCTTTCCTCTCCTCAGCAGACGAACTATCAAATCCATCTTTTTCTTGAAAAACAACATCTTTCCGGGAAGCAGGCAGATAAACGTTGAAGGTTGAGCCAATTCCTATCTCAGAAGCTACGGTAATGTTTCCTTCATGTTTTGCGATTATAGAATACGAAGTCGCAAGTCCAAGGCCGCTTCCTTTCTTTTTAGTTGTATAAAATGGGTCAAAAACCATTTGCAAACGTTCCTGTGATATACCCTCTCCGTTATCAGAAAATGATATTTTTACATATTCTCCTTTTCTCAACGGCAATGAATCTTCATCAACCACATTAATATTTTCTGCATATATTTTTATGTTTCCTCCATCAGGCATTGCCTGGCAGGCATTGATAATAATATTATTAAATACCTGGTTTAACTGCCCTTTGTCGGCATCTACATTCCAGAGATTGTCCGGTATGCAGAGTTCACACTTGACTGTTGAACCGCTCAATGCAAGTTTGATAGAATTTTCTGCCAATTCTGAAATAGACATGATCCTCTTTACAGGTTCTCCACCCTTGGAGAAAGTGAGAAGTTGTTTGGTCAGGTCCTTTGACTGGCAAATTGCTTTTCTGGCATTTTCTAAATATTTATAAGTTTCAGCATTCAGATCAGTTTTCATTTTTACCAAAGAAATATAACCTAAAATTGTCTGTAAGCTATTGTTGAAATCGTGGGCGATGCCACCTGCAAGGACACCAACAGTTTCAAGTTTCTGCGCCTTTATAAGCTCTTTTTCCAATTTTTTACGCTCAGTAAGGTCACGGATAAACCCGACTACAGCAGTAATGTCTCCTTTCTCATTCCGCAATGGACTGAGTGATATCTCGTGCCAGAAACTGCCACCGGGAACATTAATAATATATTCTACTACCTTCTTCTCTCCTGCATCAAATACGGTACGAATTTCTTCCAATCTCCGTTCAGCATGCTCTGGAAGTACAAACTCTTTGATTGAAACACCAACCATGTCAACAGCACGTATACCGTATCGTTTATCCATTTCCGGCGTGCCCCAAAGCGATAAAATCTTGCCATCTCGACCATAAACTATAATAGCCGCCTCATACAAAGATGATAGCATGCTTCGAAATCTCGCTTCATTCTTTTTAAGTTCATCTTCACGCTGCCCAAGCTGTTTTGACATTTCATTAAACGCCTTACCAACTATATCCATTTCACCTGATAATCCTGTAATTGGCTGGGTATACTTCCCGGATGCAACTGCTTCAATACCTGAAGTAAGCCTTTTAACCGGGACTGTAACGTATCGATTAAGCATCCACGAAATTAAAATAAACATTCCAGTGAAACTGGACAAATGGACCCAAAAATCTCTTTGAAAACTACTCCATACTCGTGAATTCAGATGAGTAGCCGGCAGCTTAATACTCATAACACCCCTTAGCTCTCCTAATTTGTAATCGAATGATGAATCATATTTGGTACGAATTGTGACATGAGCGTCTTCTTTACTGCCGTGACATTTCAAGCAATATTCCTCAATCCATATTGGAGCAGAATAGTGGTAAAACGATTCACCCCCTTTTGATTTAAACGGAACAAACCGTTCCTTTTCTGTCGGATTATCACGATAGTACCTAATGGCTTCCTGTTCTATTGCGTCTGCAGCATTTTTTGGATTACGTGGTCTATCTGAAACATTGTTAAAATACAATTTGTCTTCTGTCCAATTCGCAAAATCATCCGATATACGGCTCAATGAATGAGCAGGCAAAAATCCAAGTGTTTTCTCCGTCAATGGTATACCACTGTTCAGAAATTGTCTGTGATAAATTCTGCGAGTTGCCATAAGTATGTCTCGGATATTTCTTGCATTGCGTCTCAATTCATTAACAACCCCATTCTTAATGGACTGATAATGAAGAAATTCTACGGCAGAGAATGTAGACAGGAAGACAAAGATTAAAATAAGTATCAGCTTTGTTCGAAGCTTCATAACTTTACTTTGTATGCTTTAAATACAATTAAAGTACAGATAATTACATTATCCTGTTCAAGGTATGTGGTAATATATTTTGAAGTATATTTAGTGGCATCTCTCCATTCAACAAAAAAAAACATGGAAAATTACAAAAGATATACTTGCCAGATAAAGAGGAACGCCTGAAAAATAGTTATTCTACATAATCATCACCGTTTGCCAGCGCTTTTTGAAGTATCTGTATTGAGTGAGTAGTCTTTACCCTGGAATCTTTACCTGCAAATCCATCGGCTATCTGCATGATACAGCCCGGACAGTTAGTCGCAACGGTGTCCGCCCCGCTTCTTTCAATCGAGTTCACCTTTCTCTCAAGCATCTTCAGGGTAAGGTCATAATGGATTATGGTAAAGATTCCTCCACCCCCGCAGCACGAACCTGCCATATCCATATCAACGAAATCAGAAGATTTCTTTAAAACATTTCTTGGCTCGTCAGAGATGCCACGTACCCATAAAAGATGGCAGGGATCATGATAGGTCACTTTTTCATCGACAGGCTTCGTCTTATAATCATCGCTGCAATACTTTTCAATAAACTCAGATATATCATAGATTTTATCCGACATCTGCTTCCATGAAGGACCCAGTGTGCGCAGGTAATCCAGTTTAATACTCTTAGTGCATGTTGCACAGGCACTCACTATCGCGTCCAGATTGTGTGACTCAAACACCTCTCTATTTACCTCTGCAAGTTTCTTGCTGGATTTGTGATCTCCCATGGTGGATGATGGTGTTCCGCAGCACAATTGGCCTTGAGGTACAACCACCTCTATGTTCATCCTGTTAAGCACATCTACCACGGCTTCTGCTATATCTACATAGATGTAATTGATCAAGCACCCGGTGAACAGCCCTACCCGCATCTTTGGATTTTTCAGTTTCCCCGTTGTTCGGAGCTTTTGTAATGCGGTTTTCTTTGCCAGAGTAGGTATCCATCTCTTACCCATAAACAAAAGCGGAAGATGGCGCATCCGCCCTCTCCTCTTCCCCGGTATGAACCTCTGGATTTTAGATCCTACTTTGAGCATGAGGTCAAAAAGTATCCTTCTCGGTAATATATACCTGAAGACTATCTTCGGCAGCAATGGGATACCCATCTCATCGGCCACTCCGCGCAGCAATGCGGTAATGATTACCTCGTAATCAACATCTGAAGGGCAGACCTTCCTGCACCTCATACACTTTTTACAGGAATAGACATAATCACGCAGCTTATCAGTGTAAACGATCTGTTTGTCCCGCAAAGCTTCAGCAAGGCTGATGCGTCCACGCGCCACCGTCGACTCGTCGCCTGTTTCCAGAAAAACAGGACAGACGGTATGGCATTTACCACATTTCGAACATTTACTTACTTCTTCTTTCCAGTCAGACATTTTTATTTACTTAATTAAGCTTGAAGTGTCTAAATAAACTAAGTGCCTAAAGTGATCTAAATTAGCGGCTGATTCTTCATTTTTTACTTTAGGCACTCTAGATCATTTCAGGCACTTTTACTGCAGCTTTGCCGCGTTATCTCAAAAACATCTTACCGGGATTCATAATCCCTTTAGGGTCAAAAAAACTTTTAAACCTTTTCATAATCTCATATTCCTGTGGAGGAATTTCCAACTCCATAAATTGAGATTTCTTGTTTCCAATACCGTGCTCACCTGATATAGACCCCCCTAACGCCACTACCTCCTTCATAACTTTATTTACAATAACCTCCGCCAACTCCTCCTGACCGGGATCATCGCTATACATTATATTTACATGTATATTGCCGTCTCCTATGTGTCCGAAGTTTGCGATATAGATCGGCTGGCCCTCTTTAATTCGGTCAACCCTCTGCAGCATTTCCTTGATCTTACTTCTGGGCACACAGATATCCTCGTTTATTTTATGGGGAGCAATGTTGTATAACGCGGGAGAAATGGAACGTCTGGCAGCCCAGATAGCATCTCTCTCCTTTGCTGTCTCTGCGACTTTAATCCAGAACGCATTGCTCTGCTTACACGCATTCTCAACTATAGGCATTTCATGATCGATGCTTTCATCTGTACCATCAATATCAATTAACAGTAATGCTTTTACATCTTCTCCTATATCATTTCCGGTATAACTGTTCACCGCAGTTATAGTCATTTGATCCAGAAATTCCAATGTGCGAGGTACTATATTATTATCAATAATCAAATCGGCGGCATCAACAGCATCATCTTTATCACTGAAATGAGCAGCCAGTGTCCGGATCCCTGGAGGCTTTGGAATCAGTTTTACCGTTATTTTGGTAAAAACCCCCAATGTGCCCTCAGAACCTGTAAAAAGCCTTGTCAGGTCATAACCTGCAGTTCTCCTTAATGTTTTCCCCCCGGTGTTAATAATTGATCCATCAGGAAGGACTATCTCCAGGGCAAGAATATAATCACGCGTCACTCCATATCTCAGCCCGGTTATCCCCCCTGCACACTCCGCGACATTACCGCCAATCGTTGAAAATGCTGCACTTGACGGGTCAGGCGGATAGAAAAGATCAAACTTTGCCACCTCATCCTGCAGTTCCTTTGTCACTACGCCCGGTTCAACGGTCGCAATAAAATCATCGGGACATATCTCAATTATCCTGTTCATGTTTTTGAGATCAAACACAATTCCACCCATAAGCGGTACCGCCCCGCCGGTGAGACCTGACCCGGCGCCTCTTGCGTATATCGGAACTTCATACTCGTTTGCAATCTTTAAAGTATTCGAAACATCAGTAGTGCCTCCAGGCCTGACCACGATATCCGGAAGAGCCTTCTGCTTTGTACCGTCGTAAGAGTAACATATCCTATCCTCAATCGCCGAAAGCACCCTATCCTTCCCCAAAACCCTGATAAGCTTATTGAGGGCTTTCTGATGTCTGCCAGTTTCTTTTTTTGTTTTCTGAAAAAGCTTCATTATTCACCTGTTTTATTATTGGGCCTTATATATCCTTACTTTCGTAAGAACTCCATTTTAAATAAAAACCATAAGAATTCACCGCAAAAAGCGCAAATATTAAAGATTATATTTAATATCGAAATTGACGAATTAAATCCAAATGTCAAAGCTCAAATGCCAAATCAATGCTTTAAGCACAAATGACTAATATCCATGGCTTCTGTTTTTTCCTGAGTTTCTTGTTTTCCTTAGCGGTTAAAATCTTTTTCCTTTTTACCTCAACATTTTACTTTCCTTGTTATATAATTCGATATTCTCATCTTCTTTGTCTTTAACATCAGTGTATATCCGTGTCAATCCGTGGCCGTTTAATTTATTTCAGTTTTTCTTCTTCTCCAGGAAGGCAAGGATGATCATGGATTTCTCACTTGCCCGACAATCAGACAGGCGGGTGAGAGTAAGGATACTTTCCTCGCTTTCGTAAGGACTCCATCTTAAGCAAAAATTTTTCCCGGATTCATAATTCCCTTCGGATCGAACATCCTCTTCAGCTCTTTCATCATTTCAACCTCATGAGGTACAAAATCTGATGTGACAGCCCTCCCTTCAGGCACAACATCCTTCAATATTGTAGATACCAGGCTTCGGGCAGACTCACCACCATTTTGACCACCACTGCAGATCACATGAATGTGTCCCTCTCCAATGCACCCGAATGCCGCCACCAGCAACGAAGATGCCTTGCCGAGTTCATATACCTTTTCCAGGACATCTCTAACCTTACTTCTCGGAACAGACAGATCTTCGCTATACCTTATAGAAGCGGTTTTAAAGAGAGACGAGTGAACAGATTTTCTGATTTCCCACAATCTGTTTCGTTCTTCATCACTATTCGCAATTAAAGTCTTCAAGGCACTGTTTTCCATGCTGAGAGCATCAATTCTGGAGATACCCTTTTCCACATTCCTCTCATTCCCATCTATATCCACCAGTAAGAGAGCCTCCGCTTCTTCGGGAATTTCTTCTTCTATAAATCCTCTGACAGCGTCAATACATGTTTTGTCAGCAAATTCCAGTGACCAGGGATTCAGATGATTCTTTATTACGATTAAGTCTGCAGTATTCAGTGCGCTATCTATGTCTTTGAAGAACGACAAAACCGTACCTCTGCTTTCTGACATTGGCAATAATTTTAATGTTATTTTCGTCAACACCCCCAGAGTCCCATCAGACCCGACAAAGAATCTGGTTAAATCGTATCCCGCAACACTCTTGAGCGTTTTACGTCCTGCATTTATGACGGAACCGTCAGGAAGAACAATCTCCAGGGCAAGGACATAATCCCTCGTTACTCCGTACTTCATACCGGTCATCCCCGCCGTACATTCAGCCACTTTTCCGCCAATAGTTGAGCAGCCCGCGCTTCCCGGCTCAGGTGGATAGAAGAGTCGAAACTTTGCAGCTTCATCCTGCAAATCTTTTGTAATGACACCAGGCTCTACCGTCACGGTAAGGTCCCTGGCATTTAACTCTACTATCCGATTCATTTTTTTTAAATCAAGCACGATACCGCCATTTACGGATTCTGTTCCGCCGGACAAACCGGCCACTGCCCCACGCTGGCAGATCGGAATGTTATGATTATTTGCGATCAATACTATACTTGATACCTGCTCCGTAGATTCAGGCAGTATCACTACATCAGGCACAGACTTTTTTCCTGCAGCATCAAAAGAATAACGAACTCTTTCCTCAATCTTATCAATGACATGCTCGTGACCGACAGCATCACACAGCTCCCTGAATACACTATTATTAATCATATTATTTTGTGTCTGTCGTTCCATAACTGCTGAAGAGTCCCTCAATAGTTTAAATTTTTCGCTTAATCATTCTTAACACGGCTACCGTTTTTTTTCCACATCTTTTTAATGTTACCTTTAGCTAAGTATGTACTGAACCATTATTTACACATAATACTACTCAGACTATTTTTTAGTTCGTTCCGGTTTTCCTTTATGGTATACAGTATCATTATAATATAATAAGTAAATTAATGAAACTCATCAGTGATTATTAAATTATTCTAAGAATTGGTATCCTCACGAAAGTGAGGGAATACCCTTACTCTCGTAAGGAGCCCAGAGTTGGAATCCTCACGAAAGTGAGGAATATCCTTACTCTCGTAAGGAATCCAGTGTTGGATTCCTCAGGAACGTTATACTATGAAGGTAATCATAATTTCAGATATTCATGGAAATCTGGAAGCCCTCAACAAGGTATTGGAATATATTGAAAAGCTGGATGGAGAAAAGCGCGTAGTCTGTCTTGGAGATATTGTTGGTTACGGCCCTGACCCTGAAGAGTGCTTCAAAATAGTCGAATCACTTACTGACAAAATATGTCTTGGGAATCATGAGGATTCCATCCTGGACACAGACTACGATTATCAAATAAACAGGCTTGCACGTGAATCTATCAGATGGACAAGAGATATCCTGAATGAAGAGATAAAAGAGGCAACCGGAAGACTACCGCTTCAGATTGAAGAAGACAATGTATTATATGTTCATGCATCACCAGACGACCCCATGCTATGGAGATATATTACCAACGCCCGTAATGCATATTCTAGCTTGATAGAGATGAAGCACACTCTCTGCTTTGTAGGTCACTCACATATCCCGGGAATATATTCTTATCGTGAATCACAGAGGAACAGCAATAGGGCAACATTATCTAAAGACGATAAAACGATCGTCAATGTCGGAAGTGTAGGGCAGCCACGCGATGGTTCTCCGATGCTCTCATTTGCTGTATTTGACGATGATAACTGGAACTTGGAGATAATCAGATTAGAATATGACTATCACAAGACAATGGCAAAAATTATAAAAGCTAATTTACCGTCTTTCCTTGCCAATCGGCTCGCTAAAGGTGTTTGAGTTAAAGAATTATTCACCGCGGAGGCGCTGAGGACGCAGAGAAAAACAGAGGGAAAGAGAATATCGAATACACCTGTCCGACTCGTCATTCAGGCTGGGAACAAGGAATGACGAATGACCATTGACGAACAACAAATTACTGTTGTATATGCACGATAGTACACAAAATATTTATCTTGTCTATCCTGTTAAACCTGACAAACCCTACCTGGTTACGCCTTCACAAACCTCTTTCCGGAAAGCTGTTTTACCAGCCTCTTGACTTCCAGTATCATAAGTATACTTGCTACGTTTGAAGAAGGCAGGCCGGACTTGTCTGTAATATCGTCGATAGCTTCAGGCGTACTTGAAAGAAGTGAGAATATCTTATTCTCCTGGGAATTGAGCGTGAGGCTCCTGATGTCCACAACCTTTTCATTATCATTTATGTGTATAGATTCTGCAAGTGGGCCCAGTTCTTCAACAATGTCACTAATGTCTTCAACAAGTTTCGCACCGTCTTTGATAAGTTTATTGGTACCTCTGCTGTGATTATTATCAATATTGCCGGGTACGGCAAACACCTCTTTTCCATGTTCAAGAGCCCATCTTGCCGTTATTGCAGAACCGCTCCTGAGTGTAGACTCCACCACCAGCACTCCAAGTGACAACCCGCTGATTATCCGGTTTCGTGGAGGAAAATTACGATTATTGGGCGGAGTACTCATGGGCAATTCAGAAATTACCGCCCCGTTTGAAGCAATTTTCTCAGCGAGCTCTTTGTTCTCACGTGGATAAATCACTCCGAGACCACTGCCAAGTACTGCTATAGTCCTGCCTTTTCCCTTGATAGCACCAACATGTGCATTAGTATCTATGCCTCTGGCCATCCCGCTTACTACACAAAATCCTACCTGTGCCAGCTGCCGTCCAAATCTTTCCGCCTGTGTCAGACCATAGTAACTGCACCTGCGTGCACCAACTATAGCAAGCGCAAGTGTATCACTTTTTATAATATCCCCTTTAATATAGAGCAGAAGCGGAGGATCATAGATCTGCTTGAGGTTGTGTGGGAATTGATCGCTTAAAAAAGGGACTATCTTTACGTTATTCTTCTCTGCCAGTTTAATCTCTTTGTCAACATCAGCCGCCTTTACACCGTTTACTATCCTTGCTGCTATTTTGGGCCCGACACCTGGTATCTTCTCCAGCCTGCTTTTCGGACAGTCCAATATAGATTTAGCTGTACCGAGGTACTCTATAAGACGGCGATACGTTACCGTACCTATACCGCTTATCATATTTAACCGGATAAGACTTTCAAAATCATCCATGATTGACACCCTATTTATCTTGTCTCTTGAAATGGAATCTTCACGAAAGTGAGAAAAATGACCTTACTCTCGTAAGGAGTACAAGTCAAATTCTGGACCCCTCACAAAAGTGAGGAACCTGGCCTTACTCTCGCCAGCCTGACTGTTTGCCGGGCAAAGCAAGGAGTCCAGTATTTGAATTCTACCCGTCCCCGCCAGAATGCACGTCGGGCTGGCGAACGGCATGGCCGGGCGGGCAAAAATGGAGGAACTTGTCCTTACTTTCGTATGGAGTCCACAAAAAAACTAATCGGTAAGAGCGTTCAGGATAGTCTGTTCACTCACACTGTCATCAATTATGACGTTTCCTATCCTGGTAGGAAGAACAAATCTCAGTTTACCTCCAATCGTCTTTTTGTCCTGATATAATTTACTGACTATTTCATGTGGATCTAATTCAGTGTCTTTCAGACTCAATCCTAATCTTAAAAACAGCGATTCCTGTCTTTTTAATACTGTTTCATCCGCAAGATTCATTTCTCTGGCTATCTTGCTCACATATATCATACCCATAGCCACCGCATCTCCATGCCTGTATTTCTTATATGATGTCAAAGCCTCCAATGCATGCCCGATTGTATGACCGTAATTTAAAATAGCCCTTATTCCCTGTTCTGTTTCATCAAGTTCAACTACATGCGCCTTGGTTTTGCACGAGTTGTATATAATTTCCTCCAACGCATCAGGATCAAGCTCCAGGATTTCTGAAAGATGCTCATCTACATATTCAAAAAAATCGGCGTCCTTAATCATTCCGTATTTCATCACCTCAACCATGCCTGCAGTTATTTCCTCCTTTGGCAGTGTCCGCAGAGTGTCAGTATCAATGAAAACAGCCTTTGGCTGATAAAAGCACCCTATCATATTCTTACCTCTCGGATGATTTACTGCGACTTTACCTCCAATACTGCTGTCAACCTGTGCCAGCAATGTAGTAGGGATCTGAACAAAAGGTATGCCTCTCATAAATGTTGCAGCAACAAAACCGGCCAGATCACCCAGCACACCACCCCCTAACGCTACTATTAGAGACTTCCTGTCCATCTCATGGTCGAACAGATGTTCGTACAACTCCTCCGCCTTTGCCAGAGATTTCTGTTCTTCCCCAAGAGCTAATGAAACCAGCTTGACATCAAATTTACATTCAGATAGGCTATCCAGTACGACTTTTCCGTAAAGAGGCTCTACAATTTTATCCGTTACAACAATAGCTTTCCGGGGACTGATTACCTTTGATATGAGAATGCCGACTTTATTGAGTATACCCTTATCAACGACTATATTATAGCTGTCCTTACCGAGATCTACGAAGATTTCTTTCATGATGGTAACGTTGTAATTTATGCCGATTTTTTTGTCAAGGAAAAAGAGCTATTATTCTATTTAAATGAAACTCTAGATTCGGACTTATTACGAAAAAAAGGGCCATGCTGGATTTCTTGCGAAAGCAAGGGCATATTCCACACTTTCGTGAGGATTCCAATACTGGAAAACCTGTGTCCAATTTACCTTGAAATTTAATATATGATAAAACAAAACAGTTTAAACTCCTACAAACAGGCTGAAGAGTTCTTATTAAAGACCATAGATTACGAAAAACTTACTCAATACAAATACGACACATCCACCTTCGATCTTAAGAGGATGGAGGAGATGATGTCGTTTGCAGGAAATCCTCATAAAAAAAGAAGAGCTGTCCACATAACCGGCACCAAGGGCAAGGGGTCTACTGCCATAATAATTGCCTCTGTCCTGCACGCACTTGGTCTGAATACCGGCCTTTTCACCTCACCACACCTTATATATCTGGGTGAAAGGATGAAAGTCAACGACAGAATGATTTCGCAGAAAACGTTTGTGCGGTTAATTAATATTCTCAAACCATATATTGATAAAATAACACTAAAGAACCCCATTCTTATGCCCACTTTTTTCGAAATAGTCACAGCCGTTGCATTTCTCTATTTTGAGAGAGAGAAAGCAGACATTTCAGTCCTGGAAGTCGGTATGGGGGGAAGGCTTGATTCTACCAATATTATTTTGCCTCAAGTCTCCGTCATAACACCTGTTGGTTATGACCATACTGACAGGCTTGGTAATACACTTGAGAAGATTGCATATGAAAAGTCAGGTATAATCAAGGAGGGTATCCCGGTCATCTCTTCAATACAGGAACCTGATGCCCTCGCAGTAATCTCAGAGACGTGCAAATCTAAGAATGCACCTCTGTTACTTGTTGGAAGAGATATTTTGATCCGCAACATCAGGGTTGCAAAGAGAGACGAGATTTATGGTTCTGAGTGCGAAATAAAAACATGGAGAACAGACTATAACAATATTTTCCTGCCACTTGTCGGACGGCACCAGGTTGAAAACTGTGCTACTGCAATAGGGTCGCTGGAGGTCTTATCTGAAGCCGGTGTAATAGATGCAAACACCGAATTGATTGTAAACGCACTTACAAAGATCAGTTGCCCTGCAAGAATTGAAGTGGTATCAGAGAACCCGTTAATTATAATGGACACAGCGCATACAACAGCTTCAATGAAGATATTGAGGGAATCTATAAAAGAAAATTTCACATTTAAGAAATTAGTATTAGTAATAGGTTTGTCATCGGACAAGGACATTGAAGGTGTTCTTAAAGAGATAGCATCTATATCCACCGATTTGATATTTACAAGAACAGGTAATCCTCGTGAAGCAGATCCTGCACAAATGGCTCTTAAAGCGAAACAATTTTCCCAGAACAGCATGCTGGTAATTGAAGATATCGCTGAAGCGTTGAAAGAGGCCAGGAGAATTGCAGAGAATGACAGCCTGATCTGCATAACAGGCTCTTTCTTTCTGGCAGGCAGGGTGAAGGAGATACTTAATTAATTAAAAAGAAAGAAGCCTGATTATGCTTTCCGCCTTCTTCTTTCAATGTCTGACATTATTTAGATAATTCAGACAGTAATGTCAGATGTGCAGGCTTGTCCCCGCCAGAATGCACGCCGGGCGAGAGAACAGCCTTTTGGAGGGACTGCCCCCTATTGTCTCACGCCTCCAGTATCTCTATTGCCTTCTTCAGATTTGAAACCCAGAATATCCCAATGGAAGAACCATCACCGGGAGGAACACTGCCATACGCATACTCAATATTGATCTTAGCTTTACTCAGCTGCCTTGTTATATCTGCCATAGTTCCCGGTTTATGTATCATCTCCAGCGACAATACTTCAGTTTCAATAACATTAAGCCCTGAATCTCCAAGCTCTTTAACTGCGTGCTCATGATCGTCAACTACCATTCGAACAAGACCTGAATCTATCGTATCCAGTACTGACATTGCTAAAATGTTTATATCTTTACTGGCCAGATCCGAACATACATTTGATAGTGCCCCCGGACTATTTTCAAGAAGAATTGTTAACTGTTTTACGATTGGCATTTAATCATCCTCCGTATTGAGGTTCAAATTCTTAGTGTTGTTTTGTGAAGTTTTGTAACTTATGGCAAGCCCCGCACCGGCAGGCTTCCCCTTCATCAACCAATTGCCAGTTCCCTGTTTTTTTGCCCAATCAAAATCTACAAAAGCACTCCCATAAGACTCAAAATACTTAGCAGATTCTATATCTTTATACTTGGCAAAAATTATTGCATCAGCACCCACTTGAACAGCCTGATCCCTCATGCTCTTATCTACCATCTCCTTAGTCATATCGTTTCCGAAAACAAAGACCACTCCAATCCTCTCATAGATCAAGTCAGAGCCTCCTGATGAAATCGGAATCACTACACTTTCACTTTTTGGCAGATACTTATTTTTAGATATTCTGGCAAAATTCGTACTCGTACAACCAACAGAGAAGAAAACAAGCAATAAGACCATCAGAACATATTTATTGATATTCATTTACTACCAGGACCTATAAAGCCTTTGCATACAAGTACATATAAACAAACAACTTATCAGTCAGCCCTGCAAAAAAAATTTTACAGTAATTTAGTGATAAAAATCAGATTCATGCTGCAAATTATTTGATTCTTGAGAAGTCAACTTCATGTTCCTCATCACCAAAATCCTTTTGAATCAAAATTGTAGCTCTCTCATCCAGGTCAAGTTTTGAATAAGGAAAGCTTACCAGATAGAAAGTGATATGGTTATCTGCGCCTCTTTTAGACATATCAGGTCTTAACATTTTTACCGGTTCTATCAATCTGCCGCGCTGTCTCAATTTGATCTTGAAAATATCTTCACCACCCCTGTAGCTGATTGTTAACACGTCTGATCCCATCATTGCATGCGCGTCCTCTTCTTTTAAATTCTTTCTAGCCTTTCTCTTCATCGCTGCCATTACAGCAAGATCGACCAGCTTAGTCTTTACCAGGCCGCCTCCGTAGTTTGGCCAGTTACCAAAAATTGCAGATTTTACAAGATCAGTCTCGAATATTTTCTTACCCGGATTTTTTTCGCCAAGCTTAATTGTCTCTTCGATCCGTTCCTGAATCGGGTTTAATTCTATACCATGAGAAACCGCAGAAAAAGCAAAACAGATAAGCAATACAGGCAAGAAAATGAAACAACATGCACTCTTCTTCATTCTTCCTTCAATCCTCCTTCCAAAAACATTTTGCTGCCAAGAATACAAGAAATCGGTAGATTTCTCAGGTACAACGATATATTAGAGAAGTGTATCACTTTGATAATATACTGTCAACATAAGTTGTAAGAATATATACACCAAAAACTCTTAAGAGGTACATGCGTCTTGACTTTATACAATAAATAAAATAGAATTTTAGTAAACTAATTAAAGAGGTGAAATTTTGATCACAAGAAGAGGTTTTTTAAAGAGTGGTATCATAGGGACTTGCGCACTTTGCACAGGTTACGCACCTTATGTTTCTTCACTTAATGCGTCCGAATCGTATGAAGAGGAATTTCCTGCCACGGAAGCGATGTATTATAAACAACTCCCGGAAGCCCGCGTAGAATGTGAACTCTGTCCCAGGGGTTGTCAAGTGGCTGATCTTGAAAGAGGTTATTGCGGTGTAAGGGAAAACCGCAACGGAAAATACTATACACTGGTTCATTCCCGCGTATGCTCGTTAAATGCCGATCCTATTGAGAAGAAGCCCTTATTCCACTACCTACCCGGTACAAAGGCATATTCTATAGCAACGGCAGGATGCAATATAGAGTGTAAATTTTGCCAGAATTGGCAAATATCACAATTCCGCCCTGAACAGATAGACAGCATCAAAATCACTCCGGAAGAAGTAGTAAAATTCGCAAGAGAACGAAAATGTGATACTATTGCTTACACATATTCCGAACCGGTGGTTTTTTATGAATATATGTACGAAACTGCCAGTCATGGAAAACAGGAAGGCGTTGGAAGTGTAATGATTTCTAACGGGTACATAAAAAAAGATCCTCTTGTTAAGCTTGTCAAAGAATTAAATGCTGTCAAAATTGATTTTAAAGCGTTTACAGAAAAATTCTACAAAGAAACCTGTAGCGGGGAGTTAAAACCCGTACTTGAAACCCTCAGCACATTAAAAGAGACAGGCATCTGGTTTGAAGTTGTCATGCTCATGGTTCCGACACTGAATGACAGCAAAAAAGAGCTCAAGGATATGTGCAAATGGATAAACAAAAACCTTGGCCCTGATGTACCCATCCACTTCACACGTTTTCACCCTACATACAAGATAAAAAACCTTCCGCCTACCCCTGCAAAGACATTGGAAATGGCAAGAGACATTGCGTTGGAAGCGGGCCTTAACTTTCCTTATACCGGCAATGTACCAGGCCATCCAGGGGAGAGCACATACTGTCCCGGATGCAAGAAAGTAGTCATAAAGAGAGTGGGATTTACAATTCTTGAGTATTCCATGAAAGGAAGTGAATGCGGAAATTGTAAGCATCCGATACCGGGAGTATGGCATTAGTAAAACCACTGAGACCATATACAGTTATATTCATGGGACACAGATGCTAAAGACAAGCAAAAAGAGAATATCAAACATCGAACAAGAAATTACGAATAACAACTGACCAATTGAAGGATATATGCTGGAAACATGAGGCAAGAAACAAGAAGCAGAAGCGTGCACGATCATGCACATAGACATTTGGACTTAAAGCATTGATTTGCCATTTGAGCTTTGACATTTGGATTTAATCTCCATAACTTTAGTCACTTTAAACTTTGGCTCACTTCCCGCCAGGCCACCAGCCCGGTTATCTGTCAGGCGGGCGAGAGTAAGGTTTTTTTCTCACTTTCGTGAGGATTCCAATACTGGAAGATCCGTGTCCTATTTATACTTCTTATTAATCTATTGCCATGATTGCTTTTCTTATAAATTTAGCAAAAAATATATTCAGTGTATTTTTCAATATCCTTCCGATACTGATTGTTGTTACATTTTTTCAGCTATTAGTAATTAAACAGCCATTTCCGGACCTTGCCGCTACCATTTCAGGTATGATTTTTGTTTTGGTTGGATTATTCCTTTTTATACAGGGTCTTGAGATTGGCTTATTCCCCCTTGGCGAAAAAATGGCTTTCCAATTCTCAGCCAAGGGCAGTATATGGTGGCTGCTCATCTTTGGATTTACAATCGGCTTTTGCACTACAATAGCCGAGCCTGCCCTGATTGCCGTCGCTAAAAAAGCCGGAGAAATTGCGGCTGAGGCAGATGCCATTAAACATACAAGCGAATCGATAGCAAACTACGCCTTCGGACTCCGGTTAACTGTTGCATTTTCAGTAGGGCTGGCAATTGCCGTAGGGGTTTTCCGTATAGTAAAAGGCTGGCCAATCCAATGGTTTATTATCATAGGATATATCTGTATCTCCATCATGACCGCCTTTGCACCTGATGAGATTGTTGGAATAGCCTATGATTCCGGAGGTGTTACGACGTCAACAATTACCGTGCCTCTAGTAGCCGCACTCGGAGTGGGCCTGGCCTCCTGTATTAGAGGGAGAAACCCGATAGTAGACGGCTTCGGGCTGATTGCCTTTGCAAGCCTGACCCCTATGATTTTCGTAATGTTATACGGGTTTATAATTTATTGATTATCTTATCTTCGTTTACAACAATAGAAACAGATGGAATTACTTTACCACTCAGCTAAAGTCTTACTTGGCACACTTAAGGATGTGGCCCCGATTATAGGGGTGATCCTGTTCTTTCAGCTGGTTGTTATCAGGAAAAAGATTGACCATCCTCGCCGTTTGATATATGGCTTCTGCCTGGTAGTTATTGGCCTGGCCGTATTTATGATTGGACTTGAAAAGGGCCTTTTCCCTCTCGGTGAAGCAATGTCAAGGCAGCTGACCAACTTCTTTTTCCTGGCAAAGGGAAATGCTGCGATACTCAAGGAAATTGACGCTACAGGATTTGTTCATCCGTCACTCTATTTCTGGACGTACGTATTCGGGTTCTGCATTGGGTTCTCTACCACTGTGGCAGAGCCCGCTCTGATAGCCGTAGCCCTCAAGGCCAGGGAAGTCTCGACAGGAGCTATTTCGCCATGGGGGCTTCGTCTCGCAGTTGCACTCGGGGTGGCAATTGGCATCTCACTCGGCTGCTATAGAATCGTTACCGGTGCCCCCCTCCATTGGTATATTGTTGCAGGTTACCTGGTTGTTGTAGGCCTGACATTCCTGGCCCCCAAGATGATTATTCCTCTGGCCTATGATTCCGGAGGAGTGACCACTTCCACCGTAACCGTACCACTGGTTGCCGCTCTCGGGATTGGCCTGGCATCAAACGTACCCGGCCGTTCTGTAATTGTTGATGCCTTTGGACTTATAGCCTTTGCCTCTCTCTTCCCGATTATTAGTGTGCTTGGTTACGGGATAATATCAGAATGGACTGCAAAAAGGAGCAGGAGTAAAAGCTTGAAGAAGGTTTGATACCATTTTTCAGAATTCAAAATGTATTACCATGTTGTCAGTAACAGTGTTAATTTTACAACTTGTTTATTTTATTTATTTTTATTTGGAGGAGAATTATATGCGGTTTAAAGTAATCATAGCAATGGTAGAACAGGATCGCCAGGATACGGTCATCTCGTCAGCAAAAGAGGCTGGTGCAACAGGCGTCACCATACTTAATGCCAGAGGAGAAGGCATCCGTGAACAGAAAACTTTTTTTGGCTTGCAAATGGAACAGCAGCGGGAGGTACTTCTGTTCATAGTAGAGGATTTCCATGCCAACTCTATTATGGACGCTATCTACGAAGCCGGTAATTTCAGGAAGGGACGTGGCATGGCTTTCTCCTGGACTGTTGACAGGGTAATAGGAACAGAAAGCCAGATGGATGCCCTCGAAAAAGCAGCTCAGGAAAAATATATTTAAAACAGAAAAATCAAGGAGATAAGAATGGTAGAACGTGTCAAAGATGTTATGTATTCGTATGTTGTGAACATCCATGGAATTACCAAAGTATCAGATGCTCTGAGCCTTATGAAAGAGGAAAACATTCAGACAATTCTGGTAAGACCGCGTAACGACGAAGATGTGTATGGTTTGATTACACTTAGAGACATTGCCACAAAAGTAATTGCGGCAGGGAAACAGTTAGAGGATGTCCACGCCTATGAGATAATGGCCAAACCTGTTTTAATGGTTGACGCAAACATGCCTGTCAATTATGCAGCGCGCTTTCTTACAAACTTCAATGTATCATGGGCGCCTGTTATGGAAAATGGAGAGTTAGTTGGAATGGTTTCTCTGATGGGTATGGTCTGGAAAGGAAGGGAATTGTAATTATCTGGGGTTGAAGATGGTTTCATTCAGGCAGAAAACGCTCCCTGCAGGGATGCCGTTATTCCAGATTGATCGGCTTTGAATACCGGACTTAATCGCTGAACAATTTAAGGTTCAATCAACATGATTGAGCCGGAGAAGTATGTTAAAGTACAAAATATTTTGATGTGCAATGCCCACCCTGCAGCTTGTCAAATGGGCAGGTTTATCCCAGTCCCCGCCAGAGTGCACGTCGGGCTGGCGAACGGATTTATCCGGGCGGGCTACTGGCCTTTTGTCGGGCCAGACTTTCGTTTCTGATAGTAAAGATGCAGAAGAAACGATAAACTCATCATATTAAGCACTGCTATTATTATGCACGAACCGGATATTCCGAAAAGCGGGACAAAAAGCACACCGGTAAGTAAAGCGCCTATAAATGCTCCTGCGTGGTCTGCACTGTCGATTGTTCCGGCGGTCAGCCCCAACTCCCCTCTCCTCATAAGATACAACTTTCCCGCTATAGGAAATTCCAGGCCTACAAGCAAACCGGTGATTACCACCAGTATCATAAACAGATATTCAGAATCGAAAAGCAGTTGAGAGAGCTGATCCAGTATTAAAGGCATTATGCAGGCGTATACAACAATAACGGTTTCTAATACAATGAATATCCTTATCCAGTCTATCTCCCTCTGCCCACCGATATCTTCAGATTCTTCTTTTTGGCTTTGAGCCCGCCCGAACGACATAGTCGGACCGGTCTTAGTGGGTGGAAAATATTTCCGAAGTCTTAGCTTATGCAGTAAATTCCCGGATGGGCCTTCTAATATCAACCTGCTGCTGACTCCACCACCCAGAGTCAGGCCAAACATAAACACCGCAATTATGAGCCCGATACTTTCATAAACATATCCATATATATTCTGAAATGCAAAAATCAGGACGATTTCCAGCGCCATACCGGCAAATCCTGTTGTCGCAATGGCCGCTATAATATTAAATTTCTGCTGAGCACCAGTACTGCGCCTGAAAACAGTTACATATGCACACCGGCATGCGATAAAGATGAAGACAGGGATTAAGAATGTTTTTAGATGGCTGTTCTTAAGCCATTTAAGAACACCTCCTAATTTACCTCCGGCAAGCTTGTCCCACAGCATAAGATTAAAGAAGTAAGTAACAGGTTTTCCGTCAGTGTTCACCCTGAGGCCTTCCCTGCTCTCAATATCCTCTGCAACAGACTTGACCCTGCCAGGCGGCAAAAGAGTATTAAATACATGCTCAGAAAAGTATTCGGACTTGATACCGCGCTCAACATACCGTTTTGATAGTGTCCTGATGTCAAATGTAGCAGTACCGGATGAATTACTCGCAAAATAGTAATTTGTCTGTCCCGGAGTAATAATTACGTGTGAAAATACGCTGTGCAGAGTTTTAAAAATCGAACCGGTATAATTACCCACCTCTTCACCCATGTAATTAACGGCAGATGATATTTCTATCGCGAACACCCCATCGTCCGCAAGAATATCGTTTCCCTCCTGAAAAAACTGTTCGGTATAAAACCTGTTAAGAAATGCCGTAGAAGGGTCCGGTATATTTACAAATATCAGATCATATTTCTTATCCGCCTTTGCTCTCTTAACATAATACCTTCCGTCAACATAAAAGACCTTCACCCGTTTGTCAGACAAAGCATCCGCCTCTTCAGGTGGTAAGTATCCCTTTATCGATTCTATCAACACAGGATCCAATTCAATATAATCTAACTCTTTAATCGGATGCTTCAGCATCTCCCTGATCACCCCACCCATTCCACCGCCTATTAACAATACTCTCTTCGGATCAGGATGCTGTGTCATTACCAGGTGGGCTATTTGAGAGTTCTCATACTCATCAGGAAAAGCAAAATTATACTGACCGTTTCCAAACACGCTGTATTGTTCGTCTCGTACACCAACTACAATATTCTCATATCTTGAATCGATTGATTCCAGGAGATTAATATCCGGATTGGAAGAGTTCCATCTTACGTTGATAAAATAATTATCGACTCTGTTGACTGCACCCGATATCAGTATGACAAAAGTAACAAAGAAGAGTGAAAGACAGACTAAAGACTTTCCCCGGACAAAAAGAGCCGGAGGCTTTCCTTCCGCAGGAGATCCTCTATCATAAAACTGAAGCAGCAGGGATAAATTCAATAACAGGATACAATTAAAAATTGCGGTTATCGTCAATGGCGGGAATCTACTGATCAGCACGAAGGTAAATAATAGCCCGCCAATAAGGCTGCCAACGGATTCCAGAATATATACGAAACCAATATCAGCTGCGGTATCGCGCGTAAATCCCCTTATCACTTTACACCCGACAGGAAAACTCAAGCCTATAATAAAACTGAATGGAGTGATAATACACAGTGATGAGAACAGCAGTGACAGCATTGGAATGTACTGGCCTGCCGGTACATTAAGGATAAGCCTTAATACCCTGATCACAACCAATCCCAGAGGCAGAGTTAAACACATCATCACCAGCACAAAAATAAATGCAGAGAGAGGACTCTTAAATCTACCTGCAACCCTGCCCCCTGCTGCCGCACCGGAGGTGACACCAAGAAGCCAGGTGCCTAAAATTATTCCAATACATAGCTCACTTCCGAAGAAAACTACCAGAAACTCCCGAATAATGAGCACCTGAGCAATCGTTGCATAACATCCGACAAAAACCACCGAAAATAAGATGAACAGCCACGCTCTGTTTTCACGAATCATCTACTTCTCCATGTATTGAATTCTCACTCTCGTGAGAACTCCGTCTCTGGACTCCTTGCGAAAGCAAGGACCACCCTGAAATCCTTACGAAAGTAAGGACAAATTCCTCACTCTCGTGAGGATTCCAGTATAAGGACTTTTTCTCACTCTCGTAAGAGCTCCAATTCTGAAATTAATCCTCTTCTTCCAACGTAAAATCAATTATTGGAAATTTTTCAAAACAATCCATTAACCACTCTTCACCTTTATTTGCCAGATAATTCTTATAACTTGACCATTCATAATCATTAACATTTGAAACTAAGCCATGTTTAACAGGATTTTGATGTATATAATTCAATCTGGTATAAAGGTCTCTCTCAGATCTAATACATCTATCCCAATATTGATACCACACCTGCCTTCCCTGTGTCCGGTCAAACTTGTTTAGGAGCCTTGCCAGATTTGTGTGCAGGTTTTGCACAAATTTCCCTAACATGCTTCCATCAGATACCTTGACCAGAATATGATAATGGTTGGTATTCAATACCCAACCGATTGCCTTAAAATTAAATCTTTCCAAACTCCTTTCAAAAACACTAAAGAACAGACTGCATTTCTTCTGGGTATTAAAATAATTTTCTCTATTTTTTGTTTTCGCAGTGATAAAGTAAATCGTTTCATCTTGATATATATGTGGCGGATGATATTCCCTTATCATTCATATACCTCCATGTATTTATCCTCACTCTCGTGAGGGCTCCATTCCTGGATTCCTTGCGAAAGCAAGGACCACCCCGGACTCCTTACGAAAGTAAGGACCACCCTGGAATCCTTACGAAAGTAAGGACAAATTCCTCACTCTCGTAAGGATTCCAATTCTGTGTTTATATTATATATAAAGGATATTGTTAGATATCTAAAAAAAAAATTTACAATATCCTGTCAACGCAAGATGTATAACGTAAGACACTTACGACTTTCCACACA
This sequence comes from uncultured Candidatus Scalindua sp., assembly GCA_964344685.1. GTDB lineage: Bacteria > Planctomycetota > Brocadiia > Brocadiales > Scalinduaceae > Scalindua. Next base: position 56,551 of record CAYFOK010000009.1, on the reverse strand, counting down.
CCCAACCTCTATTCAAAATCATTCATTATTAAAAAAAAATTAATATTTTTCTAATTTGTACCGATAATAATTTTGTATGAGATAGGTACGCTTATATACATTTTTATAACATTACTCAGGAAAATAACATCATGTCTTCTAAATCAGAATCTAAAGGCAATTTAATTGTAGTTGATGATTATGATCATATTCGTTCTACTTTTGCAAGCTACCTGGAAAACTTTGGATTCCAGGTAAAAATGGCTAAAGATGGAACTGAGGCTATAACTCTTGTAAAGAAAAATTCATTTGACATAGCAATCCTGGATATTTGCCTGCCCGACTGTAACGGCATGGATCTTTTAACTGAAATAAAGGAGATACAGCCCGATTTAGATATTATCATTTGTACCGGCCACTCTCAAGACTACGATTTTTTCGGGGCAATTAAGGCAGGTGCAACAGACTGGATAGCCAAGCCATGCAAACTGCCGGAACTGCACGCAAAAGTCGAACGTGTCAGAAGGGAGCAAAAGCATATCCATGAACTGGCAAGTAAAAATCGTGAACTGGAAAAGATCAAAACTGAAACTGAACATGTTGTTAAAGGCATGAAATCAGTGATTCAGAACCAGGATGGAGCTGAAATTCAAACACGTACAAAAAAACGAACCGATTTTCCGGAGATTATTGGAGATTCTGACAAGATTAAAGACGTTCTGGACCTCGTACGGCTGGTGTCAAAGACTAAATCATCTGTGCTCATTACCGGAGAGAGCGGTACAGGCAAAGAACTCATTGCAAGACCGATCCATCGACTGAGCAGCAGGACCAGCTTCCCTTTCGTGCCGATAAACTGCGGTGCGCTTACAGAGACACTTCTGGAAAGTGAACTTTTTGGGCATGAACGGGGTGCCTTCACCGGAGCCTCTTCGGAAAAACGAGGATTGGTAGAGGAAGCCGATGGCGGTACACTATTTCTTGATGAAATCGGTGAGACAACGCCACAGTTCCAGGTGAAACTACTTCGGGTCCTGCAGGAAGGTGAGTACAGGCGGGTTGGTTCGTCAAAATGCCAGCATGCAAACATCAGAATAATTGCAGCCACTAATGTCTCTCTGGAAGACAGCGTACACAATGGGACATTTCGTGAAGACCTGTACTACCGCCTTAACCAGTTCCGTATTATGGTGCCTCCTCTGAGAGATCGGGATGATGACCTGCTTCTCCTGAGTCAATATTTTCTGGAAAACGCGTGTAAGGAATTCTCTAAGGAATTAGTAGGATTCTCTCCGGAAGTGATTGAAAAGTTCTTACGATACGCCTGGCCTGGAAATGTACGGGAATTGGAAAATATGGTTACCCAGGCAGTTATCCTGGCTAATCCGCCAACAGTTGAACTCTGTGACATACCGTCGCTTATAGAGAGGCTGCATAAGAACCCTCGAAAAACAAGGCTCTCTGACAAGCCATTTAACGAAGCAAAGAATGAATTTGAAACAAAGTATTTCCAGACAGTCCTCGACAGGACCAATGGAAACATATCTGCAGCTTCAAGGCTTGCAAAGATTGACAGGAAACAGTTCAGGGAAAAAGCACGAAAGCTCGGTATACACGGCACTTCATACACTAAGCAGACATAAGGTATTTTTTGTTTCGTGTGTATCTTTAGTATCAATATATCCCATTTCCATACCATCTCAATTATGACGGTTGTCGCCTGAGGACGGCCATACGGACAGTCCGACCATGACAGGAACCAAAGCGTTTAGACTTGAACTTTATTCACTGCTGTCATCATTCGCCAGAGCACGCACCCATGGTATCGCCATGAGACAGGTGATCTGATAAATCTGATGCATTGATTGTCATAGTCTTCTCTGCAGTTGTACCCGGCTTGTGGCAGATGGTCACATCATCAGGATCAGCAGTGCTGCTTTCGTCATCAGTTCCTGCTTGAGGCTTCCCATGGTGGGCCTGGTTCTGGGATGGATGGTCATGCATGTGCCTTTCACCATTTGCATGAGTATGGTAGTGTGAATGCATTGGCACATCCCCAGTGGTCGTAGATGTTGTACCGCCGCTCTGCAATGTGGTCGCTACACCAGTTTCACGGTCAGTTACCACTACAACTCCGCTTGTAAGCGACACATCTGTCCGGTAACCGGCTTCGGAACCGTTGCTGCTGGTCACCACGGAAAACTGTGTACCCCTCACACCTACAATTGCACTCGGCGTAACAACCTCGAATTTAGAACCCGTAGTAACCTGAACATCTATGGTCCCACTGTCCTGTACCTTTACAATGCTGTACAGGGTACCGTCAGAGAGCCGGACAGATTGTACCAGAAAACAGCCATAGCTGCCTCCGGACGCATTTGTTATGGTAACGGTACTTCCGTCATCGAACGTCATCGTATCATTTACACTGATGATTTTTCTCTGTGCAGTGGTCCCATCAGGCGGTATCTTCTGCCCGTTAGCCAATACCTTAGCAACGCTCATTATTTCTGTACAGCCGGTAGAGAAAGTGCTCGTTGAATGGCTTGCACCTCTGTGACGAGGGCAGCCGATTGCAAGTTCGTCGCTGGCATAAGAGCCCTTGCGGGCCAAATAGTAAGGATCATAACTTGCAAAGTTTGCAGTGCTGGTAGTATCGCTGTCTTCAGGGCAGAGAAATATTGATTTGTCGTTTATATAGTTTGCCAGTTCTGTAGAGAGAGGGTAAAGATCATCGCCATCTTCAGGGTAACCATCATCCGGGAATGTCATGTAGTCGTTATAATACATTTGCAATCCCTGAGATATTCCCCTCTGGTTGTTTATGCACGTTGTCTGGTTTTTCGATGACATTATCTTGCTGAGGGATACGATTCCAATGCCTGCCAGTACGCCGATTATCCCGATCGTTACCAGAATTTCAATCAGTGTAAATCCTCTATTACTATTTTTGTATTTTAATTGCCACATGTCAAATACACTATGCCTTGAAAAGGCCGGAAAGCAGTCATTGATTAATTAAGTACACAATATTATGCAAAAACCGGGCAAAACATGTACCTCTTTTTCAATCTGAACACCCAGCAAATGTTTCTTAAAATAAACGTAAATGTAACTTACAATCTGAACCTGCCTTACAATTATGTTTCCTAAGAAGCGGTGAAACTGTTTTGTAAATTTGTGCCAACTTAAAAATGAATTCTGTCACAAAATTTACCTCCGGTGTATAATTGTTATTTTTTGCTTTAAGCCTGAATCAATCACGTAGATTGTAGCATGAGGATGAGCATATGGATAGTTCGACAATGACAGGAGCCAAAACGTTTAGACTTGAACTTTATTCACTGCTGTCATCATTCGCCAGAGCACGCACCCATGGTATCGCCATGAGACAGGTGATCTGATAAATCTGATGCATTGATTGTCATAGTCTTCTCTGCAGTTGTACCCGGCTTGTGGCAGATGGTCACATCATCAGGATCAGCAGTGCTGCTTTCGTCATCAGTTCCTGCTTGAGGCTTCCCATGGTGGGCCTGGTTCTGGGATGGATGGTCATGCATGTGCCTTTCACCATTTGCATGAGTATGGTAGTGTGAATGCATTGGCACATCCCCAGTGGTCGTAGATGTTGTACCGCCGCTCTGCAATGTGGTCGCTACACCAGTTTCACGGTCAGTTACCACTACAACTCCGCTTGTAAGCGACACATCTGTCCGGTAACCGGCTTCGGAACCGTTGCTGCTGGTCACCACGGAAAACTGTGTACCCCTCACACCTACAATTGCACTCGGCGTAACAACCTCGAATTTAGAACCCGTAGTAACCTGAACATCTATGGTCCCACTGTCCTGTACCTTTACAATGCTGTACAGGGTACCGTCAGAGAGCCGGACAGATTGTACCAGAAAACAGCCATAGCTGCCTCCGGACGCATTTGTTATGGTAACGGTACTTCCGTCTTCGAACGTCATCGTATCATTTACACTGATGATCTTTCTCTGTGCAGTGGTCCCGTCAGGCGGTATCTCCTGCCCGTTAGCCAATACCTTACCGACGCTCATTATTTCTGTAGAGCCGGTAGAGAAAGTGCTCGTTGAATTGTCTGCACCTCTGTGACGGGGGCAGCCGATTGCAAGTTCGTCGCTGTCATAAGAGCCCTTGCGGGCCAAATAGTAAGGGTCATAACTTGCAAAGTTGGCAGTGCTGGTAGTATCGCTGTCTTCAGGGCAGAGAAATATTGATTTGTCGTTTATATAGTTTGCCAGTTCTGTAGAGAGAGGGTAAAGATCATCGCCATCTTCAGGGTAACCATCATCCGGGAATGTCATGTAGTCGTTATAATACATTTGCAATCCCTGAGATATTCCCCTCTGGTTGTTTATGCACGTTGTCTGGTTTTTCGATGACATTATCTTGCTGAGGGATACGATTCCAATGCCTGCCAGTACGCCGATTATCCCGATCGTTACCAGAATTTCAATCAGTGTAAATCCTCTATTACTATTTTTGTATTTTAATTGCCACATGTCAAATACACCATGCCTAGACCAAGCCGGAAAGTTGTCATTGATTAAGTGAACAATAGTGTGTAATAACTGTGCAAAACATATTCCTTTTCATCAATCCAAATATTCTGTAAATATTTCTGTAAGCATCACTTACAATGTAACCTGTTACTTACACCTGATTTACATTTATATTTTTAAAAGAATTTGTGAAACTTATTTGTATGTATTGTGTCATTTGAATACATGAATTATGACACAACATAACATAATTGCTGAACTTTTAGACATAATGTCTGGTTTAATCATGTTGAATGTCTCATGAGGATGACCTTCAAGAAAGCTACATGATCCGACCATGGCAGGATCCGAAACGTTTAGAAACACAAATTTTACGAATTGACACTATCTTATGAGAGAAATAAAGGAGTGGGAGGCCCTACCTGCCAGAATGCAAGTCGGCCTGCCCGGATGAATCTGTTCGCCAGCCCGACGTGCATTCTGGCGGGGACGGGGGTAAATAACAAACAAGAGGCATGATACAGGATTTGAAGATTACAATTGGCTGATTGGCAGGTTTAACAACGGTAAATTCCTTATAATTTCTTTGGCACCATCTTCTCCACATAATAAACTCATCTGTTTATCAGTACCCCTGCGCACACAAAACAGGCTGCCTGTCACTATCCTTCAATGCATTAGTTGGAGTCGAATATAATGTATCATTCTCCCTGACCGTCTTACGTTTATCTTTAAGTCCCAGGAAACAGACAAACTCTATGAACAGCTCTCTATCAAAACAGTGTGACATCTCATCCTTCATTTGCGCAAGTGCAGCAAAAGGCCTCTTCGCATCTGCATAAGGCCTGCGGGATGTCATTGCATCATACACATCGACTATTCTGGCAATTTGTCCGAACAGATGGATATCTTTGCCTCCTATTCCGTAAGGGTATCCGGTACCATCATAGTTTTCATGGTGTTGAATGACTGCTTTTAAAGAAGTGCTGTCAATGCTTTCCCTGTGTTCAAGAAGCCCTAAACCCTCTTTTGGGTGTGTGCAAATTAAACTGAGCTCTTCCCTGGTGAGATGGCTGCGCTTGTTAATGAGCTCCGGAGGGAGTTTGATCTTGCCTAAATCGTGCAGCAGCAGGCCTGTTCCGAGAGAATCCAGCTCATGCTGTGTCAGGCAGAGATATTTACCAAACAGCAGCCCGATTACTGACGTGTTAACTGAATGTGTATACATACGATAATCACGGGAAATAACGTCCATCATGCTGGAAAATGTATCTTCATTTTCAATGATATGTTTAATAGTATGCCTTACCCATGCTGAAACGCGTTCAGTATGTTCGGTGAAGCCCGGGCTCTCAAATAGATCAGATATTACATTCTTTGCAACCTGATAGAGTACTCCTGATTTTTCATGTGAATTTTTACTGCTGTCTCCAATGATATCAGCAAGGTTTTTTTCCTGGTACCTGAGGTATTTATCGATATCTTTTGTAAAGATATAGAGATTTCTATCTTTCCTGTTTATTAACTCATCTCTCCTCTCGGGAGTGAATTGTTCATCTGCACAGCAGAACAGTATATACCTCGGTTGTCCGTTGACGTCAGTTCTTAAAAACAGGTCAAATCCTATTTTTGTATTTTCAAGTATAGCGTTTTTTGTAATAACAGTATATTCATTCATAACTGATACCTTAACTCATTCTTTATCATGGCCGCGGATAAGAAAGCCCTTATTACCACACCCTGATCTTTTTGTTGATTAGTTCCTGATAATTATAAATTTTTAAGCTTGTATCGTCCTAGTTGCCGGTGTACGCAGTTGAATAGAGTGTATCGCCCTCTCTGATTTCCTTTCGCTCATCTTTAGGCCCAAGAAAACAGATAAATTCCCTCAGCAACTCCTCATTAAAACAGTTACTCATTTGATCTTTCATTTCCGCCAATACGGCAAACGGCCTTCCCGCCTTTGCGTAAGACCTGTTGGTCGTCATTGCATCATAAACATCAATGATCCGGGATATACTACCGAATAGATGAATTTCACTCCCTCCTATTCCGTATGGATATCCACTGCCGTCCTGGTTCTCATGATGCTGAATCACCACTTTTAAAGTCGATCCGTGAATGTAATTTCTGTGTTCTAAAAGTTCAAATCCTGCTTTAGGATGTTTCTTTATCGCTTCGTACTCAGAATCCGTAATTCTGTCCGGACTGTTAATTACCTTTGGAGGAATGGATAACTTACCTATATCATGCAGCAGCAAACCTATTCCGAGACAATCCAGTTCATGCTGTGTCAGGGATAGATATTTACCAAACAGCAACCCGATTACTGATGTATTAACCGAATGTGTATATGTACTATAATCGCGTGAAGCAACTTCAAAAAGACCTGAGAATGCATTTTCGTCCTGCATTATATGCATCACGGTACTACTTACCCAATCAGAAGAGCGTTTCATATGCTGGCCTGACTTCGGGTCGTTCAGAAGGTCCTCCACTATATTTCCTGCAACCTGATACAGTACCCCTGACTTTTCCAGGGTACTTTTATCAGCATCATTAATTATGTCTTTCAGACTTTCTTCCTGATATCTGAGATACTTATCTGTATCATCTGTAGAGATATAGAGTTTTTCTGCATGCCTGTTTAACAACTCCTCTTTTCTATCAGGTTTGAGCTGTTCGTTTCCCTTGGATAACAGTACATACTTATGGTTCCCGCCGGACTCGTTTCTAAGATACAGATCAAATTCTATTGTCGTATCATCAGTTAATATGTCTTTTGTTATAGCAATATATTGACTCATTTTATCCTTTTATTAGTACTCTTACTGTTTGTGTATAAACGTTAAAACTTCTCTGTCAGACCGAAATGCACTGTATATCAGAGGTCTTTCAGAGTGATATCAAATTTTTCTTTGAATTCCATTGCAATTCCCAACCTGTTACCTTGACTGGTAATATCCTTTATGTCACTTCTGACGACAATTCCTTTTCCCTTAAGTTTGACATCTCTCTCTTCACAACCCGGTGTGTGTGTGACCGCGTTTATCTCAATTGGGATTGTATCCCCGGGTGAGAACAGTTTTATATCACTTGTTACTACTTCGAAATAGACCCCACTCGCACTGATGTTTATTGTCATGCCTTCCTGGCCGGGCATGGATATCTGTAATGCGATGTCCATCCGTTCACTTGCCCTGTGCTCTGAACCTTCTTCTACAACCATCATACAAACCTCCTTAGCCGCAATAATATTAACTTTCTCAGCCAACTGACCCTGAAGCATCTTCAACTATTTCTTCAAAACCAGTGACATTTTAACTAACTTATGCTATCTCGTAAAAACATTTGAGTTCATATTCCATATCTTCTCTGCTGATAGCACCAAACAGAACCAATATTTCCCCAATTTTGATATGCGTCTCATCCTGCATCTTCAAAAGAGCATCAACATCATACTCATTCATTAACCCCAGCCTAACTGCTATTTCACCAAAGAGACCTCCTCTTTCTCTCTGAAAATCCAGAACTCTGCACAACTGCTGTCCACTTAGAAACCCTTCCTGTACAGCTAATACACCCAGAACAACGTGTTCCTCCTGCTGATAATTGAGGGCGTTCTCCAGATCGTGTTCGTCTATCTTGCCATCATAAAGCAGGTACTCTCCAAACCCTATTCCGGCACCTTTACCATCATATTCTTTACAAATTGATACCGGTTCTACAAACGCATTAAACATGTTATCTATTTCTCTCAATTCATCATTTATTTCACACAACGCAACAGTCATAGTAAGCCAACCTCCTTTAATCGTTATTTTCTTCAGTTGTCATTACAATAAAATCGTTTATCAGTTTTTCTTAACTGCGTTTTCAAGTAAAACCACTTCTTCCTGCAAATTGCCCTCCAGCATCTTTACAATATCCTCAAAACGCCCGGACCTTGTTTTATAAAGGCCGGCAAGCATCTTGAAATCTTCAGCCCTTGATGAGAGCTCTTCTCTGCAGCCATCTCCCGTATCTCCGATCATGTTGCACGATTCTGCAATAGCTTCGGCAACTATAAGAAGATCATCACTGCATGTTGCAATATCGTCAGCCGCTTTTGATAGCATCTGTATAGACAACTCCTTTTCGCTGTCCATTCTAATTTTGTCTTTCCAAACCATGATATTTTTCCTTGTAATAAATTAGTGTGTGATGAAAACCTGATTTTTAATCCCTTCAAGAGCTCACTTACTGCTTAGTAAAGTAAGATATCCACGGGCCATTTTAACCCGTGGATATCTATATCCCGAGGGGATGGGATTTAAGCTAATGCGCTCAATTCAACTTCGGCATTCTCCTGTTTTGATTCGGTTGCCGCTTCATTTTCACCATTTTCCATTGCATTTTCCCTTGCTTCCTTTGCTTCCCTATAACTCTCAAGTCCATCATTGCTGCTGTTGCCGGAAATCTCAGCCATGAAGTTTACTGCAGTGAAGTTACCACTGCCTTCTCCATTGTCACCAACCTGTTTAATTCCGAATTTAGAATCATCATTTCTAACTCTAAACAGTTCGCTGAGTGCATCAGCCTTTATCTGCGCAGCTCCCACCTTTTCAGCGTCAGCAGCGCCATGTTCCTTAGCAACTTTATTCAGATTCTTCAGGAATGAATTACTCTCTGTTGAACCTATATCTTTAAACATTTCCTTCAATCCCTGGACAAACGTGTCTAAGCCTTTTTCCTCTTTTTCACCAAGGTCATTAACCATTTTGTCCATATCGTTGAATATTCCTACTATTTCTTCAAACGCCTTATCTGCGTTTCCAGGAAGTCCATCTTTCTTTTCAAGTCCTGGAGGCAGCTCCTCTTCCGCAAAAATCTCATTCAGTAAATTCTTGAGTTCCTTCTCCAGTTTACCTAAGCCCGGAAGCAGAGCTCCCTCTTCCTGCTTTTCCGACCCAGGAGTTGCTTTAGCTACCTTTTCATCATCGTCATCATCGTCGTCATCATCTACTTCAGCAACTGCTTTTTCTGCATTATCATTAACCTTAGCTACCTTTTTATCATTATCGTCGTCATCATCGTCATCGTCCTTTACTTTGACATTACCAGTCTTAAGTGCGCTGTTTTCAACTGTCTTCTCTGTAGTTGTAGTCAGATGATCACCGACATCTTCACCAATGTTTTCTCTCTTTTCTGTTATTTTTGCGTCTTCTGTTATTGCCGGTTTTGCTGCCATTGCAGTATTGTCCTCACTCTTAGCTTCTGCCTTAGCCTCTTCACTCTTCTCCTTGTTCGCAGCCATAGCTTTTTCTGCAAGAGTAGGCTCATCTTTTTTAACCGTTGGTGTTTCAATCGGCTTTGGAGACATTGCAGTTTTATCCTTCTTTGCAAATATAGATGTACGAGGTGCAGGTGCTGCCTGACCATCGTCCTTCTTTACAAATGACAGTGTTGATGATCCGTTATTGTCAGCCTTCTTTGCAAATGAAGGTGTTGATGATCCGTTATTGTCAGCCTTCTTCGCAAATGAAGGTGTTGATGATCCGTTATTGTCAGCCTTCTTCGCAGATGAAGGTGTTGATGATCCGTCATTGTCAGCCTTCTTCGCAAATGAAGGTGTTGTGGATCCGTTATTGTCAGCCTTCTTCGCAAATGAAGGTGTTGATGATTCGTTATTATCGACGCTTAATTGAGGCCTCTGCATGAAGTTGCTCCTCAATGCTTTGGCTACTCCCTGCACTTTCTTTATAGCAGCTTCGTATATCCTGCTCTTGAACTCTTCGCTGCTAATCTTCTTCTTCTTATAATCCTTATATGCCTGCTTCAGATCTTTGCCGAGCCTCTGATTCAGATCCTTGTTGGCCTGTTTGACTACTTTAGCGACCTCTTTAGAACTTGCACCGGATTTACTAAGGCTCTTGAATACCATTGAAAGCTTTTCGGTCTTTGATCTCAGCATACCGGAATCATATCTGCCGGATTTATTCGTTCTCAGGTTATGGTCTCTGCTTTTAACTTTCTCAGTAGCGGAAATCTGTTTACTTGACTTTTCCACTTTCTGACTGGATTTAGTACCATGAGTCCTTAACGATCTTGTATCAGTTCTGCTCTGTCTCTCTGCTTTTGAAGATCTGTTATATCTACTGCCCCTATCATTCCTGCTGCTCCTGTCGCTTCTTGAATATCTGCTGCTTCGCTGGTATCTCAATCTCATCTGTTTAGAATTACTCTCTGCAGATTCTGTAGTAGCAGAAGTTGAATTACTATTGCTGTTGTTATTTGCTTCTTGAGCAGCAGCACTGATCTGTACGGAATCGTTTGCGTTACTATTACTATTAGCATTATAGTTTACGTTGTTATTGTTAGTATTGTTGTTAACATTGTTGTTGTTATTATTGTTATCATTGTTGTTAACGTTGTTGACGTTGTTGACGTTATTTCCATTTACACTACTTACTGAACTCATTTTTCTGCTCCTAAAAAGAACTAAATATTTATTATTTTCTTATTATTAATTTATAGTTAATTCAAACAGTGTATGAAGGTCATCGGATTCTCTAAAACAATGAAACCTTCGCCTGAATCACTATCTCCTGCCAGAGAGATACTTCCGGATGATGCACTGTTCTCCAACCGGATCAGGTCCTGCAGAATTACATCTTCCATTTCTGCATCTTCTTCAGTAGAGATTGAGGAGATCTGCCCCAATGCTTTCCCTACATCTGAAAGAAACCTCTCTCTCTTTGTTGTAAATTTAGTTTCCACTGTTTTATCACCTTCCTTTCCACATGTTTGAATTGTCTGTTCTATTTCTGTTTTAACAACTCTCTCTATTTCAAACAGTGTGCCAAAGGGTTTTTTAACGGTAAAACTACAGCAGTGATAACACTGTAACATACTGATAAAGCAAGGCTTACAAGTTTTAAATATTACTGTTACAGGGGGTTTTCTCAATGAGATTTTACAGTTACAGAATGAGTGATTCTCTCCCAGTTTTTGAGGGTTTTTCTGAAGATTTTTTGTCGTAAGTATATTGATTTATGAATGTAACGAAAACACTGAGGTGAAAATTATTAAAAGGGGGAAATCACCCCACCCTTGGGAGAGCTGTGTGTTTGGATTGTTGATTGATGATTGTTGATTGACAAATGACCAATGTCAACTTTGTAAGAAGCAAGAGCATATTTCTCACTTTCGTGAGGATTCCAACTATTCTGGAATCTTTACGAAAGTGAGGATCATATTCTTGCTTTCACATGCAGGGAATTGGGATTGACTATTGACCACTGACCATTGACCACTGACCATTGACCATATACGTAATATTGCTCATCAGATGCTCACAGGGATTTAAAAGAGAACTGCCTCTTCCTGTAAACTGCCTTTCAGCCTCTTCACCATATTCTCAAAACGCCTGGATCTTGATTTATAAATGCCGGCAAGCATCATGAAATCTTTAGCCCTTGATGTGAGAACTTCTCTGCAATCATCACTCGTACTGCCGATCAAGAGGCACGATTGTGCAATAGCTTTGGCAACCAACAGAAGATCATCACCGCATGCAGCAATGTCGTCAGCCGCCCTTGAGTACATCTGTATAGATAACTCCTTTTTGCTGTCCCTTGTAATTCTATTTTTGCAAACCATGATATTTCTCCTTGTAATAAATTAGGGTGTGATGAGAACCTGTTTTCTAATCCATTCAAGTACTGATTAGATAGTTCACTTCTTCTCGCTGCGTAGTAAGGTACTAAATATATAAGATATCCACGGGTAAGTGCTACCCGTGGATATATCTGTACTGACTGGACTGGAGAGGGATAAGTTTAAGCCAATGCGCTTAATTCCGCTCCGGTATTAATCAGTTGTTCGTCACTTGCTCCCTTTGCTTCTTTAGATTCATTAGCTTCGTCAGCTTCACTGGCTGCCTTTGCATCCCTATAGTTCTCAAGCCCTTCATTGATATTTTTGGACATTGAGGACATGAAGCTTGTAGCAGTAAAGTTACCGCTGCCTTCACCACTGTCTCCTATACGGTTAATTCCTAAGCTGGAGCCCCTATTGCCCATATCAAACAACTCTCCGAGTCTATCTTTCTTTATTTCCACCATTCCCAGTTTGTGCGTATCTGATGCGCTGTTTGCCTTTTTAATCTCCTTCAGATTCTTCAAGACCTGGCTATTTACAGCATTTAAATCGTCAAACGCCTTACTTAATCCATCAATGAAATCACCAAAACTTTTGTTTCCGCCTGTCAACATCTTCTCTTCTTCAACATCCATCTTTTTGTTAAGGCCTTTCATCATATTATCAAACTGGTTGAATATGTTTTTGATCTGTCCAAATGCCTTATCCTTGCTTCCAGAAGGCACTTCATTCATTTCTTTCTTCTCCACAATCCCGGCTTCTTTCTTTTGATTTTTTACTGTTTTATTATCTGCCGGTTTCTGAGAGTTCTGCGGTGCATTAGCATTGTTAACAGTTGCAACATTCTTTTTATCATCATCATCGTCATCGTCATTACCAGCTTTAAACTTAACCTTCTCTGCCATTTCTGTCTTTGCAGTAATTTCTGGCTTTGCCTCTTTTTGAACTGTCTTCTTATCATCATCACTCTTCTCCGTGTCCTTGCTAACTGCTTTTTCAATGATAGACGGGCCCTCTTTTTTAGCCGCTGGAGATGCCGATACATTATCCTTCTTTACGAATATAGATTCACGATGAGACGATGTTGTGTGTGCATCAGTCTTCTTTGCACTACCAGCTTTTGAAACCTTACCGTCACTCTTCTTTTCTGCATTATAACCAACTTTGGTTAATTCCTTTTCTACGCGTTTCTCTGCCCTGTCGGCTATCTTTTCTCTCTTCTCTTCAGCCCTGGCCAGCTCTTTTTCAATTCGTTTCTCTGCCCTGGCGGTTATCCTTGCTCTCTTCGTTTCAGCCCTGGCCAACTTCTTTTCTGCATATTTCTCCGCTTTAGCTGTTATCTTTGCCCTGCTCTCCTCCATTTTAGCCTTTATCTTCTCTATCACCTTCTCAGCTTTAGATACTGAATCTCCTCCTTCTCTTTCAGCGTTACGCAAGATTCTCTTTATCATCCTGTTGCCTTGCTTTGTAATCCTCTTATTCATCTTTTCTGCTTTAGCGAACATTCTATTTATCTTCTTCTCAGTTCTATCGGTTATCCTGGTCCTCATCTTCTCAGCTTTATCCAACACCTTCCCTATCCGCTTTTCAGCTTTATCTGTTATCTTCTGATTCATTTTCTCAGCTATATCCAGCACCTTTCCTATCCGCTCTTCAGCTTTACCTGTTAACTGCACATTCATCTCTTTTGCCTTATCTAACAGCTTTTCTATTCTACCCTTAACATCGCTCCCTGCATCTTTTGCTTCTTTTTTCTGCTCCATTGCCTCAACTGCGCTCTTTGCCTCTTTACTAATCAGTATAGAATCTTTCTTTTCCGCTTTTTCTACCTGCGTATCTTTTTCTGCTTTATCTGCTTTATCTAAAATACTAACAGAATGTACGCTGTTTACTCCCTTTATTGCTGACATAATAAACCTCCTTCTCTCACTTAAAATTATTTATTCATAGAATTACGCTTTTGATTTTATTTTTACAGCACTCTATCTCAAACAGTGTGCCAAACGTTTTTTTAACGGTAAAACTACTGCGGCATTTACACCGTAACTTATTAAAATCAAAGAATTTAAAATTTTTTGAAAACCATATCATGGGGTGTTTGTCGTATAAAAATTAAATTCTCCAGATGGGGCTTATCTCCCCACCAATATTGAAGGCTACCTCATAAAATCTGTCATATATCTTTTTATAGCACCATGTTAACATGAGTACGCCAGAGGGAGATACTATGCGGGACAATTCACCCCACCGCCGTTGTGAGAGCTGTGTATTTGGATTGATGATTGATGCTTGTTGATTGATAAGTGACTAAGGTCAAATACAAGGGATTATAAGCCGTGTAGTTATTGAAGGAGCTTACGGTCGAGTCCTTAAATCTCTCGGAAGGTTATCTAATGGATTAAGCCCGGAAGGTAGTTTGTGTGAATGTGATACATGCTGATGCTTATGATTGCAAATTTGTGCGTTCTTTTATAATCTCTTCAGAACCCACGGAATAACTTATTTTTCCCTTACAGGCTGTGTTTGAAATATCCACGTCTCTTGCCGGCCCATGGACATCCCTTATTCCCGAAGTGAAGGACTTTATACTAATACGCTTAATTGAGCCTCAGTATTCTCCAGCTCTGCCTGATTTTGTACTGCAGATTCACTGCCATCTTCTGCTTCCTTATAGTTGTCAAGTCTGTTGTTGATACCACTATTGGATGTCGATGACATGTAATCTACTGCGTTGAAATTACCGGTGCCATCTCCATTGTCAGCTGCTTTAGTCAATCTCAGAGGCACTTTTTCCGTATTTGCAGTGTCTTCAGTTACCTGCTTTTCATTGTCGTTTAATTCGACCTTTCCGGTTTGCAATGCGCTGTTCTCAACACTCTTCTCAGTGGTAGTAGTCAGATGGTCCCCGACATCTTCAGCAATGTTCCCTCTTTTTTCTGTTATTTTTGCATCTTCTGTTATTGTCGGCTTTGCTGCCATTGCCGTCTTGTCCTCACTTTTAGCTGCCTGCTTAGCCTCTTCACTCTTTTCCTTCTTCTCAGCAGTTGCTTTTTCAACAATTGTCGGCCCATCATTTAAAGCTGCCTTCTGCACCTCTGTTCTCCTTTCTTTGATTGCAGCAATTGATTTTTCAGTAACAGTAGGCCCGCCTTTTTTAACCTTTGGAGCTTTAACAGGTTTTGGAGGTGCTGTAACTTCCTTCTTCTTTGCAAGTATGGATTTGTGCGGAGCCGATGCCTTGTCCGCTTTTTCCGCCCTATCTGCCTTCTCTATCTTGCGTGCCGTTTCCGCCTTCTCTGCCCTCTCTGCTTTCTCTGCTGCTCTGGCAAGCCTTTTTGCTCTATTGCTAATCTCAACTTTATCAGCTCTTTCTACTCTCCTTTCCTCCGCCGCTTCTTTAGACGCCTCAAGGTTTTGTTCAACTGTCTTCATAGACGGTTTAGCGGCCTGGGCCATTGCCTGCGGTGTATCTACCTGTTTTATGCTTTCTATACCTTCCATTTTACTTCTCCTCTTTTAAAAACTACTAAGACAAAAATCTACTCCTTTTTTCTTACTAACTGATATATTTAAGTTTTCCAGACCTGAACAACACTTTTATCAATACGCCGACTCATAAACTACAGTCAACTTAATAAAATCCCAGGATCAGTTCATGAATGTCTCAAGCCTATCTTTGAATTCCAGAGCCACTCCCAATCTGTTACCGCGGTCGGTAACCCCCTTTATATCATTCCTGACAACAAAGCCCTTTCCTTTAACCCTGATATCTCTTTGAACCAAACCAGAAGAGGAAGTGACCGCGTTTATTTCAATTGGTATTGCACTTCCCGGAGAGAACGCCTCCAAATCTTTTGTCACTACTTCCAGATAAACTCCGTTCGCACTGATGTTTCTTGTTTTCCCTTTCAGGTCATATAGCAAAATATCTAATTCAAGATTCATCCTTTTACTTGCTCTTTGCTCAAAACCCTTACCCGGTACTATCATAAATATCTCTTTATCAACAATATTATAAGATTTATTTCTTTAGTAAGCCTGAAGTATAGATAGCTGCTTCTCACACAAAAAAGCAAAGAGCACTAAGTAAAAAAACTATTTTCTTTAATTTATTTTTGTATTTTTGTGATTTTTTTCTTAGTGATCTTTGTATCCTTGTATGCTTTCTGTTACTCTGTTTTATTCCCTGCGCTGTTATTTTATTAAAATCTATAGTTAATTCAAACGGTGCATGAAGTCCTTCGGATTCTCCAAAACAATGAAACCTTCGCCTGTACCACTCTCTCCTATCAGAGAGACGCTTCCGGATGATGCATTGTTCTCCAACAGAATCAGATCCTGCAATATTGTATTTCCCATTGCTGCATCTTCTACAGAAGAGATTGAGGGAATCTGCATTAACGCATCCTCTACCTGTGAAAGAGATCTTTTTCCTTTTGCGGTTAATTTAGTTTCCACTGTTTTGTCACCTTCCTTTCCATCTATTTGTATTGTCTGTTCTCTTCCAATTTTCACGTCTCACTATCTCAAACAGTGTGCCAAAGTTTTTTTAAACTGCAAAATTACTGCACTGTTTACATGATAACTTATTGTAATCCGATAACTTAAAAAATTTTAAATTCTGATATCAGGAATGTTTTCTCTACCGAATATCAGATGCAGCAGGTGGGTGCTATCTCCCCACTAAAATGGAGATATATCCCGAGTGTTTGTCGGATATCTATTTAGAAATGAAGGTTATGAATTAAGACGAGAAAAGATACCAACCCGGGATAATCTCCCCCACCCTCTGGGAGTGCTGAGTATTTGGATTGACGATTGATGATTGACAAATAACTAATGACTATTGACCAATGTCAGCTTTCTAAGATGCAAAAGCAAGGGCCACACTGGACTCCTTGCGAGAGTAAGGTCATTTCCTCACTTTCGTGAGGATTCCAGTTCTGGACTACATAAGAGATTAAGGACCATTGACTAATATCTTTGAAATCAGTATTTAATTAAATATATTTATCAAGTTATCTATTGACTTTTGTAAGAATTGTTGATATAGTTATCGATCCCACTGGAAAAACAGCGCCGAACTTCGAGCGATTAACGCTCCTTTCAGCAATACACTTTTGACATTTACCAGATAACAATTTTCACAGAAGAGACACTTTCTTTTACTATTCCACTTTTTCCGTGTATAATAAAGTATTATAAGCAGTATTAATATATTGTGTATTTAATACCCTGTTGCCGGGCCTCTTTTCTATTTGCGGAGAGTTGATAATGATCAAAAACAAATGGTCTTATTTAATATTACTAATACTAGTTTTACCGGTATTGTACGGCTGCAGCAGTACGCATGTAACGAAACTGCCGGCCTACACTCCCAGGAGATCACAACCCATCGTTATTCCGTATGGTATCCGGAAAGAGTTGAATCAATTTAAGATCAGGCCATGGAAATATATTGTCATCCACCACAGCGCTTCCAATAAAGGGAGTGCTGCTTCAATCGGAAAATTTCACAAGGAAGAGAGAGGCTGGGTTAACGGACTGGGTTATGACTTTCTAATAGGAAACGGAAACGGCTCAAGAGATGGACAGATAGAGGTTGGAAGCAGATGGAATAAGCAGATAGATGGTGCTCATGCAGGCAATCCTGAATACAATAAGCACGGTATAGGAATATGTTTAGTTGGTAATTTTGACACCGATCATCCTACAAGCCGGCAGATTTCATCTCTCTTGTACCTGATTACATATCTGCAGAAACGCTGTAACATAGATAAAGACAATGTAATAATGCATAAAACCTTTCGAAATACGGTCTGCCCCGGCAAGCATTTCCCTTATGAGCAGTTACTGGCTCGTTTGAAATAAGTTCTTATAAAAAGTTTTTTTATTTCAGGCACTTTCTACCTGGAACTTTTAAGTGATACCTATAAGAGACAGGAACCCTTCAGGCACTTTTCCTTACGTTACGATCGGGATTATCGTCATAAATATCCTGGTCTTTCTGTATGAACTCTCTTTAGGCCCGGACCTGACTGCTTTTGTACAACAGTATGGAGTAGTGCCGGCAAAGGTAACAGACTATTTCCAATCTTCCGGTGTAACAACGATTGACACGTTCTCCCCGTTTATAACCTCCATCTTTTTACACGGAGGGCTTATTCACCTTATCGGCAACATGTGGTTTCTGTGGATCTTTGGTGATAATATTGAGGACAAACTGGGACACTTTAAATACCTTGGCTTTTACATCCTCTGCGGAGCTGCGGCATCTTCTGTACACGTCTTTTTTAACAGGCAGACAGAGATACCATGTATCGGTGCAAGCGGGGCAATCGCTGCAGTGCTTGGTGCATATATGGTAACCTTTCCCAGAGCACGGGTTATCACTGTTGTGCCTATATTCTTTTTCATTCAGATTATAGAGCTCCCGGCTGTGGTAGTACTTGGTTTCTGGTTTCTGATTCAATTCTTCAGCGGTACAGTGTCTATAACGGTACCGCAATCCGGCGGCGGCGTAGCGTGGTGGGCACATATAGGGGGTTTTGTGTCGGGAATAATACTGTTTTACATTATACGCATACTCTTTGTGAGAAAGGCCGTAAGACGAAGACGTTGGTAACTGAGATGGTTGCACCGCAAAAGGCGCTCTCCGGACAGAAGGAGGCGGGGAGTTAAGTGTTTTAGCATCAATTCACGTCTGTCAATGGTCATTGGTCATTCGTAACTTGTAAAGCGTTTTTCATATTTGCCCCTGTCATTTGTTATTCGTCATAGCTTCAATCACTAATCTGAAATCGCCAATCGTAAATCCCAATATCATTCCGGTATCTTCTTCTCATCATAATGAGATATTTCTCCGAAGCTTATACCCTCTCTCCAGAGAAACAGCAGGCCAGCTACTGTAACAGGTACTACACTTATCGCCCACAGGATTATCGCAAAACTCTGAGCAGATGACAAATCTATACCAAATACATCCAGAGATTTTTGTGTGGCGATATGGAAAACCCCTATGAAGCCGGGCGCCTGCGGCAGCGCAACAGCAAGGGCTATGCAGACTGTAACGAAGCAAGAGCCGGCAAAAGACAAACCTATGTCAAAAGAGAAACACAACACATATACTGATGCCGCATTGATGAGCCATATCACAATGGAGAGTATCCCTACCCATAGCAGTTTTGATTTATGGTCAAACACCTGAAGACCTGAGATAAATGAATGAAGCAGATTGACCAGTTTATCCCTTAGATGATGCGGAAAGATGAAGAGAAGCCTCTCAAAGACCGTACCCGCTTTTCTGGGATACAACGATAACAGGAAAAGCGACGCTATTGCACATATTCCAAGAAACGCCATTATAGCGGACCATTTTTCCAACTGATGTATTACGGTTTGTGTATTCTGTGATGAATTTGATGGCAGAAAATAGAAAAGCATTGAGGCAATAACTATGATACCTAAAACATCAAACACCCTCTCTATCGCAATTGTAGCGAATGAAGTTGAAACATTTATTTTCTCTTTCCTGGCTATCATAACCGGCCTTATAACCTCACCAAGCCTTGCCGGCAATACATTGTTCGCCATAAACCCAATCATGCTGGCGGAGAACAGGTTTAATACTGACGCTTTCTTTATCGGTGACATCAACACCTCCCACCTGATCGCCCTGATATAGTGGGAGACAAACATGATTATTACCGTAGGTAAGATGTAAATATATTTAGCATCCCTGAAAGCCGCACCAAGGCTGGACCATTCAATCTTTCTCACAAAAAGCCACGAGCAGATAACACTTATCGAAACCCCCGCAATAAACATTATCTTTTTTTTGTCTAATTTCATTACGCAACCATTCCTCACACAAGCTACAAATAAGATTTGAGGATGCCAACTACTGGATTCCTTACGAGAGTAAGGGCATTTTCCTCACTTTCGTGAGGATTCCATACATCTTCCACCTCACTGCCGGATAACGTCTTACCCTGGTTCATAGTCCATTTAGGATCAAAATAACTTCTAAATTTTCCCAATCTTATTCTCAGTAATGATTCTTTGTATCAAATGTCAAGGAATCTCCATCTGCATCTACTGTTATCTCATTGGTATCCTGAAATTCCCCCCGAAGTATTTCTAACGAGAGGGGATTTTCAATAAGCTGTTGAATTGTGCGTTTTAAAGGTCTTGCACCATAGAAAACATCATATCCCTTATCTACCAGACACTTTTTAGCAGCCTCTGTTACAGACAACTTCAGGCCATGCTGGCTCATTCTCTTTTTCAGTTCTGCAAGCTGAATCACAACAATATCTCCTATCTGCTCTTTTGTCAAGCTGCTGAAAATTATTGTTTCATCAATACGGTTTAAGAATTCCGGCCTGAACATATCCTTCAACGTATTGCTGATATTTTTATCCAGCTCTTCCCTGTTTCCGTGTGCGATATAATCCTGGATATATTGGCTCCCTATATTAGAGGTCATCGCGATAATTGTATTCCTGAAGTCAACTGTCCTGCCATGCCCATCAGTCAATCTTCCATCATCAAATACCTGGAGCAGAATGTTAAATATATCTCTATGCGCTTTTTCAATTTCATCAAACAGGATTACCGAATACGGCCTTCTCCTTATTGCCTCTGTCAATCTCCCCCCCTCTTCGTACCCCACATATCCCGGCGGAGCTCCTATAAGCCTGGCAACTGAGTGCTGCTCCATGAACTCAGACATATCAATCCTGACCATTGCATTCTCATCATCAAAGAGAAATGAGGCCAACGCTTTGCATAACTCTGTCTTACCCACACCCGTTGGCCCCAGAAACAGGAAAGTCCCTATCGGACGATCAGGATCCTGCAGCCCGGCTCGCGCTCGTCTGACAGAATTTGAGACAGCTTCTATCGCTTCATCCTGCCCGACAACCCTCTCTTTCAGACGTTCCTCCATTCTGATAAGTTTCTCTTTTTCACCCTCCATCATCCTGGATACCGGAATACCTGTCCATTTAGAGACTACATCAGCTATATCATCTGTATCAACTTCTTCCTTAAGCAGACAACTCTCTTTTTGAATATCCTTCAATCTTTCATGCAGCTCTTGAAGCTCTTTTTCATAATCTCTCAGCAGGCTATACCTGATTTCTGCGACTTTTTCAAGTTCCCCGTTCCTCTGGGCTGTCTGTTCATCTATCCGTGCCTGATCAATCCTGGCATTCAGGTCTCTGATCTCCTTTATTACTTTCTTCTCATTTTCCCAATGCAGTCTCAATGCACTGCCGTCTTCTTTATATCCTGACAGCTGGCGTTCCAGTTTCTCCACCCTCTTCTTTGACTCATCATCAGTCTCTTTCTGTAACGCTTTCTTTTCAATTTCCAGCTGGGTTATCTTCCGCTCTACTTCATCCAGCTCAGTAGGCATGCTGTCTATTTCCATTCTCAGCTTTGAGGCGGCTTCATCTATCAGGTCGATAGCCTTATCAGGCAGGAATCTATCCGAAATGTACCTGTGCGACAGTGTTGCTGCAGCGACCAGTGCCGAGTCCTTTATACGGACACCGTGATGCAGGTCGTAACGCTCCTTCAAACCACGGAGAATTGCTACGGTATCTTCAACAGACGGCTCGCCGACATATACCGGCTGAAATCTTCTTTCCAGCGCAGCATCTTTTTCAATATGTTTTCTGTATTCCTCCAGGGTAGTTGCACCGATACATCGAAGTTCACCACGGGCCAGGGCCGGCTTCAGAAGATTAGACGCGTCTATCGCCCCCTCTGCAGCTCCTGCTCCGACAACCGTATGCAATTCATCAATAAAGAGGATTGACTGCCCTGCAGATGCATCGATATCTTTTAAGACTGCCTTCAGGCGATCCTCAAACTCTCCCCTGAATTTTGTACCGGCAATCAGAGCCCCCATATCCAGAGACCTCAGCCTTTTGTTCCTCAGGCCGTCCGGCACATCTCCGTTAACTATCCTGAGAGCCAGGCCCTCTGCAATAGCCGTCTTACCGACACCCGGTTCACCAATTAATACAGGGTTGTTTTTAGTCCTGCGTGATAATACTTGTATTACCCGCCTTATTTCATCATCTCGTCCAATAACCGGGTCTAATTTGCCGTTAGACGCTAACTCTACAAGATCCTTGCAGTAGCGTTCTAACGCCTGATATTTTTCTTCAGGATTCTGGTCAGTAACTCTCTGGCTTCCACGTATATCCTTCAATCCTGCAAAAATATCAGTTCTGTTAACCCCGGATTCAAACAATATTTTCCCGGCAGCACCCTGTTTGTTATCTGCCAGGGAGAGCAAAAGATGTTCGGTACTCACGTATTCATCTTTCAATCTACCGGCTTCAACAGTAGCATTATTGAATGTATCGTTCAATTCATTACTGATATATTGTCCCTGCGCCCCACTCACCTGTGGCAGAGAATCAACTGCTTTATGAGCCCTGGCAAGAACTTCATCACTGTTCACCCCAAGTTTTTTTATAATAGGGACTACAACGCCCTGCTGCTGCTGAATCAGGCTTACAAGAAGATGTAAAGGTTCTACCTGCTGGTGCCCCTTTGCAGCTGCAAACTGCTGGGCTTCCTGTATTGCTTCCTGTGCCTTTATGGTAAATTTATCTAATCTCATTTCATAAACCTCTCAACGGATACAACAAAAAAAGCCGGATTAAATCCCGGCTTTTTTCTTACTATCAACACTATTTCCTATAATTAGTCAGTGAGGCAGGATTACAGTATATTACTCCTTGACCTCGTAATCTGCATCAATGACATCGTCACCTTCTTTCTTCTTCTTTGAATCTTTTTCGTCTGAAGGCTGTTCACCGGCAGAAGAGTCTTCAGCTGCAGTTTCTGCACCGGAAGCCGCCTGCTGCTCTTTAGCCGCTGCTTCATACATAGCCTGCGATAATTTGTGAGAAGCCTCCTGAAGTTCATCTATAGCCTTCTTGATTTCATCAACATTCTTTCCCTCTTTCGCTTTCTTCAGTTTTTCCAGTCCCTGGTTTATATTGTCCTTATCTGCTTCATCAACCTTGTCACCATGCTCTTTCAGGGTATTTTCGGTCGAATATATCACCTGATCCGCCTGGTTCATCATATCTATGACTTCTCTGTTCTTTTTATCTTCTTCAGCATGCAGTTCTGCCTCCTTTTGCATCTTTTCTACTTCTGCCTCAGATAATCCGGAAGAAGATTTTATCTGAATAGACTGTTCCTTGCCGGTTCCAAGGTCTTTAGCCGACACATGAAGAATACCATTTGCATCAATATCGAAAGAAACCTCAATCTGCGGTACACCTCTTGGTGCTGAAGGTATTCCGGTCAACTGGAAGCGGCCGAGTGTACGATTATCAGCCGCCATTGATCGTTCGCCCTGTAGTACGTGTATGTCAACTGCAGTCTGATTGTCCGCAGCAGTAGAGAATATCTCCTTTTTGTTAGTAGGTATTGTTGTATTACGCGGGATCAGAACAGTAGAAACGCTGCCCAATGTTTCAATTCCCAATGAAAGCGGAGTAACGTCCAATAACAGGACATCATGAACTTCTCCTGCAAGAACAGCTCCCTGTATTGCAGCACCCAACGCAACAACTTCATCCGGGTTTACGCTTTTATTCGGCTCTTTCTTAAAGACCTCTTCTACCAGTTTTTGTACTATAGGAGATCTGGTTGTTCCGCCCACAAGTATTACTTCGTTTATGTCACCAGAGCTGACTTTAGCATCTTCCATGGCAAGTTGGCATGGTTTGCGGCACTTTTCAACTAGATCGCCTATCAGCTGTTCATACTTTGCTCTTGTCATACTCATGGTTAAATGTTTTGGCCCTGCCTGGTCTGCTGTTATGAAAGGAAGATTAATTTCAGTGGTTGTAGAAGTTGAGAGTTCACATTTCGCCTTTTCTGCCGCTTCTCTCAGACGCTGCAGTGCCATGTGATCCTGCCGGAGTTCTATACTCTGCTCTTTTTTAAACTCGTCTGCAATATAGTTCAATAGTACCTGATCAATATCGTCCCCACCAAGGTGAGTATTACCGTTGGTAGAAAGTACTTCAAAAACACCTTCACCAACTTCCAGGATTGAGATATCAAATGTTCCGCCGCCAAGGTCAAAAACAGCTATTTTTTCGTTCTTCTTTTTATCAATGCCGTATGCTAAAGATGCGGCAGTCGGTTCATTAATAATACGGACTACATCCAGACCGGCTATTGCTCCTGCATCTTTTGTAGCCTGCCTCTGACTGTCATTAAAATAAGCAGGAACCGTAATAACGGCTTTCTTAACATCTGTACCAAGATAATCTTCAGCAGTTTTCTTAAGGTTTTGAAGCACCATAGCAGAGATTTCAGGAGGAGTGAAACTTTTCCCTCTTGCCTCCACCTTTACTAACTCTTCAGGCCCGCCGGCAATTTCGTAAGGTACCAGTTTTTCTTCCTCTGCAACTTCATTGTGCCTCCTACCCATAAAACGTTTAATAGAAAACACTGTGTTTTTCGGATTGATAACGGACTGGCGCTTTGCAAGCTGCCCTACCAGTCGCTCATCCTTATCGGTAAAAGCCACAACAGAAGGAGTAATTCTGTTTCCTTCGGCATTTGTTATCACTTTGGGCACATCGCCTTCCATTATAGCCACCACAGAATTAGTAGTTCCCAGATCTATACCAATGATTTTTTCCATCAAATTCTCCTTTTATTACAATAAATTCAATACTTTTGCTTTTATCAGATTGATAACTATTTTATTTTAGATTAATTATAACTGTTGGCCCTGCCTGCCTGTTGATATGACAGACATATATTAGCTGATTTTATCAGAAAAGCCTTCTTAACATAAAGATTCGCAAACTTTATACCATATCTTTTAGTAATCTTATAAGTACTTGTAAATAAATGCCTTATTAATAAAATATTAATATGTAGGTATTGGTTTATAGCTTCTCTGCCGGCATATTATGCCAAAATGGCATATTCTTGCTATAATCAGATCTTCATATGACAAACGGAAATTATGAAAAGAAGCTAATGGAGAAGAAAATTCAGATTTTTGCAGAATATTGGTGTGTATTCTTCAGCACATTTCCCTGAGTGCATCTTTCATATTATAAAAACCAGGTGGTTTTCCAGCTATAAATTTAGCAGCACGAATAGAGCCCAGAGCAAATGAATCGCGCGTCTGTGCTTTATGGACCAGTTCAAGGCGTTCACCTGCGTTACAGAAAGTTACCGTGTGTTCTCCAACAATGTCGCCGGATCGAATTGAATGTATACAGATCTGGTCATCAGGCCGTTCTCCGGTAAAGCCTTTACGTCCGTAAATTACAACATCATCCATTTCCCTGTTTGTTGCAGAACATATAGTTTCTGCAAGTTTCAAAGCTGTACCGCTAGGCGCATCTTTCTTATAACGGTGGTGTGACTCTATTATTTCTATATCTGTTTCTCCACCAAGCACCTTCGACACAGACTCAACAAGAGAGAAAAGTAAATTTACCCCGACACTCATGTTTGGTGAAAAAAGGCATGGTATTGTCTGGGACGCCTTCTTAATCTGCTCCATTTGTTCATTATCGAGGCCGGTAGTACCTGTCACCATGGCAATCCCCTTGTCAACACAAGATTTGAGTCTGTCCATCGTTGAATCCGGAGATGTAAAATCTATTAACACATCTGCTGAACTGTCAAGTTCATCTGATATTATTACATTGTTGTGTCCACGGCTGATAATGGCACTCAAATCCTTTCCAATATGCTGATGACCTTTCATTTCGAGAGCAGCGACTATCTGTAAATCTTTGTCATCTGCCACAAGCGACGCAATCCTTAGTCCCATGCGCCCGCATACCCCGTTTACTGCTATATTAATCATTATATTATCAGTTCTCTTTTTCCGGAAATAGTCTGCTATTAACTACGTGTTTTTCGATATCTCTTGCTTGCGCTTCTAAGAAAGTTCCTCTCTCTCCTAGTCAGACTTTTCATGCCGCCGCGGTTAACTTTGTCTAACAGGACATCAACCTGTGCCTTAATATCCTCCTCTTTTTGATACTCCTTTGCCTGCTGCTGTTTCTGCCATGATAGAAGAAAACTGCTGAATCTGGGTTCGTATCGAATGAAAAGGAAACCGTAAACAAGCCCGCCAAGATGCGCAAAATGTGCTATATTACCACTTGTCGGCATAATACAGCTGATAACAGTAATACCGGCAAAAATCATTACAAGATATTTTGCCTTTATCGGGAATATGTAAAAAATTACCGTTGTATTAGGAAAGAACATTGCAAATGCAATTTCAACGGCAAAGATTGCACCTGATGCGCCAATGATTGGACTTTGAGGAGTGAACAGGCATCCAAATATACCGGCAAAGATACCTGCTGTAAAATACATTGTCAGAAACTTCTTTGTTCCCATTGCCCTTTCAACTTCACTACCGAACATCCATAATACAAGCATATTGAATATTATATGCCATGGGCTAGATACACTGTGAAGGAACATATATGTTACAAACTGCCATAACCACAGCTTCCCTATAGCGAGAGGTTGATAGAGCCAGAAAATAGTTGTAAATTGGTCTGGCCCCAATGCTAACTGCGAAGCTATACCATCTATATCGGTTCCGGAAGATACCCCACCCCATTGTGAACTGATAGTGGAAAACAGAAGCTGGACGACAAAAATACTGACATTTACAATTATCAGTATCATTACAGCCTTTGTCCATTTACTTCCAATCGACAATCCAAATCCCGGCCCCGGTTTGTAGGAACTATTGTATGCCATTTTCAATCAAAACTGCTGCTATGAAAACTTCTAACTTATTGATTACAATAACTATATCCTAATATTACGCTGACCTTTCACTATAACGGATTCAGTGAAAATGTCAAGGTTGTTATCTACTGTTTTGCAAACTCAAATGCTCTAATTTCCCATTAAATAAAAAAAAATGATTATTGAGTCATTATCTTTTTAAACATCAATCCGCTGAGAACAAGGTTTACAAAATTTGCACCCCAGACTGAAGGTATAATCGGAAAACCCATGTTCTCTGCTACAACTAAACCTGTTGCAACCAATGGATAGTAAATGAAAAGTATTAAAATAAAACTTATCCCCAGGCTGACCAGCATATTACTGCTTCTTGTCATTATACCTAACGGGATACCTATCAATATGAACGAAAGGCTGGCAAGAGAAGGTGATAGCCTCTTGTGAATGTTTATTGACAATTCATGCTGCATCTTCTGCTTATCTGCCATTTCAATCTGTTTAGCAAATACGGAATACTCCTTATCCAGTGCTGCTTTACTTTGCTTGAATTCATTGATATGTTTTGTTGCTTCCTCAACTTTTTTCTTCTCCTCGTCTATTAACCTTTGAGAGATCAATATTTTTCTCTTTGTCATCTTAATCCTGCGTTTTTCCTTCTCTATTATCTTTTTAATTAACGCAATATTTTTTGCATACTCCTCTTCCCTTTCATTCTTGTGTCCCATGGTATCCCCGAGAGGGGTCCAGTTTGATATTATATTTTCTTCGTTCTCCTTTTCTAAAGTCAAATTTCTAATATTTCCTTTTGCCACATTAATATAATTCTGGTAGATATTAAGATTAAACTTCCCTCGTTTTATCGCTCCCTCCTGCTTTGAAATCTTGCTTTCTGATTTCTTTATCTCCTTTGCCGCTTGTTGAAGCTTCGACTCCACTACGCTCTGTTTGTCTGCAATTGATGACATCCCTCTTTTTGCCCGCTTGACAGTTTTTTCAGGATTTTTAGACAATACGTCTATACTGCTTAACTCGGTATTAATTTTTCCTCTCTGTTCAACAAGGTTTGTTAATGTGGTGTATTTAAGTGCTGAATGGCGTACTTTCTCTTTTAATGGAATTGCAAATACCGCTTCCTCAAAACTTCCGGTTGTAGGAGAATCTACCTTGTTTTCAGTGTCCGGTTTAAGAAATTCTCCACGCCTTAGCGTTAGATATACATGGTTTCCTTCATCATCTATTTCTATTTCACCCTCCTCCGCTAAAAGAACACTGACTATGTAGTCGCCTGTATATTCAAAAACAGCAATGTCCTTAAAATTGCTGCTTTCCACAGTACCTATAAAGATCTGGTATGGATAAAAATCAATCTTCTTTTTAGCCGTAATAAAGTGTGTAGCAAGAACTCGTTTAACTGCTTTTTCCTGAAGCTGCCTCACCTTAAAATACGATTTTGGCAGAACCTCGGCATTAAGATACAAGGTTAAAAAACTAAATAATACTCCTACAATGACCACGGGTGTAACCAGGTTGTGTAGATGTATTCCAGCTGCTTTGATTGCCGTAATCTCGTTATCAGCACTCAGCCTTCCATAAGACATAACAGTAGCTGTAAGCAGTGAAGTTGGTACAGCATGCGGCAAGGTGTATAACGCCATATAAGGTAAAACCGAGAAAAGGCTTGGTACGTCAAGCCCTTTATGAAGCAATTGTATGGAAAACCCCAGCAATAAAACAAATTCGAAACATAGAAGTGACGGCAGAAATGTCCTGAATAATTCCTTTATTAAATATTTATGTAATATCTGTATTTTCATTAATTTTACTAACCAATCTTATGCCGTGTAAGGCGACCAAATTTAAGATCTTAAGTTCGATTATATCTATCCATCTTTGAGTAGGTCAATAACAATTATTTGACAGTTCATCAGCTGCTGAAATGACAATCTTTTCATTGACAAAAGACTTATGTGTGATAACATCAATTCGCAAATCTGCAGGTAGATTGTAAGCATAACTGCTGAAAGAGTATTGCTATATGTCTAATAATTATAACACAATAAGAGAGAGTGCAAGGCTGTTTTCATATGCAAAACCGCACTGGAAGATGTTTTTTCTGACACTGCTCTGCATGGGACTTTTCACGCTGTTTATCGGCGCACAATTAGCACTGATCAAACCTGTAATAGATCGCTTAATACAGGGAGAAACAGCAAAAACTACAGCCGGTATATACAGCATTCAGGAGAAAAACGATTCCAAAGATATTATAAGCAGTTTAAAACGAAAAGCTGTCTCCAGGGTAGCAGGCACCGCTTTCATGTCAAAAATTGACAAATTGGCAAAAAAGATCACGGGTTCGTTCACTTTCATAGGAATACTTGTCGCATTTATGGCTCCATTTATCTTTGCCTTTAATTACCTTCAAACATATTTGAAGAACCATGTCATGTGGAACGTCCTCATGGACATTCGCAATCATCTATGCGAACATATCCTGCCGCAATCGCTGAATTATTTTGAAAACAGAAAGAGCGGAGAATTGATTTCCAGGCTTACTAATGATATTAATGCAACACAATTTGGGCTTTCGATCCTGTTTGACAGCATTCTTCTTCAACCAATGCGCCTGGTAGTCGGGTTCGGGCTGGCATTTTATTTCAGCTGGAAGCTTTCACTGTTTACATTTATATTGGTTCCAATTGTCGTTGTACCCGTATTGGTATTTGGACGTAAAATCAAAAAATATGGAAGAAGAAGCCTGACACATCTGGGAGAGTTGACCGATTCAATGAGGGAGATGTTTTCAGGAATAAGAACGGTAAAAGCCTTCAAAATGGAAGACGAAGAGATCGTAGAGTTTAAAACAATAAACTCAAGATTCTTTAAAAGGATGATGCAGACTGTCAAGGCAAAGGCATTGAATGCAAGTACAACAGAGTTTATCTACTCTCTGGGGCTGGCCGCCATAATTATTATAGGAGGTTATGTTATTTCAACAAATAAAATTTCTCCGGGTTCGCTGGGAGGGTTTGTCACGGTAACCGCGTTTTTGATACTTACATCAATAAAAAAACTGGCTAAAAGCTACGGAAAACTCCAGGAATCTCTGGCCGGTGCAAACAGGGTCTTTGAGCTGCTGGACCAGCAACCGACAATAACAGATAACCCTGATGCTGTAGAACTGCAGAATGTTGAAAGTGAAATTGAATTCAGTAACGTAAACTTTGCATACGACACTATTCCCGTCCTCAAGGATATCAACCTGACAGTACAAAAGGGACAGATTGTTGCTATTGTAGGAGAGAGCGGTGCAGGCAAATCTACGCTGCTAGATCTTGTTCCGCGTTTTTACGATCCCGTAAATGGAAGTATTAAAATAGATGGCACAGACATTCGGTTAATAACACGGGATTCTCTCCTGGACCAGATTGCAATTGTCAGCCAGCAAACATTTCTTTTTAACAGAAGCTTTAAGGAAAATATCCTGTGCGGGAGGAGAGACGCAAGTACAGAAGAGATTCAAGAAGCTGCCAAAGCGGCTAACATACATGATTTTATCATAGATCTTCCTAAGGGCTATGATACCGTAGTAGGAGAGCAGGGTGTAAAACTTTCAGGCGGACAAAAGCAAAGGGTAACCATTGCCAGGGCAATACTGAAAAATGCACCTATATTAATACTGGATGAAGCAACATCATCTCTCGATTCGGAATCTGAAAAGCTTGTCCAGGAAGCGTTGGATAACCTGATGAAAGGCAAGACAACTTTCGTTATCGCGCACCGCCTCTCAACCATTCGCTATGCGGACCGAATCGTAGTTTTAAAAAACGGCCGCATCGTTGAAACAGGTTCGCATGATGTACTGATAGAAAAAGATGGTGAATATAGAAAGCAATATAGAATACAGTTTGACACATAACTCATTTCACTCCATTTGCCAATTTAAATATAATGAAAATTCTTATCACCGGATCAGGCGGAATGCTTGGAACAGACCTTGTTAACCTGCTTGAAAGCAGGAAATCTTCACTAGACCCATCTCTGGAAATCATAGAGGCCCCGCACGAAGCGCTTGACATTACAATCGAAGAGAAAGTGTCAGATTTTATCTCCACACACAGGCCGGACATCATTGTTAATTGTGCCGCATTTACCAATGTTGATAAATGTGAATCGGAAAGAGAAGCGGCACTCAAAGTAAATGCCATGGGACCAAAATATATTGCCGCCGCCGCTAAGAAATGCGGTGCCAGAGTCATTCACATCAGTACTGATTATGTGTTTGACGGTAACAGCAACAGACCATATACCGAAGAAGATCAGGCCAATCCATTGTCAGAATATGGCAGGACAAAACTTGAAGGCGAGAAAAATATAAAGAGCCATTGCAATTCGTATCTTATAGTAAGGACTTCATGGTTGTTCGGGCATAATGGAGTCAGCTTCGTTTCAAAAATGGTTGAATTGGCAGAACATAATAACGAACTTTCAATTGTCACTGACGAAGCAGGATCCCCAACGTATACCCCTGACCTCTCCGAGGCATTGTTGACATTAATCAAACAGAAATGTGATGGTATTATTAACGTCTCTAATGACGGAAGCTGTTCACGATATAAATGTGCAGAGTTTATATTTGAAACGATGGGCTACAATATTAAAATGAACCCGATAAAATCGTCTGAATATAAGCGTCCCGCAAAGGTCCCTCATAATTCAACCTTAAACTGTCAAAAGTTCAACACAATCACCGGAATGAGAATGAGGCCATGGCAGGAAGCTGTTGAATCGTATTTGAAGAAGCAGTAATCTCACAGCTGAAGGCCTGTACCATTTGCATTAAAATTATTTACTGCATCTTCTGAATGCTCGTTGTATATTAAAGAGTTTAAGACATCAAAAGGCATGGTCAAATGATCAGCGCCTGACAAGATAGCCGAACCTGCCTCCATCGGTGACTTGAGACTGGCTGCAAGTATCTGAGTCCGGCTTCCCTGAAGTACTCTGCTTATTTCAAAAACAAGTGACAGTCCGTCCCCCAGCAGCTTCGTTGCCCTGCTGACATAAACGGCAATGTACTGAACGCCTGACTCTCTGGCAACTATGGCCTGTGCAACACTGTAAATGGCTGTAACACAGCATGGAACCTCCTGAGAAAGATGTGGAATAATCTGAAACCCAGGCTTAGTAGGTGGAAGTTTCAGTACCAACTGCTCCCCCACAATTTCCTTTGCAAGCTGCGCCTCCTTCAGCATGTCCTTTTCGCTCACAGCAACAAGCTGGTAAAATAATATACCGGTATTCAGTTCTGCAAGTTTCTGTAGTGTGTCTGCGGCGGAAGACCCGGAATCTGCCAGAAGGACTGGGTTAGTGGTTATGCCACTGACCCAGCCTGATTCTTTTGCAGTTTTTGCCTGTTGAACATCTGCTGTATCTATAAATATTGACATGTAATTTTCAATTTATGTAATAAGATGAAAATAGATTAATGAGATGATGTAGAAAACTTAAAAAACATCAATCTCTGAGTCGCGTAGTCAGACCCTTCAAAAAATTTCTGAGTATCTGGTCACCGCACTCTTTATAATGTCTCTGTCCTTCCTTTCTAAACAGTGCAGACAACTCAGATTTAGAAAGACTCATACCAGCCAGTTTTAAAGTACTGAGCATATCTTCCTCTCTGAATTTCAGAGCAATCCTCAGCTTCTTTAAAATACTGTTATTTGTCAAAGGCTCATCCTTCTTTTCCTCTTGCCCCGGCATCTTATCTCTCCTGCCTCTTTTATGGATAATTAAACCATCCAGAAACAGTCCCATAACTTCATCACTGCAATCTACATATCCTTCGTCATCTTCTTTTTTAAGAAGATCCAGCAACCTGGAACGGGTAATTTCGTATTCAGACAGTTTAAAAATTTCAATCATCGTCGCATCTTTAATATCCAGAGCATACCGAAGCCTTCTCAATATATCATTGTTAGTTATCATATTTACTCCATGGGCTTGACAGTGCTGTTACCGTACGGTAATCCGAAATACTCATGGATGAATGCTTTTCGATCACCTTCATACTTTGTATATTGCACGAGAGTGTAGAGCTTTTGCTGATCTCGTTTGAGTTTAGTATCCAGGTAATTCTGATCTATTAATTGTGGGTGCATGTCAGAAATAATTTCTATCTCGAACGGCTCAATGCTCAGTTCAATCACACCATATCTGTCAAGCATGTTCAATGCTGTCTCCAGCCTGAAATCATTTCCGCTCCTGAAGTGAATATTTTCCTTAAACCAATCCATACCAAGAGCCGATATTTTTTCTACGTTTTCTTCCAGGAGGTGATATACCCGCTGAAAGTATTCGGCATCGGGATTATTCCACTTGATAAAATTCATATGTGTCAACAGATCGTGTTCATCGTATAACAGTGTACATAAAGAGTCCCTGCCGTCCCGACCGGCACGGCCAATTTCCTGGTAATACGATTCAATAGAACCGGGTATATCCGCATGAGTTACAAAGCGAATATCTTCCTTGTCAATACCCATACCAAACGCATTTGTCGCCAATACGAGTGTATTCCGCCCATTCATAAACTGCTCCTGCACTTTAGAACGCTGCATACGTTCAAGACTGCCATGATAACACAGATGCGTAACCCCCTGCTCCTTTAACAGCTCACTGAAATTATTAAGTTGTTTAATAAGTGTAAAATAGACGATACCATTACCATCATATTCATTCATAATAGAAATAATATGCTCTAATTTCTCTTCATTACTGAACACTTTTTCAACCTGCAGATGCAGATTAGGACGGTCTATTCCACCATGAAACATTCTAACCTGCCCTCTCTCAAGGCAGAGAGTTTTAATGATATCTTTCTGTACCTCTGGAGTGGCTGTAGCGGTGAGCGCGATTGTAACAGGATTACCTAATATCTGCCGAAACTCCTGAATCCTGGTATAATCCGGACGGAAATCATGCCCCCATTCACTTATGCAGTGTGCCTCATCTACCGCAAGAAGGCTTATACGTCGCCCGGAAAGGGCTTCGATAAATTCCGGTTTGCGAAAACGTTCGGGAGTAACGTAAATGATACGGTAGCTCCCGTTCTTAAGCGCTGCATATCTTGCTGTTCGTTTCTCCCGTCCCAGTGAAGAGTTAATGTATGTCGCTTCAACCCTCCGCCTCTTCAATGTGTCTACCTGATCCTTCATAAGCGCAATGAGAGGAGAGATCACTACTGTAAGTCCATCATTGATAATGGCAGGGATTTGATAGCAGAGAGATTTGCCTATACCGGTAGGCGCGACTACCAGGGCATGTTTTTCCGCCAGAATATGCCTGATAATCTCTTCCTGTTTCCACAGAAACGATTTAAAACCAAAATAGTTTTCTAAGACTTTTACAGGCTCTTTATCAGTTAATAACAAAATGATTTTCCTATTTTCATGACAGGTCGTTATCGCGTCAAAATACAAATTTTATATCTTCATGCCTCTTGAACGCATGATAGATTTTATTACGATATGCCTCATCACCTACCGTCACCTTTATATCAAAGCTTATATATTTTCCGGTTTTACTTGTATTGGAAATATTGATCTGAAATTCGCTGTCCTGTATAATGCTCTCAATTGCGTTATGCACAGACTCCTTATCGCTCCCAATAACCTTGTAAATCCATTCGCAGGGATAATCTATACCGGACTCTTCATTATCTCTTTTATCAATCATCTAAGGACCTGTTCTACTATAAGTTATCTTTTAAACAGCTGGAACTTTTACACCTGTTTTTATATTAAGCACTAACACACAATAAATTTATAACTAAATTTTACATTTTTTTATGCTAATAAAATATATCATGGAAAACAAGAGAAAATCTTAAGTGCAGCTAGAGTGCAACACCCTCAACATCCGCACATCATAACGGAAATAATTCAGAATTCAGCAGTTTTATATTCAGCCTGTTAAATAGTATTGACATTTATTAGTCCAATCTGTTGAATGGTAAATTCTGTTAAAATATTGTGTTTCCCTTCAGTCAGAGAAGTAAAATGAGAAAATCAATTGTTGCCCGTGGTATCAGAGTACATAACCTTAAGAATATAGATATTGAGATCCCTTTACGCAAACTGGCAGTGATAACCGGTGTAAGCGGGTCCGGCAAATCAAGCCTTGCCTTTGATACCCTTTACGCAGAAGGCCAGAGGAGATATGTCGAATCTTTTTCCGCTTATGCCCGTCAATTTCTGGAGAGAGTAGACAAACCGGATTTAGACCATATTGAAGGCATACCACCGGCAATAGCAATCGAACAGAAGAACCCCGTAAAGAATCGCCGCTCTACTGTAGGGACTGCAACAGAGATTAATGATTACCTGCGTCTTCTCTTTGCACGCATAGGCAAGACTTACTGTGAAAACTGCGGTGAGGTTGTCCAGAACGATACTATATTTCAGATCAGAGACCGCGTTCTGTCACTTCCGGAGAGCACCAGATTTCTTGTTACGTTTCCTCTTGCAATCAGCAGAAAGATCTCAAACGATATGCAGGTTTCAGCTTTGAGAGAACGAGGAATAATCAGGATCCTTGCAGGCAGCTCTATTATTGATATCTCTTCCACACCTGACAACTTTGACATACGCAAACATAAGTCAGTTGCGGGAATAGTAGATAGACTAATAGTGGGCAAGAAGATCAGGAGCAGGCTGACAGATAGCCTTGAGACTGCATACAGACTGGGCTCAGGAAACTTAAGTATTATCTATTTAAGCGGTGAGAGCAAAAAGAACGAAAAAAACTCTACTGAAAAAAGAAAACACTCAAAAAAAGATCCAACAGGAAGGAAGTCAAGAACTATCTCAATTAACAACGAGGAATGGACTGCATTATCATTCAGCAGTCATTTCCATTGCAACAATTGCGAAATAGATTACAAGACTCCCACTCACCACCTGTTTTCATTTAATAATCCCCTGGGTGCATGTAAAAAATGCCAGGGATTCGGCCACACCATCGAAATAGATATGGACCTTGTTGTACCGGACAAGACAAAAACGCTTAACGAGGGGGCAATAGCTGTCTGGAATTCGCCGGCATACAGCGGATTGCTTGTAGAGTTACAGGACGCAGCTTCAGAGTATAATATTCCGCTTGATATCCCTTACAATAAATTAACAAAGAAACAGTTAAAACTAATCAATGAAGGTACTTCAGATTTCTGCGGAATCGGAGAATTCTTTGATCTGCTTGAAGAGAAAAAATATAAGATGCATGTCAGAGTATTACTCAGTAAATATCGATGTTATACCGTATGTACTGACTGTAATGGTACCAGACTGAACCCTTCAGCCCATAATGTAAAAATAAAGCAGTATAATATTTCAGATGTGTGCAGTATGTCTATTGATGAAGCATACCGTTTTTTTGAAAAATTAAAGCTCTCAAAATACGAGGAAGAAGTCGGCAGGCTTTTGTTATTAGAGATTAAAAAAAGGCTTGGTTACATGGTTAAGGTCGGATTGGAATATTTAACTCTCGACAGAATGACGAGGACCCTTTCAGGCGGAGAGGCACAGAGAGTCAACCTGACCACTTCACTCGGCTCGTCGCTTGTTAACACCTTGTATATTCTGGACGAACCGAGTATAGGCCTTCACCCGAGGGATACAAAGCGTCTTATTGATATCCTGGTACGATTGAGGGATATAGGAAATTCCGTAGTTGTCGTTGAGCATGACAGAGAGATGATTAAGTCTGCTGACTATCTTATAGACATCGGCCCCGGTGCGGGTGAAAATGGCGGTAGAGTAGTCTATGTAGGAGATGTTAACAAAATATCTTCAGGAAACGGTTCATTAACCGGACAGTACCTGAAGGGTAAAAAGCAGATTGATCTGCCTCCTGCAAGAAGAAAAATTACACAAAATCACATTAAAATTACCGGTGCGGCCGAAAACAACCTGAAGAAAATTGACGTCTGTTTTCCTCTCAACGTATTTACCTGTATAACCGGAGTATCAGGTTCCGGCAAAAGCACATTGATCCAGGACACGCTATACGGTGCCCTTAAAAGAAAAAAGGGAATCTATTCAGGTCATATAGGAGTTCACAAAAACCTCAGCATTAACGGCCGGATAGATGATGTAATCATGGTAGATCAATCTCCCATCGGCAGAACACCAAGATCAAATCCTATCACATATGTAAAAGTATTTGATTACATAAGGAAGTTATTTGCATCAACGAGGGAAGCAAGGCTGCATGGTTATACTCAAGGTTCTTTTTCATTTAACGTTAAAGGCGGCAGGTGCGATTATTGTGAAGGCTGCGGTTACATAAAAGTGGATATGCAGTTTCTTGCCGACATTTACGTAACTTGTGATCAGTGTCATGGCAAACGTTTCAGAAAGGATGTTCTGGAGGTCTGCTATAAGGATAAAAACATTCACGAAGTCCTGGAAATGACAGTAAGCGAGGCGATGGCATTCTTTTCTAACAGAAACAGGGATGCTGCTACGGAAACGAACAGCAGTCTATCTAAGGCCACATTACATATAAAGAAGGGGTTGCAGTATCTTTCAGACACGGGCCTTGGGTATCTGAGATTGGGACAGCCTGCCACAACACTCTCAGGAGGAGAAGCGCAGCGATTGAAACTGGCAACTTATATGGCAAAGGGAAAGTACGAAAAGAATCTTTTCATATTTGACGAACCCACAACCGGCCTCCATTTTGATGATATAAGAAAGCTGCTTGACTGCTTCCAGAAGCTGATCAACAACGGACATTCCGTTATCGTCATTGAACACAATCTCGATGTTTTAAAATGCGCTGACCATATCATAGATCTCGGCCCTGAAGGGGGAAAAGGAGGAGGATATGTGTTAGGATATGGCACACCGGAAAAGATTTCTAAATTAAAAAAATCTTATACAGGAAAATTCCTTAAGGAATATTTGTAAGGCTTGATGATTGGCGATTGTCGATTTACGATTGATGAAAGATTCCATTCAGTCATTATCATAACATTCAGTCATTATCATAATAAGGAAAACCGTCTAAAAGATTCAATAGTCAATCATAAATCATTAAATCCTGTCAAGACAGGTCCAACATTCTCTGAATAGCGTTCCTCGCCTTAACCGCTATCTCTTCGGGTACGGTAACCACAAACTGAATATCTTCAAGAGACCACAACAGCTTTTCCAGAGTATTCAATTTCATGTTTGGACAGTCAGATAAAGGTGTAACTGGCATAAAGGTTTTTTCAGGATTTTCTTTCTTCATCCTGTGTAAAATCCCTATCTCAGTCCCTATGATAAACTCCTTAGAGCTGCTGGTGTTAGCATATTTAAGAATACCGGTCGTACTTGCAACATGATCTGCAAGCGCAATCACATCAGGAGTGCACTCCGGATGAACAACCACCTCTGCTTCAGGATGATCCGACTTCATTTTGACTATCTGCTCGGCAAGAATCCTGTGATGAGTTGGACAGTAGCCCTCCCAATACATCATCTCCCGATCCAGGCACGATGAAACGTATGCACCGAGACTCTTATCCGGAACAAACAGTATCTCTTCATCTTCCGGAATTGAAGACACGATCTTCACGGCATTTGATGATGTACAACATATATCACTTTCTGCTTTGACTGCAGCCGTAGTATTCACGTAGCATACCACTTTTGCATTTGGATATAGTTTCTTTTTCTCTTTTAATTCCCTCGCGGTAATCATCGATGCCATTGGACATCCTGCGTGCTCATCCGGCATGATAACTGTCTTGTCCGGAGACAATAGAGCGGCAGTTTCTGCCATAAAATGAACGCCGCAGAATACAATTAAATCAGCATCGGTCTTTGCTGCCTGTTGAGACAATCCCAGGGAGTCACCGACAAAATCCGCAATATCCTGAATCTCTCCACGCTGGTAATTGTGTGCCAGGATAACTGCATTATGCTTCTTCTTGAGATCAGAAATTTTTTCAATAATCGGATCGGGCACCGCCAAATACTCCTATCTCATGGTAGTTCCATGATAATTATTTCTAAATAATACGTTGAAAAAGTTTAATTCTATTATCTTTTAAATAATTCATTTTACAACAATTTTTTATTTAGTTTCCATACGGAGACTAAATAGATTTCAGAAAGTTTATTAAGGCCGCTAAAATCTCCTCTTTAGGCAGCTCCAGGATTTTCTGCTTTTCTCCCGGATATGCAGCCATTAGCTCACCCATCAGGCCAATTAATGTACTATTCTCTTCCGGAATCTTGCATCTATCTTTTACAATATCGGTTATTATTTTACGCAATAGTGAGTAATCACCGGGAAAACTCGGAACCTCATCATCAATCCACTCTATTTCTGCTGTTATATGCGGCTGTTCCTGAACAACATGTTCTATCCTGAATCTTCTTTCTCCCTGGACTACAATATAGAATAGATTGTCAGCTATATCTGTAAATTCCCTTATCACCGCAGACGTCCCAATTTCAACAGGTATTGCCGGGGCACCAACCTCTTTCCCATCCCTGATCATGCAGACGCCAAAAGAACGCGCCTCCCTGTGGCATTCCCCTATCAGCCTGATATATCTTGGTTCAAATATACGAAGAGACATTTTCTGATATGGGAAGATAACAGAATTGAGCGGAAACAGATCCAGTAACATTTTATATAATTTTATATCAAGCTGATTCAATCAGTCAGCAATTTGTAACGAAATGTATAAGGTTTTCTACAACAAAAAAAGGGCATTAGCAGTTAATATGCTATGCCCTTTTGGAAATTTAGTGACAACCAGGACTCTTACCATAAATAGTTAATCAATTATTTCAATTGACTGTTCTGATGTAAGAAGACCGTGTTCAGTTGAGTAATACTTTTCAACCTGTAAATCTTTTATCGTACGCAATAACTCTTCATACGATTTTCTAACCAATGTATTAGTAATCTGACTATGATAATTGTTGACCATACTTACGCCTTCAACAACCAGATCACAAATCTTCCATTCTCCTTTTTGACGAATTAAATAAAAATCTGCTGAAATTTCTTTACCAGACTTTACTAGAAGGATTGTCTGCACTTTGGCAAAATTGTTCAATTGTTTTTCACTTAGTGAAATAATCTCCTTCCCAAAGAGAGGGTTCGCCTTCTTGATGTAAGAGTTTCTAAGATGTTTTGTAAACAGTTCTACAAATTCACTTTTTTCTTCGTAGCGGCATTTATCCCAGTACTCCCCCATGACTCTTTGAGAGATCATTTCAAAATTTAACGAAGGTGAAATCACTTCCCACTGTTTTACTTTTCGCTCACGAATATCCTCTATATCACTGAAGGATGATTCGTTAAGTATAACATCTCTGACTAAAACACCAGGTTCTCCCGACCACAAATAAGATTGTTTCACCGTTATTGCAAAAATACAGATCAATAGTACAAACGCAATTTTTCTGTGTTTCATCGCTTTGCCCCCAAAAAATAATTATAATGGCACACTACTTTTTGCGCTGATATCTACCTCTCGCGAGTAATCGTAACCATATATTAATCATACATCTAATCACCTGAACCCACGAGGGCCGGCAAACTACATGCTTTTTGGTAAGTCAAATCAGTGGGAGGTAAAATAAGCGCAAGCTTCATGC
Source organism: uncultured Candidatus Scalindua sp. (assembly GCA_964344685.1). Classification (GTDB taxonomy): domain Bacteria; phylum Planctomycetota; class Brocadiia; order Brocadiales; family Scalinduaceae; genus Scalindua. The sequence goes on along the minus strand of CAYFOK010000009.1, from coordinate 15,951 downwards.
CATTTAACATGTTTAAAAAGCATTACTTTTCAACAATCTTAGAATGTACACAATATCACTTTAATAATAAAACAGATTAACTTTTTTTTCATCCATTCAAAACCAATTATATTCCAACATATGTAATGTTTAATTTTTTTAAAATATATATATAGTATATAACCAGATTACATGTTTATTGTAAGAGCAACCTGCAAATGTAAACCGAAATTTAGAAGCTAGTAATAACTCATTACCAAACCGTTAGTTTTCTATTTTCAATATTGTAATTTTGGTGTGAATATTGTCATTAATTCATATTTTATTGGCTGATTTGTGACAATTTGTCTAATTACAGGTAGAAAAACTACTGTATTAGCTTCTTAACGTTTACAAAACAATACTATACTTTTGCGCTGAGTCTTATGGCATAGGATCACTTTTGCATTGCGATAAAACGCTTGCCTGACTGGTGTAAATACATATAATTTAATTTTTAATTTAAGCAGGATTACAGGTAAAAAAAATTTCTAATCTAAACGTTAATATACAAGGGAGGCAAAACAGATGAATATATACAAGCTGAAACCAAGGAACCCGGATTCCAGTGTCTGGGAAGGAAGCAATTTCAAGGGTGAGTTAATAGTGCGGGCAAAGGAGTGTGATAACGCCCTGAGAATGGCTAGGTTAAAGTACAAGACAACGCAAACGCATATGATAGAATCGCAAGAGACAGCATACGGCCCCTGGACAGGTGCTAATACTGACTTTGAATATGTAACAGATTCTAAATATTCCGTTGATGGTGACGAAGAAATATTAGAGGAGATCTCTTAAAGGATTTTCCACATCTGTAACCCATCTAAGTTCTTGTATATGTGGGCGATACTGTACTCGAACCAGTGATTCATTGCCTGTCAGTCGGGGAAAAGAAGAGGTAGATTTTTTTGTTTCGTAGTAAATATAATGCTTTGTTCAGGTTTACGGCCAAAATGGGGAGTTTGATATACTCCCATTTTGGCCTGTATTAATTTGCTTACTAGACAATAACTTGTCAGTAATGAAGTGCACCTCCTTCCCCTTAAATTCTTTTCACAGTACCAGGGAAACCAGATTACAAATCCTAAATACTATACATCATCCTGAACATGAACCATCAAGCAAGAGTATGTTACTCTATAATACCTCCGTATTTAGAAAGGTGGCACTATCTAATAACTGTATTAATCACTTCATCTCTCAATGCTGTAATCTTCAAATACAGCACTTATTCTTTGATTTGTGTTACTAAATTAATTACCTCAGCAGACAAAATCTGCCCAATATCAAGGAGTATGATTATTTTCTCCTTTACCTTGCCGAGGCCCATTATAAAGTTTGTGTCTATACCTTGACCGAAGCTTGGAGTGCCTTCTATTTCTTCACTATTAATATTTAATACCTCAGAAACACTGTCAACGATAATTCCTACCTGCGAGTTATTAGCTTCTACTACAATTACACATGTTTCCTGAGTATATTTTTCCTCTGGCATTGAAAATTTGAGTCTCAGATCAACTACAGGTATAACTTTTCCTCTCAAATTAATTACACCTTTCATATAATCAGGAGTTTGCGGTACCGTAGTAATATCCATTACACCAATGATTTCTCTGGTTTTAAGGATCTCTATACCGTATACCTCACTATTCAGTGAAAACGTTAAAAACTTTCCTTCATTAATTGATACTTCTTTTTTTTCTGCTACAGCTTCCATTTTATATCTCCTAACTTAGAGTAAATGATTTGTTACAAACAGATTTTCGGTTTGTGACAAAGAATATAGCAACTCCCTCACCACACGGAACGTGTATGCTAGAGGTGAGGGAGCACTGCTATATACATTGATTATTTAATAAATGAATTAATACTAAAAATCATTCATACTATCATCATGTTCAACAATCCTGTTTTTACCCATTGGAATTAACGCCTCTGCGTCTACCGGTTGATGGTGACTGATAGAATTTTTATCATTACCGTTTCCTCCTGTTAACGTCTCTTTGTCATTCTGATTGATATTTGAATATGATTTATCAGAAGTAACTGACGGCTCAGAAGTCTCTCCTCCAATCTGTTTAGACAAAACATTTACTTGCTCCATAAGTGTTTGAGCCTGTGCTGACATCTCTTCGCTTGCTGATGCTGTCTCTTCTGCATTAGCAGCGTTTTGTTGTGTAACTTGATCCATCTGCTGTAACGCTTTGCCTACCTGGCTGATGCCGTCTGCCTGCTCAGTCGACGCTGTAGATACTTCATCTATCAGGCTTGTCACTTTTTTTACGTTTGTTACTATATCGGTCAAAGCAGACTTGCACTCTTCAGAAAGCTTTGTACCTATTTCAGTCTTATTTACACAATCTTCTATAAGAATTGTTGTGTCCTTTGCGGCAGTTGCACTTCTCTGAGCAAGATTACGCACTTCTTCTGCCACTACAGCAAAACCCTTACCATGTTCACCGGCACGTGCTGCCTCTACAGCGGCATTGAGTGCCAGGAGATTCGTCTGAAATGCTATGCCGTCTATAACCTTTATGATGTCTCCAATCTTCTTGCTGCTCTCGTTAATATCATGCATTGCATCATTCATTTCATTTACTGATTTGTTGCTGGCTTCTGCATTATGATTGCACTGCTCTGCAATTTTTGCTGCTTCCTTCGTATTTTCAGAATTTTGTTTCGTCATAGATGTCATCTCTTCCATAGAAGCGGAAGTCTCTTCAAGGGATGATGCCTGTTCTGACGAACCCTGCGCAAGACTCTGACTGGATGCTGAGATCTGACCGGATGCTGATGCAACCTGCTGTGAGCTCTCTGTCAGGTGTCCAACAAGTTCCTTCAGAAAATTTATCAATGGACGTGCGAAGAATACCCAGCCAAGCCCTATAACCAGGCAGATCAGTCCAACAGAACCGGCCTGAATCCACAGCAGTAAAGTCCCTTTTTTATTAGCATCAGCCACATATATACCAACAGCCTCATTCATAGCCTTCATTGTAGCATTGATAGTCTTGTAAGCATTGTTATATGCGGTAATATATTCAGCCGAATTTGGAGTTATCGCTGTAAGTGTACTCAACGTATCCTGTGTTGTAGTCCACAACTTTTGTACTTCCTGCAGTTTACTCTTGACTGCAGGGTCAGTTGCTCCGGAAAGCATTTTAAATTTCTTCATTCCAAGATCCAGAGGTGCATCACCACCGTTCATAAGGGCTGCGAGCGTAGTATCAAAAACTTTCTTGGTCTTAAGAAAGGTATCTTTTCCGAAATCCCCATCATTTGTTTTTCCAAAAAATCCAGCTGTTTCCGCACTTACTGTACCGATTGGAATATTTACCACAAGGATGCCCATTACATCACCAAGCTTAAAGTCTTTCTTCGGACTGTCCACATGATTATTATGGCAATTTACACAGCCGGCGGCAGCTGCTTTATCGGCCGTTGCGTAACGAAGGGAAAATATACCATTGTGTTCCATAAAACGTGAGAATACCGTTCCCTTCTTTTCGAATAGATAATCAAAGGCCTCTTTTTCAAAGTCTGTTCTCAGACCCTTTTCCTTGTTTATGCTCCACTTACTCAGAAGATCATAGCTATAAACTCCCTTTTCATTTATTTTGCTTGATACTTCCTGTACAAATGTGGCTGGAAGTGGGATGCCTCCATCAATTTTGGAATAATCCCTGTTTGGGTGCACATTTACCACACCATCCTTCTTCAGCTTTACTACGATATTCTTTGTGTATTGCTTGCGATCTTCTACAATCTGAAGTGTTGCAATCTCTGCAGCCTTCAGTGTACTGTGACGTACCTGTAAAGGAATCAGATCATTGATGTACTCTTTGAAATATTTCTGGGTGAGCATGCGCTGTCTACCTGCCAGATCGATGGTAGTTTTTTCAGCATTTTGTTCCATCGTGGAATTGAAAACAAAGTATGCTCCCGTTACTGCGGCTATAAATAAAACAGCAAATAAACAGATAAACTTCTTACCAATAGTCATTTTTAACTCCTCTCCAAAAGTTAAAATTGTTACTAAATATAAAATTCCTGCAGGTATACGCAAATTTAGTAATATGTACACCTTTACGATTATCAATATAGCTTTATCTTATATTGAAAAAATCTTTAACAAGTAGAGGTGTAATCACTCCAGCAGAAACAGTCCCACCCCCCCCAAAAAAAAGGTTTGTCGAAATGTATCAAATAATATAGATACTTATTTCGATAAACCCTGTGTAATATGTCAGCTGGTCATAACCATCGAGGCTGATCACATCTGACATATAAACTGTTAAGCTTCCTTGTCTAAGTACATATACTTTTCCTGCATAAGTATTTGTTATCGGTTTTATTCAAAAAAACTTTAGTAAAAATTTGTATGATTTTTTAAATAACTGAAAATAAAGAGTTACAAAAGATGGTGTAAGTCGTTTCTTAGTATTAAGTAATAAGACTTCAAACAAAAGGAGGTTCAACGCAAAGGCGCAGAGAGCACAAAAGGAGAGAATCATTCTGATCACAGTTGATTTGGGAAGGTTCTATCTGTAGTATTTAAATAGTGAGGAGACACAGAAAGGGCACATGTAGGCAATCTACTGTGCCCTTTTCAAATCAAACATTCACAATTTTGTCACAAATTTATTTACAAGTCCCTGACCAGGAGTACTAAGTTCTTATATATCGACATGGGCGATACTGGACTCCTTTCGTCACTTAATTTCTCGGAGAGGCTCACACTAAGTGGCCCCCTGCTTGTCGAGCGAAAGCAATGTAGTTTATTAATCATAGTGACTGTCATCAGATCTATTACCCTATATCAAAACGATCAAGGTTCATCACCTTGATCCAGGCATCAACGAAGTCACGCACAAACTTCTCTTTCGAATCGTCAAATGCATAGACTTCTGCAACCACACGCAACTCTGAGTTTGAGCCCAAGATCAGATCAACAGCGGTTGCTGTCCATTTAAGCTTACCTGTTTTGCGATCATTCCCTTCATAAATACCCTCAGACTTCGCTGACTTCTTCCACTTCGTGGACATATCAAGCAGGTTCACGAAGAAATCATTGCTCAACACTCCAGGCCGGTCGGTAAATACTCCATGCTTAGAGTGTCCGGAGTTGGCATTAAGCGCACGCATACCTCCCACCAGAACGGTCATCTCAGGAACGCTCAGATTTAACAGGCTTGCCTTGTCAACCAGCATATCTGCCGGGGAACGGTAGTTATCCTTACCGAAGTAATTCCGGAATCCATCTGCTGTCGGCTCAAGTACGGCGAAAGATTTTACATTGGTCTGTTCCTGTGTTGCATCTGCACGGCCTGGTTTAAATGGAACCACTACATCAGAACCTGCATCTTTTGCCGCCTTCTCGATGGCGGCAGCTCCACCCAGTACAATCAGATCTGCAAGCGAAACTTTCGTATTATCAGAGCGTGCGTCATTGAATTCTTTCTGGATTTCTTCCAGGTGTTTCAGTACTTTCGCCAGTTCTGCCGGATTGTTGACTTCCCAGTTTTTTTGCGGCTCAAGGCGTAGACGTGCCCCGTTTGCACCGCCACGCATATCGCTGCCTCGAAAACTGGCAGCTGATGCCCAGGCTGTTCTAACAAGCTCCGGTACAGTCAGGCCAGATTCAAGAATTTTAGTTTTCAGCTTGTTAACGTCTTGTTCGCTAATCAACTTATGATCTACTCCAGGAATGGGATCCTGCCATCTCAGCTCTAAGCCCGGAACATCCGATCCGATATAGCGCGAACGCGGCCCCATATCTCGGTGCGTCAGCTTGAACCAGGCTCTGGCAAACGCGTTTTCAAACTCTTCCTGACTCTTCAGGAATCGTTTCGCAATCTTCCCATATTCCGGATCACGTTTTAGTGCAATATCCGTGGTAAACATAATGGGATGATGAAACTTACCATCAATGTGTGCATCAGGTACCATTTTAGGGGCAATTTCATCTGTTGGAATCCACTGAGCCGCACCGGCAGGGCTCTGCGCCAGCTTCCATTCGAAGTGGAATAAATTCTCCAGATACATATGCGTCCACTTATCCGGAGCAGATGACCAGGCACCTTCTAACCCGCTGGTAACAGTATCTTCGGCATTACCCTTACCACATTTGTTTTTCCATCCGAATCCCTGTTCTTCTATGGGAGCACCGCCAGGCTCGACTCCAACGCATTCAGACGGATCATGAGCGCCATGTGCTTTACCGAAAGTGTGCCCGCCTGCAATGAGTGCAACAGTTTCTTCGTCATTCATCGACATACGGCCAAAAGACTCACGAATAGCCTTAGCGGCTGCAAGCGGATCATGGCTTCCACCCGGCCCCTCAGGATTGACGTAGATCAGGCCCATCTGAACAGCCGCGAGAGGCCCTTCCAGTTTCCCGTCTTTGCTGCGGCGTTCAGCGTCAAGCCACTTAGTTTCAGGGCCCCAGTAGACCAGGTCAGGTTCCCAGTCATCCTCGCGGCCGCCTGCAAAGCCAAGGGTCTTAAAGCCCATATTTTCCATCGCGACATTACCTGCCAAAATCATCAGGTCAGCCCATGAAATCTTTTTCCCATATTTCTTCTTGACAGGCCAAAGCAGGCGTCGTGCTTTATCAAGGTTTGCGTTGTCAGGCCAACTATTGAGCGGATCAAAGCGCATTTGAGCGCCGCCGGCACCGCCACGGCCATCAATTGTACGATAGGTACCTGCACTGTGCCAGGCCATACGAATAAAAAATGGCCCATAGTTTCCGTAATCTGCCGGCCACCACTCCTGTGAGTTGGTCAACACAGTATCAATATCTTTCTTTAATGCATTAAGATCGAGTTTTTTAAATTCTTCTGCGTAGTTAAACGATTCGCCATAAGGATTGGACTTTGTATCATGCTGACGGAGAGGGCTGAGATTTAGCTGCTCAGGCCACCAGAATTGATTTGACTTTGCTTCGCCTTTACTTAAACCGGGTTTTGCCGCTGTTTCTGCTGCTTCCTTAATCTTCTCTTCGGCTGCCGTTTTAACCTTAGCTTCTGCGCTTGCCATTGCGGCAGTTGAAAGCGAAAAAACCATTAAACCGGCTATAACTGTAGTTATTAATAAGTTCCGTTTCTTCATTGTTAATATCCTCCCTTATCTATTATTCATTACTAAAAGCAGTTGTTATTTCTGCAGAGTAAACAATTAACTTTATATAATATAAAAGAAAATTTTTACATCTGATATTTTTCTTGTCGTTTTTTTATCGGTCTATATATTCTGAACTGCCCCTTTCTTTATTGATACCACATTCTAAGTTGTACATGCAAGACTATTAAATTCATAATCAGAACATATAGTAAGCAGTATTTATTGTTTATTTTCCTTTTCTTTTTAGACATGCTTTCAAGCACGCTTTTTGCCATTTAAATTTACACTGAATTTATGTGAAGAAGGTAGTTATTAAATATTTAATAAAAAAAGGGCACAGTAGATTGCCTACTTGTACCCTTTTCTGAATAAACGTATCACAATTTCAATTTTGTGCCCGTCAACTCTTTCAATCCCTTGAAACAGATCTCGAATGCCTGCAAAAAAGAATAAACAGAATAATTAAATTATTAACAGTACTTGAGATTCTTTTTTGCCTCTGCAATTACCTGATTATTTCTTTCTTCTGTAAGATTCTGCTCATTTGTATGTTGACCGGGTGCGAAATATGTTTTTTTGTATACAGGATATACCTCAGTCCGTAAATGTGGAAGCATATTATGCCCCTGCCTGACTTCACGTTCATGCCTTAATGCTGATATGTCAACAGGCGCTACCACTATCTTTGAACCATGTCCGGGATCAGCCTGTGCGAGTAATCTGCCATCGAAATCTATAACCATACTCCCTCCCGGCCACGAATACGGAGGAAAATTGGTTATACTTGCTCCCTGGTTGGATGCGACAACATACGCGATATTTTCCAGAGCGCGACATCGATTTACTACCGTCCACCAGTCCATTGGACTGGTTGCTCCCCAGGGGTCCATGTATGCAGAAACCCTGATAAGAACATCAGCACCATTAGCAGTAATCTGGCGCAACACTTCCGGGAACAGCCAATCATAACAGACAGCTACTCCAAAGTTTCCTATTGGAGTTTCGGCTACAGGAAAAGGTTCCTCTTCGTATCCTTCAAGATCGTGTGGACTTGTCTGTACTTCCAGAGGTATCCAGGGGTTGACCTTACGATATTTTGTTATAATACCGTCAGGTCCTATCATACAGGTTGTATTAAAAACAGCTCCGGGCCACTTTGGATCTTCCTCCAGAAAAGTTCCTGTCTGTATATAAACATCGAGCTTTCGAGCAACCTCTGTATAACGCTCTGTATGTTCATTGGGTATGGGTACAGTCAAATGTTTTCGAAACTCAGCGGCACTTAAATAAGCTGGAGCACCGTGAGCAAACTCTGGAAATACCAGAAGTTTTACCGGTAAAAAAGGTGAATAGCCCTCTATAGCCATATTTATCATCTCAATCGTCTTATCCACCGCACCACTAATTTGATCACGTTTCTCTGGAGTTGGAAAGTTTGTTTGGCAAGCGGCGACATTATAACGTAAACTACTCATAAGAAACTCCTTTATCTAATTTGTTAACGGGATAAACAATATCTACTCTACCTCAATGGAACACAGGGCCGCCTATTGAGATAAAAGTCAAGTGTTAAAACAGTAACTCTACAAGATGATTCCTCAATCAATTGATTAATCAAATTACTTTACATCATGTTACAAAAAAAAGTCAAGTATTGGTATTACATATTCATGTATAACCTGTAATCTAATAACAATTCAGGTTATAATTTTCAAAAAAATTCTTGAGTTTTTGTTAAATTTTTTTACTATTTTTAATAAATCTTTAGAAAGTAATTCCCTATCATCCTTGCAGAAACTTTAGAATGCAATTTCCTATTATCTACCAGTAGTATTAAACATAATTCAGTAAAAAGTTTATAAATTTGAATGAAGTTCAAGAGGTAGCTGATTCGAGCCCGGTCATCCCGAACATATTTCATAAGGTATTTCAACCTTTCACCATTACCTGGTTCTCTTAAATTGTATCCAAAATTTTCAAGTATCGGTTTCCGCATTGCCTTATCTAATATGTCAACCACTCTATTTTTGAGGCCGTGTAGACAATGGGCACAACATATATCATTTGTTATATCTTTATTTCCTGACAACTCTTTAAAATGGTTTAAAGGCAATAGGGAGGTGTACTGGGAAATCTCACAGGAGCTCTTTTTTCTGTTGAACTGCTCAGTTCGGTTCTGTAAACTATTTAGGTCGGCGGAAACCTGGTTTCCAGCCGGTTTGAAATGGTTAGAAATCGTCTGCAGGGACGATAACGTGTTATGACTACATGGCTTATCCACCGAATATCCGGTTTAATAATGATCGGCCTGTTCGCCGTCAAGTTCGTGACCGCTTTCTACCTGCTTCCCGATGAAAAGCCTTCATTGGCAGTGTTCCTTCACCGCCATCCGGCCATTGATATTTCGCTGATTTTCCTCGTTTCTTTTCATACCTGCTACGGTCTGAAAAATATTCTGTTTGAGATCGGACTTCGCAAAGAGAAACTACTGGTTTATGGGGCCACAATGGTGGCACTGTCCCTGAGCATTGCCGGGACGGTAATTTACCTGAGGTTGAACTGAGAACTGTTATGACGATGTGGGACGCAATCATTGTTGGCGGTGGTTTGGCGGGGTTACGGGCGGCCATCGCTTTGAGAGGCCTGAAAGTGGCCGTTATATCTAGAGTCCATCCCCTTCGTTCGCACAGTATCTCCGCCCAGGGTGGAATTAATGCCGCTTTAAGAAATATGCCGGAAGCAGCCGACGATTCGATTGAACAACATACCTACGATACGATTCTGGGCAGCGATTTTCTGTCTGACCAACTTGCTTCTGCAACGCTTTGTGAGGAGGGTCCGCGTACTATCTTCGAGATGGAACACTGGGGTACTCCCTTCAGCAGGATCGAGGACGGCCGGATAGCACAAAGACCCTTTGGCGGCACAGGAATTCCCCGTACCTGCTACGCCTCTGACCGCACCGGTCATCATCTGCTTAACACATTGTATGGTCAAGTGATAAAGCATGGCATTACCGTATTCGAAGAAGTCTTTGTTTTGCGCCTGGTTGAAGACTGCGGCCGGGTCCACGGAATAGTCGGTATAGACATTGCTGCCGGTTCGGTTGTAAAGTTTGCCGCAAGAGCGGTAGTGTTCGCAACCGGTGGTTACGGGCGTGTCTTTCGCAACTCAACCAACGCCCTGATAAATACCGGAAGCGGCATCGTCATTGCCTATCGGGCAGGTGTTCCGATCAAAGACTTAGAGTTCGTCCAGTTTCACCCAACTACGCTGTTCGGCACCAATATCCTTATCACAGAGGGTGCACGAGGTGAAGGAGGGTATCTTAAAAACGCCAACGGTGACCGCTTCATGTCTAAGTACGCATCGGAATTGATGGAGCTGGCACCGCGTGATATTGTAGCTCGTGCGATCGAGACGGAAATTGATGAGGGGCGGGGGTTCCCCGGCGGATACGTGGAGCTCGACCTGCGTCACCTGGGCCATGACAGAATTCACGAACGTTTGCCAGGAATATGGGAAATCGCTCGCGATTTTGCGCGAATCGACTTGTGCGAAACACCTCTTCCAGTATTGCCCGGCCAGCATTATTCGATGGGTGGTATTGATGTGAATATAGAAGGGCGCACAGCTTTACACGGGTTCTTTGCGTGCGGCGAGTGTGCATGTGTATCTGTTCACGGGGCAAACCGCCTCGGCGGAAACTCGCTTCTAGAAACGCTGGTGTTTGGAAGGCTGACGGGTGAGGCGGTTACACGATTCCTGAAAGATTGTGGGCAGGATATCAATCATGCAGCTCTCGAAAATGCGAAAAAGGAAATATGCGACCAGATAGAACGTTTAGCCGGAGGCAACCTGAATGCCTCCGGCATCAGGGAGCGTATGCGTGATATACTGTCTGACAACGTGAGTATTTTCAGGGATGAAAAGAGCCTGACGTCAGCAAGGAACTGTCTGCGTCAATTAAAAAACGAAGCGGCGCAAGTCAGGGTGGATACTTCAACGCTGAGGTTTAATGGCGGTCTTATCAACGCCCTTGAACTGCCGTTGATGATTGACCTGGCAATGATTATTTGTGAAGGTGCGCTGGCCAGGACTGAATCACGCGGCTCGCATTATCGAACTGACTACACGTCACGCGATGACGGGAACTGGTTAAAACATACCATTGCTGTTCACACTGCGGACGGGCCGCAGTTGCAATACAGTGATGTAGATTTGTCAAAATATGAGCCGAAAGAGAGAAAGTACTAATCCGATGCCGGCAAAAAAAAATACAATACATATCTTGCGAAGTGACGCGGCCGTTAGCGATGAGCCTCGCTTTGTTACGTTCGAGGTGCCGCATGATGAGGATATGACGGTGCTCGGCCTGCTGCTCTGGATTCAGGACAATCTGGATGGTACGGTTGCATTTCGTTATTCGTGCAGAGGAGCAGTATGTGGATCGTGTGCCATGGTAATAAACGGTGAGACCGGTCTTGCCTGCCGGACGCATCTACGAGATCTGCCGGTCGAGATATTCCTCGAACCATTACCCAACATGCCAATCGAAAAGGACCTGATTGTAGATATGACACGGTTCTGGGAGAGGTGGGCAAGAGTCAAGCCTTATCTGATTCGGTTCGATGAAATGGCTGATAAGGAGACGTTGCAGACACCGGCCGAACGGGGCCGCATCGAAAAGTACATCAACTGTATACTTTGCGCATGTTGTTATAGCGCGTGTCCGCTCCAGCAGTGCAATCCTGAGTATATGGGGCCTGCCGCTCTGGCTGCTTTGACACGCTTTGAAAATGACAGCCGGGACCAGCGCGGAGAAGATTCGTTGAAAGATGCTTCCCATGACAGTGGTATATGGGGCTGCCGATTGGCATTCCGCTGCATTGATGTTTGTCCGAGAGAGGTACGGCCCGCCGACGGCATTGCTGAATTGAGAATCAAAGCGTTCAAAGGTCTTTTCGGAAAGAAGAGACGAAGATGAAACGAAATATACCTTACAGTCTTATTGGGCGCCGCTCGTTTCTCGTTAGAATCATTGCTATTGCCGGTGCAGGTTTCTTCATGCAGATTATTCTGCCGGTCTGGCGTTACATGTTTCCGGGGATGTCACGTGAGCCTGAAAATGTCGAATTCTCTGAAGATATGCTCGCGCAGCTCAACTCGCTTGAAACCGGCCAGTGCTTTCGTTTCCAATGGGGAGGCGTTCCCGGCATTGCTCTGCTGGCACAAGACGGACAATTAAGGTTTTTTAAAGGGGTATGCACACATGCCGACTGCAACGTAACATGGCGATCCAGAACAAACGATTTCTTCTGTGCGTGCCATGAGGGTCGTTACGATGAATACGGTAAAAACATAGAAGGTCCGCCGCCGCGGCCCCTTAGAAGACTGTTTGCCGAGTTGGAAGGCAGTCCGGAAACGAAGATTACGAAACTGACTGTATGGTGCAGCGAGTCTGTGTGGAAGAAAAAGGGGAAAGGTTACTGATGGATAGTGAGAAAAGGGCCATTCTTAAATTTTTCCACAAGCCTGCCGGATTTTCCTGGCTCAGCTTACGGCACCAGCGGTGGATGAACTATCTTGGCAGTACGGCGATTTTCCTGTTGATGCTGCAGGTAGTGACAGGCTTTTTGCTTCTGATGTACTACCAGCCGAACTCCAGGGATGCGCATGATTCTGTTCGCACCATAATGATGGACATCCCTGTTGGCTGGATAATCCGGTCATTGCACCGTCGCTGCTCCCATCTGCTGATTTTGACAGTGATGCTGCATGTGTTCGATGTTCTGCTGTCCAAGACGTTCCGCAAAAAACGATCATACACTTATTACACTGGCGTTGCGTTGCTGTTCAGTGTTTTGTTTATGGGATTTACTGGCTATCTTCTGCCCTGGGACACGCTCTCGGTGGTTGCAACGGCAGTAGGAACAGGTCTGCCTAACGAGATCCCGCTGGCAGGCCCTTATATCACGGAATTCTTCCGAGGAGGTCCCGACATCGGAGCCCAAACGTTACCTCGTTTCTTCGCGTTCCATATCAGCATTATACCTCTGACTGTGGGGCTGGCTCTCGTCTTACACCTCCTTTTAGTAAGCCGGCACGGCATGCGCCGCCCGACTGGATCATATAAAAAGCGTATGCCGCTCTATCCTGATTTTATTCTGCGTGAGAGTCTGGTTTGTCTCTGGGTCTTTGCGATTCTCCTGACGGTGGCAATTCTGCTGCCCGCAGGACTGCGACCCGAAGGTGACCCTCTGGCACCGGCGCCGGTGGGGATCAGGCCTGAATGGTATTTCCTGGCGGTTTTCGAAGCGATAAGACTTGGCGGCTATCTTACCATTCTTAGCTCCATTGGTATCACGGCCGAGCTTTTGTCGCTGATTTTGCTCGGTGGCGTCATCACTGTATTCGTATTGATGCCGGTGCTCGACAGCAAAGGAAGCGGCCGAACATGGAAATGGATCGTCAAAGCTTCGGCTGTTATATTTGTAGCGCTAACTTTCTATGCCCTGTTCAGGTCTGCACCAGAGGTCGAGCCTATAGCCGAAGTGGCTGAAAGGATTTGGGAACTGCGTGTTCGGACTCTCGGATTCCTGGCACCGTTCTGGTTGTCAGTTGCAGCATTGACGTGGATTCTTATATCTCAAATCCGTCTTCATGACCGTATCACCGCATCCGGGATGCCTAAGCATCACAGCTAGGTATAAAAGATGATCACAGAAAACTCACCCGATACAGTCACTAAGACCTAATCGGAACACGTAAGCCTGAGCCGGAGAAAGTGAAGATTTCTGGTGCTGATAAGAAAAATATTAATGAAGAAATTATAATTGAAAAATTATAGTTTTTAATAGCCTTGTTTTCCATAAGTCAATTAAATAGGTATGGTGTCCCCCGATTTTGAGTTTCATTTACACAATTCTAACCAGTAACTCCCAAATCGCATCTGAGCTCCTCACGAGAGTGAGGATGTTAATAACTCGCAACCCGCAAGGGGGGGGGATTACCCCACACAAAAATACCCCCTGAGTGGTTTTTATAACACATGTCTAAGATGCGACTTATGCCAGACAGTCTGGAGGAATTTCCTCGCTGCCGGGGGGATTATCCCCCACCCTGCAGATAAGGCATTTGAACGACACAACACTCCATGGTATCGAGATTTTATTTTTTTAAATGCTATGTTATCAATGAGTTAGCGTGTTAATGGATACGCTGCTTTAAAAGAAAAAAATGTTTTGGCACATAGTTTGATATGTAAGGATTGTGAAAGTAGCAAGTACAGCTTAGTGACATGGCAATAAAACTTTCCGGGAAGATAAATAATTAAATGAGTTTTAATAATAGAAAACAAATTTTCTAAACGAGGAGGAGAAAAATGAGTTATGTAAATTCTGCAGGTAATAACGATACTTCAAATGCGATTAATGTGGTGGGCAAGAACAAGGATACTGATACAAGTGAAGATAATGTGGTTGATAATACAGATAGTGATTCTGTAGAAATCAGCGAGGAGGCGACAATATTGTCTGAAACAACTACGGAAACAAGTGCAGATAGTGATACTGAAGAAACCAGCAAGGAGACAATAATAACGAAAGCGCTCAAAGATTTGGAGCAAAGCGTATCGTCGGACAATGGTGAGGTAATTGAAGAAATCGAAAACATAGTTAACGATATTAATTCGGAAAATGCAGATGAGTCGTTTAATGAAATTGTAGGAATAATCAATAAGTTCGGCAAGGCTGGAGATATAGGTTTTGTTGATTTCCTCAATAATTTGAAAATGGCAATTGACAATGGAACCGATAATGGTCTAATAAATAGTGGAGATGGTAGTGGCAATCTTGTTGCCGAAAGGTACATGTCTTCAATATCCAGTGTAACCAATGAAATAGTGGAAGAGAATAAGGAAGCGAAGGAAGAGAAGGAGGCGCAGGAAGCTAAGGAAGAAAATAAGGCTGAAGAGAAATCTGATGTTGATATATATGCTTAAGCCATATCCCCCGGAATGAATAGAAACATCCACCGTATAGGGCAAGGTAACAAGGGGTTACCTATAGAGATAATAGTCAAAAGTAACCAGCAGTCGTAAGACCTTGTATGACAATATGGGCGATACTGGACTCGAACCAGTGACCCCTTGCTTGTCGAGCAAGTGCTCTAGCCAACTGAGCTAATCGCCCATGTAATATGGATTGTTAAATATTGCGTAAATTTGATAAGTGCTCCCCGCCCGTACCAAAAAGTACGTTCGGGCAGGTACCCAACTGAGCTACTCGCCCATTAAATGTTGTTTTCATCTTAGCAGAGACAGAGATCGTGTCAAGCAAATTCAAATTTGATTAAATTTTCGGGATTCAGACCGGTATTAACTCATATTTTCCCTAAAGTTTATGTTCAGAGCACCGATAATAAGGGAACATAAGAGCTTGACAGGGCAATATGGCAACAACATATTGCATTTAGAATTGGCACCCTTTAACAGGTATGGTAACAAGAAATGGATGATTTTGATCAGGAAGAGTATATAAGACTATTTAAGTCTATCAAAAAAGGCATTGAGCTTCTGGAGGCTAACGATCCGGATAACGAAAACATCGAAGAGCTCAAGCTAATAATATCTGATAATGTATCTCAAGATGGCACAATTTATAACCGGTCTTCGTTGATGAATAAAAACTTTCATCAGTTCTACCTGAATTATAAGGATTGTATGCACAAATACAAAACCGGTCACATGTATAATTTGAGATAGTTTATATTTAATCTGACACTTCAGTAGTAATATTGATATGATGG
>CAYFOK010000008.1:0-141775 GCA_964344685.1 uncultured Candidatus Scalindua sp. | reverse complement strand
TGTCCATCATATCAATATTACTACTGAAGTGTCAGATTAAATATAAACTATCTCAGCTAATGTATGGTTCTACTGCCCTTATGTTTCGGTATTTTCTAAGGGGGTTATTCTTTTGATACATCATGTCAAGTACAAGTAAAGCCGCTAATGCACTGTACATGCCGTGGCAGGGTTGCCTCTCTTGCATAGTGTAATATTCTTTTTTTACATCAATGCTCAAACCCCACTCATTAACTCTTTTCTGAATTAGATCTAACCCGTTTATACTGTTGTATAGATTTTCTAAACCTTCGATTTTAGTTGTAGCTTTTACTGCGGGTATTGGACAATCAATGTTGTTTGCAATCTCTCCAATGTCTTTTGGAATCGAAGTTAGTATGTTGAAAGCGAATTCCGCTGGATAGCAAATATCATGAAGAAGGCATGCAAGCTTCCATTCAAATTTATCAACTTTTTTGGGCATCCAGCTTTCGTTAATATAAATTCCAAGGATAAAACAGATCAATGCGTGTACAACGTGGTCCCGTTGCCACGGTTGCAATTCCTTGATGCCTTTTTCCAGCTTGGCTAACTTTACAACATGGTGAATCAAATCTTTTTTGCCGTGATATCCGAATATGTTCTCTATTATGGAAATCGCAAAAGACTGTCGCTCATCAAAAGATCTTGGTTTAATCAGAAAATCCTCAATATCGCCTTTATCGCAATCGTATTTCTTCAAATGGTCGACAGTAGGTGGGCCAATGGTAACCAACTCTCTCAAGAGTGTTTTGTTAATGTTCATAATTGAATTCCTTGAATATTGAATAATTTGTCAACAGATTAGGTTTGACTCTCAAACTTTTAAAATGATTCATTACCTTTTAATATTTCTTCTAACATTCTTTGTACTTCCTCTATACTGAAAGGTGGCCGTCGCATGTGTATGACTGCATGACAATTTGGGCAGACAGGTCTTAAATCATTTATTGGATTAACCTCACTACTTTTCCCAAGTTCTGCAACTGGTGTAAGATGATGAACATGAATAATATTTTTTGCCTTAACACCATATGTCTTGCCAAAGTTAAAATCACATACACAACAACTAGTTCCATGATAAGCAATACACTGATCTCGATTTTCCGAGCTACGTTCATATCTTGTTAGTTCAACTTTTTTGGCCTCTCCTTCAAAAAAGACTTTGCTAGCAGTTCCATCGGTTTTTGATAAAACAGCCGGAATGCACTCAATCCCATTAATGATTATTGGTATATACCCGGGAATTGTAGAAATACCATTAGGAACATGTATTTGTTTCTTAATCTGCAAGTAAGAACATTCTCGGTATTCTTCTTCGGTTTCAAACAAAATATACCCTTCTGGATCAAAAAGGGCACCAGGAAACCTTTCGAGCTGGTTATACCAATCTCCATCTCTATGATATAGTGAATGTTTTGCATCAACTTTCCATTTCTTATTCAGATATTTACCATTTATAATTACAGCCATTTTATGTTATTAAATGAAATGAGAAATCAATCTATTTTTTCAGTTCTCTATAAATGTACAAAATGTTTCTCCAATACCCCATGAGTAATAGGGAGTATTATGCTTTATTGTTGTTGTACTGATAATATTTATATTGGCATCAGGATGCTTTTCAACAAAACAAAAAGTACCAACTACTTGTGGTTTTGTTCCTAGAGGTGCGATAAATATATTGTGATTCTCATATAACCTTGTTTCAATTATTTGATTCTCAAGTATCCTAATTGTTTCAACAGGATCCATAGCAGGAATTTCATCAACATCAAAATTTTCTTTTAATAATCTTTTGTTATATTCTTCACAATGTGTGTTCCACTCAGGCTTAGACCCTGGCTTTGTAATATAAATCATATTCACATTGGCATCGAAGCTACTTACTAAAGACCACGCCCTCATTTCTTCATAACCTAAAATAACCACCAAGAGATCTTCTTTTATAGTAGACCAGCTATTCCAGAAGAATGGTGCAACCTTAACATTTTTAATCCCATCAGACAAAGGTCCTTCTTCCGGTGAAGCATACTTTTCTGGTAATGTGTAAAGCAAGCGTAACCTTTTGTATTTTAGAAAGTTTGTAAGATAAAATAAGGTGTCAAATAGTAACTCTTTACTAAAAGTGGTTATGTCAATTGTAATTGTTAATCTACACGGAAACTCTAATAATTTATTAGATTTGCAATAATTATGTAATTGTAATATCCCATCAACACTTATTCCATGTTCAGCGATTATTTTCTTGTATTCGTCCGTAACGCTTGAATCTTTAAATAATTGATCCATTTTATCAACATTTATTTCTCTAACTGGATTTGGTTCTTTAAACTTAAACAGAATAATTCTGTTTGCTTTATATTTATCAAATTTACGTAATGTACCAAGGCACCTCTCCTCAAAACTGGCACATGTAATAAATATATCGTCTTGAACACCATCTATTATAGTCGATATCTTTTCTAATTGTTGCATTCCTGATTCTATCAGTCTCATATTGTTTCCAGTCTCTTCGGCAGTTCTTTTGCTAAACTCTTTTTTAACATTTCAATGTTTTTATATTCAATTGCCCATTTTCTTAAATCTGATATTGGACGATCATTATCTAAACCGATATTATGTAATTGGATAAATTTCTTATCCTTGCCAAAAGCAATTCCTAATGCGAAAAGCATAGAAAAATCATTATGAGTTGTATCTATTATACAAATAGAAGATTGTTTCACATTCACACAAATTTGGCACGTTTCATCTAGGCTTTTTGCAAGTGTATACTTATATAATGTAAAATCTGGATTTGTAATATTTTCTATTGTGCTATATACTTCATTAAAAATTTCTCCATCGGGGAGGCCTACAAATATTCTTTTCTTATCAGTAGATATTGATCCGTGTGGACATTGAGAACTTATAATTCTACATTCTTTTTTATCATCTGATTTCTCAAGGTTATCAATAACTGGTTTAACTTTATCCTTTAACATTTTCGAAATTGCTTGAGAGCTTAGATCATAAGGAATGTATTCTATGCTACTTAGAAATGCTGGTGGAAAGTTATTCTTGTGTTTAGGTGGTATTTTTTCCTTATATACAAACAAGAAATTTGTTCTGTTTAATCCTGTTGCCATTCCAAATTCAAATATAACGTTGCGATTGAGTTCGGTTATTTCAAAAAAACCATATTTATACTGCCTAACACATGAACAGAATTTACATAAAAAATAATTTATATTATCAAAATCACCTATATCTTTACATATAATATCACATTCAAGTAATCCGTCCTTAAACCATCTTCTTGGATCGTGAGTCCAACTATCTTCTTTAAACTCTATTGCTAAAAAAGAATGTATCATTTCCTTAGATGATGAATCATAACATTTTAAATTTCTATCACAACCACTTCCCGTAACTGGACAATTTGCTAGAGTTATCGGTCTTGTAATTTCAAAACCAAAAGATTTTTGCCCCTTTTGTACCTTTTTAATAGACCTTTTTTTTACAGGTTTTTTCTTTGTGTGGACACCCTTGTTTTTGTTTCTTATTTTATTTACGATCTCAGCGAGTGTTTCACCTCTACTTTCACTTAAACACAAAGCTTTAAGTTCATCAGATGTTATTTTAGTCCTCCATCTGCTTTCAAGTGGTACTTGTAAGAGTGGGGCAAAAATTTGGTTCAATATAAATGTCTCTGGAAATGGTGTTCTTACATCACGCGGTTTAAAAGAACTTTTATAGAAGAAAACGGGTAAATCCATTCCACTTTCAATTAATTCTTTAGGAATGTGATATTCTTTCTTGTCCAATTTTTCAGGGTCTACAATTTCTATTCTATTAGCTTGAGGTTCAGTAGAATAATAGAGTTTAGCTCTTAATATTTGACCAATATCATGAATAAAATAAGCCAATTTTGATGCATATATACTATTAATTGCACGAGGAATGGTTATATTAAGTTCATTTTTTGCAACATTTAAAGCTGCACGAGATTGTAATGAGATATTAATTGGCTTCCCACTTAGGACATCAATATTGTCTTGGTGAGCCAATGCAAATGCTTCCCGACAAAGCCATATAAATAATCTTACTATTCCAGAAGACAACGAAACATATTCGTCAAAACCAGCAAAATGTTTGTTTTTTCCTTTATCTTTTAATATCCTGAAAATTGCTGCTTTACCGTAATGACCTTTGAAATTATCCCAATTAACATCAGAATTATTGTCTTTTTTACCTTTGTGTATAGCATTGCGTATTTCAATAAGTTTGTTATCTATCTCTTCCTCGGTAATGCCCTCATCTTTAAGAGATGGTGAAGGCAACAATTCATCAGGATTATTTGCATTACCATCTCCTTCTACACCCTTAAATTTTAGCCTTTTTTCGAAAATTGTTCTTAAAAGGAATTTGTATCTTGATAAGTTATTCTTGTCTAAATTGAAATGTAAATTGATAGGTAAATAATCATGTATTTCCTCCAATTTCTCACCTATTTTTGTATTTAATGTTTTTATGCCTCTAATTTTAACCGCTATCCTTAATGTTAGCCTCCGACTTTTGATAATTTGGTTTATTATTCTTTGCTGATTTTCATCAAGAGACTCGAATTCATCGAGTAAAAGTATTAAAGATTTGCCATTTAGTAAATTTATTTCGTTACAAATAATATTATATATTTCCAAAATAAAGTCTGGTGCTTGTGTAAAATCAATATCTTTTGAATATTTACTAAAATTATTATCGAAAACATAATTCTTAGTCAATTTAGTAATAGCCTTAGCTTGGTTATTTAGATAACTTAATATGTTAGAAAAGGATTTTAAATTTTTTGAATTTAGACAAGTTCCAATCTTTTGACAAATAGTATTTTCTGATGCGTTTGGAATCTCTTCAAAATGTTCAATTACAAATTTAACACCTTCTATTATTGCTTTACTAACTTCCAAATTAAATAAGTGTTCAAATAGAACAGCTAATTGGTCAACTTTTAGATAAGGTATACTTTCTTTGGAAAGAGGTGAAAAACGGTCTGTTTTTACATAAATTCCTACATAACTTTTCTCAAAATTGGTCAACTTAAGATTTTCATTATATTTTGATACTAAATTCTCTATCTCAGATTGAATTGACATCCTTCTAAGAATATGAGATTTCCCACAACCTCTTCCACCGTAAACGAAAATTGCTTTTGTTATAGCGGTGTCCTCCAATTTTTCCATGAAATCTGGTGGTGAAAATAGGGCTGCTATCTTTTTGTAGTTTTCAGGATGTTCTTCAACTCTCCAGTCCTCAAGTCTATCTTCAGAAAATGGATTAATCCAATCCTGGTTTTCCACTTTTATTTCCCTCCTGTTTTTTCAATACTATTACAAATTCATCTTTAATTAACCCACCTGTTCCGTGTCGTTTAGTTAGCATTCCTCTGCCCCTTATTTCGTCACGTAATACCAAAGCATCTTTAAATCCAATTTCTTTGGCAATGTCAATCAGTAGTTTTGTTGTATTGACAACTACATTCCCAACTTTATTATTCCCTACAATAAGAACCATAAACCCATCCTTTTTCAACAAACCATAACATTGCTCCAAAACCTGTATCATATTTCTGAAATATTCATAACTAACAAGCATTCTCTCTTTTGAATGCTTACCTATTTTTTTCAATAGGTTATCTATAGAAGAAATACCAATTGATTGTATATCAACTAACAAAGAGATTCTTTCCGTACCTATTGTCTGCTTATCTAGCACTACTAACTCCTCTTCAGAAGCCATTCCAAGCCAAAATAATTCAAGCTTTGTCGTTCTTGTATATTTTTGAGCTGATAAATATGGAGGCGAAGTTATTATTAAGGATATAGAATTCTTGATTGGCCTAGATAATTTCTTCTTTACAATGCCTTTGGTAAAATATTTACCTCTTTTAATACATCTTGAATCATCCCAAATAATTTTAGATTCTATTTTTTTTCCTTGAACTTCTTTTACTTTCCATAAACGCTTAATTCTCTCTAAATTTTCTGAGATGATTTTTTCAAATATACCAACAACATCAGGGTTTTCATTTCTTGCTACAAGAGCTTTTAGTTTTTCATATCGATAGGAATCTTTATATTTTTGAACTTTCAAAAGAACTGGTGGTGGTACATGTGGGTCAGCTCTGGAGACATCACGTACTAATTTAGAAAAACAAACCCAAAAAAAATCCTTACAATCGTCATCTTTTAATTGATCTATGCAAAACTTCAATTTACTTAAACCACTTTTTGCCTTTTTAGAGTACCAGAAATCTATATTCTTGAAATTGGGAATACAAGATCTATACTTTTTTTTGTCTTCTCCAGCATTAATTAATTTGAACAAAAGATTAAACTTATTGTCAAGTTTCCTAGGGTTTATTGGAGTTGTTTTGACTTTTGAGATTAATCTTCCGAGTGGATTCATTTCAATACCATATACATCTCTTTTATAATATGGATTAACAATGGATTCTAATAAAACTGTCCCGCTTCCGGCAAAAGGATCAAATACCTTTCCTTTTGTAGGGCAGAGTTTATTAGTTGAAAGAAAGAATATTGGGATATAGGGAAATAATCTTCCTGGATATGATCTAAGATTATGGGTATATACATCAGACCGCTTTATATCTAAATTTGCTGTTACGAAATCTCGAAAGTTAAACTTTATTGCACGTTGATTCTTTGCGTATTTTTCTTCTAATTTCTGAAGTGTTTCAAAGACGATATTGTCCATTTTTATATGTTAAAGGTGATCTGAAACTTTAATTTTAACCTATGCGATCTTTTGTAAGCACAAATCTACTTTATGAAATGCATATCCATCTTTTGAATAGACAATTGCCAATGGCTAATGACCATTATCAATTAGAAATTATGAATTAAAATTCTCTAATTAAAATTTTTTTAATGGTCTCACCAATAAACTCCTGAATGCCTTCATGCCTCCAATAAGTGGTATGGGAAAGAATATTCCAGAATTTGCACAAACATCCCGGAAATACTTTTACATCTTTTATTGGAAAGTCCGGTAATGGTCTTTTTGTGTAATATTCTTCGACTCTATATCCTAATACATCAAATGGGCTGTAAAAGTTAGTCCAGAAAAAATTTCCGGCTTTATCAGTTTCCGGTCTTTTTATGCAAACCGTATCTTCGTAGCCCATTTCAAATAATGGAATATTACAGCCAAAAGTAATAAGTGCTTTTAGATTTGAAATTTTTTCCAGCTTTAGTTTGATGTGTTTTTTCTCCTGTTGGTCATATATGTAGTCTGATATTGCGATTACGCCCATTGAATGAGCTGCCACAATAACAGGAGCACCTTTTACAAGCTTTTTTTGTAAATCTTTAATATTGTCAGACAACCTCTTATGTACCTTTTTGTAGCAGGCACGATAGGATACCGCATCACTAAAGATGAATACCATTAACCTTCTAATGCCTCTTGTGATTAATTGAAACTTTGAAGAGGTGTTTACCATATACGCACTTCGTTCTTCCTGATTGATATCAAATATATCAGAGTAAACAACTTCCTTGAATTCGACCTGCTCGGCATCCACTTCAAAATTATTTAAAACAGTTTTTATGCCTTCCTGCATTGGAATTGAGTAACCTTCGTCTTGAACACCAACACCATGAAGAATTAAAACACCAACCTTTTTGCCCATAACAGTCTCCTCTTGTATTTGGGTCACACATTAATTAGTGATTAAAACTTAATTTATGAAAAGCATATCCATCTTTTGAATGAATAATTAACAATGATGAATTATCAATTATTAATTGCTAATTGGGCATTGTCTGGCGTTATGATACTTTAGTGAATAGTAAAAGCAAGAGGAAAAAGCGAATATCGAATGTCGAATATCGAACAAGGAATGACGAATGACGATTGACTATTGTTGATTGACCATTGCCTCTGGACACACTACCCCCTGCCCCTCATCTGATAACTATTAACAAAAGTCTGGCTTTGTTATCATTTTAAACACTATCCACATTTCAAGCGTAACAAGGTGTATATGTGAAGCGGTTCATATCACATTGTTAATAGGCGCATAAATTTCGCACAAGAATATTCGGAGTATTGCAGAAAGATTATATAATTATTCCTAACTAACTAAATCGCTATAGCTTATAGATTTAAAAGTTATCAGTGAGACCATGGCGTGTTAATTGCATCTAATCTTACAATCATTTATTACAGACAATAGCTTGTTGTTGAAGGAGGAAAAAAGTCAAGTAAACCAGCAGCTGGAATTCACATCGTGATGAATGACGGCAAATCAATTCTTTGTGTATGGCAGAGATCGACATTAATAAGTTATCTTATGGGGTTGATTAATCATTGTAAAGGGGGAAAAATTAATGCGCAATATGTTAAAACTACTTTTTATTTGCATAACAGTTACATTGTTTTGTTTAGAGGCAGAGGCAACAGATTACACTATCACAATATTACCCGACGAAGTTACTCAAAATGATCTTCATGTTTTAGGGGAGATTCTTAACACAGTAGAATCCAGCGAAAAGGCAAACAAGCTCCTGCGACGGGTAGCATTGGCATCTGTTGAAGAGACGAATAAAAACTTGTCTGCCCGCATAGATGATTTGGGATCTCTCAAGTTAGATGATGACACAAGTATTCAGTTGTACGATGGCGACTCAATCACTGTCAAGGGAGGTATGAATGATTGTGGCGGAAAACCCCGAATCCAGTATAAGTGGAAGGAAGCACCTACACCGGGCACCAACCAATATACACCAACAGCCATATTCCTGACAAAGATGAACGATTTCGGACAGTGCGAAAATTTCAGGACTATTTTCCTTATCAGACCGGAGCACGTGAACCGTTGCTTCATGGATTCCCCAACGCGTAGATAATCCGTACCTTGCTCATTTCAAATTTTTAACAACTTTAGTCACTTTGATCTTTAGGCACTTTAGTTCACTTATTTACGCTTTGTGGCTTAGTGTGAGGAAAAACAAAAAAGCGTGCACGATCGTGCACATAAGATTCAGCCGTCAATGACTAATATTAGCCACTGATTGACACGGATAAAACACGGATTTTTAGTAAACAAAACGTTTGTATTTAACTTTTTCTTTTCCAAAATTTATAAGCAAACCGACTTCTTTCCCTGTTGCTTTTATTTGATTTAGTAATTGGGCTTCGTCTTTTGGATTGTATTCTGCAGCAACCTTTAATTCTACAATGACATTCCTATCAACCAGTAAGTCTGCCGCATATTCTCCAACAACAGTATCTTTGTACTTAACTTTTATAGCATGTTCCAGCTCTGCATCATGATCTCGTTTCAGAAGTTCAACCTGTAATGCCTTTTGATAAACCTTCTCCAAAAAACCGTAACCAAGAACATTGTAAACTTCAAAAGCAGAACCGATTATGGCATCTGTTGTTTTCTCATTTTTCAAACCCATCTTTTATCCGTGTAAATCCGTGTTGATCCGTGGCTAAGTTTTTCATCCCTGTCTTAACGGTAACCAATTCGCTTTTTTGGCTTTTTGTCCGACGTGTTGTGTGGCGGATCCGGTGATTCTAGTAACTGTTTAATCGCATCAAAGACAATTTTAAACTGATAATCATATTTACTTTCCATAGACTTAATCTTCTTTTGTAAGTCTCTGTGTGACAGCATCAGTTCTCTGAGCTTAGTAAACGTTCTCATGATCTGGATGTTTACCTGGATCGCTCTTTCACTATTAAGAACACTTGAAAGCATCAAAATACCATGCTCGGTAAAGGCGTATGGAGGATATCTTCTCCCACCACTTTTTGAGGTGCCAATTTGGCACCTCAAAAAGTCCTCTTTTGTCAAACGAAACATAAAATCATCTGGAAATCTGTTAATATTCCTCCGTACCTGTCGTGTCAACTGTTTTGTCTCAACACCATAGAGTACAGCCAAATCACTATCAAGCATCACCTTTTTACCTCTTATAAACAATATCTTACCTTCTATTGTTTCCTGTGGTATTAGGCCGGTTTCTGATTTTTTCATATTTTAAACCCATCTTTTATCCGTGTTTTATCTGTGAAAATCCGTGGCTTTATTC
The DNA here is from genome assembly GCA_964344685.1 of uncultured Candidatus Scalindua sp. Lineage (GTDB taxonomy): Bacteria > Planctomycetota > Brocadiia > Brocadiales > Scalinduaceae > Scalindua. The sequence continues at coordinate 131,651 of CAYFOK010000008.1, read as the reverse complement.
TTCTGCTGAGGAAATGAGGAATTCATGAACAATTATTCTTCTATGTTAGTCTTAGCTTTAGTTGCGGGTTTAAATGCAAGAGTACAAATTAACAGAAAAACAAATATTTTTTTTAAAAACAATAACCCTGTCTTAACTATCATAATTTTTTCCCATCTCCTTTATGTTTTGCCACGGATTTTCACAGATAAGCACTGATTTTTAGTAAACAAAACTGGAGTCCTTGCGAAAGCAAGGCTGCCTCACTCTCGCACGCCTGACTGATTGTCGGGCAAGTGAGGATTCCAGATTTGAACTTTGTTTGTCAGTATTCAACCTCTTAATTCTTGCCTTCCTGCTTTCCTAAGAGGTAATTTTTTTTTACTTTTATCCGTGTAAATCCGTGTCGATCCGTGGCTAAATTCTGCTTCTCTCTTCCTGCCATTCCTGCTTTCCTCAGCGGTTTTTTTTATTCAACTTTCAAAATTTTCTTCACTACAATCTTCTTTCAAAAAATTAACAAAAAAATGATAACCATAAATATATAACTGGTGAATGGAGAACCGTCAACCGGGCAAGAATGGGTATAAAATCGGTATATGTAATACTTGGTAGCTGTGAGGAAGAGCAGAGTATTGAAAATTGATGATTATTGATTGTCTCTTGACGTCTTCATAAAAAGAAGTAAAATCACCATTGACCACTATAACTTCAGGCACTTCAAACTTTAGCTCACTTTAGGCACTTATATAGGAGGTTCTATAAAATGGAAAAAATAATCGGGAAAACAAAACTTAGCCTGGTTCAGGGTGATATAACACTGCAGGAGACTGAAGCTATAGTGAACGCCGCAAATACAACCCTGCTTGGGGGCGGCGGTGTAGACGGAGCTATTCACCGTGCTGGCGGGCCGAAGATACTCGAAGAGTGTAAGGAGATCCGTGCAAAGCAGGGAGGCTGCCCTACCGGAGAGGCTGTAATAACCACCGGCGGGAATATGACAACCAAATATGTGATACACACCGTGGGGCCTGTATGGTCGGGCGGGAACCGCAACGAAGACCAGCTTCTTCGCAACGCCTATTATAACAGCATGAACGTGGCAAAAGAGAATGGGATCAAGTCCATCTCGTTCCCATCTATCAGTACCGGGGTCTACCGGTTCCCAAAAGAGAGAGCGGTAAAGATTGCCCTTACAACGGTAAAAGAATTTGTTCAGGAATATGAATTTGAAGAGGTCAGGTTTGTGCTCTTCAGCGAGAATGACCTGCAGATTTATGAAAAAGCTTTAGAATTATGAATTATCAATTAGTAATTATGAATTGGCAATTGAGCATTAACTTAATCATTGTTAATTACTAACTGACTTTCCCTCTCTGTTTTCCTTTGTTTGGTTTTCTGCCGTGGTTTGCCCGTTTACTGCGCCACTTGAGTTTTCCTCTTTTATTACTCTGTGCCATGAGTCTTATTATCCTTTCATCTCTTTAGATTCTTCTTTGTTATCTGTTTCTATCTTTTCGCTGCTGTTATTAGATGCTTCCAGCTTTTCCGGATCCTTATCAACTGCCTCTTCCACATCATCCTCTACGCCTTTAACACCTTTCTTAAATTCTACAATACCTCTTCCCATAGACTTCATTACCTCCGGCAGCCTCTTGCCAAAGATAAGCAGAGCCACAATAAGGATTATAATCCATTCGATACCACCCGGCATACCAAACATTTTTCTGTCCTCCGTTATTTAATTTAATAGAGTCTTTATCTTTCTGAGAGTTGTGATTAAGTTACGCATATCTTCCGGAATATCTGCCGTAAATTCCATGGCTTTATCAGTAACCGGATGAATAAATCCAATTTTGTAAGCATGCAGTGCCTGCCTCTCTATTATCGGATCAGTAACATTATTACACAATTCTCTCTTATTTGCAAGATTATGTATTTCTCTGTTCAAAACAGGTTTCATCAAATCTTCAAGGCAGCATGCGTCACTATTGCCGTATTCCGAATCAGAAACAACAGGATGGCCAATAGTTTTCATGTGAACCCTGATCTGGTGAGTCCTTCCGGTCTCCAGAAAAACCTTAACCAGAGTAAAACCCGGAAAACGCTCAAGTACTTCAAAAACAGAAACGGCATTTTTGCCATTGTCATGGCGAATTGCCATCTTCTTTCTATCCCTCTTGTCCTTCCCGATCGGCAGATCAATTTTATCAGAATCAAGCTCTATTTCACCTTTGACAACCGCAAGGTACTCTTTAGTTACCTCCCTGTTTTCAAACTGCAGTGCAAGATGCTTGTGAACTTTTTCATCTTTCACTACTAAGATAGCGCCGCTTGTATCTCTGTCCAGCCGGTGTACTATTCCCGGCCTCAAAGGGCCATTTAACGAAGAGAGATTGTTACAGTGAAAGGCCAGGGCATTTACCAGTGTCCCGCCTGCATGACCACGCGAAGGATGCACTACCGTATCCGGGGGTTTATTCAGGACCATCAGATATTCATCTTCGAAGATAACATCCAGCGGGATATCTTCCGGAGTTATGTGGTCGCTGCTCTCAGTCGGCAAATCAATGGAAATGGCATCGTTCAGCTTTATCTCATAGCTGTTTTTTACCGCAACATTATTTACCTTAACCGCCTCTGTCTTTATTAACCTCTGAATATTGCTACGTGAAAAATCCTGCAGCCGGGAAACGAGATATTTGTCAATTCTCCTGGAAGAGTACTTTTTTTTAACCACTAACTGAATCTGGCCTGATTCATCTTCACTCACTACAGCCGTTCCATTTAACTTCATAACTTTTTATTCAAGGTCTTCCAGCCGGTATTTAGCCATTTTTGCCCAGCCGCTTTCAGGGAAAGCGCCAACCACCTCTTTGTACGCAGTCACGGCCGAGTCTACCTGTCCCAGCTTTTCATAACACCGTCCGACATCCAGCCTTACCTGTGCTTTCAGGTATGTTGCTTCCGGATCATTCGCAATTTTCTCAAATTGTTCTACAGCCTCTCTCAACTGCTCTTTCTCTTCAAGAACATATCCTAAGGATTGCCTGATAACTGGGGTCAATGGATGATCTCCAAAACGATTAATGAATTCCCTGTACGTTAGAATTGCATCGTCGTACTTTTTTACGTTATACTGTGCATTACCCAGCTCTAACAGCAGCCATGGAGTAGCACCTGTCGTCGACAGGTTATCTTTCAAAAATGAATATTCGTTAATAGCACCTTCCAGTGCCTCTTTCTCTTTTTCCGGGCCACCCTGCTGCGCAGTCGCCATTTCAAAGTTCATGCGGTAAATCCTGCTCCAGACTTCATGAAGATCGTTAGCCCCCTTCTGCTGATACATATATGAGGGTACGCCGCCTGCGACAGCCACGGCAAAGCCGATAGCTATCCACCACTTATTATCACTAAAAAACTTTAAAAAATTGTTAAGTCTCTCTTTTGGGTTTTCCATAGGATTTTCAGTCTATTATATGTCGTAAACATGCGTCAAGGACAAATCCCTGACATTTACTAAAATGTTAAAAAAATAAATTATATTTTCAGAAAATTAATAAATACGCCCGAGAGGATTCGAACCTCTGACCTACGATTTAGGAAACCGTTGCTCTATCCAGCTGAGCTACGGGCGCTTTTTCAACTATTTATTGTTATCTATGTCAAATTGAAAAAGGCCGGCAATCAACATAATGCCAGCCTCAAAATCGCACACTCTAAGTTATTACTTCAGTATTGAATTAGAGAGAAGATATCATAATTGCCCAGCTTCTCTCTTCCATTCAGGAAATCCAGTTCGATTATGAAAGCGCATCCCGTAATTTTGCCGCCAAGCGATTCTACCAGTTTACAGCTTGCAGCCATCGTCCCGCCGGTTGCCAGCAGGTCATCCAGCATCAAAACATTATCACCGGCTTTTATTGCATCCTTGTGTATCTCAAGTGTATCTGTACCATATTCCAGATCATATGTCATGCTCGCAGTTTCATAGGGAAGCTTTCCCGGTTTTCTGACCGGCACAAACCCTGCGTTCAGGTTTATGGCAACTGCAGGGCCGAAAAGGAACCCCCTCGCCTCTGCACCCACAATTACATCAACTTTTTTATCTGCATAGTGATCGGAAAATTTGTCAACAATCTCCTTCAAACTCGCAGGATTTTGTAATAATGGAGTGATATCCTTAAAGATAATTCCCTCTTTGGGAAAATCAGGAATATCGCGTACCAGTTCTCTAAGCAACTCTCTCTTCCTTTTATATATATATCATACAGTTCACGTAGAACTGCTTTTTAATACTAACTTAAGAAACTCAGCCTTATTCAGGCGTTATTCTTCCTCTTTTACATCATCAGTCTGTTCTTCACTGACATCTTCCGCAGCTTTTACATCAGTCTGTCCTTCTGCCGGCTTACTTGCTTCCGGTTCACTTGCCTGCGGTTCCTCTGCTGAATCACCTACGCCTTTAAGGCTCAGGCCTATTTTTCTTGCCTCCGGCTCCATCTTTACAATCTTTACATCCAATTCCTGCCCGATAGAGATAACATTTTCAAGTTTTTTAACCTTGTCTTTAGACACTTCTGAAATATGCAGTAATCCTTCCAGACCGTTACTGAGGTCTACGAATGCGCCAAAATCGGTCATCTTGGTAACCTTGCCTTTTGCGACATCACCGACATGGTATTTCTCGGGTATCTCTTTTTTCCACGGATCATCAGTGAGCTGTTTAATTCCCAGTGACACCCTCTTTTTATCCTTATCAACTGATAATATTTTAACCTCTATCATCTCACCCTTCTTAATTATTTCTGAAGGGTGTGCAACTTTCTTTGACCATGACATATCTGATATGTGAAGAAGGCCGTCTATGCCTTCATCTATCTCTATGAATGCACCATAATTAGTCAGGTTCCGAACCTTACCTTTTATCGTAACTCCCGGTGGATATTTTTCCTCAATATTTGTCCATGGATTCTGCTCCACCTGTTTAAGGCTCAGGGAAATCTCTTCTTTATCTTTATTTATATTTAATACTATAGCCTCAACAGAATCTCCAATTGCAACTACATCCGAAGGGTGGTTTATGCGCCTCGTCCACGACATTTCAGAAATATGTACCAGCCCTTCAATACCGGTTTCCAGTTTGACAAACGCACCATATGACATAATGTTTACCACCTGGCCTTTAATCTTTGAGCCAATCGGATATTTCTCTTCTACGCTTGTCCATGGGTTCTCTGTCTTCTGTTTCAATCCAAGAGAAACCTTATCCTTCACCGCATCAATATCAAGTATCTTAACTTCAATCTCATCTCCGATTGCCAGCATTTCTGAAGGATGGCTGATCCTGCCCCAGCTCATATCTGTTATATGAAGCAGCCCGTCTATACCGCCAAGGTCAATAAATGCGCCAAAATCTGCAATGTTTTTAACTTCGCCTTTTACAATCTGATCTACCTCAACACTATCCAGGAATTCACGCTTCTGTTTGTTTCGCTCTTCCTCTATAAGCTTCCTTCTTGATACGATAATGTTCTGTTGAACCTCATCAATCTTTAATATCTTGCATGTCACTTCACTGCCAATATACTCAGCAATCTCACCGGGAGGTTTGATATCGATTTGAGATGCCGGCAGAAAGATAGGAATGCCTACGTCAACCAGCAGCCCCCCTTTTATCTTTCTAACAACCTTGCCGTTTACAACATCCCCTTCCTGGTATTTATTAACTATCTTTTCCCAGCCGCGTATGCGGTCGGCTTTCCGTTTTGAAATCTGTATCAGACCTGTATCGTCTTCAAACGACTCAAGCATCACCTCTATATCAGCCCCGGTTTCAACTTCTTCGGGACTGTCAAATTCCGAAAGCGGGACGATTCCCTCTGATTTATACCCGGTGTCTAATATTACATTGTTGCCAATGACACCTAAAATCCTGCCCCTCAGTATCGTTCCCAGATCGAATTTTTTGATTGAAGTATCAAACGCCGCCTCAATCTTTTCAAGGCTGTCGCTCCCAACTATTTCTTCCAGCTCTTTCTCTATCTCCTCCTGCTTGATATCGTATTCTTCTAATACAAATTTGTTAACCATTAAAAAAGTTCTCCGAAAATATAAAGTTAATAAAACTGCTGAATAAAGTTTTAAATATAAAATAAAATTACAGGTTTAATCTTCCTGCTGCTCCTTTTGAACCTCTTTCATCAAAATATCGACAACGTTCTCTGCATCCAGACTCGTCGTATCAAGATAAAGGGCATCCGGTTCTCTTTTTAAAGGTGCATGCTGCCTGGTCGAGTCCCTGTGGTCCCTCTGGGCAATGTCTTCTATCATATTATCCAGACTGCCCTTTCCAGCAAGATTCCCGAGTTCGGAATGTCTCCTTTTTGCTCTCTCCTTAACGTCGGCATCCATGTAAATCTTTTTATCTGCATCCGGAAAAACAACCGAACACATATCTCTGCCTTCAGCAATAATATCTTTGCCTCTTGCGAAGTCTCTTTGAAGTTCAACCATCTTCCTGCGGACAAAATCAAGGCTGGATATATGATGTATGTTCTCTGTTACAGAAGGAAGCCTTATCTCTCTTGTTACGTCAACACCATCCACAAATACCTCTGACCCATCATCCGAACATTCTATTCTGATACTTGTATTATCCAACAGTTTCTGGAGGCCTTCTTTATCACTGAAATCAGCACCGGAACTGCATACTTTCCACGTAAAGGCTCGATACATTGCACCGCTATCGAGATATGTAAAACCGAGGCGCTCAGCCAACCCCTTTGCCGCTGTACTTTTACCAGACCCAGCCGGCCCATCGATCGCAATGATCAACAGGTACCTCCAATATTATGATATAAACCGTTTGAATATTCGAAACTTTCTTTTATAGCAAAGCTAATTTATTAATGCAAGGTATTTTTATGCTGTTATTATTACACTACTTAGCTGAATTTTTCTCTATCTGCCTTAATTTCTGCTCAAATGCCAGTGCGACATCCCGGGACTTTATCATCACGGATGCTTCATGGTTCTTTCTTAAAGCGCTGTATGTCCAGTTAGTGCTTCCAACGATCGTTATATATTCATCAATTACCATCACTTTGCTGTGAGCCACCCTGTTTTTATTGTCATAAAACACCGGGACACCAGCACTTAACAGCAGATCGTGTGCATACTCACTCTTTCTTTCTATTTTATCCCTATCTTTGCCTTTTTCCCAGAATTTGACATTCTGATCAAATATAACCAAAACCTCCACACCTCTTTTATGCGCATTTATGAGATCAAGGACCAGTTGATATTCATAACCGCCCGGATGCCCTTTGTCCAGCTTGGCCATATACATAACACATAAAATGGATTTTCCGGCATTGGTAAATGCCTCGTGGACAGCCGGGAAATATCCTTCATCAACAAGAGGTATTACATCATCTGCCGGCAGAGCACAGGCCGGCTTAGCTCCACACAGCAAACCTGAAGCGCTGAATAGGACTATTAATACTAATTTAAAGTATATTTTACCTGGTTTCATTTTGAAATTTGTTTGGAGTCTGCTATTTGTAAGTTGGAGTCCTTACGAAAGTAAGGCCATCTCACTCTCGTCCGCCTGACTGATTATCGGGCAAGTGAGGATTCCGGTATTGGAATTTACTATTTGAGTTTTGTGATTTATTTCACTACCGCATCACTTCAAGCCGTGTAAGCGGCATTAAAGCTGTACTTGCCCGTGACAAATTGAGGCGAAACACTCTCCACATGAACACCTGCAATCTCATTCATTAAATCGTCAGGGCCGTCAAACAAAACCTTTATATACCTGTCTGAATAACCGCATAATTTCCCTGTTTTCCTGTCTCTTGTATTTTCTACAAGTATATTTATATCACTGCCGATAAATGATTTTTTGTACCTAAGAGAGGTTTCTGCCGCCAGGGATTCAAGCTCTTTTTTTCGCTCCTTAATTTCAGAAGGCTTGCAGTGGCCTGACATTTTAGCAGCAGGAGTGTCTTCGCGCGGGCTGTATGGAAAGATGTGTGTTCTGCTGAATCCGGCCTGTTCACAAAGCTTCATTGTATTCTCAAAATGCGCCCTCTTCTCTCCGGGAAAACCGACCAATACGTCCGTAGATATTGACGGCAGTTCCAGCTTTTCCCTGATCTTTTCCAATGTTTCGAGGTATTGAGCAGAGTTATATTTTCTGTTCATCCTCTTCAATATATAATCATCTCCGCTCTGCAGCGGTAGATGAAAATGGGGGCAGATCTTATCCGAATCCGCAATAATATCAATAAGATCATCTGTAATCTCATTTACTTCTATAGAGCTGAGCCTGATCCGCTCTAAACCCGGCAGGGTCTGCAGTTTTAACAGGACGCCTGTAATATCGAATTGATAACCTACCTCTTTACCATATGCACCCAGATGAATACCGGTAAGTACAATTTCCTTATAACCATTACTTACCAGCTGCTCTGCTTCAAAAAGAATATCGTCTATCTTTTTACTTGTAACCTTACCTCTGACGTAAGGAATAATACAGTAGGAGCAGAAAATATCGCATCCGTCTTCAATCTTGAGAAATGCCCTTGTGTGGCCGTCAAACTTACTTACCTTCAGGTCGAAGGCAGATTCATTACGGCGAAGCTTCTTTGTGCGGGGATCTCTTATATTACTGGTAACCGGCCCGGAGCTGTTGTTTGAAATAAAACCGTTTTTTACGAACTCAATTATCTTGCCCTCCCTGCCCTTTTCAAAAACATAGCCGACGCCGTCTATCTTCTTAATTGCCTCTGCATCTGATTCGGCATAGCAGCCGGTAACTATGACGGTAGCGTCCGGATTGTTTCTAATTACCTTTCTGATCTGCTGGCGTGACTTATCATCACTCGTGGATGTAACCGTACAAGTATTTATGACACACAAATCAACAGGAACATCCAGAGAGGCCTCTTCATATCCACTTGACATAATAGCCTCCCTCAACGCCTGAGTTTCGTACTGGTTTACTTTACATCCAAGTGTAATAAAGCTGCAGGTTTTCATGTCAAATTTAAGTTAAAAGTGCCTAAAGTTTGAAGTGAACTAAAGGTGTGGCAAAAAACAAATAATTTGTCTCTTTAGCTTTGAGCACTTAAAACTTCTTAAGATATTAAAAACATTACTTGACACCATATTACGACAGACATAGACTATATTTCAACAGTAAACTTCCAGACAGCCTTTACACTATAAACAAAAGTATTCTTACAAAATAGTACGCATGGAGAACCGTATGACAAATTTAAATAAAGTTTCACTGGTAAAGTGTACAGATTATTCTAAAGAAGATATACGCAGTGCAGTGGACAAAACATTCTCCTTTTTTGGTGGAATTGAGAACGTTATTAAAAAAGGGTCGAAGGTGCTGCTGAAACCAAACTTTTTAAAGGAGAGCAGTCTGAGAGAATGTATTATTACGCACCCTGTTATTATAGAGACAGTAGCAGAAATGGTACTTGAAGCAGGCGCAACTCCTGTCATAGGGGACAGCCCCGCCTTTGGCTCTGTAGCAAAAGTGGCAAGGCGCATAGGGATGGATAAATTTGCGGAAAAGCATGGTATTGATCTCATCGAACTGGATAAGCCCAGAAAGGCATCAATCAACTGCGGTGGAAAAGATTTTTCCCTGACCGTCTCAGGCAAAGCACTTGATGTTGATGCCATAATCAACCTTCCCAAGCTTAAGGCCCATGTCCAGGTACTCTTTACCGCAGGAGTTAAGAACCTGTATGGGTGTGTCAGCGGCAAGCAGAAGGCGTGGAGGCATTTACAGTCAAAAAATAATCTGGAGTGGTATGCGGACATGTTAATCGCCAATTATCAGCTGGTTAAACCGGTATTCACTATAGTCGACGCTGTCACGGCTATGGAAGAGAAAGGGCCTACAAACGGCCGCCCCAAAGAAGTTTCATTGCTCGTCGGCGGAATTGATGTCATCTCAGTAGATAGAGTGGTTGCAGAACTGCTTTCAGTTCACCCGGAAAACGTTCCCATACTCAGGGCTGCAAAAAGGCTGGGAATAGGCGAGCAGGATTTATCAAAGATAGAGATTGCGGGTGAAGACCTCTCTTCTGTTAAAGTGTTCGACTTTATCTTTCCGGAACTATCACCAATAGGTTTTGATTTCATTCGTGTAGTAAAGAGCCTTATCAGACATCTATGGCTTAAAAACGTAGGGAGAGCATAGCCACTATTAATAAGATTTGAGTAACAAAAAAAATCATATGATTAATGATGGCAAAAAGTTTAATATCCTCTACCTTCACAACGAATCCGTAATGGGCGGGGCAGAGATAAGTTTATTAAATTTGGTAAAGAGATTAAATAAGGAACTTTTTAAACCACACTTTGCCTGCTCCAAGGAAGGGCCTTTTATAGATGAACTGAGAAACATTAAAATCTCTCCGGACTTTGTTAAATTCCCCGGCATACGATGGCCAAATCCTGTACGGATCTGCAAAACCATCAGAAACCTTGTCGATATCATAAAAAACAAACAGGTAGATCTGATTCACTCAAACCAGCCCCGCTCCAATTTGTTTGGGGCAATTGCGGCAAAGATAACTAACGTTCCCGTAGTCTGGCATGAAAGATGTCTCGAAAGAGGCAGGTTTGACAGTGATAATATCTTCTCCTTTTTACCGGACAGGATTATCTGCAATTCCGGTGCGGTCAGGAAAAGATTCACAAAGGAGAAGACAGATGCCAAAATCAGAACAATTATAAACGGCGTAGATTTAAGTGAATTTGATCCCGAATCAAACGGAAGCGTAATCAGAAAAGAATTTAACATTGATGAAGACGAGCTCGTAATAGGAACAATTGGCCGTATCGACCCGGAAAAGGGCTATGAGTATTTCCTGGAGAGTGCGAAGCTTATTTTACAGAATATCGGGAATGTACGTTTTATCGTTGTTGGCGATGCATCTAATAATCCTTCATTTGAAAAATCACTCTATAAAATGTCCGTTGAGAAGGGGATTGACAGGAAAACCATATTTACCGGGTTCAGAAGGGACATACCGCAGCTTCTAGCAAGTATGGACGTGGTTGTACTACCGTCGGGAATAGACGCCTGCAGCAGGGTGCTGTTTGAATCAATGGCAATGCAGAAACCTCTCGTTGCAACTGATGCCGGAGGCACTCCGGAAATTATACAGGACGGTATTACAGGACTGCTGGTAAAGCCGAGAGACTCATCTGAAATGGCAAAATGCATAAAGAGACTGTTAGATGACAAAAACCTTGCAGAGCAGTATGGAAAGGCGGGAAGGAAAAGAGTTGAGAAAATGTTTACGATTGAAAGAAATATAAAAGAGACAGAGAAGGTTTATTTAGAGCTGCTGAACACTAATTAAATTTTGCCACCAAGACACTAAGACACAAAGCAATAATAAAATGTTCAAACCACTTTCCAAAAAGGGAAAAGAATGTTCACCGCAAAGGCGCTAAGGACGCAAAGGAAGGCAGGAAAAAATAAGCACCAAATAATAAAATCCAAATAACAAACAAATTCCAATGAAGAAATCCAAAATTCCAAACAAACTGATTTTGATCATTCGGACATTGTGTTTTGTAATTTATTTGTAATTTGCTATTTGAAATTTGTAGTTTTTGCCCTCTGTGGCATAAATGCATATAACGGATATGAAATCAGGAAATAGAATAATATTAGGTTTATATCTCACACTCAGAAATCTTATTCTTGGAAGTTTATGTTCTTTCACAAAAACTTATAAAAAGGATGATTTTTCAGGTTCAAGTATCAAAAGCATATTGGTAATAAGGCTCGACAGGATTGGCGACATGGTTATAACAACTCCAATCTTCAGGGCATTAAAAGAGAAGTGGACAGATGTGAAAATTACTGTCCTGACTAATCCGGTAAACAAAAACATAGTAATCAATAATCCGTTTATTGATTACACCCTTGTCTACGATAGAGAGAATACGCATAAAAGTTTAAATAGCATATTAATTTTTTTAAGAAGTATACGGGAAAGGAAATTTGACCTTGTTATTGATCCGTATCTTGACTATGAACTTGAAACATCATTTATAACCCGTTTTGTTGGAAAGAGGTTCAGGCTTGGTTTCGAGTTTGCCGGTAGAGAAATTTGCTACAATATGAGGTACAATCCAAATGTTTTTCCTGTTTCTACCGAAAAGAAACATATGATTGATTATGATCTGGATCTATTAACGCACATAGGAATAGAGACACAAAAGAGACAACCGGAAATTTTCCTGAGTAGAGATGAAAAGGAAAATGCTCATAAGCTTCTGGAGAAAAAGGGAGCAAATCCTGTAAGTAAAATTATAGGCATACACCCCGGCGGACACTATGAAACCCAGAGATGGTCTGTAAAAAGATTTGCAGCTGTATCCGATCATCTAATAACAAACTATAATGTAAAAGTAATTCTTTTTACAGGCCAGGCAGAAAAGCAGCTATTATCAGAATTTAAAGGATCTGCTGTTAAGACACCCATCTTTCTCTGCGATCTCAGCTTAAGGGAGTTTATGTCGACATTGAGCCACTGCAGTCTGTTCCTGTGTAATAACTCCGGCCCGCTCCATATAGCAGCGGCTTTAAATATCCCAACGGTTTCAACAATGGGGCCTACAGTCCCTCATCACTGGTGGCCATATGGCAACGATCACATAGTATTAAAAAAGGACGTAGACTGCAGTCCGTGCAGTAATGGGGTTTGTAAAACGCACGAGTGTATGGAGCTGATTACGACAAACGATTTTATAGCGGCAGTTGAAAGACAGATGAGGATATTAAATATTTCCTCTACTAACAAAAATTCGTTTATGGTCTAATCTAGACCATTAAGGGAATTATGATAGACTATATGTAGATACAAAAGGTTAATAACTGTTTTTATTCCTTTTTATGATTTAAGGAGAAAAACCATGTCTAACCGCGTGGCATTAGATTATTTTGACGAAAGGAATCTTAAAGACAAAATTCGTGACTGCCTGGAATGGGTTAATTGGAAGGAGCGTATCTATCCGGACAGCCGGCTTTATCTAAAACCTAATTTAACCTTTCCGGAATTCCGCCGGGGAGTTACTACATCTCCGCATTTTCTGACCGCCGTTCTTTCCGTATTAAAAGAACGTACTCCTCATATTACCGTTTTTGAATCCGACGGAGGCAACAATTCCTATCCGGCAGAGAAAGCGTTTGAAACGCATAATCTTTATGACATCTGCAATTCGATGAACGTCCGCCTGATAAACCTCTCACGGGAAGAGCGGACTTATGTTGACATCCCAACACCGCATGGAAAACATACAATTCCCCTCAGCAAGGAGATTGTTGAACAGGCAGATATGACCATCAGTATTCCTGTTCCGAAGATGCACTTTGTGGTCAGGTATACGGGCGCTATCAAAAATCACTGGGGGACAGTTCCCGATTCCATGCGATTGAGGAACCACCACTTTTTTAATGATGCCATTACCGAAATTATGAAGATACTTAAATCCGGTATAACCATTGTAGACGGTGAATATTTTCTGGACAGGAATGGCCCTGTGTCAGGGAATCCTGTAAAAATGAATATGGTTATGACTGCAGACTGCCCTTTAAGTGCAGATATGGCGCTTATGTCCCTCATGGATGTAGACCCTCACAAAATCGGATATATACGTACCGCCTGGAAAAAGAATATGGGCCCGAAATCTATAAATGACATCGAATTTAATTCCAGTCTTGAGAAATTTAAAACTCACTCATTCTCCTATCACCGTGATCCTGTGGATTACCTGGCATTGATGGGTTTCAAAAGCAAACTTATCACCTGGCTGGTATATCTCTCTCCGCTGCGGGACATTGTCCATCAGCTTGTAAAATTATTGAGAGGACGCTCAGAACAGGTAGATGCCTATTATACAGGCATTGACAAAACACATCATCCGTGCTGAATGCGAGAAAAGATATTTCTCTTAAAAAATAAAAAAATTGTTAAAGGATCCCTGTTAGATTATTATTTCAAAAAAAAGATAAAGTGCCTGATAAACATAATAAAATTTTAATCATGGAAGCAGGCGGGATTGGTGATATGGTAATGTCAACACCTGCACTGAGAGCACTGCGTGAAAAATTTTCTGACAGTGAAATAGTATTGCTTACGGTACCAAGAACTGCACAGGCTGTAAATACCAGTCACTACGCAAATAGAAATGTATGCTTCAAACAGGAAGCATTCAGCAAAGGGCCATCACAGCCTTTCTATACACAAATACTTTCAAATAGTAAATTATTATGGGCACTACGTAAAGAGCGCTTTGACATGGTGATCGATCTGGAAGCGATAGAGTCATGGAAAGCATCTTTACTGAGATATATATTTTATTTGTGCATAGGGGCAAAGAGTAAAGTCGGTAGAAATTCTGACGGAAAGGGATTCTTTCTGGATGTTAAGGTAGAGGATGATCTTTTTGGAAAGGTCCATGAGGTTGACCGAAAACTATTAATTGCTGCGGCGTTAGGCGCAGAAACAAAAAACACCAGACAGGAATTCCATGTTTCAAGGGAAGATAAAGAATTCATAAACAACTGGCTGCAGGATGCAGGAATTGAAGATAACAGAACGATTGTGGCTATTCAACCCGGGGCTTTTGTCCCTTCCAGGGAATGGAAAAGTGATGGATTTGTTGAGATAGGAAGAAAACTATTTCAAAAGTACAAAGCCCGGATTATCATTACCGGTGGTAATAATGATAACGTTGCATATGAAATAAACAACGAACTTAAGGATATTAATTCTGTCCTGGCAGTTGGATTACCACTCGGCAGGCTCGGTGCCCTTTTAGAACGTGTTGATCTCTTTATTTCAAATGACACGGGACCATTTCATATTGCCGATGCTATAAACACACCGTATGTGGTACTGTTTGGACCTGAAAATCCTTATCGATACGGCCCTTATGATGCAAAGTCCAGGAGCCGTATAGTTACAGGCATGAAACTCACCTGCAGCCCCTGCCTGAAACATACGTGCAGAACCCATGAATGCATGGAAAGTATTACTACTGATATGGTATGGAATGGAGTTGAATCTCTTTTGAAGGAGATGCAGGAAGAGCAACAACCTCAAAGTTAAGCCTTCGGCAGCTGCGATTCCCAAAACGAGTTAAAAAAATATGTTTAGTAAAATACTACGTCCATTAACGGACCTGGTCCGTCATATACTGTCAAAGCCTGATGAAAGAGGCAACCCGACATCTGACCTGTTCCGTTTTAAGATAAGGGCAAAGGTAAGGGAACTTATAAATAACTGTAACGGCCTTTTACTTGATATTGGCTGCGGAGACGGGCTCTTATACGAAAACCTTGCGGCAAAACAGGATGAACGCATGTGCATAGGTATCGATACGAACCGTGAGATGCTGAGGATTGCGAAAGACAATTATCAAAAGAAGAAACAGGATAGATTTGATTTTTTGAAAGCAGATGCGCAGCATCTACCCTTTCTTGATAAAACTATAGATGCTGCAATCTGCATAAATACATTTTACAACTTCCATACCATGGATGATGTCGTTGAGGCGCTTGAAGAGATGGAAAGGGTATGCAAACGAGACGGTTTTATAATATTTGATATTCGAAATAAGATAAACCCGTTAGTTTTTCTCCGATTCAAATTTGTGTGGATTTACGATACTCACGTAACTTTAAACGCATACTCGCTGAATGAATTAACCTCGGTCTTAACATCCAAAGGCCTTGTTATAAAAGAGACAATACCCATAGGATTTCCCATAACAATGTTTGCACCTATAATCCTGGTAAAAGCAGGATATCAATAATTACCGGCTTAATATTTTTGTCTAAATCTGCCGGGACCGCTTGAATATAGCCGCCAGTTAGTCTATAATCCATGAGTTTCACAACCGGCCAGAATGCATCTTCGTGAAGATGGGGATTGCAAGCTACGCCAGGCATACGTTAATGCTTATTTTCCATACGCGAAGAAGGAGAAATTACCAGTTTGCTAAAGAAGATTCCAACGACTGCAGTTCCATTATCAATATTTGAAATACTTAAAGGGTTTAAATCTTTTTGCGGAAGCAACTCTTATATTAAGGAGTTCGAGCAAAACTTTGCAAAATACATGGGGTCAAAACATGCCTTTTCATTTAACAAATGTACTACCTCCATATATATATTTCTCAAGGCGCTGAAAAAGCTTTCAGACAGGCAGGAAGTAGTTATACCCGCTTATACTGTTCCGACCCTTGTTCTGCCCATTTGGAAAGCCGGCTTAAAACCTGTACTTTGTGAAAGCTCTCTAGATACTTTCACAATGGATCTCGAACGCCTGCCTGAAGCTATCAATGACAACACGTTATGTGTTTTGCCGATATACCATTTCGGCTTTCCTTATAAGATAGATTCATTATTAAAAATTGCAAATGATAACGGGTTCTTTGTCCTGGAAGATACTGCACAGGCACCCGGAGCATTAATAGAAGGCAAAAAGGTGGGAACGCTGGGAGATGCCGGCTGCTTCAGCTTATGCAGAGGCAAGAATTTTTCTACATTTAACGGAGGCATGCTTGTAACAAACTCCGACAAACTTGCAGAAATTATAAAGGAAGAGAGAGATGCGCTTCCGGAACAGGACTTTTCATTTAAGATAAAAATACCGTTTATCCTTACAGCTTTTTCTCTAGTAACAAGACCTGTTATTTATGGCCCGTTTTTTAAGCTGATTGCTCCATTTAAACATACAACGGTACACGAAAGTTTTACTCCAAAACAATATTCAGATTTTCAGGCTATAATCGGGTTAGGCCTTCTTAACAGGCTTGATGAATTCAATGAAATAAGGCTTAAAAAAGGTATGGCCCTCTACAATGCATTGAAAGATAATGAATATTTAATTTTACCGGAGATAACGGAAAACAGTACTCCAGTGTTTAATCATGTACCGGTAGTCTTCAAAGAGATAGAGACAATGAAAAGAGTACAGGCAGCGCTCTGGGACAGGGGAATTGATACCGGAAGAATGTACCTGAAACCCGTACATCATCTATACGACCTGGGATATGATATGCAGAAAGAGTTATTTCCCAATGCGCTTTATATCGCCGAGAGGTTGTTAACACTTCCATCCCATCCCTATCTTGATGAAAACTCTATTGACAAAATTATAAATGTGTTTAAATCAATCTGATTTATGACTGCTACCTCTCCAAGATTTTTACTGAAAAAGATTATAAAAACTATAGTGTGTATTACCGCAGCTTGTACGGGACACCATAGTAAGACCAACAAAAAAGGAGTAACGATTCTGACATATCACAGCATCAGTAACGAGACAGAACCTGATGAAACCGTTACTCCTGAAGAGTTTGAAAAACAGCTGCAGTATATAAAAGATAATTATAAAGTAATTTCTCTGGAAGAAGCGGTAGAATATTTAAAGACTGATATTGAAAAGATTGCCGGTTCCATAGTAATTACGTTTGATGACGGTCACAGTGACAATTACCATATCGCTTATCCTCTGCTTAAAAAACATGGCTTTCCGGCAACAATATTTCTGGTAAGTGATTTTATCAATAGTAACAGCAGTAAATATCTTTCTCCGTCAGAGATAGATGAAATGAAGAGTGACAATATTTCATTTGGTTCACATACTGTTTCCCATAGGATATTGACAGGTTTAAGTAAAGAAGAAATTATAAGAGAAATCAGAGACTCTAAGGATATACTGGAATCACAACTTGGCCAGAGGATAAATTCGTTTGCCTATCCGGTCGGTACAATGGCAGATTTTGATGACGCGATAATGGAAATTGTTAAGGCACATAAATACACGTGTGCATGTTCCAACGTATATGGTATAAACAGTGAGAATTCTGACACTTTTGCACTTAAAAGGATCGGCATAGAGACGACTGATTGTTTTTTTGTTTTCAAGCAGAAATTGGATGGTGCATTGAATATTATATCGTTCAAGGATACAAAATTCTTCCAGAATTTAAAAAGGATATTTTTTTAACTCTAATTAAAAATTAAAGAGGAGATAAACGTTGTACATCCTTGGAATAGGCGGTTACACATTGGATGCTGCTGCGGTTTTAGTAAAAGATGGGGAGTTAATTGCTGCTATTGAAGAGGAGAGGTTTACACGCAGAAAGCATGAAAGCGGTATGCCTTTTAAGGCAATTGACTACTGCCTGAAAGCGGGAAACATAACGTTAAAAGATATTGACCACATCGGCTTCAGCTATAACCCATGGTTAAGGATATCGAGAAGAATTCCATATAGAATATTAAAAATTCCAAAAGCCCCCTTCTATTCTGTCGGCTATATAGTCGATGAAATTAACAGTGCAGGCCATTACCTTTCCGAGTTAAAGCAACTCAAACAAAACAACAAAACCAGGATACACTTCCTGGAACATCATGTGACGCACGCGGCAAGTGTCTTTCTCACATCACAATTTGAGGAATCTGCGATTCTCACTATGGACTATATGGGTGAGTGGACAAGCACATTAATGTGCAAAGGCACCGGCAGCAAAATCGAAAAAATTAAAGAGATTAAATTCCCGCACTCTTTAGGGATCCTTTACGCCGCAGTAACAAAATATCTTGGATTCCAGCATGGAAATGACGAATACAAGGTGATGGGGCTTGCATCATATGGTGAGCCCGCATACATTGATCTCTTTAAAGCTATGGTTAAATTATTACCTGACGGGGAGTACCGGATGAACCCGGACTATTTCACATATTGGGCAAGCGCCGGTTCGAGGGAAGGTTTTATGTCAAAGAGGTTCATTGATGAGTGCGGACCGATTAGGACCAGAGGCCAGGAAATTGAAAAGAGGCACAAGGATATTGCGGCAAGCCTGCAGAAAATCCTGGAAGATACAACTTTACACATCACCGATTATCTTCACAAAAAAACCGGGTTAAAAAATTTGTGTATTGCCGGTGGTGTCGGCTTAAACTGTTCAATGAACTCCAGGGTACTGCAGGATTCTCCTTTCGAATCTGTCTTTGTACAGCCGGCTGCACATGACGCCGGCACAGCACTTGGCGCTGCCTATTATATTTACAATACTATGTTGGGAAATAACAGAAATTTTGTTATTAAACATGCCTACTGGGGACCTGAATTTTCAAATGAAGAGATAAAGGCTGAACTTGATCTTGATAAGTTGAAGTACACACATCACAGGGACATTGCTAAAAAATGTGCTGAATTAATAAACGATGGAAAGATTATCGGATGGTTTCAGGGAAGGGCAGAATGGGGCCCGCGTGCATTGGGCAACAGAAGTATCCTGGCAAATGCTACGAGCAGCGATATGCAGGATATAGTCAACAAGTATGTTAAACACAGGGAAGATTTCCGCCCCTTTGCTCCTGCGGTGTTAAAAGAATCGGCTAAGGACTTCTTTGACTTTGATCAGGAGTCACCTTTCATGCTATTCATCTGTGATGTTAAGCCTGAAAAGAGAAAACTGATACCTGCTGTTACCCATACAGACGGAACCGCCAGGGTTCAAACGGTTGACCGGAAGTACAATAAACTGTTTTATGATGTTATTAAAAATTTTGGAGAAATAAGTGGTATCCCTGTTGTACTGAATACTTCGTTCAATGTGGCAGGAGAGCCTGTAGTTACAACACCAAAAGAGGCTATCCGCTGTTTTTTCTCAACAGGTATAGACTGCTTGATTATGGGAAACTACTTGCTGGAAAAAGATGATTCAATTACGTAATTTAAAAAGAAACCTTGCCAAATCAATTACCCAGCCCGGTTATGCATGGAAGGCATTTAAGCAGCGGCTGCTCTCTTATTTAACCTACACAATTCACGATGGATACAGCCATTATCCGGAAACGGTTGATCTTTTCCTTACTTACCGGTGCAACCTTAGATGCAAGATGTGCGGTCAGTGGGGCCCTTCCGGAACATCCAGGGAGCTGTCACCCAAAGAGTTAAAGGATGAGCTGTCACTTGGTGAAATAGATAAAATTATTAACGACATAAAGACGTTCAAACCAAATGTAACGCTCTTTGGCGGAGAGCCTTTATTGTATTCAAATTGGGAAAAGGTAGTTTCCCGTATTAAAGAGGAGGGTATGCGCTGCAATATAATTACTAATGGTATATTATTGGAAAAGCATGCAGACTCCATAGTTAATCTGGGTGTAGACGAAATTATCTTTTCACTGGATGGCCCGCGCGAAATACATGATGAGGTACGGGGAGCAAAAGGCACATTTGACAGGGCGTTCAGAGGTCTCAAATTAATCCGGGATATTAAAAAAAAATCCGGACTGAACAAGCCTGTCGTAAATATCTCCAGTACAATATTTGAGATAAATTACAAACGACTTGATGAGTTGATCGGTATTGCAGAAGAGTTAATGGCAAGCACAATTACATTCCACCATCTGATATTCCTCAGCAAGGAGATGTATAAACAGCATAACAAAATCTTTAAGGGTTACTATGGGATGGTTTGTAATGATTGGAAAGGTTTTGTAAGGGATAGCCTGCCAGATATTGATGTTGAGCTTCTTATCCGGAAAAAAGAAGAAATCGACAAAAAGGATTCTCATGTAAAGATTGCCTTTTACCCGAATTTCACAAATGAAGAGATCAGGAAATATTATACTGAGTTTGATTTTACCTCTTCCGGTTATGGCAGGAGATGCCTCAGCCCATGGATGGTCTCTTATATATTCCCGGATGGTACGGTACGGCCCTGCCAGTCGCTGAATTTCTCTCCCGGTAACGTAAGAAAAGAGCCTTTTCGTAAAATATGGAATAACGAAAAATACATGCGCTTTAGAAAGATTACTAAGAGAGAAAAGAGGTATCCCGTATGCACAAGATGTACAGAATTATATAGATTTTAACTGATCTATAATATATTATTCAGCATCTCCGGAAAGATTATAATTAATATTCAGTTACTATATTATAATTATGTGTAGAAAAAAAAGCCTCTACTCAAGTTTCGTTCTGGTCGTATTTGCCTGTCTGTTCTCAGGCTACTTAAGCCCATTCTTCAATACCTGTTATGCCGAACAGTACAAACTCATTCCTGGTGTTGTCCACATACACACCACAATCGGTAACGGAGAGAATACGCCCGAGGAAATTGTTGCACTTGCGAGAGAACGCGGTATAAAAGTCGTAATCTTTACTGAACACGACACAATGAAATGGGTCTATGGAGTACCGCCCTTAAAGAAGATTGTCCAGAAGGTTGTCAATCAAAATTCTATTCAGAAATATGGTGCTGCGAATTATATCAATACAATCGAAGAATTAAATAAAAAATACCCCGATATGGTTCTGATCCATGGGGCAGAGTCTATCCCTTTCTACTATTGGCAGGGTAGTTTTTTTAAGAAAAACCTGACATTAGTAAGAGGCAATGAGCATATCCTGGTACTTGGGCTGGAAAACCCATCTGATTACGAAAACCTACCTTCAGTAGGAAATGGATTTCCCAGGATTTTCGACGCAGAAGCTGTTTTCAGATTATGGCCTGTCTGTTTTTTCATTTTTGGATGGTGCCTTATTTCACTCAGTAAAAATCCTCCCTTATCAAAAAATGAAGATTCGGACAACAATAAAGAACCAGGCAAAGTGTTAGGCATCGTATGTTTCTTCGTAGGAGCCGTATTCCTGGTGAACAACTTCCCATTTAAGACACCTTTGTATGATCAATATCATGGTGATCAGGGTGTGGGGCCATACCAGTATCTTATTGATCACGTAGACTACAGTGGTGCCCTGACATTCTGGGCGCATCCGGAAGTAGAAAAATCTATGGAGCAGGACGATATTAAAATCATTTCATCACCTTACGAGGAAGACCTTCTTAAGACATTCGATTACACCGGTATAGCAGTTTTCAGTGAAGGTATGAGGCATGTTGGCCCGCCCGGTGGAATCTGGGACAAACTTTTACTCCAGTTTTGTGCAGGAATGAGAGAAAAGCCGGCGTGGGTAATCGGAGAGGTAGATTATAAAGGACGTGGGTTTGATATCGATGAAACACAGACAGTCTTTCTGGTAAAGGAAAAAAACTATGGAAATATAATGTATGCTCTTGCTACCGGTAAGATGTATGCCGCCATGGGAGATGCCAATCAACTTACTTTGAACAGTTTTGTTGTTGAAGATACAAAGAGCGGCAAGCTGGGATTTATGGGTGATGATATAGTGCTTACAGGAAAACCCCGTATAAGAATAGTTGTAACTGTTGATAAAACACAAAAGTCTTCTGCATATAATAAAAGAGGCTTCAAAATTGATTTGATAAGAAACGGATCTGTTATTAAAACATTTGAAGCAGATGATTCGATAGATATTGCCTACGATGATGATTACTATAATCCAAATGAAAAAATCTATTATCGGCTGGCGGTAGATACGAGTTATCTGTTTAGAGGTATAGTAACAAATCCTGTATTTGTTACGTTTAAAGAAGAAGAAAAACAAGAATAAAGACTCCAATGTTGGATTCCTCTCGAAAAGCCCTCGGCGTCTTTTGTCCAGGGAAGAGAGGAAGTCCTTACTCTCGTAAGGAATCCAAGTCCAGGATTGGAATCCTCTCGATAGAGAGGCTGGAGGCTGAAACCTGGAAAAGAAAATGCTTATAGCAATTCATCAACCACAATACCTTCCCTGGTTAGGCTATCTTGATAAAATTGATAAAGCAGACGTATTTGTAATACTAGATAATGTCCAATTCAAAAAAAATGAATGGCAGAACCGTAACAGGATTAAAACCGCTCAAGGCTGCCAGTGGATAACAGTTCCCGTCTTATACCGTTTTCCGGAAAAGATTAATGAAGTCAAGATTAATAACAAAGCAAACTGGGGCAGAAAACATCTTCAGGCACTTATTACCAACTACTCAAAATCTGCCTGTTTTGACAATTACAAAAGTTTTTTTGAAGATATTTTCAGCCGCAGCTGGGACCGCCTTGTCGATATAAATATTGAGATAATCAAATTCTTAATCAATGCTTTAGACCTGAAAACCAGACTTGTTATGGCATCCGATCTGAAACTGAGAGAAGAACCGACAGAACGCTTAATCGACATTTGCAAGGCCCTGAATGGCAATAAATACCTGGCAGGAAAGGGTAGTAATAATTACATGAATGTAGAACTGTTCGATAAAGAAGGTTTAGAGGTAATCTTTCAGGAGTTCAAACATCCGGTATATAATCAACTATTTGGAGATTTTGAACCTTACATGTCATCCATTGACCTGTTATTCAACTGCGGAGATAATAGCCTCAAAATATTAAGGGGTCAGACTAAATCTGAAGTGCCTTAAGTGAACTACCCTTCCGAACGGCATGGCCGGGCGGGAAGTGAATATCTGTCCCCGTCCGATCCGGCACCGGCGGGCGCCAGTTTATCAGGCGGGAAATAAAAAAATTTTATAATGAAACGTCATGAAGAAAAAACAGAGTAACAAATATAATGTTGTCGTAGGAATACCCTCATACAACGAATCTGACTCTATTCCTTTCGTAACCAAAACCGTAGCGGAAGGACTTGAAGAGTATTTCCCGGGCAAAAAATGTATTATTGTCAATGTAGATAACAACAGTCCGGATAATACTAAAGATGCTTTTCTGGAAACAAAAACCCGTATAGAGAAGAAATACATCAGCACCGCTCACGGTATTCGAGGTAAAGGCAATAATATTTTAAACCTGTTCAAATTCGCAATAAAAGTACATGCTGAAGCCGTAATTATTGTAGATGCAGATCTCAAATCAATAACAAAAGAGTGGATTGAATACCTTGGCAGGCCTGTTGTTAATGGCTATGACTACGTAATACCGCTCTATTCAAGACATCAGTTTGACGGCACCATTACAAATCACATATGCTATCCCGTCATGTTTGGCATGCTTTCCATGGACGTCCGGCAGCCGATAGGAGGAGAGTTTGCATTTTCTCCAAAACTGATAAAGTATCTACTGAAACTGCCATGGTCTGAAAGCACCAAACAGTATGGAATAGATATCTTTATGTCACTGAACGCTGTCATCGGGGGTTTTAAAATCTGCCAGAGTGGGTTGGGAACAAAGATTCATAAAGCAAGTGCGCCTAAACTGGGCATCATGTTTGAACAGGTAATTGACACATTACTGACAGTACTTGTACAGAATAAAGACATCTGGATGGCCAGGAATAATGGTGATTTTTTTGTTCCTGACACATTTGGCTTAAAGGAGATGGCAGAACCTCAGGAACTGGACATCGACATACTTGATCTCAAAGAGAAAGGTCAGATAGAATTCAGTAAATATCAGACTGACATTAAAGAACTTTTAGAACCGTATGCATTCTCAAGAATACACGAGATGTTTAAGGTGGAAGTTTTTGACCTGACGATCCTGCTGTGGACTCAGATTTTTTATACCCTGGTATACCGATACGATGTCTCAAAAAACAGTGAAGACAGAAAGAAAGTAATTAACAGCCTGAAATCTCTCTATTTTGCAAGGAGCCTCAGCTTTAACTATCATACCTGGAAGTACAATGTAAAGTATTCGGAAATGGAGATCAGGAAATCAGCACTGGGCTTTGCATCACAAAAGTATTATCTATGGGGGTTATACAGCAAAGGAAATAATCTGAAACCAAAACCGGATAAAACAAAAAAGAAAAAATAACGAACGAGTTGCGTGTTGCGAGTTAGAAGCTGCGGATTTGTAACAGTAATCTCTTTTTAGTTTTTTTAACTTCCGTGTAGATCCGTGGTCATTAGTCATTCGTAATTCCTTGTTCGACATTCAATATTCATTTTATCCCTGCCTCTTACTTATTTAAAAGATAATCAAAAAGTAAATAAGGAGCGGAGAATAAAATGTCAGCATTGAGTGAAGGGTTTAAAAAAGAGCATGCGAAAATTATTGCCATGCTCAATGAAGTTAAAGAACTTGGTATTCTTTCGAAAGAAGGACAGGACAAAATCCTGTCAGTAAAAGAGTATTTGCTTGCACATTTCAAAAACGAGGACGAGCAATTTTTTTCGGTTCTCAGAAAAGAAGCAGAAACTAATATGCTGCTGGAAAGCATATTAGCTTTAAGCGCAATAGATATGAAGAATGTCTCAAAAGTTGTGCTGGAATTCTTTGAAAAATACTTTAGAGGAAGAATTCCGGACAATGAGCTTCAAAAAGAGTTCGAAAACATTTACGCAGCCCTTGGTAAAAGGATAAAGAGCGAAGAAAACATACTCTATGATGTGTACGATGAGGTGTATCATAAAATCAATCAACAATAACAGTGTAAATCCCAATGAAATTCAAAATCAAAAGCTCAAACAAATGACGGCTTAAATCATTTAAGCTTTAAGCATTGATTTAACATTTGAACTTTGTCATTTGGGTTTTATCAGGCTTTCCCACTCTTTACACCTCCCTTGCCCGATAATAGAGATTCTGGTACACTGAACAGTCTGGAACCTGCTCATAATTGAATATCTCTTAGACATTGGACGCCCATGAGAAACTTTCAAAAATGTTGTGTTCTGAAATGGATTCCTTTATCGGTATTGGCCTTAATTCTGCTTCAGGGTTGTGTTACCGTAGGACCGGAATATTCAACCCCGAAACTGGAAATGCAGGCCGAATGGCATCAGGCAATAACAGAGGATTTCTCTGATGGACCGTTTTCAACGACCCCGTTCTTGACAGCTTAATCGAAAGGGCCGGCCAGGGCAGTCTCAAATTGAGAGAAGCCTACCTAACTTCAATCTCCATCTTTTCCCTGGCCAGGACACAATTTGGGAATCTTGCCTGACACTGTTTCTCCATCTTTAACAGGAATTCATCATCATGGTCCGGATCATGGTGAGTAATAGCCAGTTGTTTTACACCTGCCATTTCCGCCACCTGAATAGCCTGTTCATAACTGCTGTGCCCCCAACCTCTCCTTGCTTCCAACTCTTCATTGGTATACTGCGCCTCATGAATTAGCAGATCTACACCCTTGCAAAGCTCAACCGTATTCTGGTCTATCGTTTCTCCATGCTCTATATCTGTACAAAATACCAATATCTTTCCTTCATGCTCTAATCTATAAGCATAGGCTCCACCTGGGTGATTATGCCTGTTGGCCGTTACCTTGATATGAAGACGGCCAAATATACCGGTGGAGACATCGGGCTGCATAAATTCAAAACTTGCACCCATTTTGTCCAATGGTACAGGAAAGTAATCGCTCTGCATCATTGTCGTAAAAAGCCCCTTCAGGTTCTTAATATTTCTATCCTTTCCCATTGCAAAAATGTTAACTTTCTGTTTAGGATCATAGGCTTTTGCAAAGAAAGGAAAACCCTGAATATGGTCCCAGTGAAAGTGGCTGAACATAATAATGATTTCGTCCTGTTCATGACCACTGGCCACAAGATCATTACCAAGTTCTCTGATACCGGTGCCCGAATCCAGGATACCTATCCTGCCGGTTTCTATATCAGTAATCTGTATACAGGTAGTATTACCCCCAAACTCCTGGAATCTGGGGCCGCAAACTGAAATCGAACCTCTTGTCCCATAAAATTTAACTTTAAACATAATATACCTTCCTTACCATAATTTCATAATGACGGCTATTCCTAAAATATTCAAATCATGCCTGGCTATCCTCATATAATGGAGACATTGCCCTCAACCTTTTTATGATAGGGGGAACTGTCTCTAATACATATTCTATTTGTGCTTCAGAGTTGTCTATTCCCAGGCTGAAGAGAATAGAACCCTGAGCCACCGCGTCTTCTACTCCAATCGCACTTAAGACGTGTGAAGATTTTAATGACCGGGATGTACATGCCGAACCGGAAGAGACCGCTATTCCCCTCATATCTAAAAACAGAAGTATTGACTCACCCTCAACATATTCAATACTGATGTTTATATTATTTGGTAATCTTTTTTCAGGATGGCCATTCAGATAAATATGATCCACTGAATTCATCAACCCGTTTAATAATTTGTCGCGCAGAGGTTTTATTGCCCCGTTACGCACATCCATCTCCTTTTTTGCCAGTTCAGCGGCTTTCCCCATACCCACTATCCCTGGTATATTCTCCGTACCGGCTCGACGCCCGCCTTCCTGCACTCCTCCCTCTATAAAAGGCACTATCCTTGTTTTCTCTCTCAGATAGAGCGCACCTGCGCCCGGCGGACCATAAAACTGACTGCCGGCCAGGCTTACGGCATCTGCCATCATCATATCTACATCTACTGGTATATTACCTGCAGATGCCACGGCATCAACATGAAAGGTTATACCTTTCTCCTTAACTATTTTTCCGATCTCTTCAATCGGTTCAATAGTTCCAACCTCACCATTTGCATGCATTATTGAGACGAGAATAGTCTCCGGCGTAATGGCACTTGCAACCGCTTCAGGATCTATCATTCCGTATTTGTCAACAGGTACATGCGTAATCTCAAAATCCATTTTTTTCAGTTTTTTCAGCGGATTAAGTATTGAAAAATGTTCTATCTGGGATGTAATAATATGTTTACCCTTCTTCTTATTTGCCGTTGCAAGACCTCTGATAGCAAAATTATTTGCTTCACTTCCACTTGATGTAAAAATTATCTCTTCAGCCTTTGCTCCTATGAGAGATGCCACCTCTCCCCTTGCAGTCGCAACTGCCTTACCTGCAACCTGCCCGAAATGGTGCAGGTTTGACGGATTACCATAAGTGTTTTTTATAGAATCTACCATTGCTTCTACAACCAGTGAATGTGTTGGTGTACAAGAGGCATGATCAAGATATATTTTATCCAATTTTCTCACTCCTTTCCCCGTTAACCCTTGTTCCCGTGCTCCGGCCTGGGAACAAGGGGAGGATTAGTGTATGATTAGTGTTTTTCATCTACAATAACCTTCTATTTTTTCCAAATTTGCATATTCCAGTGCCAGCTTCTTCATGCCGACGTTATTAAAATCAACATGTACAGTGTCTGAAGATGGGGCAATCTTTACAATTCTCCCACGGCCAAAAATTTCGTGATTTACAATATCACCTGAAACCAGCTCGCTGCTCTCCTGAGTCTCTCCATGCCTGAATTCCGGCAACTCATCATAATTACTATCTACTGCATCATATTGATAATCATCCTCCCCTGCTGATTCCCTGTATCCTGCAGCAGATTCGGTACGCAGTTTCCCTGCGTAAGAATTATAGACGGTTTTATCAATCTCCTCAACAGAATCCGCAGGAATCTCGCTTAAAAATCTTGAAGGGATACACGCAGAACGCTGTCCGAATTTGGCCCTGTACCTGGAATGTACCAGAAACAGGTCCCTTTGGGCCCTTGTAATACCTACATAGCACAAACGACGCTCCTCTTCAATATCGTTATCTGAATCTTTTGATTGTGAATGAGGCAATAACCCTTCCTCAAGACCGGCAATGAAAACAACCGGAAATTCCAATCCCTTTGCAGCATGCAGTGTCATCAGGGTAACGGTATCTGCCGCATCATCCCATTTGTCAATATCAGAGATTAATGACACCTCTTCCAGAAAACCCTGTAGAGAACCATCCGGACTTGAAGCATCATATTCACTGGCAGCATTCACCAGCTCCTCAAGATTCTCCAGTCTTTCCTCGCTGTCACCTTCGTAAGACTGTACCAGGAAATCTACATATCCGGCCTTCTCTATAACCTGTTTTACAAATTCCATTACCGGATAAGATGGGGTCTTATGCAATTCAGAAATAATATCCCGGAAACCTTTCACCGACTTGGAGCTTTTTGCCTTGATTTCAGATATTTCCTGAACCCTGGAAATCGCCTCTGATATATTTGTATTATGAGAAGCTGCCCACTCTCTTAACCGCCTTATAGTCGTTGGCCCGATGCCTCTTGCCGGAACATTCACAACTCTTTCAAAAGATAAATCATCATCAGGATTAGCACAGAGTTTGAGGTAAGAGAGAATATCTTTAATCTCTTTTCTCTTGAAGAATTCAACACTGCCCACAATCGAGTACGGTATACCCTCCCGCAGCATGCAGGTTTCCAGTACACGTGACTGTGCGTTAGTGCGATAGAAAACAGCTATATCGGAATGTCTATTTCCGCTCTTTATAAATTCTGAAATATTTGCCGATATCTCCTTTGCTTCAATATTCTCGTCCTCACAGTGAATAATCCTGACCTTACTCCCCTCGCTATTCTCTGTCCATAGGGATTTTGGTTTCCTTGATATGTTGTTATTGATTATTTCAGAAGCAACATGGAGGATGTTCTTCGTTGATCGATAGTTCTGTTCCAGCCTGACTGTCCTGGTGTCAGGATAATCTTTTTCAAAATTAAGTATATTCCTAATATTGGCACCGCGCCAGCCGTATATAGACTGATCAGGATCTCCGGTTGCACAAATATTCTCGTACCGCTGTGCCAGCAACTGTGTGATTGCGTACTGCGCATGATTTGTATCCTGATACTCGTCAATGAGTATATATCTGAACTTCTCCTGATACTTCTCCAATACATCCGGAAAACTCTTAAACAGATGCACAACCTTGAAGAGCAGGTCGTCAAAATCCAGTGCGTTATTTGCCTCAAGATATTTCTGATACCTGGTGTATACCTTTGATACAACATCATTATAGTAGCCTGACTTATATTCAGCAAATTCTTCAGCCGACAACAACTCATTCTTTGCGTTACTTATAGATGCTGCTACTGCACCCGGCCTCCAGTTAGTAGTGTCCAGATTCAGCTCATTCATAGTATCTTTAATGCACTTAGTCTGATCCCCGGAATCGTATATACTGAAATTTTTTGTATAACCCAACAGTTCAATTTCACTTCGCAGGATCCTTGAGCACATGGCATGAAAGGTAGAGATCCACATACCCCTGAGATCGAGAAATTCACCCAACCGTTCTTTCATCTCGTTAGCAGCTTTGTTAGTAAACGTTATGGACAGAATATTTGACGGCTCAGTGCCCTGCTCAACAAGATACCCCACCCTGCGTGTAATCACCCTCGTCTTACCGCTACCGGCTCCTGCGATTACCAGCAAAGGGCCGTTAATGTGGGTTATCGCTTCTTTCTGGGCTTCTGTTACATTGTCTAAGATATTCATATTCTATAAAACGATCATAAAGTAAGCTAAAATGTATCGTAACTCGTAATTCTTAAATCCCAAATCTGGAATCCTTACCTGCCCGACAGTCAGGCGGGCGAGAGTGAGGCATCCATACTTTCGCAAGGACTCCAACACTAAATTAATCTCTCACTTCTTCTGTGCTATCAAACTCACCACTGATTTCTGCTCTGCTATTTCACCTTCTCTATAATATAGAATACGAAAATCTCTGAAGGCATCAAGTAGTTCGTTGTGCTTTAACAGATAGTCAGGGTTTTTGGGACCGGGTGCATTATCTCCATACTTCAGCTGGTCAATGGAATACGTCTCGAACATAACCATACCGCCTTTTCTCAAGCCTTCCTTGATCTGTGGTATTAGGTCTAGTTGTGTGTAATAAAAACAGGTAATGAGATCATACTTGTTCACGGATATTTTGTACTCTTCCAGATCAGCTATAAATGCATTCAGTGCCACACCGCTTTCCCGGGCGAAGAGCCTGGCTTTCTCTATAGCTTTTTCAGAAATATCACAACCGTCTACGTCAAATCCATTCTGTGCGAGAAATACCGCATTTCTCCCTTCTCCCATAGCCAGGACCAGGGCTTTGCCCCTGACCAGAATACCCAGTTTTTCTTTCAGAAACTTTAGCGGTTCTTTACCGTATATATATTCACCGGTATCATAACGCCTGTTCCATCTATTCCTGTCATCTTCGCCGGCACTAACAATCTGGCCAAAACAGAAGAATAAGAGTGAGAAAATTGTTGTGGAGATTAATGTCATTTTCATACAAAACACATTTGCTTATTCACAAACTGGAAAGGTGTTATTATTCGTTTTGGAAAGATGATAATTTTGTTGAAACCAAAATTGACAAGCAGCTACAATCAAATGTTAAAATTACCACAATTGCAAATTAATCAGGAACGATGCCTAAAACTCCGGTGCGTCGACTCTCTGCCTCATCTCTTCTGCATTTTTTAATACCTTTGCCTGTCGCTCCTTAATTGACAATGGCTCTACTTCAACTAAATTATATATTAAAACATGATCGTCTTTAATTTCGAATGGCCATAATAATTCAGAAAAAAAATCCAGAGGAAACACTTCGTAAGCAGGTGCTTTTATCTTTTCATATGCTATTGTCCGTTCATGGGTAAGTGCACCATCCTCATCTTTTTTCTCAATCATTATTTTTCTGGTACCGTAAAATGTAAATGGTGCTGTAACGGGGCTTTCTCCAATAAGCTCATCATCAATATAAACCAGCGCATTACTGGGGTTTGTCTTAACGGTTATCGATCTGGTTACGCAACCTGAAAAAGCAAAAACAGTAGCGACGAGGATCAGGAAATGGAAGGATCGTATCGTTTTTATCATGACAATGTTTATCCTATAAACAACAAGTTATAAATATTTTATAAATCTGTTCTGTATAATTTTTCCTGATTTCATGTATTCGTAAATTTGAACCTGTTTTTTCAGGAACCTAATTTTCTTTAACTGCCGGGTGTATTAATAAAACGCCCGCCCCGCATCTTTAAAAACTATCACCTTTTTCTATCACGAGGATAAAACAACGCTGATTCAGGCGCAGTATACGAATGTAAGTCATGGACCGCCCCTTCCCCTTGAGCAGAAGGTGACCTGGCCTCAAAAGCGAGTGTACCATCATAGATGCCGTTATGCAGATCCTTTATTGTCTTATATCCTATAGTCTGCATTGCATGCAGTAAGCTTTTTATAATATATTCACCAAAATGAGCAACCGAACCTTTATCAACTACCGTACCGGACACTCCCTGTGCAATTTTAATCTTGTCGTCATTTGAATAATATCTCTTGTCACCGCCTTTATCCATTGCCTCCAGAGATGCCATTCCTCTATATTTTTTTAACCTGACACCGCCCTCATAATAGTAGTCGCCCGGAGCCTCATTCGTACCGGCAAGCAATGCGCCAAGCATTACATTACTTGCCCCTAATGAGAGCGCCTTAACTATGTATCCTATATTTGCAATCCCACCGTCCGCAATTACCGGTATTCCCGCGTACTCTCTGGCAAACTTTGCACAGTGGTAAACTGCAGAACCCTGAGCCCTTCCTACTGCCATGGCATCCTGTGTAATGCAGATAGAGCCGGCACCCATACCAATACGAAGAGCATCTACACCCTTATCAATGAGCGATTTACATTGTCTGGCCGTTACTACGTTTCCGCCTATAACCTCTATTTCCGGATAATTCTTCTTTATATGCTCTATCATATGATACTGGTATATTGAATCACCCTGGGAAGCATCGATCACTATTACATCCACCCCGGCATCTACCAGCTCTTTAAGCCTTTCTTTGTCTTCTTCCCGTGTTGAAATTGCCGCTCCTGTCAACAGCTGCTTTTCTCTGTTTTTTGAAGCTAAAGGAAAATCCTTATTCTTTAATAAATCTGACCTGCTCATCAAAGACACCAGACGGCCTTCTTTATCTACTAGAGGCAGTTTTCCTTTCCTGCACTCTTTGAGTATCTTATTCCCTTCCGCAAGGGTAATGCCTGCAGTTGCCGTAATAAGCTGCTCAACCATAACTTCACGTAATTTTTTTGTTCTATCTAATTCAAAATCTATATCTCTCCGTGTAACGATACCTATTAATTTACTTTTTAATGTCCCGTCTTCAGTTATTGGTATACCTGAAAACCCGTATGTTTTTTTTATATTGTCTACATCTGAGATAGTGTTTTCAGGGCTGAGAGTTACAGGGTCGGTAATGAAGCCGTTTTCAAATCTTTTTACCAGCCTTACCTCTCTGGCCTGTTCTTCAATAGTGTTGTTATAATGTATTATGCCAATTCCACCCAGAAGGGCCAGATAGATCGCCATCTTTGACTCCGTTACTGTATCCATTGGAGAGCTGACAAGAGGCCTTTTTATCCTCAGATTCCTTGTAAGGTTTGTTTCAAGATCAACCTCTTCAACAGGAAAACCTATATGACCCGGCAGCAGAATAAAATCACTATAAGTCATTCCTCCGCCGTCACTGAAAAATTCTTCCGCACTAAACCCGTTTTCTGGCATTTTTTGTCACCTATAACAACATGTAAGGGTCCACATCTATCATCATCTGAACCTTTTTAGAATTCCTATTCTCGTTTTCAACACTTGTCAAAATCGTATGCAGGTTTTTAAAACTATCCGCTTTCACTATTATGTGCCATCTATAGTTGTCCTTAACCTTTACAATCGGTGCGGGTGCAGGGCCTAATACACCAACTCTGTCTTTATGTAAACCCGCCCGAAGAGTACCTCCGGACAATTTTATTGCGTTTATCAGTTTTTCAGCAATTTCCGAGGCCCTTTCCTTAACATCCTGATCCCTCTTTCCACGCAATACAACTCTTGCCAACCTTCCATATGGAGGATAATAAAGTTGCTTTCTATATTCAAGCTCTTTTTTGGCAAATCCATCATAGTCATGTGATGCAGCATGCGTAATACTGTAATGCTCAGGATTAAAAGTTTGAACGATAACCTTTCCTCCTTTTGCGCCTCTTCCCGTTCTGCCGGCTACCTGGCAAAGCAGTTGAAAAGTCTTCTCTCCTGCCCGAAAATCGGGCAGATTGACAATCGTATCCGCAGAAAGCACTCCAACTAAAGTAACGTTTGGAAAGTCAAGGCCTTTTGCTATCATCTGGGTACCTAAGAGGATATCTATATCGCCACTCCGAAAAGCGCTTAATGCCTTTTCATGAGCATCACGCCCTCTCATTGTGTCGCTATCCATCCTCAGAAGATTGTATTGAGGAAATCTTGCCCTGATCAGTTCTTCCATCCTCTCCGTACCAAAACCCAGGAAACTCATACCCGGCGAACAGCAATCAGGACATTCTCCGGGAACAGGTTCATCCGCAAAGCAATAATGACATATGACAGTATTTTTCTTTTTATGATAAGTCAGTGATATGTCACATCTTCTGCATTTTAATACAAATCCGCATCTTCTACAACTTATAAAAGGCGAAAACCCTCGTCTGTTTAAAAGCAACAACACCTGTTCTTTTTTAGAAAGGCATTTCTTCATGCTGAGTTCCAGATAATCTGATAGCTGTTTCTGCCCTTTACCCCTGTATATTTCGCGCCGCATATCAATTACTTCAACCCTGGGAAGAGGCTTGTTTCCAACACGATTCTTCAGAGTGACACATTCATATTTTCCAATATCTGTATTATAAAAACTTTCAAGGGAAGGCGTCGCAGAACCAAGCACAACCACAGCATTTTCATATGCCGCCCTGACGACACTCACATCGCGGGCGTTATAACGCGGAGAGGTATCCTGCTTGAACGTGTTCTCATGTTCTTCATCAATTACGATAAGCCCCACATCTTCTAAAGGAGCAAAAATTGCTGAACGGGCTCCGACAACAACATCCGCATTCCCACTCTTAATTTCCCACCATTGATCACTTCTTTGCCTCTCGGTCAAACTGCTATGTAAGACAGCTACTCTATCAAAACGGGATTTAAACCTTTCAATAGTTTGTGGTGTGAGAGAAATCTCAGGAACGAGAACAATAGCCTTCCTGCCCAATGTAATGACTGCTGAGATTGCCTGGAGATAGACTTCTGTCTTGCCGCTTCCTGTAATACCCTTCAGCAAAACAACACTATGTTTTTTTTCTATTACTTTTCTCTTAATAAGCCTGATTGCTACTTCCTGTTCTCTGGTTGATGAGAAATGAGATGTTTTCTTGAAGTGTTTTCCCGCAAAAAGTGAGTCGCTTAATTCTCTTTTACCTATGGTTATAAAACCTCGATCTCGAAGCCTGTTAACGCTATCCATTTTACACCTGCAGATACTTGCTAATTCAGGAAATGTAATCTCACCTGTTTGAGCAAGAACCTCCAGCACTCTTGCCTGTTTTGGCGCACGCTTCTTGATTGTTGAAATCATCTCTTTTACGGAGGCGCCATCTTTACATAGCCTTATAACGTTTATTGTTCTGGATTTAATACCCTTCCTTACTACAGAGGGTAAAAAGGTTTCCAGCGCCTCACCCAGGCCACAAAAATAGAAATTAGCCATCCATTCCGCAACTCCCAACATTTTGGTATTCAGGACAGGCGTTGTGTCAATTACATGTATTATGTCCTTCAGCGTTTTTACGTCTGAAATATTGGTTAACCCGACACAATACCCCACGACAGTTCTCCTGCCGAAAGGAACCCTGACTCTTTTACCAATTTCAATCTGATTTACAAAAGATGGAGGGATTTTGTAGTGAAACTTTTTATTGAGAGGTATATCCAGTACCACTTCAGCAAACTTTTCCATAAGCCATTGCAGTTAAAGCCCTTACAAATGTTTTGCAGCATAGTAATATGGCAGGATACTATCACAATTGTAATAAAGAGTCAAGATAAGCATCGATATACGGGCATATTATTCTTGATTTACTGTCCCAATATTTCTATAAAATGATATGTTTCAGAGGAGTCTTTCAGGCAGATAAGCATGAGCTTTTTATCGCACCCACACCCTGAAAGAGAATTAAATTACTCCAACTATGCCTTGTTTTAACCAAACGATACTATGAAGATAGTTGAATGGCATGTCATTACGGTCTCAATTGCTATGTTTGTAACTGCAACAGGGCTTTTCATTTATTTGCCATTTATCGATGTTAATAAGGATGCTAAAATCACAATTACCATTAACATTGAGGAGTTGTGCAGTGTAGACGTAGAAGAAAATGAATGGAAATATGTAGTATTACATCACAGCGCAACTCACGAAGGAAATGCAAACAACTTTGATAAATATCATAGAGAAGAAAAAAAATGGTCGCACGGCCTGGCCTATCATTTCGTCATCGGCAACGGTAACGGTTCAGGTAATGGCGAGATTGAAGTAGGTGAAAGATGGAAAAAACAGATTCATGGTGCACATACCGCCAATAAGGGCCTTAATGAAATTTCTATCGGCATCTGCCTTGTCGGAAATTTTGAGGAAGACGACAGGCCGACAGAAAACCAATTCAAATCTCTAGTAAGCCTGGTCTCTTATTTCTCTAAAAAGTATAACATCCCTGAATCACATATTGTCAAACATGCCCAGGTTCTTCAAAAAGGCACGGCATGTCCCGGCAAAAACTTTCCTTACAGACAACTTATCAATGAATTAAGAGCTTTGTCGTCAATTTAAAATGTGCTTAAAACCCGCAGATATTTAACTCCCAAATATTATTTGAAATTTTGTTCCTTTAACACTTCTATCAAGATCAACCTCTCCTTTAAGCTGATTTTCAGTTATAACAGTAACTAAATCAAGCCCTAAAGAATCAGAAGTTCTTATATCTAAATCCTTGGGCATACCTACACCATTATCACAAACAATCAGTTTAATTTTGTTATCCGGAGCCGAAGTAAGAGAAATCCTGATTTCATGTTCTTCCGGCTTAACCCGGTCTAAGTCAAAGGAGCCCGATCTTATCTTGTCAAATGGAAATGCATGTTTGAGTGAATTAGAAAGCAGTTCATTTACAATCAATCCCAGTGGTATTGCCTGTTCAATATTGAGTGAAACATCCTTGATGCTTATCTTTAATGAAATTTTATCAGGATCTATTCCATAAGAGCTGAATAATTGACCTATGAGGATCCTGATATACTGGTAAAAATTTATGTCCGACAGGTGATTGGTCTTGTACAGTATCTCATGGATAGCAGCCATTGACTGAATACGGCTCTGAGCATCTTTAAATACCTTAATGCTATGCTCATCTTTTAAACCTCTGGAGTGGAGTAAAAGCAAGCTGGATATTACCTGTAAATTATTTCTTACCCGATGATGTATTTCCATAAGGAGAGTCTCTTTCTCTTTGAGCGATTCCTTAATTTGCTCCTCTGCTCTTTTGCGATCGGTAATATCACGGGCAGTACCGATAACTCCAATTATTTTCCCTTCACCATCCCGTAATGGAATATTTCTATATTCACATAATACCCCCGTATCTTTGAAACGGACTTCCTCTTGAAGCTTTTCGCCTTTTAATGTTCTCGAATACAACTCCATTGCCTTTTTCAAGTCTTCACCGTCAAAAAGCGGTGTAAACGCTTTACCGACGAATTCTGCCGATTTGCATCCTGTAAGCTTATCGAATACCTTATTCAGAAATAAAATCTTTCCTTCTCTATCACATATGTATGCCAGGTCAGAAATATTATCAAATAGCATTCCATAGTTCTTCAGCTCTTTCTCTTTCTGTTTGAGCGCTATTATTTCGTTTCTTAGCTCTTCAGTACGCTCAGCCACACATTTTCCCAGAGATTCATTGAGCAATCTCAGTTCTCCATCTATCCGTTTGCGTTCAGTGATGTCCTCCTTAACAGAAATAAAACTTGTAATAACTCCTTCACTGTTTTTAACAGGAGAAATGGATGCAAGTTCCCAATAAAGCTCACCATTCTTTTTTTTGTTACAGAGTTCCCCCCTCCACTCATTACCTGATTGAATAGTTTTCCATAACTTTCTATATATTTCCGGGGATGTTTTACCGGACTTTAAGATACGTGGAGTTTTTCCGATAGCATCTTCAAGACTGTAACCGGTTAGCTGAGTAAACCTTGAATTGGCATACTCAATATTACCTTCAGTATCTGTTATCAGGACTACACTGGAAGATTGTTCAACGGCATGGGTCAGCTTTTGTATCTCCTCTTCCGCCTTTTTACGTTTGACAACTTGATTGAGGATAATTAGTAGGCGATCCATATCCAATGGTTTAAGTTCGTAAGATATGATACGTTCATGCTTCACTGCTTCAATAGCACTATCCAGGGTAGCATGAGCAGTTATTAGGATAAATTCTATCGAAGGGGAGATACTTGCCAAATTTCCCACGAGTTCTGTACCTGAAATATCAGGCAGCTTAAAATCAACGAGAGCGATATCGTATCCATTATTTTGTAACAGGTGAATTGCATCATTACCAGAATTGGCAGTCCCAATAGTATAACCATTACACTCTAAAACATCTCTTAAGCTGTCACAGAGTTCTGCATTATCATCAATAATGAGAATTTTCGTTTTTTTATTCATTACAATTATTTGAAATCCAATGATTTCAGCTCTTATCAAATTGAAAAAAGATGAACTGCTTCAGGTGAAAATTTGTTTGTCTAAAACAATTAAAACTGGCGTATGGGGCCAGGAGAGGTTTCTGATATTTATGAACTGATCGATAAATTTTTACTTGTCGCCCTATTGGGTGATAGTTTCTGAACAGCCTGTCGAAATGAGTTCTATGATGTTGCTTCTAAAAGATTTTCCAGCTTCACCCTCAACAAACCAAGGTCTTTAGATTTAAAAGTATCCTTCGTCCTCTTCAGAGTTGCTACTGTCTCCGTCAAAGCATTTTTTAGTTTTCTAAGCTTACTGTTTACAGATTCCGGTCTGTCATCACTTTCCCTGACTACTGTCTGTGTCGTCTCTTTCAAGTTCATCAGAGAATCAAAAATCATTTTATACAAAATATCCAGATGGCAATTGAGTGACTTAAAGGATGCATCCTCAGATGTATTGTTCATTATTTTCTCAATGTTATCCAGGTCCAGCCTCCATTTCCTGATACTTTGCTGTACTTCCAAGCTAACATTTCGGCAGATACCAACGTTTGCAAGCACTTTATTAACCAAAAACAATAATTCACCAAAATCAACAGGTTTTAACAAGTAGTCATCAACCTTTAATCTTAATGCTTGAATTGAATTCTGGATTGATGGATATGCTGTAACCAATATGACAGGAATGCCATTAGCAATTTGAGAGAGATTACTGATTAACTCCATATCAGTGTTTCCAGGCATTTTGATGTCTGAGATCAGGAGATCATAATCGTTTGACTCCAGCATCTGAGTGGCAGACAAGGAGTCTGTGGCGCAATCGCATGTATAACCATTATCACTCAGCATAGTGGAAGTGGCTTTTAAGAAAATTGCTTCATCGTCTGCTAACAGTATGCGTTTCTGTGGTGACATGCAGAAATATTAAGAACCTTTTCTTTAAAAATCAATATAAAAATTAAAGATTTAAAATGTTTAATATTCAATAAAAGCTCAGGTTTAATGCCTTAAATGCTGTTTAAACAACAGTTTTGCATTTTCTCTAGTTTTTTGACAATACTCTGGGTGTCTTTGAGTTCAAATTTTCTCTACATGCCAGCATTATAAAGCAAAAAAACTTAAAATGTTATCCATAAACCTACATGGTATTCAGCAATCATATTAAAAATACATTCCTTAACTCTTGCCTCATTGCAATAAAGTGTATTTTCCGATCAAGTCTTAATCATACTGAGAATCTGTTTATAACAGTCTTATTCAGATTTAATCTGATCGCCAAAAAAAATATTATATGAAATCAATTCCGGCAAAACCATATCCTCCGGTACACCGCCTGCCAGTTTCTTCATGGCATGTGCCATACTAAGCAGAACAATCTTATGGGAATCTCCATTTGCCCCCTGGGTGTGGCATGACGTTAATATGATTTCGACTACTCTTTTAATATTATTAGCATATACAGTTATGCTTCGTGCTGAGCTAAAAAGCATATGAATAACATTTTCACCAATGCGTTTGTCATCACTATTTTCACTGTCAGCCATCGATTTTCCTCTGCATCTGGCCATATGAAAGTTAACCTAAATTATGCTATTAAGTAAGGAATACCCGGATTCTGGTTTGATTTTTAATAGCTGCCCCTCTCCTAAAGGAATGGGAGAGGATGGGAGAGGGGCACTGTTAGAAGTCGCGGGTTGCATTCCACAGACTTCTAATTTACATAAGGTGGATTCATCAGCACTGCCCGCCCGGATGAATCCGTTCGCCCCGGTGGAGGCTGCACCGGGGAAGAATGCAATCTGAGATAGTGTCTCTAGTAATTAAAAATCGGTCATGTGTTCGCTATGTTCCTCAATCCTGTTTTCACCCATTGGTATTAATGCCTCATTTTCTGATGCACCATTACCATTACCTTTTACACTGCCGCTCCCAGGCTTGTGTGAAACAGTCCCGGTTTCCACAGTTGGCCCCTCATGAATACTCAACTCTTCTTCACAACTACTACCACTACTACCACTACTACCACCAACCTGTGCAGCTAGTACCTCAACCTGTTCTTTAGTAGTCTGTGCCTGCGCTGACAACTCTTCAGATGCCGATGCTGCCTCCTCGGCATTTGCAGCCGTTTGTTGTGTAACCTGATCCATCTGTTGTATTGCCTTGCTTACCTGATCAATTCCGGAAGACTGTTCTACTGAAGCATTCGCTATCTCCTTCGTGAGATCAGTCACCTTCTTGACATTAGTAACAATCTCCTGAAGCGCTTCTCGACCTTTACCGGCAATCTGTGCTCCGTTTTCAGCCTTGGAGACACAATCTTCTATCAGGGATGTAGTATCTTTTGCCGCTGTCGCACTGCGCTGGGCCAGATTACGCACCTCTTCCGCCACAACAGCAAAACCTTTTCCATGTTCGCCTGCACGGGCCGCCTCAACTGCTGCATTGAGTGCCAGAAGATTGGTCTGGAAGGCGATACCATCTATCACTTTTGTAATTTCAGATATCTGCTTACTGCTCTTGTTTATCTCTTCCATGGAATTTGTCATATCGTCAACTGCCTTACTGCCGTTATCTGCGGCAGCGCTGCATACATCTACTAGCTTTGCAGCCTCTTCGGCATTATTGGCATTCTGCTTTGTCACTGACGACATCTCTTCCATAGATGCGGAAGTTTCTTCTAGCGAGGAAGCCTGCTCCGAAGAACCCTCAGCAAGGCTCTGACTAGAATCGGATATCTGCCTTGAAGCAGAGTCAAGTTGAGCAGAAGCCTCAGTCAATCCGTAAATGACTTGTTTGAGAGGTCCAGTAATTGAACGTATTATAAAAAATGCTATCACTATGGAAATGCCGACACCTGCCGCAAGCAGTATCCACTCAAGAGTTGCAAGGAAGGATGAAAGGCTCGACGCCTTTGCTGCATCTTTTGCCATCAGTTGCTGCTGATTTGCAACCATACCGTCAAGCTGCTCCATAATCTCACCGGCTGTCGGTGCAGCCTTGGTCCCTAACCACAGGTTAGCCAGGTTACACGCATTGCTTCCCCTGATCTCAAACATCTTTGGCGGCAGCGGACTGAATTTCTCTCTTGCACTACTGAATGCAGCAAACGCTTCTGCCTGCTCTGGTGTTAAAAGCGCAACATTGTCCGAAAGATCACCAAACCTTCTTATGTTTTTGGCCCACATTTTATCAAATTTATTTTTGAACTTCTCATCTCCGGAGAGCAGGTATGCACGTATGTTTGCAAGTGCAAGGCCGGTAGTACCACGAACGTCAGCCATCATACCTAATAAAGCCTTCCTTTCAGCCGTTGCCTCCTGACCTGCCTCCAGATCTATCAGCTTAGTTATATTGGACACCATTACTGCTGCCCTTGGTGCTGCCTCTTCAAACAGTATTTTGACAGCAGGTGTATTGTCTACAGACTGCGCTATGTCTTCTATCTCCTGCTGATATACTTTAAAATCTTTTAAATTCTTCTCAATAATATTAAGCCTTTCTACGTTTTTAGGGTTTGTCCAGTTGGTTGCGTATCTCTTCATATCTACCAATGTTTTGTCCAGTTCCTCAGACCATACCTTTGCACGCTCTACCTTAAACTTATCGTTACCAAGTATGATCCAGCCTCTGAGTGCTGCCAGTGAGTGATTTATACCATTTTTCATGGCAAGACTTGTCTGGGCAGTCGGTGCACGCAGCTCTATGAGACGGTTGGTTACCTTGTTAGTCTTCCCGACCTGCCATATTGATGTCAGTACAGCAGCAATAAGTATGAATGTAATTATGCCGAAGCCACATGATATCTTTGTTCCCAACTTCATATTCTTAAACATCAAATAATCCTCCTGACTGAATTAAGTTTAGTAATAAGGAATAAGGTAATTTCATGGCATGTAGTATTTCATGCCGAGCTGGAATTCATTTAACAATCAAATAATCATTTAGCAAAAAAATAACATCCATTGTATATTGTCTAATAAGTAAAAAAATAAGTTCTCATTGTTCTTGAAAATTTATGCAATAAAAAAGGCGCAAGCAAATACGTTCTTTCTAGAAGAACTATTCGTTTGCGCCTTCGACTCACAGGCTCTCAACCTGCTGACAAGGCAACCTGCAACTCTCTTGCAAGCTCTTATATTTTAAATAAATTTTATATCTTCAATTAGCCAGATTATTATAATATTTCATCCGTACAATTGTTAGTATCGGTATCCGCTATAAAAACATTTAGTGACAATTAGTATTTTTAGTATAGGCAGAAATGAGCAAAAATTGCGCCAGTCATATTTTTATAATACGTATATTGGATTTATTTCCTCTACACTACAATTTTATTATCCACAACACGAAGTCTACAGGATAGAGTGCATATTTTATAACTTCTTTCTTGGCAACAACATACCTGTTTGTTTTGAGTAAATATTTCTAATGTATTCACTGTTCTCTATTTGATGAAAGGCAGGGTGAGTATTTACTAACATTTTTATACTTACGGTATGTTAAAAGGAATTGGCCACAGACAAGAACCATAATCTGTTTATCATTTAGACACTACGGGGATTTATTGAACGGCTGATTGAGGCTTGTTAACGTTTTAGCAGGATATCAGATGATCAACTTTATAACACTTTTAAATTTAAGAGATTTAAAATGTCTGACAGTTAAATATTTTACTTACTAGAGATTATGCAGGTATTATTCAGCCTGGAGTGAAAGCCGTTCAGATTAGTTCAAGCGAAGCAGATCAGTCGAACTCTCTCTTTATCCGTTGTCGAATAACACATTTCATTTTGCCTGCCAATTCTGATAATCTATTAAGGTGTGTTAATAATTATTGCTCTTAATCGGCAAACTCATGGTAACTATTGTACCCTTTCCCACCTCGCTCTCTATCTCTATATTACCTCCATGCCTCGTTATTATACTATAGGCAACACCCATACCCAGCCCGGTTCTTTGTGGTCTTCTTGTAGTGAAAAACGGATCGAACACCCTCCTTTTCACCTCTTCTGACATACCCATGCCTTTATCAGAGATTTTCACAAATACCTTGTCCTCATCATTCCATGTACTAAATGAAATACTGCCGCCTTCAGGCATCGCATCCAGTGCATTGTTTATTATAATTACAAATACCTCTCTCATCTCTGTAGGATTACAAAATACACCGGGAATTCTTTTCATGTCATTTCTGTCTATTTCATATTTTTTCTTACCTGGAGAACTTGTATCCTTCCATCCTGGTATTGTAGAATCTATCGCCTGCACTATTAATTGCCTTAATTCAAATAAGACATACTCGGAAGTGTCTTTATCTGATTTGGCAATAGAAATCATATTTTTAACTATTCCAGCCCCCACTTCACTCGCCAGTACAATATTATGTAACCCCTCTTTCAATTCATTTACGTCATCATAACCATCTTCCAGTAATTCCACACGTCCCTGTATGACTGCAAGGATATTATTAAACTCATGGGCAATTCCTGATACTAATGTTCTCAGTGAGTTCATTTTTTCCGGCTGTAATAACGCTTCTCTCCTTTTCTCATGCCTGGAGATCTCTTCCATTACTACAAGAAAAAAGATTATCTCGTCCTTATCATTCTTCACTGGTAAAATAACCGTATATTTCAAATCCGGAGTGCCATCCTTTTTCCTAATGCTTAATGTTCCCCGAAATTCTTCACCGGAAGTAATCTTACTACACAGCCCACTGTACAATTCAGGTGATATGTCATCAGATTTTAAGAAAGAAGCGTTTTTCCCTACGACTTCATTCATTGAATATCTGGTTAGTTGCACAAAGCTGGAATTTGCATATTCAACCTGTCCTTCGGCATCCATAATCATAATCATGTATGGATTGTGCTCAATTGCGAGAAATAATTTGCGGATTCTCTGCTCAGCCTGTTTTTGGTCTCGCTCCAATTCCTTTCGATAAAGGGCAATCTCAATATTTGCCTTTATTTCGCTTTCTCTATAAGGCTTAACAATATATCCGAATGGTTCCACCTGCATCGCCCTGTTTATAAATTTATCATCCGCATACGCCGTCAGGAATATAACTGGAATGTCCATATCCTCCTTTATCGTTCTGGCCGCATCGATACCGTCAAGCTCTCCCTTCATGACAATATCCATAAGGACTAAATCCGGGCAGAGCTCTCTGGCCAAACTGACAGATTCTTCTGCCGAAGAGGCGGTCCCTACTACATCGTATTCCATGGACTTTAACCGCTCCTCCAATTGCGTAGTTATTACCGCTTCATCGTCTACTACCATCACTCTTTTCATGAGCCCTCCTATAGGTACTAAATTCTATGATAAACTCTGTGCCCTTATCCC
Source organism: uncultured Candidatus Scalindua sp. (assembly GCA_964344685.1). Taxonomy (GTDB): domain Bacteria; phylum Planctomycetota; class Brocadiia; order Brocadiales; family Scalinduaceae; genus Scalindua. The sequence goes on along the minus strand of CAYFOK010000008.1, from coordinate 87,001 downwards.
TAATGAGTTTCATTATACCATTAAATTGTTTTTTTACAATGTTTCTAACCAATTTTAATCCCAGGCTCGTAGTCACTTCCAAATCAATATCTTCAGGAATCCCTACGCCATCATCTTTTACTCTCATAAGAATTGTGTTAACATTGTGCTGCAAGGAAATACTGATTATTCCGTGCTGCCCTTCCCTGTAAGCGTGCTTCAGGGAGTTTGAAATCAATTCGTTTAAAACAAGTGCGCAGGGAACTGCCTGTGTTACCGGAAGGCATACATTTGCAGACTTGATGTCAAGCGTAATTGTGTCCTCTTTTGAATATATTTTTAACAGGTTCCCGGACAGTTCATGAATATGCCTCTCCATGACTATCTCATCAAACCTTTCACTATCATAGAGTTGTGAATGTATAAGGGCTATAGAATTGACTCTGTTACGTGATTCAGCAAACAATTCAATCGTCTCTTTATTATGTGCCTGCATACTGCTCATATCTAACAGGCTTGAAATGATCTGGAGGTTATTCTTGACCCTGTGGTGGACTTCTTCCAGAAGCACCTCTTTCTCTTTGAGAGATGACTTAATATGCTCATCTACACGTTTACGTTCGGTCATGTCTCGCGAGATACCAATAACACCAACTATATTTCCGATTTCATCATGGTATGGTACTTTTGTAGTATGAAAGGTACGCATTTTACCATTTACAGGTATTTCCTCATCAAAGACTCTGCCTTCTCCAGAATCTATAATTGCACGATCCTCCTCTATAATCCGATGTGCAATGTCATGGGTAAATAACTGTGTGTCATCTTTGCCAATAATTTCCTCAATTGGTTTTCCTATCATATGTGCGCCAGAAGAATTTATCAACAAATAACGGCCAGAAAGATCCTTTACAAAAATGGTATCTGTTGCCTCTTCTATGATGGAATGCAAAAGGTTATAGCTTTTTGTCAGTTCTGCATCTGCATTTTTACTCTCTGTAATTCTATCGATAGCACTTGATAATTGAGCCGTAATTGTATTAGCAAAATCAATTTCATCTTTTTGCCATTTCCTGGCATGCTCAGTCTGTTCCAGACATAAAACCCCTGAAACTCTCCCTTTTAGTTTAACAGGTACATCCAGCATAGAATAAATATATAATGGGGTCAGATAATCATTCAGAAACTCCTTTGTACGTGGGTCTGTCCGGGCATTATGCGCATCAACCGGGCAATCACTAAGAATAGCCTTTAAATAATCAGGGTATCTTTCTCCGGAAAGAACCGTGCCATCAGAAAAGCAGCCTTTAGGATGTTCGTAAAGTTTATGACATACCAGATTACCAGAATCATCTAAAAGCCAGACCGAGGCACGCTGAACGTTCAATAATTCTGCCAAACCTTTAGTGGCAAGCTCAGTAACCGGCTTTAGTTCTACAAAATCCCTGCATGAACGTGAAAAATTGGTTGTAAACATAGCCCTTTTTTCATTGATCTCCATTCGTTTTCGCTCGGTGATATCCTGAGATATTCCAGTCATTCGGATCGGGGTATCCACATTATCAAACTCAACCTGTGCCTCGGAGTGAATAATACGCTCTATACCATTTCGTAAAACTATGCGAAAATCAATGTTGTATGTTTCCTTTCTTAACAATGATGCTTTGACTGACTCTGTTACCAGCTCTCTATCTTCTGGATGAACAAAATTCAAAAAGGTTTCATACTTACCATCAAATTCATCTGGTTTTAAACCAAATAGATGACACGTCTCTTCAGACCAAATTACTTCATCATTTACTTTGTCCCACTCCCAACTACCCATATTGGAAACTTGCTGTGCCCGGGACAGCATTTCTTTGGTCTCTTTTAGCTTTCTTTCTGCCTGTTTACGCTCTGTAATGTCTCTTATTATGGATATCGCATGCCATCTGCCTTTAAGCTTAACCGATGAAAAAGAGTGATCTGCAAGGAATTCTGTCCCATCTCTTCTGAGTCCCGGCAAGACAAGCGACTTATTAATAACAAGACCCGTTCCATCCTTTATAAAGCCCTCCATGCCTTTCTGAAAAGCGTCATAGTACCTATCTGGCACAATCATCTTATGTAAGTCTTTTCCAACTGCTTCTTTCATAGAGTAACCAAACATACTTTCAGCAGCCTCATTCCAGAATGAAACTTTTCCTTCATCATCCATCATGATAATGGTATCAAAAGCCGAAGATGTTATTTTTTGGAATTTCTCCACGTTTTCCTTCAGTATCTCCTCTGCCTGCTCACGCCTGACGATTTCATTTAATAGCTTTGTATTTTTCTCCCTAAGTTTTTCCGTACGCTCGGACACACACTCTTCAAGATATTTGTTAAATAAATTCAGTTTTTCTTCCATTTTCTTGCGTTCAGTGATATCCTCTTTCACCGCAACAAAATTAGTAATAGCACATTTACTGTTTTTGACAGGAGAAATAGATGCAGATTCCCAATAGAGTTCACCGTTCTTTTTTCTGTTACAAAACTCTCCACGCCACTCTTTACCTGATGTAATAGCCTTCCATAAACATTCGTGTACTTCCGGTGGGGTTTTATCAGTTTTTAAAATGCGCGGATTCTGCTCAATAGCTTCTTTAGAAGTATAACCGGTCAGCTGAGTAAATTTTGGATTAACGTATTCAATTTTACCTGAAGTGTCTGTAATCATAATCGTACTGGAACTTTGTTCGACTGCGGTGGACAATGTCTTGAGTTGTTCCTCTAAATGCTGGTTCTCCGTCCTATTTATTCGCTGACCGGAATTATTCAACGCGCTTGAGACAGTCGAAATAAATTGTAATAACTTGTCTGAGAATGTTTGAAGTGGTTTTTGCATTTAAACCTATTTTCTATATATTATCGTTAGAATAAAGACCGTGTTTATACAGCAGTGCCTTCATGTATTCCACGTGTGACCACATCAATGGAGTAACGAACATGACATATCCACCCTCTTCCATAGTACTATCAGATATCATACACCTGTCTGCCACTTCATTGTAAGCCCTCTGCATATTATTAGCTTCTTCCAGAATCTTATCAAAATCGAGATTGTCCTGCAGGATGTGCTTATCAAATTCCTTTGTAAAATCAAGGCCTGTCTTCCATTCTGTCTCCATGAATGTATCAAATCTTTTACAGGTTGAAATATGTTCAGGGATCTCCCCTTTTTCGTTCTTATAACCATCAATAAGACCCATTAATTCATTGCCGCTTTCAGCATTCTTACACCAGTAATGATATTGGGCAAGTATTGCCGTATACTGAAGCCAGGGGCCGTTACCGGCATGAGTGTGTATTTCAATGTCTCCGCTGAATGGGAGGTACCGTTGAATCATTCCAAGCTCAGGATCCCAGAGCTGCCTTTCCAGAAAACTCACACTATTATCAAGCAGGACCTTGTCCTCATTACCAAACCCAAAATAGAATGGGCTTAACAGGGTAAAATCCGGCTTAAAATCATAATTACCTCTCTTATCTATACGCCTGAGAAATCGTTTATTTGCGACCATAATACTAAACAGATTGTGCTTAAAGGCCGATTTAAATGCAAGTATCTTGTCCGGAATAATATCCGGGGAATCTAAATCATCGTTCACCCTGGAAACTAGAGTATAGGCCTGTAAATATGCAAAATTGGTCCAGCAACTGAACCCTTCTTCAAGGGCCGATTCATGAATAGATGTTGTGGAATGGAAAAGATTTATCTCAGGATGATAATAATTCTTAATTGCAAATTGTGAGGCATTATTTATTGATAGGAGAAATTTGTCTATGTCTTGTATACTTTCGCCTCTTGCTTCCGCAGTAAGTAAATAATTGGAAAGGATGATCAAACCATGCGCATTATTGTCTTCCTGCTTGTAAACGCTTTTTTCCTCACCGGAGAGAGCGTATCTCTGCCCGATATAACCATCTTCTCTCAATATCTTTAACACAAAGCCTGCAATAGATTTGAGCATTTTGTACGCATCATCAGAAACAGGAAGGCCTGAAGTGGATAGATACGCCAGGAGACCAGAAGCACATGCTCCATCACGAGGGTAAAAATAAGGATATCGTGACTCTGGTCTTGCAGCCAGCAAGATTCTTTCTCCGCTATCTGTTTCTATAGAACACGATTGGATAATCTTGAAATGGGCTTCAAGTTCATGATAAATGTTTTTATGAGATGTTTGTGTGCCAGGATTCGAATCAGTCATAACGAATTATCTAACGTATTCTAGATTAATAGTAGATAAACCCTTTTCCCTTCTTCAGGAAATCTTTGGAGGAGAGTCCGAATTATTATGAAAAAGCTATTCAATTAACGATATCATTATATCCATTACATTAGTCATTGTCGGACCGGTAATAATATGCTCTCCGCTCCTTTTGAAGAAATTATAAGAGTCGTTTTTACTTAAAAATACTTCAGGCCTCAGGTTGAATTTCTTCCTGAAATCTTTACAGGTATTAAAATCAACGATTGCTCCGGTGGCATTCGTCGGTCCGTCAGTACCATCAGTACCCGCGCTTAAAATCACTATGCCTTCTAATCCTTCGATTTCCATGGCAGCAGAAAGTGCAAATTCCTGATTCCTGCCCCCATTTCCTTTACCTTTTATCGTAACGGTTGTTTCGCCTCCCGCAATTATACACGCCGGCTTGGGGGACGGTGTACCTGTCCGTCTAACCTCTTTGGCAATCGCTGCAAAAAACTTAGCTGCCTCCCTGCTTTCACCTTCTATCATGGAGGAGAGAATTATTGTATTATACCCCATCTCCCTGGCTCTCTTTTCGGCAGCTTCTAATGCTATTTTATTGGAACCTATAATTACGTTTTGAGTATTATCAAATATCTCATTACCACTTTTTGGAGTTTCTTCAATTTTCCCCATCTTTCCGTTTCTGAGAAACTGGTACACGCTATTCAGCATCTTATCTTCCAGTGAGTATTTCTGAATTATTCTGTAGGCATCTTCAAAGGTACTTTCATCCGGTACGGTAGGACCGGATGCTATTATGTCTATCGGATCTCCAACGACATCAGACAGTATCAGTGTGATGAGTGTTGATGGGTATGACGCCTTTGCAAGCTGTCCTCCTTTTACCGACGATAAATGCTTTCTTACCGTATTGATTTCATCGATAGTAGCACCGCAGCCCAGTAGTTTCGTTGAGGCAATTTGTATACCCGGTAAGGTTATCTCTTTATGTGGTTGAACAAGTAAAGCCGACCCACCTCCGGAGATCAGGCAGATAACCAGATCTTTTTCACCGGTTTTTGATAAAAGCCTGAGAATGTCCGAAGTACCCCTTCTGCCGTTTTTATCCGGAATTGGATGTGACGCTTCAGTAGTTTCAATCTTTTTCAGAGGCAAGCCATGGCCGTATTTCACTACAATGATGCCACTATCTAACCTGTCTCCAAGAAGCCCTTCAATGGCGCTAGCCATTGGAGCACAAGCCTTTCCTCCACCGACGACATAAATATTCTCATAATTATTGAGGTTATATTCTCTTTCATCTACTACGAGTGTAGAATCACGAATGTTGACTTTCTGCTTAACTAACTGTTCCGGGTCTAAAGAACCAAGAACGTATTTAAAAATTTCATTAGCGTGTTCTCTGAGATTAGGCATTTTCACCTTATGAAAATTTTATAAAGAAATTCTAAAGTTAATGCAGGAAGGCCAAGCGAAGCTGACCAATCAAAAAACTGCCCAAATGGCATTAAGTCGAAGTGATATCTATTTCTGTTTCAAAGCAGCTGTAAACTCTTTTCCAAATTCCTGACAATCTTTCAATGTTTTATCTTCTGGAATTAATTTTGTTCTTAATGAACGTTTATGAAGCTTTATGTGAAGTCCGCTTAGTCTATCCTCAACCATTTTCACAGCTTCACCGCTCCAACCATAAGAACCAAATGCAGAGCCCAATTTAATTCCGGATTTAACAGAGGAGAGAAGGGTAAGTGCGTCCCAGACGGGCCTTGGAACATCCCCGACAATTGTTGGAGATCCGACTAATATACCATCTGCCTTTTCAATGGCGTCCCTGATAAATTGAGGATCAGTATCATTTACATCTAACATTTTAAAATTCACACCCTCCTCTGAAACCCCTTCTGCAATGGCTTCCGCCATCTTTTCTGTACTTCCATATATACTGGCATACAGAATTAAAATATTCTTTATTGCATCTGTCTGGACCTGACTCCAGCTAAGGTAGCTTTCAATATATTTTCGTGGATTTTTCCGGATAATCGGCCCATGTGCGGTAGCAATAATATCTACATCCAACGCCTCAATCTTCTCAATAGCTTTGAGGATATATGGTTTAAACGGACGCATTATACTGTCATAGTAGTAGTGGAAATTAGAATCAAAATCACCAACCAGATCATCAAACATTCTTTCGTCACAATAATGTGCGCCAAACGCATCACACGTAAAAAGGATTTTTTCCTTATCTAAATAGGTGAAAATAGTATCCGGCCAATGTAAATAAGGTGCCGGAATAAATTTGAGTCTGCGAGTACCCAGATCTATTTCAGGACGCTCATCAATAGTTTCCAGGCTAAAGGGTACATTAAGTATGTTTTTCAGTAAATGCCCGCCGGCTTTTGAAGCTATAATCTTCGCATTGCAGGCGGACTCCAACAACTCTTTAAGTGCACCTGAATGATCAGGCTCTGTATGGCTTACAACGATGTAATCAATATCCTTCAGGTCAATCTGAGTTCTGAGTCTTGAAAGGAACTCGGCTGTAAAAGGTTTTTTAACGGTATCTATTAAAGCGGTTTTCTCATCCTTGATTAAATAAGAATTGTAAGTAGTACCATGATCAGTCTTGAAGATTAAATCAAATAATCTCATTTCCGGGTCTAGTGCTCCAACCCAGTAAATATTATCTTTTAATTTTAAACCGTCCATATGTTTTATTTCACGATGGAAAGTGCTCACTTTGCCTGATTAAGCAAAAGATTTATAAAAAGTGAAGCCAATCCCTATAAATTATCTGTTAATCCGTCTTGAAATAAAAATTATTTGTCTATTTATTGTCACGTCCAACAGCATCAACGAGCTTTTCAAAAAAATCAGGTATAGCCGAATTCACCCTGCTCCAGTTCGGTATGAGTGGTGAATCGGTTGGATCCTCAAGAAATTTATCCCCGCTCATCTTGAGTCCATTAGCAAAGGCCTCAACAGCTTTCGTCTCAAGATGCCTGTCGAAATATAACCCGTTTATTGCCGAATCTGTTTCATATTTTTCAATAAAAGCCTGGGCTGTCCTTAGATATGTAGTTCTCAGTGTTCTGAAAAAACCGTCATTAAAAATTATACCCGTACTTGCCAGTGTGGTGAAAATGGTCCTGGTGATGTCCATGCTCATCTTCATTAACCCTGTTGTAATATCAACCTCAGAGAGCGGCTGGTGTTTGTGTTCGTATGACTCACAAATATCCACCTGACAGATTCTTTTTTTGGAACAGTTCCTGTATATTTCCGCCAGCACACCTACTTCCAGTCCCCAATCACCGGGAATTCTGTTTACCCTTGCCAGGTCTGCCAGCATGGAGAACTCACCGGCCAGAATATATCTAAAGCTATCCATGTATTTCAGGAAATCAAGATCCCCTAACAGCCTGCGCAGGGTTCTCAACAAAGGGGTTACAAAGAGCCTGGTCACCCGGCCATGCATTCGGTCGGTAATGCGGCTATAATATCCCTTGCAGAACTCAAAATCCAGATTGTGATTTACAACCGGGTAGCATAATCTCGCAAGAAACTCTCTGCTATATGTCTGGACGTCACAGTCGTGCAGTACAATTACCTTTGATTTTTCACTTGCCAGAATATAACCGTAAGACATCCATGCAGATCTACCCTTACCATCGGCACCCGCAGAAACATTCTTTTCTTCGAGTAGTTTATAAAGCTTTTTCATCCTGGGGCCATCATTCCATATCAACGTTACCTCTTGAGGCAAAACAGAAAAGAATTTTCTGGCATATTTAAATTGTTCTTTATCAAATCTCCCCAGGGCAACTATAATTTGTTTTAAATATTTAACGTCCTTTAACTCTTTTAAAATTTTAGGTAATGCTGTACCTTCCAGTTCCGCAAAGATTGTAGGCAAGACAAGGGCAATTGGTCTCAGGCGTGAGAGCTTCTTTATTTCGGCCTCTAATTTGGCAATATCCCTGTTGCCAAATCTGTGTAGAGTTGTAATTTCTCCTGACTGATGAAAGTCACCCATAATACAAACCTCCCACTCTATCGAGTCCTGACAAATAAATTAGCGACAATGTACCAAAAGCTACAGAGTGCGCAAAGTAACAGCTGGCTGATTATATTACTTACCAAACAAGCCTAATATCGCTTTATTCCAACCAGCCGGTCCTATACCATCGGCATAAACAAGGTCATCAACTTTTATGCGATCTTCATAATCACCCAGTTCCTTCTTCACAAGAAACTTCTTGTCTACTGCTTCCAGCATCGGAAGATCATTTAAACTGTCCCCCAGACCAACAGTTAATATTTTTGCCTCCGGATAGTTTTTCCTGAAAATATCTACCAGGATATTGACCGCCTTTCCCTTATCATTACCGCCCATAAGGTATGCAAACCTTGCACCTTCAGTATAACTAAACCCTGATAATTGTATTTCATTTTTAATATTCTCAGCGTCTTCTTCACTGCCGTCAATAATGAAAGGAAGTGAATATTCTTTGTCCTGTGAGAAACAAGCCTCTTCTCTGCTTAAACCGGTCATTTCAACAATTTCATCTACCGTAAATTCGGTAATACTTTTTGCATTGATACCGGTTTTTCTTTTAATATCTTCAAAAGTATCTTTAAGAATTTTATATTTCGCCCCAATCTCTATCACAAAAAAACCGTTATCAGTTCTATCAAACTCGCACTTCAGACCATATTTCTCAGGGATGTAAACTGCCCCTCCGTTTTCTGATATAAAGGGCTCATTATTTGACAGTTTATCGCGATAGATCATTATTTCATCCCTGGATTTACTGGAACACAAAATCAGATGAATACCTTTCTCTCTGAGTGATCTCAACGCTTTTTCTGCCTCACTGTAGGAATAGGTACTATGGTCCAGCAGAGTACCATCTAAATCCGTAAAAACAATTTTTATTTCATTATCCATGTTATGTAGAAATCCTCTTTTTTTGCCTAAGTGTTCTAATTCTTTAATATAACATTATTTATAACTTATTTCAAAAGATATATCTAACGCTCTGGCAGAGTGTGTTATCATACCAACCGATATCCTGTCCACTCCGGCCTTCGCATATTCTTCAACATTTTCAATGGTAATATTACCTGACGCCTCTGTCAATATTTCACTGCTTTTGCCTGCATCACGGCTATTTTCAAGCTCCTTAACTATTTCTATGGCTTCACATATTTTTGAGGGAGCCATATTATCAAACAGAATTATGTCAACACCGGCATCCACCATCTCCTTTATCTGGCATAGATCTTCTACCTCTACTTCTATAAGAACTCCATTTGATACCTGTTCCCGGGCCTTTTTTACAAGGCTGCCTATATCACCGTTCTCTTTCTCAGATTCCATAATCTTGAGATGATTGTCTTTTATCAGAATCTGGTCATACAGTCCCATTCTATGGTTAACACCCCCACCGATTTTTACAGCATATTTTTCCAGGCAGCGCCAGCCGGGCGCTGTCTTCCGCGTATCCAGAATCTGAGTTTTGTACCTGTCTACTCTTTCCACAAATTTGTTAGTCGCCGTTGCAATGCCGGAAAGCCGCTGCAGAAAATTAAGCACCAGCCTTTCTGCCGACAACAACGATAACGTTAACCCTTTAACACTCGCAATTTCTGATCCTTTTTCAACCCTTGAACCATCTTCAATATTCTCCGTAAAAATCAAATCCTTATCTATTTGCGAAAGAACATAACCGACAACAGGCAAACCCGCAATAATACCTGCCTCTTTAGCCATTAATATCCCATCCGATTCAGAACCTTCAGGAATGAAAATTTTGGAGGTGATATCCCCAGTACCAATATCCTCCTTTATAGCCAGTTGAACAATACCTTCTATTTCTTTTAGATCAAATTCTGTCTGCATGCCCGCTAACTCCTGCCTTCGTGTCAATTTGTGTCAACAGCTTCAGCCCCAATCTCCGACTGCAATTTCAGTACCCTGTCACGTATCTCTGCTGCCTTTTCAAAGTTGAGATCGCTGGCAGCTTGAAGCATCTCTTCTTCAAGCTCTCTTATATATTCCTGGGTTACGTATTCCGCCTCATCTTCTTTAACCATCTGCCTGGCAACCTTTTTTGAAGCACTTTCGTCTTCAATACTTTTTCTAATTCCCTTACGAATAGTCTGTGGCGTAATGTTGTTCTGTTTATTATGTTCAAGCTGAATCGTACGCCTTCTCTCAGTTTCATCCATTGCCTTCTGCATGGACTGAGTTACTTCATCAGCATATAATATAACCTCTGCATTAACGTTTCTTGCAGTCCGGCCTATTGTCTGTATAAGAGATGTCTCAGAACGAAGGAACCCTTCCTTATCAGCATCCAATATTGCTACCAATGAAACTTCAGGAAGATCAAGACCTTCTCTCAACAGGTTTACTCCTACAACTACATCAAACTTTCCAAGCCTGAGGTTTTTAAGTATCTCTACCCGCTCAATAGCATCAAATTCTGAATGCAGATACATTCCTTTAAAACCCTCTTCCTTTATATATTCACTCAAATCTTCCGCAAGACGTTTGGTCAATGTTGTTACAAGCACCCGCTCTTTTTTGTCTGCTCTCTTCCTTATCTGCTGAAGGAGGTCTTTAACCTGTGTCTTTGCCGGCAGTATCCTTACTATTGGATCAAGAAGTCCTGTAGGACGAATTATCTGCTCAACGATCTTACTATGGCACTTATTTATCTCATATTCTGATGGAGTTGCTGATACCAGCAGTACCTGATCAACTATCGACTCCCATTCATCAAAATGTAAAGGCCTGTTATCCAGGGCAGAAGGAAGCCTGAAACCATATTTCACCAGTGTCTCTTTCCGCGACCTGTCCCCCGCATACATTCCGCGAATCTGAGGAATCGCTACATGAGATTCATCAACAATCAGGAAAAATTCATCGGGAAAATAATCAAGCAGTGAAAACGGACGGTCCCCCGGTGCACGACCGCTGATATGACGGGAATAGTTTTCAATCCCATGGCAATAACCTATTTCAGACAACATCTCCATATCATAACGTGTCCTTGCCTCCAGACGCTGTGCTTCAAAATCTTTATTTTGAGAACGCAGTTCCTTCAACCATGCATCCAGCTCCCTTTCAATGGATTCGATAACACCCTCAATCTTACCTTCGGGCATTACAAAATGCTTAGCCGGATAGATGGAAATTTCCTCCATCTCATCTAATTTATCTCCTGAAACCGGTTCAATAATCGAAAGGCCGTCTACTTCATCACCAAATAATTCTATACGGTAAGCAAATTTTTCATATGCGGGATATACATCTATCACATCACCACTAACTCGAAACACACCTCTTTCAAATTTAATATCACTTCTTTCGTACAGTATGTTAACAAGTTTCAGGAGCAATGTATCTCTATCTATCTCCTGCCCTTTTGTTAACTGGACGTACATCTCTTGATACTCTTCCGGTGAACCCAGACCGTATATACATGAAACACTCGACACTAATATTACGTCCTTACGTGACATAAGGGCACTTGTTGCCGCGAGGCGAAGGCGGTCTATCTCCTGGTTTATTGTCGCCTCTTTTTCAATATAAATATCCCTCTGCGGAATATAGGCCTCCGGCTGATAATAATCATAATAACTTACAAAATACCCCACCGCATTTTCCGGAAAGAACTCCTTGAATTCACTGTAAAGCTGTGCGGCGAGAGTTTTGTTGTGAGACATCACGAGGGTCGGCTTATCCAGATTTTTTATAACATTTGCCATGGTAAAGGTCTTCCCTGAACCTGTTACCCCCATGAGAGTCTGAAATTTTTCACCTGACTTAAAGGCTCTTGTTAATTCTTTTATCGCCTCGGGCTGGTCACCCTGTGGTTCATATTCTGCTGATAATTTGAAGTTAGACATCTTATATATATTAGCTCCGCTTTGCTACGCAATTGAAGATTGAAGGATTCAGGAATTACTTAATTTCAATAAGGTGTAAAATTCCAGATATATCAAATTAGTCTGCTTCCTGCCAGAAAATGTACCGGGAAGACGTTCACTAATTTATCCGTTATAAAGCTTTGTATCTTTATATTTAAGAATCCCTTCGTCGATTAATACTTTCACTATCGACGCGATAGGTACGGCAAGTAAAAGCCCCAGGAACCCTAACATTTGACCACAAATCAAGATTGCCAGTATAATGGCAACCGGATGCAATCCCAGCTTGTCACCTACAATTTTTGGGGTCATTACCGTACCTTCCAGAAATTGCCCAATACCAAAAACCAGTCCGACAAGCAGTATGTGAGTAATATCCTGAAACTGAATAAAGGCCAGGATGATGGCAGGTATAAGCCCAAGCCCGATTCCAACATAAGGTATAATATTGCCAAATCCGCCCACTAAGGCCAGCAGAAAAGACATAGGAATCCCTATGATAGTAAGCCCTATGCCGTAAATGATAGAAAGGATAGCACAAACTGCCATCTGCCCCCTGAAAAAGGCCTTAAGATTTTCATCTATCTTACCTATAAGACCGGTAATCTTATCTTTCTTTGACACCGGCAGCAACTCCTTACCCTTTGACATAGCTATATCAAAATCCTTCAGGAGATATACCATAACAACCCCAAATACCACAACGTTCATAACTATTCCAAAGAAGCCAAATGTACTGTAAAATACATTTTTTATAATTCCCAGTACAAAGTTCATAGCTTCCGGCACATACTTTTTCATCTTAAGTACAGGCTCGGAAATACCATACTTTGTGTCAACCGACTCTTTAGTTGGTACCTCCTTTTCTTCTGGTACTTTTGATTTTCCCTCTTTTATTTCCTTTTCATTAGTTGTCTGGATTTGCAATTTTGATTTAAGGAAAACTCCAACTTCAGTTTCACCATATTCATCTATTATCTTTACTACTTTTTTCTGATATTTTGGATATTGCTCTTTTAATGCGGTTCCAACACGCTGAATACCGCTAACCGTTTTAGGAACCGTATATGTTAATATCCCTCCCATAACCAGAAAGACAAAGGTTAACAATATGGCAACCGCCAGGCCACGCGGTATACGTGTTTTTTCAAATATCACCTTTCTCTCTGAGATAAAATCAACTGCGGGATCAAAGATATACGCGACAGTAAAGGCAAGGAAGAATGATATCAGGATGCCTTTCAGGAAATAACAAAATGTGAAAAAGAGTGCCAGCGCAAAAAATATTGCCAATGCCCTTATCCACACATTTTCAAAGATTTTCTGCTTTTCCATTAATTAGCTCCTTCTTAATGCTCAGTTTTTAATAAAAGCTCACCGCTAATATGAGTTTTTAACTTATTCAATAAAAACGAGATCCTTAATTCTTTTTACCGTCTCCGGCCCTATTCCATGAACACCGCGCAACTGTTCTATATTTTTAAAGGTACCGGTTTCTTTTCGACATTCCACTATTGCCCTGGCCTTTTTCTCGCCAATTCCGGGCAGGATTATAAGTTCGTACCATTCCGCCCTGTTCAAGTCAATCTTTAACTTAATGGATTCAGGATCACCACTGTCTACAACTTCAGTCTTTGGAAGCCACCAGTGTTGATCTATTGAGTATTTGATCCCTATACCGATTAAGAGTGTAGAAATGAGGAAGAGTGTTGCAAGTGATTCCTTTCTTGAAAACTCAAAAATTTTTAATGGTCCCGGCAGTTCGGACATTACGTTAGTAAGTATATGAAATGACAAGGTCTTACATATTTAAAAAGATATATGGAATTTTAGTTATTTACCACCTACGGTCAAGCAAATTCCAATACTAAATTTAACGTTACATGCTATTGAATGGCTATCTTTTGCCTTGAACTACTTAAAGACGTACTGTAGAATTTTTGCTTATGGAGGAAAACCATCTTAAACTTACAGATATCAATACTGAAAATGAGCCTGACAAACGGCTTGTTGAGAAGGTTTTCTCCTATAAGCAGGAGCATGTCTTCAGATGGTGGAACGATCTTTCGGCAATTGAACAGGAAAATCTTTTAAACCAGTTAAGAACCATAGATTTTACACTACTCCAGGAGCTTATTGAAAAGCATATAGAAGTAAGTACACCTCCAAACACAAAGACAACGGCCCTGGAACCACCGGAAATTATCCCAATTCCAAATAACGATTCACAAAAAGCACGCGCAGCTGAGGCAAAAGAGATTGGCGAACAAGCTTTAAAGACAGGCAGGGTCGCTATAGTCACAGTTGCCGGAGGGCTGGGAACCCGGCTGGGAGCTGACAGGCCAAAAGGTACTCTTCCTATCAGCCCTATTATGGGCAAAAGTATTTTCCAATTACATGCAGAAAAAATACAGGCTGTTATGAATAAATATGACACTGTCACCCCGTGGTATATCATGACTAGTGAAAATAATGATGAGATGACACGCAGTTTCTTTGAGGAAAACCGTTATTTCAGTTTAGATTCTGACAATGTTTCTTTCTTCACACAGGGTGTTCTTCCCGTGATAGATCTTAACGGTAGATTATTAATGGAGTCAAAAAGCAATATCGTAACCAGCCCAAATGGCCATGGAGGAACTTTGCTTGCCCTGCAGGAGAAAGGTATCCTGTCCAACATGAATAATCACAACATAAAACACATTTTTTACCATCAGGTTGACAACGTATTGATAAAGATTGCCGACCCTGTTTATTTAGGATATCATATTAGCGCAGGAGCTAAGATGTCTCCAAAGGTGGTACAAAAGACTGATCCTGAAGAAAAGGTAGGTATTGTCGGCATAAGAGACGGATATCTGGATACAATAGAGTACAGTGAGCTGAGTGATAAGGAAAAGCATGCTCTTAATCCGGACGGAACTCTCAAGTTTGGTATGGGAAGCCCTGCCATTTATCTACTTGATGTAGATTTCGTTGAAAAAATTAATGAAGGCCATTTTGCGTTACCTTACCATAAGGCAGTGAAAAAGGTACCCTGCATTGATGAAGAAGGCTGTGCAATGAAACCGGCCGAAAACAACGCGGTCAAATTTGAGATGTTCATCTTTGATGCACTCAAGCATGCAGGAAAGTCAATAATTATGGAAGTAGTGCGAGAAGATGAGTTTTCGCCTGTTAAGAATGCTGAAGGAGATAGTTCACCGGAAACAGCAAGGCAACACATGACAAATCTCTTCGGAAGATGGCTGGAAGAGGCAGGTATTGAAGTTCCAACGGATGAATCCGGAAACGCAGAAGGCACTATTGAGGTCAGCCCGCTATATGCCCTGGATTCTGAAGAGCTGAAGGAAAAGATTGATACGAAAATCGTTTTCAATGGTGAATTGAATTTACAATGAGTTTACAAACACAATAATAAAGGGAAACCTACATGTTAAAAAAAATTAATCCTACGGATACTCAAAGCTGGAAGGATCTTGCAGATCATTTTAAAGAGATGAAGAGTGTTCACATGAAAAATTTGTTTGCTGACGATCCTGAAAGATTTAAAAAATATTCCATACGATTTAATGGAATTCTTGTCGATTATTCAAAGAACATAATAACAGAGGAAACTCTGAAGCTGTTACTTAAATTGACTGATGATGTTGGTTTGAGAGATGCGCTTGATAAGATATTCAATGGAGAGAGGATAAATGAGACTGAGAATAGAGCCGTTTTGCATACCGCGTTAAGGAATAGAATAAACACCCCTGTTTACATTAATGATAAAAATGTAATGCCGGAGGTAAAAGCTGTATTAAGTAAAATGAAAGATTTTTCGGAAAAAATCATTTCGGGAGAGTGGAAGGGGTTTACCGATAAGAAAATTACAGATATTGTAAACATTGGAATCGGGGGTTCTGATCTGGGACCGGTAATGGTAACGGAAAGTCTGCGGCCTTATGCAAAGGAAGGCCTGGAAGTCCATTTTGTTTCAAATGTTGACGGGACTCATATCATTGAAACTTTGAAAGGTCTTGATCCTGAAACCACTCTGTTTTTAATTGCCTCCAAAACCTTTACAACTCAGGAGACAATGACAAATGCATTTTCTGCAAGAGAATGGTTCCTGAAATGTGCAAAAGATCATGAATACGTTGCAAAACATTTTGTGGCATTATCAACAAATATAGAAAAGGTGGAAGAGTTCGGTATTGACAAAGATAACATGTTTGTTTTCTGGGACTGGGTTGGCGGTAGATATTCACTCTGGTCGGCAATCGGTCTCTCCATCGCATGCTACATCGGATTTGAAAACTATGCTGAGTTGCTGCAGGGCGCCTTTGAAATGGACAGCCATTTTAGAGAAACTCCATTTGAAAGAAATATTCCTGTTATCCTGGCCTTAATAGGGATCTGGTACAACAATTTCTTCGGTGCACAGACAGAAGTAATCCTGCCCTACGACCAGTATATGCACAGGTTCCCTGCATATTTTCAGCAGGGCAACATGGAGAGTAACGGAAAATCTGTAGATAGAAACGGGAACAAAGTTAATTATCAGACAGGGCCCGTTATCTGGGGAGAACCCGGAACAAATGGCCAGCACGCCTTTTATCAACTAATCCATCAGGGAACAAAGATAATTCCGGCAGACTTCCTTGCTCCCGCAATCAGCCATAACCGGATCGGTGAACATCATAACATTTTATTATCAAACTTTTTCGCACAGACGGAGGCCCTTCTTAACGGAAAGACAAAAGATGAGGTTATCGAAGAGTTGAAAAAGGGTGGTAAAAGTGATGACGAAATCCGGAAACTCTGTCCTCATAAAGTTTTTGAGGGCAACAGACCGACGAATTCAATCCTGTTCAGAAAATTAACCCCGAGCAATTTAGGCAGTTTAATAGCAATGTATGAGCACAAGATATTTGTCCAGGGAGTGATATGGAATATATTCAGTTTTGACCAGTGGGGTGTCGAGCTTGGCAAACAGCTGGCGAAAATGATACTGCCAGAGTTAAGTGATGACAGTCAGATTGATTCCCACGACTCTTCTACAAACGGATTAATCAATACATTTAAAGAGATGAGAGAGTCTTCCGAGTAATATTTTAGATTTACGAATTACGTTTGTGGATTTGTTGCTTTAGGCTGTTAAATCGTAATTCGTAAATTTCTGCCAAAATTGTCAATGTTTATAATGTTTAGGATAATCTACTCCACAGGCCAGGGAACACCGTCCTGCTCTTCCGTGAAATAGCAGAACAGATCCCATGTATATTCCTTATTAGATATGGGACAGCGCAGCGTTACCTTACGCTCGGTAACGTCAGCAACCTCCCAGTCTCCCTTGCGCTGTGTACCCTCAATTCTTATTTTTTGGCCCACTTGAAACGGATACGGTTTGAAAATTGTCACATTGTGCATTGACACTGATTTCTCCTTTGTGTTCTTTTTACCCGCCCGAACGACATAATCGGGCAGGTCTTTGTGTGGTCTATTTTAATTAATCAAATTTAGTAGTCTCAATTAAATCTTCAATTCTCTGGGCATGGTCTTTGTCAAACCCGACCAGGTTATCAAAAACTTTTATTGCCTGTTCTTCTGATTTGTCTGAAAGAGTCTGTTGAAAAAAGAATTCGAGTGATGCCTGCTCCAACTCAAGTGCATAAGTGTATGCCTCCTTCTTACCGGGCATCTTCTCTTTCCATTCTGCTATTTTCTCTTCCAGCTTATCATTTGTAGCCTTTAACTCTTTTGTATCCAGGTCTAGAATTCCGTCAGGGAACAGGTTCTCTTCCAAAAGCAATTCAAGTCCGCTTTCCAGTACTTTAGCATGATGCTCCTCTTCTTCACTGAGCATTTGCCAGAAGAGCTTATCTTCTTTAAAATAAGTTGCATACAACGCATAAAAGGAAGCAATGTTTCTTTCAACCCTGATAGCTTCGTTAAAAAGAGGTGTATACTGATTTTCCATAAACAATCTCCTTAATGATTTCTAGCTGACAGGAACTTCATCAATCTTGGCGGCAAGAATAAAATCACTCTCTGTCAAACCGTCAATCTTGTGCGTGCACATGGTAATACAGACTTTTCCCCATGTAAAAAAAATATCAGGATGATGTCCCTGCTCCTCTGCAATATCTCCCACTCTGTTTACAAAGGCAAGTGCCTTTACGAAGTCGGGAAACTTGTATGTCTTGGTAATATGATGCTCTTCCACCACATCCCATCCATCTACCTGTTCTCTAAGTTTATCTAATTCCTCGCCTTTTAAAGGCGGCACTCCACCCTTACAGGGTACACACTCCTTTTTGGAAAGTGACATTTTACACTCCTTTCAAAAAACCTGCCCTACTGCTGACCCCTGAGTTTTGCCCAGGTCCGGCCTAAATATTCATGAATAGCCAGTTCTGCCTTATGAATGTTACCTGTACTCGGGAAAAACGAATAATAATGCAACCCTTGCCCATCTCTGATACTATGGCCAACAGGAGATGGGATAGGATTCATACCAAGCTTTTTAAACAGGGTCATTGATCTGGGTATATGTGAAGCTGTTGTTACCAATACAAATGGTTTTTTGCCAACTATGGGCTTAATTAGCATTGCTTCATCTCTGGTATCTTTTGATTTGGACTCAAGAATTATATCTCTTTCAGGTACTCCTATTTCCCCGGCAACACGTGCCATTACTTCTGCCTCTGGAACCGGATCAAATATACTACCCCCTGACAAAAGGAGTTTTGCTCCCGGATATTTTCTATATATCCGAATTCCTTCTATTAACCTGACCAGTGAACCTTTGTTTAAATGGCTTACCAATGGTAATTCAGGGTCTGAAACATGCCCTCCTCCGAGAACAACAACAAATTTTATCTCAGGTTCGTTCTCTGCATCTGCTGCTCCCGATGAACTTTTTATTTCAAACTTATCATATTGCCTTTCAAGTGGTCGGAGAAGCTTGTTTGCAGGAAGGCCGTAACTGAACAGAACCAGAATAACCAGACCTACCGACACAAGTATCTTTCCTGCTTTCTGTTTAGCCGTAAACCATAGAAAATACAGGCCCAGAAAAGAGAGCAGAAGGCTTACAGGTAAAGGAAATATAAAAGCTGAAATTATCTTCTTAAGAATAAACATTTAATGAATCGATAATATACGGTTCGAGTAATTCATACTAATCTTAACTATTTATAAAATCAATACTTATTTCCAACAATATTTCTCTCATAATAGTTTCAAATACCTCGGTTACAACTTGACATTACATGATAGCAGGTGTATTTTAAGAAACCGTTAAATGCCGGGACATTCTGCCCCGAGAGACACCGTATTTACAAGGAAAGTAATATGCCTTTTTCAACCCCTATGATGAAACAATATATGAGCATTAAAAAGAAAAACGAGGATGCATTACTGTTTTTCCGTATGGGGGATTTTTATGAAATGTTCCATGATGACGCCAGGATCGCCGCAAAGGTTCTGGGAATTACTTTGACTTCACGGTCCAAGGGGGAAAAGGCCATGCCGATGGCCGGTATACCTTATCATGCCGCCGGTTCTTACATCCCAAAACTGATAAAGGCGGGTTACAAGGTTGCCGTTTGCGAACAGATGCAGAGCGACCCTGAAAAGAGTGATTCTAAAGCGGGTGCAAAAGGAATTGTTGAACGTGATGTCGTAAGAATTATCACACCCGGTACACTTACCGAAGAGACAATGCTGGAAGATAAAGAGAACAACTATCTTTTGTCTCTCTTTATACACGACGGCAAGGTCGGTCTGTCCTGGGTAGATATTTCTACCGGGAAGTTCATGGTTCAGGATATTGATACGTGTTATTTACTGAATGAATTGTCGAGGATAAATCCGTCTGAGTGTATTATCCCTGAAAATATTACCTTTAAAGAGTTCGATCTTTCGGAAAGGATATCTGCAGATTTCAACGCGATGGTTACGCGTCGTTCAGACTGGGAGTTTTCACGTGACACAGCATATCAGAAACTTATTGGCCATTTCTGCACATCTTCGCTGGATGGTTTTGGATGTGAAGACATCGGCCCCTCTCTCAGCGCGGCAGGGGCGTTGATTAACTACCTTGACGAAACACAAAAAACATCCCTGAAACATATTAATAAAATCGAGAAGTTTTCAAGCCACAATCGCCTGATCCTGGACCATGCCACACAACTCAGCCTGGAGCTTGTAAAGACCTCTAGGACACACCAGAAGGAAGGCTCTTTATTGGGAGTGATGGACCGTACAAAAACCCCTATGGGAGGAAGGTTGATCAAGGGCTGGATGGTAAGTCCGCTTAGTACATCCGGGGATATAAATATCAGACAGGATGGAGTTGAAGAGTTATATAATAACAAAAATCTGTGCAGAGAGATCTGTGAACTGCTGAAAGAGATTTATGATATAGAAAGAATTTCTGCAAAGATCAGCTTTGGCCGCGCTAACGCAAGAGACCTTATTTCTCTGAAGCAATCACTATCGCTTCTGCCGCAATTAAAATCAACAATTTCTGCCTGCAGTTCATCTATTCTAAAACTCTGTCACGAGACGCTGGATCTTTTAGAAGAGCCCAGGGTACTAATAAGTACCGCTATAGTGCCTGATCCGCCACATTCAGTCCGTGACGGCGGAATGATACGGGAAGGATACGATCATGATCTGGATGAGTTGAGGAATATCAGTAAAAACGGAAAAAGCTGGATTGCCGGATTTCAGGCAAAAGAGACAGACAGGACGGGCATAAGTTCGTTAAAGATAGGATATAATAAGGTGTTTGGATATTACATTGAAATAACTAATGTACACAAAGAGAGTGTCCCGGAAACATATATCCGCAAGCAGACCCTTAAACATGCCGAAAGGTACATCACTCCGGAACTCAAGGAGTATGAAACGAAGGTACTTACCGCAGATGACAGGGCGAAGGATCTTGAACACGAGTATTTTCAAAAGATCAGGGAAGAGGTATCCACTTATACTGAACGCCTGCAGAAAACGGCAGATGTTATTGCCCATTTAGATGTCCTTTCAACACTTGCAAACATAGCTGCAGAGAACGGATACACAAGGCCTGTAATTTCAGATGGGCTCGGCCTCAGAATTGTAGATGGAAGACACCCCGTTCTGGATAAAACGTTAATGGCAGAAAAATTCGTACCGAATGATATTGACATTAATGGAACAGACAAGCAGATCATGGTCATTACGGGACCAAACATGGCAGGAAAGAGCACGTATATTCGCCAGGTAGCACTGCTCGTACTCATGGCACAAATGGGCAGCTTTATCCCGGCAAAAGAGGCGACAATAGGAGTCGTTGACCGTATTTTTACAAGAGTAGGTGCAATGGATGAACTGGCAAAAGGCCAGAGCACATTTATGGTAGAGATGAATGAAGCTGCAAACATTTTAAACAACGCGACAAAACGAAGCCTGATTATACTTGACGAAGTTGGGCGCGGTACCAGTACCTTTGACGGTGTAAGCATTGCATGGGCATTAACAGAATATATTTATGAACATTTGAAGGCCAGAACCCTTTTTGCCACTCATTACCACGAGCTGGCTGAACTTGCCCTGC
The DNA here is from genome assembly GCA_964344685.1 of uncultured Candidatus Scalindua sp. Taxonomy (GTDB): domain Bacteria; phylum Planctomycetota; class Brocadiia; order Brocadiales; family Scalinduaceae; genus Scalindua. The sequence continues at coordinate 65,254 of CAYFOK010000008.1, read as the reverse complement.
TCTTCCCGGGCATCAGGAACTACAATATTGCGGTAAGGGAGTGGGAGGACGAAATCATATTCCTCAGGAAGATTGTTGAGGGAGGTGCTGATAAAAGTTATGGTATCCATGTCGCAAGGCTGGCCGGAATGCCAAAAGAGGTAATCCAGAGAGCCAGGGTGATACTTGCCAACCTTGAAGCTGAAACACTGGATGTGGATGGTAAGCCTAAATTTGCAACTATCAAGAGTAAAGAAGACAATAAACCAAAACAACTTTCCCTTTTCAATCCACCTCAAAATATGGTGATTGACGAGATAAGGAACCTGGACACATCGAAAATCACACCGATGGAAGCACTCAATAAACTTCACAAACTGAAAGAGAAACTGGAAGGGTAGACAAACAAACAGACTGAGTTTGCACGTTACAAGTTACGGGTTGCAGGTTACAGAAGATAGTTCTTATTTAACTCGCAACATGTAACACACGACCTGCAACTCATAACCCATAACAAAATATGAAAATCAAATCATTCACGACCCCGAAGAAGAACAGGGACATATTCATAGAGCCGGCATATGAAAATATTCCGGGATTGATCGATATAAATAAGGAGAGATTCCGATCCTACGATTTCAACATTAACGGCACACCTTTTTCTCAATTCCGAAAACAAGTACGTTCCGAGATATTAAAAAAAGCCGGTGATTACAGTGAAAAGATGCAGGCTCTCTGTTCAAAACTGAAAATACCAGGTACAGAAAATTTATTCGTTGCGCAAGATTCTTATTCTACGGAAAAAGAGATAATCCAGACCGGACATTCACCTGCCCCTGCACATCCCGGTGTGCTGATAAAATACAGCCTTGTTAACAGCATTGCAAAAATGGCAAATGGTATCGGCATAAATATGGTTGTAGATAATGATGCCGGAAATGATAATTGTATGAGCATACCGAACATTAATGATCAAAGTCCATCTTTGGAAAGGATCCATTTTCTCCCCGGCATACACAATTTAGCCTTTGAAGAGATCAGATATACAGATCCGGCGCAACTGAAGGCTATTAAAGAGAGTATTTTAAAGTCACTGCATAATCCTGACATGAAGAAGGTGTTTGAGGATTTTATGGATGTTGTAATAACTTTTTCCGGAGAAACACTTCAATTCAGCAACCTGTTTACTTTTGCAAGGCACGCATTTTTGACAAGGTTCGGGATCAGCAATCTGGAGGTTCCCGTTTCTTACATCAGTGAGACAGATGCATTTCTCAGTTTCTTCCTTCACATGACGGAGAATATAAAACATTTTGTAGATATCTATAATGCAAAGCTTAGAGAATATCGCACTTTAAAGAATATAAGTTCAAAGGCTAATCCTCTGCCGGATTTGATAGAGGAAGGGTTTGTAGTAGAAATGCCGTTCTGGATGTGGAAAAGAGATAAGCCGAGGAAAAGCCTCTTTGCATCTGTAGCAGACGACAGTCGCATAAGCATAATATGTGAGAATAAAATTGTTGAACATTTCTCTTTTGGCGGAAGAGACAGATCAGCAGACAGCCTGGAAAATCTGGAGAGGTTGAAAACCTTGTTAAGCAATGGCATAAAGATCCGCCCAAAGGCAATTGTTAATACCATGTACTCAAGGATGTTCTTCTCTGATCTGTTTATTCACGGGATTGGAGGTGCAAAGTACGATCTGATTACTGACGAAATCATAAGGGAGTTTTATGGTGTAGAGCCTCCAACGTATGCAACAATCTCGGCAACCCTGCACCTTCCATATATACCACTTGATGCTTCTATTGAAGATGTTAACGCATTGAAACATGTCATCAAAGATATGGACTATAACCCGGAGAGATATGCATCAGATGAAATTATGGAAGATGCAGAAATGAAAACTATGATGAGCGAAAAAAAAGAGCTGATAGCTAAAGAACCGCACAACGGTAAAGAAAAGCACCTGATTTTTGCCAGGATAAAAGAACTTAACGCCTTGATGAAGAGAAAGATCAGCTCCCTGATTAAAGAGAAGGAAAAAGAGATGGAGGATTTAGAGAAGAAATTAAGTTATAACTCTGTTGTGACAAACAGAGATTATCCATTTTGCATATACCCTGAATCCATGCTGGGGGAGTTGTTTGGACTGAAGGTTTAATATTGAAAATTGAAGGAGAAACGAGCGCATAAAAGGATTCTCACACAAAGTCGCACCCGTCCCTGCCGGAATGCTCTCCGGGCAAGAACCCGCCAACACAATGAAGTTGTAACATCTCCGTTTTAAACTTGACTTCAATAATAAGTAGCTTTAATATCCACGTTATTCCACAGCATAAATACTATACCGCATCTTATTGATGAGGATAAGTTATCATAATTCAGGTTTATTTTTACATGGATGTAAATATATGAACTTTCTTGCCATACATAAGTCGATCTCAAAAACTGATATTTTTTGTTTCATATGTTGTTTTTTTTGTGGCATAGCCCGGTCTTTTTGTTTTAGGGATCTCCATCTTACCTTAAATAAGCAATTATTGAGAGAGCAAAAATAATATGAGACTAAACATAAGCAGCAAAATCATAATATTATTGTCAGCTACCATAATAATTGTACTTTCAATTGCATTCCATTTAATTATTACAAGGGAGAGTGAAAAACAATTTGAAGAGATGAGAAAGGACTCCCAGGCCATATCCAAAGCTATCCAGGAGAGCATTAGCAAGATTATGTCAGGCCTTCAACCTGATAATGATTATATACAGACTTTAACAGAGCACTTAGGAACCATCTCAGGAGTAAAGTATGTAGAAATTTTTGATAGAGAAGCCACTATTATTGCACACACCGATAAGGGACGAGTTGGCGGTAAACCTTTGGAGATACATAAATTGTTTGTAAAAGAGATATTTAATAACGGAAAACCGATAGAGGAAGAAGATAAACAGAGAAGCAGGTATAACAGATTTGTTCCCATTTACGACGTTTCTAAAAAAGGGGAAACGTCAGTTATCGGTGTTGTGGAACTGGTAGTAGATATGGAACCTGTATTCAAAAAAATTGCAGCCTTGCGTTCAAAAATGATATTGACAGTTATTGTCTTGATTTTGTCACTCTTATGTTTGAATTTATGGTTTCTAAGAAAAATTGTTGTCTTGCCAATACGCAGATTGTTAGATATGACAAAAATCGTCGCTAAAGGTAATCTGGCACAACGATTAAAAATAACTTCCCATGATGAGTTTGGTCAACTTGCTTCCTCTTTCAACAAAATGGTTGAGGACCTGGAAACTACAACCACATCATTTGAGAATCTTAATAAGGAAATTACGGAACGTAAACAGGCTGAAAAAAACCTTCTGGAATCAGAAGGTCGATTTCGCTCGTTAATTGACGATGTACTGGATAATTCTGCAGTTGGAATCTTTATCCTGGATGCGGATTTCCGAATAGTATGGTTAAATAAAGTTTTGGAACAATTTTTTGGATTGTGCAGGAAAGAGGTTATCGGCAAGGATAAGCGGCAGACCATACGCGAGAAAATCAGGTACATCTTCGATGATCCGGAAACCTTTACAAAGAAAGTATTCGCTACATACGACGATAACACGTATATAGAGAGTTTTGAATGCCACGTTTTGTCAGAAGGCAAGCGGGAAGAACGCTGGCTGGTTCACCAAAGCATGCCGATTAAATCAGGACTTTATAAAGGCGGCCGTATTGAGCACTATCATGACATTACAGAACGAAAGAAGGCAGAGGAACGAACTAAAAGTATTGCACATATTCTTGAAGATTCATTGAACGAAATCTATATATTCGATGCCAAAACCCTTAAATTTATTCAAGTCAATAAAGGTGGAAGATTGAATCTGGGTTATTCTATGCAAGAACTCAGCAATCTTACTCCTCTGGATCTCAAACCAGAATTTACGCCTGAGTCATTTGAGAAAATGGTTGAGCCTCTTTGGACAGGCAAACAGGAAAAAATTCAATTTGTGACAGTCCATCGAAGGAAAGACAATTCTTTATACGATATTGAGGTACATCTTCAGCTTTCTACTTTTCAATCTGTTCAAGCATTTGTAGCGATCATTCTTGATATAACCGAACGAAAGAAGATGGAAAATAAGTTGAGGGAGAGTGAACTACGATTAAGGGAGATGGCAGAAAATATCACTAGCGTTTTCTGGATGGAGGATACTGAAGGAAATTTATTGTATACGAGTCCTGCATATGAACAAATATGGGGGCAAACCTGCCAGAGCTTTTATGAAAACCCTAAGAGCTGGTTGGATGCAATCCATCCCGAGGACCGTCAGAGGGTAGCCAATAGCTTTTCAAAATGGAAACTTGAAGGGGAATACAATGAAGAGTTTCGGATTATTAGACCAGATGGTAAAATCAGGTGGATTTATGATCGTGGTTACCCAATTCGGAATAAAGAGGGAGAGGTCTATCGCATTGCAGGTATCGCAGAAGATATCACTGAGCGAAAGAAAATGGAAGAAGCACTTTTACAGTCAGAAAAACTAAAGTCTATAGGAACTATAACCTCAGGGATTGCCCATGAGTTTAATAATATACTTGCCATAATCTCTGGCAATATACAGTTGTTAGAGAGAACTTATAAGGATCACAGAGACTTAACTGATGCACTTGGTACTATTAAAAAAGCAACTGGTGATGGTGCTGCAATATCCGGCAAGATGCTTGAATTTACAAAGACAAGTCAAGACACCAAAAAACTCGTATCTTCTGAAATCAGTGATTTGATAACTCAAGCCATTGATTTCACCATGCCCAAGTGGAAGAATGAGTCACAGGCCAGGGGCATCAACTACACAATAGACACGGAAAAAATGCAGAGCGTTTCATCAATACTGTGTAATCCCACAGAATTGAGAGAGATATTTATCAACATTATAATTAATGCACTGGACGCAATGCCTGAAGGCGGCAGCATTTCTTTCAGCACTTGGAATGATGATGATACTGTATTTGCAGCTATTTCTGACACTGGAATGGGCATGTCTGAGGATGTGAAAAAAAATATATTTGATCCATTCTTTACTACCAAGACTCCAGTAGGAACTGGTTTGGGCATGAGCATAGCTTACGGAATAATAACCAGGCATGGTGGCAAAATAGAAGTGGAAAGCGAACTGGGAAAGGGCAGTAAATTTACCCTGCAATTTCCGATTAACACAAAAGCAGCCAGTCCAAAAGAGACTCCTGAACCAAAGCAGGAAACAAACAAAAAGGGTCTTAGCATACTGGTGGTAGATGATGAAGTGGCTATATGTGACATGCTGGATAAATTCTTTTCAGGAAATGGTCATAAGGTTAAAACTGTTGATAATGGTGCAGATGCCATAAATATGATAAAGACTGAATATTTTGATCTTGTATTGTGCGACATGGCCATGCCAAATGTCTCCGGATATGATGTGGTAAAAGTTATTAACGGATTAGAGAAGAGACAAAAAATTGGAATAATTACCGGTTGGGATGAGGAATTTAAACCCGTATCAGGTGACGCGTTTAAGGTAGACTTTGTTGTAAAAAAACCTTTTGATTTTTCAGAGTTGACAAAACATTTAAATGATGAGTTTGATACAGTACAGTAGAAAGTTAAAGGAGTAATCACTGCATATAGTTTTGGTGTCAAGCCTCGATTTGTGATAATAATTTTAGCAATAAATGAAAAAATAAAGCAAGATACCTCGAATCCGCTCGCCCACTTCTATCGCATTAAAAAAACTGTTTATCAGATCTCTATTCCTGAACTACTTAAGAGGTATCAATTCGGCCCTTCTATTCAAAGCCCGTCCCTCTTTTGTGTCGTTACCGGCTATCGGCCTTGAAAATCCGTATCCGATTGAAGTGATTCGTGATTTCTCAATACCTTTTCCTACCAGGTAAGCCTTTATAGCTTCTGCCCTCTTCTTCGACAGATCCAGATTATATTTTTCAGAACCAATACTATCTGTATGCCCCTCTACCCTTATCTTCAGGTCCGGAGTATTTTTCAAAATATTAATAATATTGTCCAGATTTGAATTAAACTGAGGTTTTACGTCCCACTTTTTATAATCAAATTTTACGCCTTTGACAACCCAGCAGCCACGGTCATCTACAATAGCGCCTTTCGGAGTATCCAGGCACGCGTCTATATCATCAGTAACGCCATCTCCATCGCTGTCTCCGGCACATCCTACAGCATCAACCTGAATTCCAGGAGGAGTACCCGGACACTGGTCTTCATCATCCGGAACACCATCTCCGTCACTGTCTCTTCCAAAAAATACTTTTCTTACAAAATCTGCCATACCTTCGCCTGTAGCAACGTCATCAGCGGTTACCGAGAAGCCACATCCCATTTCTTCGGCGATCTCTTCCATAAATTCCCTGCTTTCCTTCTTTCTTCCCACCCAAACCGTATAAAGGCATGTTCTGTCTCCATACTGTTTCTTCAGGGTCTTGACTCTCATAAGAGGGTCATCATTCAGCTTCTCACCATCACTGATAACAATTACGGCATTCTTGCCTTCAGTAGAACCTACAATTACACTTGTCTCTCCAAGAGCTTGCCCGGCAGGACTATGCCCCCCGGGAGATATTATACCGTTTAAAGCCTGTTCCAGACCGGATCTGTTATATGCGGTCGGACCATACACAGCCGCTGTCAGTTTTCCCTTTTCAGTATAGCCATAACCAAATCTCTGCAGGGTTCCCTGGATTTCCATTTCAGGAATAGTTTTATTCATTCGGCTGACTATATCCTTGGCAATCATAAACCGTGAATATCGTTCGGGAACCTTATCCCTGTAAACAGTACTCATAGATGATGATGAATCCAGAACGATAATAAAGCTGTCCACTTTTTGCACATATCCTTCAGTTTGAACTTCCTGAGTCTGGATTTGAGAAGAAAATTCATCCATTCTCATAAAATCCAAATTCTTAAACTGAAGACAACCTGTTTGTAATGAAATAAATATCGCTATACATACAAATAGAGACAGTTTTCTTTTCATATAGTATTCCTTAAAAGATTATAGCCGATTTTTTTTTGAGATGTTAAAAATAGAGGCAACTCTTTCTTCTGCAACCCACCGTATCAACGCATTGTAAAGATTTATGCAAAAAGGTCAAGCCTGCTTCTATTCTTTTCTCTCTGAATTTCTCTCCCTACGCCTGCCTTCAACTAAGGGGCCAAGAATTACATTTTATTTTATAACTGTGAATGGTATAAAGAAAGGATAAAAAAAGAAATTAAATAAATGTAAAATTTCTTTAAAAATATTCTAGCATTAAATTTTCTATTAACAGCATTGAATATAAAGGAGATAAATTATGGAACCGGTAAGCGTCTTTCTTGACATAGAAACTGATGGTGAAGCCCTGGGGAGGATAGTGTTAGAGTTACGCACGGATGTTGTCCCGAAAACAGCTGAAAATTTTCGTGCCTTGTGTACCGGAGAAAAAGGGTTCGGGTACAAGGATAGTACGTTTCACAGGATCATCCCCGATTTTATGATCCAGGGCGGTGATTTTACGAACCATAACGGGACAGGCGGAAAGTCGATCTACGGATCAGAATTTGAAGACGAAAACTTTGAACTCAAACACACCGAACCTGGACTTTTGTCAATGGCAAACGCAGGCCCTAACACAAACGGATCACAATTTTTTATCACTACTGTTGTTACGCCCTGGCTTGACGATAAACACGTTGTCTTTGGAAAGGTGACTGATGGTATGGACGTGGTCAAAAAGATAGAGGCATTAGGGTCAAGAATGGGCGAGCCATCAAAACAGGTCACAATTAGCGACTGCGGTGAACTGTAGTTTAAATAAGTGCCTACCTGCCTGAATGACGTAGTCGGGCATGAAGTGTGAAGTGAACTACCCGTCCGAACGGCATGGACGGGCGGGTAGTGACTAAGGTTATGGAAAAGGCAATATTCATGAAGAAACGAATGGTTTTTATTTTTCTCCTGTGCAGCATATTCTCCATTTGCATAAAAAGTTCCACCCCTTTCCTTAATGCCGGGGATTCACGTAAGAGCGGTTTTGGTAATGCCCTTTATCGACTGGACGCAGAGGAGATCCGTAAGGCTTTATCAGAAGGGGCAGACCCGAATGAAAGATGCAGCCGGACAGGCAGAAGCACACTGAATCGAACCATTGGAGGGTTAATCGTAGCTGACTCTATGGGAACAATATCACCTGAAGTCGAGGAGAAAGTCATTACGGTTCTGGAATTACTTTTCAATGCCGGAGCAGAACTTCAACCTGATGACAAAAACATCCTTCACGGACCTGTTATTGCAGGTGCAAAGAATGTAACAAAGTATCTCCTGGATAAAGGAGCAGACTATAACGGAAATGACAAGAAGGGGAATACCCCCCTTACACTTGCAGCGGAATTCAGACACCCGGAAATCATTGAACTCCTGAAACAGTACGGTGCAGAACCACTGGATAGAACAATCGATGCACAGATCAGTCTTATTTCTGCTGCCAGGCGGGGAGATCTTGTTTCAATTAAAAAGGCCTTATCTGCCGGAGCTCTGGTCAATGGAAAGAATCCGGCCGGTGAAACCGCATTGACAGTCGCAATCAGAGAAGGCCATTTAAAAGTTGTTGAAGAACTCATTTCATCAGGAGCAGACACGAACCTGCCGGGGCCTTATATCGGCCTGGGATATTCCCCACTCCATCTTGCAGTCTTTAAGCCCAGACGATCATTCGAATATGGAGCTGCAGAAGAAATACTCAGAACCCTGCTGGAGAATGGCGCAGACGTCTTTTCAGACAAAGGATACAAGAAACAGACTCCGCTTCATATAGCAGTGGAAATGGATAACGAAATTGCCGTAAAAATACTCATCAATGCGGGATCCAGAATTCTGGTTTTTGATGAAGACGGTATGACACCGCTCGATTATTCAGAATCAAAGCCTATCATCGAATTACTCAAATCCAGCACAAAAACAATGAAAGCAGAAATTACTAAGCCTTGATGTTTATCTGTATGCAGGTAGTGTAGTAGAAACCTGAATGTGTAAACGTATTTCATTTATGAGCGTATAACCTTTTTTAATAGATTCGTCAATATTACTATTATTTTACTGTAAAAAGGTTGGGCGGGTAGAGGTTCAACTTCATGAAGTCCGTATTTTATTTCCCCTATATCTTCGAAATCCAATTTTTGCAGGTCAGCACCGGATTTCTTAATTACAATATACTCTTTCTCAGCTAATGTAGAAATATCCGAGGATTCATAAAAAGAAGAGTATACCTCACTGGAAGAGGAGACGAAATCCTGGCTCCAATCATCTGCTAACAATTTATTTATTTCTGAAGTATCGTAGTCCCGGTGAAACCAGATTAAATATTGCTTTATGGGCCTTCCGCTTGAGTCTGAATATTTATCGTCTACGAAGCAGCTTGCAATGAATGGGAAAGATTCAGATTCGTGATTATCACCCGTTGCAACAAGTTTTCCTGTAATGTTCTTTGGTTCCCTGCCCGGTTCACGACCAGAAAATACTTCGTTAAAGAGTGAAAACCATCTATCAACAGAAGGAGATTTCGGTGAATTAATGAATTGATAATCCTGGTTTTTGCTTCTGGTCCTCCAGAGCAGATGGTTTAAGTTGATTTTTACATTTGTATTATTGATTTGCATGTATTGAATACTATTTTTGGTTTCTATAAAAAGCATGCTGAGCAGCTTCACTGACTAATTCTACTTTCATTGCAGCTACTGCCGCATCGATTTTTTCACCCTTTTGAACAGCATCAGCCCGTTTTTTCTTGAAAAATCCTTCTCCTTTATCAAGCCCTTCATGAATATGCATAGACTTAATCAGATGAGAAATTAATTGATATTTTTTTGGAAGGAAGTCATCAATTTTATCTATTAAACCTACAAAACTCTGCAGTTTTCTAAATATACCTGCAAAAGGCCCAAAAATCCGTCTTTTGCCTATCTTCTCTGCACATTCACTGAGAATACTTAATAATACAACCGGAGCTATAAGTTGAAGTCCAATGTATTTATGGCTATTTATCACCTTCTTGCCTTCACCTTTTACAGAAGAAATCAGCATATATTGACAGCCGAAGTCTGCTGAATCAACAGCTTTTTTAAGGCCTTCTAACTGGTCATTGCTGTCACTAACAATTTTTTTACAAATATCTTCTGCGGTTATATTTTCCGGAAGAATATCTGCCTTTGATATGGCAATGATCCACTGTTTAGGGAACGCTTCTATTGGCTTGCCCTCGCTTGATAAACAATCCTTAATCTGTCTGATCTCATTTTTAAACTGATCAAGAAGATAATGTACATAGGCTGTTCCACGTTTGTTATATTGCTCGCCATCGATGAGTAAGATACCGGCGTGACTTTGAAGTAAGTTACGAAATGTATCTCTACGAACCTGATCTTCATCTTCATCTTTCGGGGTATCTTCCCACCAGCCGCCGGGATAGTCATACCATACTATTTTAAAGCTGGGTTCCGTGAGCTCATGCACCTTGAAGCCAAAGCAGTATTCCTCAAAAGTATCTGTACCGAGTGGAAAATCTCCCTCCTCCATTCTATAATATCTTGCCAATAATCTATTACCAGCCGATGTATCTTCAACAGTGAGGTGATAACCATGTTTTTCCTCAAAGCCGGCCCTTTGCTGATTGCCGTAATAACTTGCAAGTAAGGATGTTTTACCCGAAGAACTAGGACCAAATAATGCAATTCGTACCTCCTCCTGAGTTTTACTCACAATATCCTCCTTTCAGGCTAAATAAAGCAGATACATAAGATTAGCAAATCCGATCTAATACCATTATGACATGGTCAAAGGCAGGGAGATCATTGATATTCATTGAGGGATCACACTATTGCAATCCGATAAAACCGGGACATTATTGTTTTGAGAAAGATAATCTGGTAAGACAGTTCATGTAATTTACATTAAAGTAAAAATAAACCATATAAGAAACAACTTATCCGCATTATACTGTGGATAAATATTTGTGCTTTTGAAGTGAAGTGATGAAATGATAAATGTACATATCATTAAAGTCAAGAGAAAACGGCAGAGATGTTTAATAAGATCATAATACCAGGGCCGTGTGAGCATAATCTCTTGCCCGTGTATAAAAAGGTAAGTATAATTTCTTTGTGAAGAACATACTGAAGCTTGTTCGTAAAAACGAAAAGTATAAACAGATAGCAGACAGCTTGTTCACTGGAAAGGATTGTCATGTTCAGGGGCTGTGGGGCTCTTCAGGATCATTTCTAATTGCCGGCCTGGCAAGCGACAAGAATCTTTCCAGAAGAGGGGAGATACTCTTCGTAACTTCCGGTATAGAGGAGGCAGAAGAGGTCTTTGAAGATGTAAACATTTTTCTTCATCAGAGCCCGCTCTTTTTCCCAGTCTCAGAGGACGCAATCTCTATTGAATCACTGCCTGATACCAACACTTATGTTCAGCAAATCAATGTCTTATATAAGCTGTTATCAGGTAACGGTGAATCTGCATGCAGGATTATTATAACCCCGATCCAGTCACTCTTACAACATGTTCCGCCACCGGAAACAATAGAGAAGAACATACTCACAATCAAGATCGGACAGGAGTGCGAGCAGGGATATATTGTAGAGTGGCTGATAAAAGGTGGTTTTGAGCGTGCGGGTATTGTTGAACTACCCGGAGAATTCAGCCTGAGGGGCGGGATTATTGATATTTTTCCATTCTCTTCCCTGAACGAGTACGATCAGGATCATGATACTCCGGCAGGTAATAGAAAAGGCGAGCCTTATCGCATTGAATTCTTTGGGGATGAAATTGATTCAATCCGTGTTTTTAATGCAGAGACACAGTTATCATCAAAGAAAGTTAATGAGTGTAAAATACTCGGTGTACAGACGGAACATATAGACTCACCTACCCACAAGGAAACAAATCCATCTCAATCTGAAAAACCGGGCAGAAGGAGAAGCAGGTTCAGTTCTTTGATTGATTATATACCAAAAGAGTCGTGGATCATTTTTAAGGAATTTGAAAACATAGAAAGTAAAGCGGAAAACATAAATGACAACTTACAGTCTCACGACAAGATGTTTTCTTTCAATCGTATCATAAAATCATGCAAAGATTTCAGGAAGATATATCTTTCCAGGTTAACACTTAAGCGTGAGAATATATTTTCATTTAATATAAAGGCGCTGGATCATTTTGATCATGATGTCGATAATTCAATTAGAAAGATCGAGGAAATTAAAACTGCCCATAACAATACCATAATCTTCTGCAGTAATCAGGCAGAAGAACAGAGACTGAGCGAACTTCTGTTATCAGACATTGGTATCCAACCTGATGTCAGTAAGACAAAACCAAGAAGAACCGTGAAGGCTGAAGGCAAACGATCTCTTACCAATCATATAGAGTATCAAATCGGACATCTCAACCACGGTTTTTTGTTTGAAGATATCTCAACTGCGTTTCTCACACATCATGAGATATTCCGCCGCTACCGGTTGAGAAGAGAGCCAAAGAGCCTGGTACCGTCAAAGGCGATCGATTCATTTCTTGATTTAGCTGTGGGAGATCTGGTAGTGCATGCAAGCCACGGTATAGCTAAATTCCTGGGGATGCAAATACTTAAGAGTGATAATGAGTCCGGCAGTTGTGGTGAATTCCTTGCACTTGAGTTCGATGAAGGAGCAAAGGTATATGTGCCTGCAACAAAGATTGAGTTAGTACAGAAATACATATCCGGTTCTGAGCGTAAGCCAAAGCTAAGCAAACTGGGCAATCGAACATGGGAAAGGAAAAAGCAGATAGCAAAAGCAGCCGTGCAGGACATGGCAACCGAACTCATCTCCATGCAGGCAGTAAGAGAAGCGAAACAGGGCATCGCCTACCCGAAAGACTCTGAATGGCAGAGAAAATTTGAGTCGGAATTCATATACCAGGAGACCGAAGATCAGCTGCAGGTTGCCAGGGACATCAAGCGTGACATGGAATCGTCAAAACCGATGGACAGGCTCATCTGTGGAGATGTGGGTTATGGAAAAACTGAAATTGCGATCAGGGCCGCATTTAAAACCGTAATGTACGGTAAACAGGTGGCAGTACTGGTACCTACAACCTTACTGGCACAGCAGCATTACAGAACATTTATTGACAGAATGGCAGACTATCCCGTTAATGTTAATGTGTTAAGCAGATTTAAAACCCGAAAAGCGCAGAAAGAGATATTGGAGGATTTAAAAGAGGGAAAGGTAGATATTGTAATCGGAACTCACAGATTGGTCCAGAAGGATGTTGTCTTCAAGGATATAGGATTAATAATCATAGATGAAGAGCAAAGGTTTGGTGTTGTACATAAGGAAAGGTTAAAGAAACTGAGAGAATCGGTTGACGTACTTACGTTAACGGCAACTCCAATCCCACGTACGTTGCATTTATCCCTTCTGGGAATAAGAGATATTTCTTCTTTGAATACGCCGCCCCAGGACAGGCAATCAATACAAACAAGTTTATTGCGTTTCGATCCTAAAGTAATACGGAATGCGATACTCCATGAATTAAATCGTGATGGACAAGTATATTTTGTACACAATCGTGTAAAAAATATAAATAGTATTGCAGAAGCAATCAGGAAGATAGTCCCTGAAGCAAGTATTACTGTGGCTCATGGGCAAATGCCCGAGGGAGTCCTGGAGAAGAAAACGGCAGATTTTATTAATGGAAGATCAGATATCCTTGTATCTACGACAATAATAGAATCCGGCCTTGACATTCCAAATGTAAATACGATATTTATTAATGAAGCCGATATTTTTGGTTTAGCTGATTTGCATCAATTACGTGGCAGGGTCGGACGTTACAAACACCGTGCCTATGCATATCTCTTATTGCCAAAAAACAGACCGGTTTCTCCAGAAGCGGAAAAGAGATTAAAAGCAATTATTGACTTTTCTGAACTAGGAGCAGGCTTTAAGATTGCGATGCGAGACCTTGAGATTCGGGGGACAGGGAATATTTTAGGCATAGAACAGCATGGGCATATTGCCGCAGTCGGCTATGAAATGTTCTGCAGACTGCTTGAAATTGTGATTCGTAAGGCCAGAAATGAGCCGGTTCCGGATCTCAATGATGTCCATATTAACTTGAACCTGGAATCGTATCTACCTGACGACTATATCCCTGACATGAAGCTTAAAATAGAAATGTACAGGAAGATTAATCGTTTATCCTCTAAACACGAGATAGAGGAAATGGAAAAAGAGCTTGTTGATAGATTCGGTCCATTACCTGAACACGTCAAAAATCTATTAATGGAATGTGAAATAAGGATAGCAGCACAAGCTTCTCATATCAGTTCGCTCATACAAACAGACAGTACTATAATACTTCAGGTAGAAAACTTGAAACGGATAGAAAAACTCTTTATAAATGCAAAAGTAAGGATAAAAGTTGTGGATAGTAACGAACTGCATCTTACACTACCTGGAAAGAGGATGTCACCTTACGATACAGCAGCTTTCGTGAAAAACCTGTTAATTCTGAAATAATTAACACCGAAAAAGTAATTACACAATATCAGGTAATAATTGTTTTTCCTTGATTTCGGAAGGATTCCAGAGATAAGCCAAAGAATCTCCGCTCAGGCAGACCTGTCAATGACACGACCTGTGAAAGCAGAATCAATGTTTGCATTAATTAACGTGACATCAACCCGGTAGAATAACTACCTGAAAATGGTAGATGACAGTTCGTCTGCTGGATTGTATACTATGATATTATTATAAACCCACAATTAACACCGCAGGAGGTAATAAACTCTTGAAGATACTAAAACTAAGCTTAGCTATTCTGATTATACAACTATTTTACATGCATCAAATAAGAGCTGATAATTTAAATGCCGTACGTGTTATCGTTAATGGTGAAATAATAACAGAATTTGATATCCAGACACGAGCTTATGAGGCATTCAGAATCGCCGCACAAAAATACTCGAAGTCAGGGCTCGAGTCAAAAAAACAGGAAATAATCCAGAATGCTATTGATGAATTAATTGACAGAAAAATACTTGTACAGGAGGCGAAGAAGCTTTTAGTTGATAAACCGGAACTGGAAGAACAGATTGAAAAAAATGTTGACTCATTTGTGAAAGGTGCTGTTGATCAAGTAGGCTCTGTATATAAATATTATGAACTGGCCAATAAGCAGGGAATTAACCCGCTTAAAAAGAGAGCAGAGCTAAAGAACGATTTATTAATCGAAGAAATCCTGCGCGAGAATGTTTATAGAAAAATAGTAGTTACACCAAAAGCGATTAAACGCTATTACAAGGACCACATTGATGAATTTTCAATGAAAGGCAGTATGAGTTTCAGGCATATATTGATAAAGTTTTCAAGTTATGATTCAGATGAAGAATCAAAAACCGCTGCAGAAGACCTGTTAAGCAGATTGAGGAGTGGCGAGGACTTCGATACTTTGGCAAAGGAACATTCAGGGGGACCGCATGCTGACAAAGGAGGTATGTGGAAACTTGATGAAGTAGATGGTTTTAGAAAAGATCTGGTTTCTGCCATTTCTCATTTGAAGGAAGGTGAAATAAGCTCTATAATAAACTCCTCGTTAGGCCACCATATCTTTAAGATCGAAGAGGTTATTCAGGCTCAGACATTGTCCTTTATGAAGGTACAGGAAGAAATCCGTACTACACTTTTTAGAGAAAAATTCGTTAAGATTAAAAAAGATTATTTAAAGAAATTAAGGAAAAATGTGGTAATAAAAAGATATTAGTGGGTTATAACAATTTTCGCGAAACGGCGTTTTCCTACTTTTAGCACCATATTATCTTGTAAACTTATTTCTTGTGACGGGTCTGTGTATTTTTTTTCGTCAATACTTACTCCTCCCTGAGAAACCAGTCTTCTTGCCTCTCCGTTAGTAGACGCAAAACCGTGATCCACCAACAATTTTACTATCCATATTTTGTGGCTCTGGTTCTCATTAGAGGGGAGAACGATTTGTGGAATATCATCAGGAGTTTTATGTTCTTTAAATATCCTATCAAACTCATCTGCAGCCTTCTCTGCTGCTTCATCATCGTAATACCGGCTTACAATAGCTTTACCCAGGATGATCTTTGCCTGACGCGGGTGACCATTTAATGTACTTTCTATCTCTTCAATAGTCATGTCCGTTGCCAGCTCAAAATACTTGCGCATAAGGTCATCACTTATCTTCATTGTCTTACCAAAGACTTCTTTTGGCTCTTCATATATACCAATATAATTGGCCAGGCTTTTACTCATCTTTTTATTCCCATCAATTCCTTCCAGCAAGGGAGTGGTGAGTGCTGTCTGAGGTGTAATATTTGCATCTCTTTGAAGGTCACGGCCGACAAGCAGGCTGAATATCTGATCTGTACCACCGATTTCGATGTCACTTTTCACCATTATTGAATCGTATCCCTGCATTAATGGATAAATAAATTCGTGAAGGCTTATGGGGACCCCAGAAGAATATCTCTTTGAGAAATCATCTCTCTCCATCATTCTGGCCACTGTCATCTTAGAGGCAAGTGTGATTACATCAGTAAATTTCATTTCCTTAAACCATTCGCTATTGTAACGAATTTCAGTCTTTTCAATATCCAGTATCTTTCCTATCTGGTCAAGATACGTTTTCGCGTTATCGACTATGTCTTCGTAAGTGAGTTGAGGCCGGGTTTTATTTACACCGGACGGGTCACCAACAATTGCCGTATAATCTCCGATGATCAGAACTGCCGTATGTCCAAGTTCCTGAAAATTACGCAGCTTATGAATTGGAATCGCATTTCCGATATGTATGTCTGGTGCAGTAGGATCAAGCCCTAATTTAACGCGTAATGGAGTCTGTGACTTAATCGAGTTCTTAAGTTTTTCAATGAGCTCTTCTTCACGGACAATTTCTAAGACTCCACGTTTAATAATTTTAAGTTGTTCATCAATACTCTTAAACATGGCTTTTCAAAATATGTTTATAAGAAATTAAAAAGGCTAAAGTAGTTGTATTATGACAAATATGGACGGTTATTGGGGCTACTAACGATCCGGTTTTTTCAAATAAATATGCCAGCAAGAGCCCTAAAACAAATATTTGCAAGAATACATGGGCGTTCCAGTGTACCAGAGCAAAAACAAATCCGCTAATTAGGAGAGTTTGCAGCTTGCCGCAATTAATTCTCACGGCAGACTGCAAGAACCCCCTGAAAAGAAGTTCCTCTACGATCGGTGCTGCCAACATCCCGAAAAAAACCATAAATGCAAGAACCCCTAAAGAATCCTCACTCAGGATATTATTAATAATGTCCTGCTGGGCTGGTTCTATACCAAACGCCCTCAAAATGAAATCTACTATAAAACCAGATGCAATTATTACAGGAAGGACGATCAGGTAATACTTCAAGCCGGTTTTAACATCACTTTTCCAGTTACTGGCAGTCAGACCTAATGATACTACCGGTAAACCATAACCTGCCCTGACGATGTTAAAAATATAAAGACATGTTAAAATATTTACCACTAATGACAAACTAAGGAGAATTGTATTCTGCCCGAATGCCTCTACTAAGTTTAATCCAAAAACCTGTTTTACTATTTTTAAAAAAACAGGGATCCCTGCCAACATCATAACCAGATAAAACAGGAAAACCTTAAATATATCCCATAAATTCCAATGCTTATTATCAATCCCTTTTATGTCATTCACTTTATATCATTGTAAATAATATGCCTTTTTAAATGGCATGGAAGATCACATTTCCCTCTCAATTATCATTTTTTCTTTTTAGCTGCCGTTTTCTTCTTTACAGCTTTCTTAACAACCTTTTTCTTTACAGCTTTCTCTTTTACCGCCTTTTTAACCACCTTCTTCTTAACAACCTTTTTCTTTACAGCTTTCTCTTTTACCGCCTTTTTAACCACCTTCTTCTTTTCGGTTTTCTTCACTGCTTTTTTCTTTACCTCTTTTTCTGCTTCTTCTTTTTTCTTTTTCTTTCCAGCTTCTTTTTCCTTTTTCTTAATACTTTCTATGTACTCCTCGTATTCATCTTCATCCATAAGGAAATCCAGGTTATCAGCTTCTGGCAACCTGACCTTAATGAACCAACCTTCTCCATATGGATCTCTCTGCAAAACTTTTAAACTGGTAGCCAAATCTGAGTTTACCTTTACAATTTCACCACTTAATGGCGCTGTTAAATCATGAAGAGTATTTATGGATTCAACCTCACCATAAGAGATATCATCAATAATCTCTTCCCCAGCTTTTGGCAAACAAAGGTCTATGAGATCTCCAAGTTCACTTATAAGATAATCAGTTATCCCGATTGTTACGACTTTCCTTTTTAACTCAACCCAGTTATGCTCGGGTGAATATTTAATTTTTACTTTTTTCATTTTAATTTAATATAAAGTTGTTTAATCTCGAATAAATTGGCCCTGTCGGGGTTAAATTACTCTGTATTAAAGATAGCGAAGTTACCTTTTCATGACCAAAACAATACCCCCTTCCAGAATCTAAGACATCTTTCAGTTTGGTTAAGTTTTTCTTTGACTTGACTCTGCCAAGCGTAATATGTCCAACATATTTTCTGGATTCCTTTTTTATACCAAGCGTCTCGATACCTTTGTCAAGTTTTTCAAAGATCCTGAGAAGGCTATTTCCCTCAGCTTCCACACCGGTAAAAATCACACGCGGATTCTTCAGGTTTGGAAATGCTCCAATATTTCCAATGTTGATACTGAATGGTTTTATATTCAAAACAGCATCATTAATAATTTTATTCAAGTTAATAAGGGCTTCCTCCTCTAAATGTCCAATGAATTTCAAAGTCAAATGGATATTTTCTGTGGCAACCCACTTAACATCAGCACCTGTCCTCTTTAACCTGTCCAAGTATTCAGAAAGTTTATTCTTTATTTCACTATCAACTTCTATTGCAACGAATACCCTAATAGCCATTTAAATTTTACTGTCGTTTTCTGGAAAATCCAGTATTAGTCTGATAAAAATGTTTTTATTGCATATTCCAGTCTCATTAGAGTCTTTTCTTTACCTAATAGCTCTAAAGTTTCAAAAATTCCCGCACTTGCACTTTTTCCTATCAGGGCAACTCTTATCGGCTGGGCCAATTTACCAAACCCAATATTGTGTTCTGTTGTTATGGACCGCAAACAGTTTTCTAATTCTTCAATTGAAGAGAAATCCCTGACTTCCTTCAGTTTATTCAAAGCATCTTTTACTAAAGACGAATTGCCCTTTTTAAGATGCTTTCTTACCGCCGCATCTTCATACTCAATCTCATCAGAAAAAAATGGAGTAGTTAATGTTACAAACTCTGGCAATGTCCTAAACCTCTCCTTATATAACTCTACCAGTTTGTGTAACCATTCAGCTGAAACTACATCATTGTCAAGATTTGCTTCTTTTATATATGGCTGTAATTCACTGACAAGATCATCAATAGGGAGATTTTGAATATATTTACTGTTCATCCAGTCAAGCTTAGTAAAATCAAAACGTGAACTGGTTTTGTTGACACGTTTCAAAGTAAACTTCTCTATCATTTCCTGCCTGGTTAATAACTCCTGATCTTGCCCTGGCGACCAGCCAAGAAGTGCTATAAAGTTGACTAACGCATCTGGCAAGTAACCTTTTGTGCGATAATCTGTTACAGATGTTGCCCCGTGACGCTTACTCATGCGGGAGCCATCCTCTCCTAGAATCATTGGAATATGTGCAAACTTTGGCAAATCAAAACCCAATGCTTTGTAAAGGGCAATTTGCCTTGGCGTATTCGATAGATGATCATCTCCCCGAATAATGTGTGTTATTCCCATCACACCGTCATCAACAACACAAGCAAAATTATATGTAGGAAAACCATCTGCTTTCTGTATAACGAAGTCTTCAATAAGAGAAGTATCTGAATTTATGCTTCCATGAACAATATCATCAAAACCGGTAAGCTCATCCGTAATTTTAAAGCGTACAGCCCTCCCTTTTTCAGGATCATCTACATGAAAAGCCTTGCCATCCTTCAATAATTTTTCTACGTGTTCGCTGTATATTTCAAGCCTGTCGCTCTGATGATACGGGCCCTCATCCCAATCTAAGCCAAGCCATGTCATACTATCCAAGATTGCCTGAGTTGCCTCTTCAGTAGAACGCTGCCTGTCAGTATCTTCAATCCTTAAGACCATTTTCCCTTTGTTATGTCTGGCAAAAAGCCAGTTATAGAGAGCGGTTCTTGCCCCTCCAATATGGAGGAAACCAGTGGGACTGGGAGGAAATCTCACTTTTACATTTGAATCCATAATAGTTCCTCTAAAACAAAAGCCCCAGTGTCTCTTTAAAACCGTACATTATATTCATGTTTTGAACTGCCTGGCCGGCTGCTCCTTTTATCAGGTTGTCTATGCTTGATAAGATTATAATACGTTCGTCAACTACCCTTATTGATATCTCACAAAAATTTGTATTAGCAACGTCTTTAGTTTTAGGGAGTTTATTATCTTTTCTAATCCTGACAAAAGGCTCTTTTGAATAAAAATCGCTATATATAGCTATAATCTCTTCGATAGAACTTCTATTTTTGATTTTTGCATATGTTGTACACAGAATTCCTCTGTTCATTGGGATCAAATGTGGTGTGAAATAAACCTTTGACTTTGATGTTCCAATCAGAGAAAGGATATTCTCTATTTCAGGCATATGCCTGTGCTCTCCCACTTTGTAAGCCTCAACATTCTCATTACATTCACAATAATGGGTTCCCTCTGTAGATTCACGCCCTTTTCCGGAAATTCCGGATTTGGCATCAACGATTATATCACCGGTGTGAACGTAACCATTTATTATTAAAGGAGCTAAGCCAATTATTGTAGCTGTTGGATAGCATCCGGGATTTGCAACTAAATTCGCCTTATTAATCTTGTCCCTGAATATCTCCGGAAGACCGTAAATAGCGCTTTCCAGATTTGTTGGATCGGTGTGTTTAGTTCCGTACCATCTTTCGTAAACAGATTTTTCCTGGAACCTGTAATCAGCGCTCAGATCTACTACTCTCATTCCCGCATTCAGGAGATCGGGAACATACTGCATGGCAATTACAGGAGGAAGTGTAACAAAAACCAAATCTATGCCATCTGGTAAATCGCCCTGAACCATCTTCGAACAGGGCATATCAAGCGTGTTTGTTAAAACGGGGAAAATATCAGATATTTTGAAATTATCTTCTCTTCTGGTGCCGAGATACGAAATGTCCGCATCAGGATGACGCAATAAGATCTTTATTAACTCTAAACTTGTGTAAGCCGTTGCTCCAACAATTCCAACTTTGATCAATAACTTTCTCCGTTTTTCATGGTTTCAACTCCATAACTTGTTAAGACACCATCACTTTTGGATAATAACAACCCTATGTAAAAACGTCAAATCCAAAATGTTACTGTTATGCTCCGAGAGCTATAACAGTAACTTTTTTGATAACCTTATTATCCTTGTATTAAACAATTTTATTGCTGTTATCTATAATAGAATTAAGGGTTTACTGATTAAAATTGTTTGACAAAATATTCTATTTATGATTAAATCACACCTCTAAAATGGCAGATTTATGTCTTTATATTATGATATTTTTGTTTAGTTGCAGTTATTCTAGGCATAGCCCAGGCTAACAATGTTTTTATCTTCATAACAGTAATATCAATCACTGGTTAAGCCTCAAAATCTGTAATAAAAGGACAGTTTGACCAGATCCGGGATTGGGGCTCAATATTAAGTTTTCATGTATATTAGAGCCGAACACTATCTAAACTAGGGGAGAGTAGTTTGTACGAAAAATATTGGGGGCTCAATTGCCTTCCATTTGAAAACGTTCCTGATCCTCGCTTCTTATACCGTTCTTCACAGCATGAAGAAGCATTAATGAGGCTTTTATATGCAACCAAATCTCAGAAAGGAGCAGCAATGTTAACAGGTGAGATCGGTTGCGGAAAAACTACCCTTAGCCGGGTTTTTATTCAGGAGCTTTCAGGTGATCAATATGAAATAGGACTTATTGCTAATCCATGCCTCTCACCTACTGATCTTCTTAAAGAGATTCTTTATCAGTTAGGTGTCGAGGATGTTGTTGAGGACAAAACTGAAATGCTTCACATGCTTAATGAAAAAATGCTGGAGAATTTAAATAATGGCAAAAAGACCATAGTTGTAATTGATGAAGCTCAGGCCATAGAGAGCGAAACGACGCTCGAGGAGCTGAGGTTGCTTTTAAACTTCCAGCTAAATGAAAAGTTCCTTGTTACATTAATACTCATAGGACAACCTGAACTTCGGGAAAGGGTAACAAACATAAAACAGCTTGATTCTAGAATTTCTATAAGATACCATTTAAAACATCTGGATCTTAATGATACAATAAAGTATATAATTTTTCGATTGAAAGTTGCCGGTTTAAAAAAAAATATAATTACTAAAGAGGCTATCGAGAAAATACATGCATACACTAAGGGCGTACCGAGAGAGATTAACAATATTTGTGATCTGGCCCTTCTTGACGGCTTTAGTATTAAATCCGATATAATCAATACCAAAATAATTCAGAAATTAGTAGACGATACAAAATCATAAGAGACCATAAATCATGTCGAGACTATCAGATTTAATAAAACAGGGCAAACTTCCGGAAAAACAGAAGGAAGAAGTTAAAATAAGAAATCTGGAGAGCCTCAAGGAGAAAAAAGAAGTAGTAGAAAAAACACCAGACTGCGAACAGGGCTCTGAAGAGTTAATTGATATGGACATGCCTGTTGAGACCGGAGGCAATGAGATAAGCGAGGCGGACCTTCCTGTTGAGGCCGGAAGCAATGAGATAAGTGAGTTGGATCTGCCTACTGAGGGCAAGGAAGAGGAGCTGCTTGATGCACCTGATGCAAAAATGCTGGACGATATTTTGTTGCCAAGCGAGGAAGAACTCGCCGCTCCTACTTCAGAGGAATTGGAAGAACAAAAACGAATAGAGGGCTTATATACAAGTATTTACAATTTTGTAGAGGGAATCCTTGGAAACTTAAAAAGAAAAAAACGATTTACCATAGAGAAAGGATTTGAAATTGTAAAAGAGATAGTACAGACAGAAAATGCAGCCAATATTCTTTATGGCAAGGCGGTACAGGGAAAAGGTATTCCAGACAATCTTGCAGCACATTCTGCTAACGTCTGTATTTATTCTCTACTGCTGGGAAAAGGTGCTGATTATTCGGATGGACAGCTGGTTGAATTAGGGATAACTGCCCTTCTTCATGATATCGGTATGGTCTTTGTACCAAAGGAAATCGTTAACAAAAAAGGGAAATTGACAACATCTGAATTGCAACAAATCAGAAAACACCCTTATTATACTTTTAAAATACTCCAAACCCTTGAGAAAAAATATTTGTGGATTGCCAAAATAGCTTATCAAGAACAGGAAAGAGAGAATGGAAAAGGATATCCAAATGGACTTAAAGGTGATGAAATACATGATTATGCCAAAATTATAGGTATTGTTGATGCATATGAAGCCTTAACCCATCACAGGCCTCATAGACCTGGTTATATGCCCCATGATGCAGTAAAGTTGATTTTGGGTACTCAAAAGGAGCTTTATTCTACTGATGTGAAACGATTATTACTTACGAAATTGTCATGCTTTCCATTAGGTAGTTATGTTAAATTGAATTCGAATGCAACGTGTAAGGTGATAGAAGTTTTTGAAGATTCTCCTTTGCGTCCGACAGTAGAAATTCTATTTGATTCAAAAAAACGTAAACTCCCTAAGAGAAAGATAATAAAATTGACGGAAGCTCCCCTTTTATACATTACCAATACTGTCTACGAGTCTGATTTGCCTCAATAAAGCGTACAGAATGGAAGGACTTTAGGCCATAACAGACTCAACAAGTTTAAAGAGTTGGAGCCTAAGAAGCCGAACTCATTGAAGCAATTTTTCTAACATTTCACCATTTGAAATTCCATTTCAGACAACTCAAAGAGTGAAAATTTTTCGGATTTTTTTGTTGACTTTGCCGAAAAGTTACTTTATCCTTTACGATATTCGTAAGGCGTTACCCACTAAAAGTTTATAGTTTATTTTCTTGTTTGCAAAACAAAGCTTGAATAAACTACCTTCCACAAAATCAGACGCAATCAAAGCGCAAATAGCTGAAGTGCCTTTAATAATCATATTAGCATATAAATTGCCATCATCAGATTAATTACCTAAATTACTTGCACTGAAAAAGCAAGTTCGGCTAAACAATATTCCAAACTCTTATAATTTTGGAAGTGTTTATTTATAACTTCCATACCCTTATAGAAGATTATTGTCTTCCGAAATAGTTACTAAGTAGCATTTGGATCATAATAATGCCAAAATTTACAAACTTACTAATATCACTTGTTTTGATATCGACCGGGATAATATCTTGTACAAACTATAAATTTGTGAAGAAAAAAGATATTATAGATCAAAAATTTGTTAACAAAATAGATCAAAATGGAAGTAACAGACAAGTCGAACCGCAACTTCAATCAGTAAGCACTACAAACCAGGCAGTGCCTGTAAAGATTCCCATTACAAAGAAGTCTTTGTCGTTAACTGATACAGAAAATAAAAAACCGGACAATATAGCGATTGACGACAAACATATTAACAACCCGCCTGGGACTGAGCAATACCAGATAAAACTGAATAAAGTTGGCCTGGCTCATCTTGAACTCGGTATTGCTTATGCGGAAAGGGATCAGATCGATCAGGCAATCTCTGAATTTCAAAGTGCAATAGAAGCAAACCCACATCACCTGGAATCATATGTACGTCTGGGCACCACATATGGGCTGAAGGGCATGACGAATGAAGCATTGTCTGAATTCAAGAAAGCGATAGAAATCAATCTTAACGAAGCAGTCGCAAAAATTGTTTTTAGCGCATTACCGGTAACTGCTAATCAGAAAATAAGTACGGATGTTGTTCAGGCACACATAAATCTGGGAAATGCCTATAAAGAGGAAGGGAAATTAAAAAAATCACAGTTGGAATATGAAAGAGCCCTGGAGCTTAAACCTGAACATCCAATTGCCAGCAAATCTCTTAGCGAAATATACTACAGTTTCGGCACTTCTTACATGGAACACAAGAAATATGATAATGCTGTCGAAGCATTTAATAAGGTAGTTAAGCTTAACCCCGGATTCCCGAAAATTAAAGATGCCCTTGAGAAGGCCCATTATAATCTTGGCATAAACTATGCTGAAAACGGAAAACTCGATAAAGCAATTATAGAGTTTAATAAGACTATGGAAATTAACCATCACTATGCTATGCTGGCAAAAGATAACTCGAAACTGATCGAAAAAGGAAAAAAAGCTGTTACCGGCAAACAGATCCTTCACGACGAAAATCATCCGGATAAAAAAGCAAATACCAGTACTAAAAGCCAAATAAGAAAAGAAATTTTTCCTGAAAATAAGGAAGAACCAATTCGGAATCAGACGAATCAACAAATTGATATCGCAGGAGAAATGATACTGGCAGCAAAGGGCACTGCAGAAAAACCGGAACCAGAATATAACCATGATCCAGTAGAAAACCGACACCCTATTCGTTTACAAAAAAGCAATAAGAATAAACTGGTACAATTCAACAAGACATCATCTGAGACTGAGCAATTACAAAAAACAGATACATCTTATGAAGGCCCGGGTAAGAAAAAAATCCAGGAGAGGATTGCCCAGGTAAAAATTGCGGATATTGAATATACGGATGTTAAGGATGCGGACTTGAAAGCCCATGAAAGAAATGCTTCGATACAGGTAAAAGCGGATAATGCCGGAGACTCAAACACATATAACCAGGGTGAGAAAAAGGAAATTCCCAAGGAGAGTTTAGCTCAATACATCCAGCCAGGCGAGGACAAAACTGTTGCAATTCTGAAAAACTCTTCAGGAGGCAAAACAGATGATAATAAAGCAAATACAAAATACTGGGTTTATACGTACAATATAACAAGGAGTTACAAAACCAGGATCGGGATTAATGACGCTATAAAGAAATATGAAGACGCAACAATCAACAACCCTTACGACAATAATGCCTTTCTCAACCTGGCCCATGCCTATTACTGTAAAGCCATGTATCTTGACGATGCGATAGCAAGAAGAGAAGATGCACCGGAAGTCA
Source organism: uncultured Candidatus Scalindua sp. (assembly GCA_964344685.1). Taxonomy (GTDB): domain Bacteria; phylum Planctomycetota; class Brocadiia; order Brocadiales; family Scalinduaceae; genus Scalindua. The sequence goes on along the minus strand of CAYFOK010000008.1, from coordinate 38,952 downwards.
ATCAAAATTATTCAGTTAAACGGTTTTATCTTAATAATGCTGGTGATAAGAAAAACAGTGAAACCTGCTTAACTGAACACACTGGCACTTGCAAGGATGTTATAGCCTCCTGCAACAGACCAGGCAGTTTGTCAGAAGAGATGTTTCGCGAAGCTATAATCGGATATAAGAATGCACTCCGGATTAACCCAAACTCTTCAAACTCTCTGTATGGCCTTGCATTTTCTTTTTCTATAAAAGGTTCACATCTGGAGATTGCATCAAGAGACAAGAAAAATATAAAAAAATATTATCCTTTCAATAATAAATATTGAATCTTGATACCTAAATGCAATAATATAGGAATGAGGGATTTAATTGTAAGAAAGGCTTTAGAATAACTACATATTGGCAACGAGACCTTTCTTGTTAGATAGCGGTAAAAAAATTACGGCTAGAATTAGTTTTTCTATCTGACAAAATTTATAAGAACCTGTGACTGAGACAAAAACTATCACTTCGTAAATACCGCTTCTAAAAAATATTATAAAATTCCAAATCATTTATATATTTAACTTACAAGAAAGATAATCATGGATGAACACGAACATGCGCATGAACATGCGCATAGGAAGAAGGTCTGGAAGACAAGGCATTCGAAGCGCAGTAGACGAATGGGATGGAAAAGTAAAAGAAATAAGGAGATTAAGATATATATAACAATATTTCTTATATGCGCTGTTATCGCCGGAGCTATAACCTTTATCACCGGAAGGGCTCCCACTCTAATACAGAAGACGATAGACAAACAAATAGAGAGAAGGGCTCAAGAGGTCCTAGGTGGAAGGCTGAAAGACATTGGAGGTCTGGAGGGTATGGATAGTAAGAGGGTAAATGAGCTCAAAAAGAAATATGGTAGTATGATTGACAAATACAAGAAATAAGCCATTTATATGCATCAATAGCCCTTTTTTCAAGTCATTACTAGGACCAAAAAGATGAGAGACGATAAAACAATGCTTATTTATAACTAACGCTATACGACTGCTTAAAACAAGCTAGTAAGGAGAACAAATTTACAATGCCGGGTTTTAATAAGACTAAATGGCCAATAATTCTAACAGTTTTTGTGATCCTGATGAATAGCTGTGCGTCTAATCAAAAGACTACTGCGAGTAAAGCTGTACCTGCGAAACAGATAATGTCATTAGTAACTGAACCAACTGAGAAAAAAGCACCTGCACTTGAAATTTCCAGCTACTCTGAAAACGTTGCTTTCAGTACAGTTACCGGTTTTAGTGAATACGTAATTGGTCCCGGTGATTTACTGACAATTACCGAATGGAAAAGCAGAGGTGCTACTGCACATAAGCTTGCTGTAAGGCCGGACGGGAAGGTATCATTCTCTTTTTTCGAAGATATCAAGGTTTCGGGGCTTACCCCTACACAGGTAGACGACTTAATCACCAGCCAACTGGAGGGGTTTGTTAAAAAACCCAAGATAGATGTAGTTGTCACAGAATATAGAAGTAAAAAAATCTCATTGTTCGGAGAGATTAACCGTGTAAGCGGCACACCCCTGTCGGGCCCCGGTATTTACCCTTTGAAAGGCAAAACGAAATTAACAGAGCTTCTTCTGGAGGCCGGTAGTGAAACTGAGAAAGCTGATTTAAAAAATGTTGAGCTGGTAAGACGTGGCAAACGGTATAAGTTGAATCTCTTAAGTGCAATGACACTTAAAGACTTGAGCCAGGATGTAATACTTGAAAATGGTGATAAGATTACAATTCCGTTACTGCCACAATACAAAAAAGAAAAAGAAGCTTTAAAAACCGCATTAGTTTTGGGAGAGGTGAAAACACCCGGAAAGTATAATTTTACCGGGAAGCCTACTATTGCGGATATGATAACATTGGCTCAGGGACCTATTTTTGCTACTGCTGATATAAAACACGTAAAATTAGTAAGGGGAACTCCTGAAAATCCTACTTCTATTAACATTGATTTTAAAAAACTTATTAATGATGCTGACATAAGTCAGAACGTTAAAGTCCTAAATGGAGATATAATATTTATTCCCAGAACTGGACTTAAAAAATCAGTGGATGTTGCCACTCAAATCGGCTCCCTTTTAAGCGTTGTATTAGCACACCCTGCTAATTTCAGAGAACGGTATACCACAGGTGGTGGTCTACGCCTTGAGACAGATGTCTCAGAACGATCGTTGGCAGAACAAGAAAGAATTGGTGGATTTGCAGGTGCTCAGGCACAGTAGAATTCTCCCTGATCAGTTAGGTATTAAAGATCTCTTTGTTTAAGGACAGAAAGAGACAAATGGATACGGTGGAACCTACTTCAACAGCTTGCAGTTGAAAGTTCAGAGAATTTAAATATTTATGTGATTCTGGAGCTTTTTTAACAGACATTAAGTAGATTTACATAGCTTAATTTGGCTTTTTTGTAAGTTTGCGGTTTTTTATTGCCCTGTTATTGAAGCTAGACAAGCCGAAGCCATAGGGTTTAATGCAAGCATGATATAATGTTGCCACACGTATCCAAACACTTGGCTACTGCCAGGTTTACTTAACATCTAAAGCAGTTCACAGATTAGAGGACCTGCCTCAATTTCCAATGTGATCTTTTATAAATATTTGAAAAAGTTTATTAAAGATACTATCTGGTAAAAGCTGGAAGATAACAAAATATGGCTCAATATGACTTAAATCTGAGAGATTACACAAGGATTTTAAGGAAGAGGAAGTTTATTATCATTTTCTCTACCATAATGCTTGGATTTTTCAGTCTCTTCTTCGCCACCTTAATAAAACCGATACCACTGTATAAAGCTACTGCAAGCGTAAAGGTGGAAGCCTCGACAACTATGGCCGGATTATATATCGAAAGCATAACATACTCTGAGGCAGATACCCTGGAGACACAATCTGCCATTATAACAAGTATTCCAGTCGTTGAGTTAGTTGCCAAGGATATTGGGTTAATTGATAAGGAAATACCCAGTGAGGACGTCAGAAATGATCCTGCATTATTGAATATAATTCTCAATTTAAAGGGTAAACTATCAACATTAGTGGAAGGAGAGACTAACATAATAAATATATCTGTAGTTTCTGAGGATCCAAAGTTCTCTCAGACAGTAGCCAACTCTACCGCCAGGATGTTTCAGCTGTCGAACATTATGGAAAAGAACAAACGTAACATCGATGCAAAAACGTTTATTGAGAAACGGTTAAAAGAAGTTGGTAACAGGCTGCAGACAGCTCAAAAAAAGCTTAAAGCATTGAGGCAGGAAAAACGCTTCGTGACTATGGAAGTTCATATTGCACATACCGTCCGCAGGCTGGAAGAGGCAGAAAGAAAACATGAAGAAGTTAAAAAAGGCCTAGAAGATATTGATCTCTTAATTGAATCCCTGAAAGAACAGAGGGCTCTACCCAAAGAAAAGGCCGAAGGTTTCTATGCAAAGACGAGGAACCCTATATTCTCAAACCTTAATAGGCGACTGAGTCAACTACAGTCTAACAGAGAAATACTGATGCTTGATTATACCGAGAACCACCCTGAAGTTCAAAGAATAGACCTGGAGATAGATAGCACAACTAAAAATATGCTGAAAAATTTATCCTCTGAGAAAGAGAAGCTAAAAGAGATTGAAGCGCTTACGACTAAAGAGATGAAGGAACAGACGGAGGAGTACCGTTCACTTCCGGAAATAGGTTTCGACCTTGCAGACATTGAAATGGATATTCACAACAATCAAATACTCTTTGCAGAATTGGAATCAAAGCATCAGGAAGTATTGATTAAAGAGGCTGAAAAGATACAGGAGATAACCATAATCAGGCCTGCACTCTTACCAACCTCTGCCGTGAACCCACCTACCACTAAAACTACAACAGTAGTAGGCACTCTCATAGGATTCATACTAGGGGTTGTCATGGCCTTTGTACGCGAAACTATTGATACTTCGATTGGTGCAATTGAGGATATAGAAGCCTTTCTTGGAGTACCGGTTGTTGGAATAATTCCGTTCATGGGCGCAGAAGAGATAGTAGATACATTGTTACAAAAAAAGGATTTGGATCAACCCGAAGAGGTGCTTGAGTTAAATGCTCGACTGGTTTCTCACTTTGCGCCAAAATCTACTATGGCAGAGAGTTTCAGATCTATGCGTACGGGGATAGAGTTCATTTTAAATGATCGGAAGCTCAAGAGCTTGTCATTTACAAGCACTACCATGAGAGAAGGAAAGACCACCATTACAAGTAATTTTGCCATGACAGTGGCACAGATTGGTAAGAAGATACTCCTGATTGATGGAGATATGAGAAAACCAATGACAAACAACATATTTGGAATAGAAAGAGAGCCCGGATTATCCGACGTTATACTGGGAAACTATAGTTGGGATGAGGTGATAAAGACAGATACAGATATTATGATGGGGAAAATGGGAATGGAGGACATAACGACTACGGCCCCGGGAATTAATAATCTTAATATTATAACTGCCGGTTTGATCCCTCCAAATTCCACAGAGTTGCTCAGCTCAGAAAGGATGAGTGAAATTATTTCTGAAATGAAGGAGGCATATGATATTGTCTTGTTCGACTCTACACCGGTGCTCCCCTCAACCGATGCGGTTGTACTGGCGTCAAAGGTAGATGCAGTTGTCCTGGTTAATCAAGTGGGCCAGATTGCCAGGGGTGCACTGAAACGGGCAAAGGCACAACTCGACACGTCGAAGGCAAACATTATTGGAGTAGTCCTGAATGGTCTCAAACCTGAAACAGGCAGAGAATACAAGGATTATGGCTATTATGGCTACTCTTACTCTTACGGGACTGAGCAAGAGCTTCCGCCATGGTATAAAAGATGGTATAATGAATGGATACCGGACCCATTAAAAAATCTGATTAAAAAATTTAAGAGAAAAAAAACAGAAGATGAAACCGAGTTATTCGAAGAAGAACCCGATCTAGACGAAAAAGCGTCAACAGCACCGTGGCATAAGAAACTGTTCAAGACTTCGGAGACAGAAAAACCGTTATCGGAAGCAGAAGAGGAGGAACCCTACGAGCAAAAACCGTGGAAGAAATGGTTAAAAATTACAATCCTTATTATTACATTAACCTTCATTTTCTTTGGTATGTTATGGCAATTTGGAATCATAAAAATGTGAGTCTTGGACAGGTCAAGCGATACAAATTACCGGGAGACACCCATAATGTCTAGCGGTACGAGGTCTATTGATGTAAAATTTATTGCTATCGTGGTAATAGTAATGCTTTTTAGTATTATTGCCGGTTTTGCCATCACAAAGGTTTCTACGTCACTTGCTTTAATAGGTGCAATAGCAGTAGCAGGAGTTATAGTATGTTTTGTCTGGCCTCCAATTTCTCTTTACATATTAATCTTCTCAATGCTGCTTTCGCCTGAATTTGGCCAACGCGGTACGCAGGGAGAAGGCTTTACTATAAGGCTGGACGACTTAATTCTGGTTTTAGTATCATTCAGCTGGCTTGCAAAATCATCCCTGTATAAGGAGTTAGGGCTTTTCCCAAAAACACCCTTAAACGGGGGGATTACAGCTTACGTGCTGATCTGTTTCTTCTCTACCGTTATGGGAGGGCTTTTCGGCAAGATTAATCTGAGCGGCTTTATGTTTGTATTAAAATATTTTGAATATTTTATAGTGTTTTTCATGGCAGTAAATTTTATCGATACAAGAAAACAGGCGAAAATATTTATAATACTTTTATTAGTAACGTGTGCAATAGTCAGTTTTTATGCATTGTCTCAATTACCTTTAGGCGGGCGTGTAACAACACCATTTGAAGGTAAGGAAGGAGAACCGGGTACCCTGGGTGGTTATTTGATCCTCCTTATGTCTGTCAGTATAGGGATTCTTTTGACTAGTGACTCCAAAAAAGTGAAATTAATGCTGACAGGGTTAATCATGATAAGTTTTGTTGCACTCATGGCCACACAATCCAGGGCAACGTGGATGGGATTGCCGGTTATGTACCTATGCTTCGTTTTATGAGCAAGAAAAAATTGTTATTAATAGGCACTATGATTGTACTTATTGCCTTAGCTCCCTTCTTGTTACCACAAGGCATGAAGAAAAGAGTCACCGGTACGTTTGAAAGAGAAAGAGGGACTGAAGCCGTAGTTGGAGGCAAGGCATTAGCACTGGACTCTTCTGCTTCATCAAGAGTATCAAGCTGGCAGGGAGTCTTAAAGGATTGTAAAAAACATCCATTGTTTGGATATGGTATAAACGGATATTGGTTTATAGATGGTCAATTTTTCAGGACATTGGCCGAACTGGGTATAGTAGGCCTCAGTATATTTATCTTCCTGCTATACCGAATCGGCAAATTCCTGCTGGAAGCACATCGCATTGCCAGTGATAATCTCAACAAAGGTTTAGCTATGGGTTTGTTTGCCGGGTTCCTGGCACTTATTGTTCACTGTATTGGATCAAACACTTTCATTGTTGTCAGGATTATGGAACCATTCTGGTTCTTAATGGGAATTGCGATGGTATTATATCAAATTGATAAGAAGCAATTAGAGGCTTTGCCACCTGAATCAGATGTGCAGGAGACAAGTACAAGTTTAGCGGCGGTTCACCCATAAATCAGAAAGTTATATAGTATAAAAATAAGGACTAAAAAAATTAATCATAGAATTAATCGTCAACCCTATAAACTATTTTTTAAATAGAAACAGAGTATAGCAATAGTTCAAAAGGTGCAAAAATGGAGAAAGAGAGAAGAAGAACACTAAACCTTCCGCCTCAGAGAAAGAGATTAAAGTGGTGGCTCAAAAACAACTACATATTTTTGATCATAGTGGGAGCTGTGTGTCTGGTAGCAGCACTAATTCTTATTTCCGAAATTTTCCAATTTGAGAGAACTCGAAATATGGAAACATTATTGAATAAAAGCTGGAGAGACATACGGTGGGGACAAGGAGGACTTTCAGATCAGGATGTAGAAACACTTAAAAAGAGATACCCCGACGTCAACTGGGAAGATACAGCCGATAGACAGAGATGGAAACTTATACAAGAGAGAGAGAGGGAATCTAGAAGCAGGAGGAGGGCAACGGAAAGCCTTCGACGCGACAAATAAGATAGTTAGATAATAATAATTTATCTGAATTGTGTTCTCATTTATTTACGGCAAACCTCACAAATATGGGGTTAGACACCAGCTTTCCTGGAATATCCAGGCGGTAGTAAATTAACTCACCAGGATTAAAATAATCATCCTTAAAATCAACTACAAAAGGTGTTGTTTTAGAAATAGTTTTTATGAGTTTACCGGAACGAATGACCCTTACATCAATATTATGAGCAGCCTGGTCTGACGACGAAACCCTGATCCTAATTTCCGGTCTATTCTTTAGCTCAATAGATTCTCCCATATTGGCCAGGTTATTCGCATTGGAATCAGAGACAGAGAAGTCATTCAATTCAAATCGCTGAAAATTTTCTCCTGCCCTGCAGGCATACATCCTGCCTCGCTTGAGAGCCAGAAGAATTTCTTCCCTGGTCTTTTTATTCACCAGAAAAACGGTGGGAAAATTACCTAACTTTTCACCACCCATCCCTTCCTCATGGTAATCTGCTGTTGATATGCCCCAGGCAGGCGTATCCCTTTCTCCACGACAGTATTCAAGTAAGGCAGCATCCCACTCCATGCCGGGTTCTGTTGATGTGATCCATGTTCCATAAATAGATCCGAATCCGGTATAATCTTTAGTCATTAACAGCGCTTCAGGATGGGGAGGAGTTTTTACTGTAATAGGCCCTTTTCGAGCATTCGCACCGGCCTTGGCCTCTGGATGTGTCCAGAAAGTAGCACCCCCTCTCTCTTTAACGTAATCAATCAACTCTTGATAAGGCAAGTAACCCTGGTCACCACTGTATTGATCAAAAAGCGAACTCTTGAAAGGATGGAATTCTATTAACATTAATGAGGCATTTACTAAAATAACTATGCCGAGTATTCTGATATAACTTTTTTTCAGTGCTAAAATTAAACCCAGCAGCATAAGAACCATAAATACAATACTTAATGGTAATAGTTGCCTGAAATGCAGGGTAGAAAACCCGTTGTGAAGTATAGGGAGGTTTTTGTAATCTTGCGGGCTTTCCATACCCATGATGAGTAGATGCCTTTCCCAGTTATGAGCAGTAAGGTTATTCTTAAAAGGGCTGCCGGTCCAATAGTAAAAGGGTGATGTTTCAGTCCCTGGAATCAGGATAATTTCCGGATGTTGTTGAGCCGCCAGTTTGATACCTTTAAAATATCCTTCTGCCCCTCTGCTGTTAACAGAAGGCAGCTCTTCTCTTTTCCGAATGATATTTTTCAGGGGAAAGATACCATATTCCATCGCCATGCGGTCATGATCGTTAATGAAAAGCACTTCAAACCCCCTCTTTTTTGCAAGATCGATAAGGTAGTCTAAATCATGAGCACCATCGCTGTAAGTTGTACGTAAGTCGACAAGGCCGGCGACCTGTTGATAGCCTTCACCAATACTACTTCTTACACAAAAGGTAACAGAAACTAATCCAAGAAATAGAATACTTATTATTCTTTTTAGTACCATATGCCCTTCACCGCTTTTTAGACACTTAAAATAGTTGCATTGCAGAACTACTTAAATTGACGGCCAGAGGAAGCAAATTCACTAAGCATCTCTTCATACAATTCCTCTATTTGCCTTATCATGACGAATATATCATATTCGGGAAATACTTTAGCTTTTCCGTTTTTACCTAATTCACGAGCCAGATCTTTGTTTCTGATAAGTTTTAATATCGCGTCCGCCAATTTATCAGAATCTCTTACAGGCACAAGTATACCGTTATCGCCATCTTTCACCAAATCAATTATTCCTCCTACACTACTGGCCACTATTGGTTTGCCTAAAGCCATCCCTTCAATCAGTACCTTCCCCATCCCTTCGTTCAGAGAGGGTAGAACAAGGATGTCAAAGAGTCCCAGTACATCAATTACATCATCCCTCCATCCTGCAAAAATGATATTTTTTCTTATCTCAAGAGATTCTGCCTGTCTCTCAAGTATTGATTCTAAATAACCGTCTCCAACAAACACAAAAACCGTATTATCAAACTCTTTAATTATCCTTTTTGCAGCAGAAATCAGATATTTATGGCCCTTGACAGGGACCAGCCTGCCAACCGCCCCTATCACGTTACTATTTTGAGGAATACCGAGTTTCTTCTTTCCTGTTTCAACATCTATATCCTTATTCATTATCTGCTGCAGTATTACACCGCTGTGTATAATAACATATTTCTCGATGGAAGCTATTCCCTGCTCCAAATGTTCATCCCTTTCCCTATCCGTTAGAGCAGTGATTTTATCTGTTATGAGTGATAAAGCCCTCTCCACAAACACAATTATCTTTGTCAAAAGGTATCCATAATAACTATGGAAAACGTGCCCATGAGGTGTATGAATAATTACTGGCACCCCGGCTAAATAAGCAGCTAATCGGCCTAAAAACCCCGCCTTGGAAGTATGTGTGTGAACAATGTGAGGTTTGATGCGTTTTATTAATCTGTAAATACCGATAAACGCCAAAAAGTCGTTTGTCAATGATAAACGCCGGACCAACGAAGGTATTGTGAACATTCTGATGCCTTTCTTTTCCGCCAGAGACAAATCCCGATCTAATACCTTCTGTTCCGTAGCACCCATATTGGATTCCAGCGAAAGGCCATTAACCAGAAATACTTCATACTTTTCCAGGTTCAATAAAGAAACCACCTGCAAAGTAGTTTCAGCAGAACCGCCTTTATCGAGACGTGTTATAATATGGACGACCTTTGTTTTTCCCAAAATATTCTCAACCAAAAAAGCTATAAAAAGTATCTCTTATGCCAATGCTGAAAGACTATCAGGTTCCACAGCTGCAATGAATAGTCCGTCTTTTTTCTCATATGTTTTTTTATCATACAATCAATTACATCATATTCAAATACCCCCTGTTTATTTATAAAATCCCTGGACAGAAATTCATCGATGAGGAATTTTAACTCTTTTCTAAGCCATGCTCCGATTGGCATCTCAAATCCCCATTTGGACCGGTTATGCAGCATAGGCGGAAGTATATCTTTAAAAGCTTCCACCAATATATATTTCCTTTTCAACCCTTTCAATTTAATACTACCCTCCATTTCGAAGGCACACTCAACTACCTCATGGTCTAGAAAAGGGACCCTCACTTCCAGAGAATTTCTCATACTCATCAAATCAACCTTTGTCAGCATATCTCCGGGCAGAGAGTTTTTAACATCTACATAGAGCATCTTGTTAATATTATCACCTGTAAACCCATTCAGCTTTTGAGATATAATCTCCCGGCCTTCCTGAAAAGACATATTCTCCCGGAGATGGTGCCTTATCAGCTTCTGTCTTATTTCAGGTGAATATATTTCCTGCCAACCGTAAAATCTATCTGCAAAGGAACCACTCATACCATTAGTAAACTTTTTCAGCCTTCTTATATACTCTGAATGCTTCTTCTCTCTGGAGTCAGGAAGGTAATTTATAAACGGTTCGATTATCTTCTCCTTTATTATGCCGGGTAATATTGAATAATACTTGGCCAGGTATTCACCCTGGTACATCCGATAGCCTGCAAATAACTCGTCAGCTCCGTCCCCTGCCAGAGCAACAGTAACATGTCGTTTAGTCTCCTGGGAAACGGCGTAGGTAGGAACGGCAGACGAATCAGCAAACGGTTCATCCAGTGTCTCCAGGACAGCTGGAAATGTATCAAGTATATCTTTATAATCCAGCTTAAACTCGTAATGTTCGGTTTTATTAAACCTGGCTACTTCCCTGGCGTATCTGGTTTCATCAAAGAGCGGCATATCTTTATAACCGATAGAAAAAGTCTTGACCGGTCTTTCAGAATTCCTGGCCATAAGACCGACAATAATACTGGAGTCTATCCCGCCACTCAGAAAGGCACCTAACGGGACATCAGATATCATCCTTTTTTGTACTGAATTTTCCATTAACCCATATAATCTCTCTTTATAATAACCTATTTGATCAGAGCTTCTTTCCGGCTTATCCTGTAGGTGTGTTATTTCTGTATTGACATCCCAATATTTCCTGGTTGACACAGTTTTGTTCTCTGCCAGTAGATAATATCCGGTTTCAAGTTTTCGTATATTTTTAAAAATAGTTTTTGGTGCAGGGATATAGTTAAAGGTCAAATACAAGTCCAAAGCAGTCCAGTCAATCTCCTTTCTCACATTACTATCACAGAGTACACCCTTTATTTCTGAGGAGAAGATTAATGTCTCTCCGTCCCAATAATAGACAAGCGGTTTAATTCCCAGTCTATCCCGACACAACCAGAGTTTCTGTAAACGCTCATCCCATATACAAAAGGCAAACATCCCATTAAGCCTTTTAAGACAATCGATTCCCTCTTCTTCGTATAAGTGTATGATAACCTCCGAATCCGTATCACTTCTGAATCTATGACCTTTCTTCTTTAACTCGGTCCTGATTTCCTTAAAATTATATACTTCCCCATTATATGCCAACCAGACAGTCTCATCCTCATTACACATGGGTTGATGACCGGCATCTGAAGGGTCAATAACACTGAGACGGGTGTGCCCTAAGCCGACTTGTACCTTTGTGTCCTGAGATTTTGAGTTGACAAAAATACCTTCATCATCAGGCCCTCGATAGGAAAGAGATCCGCACATACTTTTCAGAAGTGTCTCATCAACCTCTTCTCCTCCGTAATTGAGCTTCCCACAAATTCCACACATTTTTTTAAATTACTAATCCTCACACAAAGCCACAAAGAACACAAATGGAGAAACTATTATCTTTTGCTTTTTTAGTAATCTCTATACCTCTGTGAGATTATTTTTTAAATGTTATAATTTTTATTTTACTTCTAATTTTAGTTAAGATTTACACTATTTTTCATTCGAAATATGAAACTTAGAAGTTTTTTCTTTGCGTTCTCCTTGTCCTCAGCGCCTTTTGTCCTGGGAGCGTCTTTGCGGTGGTCTGAGCTGCTCACATCATCCTTTGCATAGCACTAACCATCCGTTTAGACACTTGTTCCCAACTCATTTCTGTTTCAGTCCACCGCCGCCCCTCATTCCCCAGGCATGTTGCCAGATTGTTATCAGTAAGCAGACACTTTATAGCGTATGCAATATCCTCAGGGTTATCCGGATTCACTAAAAGTCCCGTCTTCCCATGCTGTACCGCGTCAGAAACACCACCGGAATCCCCAGCCACCACAGGGAGCCCACTGGCACTGGCCTCAAGGAAGGAGATACCAAACCCCTCAACAAGATCAAGACGCCCAGGTATTTCTCTACTGGCCATAACAAAGATATCGCAAGAGGTATACATGGCCGGTAATTGATTATCGGGAACAAAACCTGCAAATACAACCTGGTCTTCCAATCCAAGATCTTGTACCATTTGCCGCAGCCTCATTTCTTCGGGACCCTGGCCTACTATAGTGTAATTTGGTGCAAACCCTTGTTTCTTCAATATAGACAGAGCTTCCAGAACTCGATCATGTCCCTTATTCAAATCCAGACGTGCCACAGTAAGTAATTTTTTCTGTATACTACTCTTTTGATTATTAGTAACAGGTTTGAAACGCTGTGTATCTATACCACCGAAGATTACTTCAATACGGTCCTTTTCAATCCCCAGTGACATTACCAGGCGGGCACTATAGTAGCTGATTGGAAAAATCCCTCTGGCTTTACGAAGGGCTGGAGTACGCCATCCCCTCAAGTAGTATTTTAGACGCCTTCTCCAGGACCTTTTATCGTCACGAATTTCAGTTCCAAAGGCACTGACAAAATAAGGTACAGGTATTAAGCAATACAATAAATGACTGATCAGAGACGTAATCCAGACAACATGCAGGACAGCACCAATATGGTATCGTCTGATTATCCATGGTATATATATCAAAAAGGCTATGTGGCGTAAGATCGGAAATGATGGGGTACGTATTATTCGATAACGGCAGCCGTGATCAAAGGTTTTAGCATCAGGAATACCGGTTGACAAAACGGTTACCTGGTTTTTCCGGGAAAGAAAAGTAGATAGGTCCTTTGTGTATGCACCAATTCCCCAACTACGAGATGAGAAATCCGGGTTAACCACTAAAATGTTCATTATTAGAATTCCCTTTCGTTTTGCCTTGCGCTATACATTTGTTACGTGCAGGGTGGATTAAAGTCCTCGCTATTTTTTATCATCTATCCAACGGCGAAAGCTCCTCGTAAACATTTTCAACATTTTTCAGCATAAGGTCTACTCCGAATTTTTCTTCTGCTTCCCTTCTGGCATTTATGCCCATCTGAGACGATTTATCCTTATCGACTAACAAATCAATTATAGATTCTGCCAGAGCATCGGAATTTTCAGGCGGCACAAGCAATCCCGTTATGCCATCTTCCAGCTCTTCTCTAACACCATCAATATCGGTAGCCACAATTGGACGACCCATTGCCATCGCCTCAATCACTATTCGTGGCAGTCCCTCCAAGACTGATGACAATACGAAGACATCAAAGGCAGATAACAGCTCTGGAATATCACGTCTTAACCCGGCAAAGGTACATACATGGGAAATACCCAGGGACTTAGCCATACTCTTCAAATTATCTTCTTCCGGACCGTGGCCTACTATCACAAATCTAACATATTTCTTTTCCTCGTAAACCTGCTTTGCCGCTCGAAGAAAGTGTGAATATCCTTTCTGGTAAACCAGCCGTCCGATAGCTCCTATAATGGGATAATCATCTGTGATACCCAATGAGTATCGGATTTTCTCAGAGGCATTCATGTTTTGATTATATTGATCAAGCTCTACACCATTATAGACAACCGTAATTCTGCCTGAATGTATATTACATCTCCTGACCAACTGTTCCTTGATAGCTTTGGACACAGCAATAAATTGTGTCACATATCTGGAAGAGAAATGATCAGCAATTTTATAGATAATTTTTCGAATAAAACCTATATCAAAACCCCCTACCGGCATGGCTACAGTACAAACTAAAGATGTTTCTGGCAGCTTTCTAACGGCCATCCCTGCAAAAAAATCTGCTCGTGCACCCATACTATGAACGATGTTGATTCGATTTTGACTAATGATTCTCAACAACTGTGCAATAGTTTTAAAATTCACCCTTCTATCCATTTCAATCGGGAAAAAGGGAATATTTTCCTGTTTGACCATTTTTTCTAATTTACTATCCGGGTGTGCAGCCAGATAAGTTTTGAACCGTTCCCTGTTAAGACCAGTTGACAATTGACTAAAACCCCTCTCCCCACCACCAAATTCCAATGCATCAATGACATACAGTATCCGTATCTTATCTGCCAATAACAACTCCTTTTTTTATATAGGCTTCTGACCACATATTCAACATAAGTACGGCCCAGAAAAATCGCCCCCAATCTTGATTACCGTTCAAATGGTCATCAAACATCTCCTTTAACTTGTCTGCCTGAAGGAGTTCTGTAACCAGGTTTTTGCCGGAAAGGGTATCTCGACACAGGACTTTCAGATCTCCTTTTAACCAGCGGCCCACAGGCACATCAAAACCTCTTTTTCTGCGTTGCAATACCTGATGCGGCAATATATATTTTAAGGACTTCTTCAGAATATATTTTTTTCTCCATCCATTTAATTTCAAACGTCCGGGCAGCTTAGCTGCAAACTCTACAAGATGATGATCGAGAAAAGGCGAACGGGCTTCTAAACCATGGTTCATGGTAGCAATATCGATCTTAAACAGCAGATCATCAGGCAAGAAAGTTTCCCTGTCAACAGCCAGCATAGTATTTACTATATCTCCACTGTCTAATCTTTCATAACATTTCACTAAATGGCCTATAGGGTCAACCCCATGAACCAGTTCCCTGTAATCATCAGTCAGCAACGACTCCGTAATTGCTGAAGTTGCTATCTCCTTTAAATGGCTAAAATTCCTTGCGCGGGATTTACCACACAGCGCCAGAACCTGGGCCAGGCTTTTGGCCTTACCCTCTCTCTTTTGATCCAGAATTTTTGACAAATATCCCCCCAGTTTTGAGGGTATTGATTCTAAACGGCTCCCCACCATACCCTGAATGTAAGTGCCATAACCGGCAAAATTTTCGTCCCCACCGTCTCCATTCAATACGACTGTCACGTGCCGGCGTGCCATCTGGGCAACATAGTATGACGGTATAGCGGATGGATCAGCGAAGGGTTCACCATAGGCAGATGCTAATTCGGGCAGGATGTCTAAGACTGCCGGTTTAACAACCATTTCGTGATGGTCCGTATCCAACCTGTCAGCAAGGAACCTTGCTTCGCGTCGTTCGTCATATAGTTCATCCTCAAAACCAACAGTAAAGGTCTTTATCTGTCTTGTGCAGCTATTCATCATAGCAACTATGGCATTCGAATCAATGCCTCCACTAAGCAGTACTCCAATCGGCACATCACTTACCATCCGAATACGAGTGGCTTCCTTTAATAAATCGTTTAACCTCCAGCTTACATCTTTTGTATTTACGGCTTCATCCTGATTATGGTTCTCTTTTAAAGACCAGTAAGAATCTAAACTGAAATGAGAGTTACGAACTACCAATCGATGCCCGGGCGGCAGTTTTTTAATACCATTAAATCCGGTTTTGGGATGGGGCACATACCCCAGGCACAGGTATTGGTACATGGCTTCATTATCCGGAGATATTTCTACCATACCACTTGCCAGGATACCCTTTATCTCAGAGGCAAAAAATAAACTTTGCTTATCTTTGTAATAATATAATGGTTTCTGGCCTAACCGGTCCCGGGCCAGAAGAAGCTGCTTAGTATTTTCATCCCAGATAGCAAAAGCAAACATTCCCCTCAATCTTGTCATACACTGAATACCTTCTTCCTCATACAGGTGGACTATCACTTCAGTATCCGAATTGGAACGGAAGTGATGCCCTTTGGACTCCAGCTCTTTTCTTAAATCCGGGAAGTTGTATACTTCACCATTATAAGTAATCCATATTGAACCTGTTTCATTCGACATTGGCTGATGCCCATTTACTGAAAGATCTATCACTGCTAAACGTGTATGCCCTAAGCCTATCTGGCCTTTACTCCATATACCCTGATCATCAGGGCCACGATGGGCCAGAGACTGTTTCATTCGTTTTAACAACTCTTTGTCTACGATATTCTCAGGTTTAAGATTAAATTGGCCACAAATCCCACACATGATTTATTTCTCTATTCTTTTCAAAGACTATGCAGTAAAGGTTGAAAATCTATCTTAATTCAAATCAAACAAGATTTACCAAACTATCTATTTAATAGCATCTATTGTCTTACGGGCTATTACGTCCCAACTGTGATGCTCTTCGACATATTTCCTTCCCTCATCACCCATACTTACTCTTTTAGAATCATCATCTAATAAACTTATAAGTGCAGAAGCTAATGCCCGGCTATCGTCCGGAGTCACGGGTATAATGCCTTTACACTCTTTTACCAGAAATTCAAGCGAAGGTATACCAGAACAAACAACCGGTTTACTACATGCCATATAGTCAAACAACTTCAAAGGAGAAGCCTCTCCCCGGTTTCCGGTAAAAGGTGCTACACAAATATCAGCAGTATTCAGGAAACCGGGGAGCTTTTCATATGGGATTACTCCTAAAAAACGGAAAACTTTTTCCAGCCCCATCTCTTTTACTTTTTGGCACCAGCGTTCTAACATGGGACCACCACCACCTATCTGGAAAATGGTGTCAGGATATTGTTCCAAGACAGAAGGTGCTGCATTTATCAAAGTATCAATGCCTTGATGCCTGTAAAGAACCCCTATGAAATTAATGTAACGTCCGTTTTCGCTGAGCCCAAAGGACCTTCTAGACTGTTCGGTACTCATAGGACGGCAGTGGTCTATATTGGTCCCGCTATTAATTACAAATATTTTTTTTGTGGATATTCCATATCTATTAACGATGACATCCTTAATTCCTTCAGTCAAAGCAATTACTACGTGGGCGGCATTACAGTTTATTCTCTCTGCAGCAACAATTAACCTTGTCCTGAGATAATGTGAAGTATCCTGCCAGATAGAGGCTACCCTCCCTCTCTCTTCACCCAATATGTCACCGTTAATTTCTATCACAAATTTAGCGCATGTCAGCCATGATAAAAATACCGGAAGTATAGACGGTGCTGTTCTGAAGTAAATCACATCCGGCTTCATATCTCTGGCGCGTAAATATAACCATATGGGTTTTATAAATTGTGCTAAATAAGCAAAAACCGGCCTTAAAAGGGGAAAATTAATAACCCTATACGGTTTATATAATACCTTTCCACTCTCAGCCTTAAATTCGTCCTCAGGCAAAAAAACGACTGCCTTATTACCAGTTCTTGTAAAAGCCCGGGCAAGTTCCCGCACCTTTCTTATTCCACCTGTATCTTTATGAATACCCTGTTCGTGAGCGTATGTTAAAAGGAAAATATTCATTTTTCTCTAATTTTCAATTAAAGAGAGTAATTATCTTTTAAAAGCAGTTACTTCTAAAGATATTCCCGACAAGATTTTCTTAGCACTTAGCATATATACCAATTTAATTATAGCATACACAATCTTCTTAATATTTCTGGCGTAAAATTCGTTTTGGAAGAGTTTGTTTGGATCTCCTTCAGAATGGATAGAATTGACAACATCAATTCTTTCAAATCCAAGGTCCTTCAGCACCCTTTTTATGTATTTCTCTGTGAAACAAAATTTATGAAATACAAGATACTTACTGATTAAGTTTGCCATTCTGAATTTTGAGGCTATCCTGAAAACCAATGTATGTATTAATCCGTTTGGAAATCTGATATAGATGAGCCCTTGAGGTTTGATCTGGTTTCTTGCATATTCAATTTCATGCCATGGTTCAACCAAATGGTCCAACACATTAATAAAGGTTATAACATCAAAATTTCTATTCTCTTTGTATTCCCTGAGAGTTCCTTTAAAAATCTTTTCCCCGACCAATTCTATGGCTATTGCTGAAGATTTTTGTGATGGTTCGATACCATAAATCTGCCAGCCTCTCTTTTGGGCACTATTTAAAAAGAAACCAAGGCCCGTTCCTACATCCAGGATCCCGCCTGTTTTCTTTTTAGCTTCAATTAGATCGAGTATATGAGAATTCAGGCCTTGCCTATGTTCACCTATTTGGTCTGTACTATAATTATCATAATAATTCTCCTCATAATACTTTATTACTTTTGCGCCGCTCTCTTGCGCACCTATTCTATAAATGAGGTCACACTCAAGACAGCGATGATAAATTCTCGAACTAATTTTAAAATAATACCTTCCCTTTCCATGACAATAAGGACATCTTAATGGTATATGGTCTTTCATATTTTCGGAATAATCATGAAACAATATGTATATAAATCTATGTTTTCAATAACATACAAAATATTATTTCCACAGTACAATATCAAGAGCGTAATTGCGGATTGAATATCCAGCAATTCCCTTTCTCCGTAGAGATTGAGTTCCAAATCCAATACCTTATCTTATATTTTTATGGTAGGTTTAGGCTTAGAACAAACTTTATCAAAGTGAAGAATTTACCTTTTAGCCCCAGCTTTATCCCTTCTCACTCTTAAATTTACAAACAAGGGTATCACATGTAAAACCTGGCCAGAAATTCTCAACAAAATGAAGGCGTTGATGAATTCCGCTTATAGATACTATCTGGAAGGGGAACTTGTTAATCAGTTTACGTAGCAACTCTAGATTAAAAACCTGATAATGTCCTGGATGTGAAACAATGTTGGGGACCCTTCCGACAAGTGATTGAAATCTGAATCTCCAGAAGGAGAAGTTGGGGACGGTTAAAATACCGATACCATCTATTGAAAGCAATCTATGGATTTCAGCAACTACATGTTCGGGCTGAAACAAGTGCTCTAGGACCTCGCTACATATAATCAGATCAAAGACTTGATCTTGGAATGGAATATGGGAACGTTCTATATCAACACAATATACCTGGTTCAAATTATTACACCGCTTAAGCGCTGCGATAGAAAAATCTATGCCATGTATTTCGATATCCGGTAATTGTTTCCGAATCAATCCTGCCAGAAAACCTGAACCACACCCAATATCCAGGATGCGATCAGGCTTTAATTTTACTATAAGATCGGCTAATACAAAAAGACGTCTTTCATTATCGAAGACAGAATCATCTGACTTCCACCCTTTCCATTCCTCTTCATTCAATTGCTGTGGGTTTAAAGGTCTGTCCATTCTACCCTCTTTAGTCCTTTTTAAATTAAAAGCTATAATGAAAACTAAAACATACTCTACAATTACACGCTGTCATTTCGATTTCCTGTTACTGCAAAGGAAATATGTCATACTAAAATTAACATTAAAGATTTCACAATAGCCTTGAGATAATTTTATCTCGATGCTATAAACTTTTTCCTTCCTTCATAATTGGTGTAAATGTAAAGATAATAGAATTGTTCAATAAAACCTGACAAGTTACTATCCCTTTTTTCCTGTTCTGGCTAATTCAAAAACGTCTATTGTTTCCTCTATCATCCTGTCCAAGCCAAATCTTTCCATCGCCTTTCGTCGAGCATTTTGGGACAACATTTCCGAGTATTGCTTATCATTCAACAAAAAATTTATCTGTCCTGCCAACTCCTTGAAATCTCCCGGAGGGATAAGAATACCATTGATACCATTGTCTATTACATCGGGAATACTGCCGATATTAGATGCTATAACCGGTTTGCCACATGCCATTGCCTCGGCGATGACAATACCAAAGGATTCTAAGCGGAGAGTTGGAAAGATGAAAACATCAGACGCATTGTAATATTTAGATGTGTCCTCGTTATGAATAAATCCGGTAAATATTGCCCTTGAACTAAGATTAAAATTATTCACCAATAATTTTGCTTCTTCAAGGTACTCTCCGTCGCCTGCAATAATCAACTTGATATTTTTATTATTATCTGCCAAGTAATTTAATGCCCTGATTGCAATGTCTGCTCCTTTCTGTTTTGAAAGCAGACTTAAAAATAGAATAACTTTATCATGATTAGGTATATTCAACTTTTGCCGAACATTATCTCTTTCGCCCTCTGAGAATTTAAATATTTTAAGATTGATACCATAATTTACAATCTTAATTTTGTGGCTCTTGACGAAAGGCCAACCTTCTAACACATGTGCCACTCCCTTGCTAACGGCTATTATGATTGAAGAGTTCTTTGCAATTGGAAGTTCATGGAAAAAATAATAATAAGCACATTGTAAAAATGATTTAATTAAATACAGGTAACCGTTGTTGAAATTCATAACCTGGTTTAATTTAGACCGAAAAACCATCGTGTGGCAGCCATGCATGATTGTGACAAATGGTATTCCCATTCCTCCGGCTATTTTAACTAAACCGTATCCTGCTGTTTGCTGACTTAAGACTATATCTATCTTTTCAGTTCTAACAATATCTCTAAATTTACTTATACTCTGCTCTTTCCATCCCTTCCTTGATGAACCAAACGTTGTATGCTTCAAATAGTAAATTTTAATACCATTAATCTCCTCATACTCCTTCCCGGAAGGATGCTTAGTAGAAACAACAAAAATTTCATGGCCTCTTTCAGAAAGGCCTTCTATTAGATGTTTGCCATGAAGGTCCATACCCCCTTTTAGACCATGCCAGTAGGTTACGATTGAGAAAACGCATATTTTCATTTCATATAATCCGTGAGCTATTCAATCCCTTTTGATATTTATAAAACATATTATGTACCCAGGAAAAAAATATTAAATCCTACACTGCTGTTTGCCAAAAACTGGAATAACATCTGATTTACCGTCTCACCACTTCAAACTAGAAAACTTTCCTAAACACACCTGGTCTTCACGATTAAAAGAATCCTGGACAAACCACAGGATATGAAGATTAACCAGATCCAGGGTCTAAGCCAACATGGCTTTAGCCTAATGCTTTTGAGAAACTCTGATTTTGCCTTATAAATATTTTCATTAGCTAAGCTTTTCTGGGCCAGCACGTAATACAATCCTGATAGTTTGTCTTGAATCACTTTCTGATATAATGGATACATAATTAAAATTTTTTCAAAAATTTTTGTACGGTCAGAAAACATCCTTTCGCTATGTGAAGCCTGCTCCTGATGATAACGAACCTTAACTAACGGCATATCAATGAGCCCAAAATGATATTTCCCCGCAGCTCTCAACCATAGATCATAGTCGTCACAGCCATAAAGTGTTTCATCAAGTAGACCAATCGTATCAAAACACTCCCTTCTCATCATTATTGAAGTCGTTGGAATAAAATTATAATCAATCAGTTTTCTCAGCAATAGATTTTTCGTACATATAGGCACAGTTCTTCTGCCAACAACTTCTCCCTTCTCATTTATGATACAAGCACCTGTATACACGACCCCTACATCTCGATTGTGATCTAAATACTCTACCTCCCTGGCAAGCTTCTCCGGCAGCCAGAGGTCATCCTGATCAAGAATGCAGACATACTCACCCAGGGCCTTTCGTATACCAACATTTCTTGCACCAGGGATGCCTATGTTTTCTTGCGAAAAATACTTTATTCGTTTATCACTTGAAAAAGAGAGTATTTTCTGTTCAGACTTGTCTGTCGATCCGTCATTAATAATAATTAATTCAAAATCCACAAAAGTTTGTGTTAAAACGCTTTTTATCGTTTCTGCAATCCATTTCTCACCATTAAAGCAGGTAAGAATTACACTTAATTTAGTTACCATAGGCATTGTTAATACCCTCGTCAGACGGTTGTCAGGTAAATGATTGTAAATTCCTGAATGTTTACACTCAATCTACAACACCATCATCTTTAAAGAATTTTTTACATCCACAACTTACTTACTCTTTCAAATAATTGCTTACCACCAATATTATTTCTCTTAAGCCATTTACCAATTTCATTGCGTATTGCTGTTCTTGTCCACCTGAAGGACAATTGTAGTTTCTGGATAAATGTGGCATGTTTTCTGATTACTTTCACCATGTTTACAATTTGTAGCTCACTCATTTTCTGTGATATTTCCTTGCTGCTCTTTGTAGTCCCACCATGACAATGATATACCACTGCTGTACTTACATACCGTGCCTTCCAGCCCCCCTTAAACGCCCGCCAGGATATGTCAGCGTCTTCATAATATGAGCCAAAACTCTCATCAAACAGCCCCATTGCTTCTAACATCTCTTTTCTATAAAGGCAGGCACCGGCACTTGCCCCTACAACATTCACTTTTTTATCATATTGCCCTCTATCTAATTCATCATGTCCTCTATCACATATCATTCCGCCTTTAAATACATGGCCTGTAGAATCTAAAATCTGTGGGCTGTCCATCCTCAGCATTTTAGATGCACATATTCCAATTGTTTTGTCTGATGACATGGTTTTTACTAATTCGCTTAACCAACATTTGTCAGCTCTGGTATCGTTATTAAGCAAGGCAATGTATTTTGTTCCCTCTGATAATACTTTTTGCATCGCTAAATTATTTGCTTTAGCAAAACCGTAGTTCTTATCAAGGGCGAGAATTTTTACTTCTATATAATTTTTTTCAACAAATTCCACTGACCCATCAGTTGAGCCATTGTCTACAACTATTATCTTAAAACCCTCCAGGGTTTGTTTTAATAAGGAATCAAGGCAAATCTTCAAAAAATGCTTCCCATTCCAGTTAAGCACTATTACACTGACCTTATCCTTCATAACCTTTTTGGAAATACGATTTGAGAACATGATAGTAGATTTTATATAAAATTTCCTTAGGAACCACCCTTCCAAAAGGAAGAAAAAAATACCAGAGGGAGAATTTAATAAAAGACTTATATAAAGGAGCATGGTATTGCATCCTGGGATTTGCAAGTTCCGGGTACTTTCCATGGAATATTTTGGCCGACATTCCTGAAATTTCCATTCTCTTACAATAACCATTTTGTGTAACTACATGATCGTGATATGCAATGGCCTTCTTATTGTAAACTATCTTAAGCCCTTTTTTCTTTAAACGATAGGCAAGCTCAATATCCTCCCAGGCTGCATATGGAAAATCTTCATCAAAGAATCCATTTTTAAGTAGATAGTCCCTTTTAAGGGAGATATTAGATGTATAGAAAAAATTATAAGGTACATCCTCCTCGTTATTTATCAGTTTGAATCCAAATTGGAAGCCTTCTTCGCCAATATATTTCATAAAAGGCGTTACCTTTATCTCTGGAGGCCATGTCACAAAACCCAAAACAGCTACGTTGTTTTCAGTATAGCGTTCATGCCACTTCATATGCTCTTCAACCAGGATTTCAGAAGCTATAATATCATCTCCTATAGAGAGTATTTTTTCGCCCTGCGCATTCTTTATACCTAAATTTCTTGCTGCAGCAGGCCCTTTATTATCCTGTTTAAAATATCTAAGAGCAACAGGTGCGTTTGTCATTAATTTCTTAATGACTCTCTCTGTTCCATCGTTAGAGCCGTCATCAATCACTAGGATTTCAAATTTGGGTTTTGGATACGTCTGTCTAAACAGGGCATTGAGACACTGTTTTAATGTCTCTTTTCGGTTGTAAGTGGGGACAACTATAGATACAGACAGTTCAGTCATAAATATCTCCCTAACCTTTAATCCATTTTTTAAAATTATAATCCAGGAATCTCAACCCTATCCACCCCTTTAGCCCTCTACGTAAAAGATGAAACCCTTGATAAATCATCTCCTGCGCCTCAACTAAATCTTTTGATGAAAGATTGTCCGTATGCATTATTGGAAAATGCCCACCAAACTTTGTCCAATCTTCCGTTTCTATCCAACCCTTCTTTTGTGCCTCAACATATAGTGGTGTACCCGGATATGGAGTAGCTATACAAATTCCAATGCTTTCTGGCCTCAAGTTACAAATCAGTTTGAACGTTTTATAGAGAGAATGCTTTGTCTCTTCCGGTAAGCCTATCATAAGTAAAAAGTGAAGCTTTAACCCCAATTGCTGTGCCGTTTTACTTACGATTTTAAGTTTTTTTAATGTCATACCTTTCTTTGCCTGTGTTTGCAGGACATCCGGATCGCCGGTTTCCACTCCAATGTTCATACCTAAGCAGCCCGCCTGTTTCATCTTTTGCATAAGTTCCGGATTAAGGCAATCAACCCTTGTTTCACACCACCACTTAATATCAATTTTATTTTCAACTATCAGATTACATATAGCCTCAGTTCTTCTCTTATCCAATGTGAAAGTAGCGTCCCGAAAGAAAATTTTTTTAATACCATGGTTTGTTACTATATCCTCTATTTCTGCAAAAACATGCTTCGGGCTTCGTGCCCGCCATTTATCCCCCTGAACTAAAGGATATGCACAGTAATATGAACATGAAAATGGACATCCGCGGCTTGTCAGCATTGTGGTTACTTTGTCCCCCAATAAAACATAATGGTATTCCTTTCCCAGAAGTAGCTGTCTTGCAGGAATTGGCAAGGTATTCAAATCATTAATAAGATAATTTCCCTCTAATTTCAGGTTATTATTTTCAAGATAAGCTGTGCCGGCTTTCTCCTCACCTGAAATTATTTTGTCTATGTTTGTATCGCATTCTCCATAAATACAAATATCTGCTGAACTTCTCTCGATAATCTCATTTAATATCGGTTGGAAAGTAATATTGGTTTTTGCAATCATCTTTGCCGAAGAACATTCCCATAGACCTCTTATAAAGGCACAATCACTACAAATACTCGGCAAAGACACATTGGTTATTATTGCGTCAGCTCTGTATGCGGAGACTATCTTATACAAAACGTCTCTTGTATGCCCTTCTACATCAGCATCAATTATTTTGACTTCATGATTTTTTTCAAGTAGTGTGGCAGCATAGGTTGCCAAATCTATAGGTGGCAAAACTATAGTATCTCCACCATCAAATCCAAGGCCACCTGCCATATCCCTTGCAACAGGTTGAATGCCTGATGGTGGATTTATAAGTAAGACCCTCATCTATCTCTCCCCAAAAAGACCTTCCTGATTTGCCCATTTCAGGGTTTTTGCTATACCGTCCCTTAAATTCGTTTTTGGAACATAACCCAGCTCTTTTTTCGCTTTTTCTATAGAATATGCACGATGAATTTTTCTACCTTTTCCTGCCAAAAAATATGTTATTAAGTCAGCCCTGTTCTGTCTTTTTTGACAAAATGTTCGTAAGTTTATACAAACTCTGTCAGCAAGACTCCCTTCAACATGCTTGATTATCAATCCTAAATTCTCTGACACCAATCCAAACAATTCACTTATGGTTATATAATTCATACCTGCCAATATAAACACTCCGTTTTCGTTTATTTGTAACATCCTTAAAATTCCCTCCACCACATCCTCTATATACACAGGGTGGATATAACGATTACCATAAAAGGAAAGATATTTTAAAAGATCTCCATTCTCGATTATTGCCTTGGCCACAGGTATGATGAAGGAAAAACTTCCCGGTCCATAAACATTCCCCAGACGGAAGATAGATATATCAAGGTCTCTCTCTTCTGCAATTTCAATTACCTTTCTCTCTGCCGCAAGCTTAGACCCCCCATAAGGGCTCACAGGCCTGCAAACAGACTCTTCATCTGCAGGAATTTCATTATCTTCTACTGTCCCCATAGCTTCAATACTACTTGTGAAAATAAACTTTTTTATTCTATTTTTAATTCCCAGCCTAAGAAGATTAATCGTACCTTCTACATTGGCATTGTAGAGTTTGTTCCTGTCACCAAAGTAGTCCAAAGAGGCTGCCAGATGGAAAATTGCATCTACCTGTTGCAATCCTGCATCCAACCTCTCCAATGACGCTTGATCACTTATATCAATCTCTAAAACATTTACTTTTCCATTAAGAGAGCTACTCACCTTTTTCTCATCTCTAGTTAAAATAGTTACCTTATGTCTGTCTTTGAGCAACCTTATAGCTAACGCCATTCCTATAAATCCTGTCCCTCCAGTTACCAAGATATTCATTGCTTCAGTTGTCCATTATCAATTTTTGAATTATCAATCATAAGTTATAAAATAATTTTCGATTATATAAGATTCTTCAATGATATATCATTTTAGTAATCTTACATTTACTTTAAATAAGATATTATTAATCTTTATTTCTAAAAAAGGATGGAAGCATTCCTTCCATTTTTTTGAAAACCTTTGATAATGATGTTATTAATAAGTCTTTATCATATGTATCTAAATACTGAATTTTATAAATTATAGCCAGATATATAATTGCGAAAATCATGGCCTGTACAATTAAAATACTAAAGTTGACCAATCTTCCTGAATGAAGGCTATATGCAGAAAAAATAGCTCCTAACAAACTAATGGTAATTCCTGATAATAGACATGCAATGATGGGCTTTAACATGGCAGATTTTATAAAAGAATAAATGGGTATCCTTACATACTTATGGAAATCGTGCATAAAAATACATGACCCCAAAACCAAGGATACAGAAGTACCAATTACAACACCCCAAAAACCAAACATAAGCATCAATCCAATGCTAAGAAATAGATTTAACGCCATATTTATTAATGCTGCTTTTGTGATCATTCCTGGCCTTCCAATACCTGTAGCAATACCAGTAGCAACACCTGTCATTAAGTTAATAAAATGGGCTATAATTAAAATGCGAATTATTAAAACAGATATTTCATATTTTGAACCCATCCAAGCTAACATTATCGTAGGTGCAGTAATAGATATGAATACCATCAATGGCATTGCTACAATGCTTAAATACTTTGATCCTCTGAGGTACAACTTATATATTCCATCTTTATCATTTCTGGCATCAAGTTCAGACACTGCAGGCAGGATTGCCGAAACAAGCAATAATGAAGTATCTCTTCCTTTTTGTACGACCCTCTGTCCCAATTCATAAAAACCGACTAGACTCAAATTCAAAAAAATACTGATCAATGCTTTATCTATATTAGCATTTATAATCATTGTCGTTTTAGTAACCTGCATCTTAATCCCAAATCCAAACATTTTCCTAAGCATCTCTCTACTAAACAGAAAAGGATTGAACCGTAACTCTGGTAATATTTTAAAGGCTATAATAATATTGGTCATACTGGTTATAAAGAAAATGATAGCATTATTAACCATCAACCCTGGCAGGCCGTAATCATTTTCCAGGAAGAATATTGTTCCTGCAATATTTGGAAAGGACATAAATATTGCAATCTTATTGGATAAATCCATTCTCTGTAACCCACCCTGAATCGCTCCAAAAATACTTAAGGTATTAGAAAAACCAAAAACTATAATTCCAAGCAAAAAGACAAATACTGCTTCCTTGTACAATTCCTGTGGGATATTAAAAAAATTTAGCAATGTGCTAATTATAGAAAAACCTATTGTAATAATTACTACTGCAAATACTGTATAGAAAACAATTCCGGTATTAACAATCTGGTTTATACTTTTGTAATCTTTTTTGGTATAGTGTTCTGAAACAAATTTCACAAAAGCGGTCCCTATACCAAGATCAAGTAAACTTAAATAGCCTGTCAAGACACCCACAATTGCCCATATGCCGAATCTATCAATCCCTATATGCCCAATTATGTAAGGGGTCAAAAAAAGGGCAACAATAATACCCCAGAAACGACCGATGGCATTAAAGATTGTATTTCTAATTATTTTTCCTGAGATACTATTTTCTACCTGTGACATATCATTTGTTGCTATTCTATATAAATCTCCCTGGGAGGGCTCCAAAGTTAATCGATCTGTTTAGCTTGATTAGCTACCTCTCCAATAAGCTTGGAAATTTTTTGGACGGCAACCTCCTCTGAAAAATACTGTATCACTCTTTCTCTTGCCCTGAGAGACAATGTTTTTCTCTTTTCAAGATCTTTGACCAATTCAATCATTGCCTGCGCCAGGGCTTTTACGTCTCCCGGTGGAACTAGAATCCCTGCATCACCAACGGTTTCTATATTACCTCCTAATTCAGTAGCAATGGAGGGAAGCCCACATGCCATTGCTTCAATCAGAGTATATGCGTGCCCTTCAGACATTAATGATGGCATTAAGAAAATGTCAGCTATGTTGTATATTTGTGGGAATTTTGAATGCTCGATTTTCCCAAGGAAACGGACTCTGTTTGCAATCTTATTCTGCTCTACGAGGTTGGCTAGATATCTTTTCTCTTCTTCCCTGCCGGACCCACAAATCAGTAAAACCGAATCTGGAAAATGACGGAGAACCTTGCTGAAAGATTGAATAGCAATATGAAACCCTTTGGGCCGCCAAATTCCACCCGCTACCAGAAAAACCAGTTCATTTTCTGCTAATTGCAAGTTTTTGCGAGTGCTGGATTTTTTTTTATTGTCCGGTTTAAACATTTTTATATCTATCCAGTTATTGAATATTTCTACTTTTTCCGGGGAGATATTATATAATGTGAGAAGCTGACGAGCTTTTAGTGCTGATACGGAAAGGACCTTTGTGCTGAAATGCGCGAGAGGTATTTCCCAGAAAAGAATACGATACAGTATTTTCGGAGCAGTCTTCAATAAATAACTGATAAACAATCTAACACTACAAACCTCTCTCCAGTTATTATAAAAATGTGTAAAGCCGGGAATATGAACAAAGTAAAAAAGTGGTAATTCCCACACTGTTTTATCCTTTGCAAGCATACATGCTGAATTTCCTTCTGAGAAGATACAATGAAAAGGATTTTGCAAATGAAGATTTAGAAAAGTATCTTTTACTCTTAGAAAATCTTTACTATTGTAAAATCCTGACTCTACTTCTCTAATGTAACGAATATGGATATCATTATACCACTCTTCATTTAATCCTTTAGGATGTGATATAGTCAGCAATGTAACATCGTGTCCCAATTGTGTAATAATATTACAAATCATTTCTGTGTGTGTATGAACTCCTCCCCATTTTGCATTATCAGTTATAGGCGTTGGTGATATGATACAGATGCGCACTAATATTCTCCACTCCTGGACAAGCCAGAACAAAGAATGAATTATAATATTAAATTACCAATCTGAAATTCCCTGTACACATACTAAAATTATACAGCATCCTTAAAGTCCTTATTCCGAAATAGTTTTTAATTACAAAAAAACAAATGAAAACAGATTAAGAAAGCCTGTTGTGTGCACGATATGTGAAATAGATCATTGAGGCAAAGAAACGAGTAACATAATAGATTGCAAATAAGACCAGAAATAAATCTACAACATTTAATACTACACATAGTGATAATATTATTAGTTGTAGATTAAAGGCGTTAAGATTAGTGTATATTAGAAACCAAAAATTTTTTTTAAATGATGACGTCGAAAATGTTGCTTGAAGATCTTCCTGAAGAGTACCATTATGCTTCTGGTTTTGAATTATTTTAATATCATAACTTACTTCTATAATGATCGAAAAAAGCTTTCCCGATATAATAATGCCAGCTAAAATTACAAAAACAAAATTATTTTGTCCATTGGCCAACAATAAATTAAGAAAATTTGATCCTTTTGATGCTTGATATAGTCCTAAACCCAGACACAAAAAATAGCTTCCTTCTATAATATTGCCAATAACCCCATCGAGATATTTCCCGTAATAAGTAACATTCCCGATTACTCTGGCAATATTTCCATCAACAGCATCTGAAACCGCATAAACAATCAAAAGGAATAAGCCTGGCCAGATTGTCACGGTTGGAAGAAATAGTAATGAAGCGCAACCACCAATACCAATTACAAAACCACACCATGCTACTTTACTGGGAGAATTAGTTACAGAAAGTACAAGGTAGGTTACATAAAATGATATAGGGCGAAACAAAAAATAACTTATTGGATATTGCTTCTCCCATTCTTTTTTCTGTGTGTATGCACTTTTTATCTGCTGCAAAGAGTATTGTCTCATATCTTAAACCCTTTTGTAATTAATAACTTTCCAAAATATTAGCCAAGAATACTTTTGAATAAACTTTCTATACAAAATATCCAAAAAAAAGAAATTATGATTAATCGGGTTTTTTGCATTCAATACGAAAAGAGGGCTCATCAAGGCTCTGTGAACTTTTAGGAGATGCTTCAACACAATCTGTGAAACCAGCTTCTTCAAGAAGATTTATTAGTCTTGATGGGTTATAGCCGTACAGATGTGCATCACCGTATGATCTCTGCCTTCCGAAGATATTAATAAGACGGTCTTCATTGCCTGCCAAATATTCCTTTACTGCTTCATCAAAATGCGGGCATTCCAAAATCAAAACTCCATCGGGTACTAATACTCGATACCATTCTGCAAGCGTTTGCCTGGCCTTCGTGTGAGATATGTGCTCAAAAACATGATAGTTTTCAATAACGCTTATTGTATTATCAGGCCAGGGCAAACGGGTTATGTCACAAATGATATCTGTTGCATCCGTAATCCAGAGACCTACATTGATATAGTCATCAAAGTGCTTCGATCCGCACCCAAGATGAAGGCGTAAATCTTTCCGAATTCCTATTCCCAACATGTATCTTAATCTTATGCCGATCGGATCTAAAACCCTCCGTACCAGTGACCATCTTGCCAACAAGTATCGATAGAGCTTTCCCCCCCATTCTTTAATCCCGGTACCAAGGATTAAATCAATTTTGAGTGCCGTTTCTTTTGAGAAACGATAAAATAATTTCATGAGAAATTTTTGTTATTTCAACAAAAGAGAGATACATTTTCTAAGATAAAACAGATACAAGGCACACTCATTAATATCAACAAACCTTTGAATATAAAAAAATAGAAGAACTATTAAAAAAATATAGCAATATACTAATCATTTATTTAGCTCTACCACATACCCAGAAACTATATTCATAAGGTCATCATGTACATCTCATAATTATCCTTTACACTTTCTTTAATCGGTTTATTGTATCAGAGACCAAATGGACAACCTTATCAAGTTGACACTTACGACCATATTCCCAATACCTGGAGTCCTTCATGAAAACATAAATTTTTCTTGTTTTTATGAGTAATATGTTAAGGTCATTATCATCTATCTGGATTCGTCCAACGGTATAAGGTTGTGTTTTTTTTCTGGTTGGAGCCTGGCAGAAAACGGCTTTAATTCCCTCTTTTTTAAATAAATCTACCATCTCTTTAGTAGGATTTCCCTCCCTAACCCCATAATAAATGAATGACCTTCCAAGCATCTTCTTGAACAAGACCCTGGCTTCAATTATCTCAGTTCTAACCTCTTCTAAAGGTATTGCTGATATCCATTTCCCTTTACAACCGTACATACCTATGGCAATTCCTCCTCTCTCAACTTCACGAATCTGGTCCCAGTTCATGTACTGTACCCTCCTGCCATGAACCTCTTCTGTCTTTCCAACGGTATCAGGACGGATAAAAAATGTTGCTGGATATCCATACTTCTTTAATAATGGGAAACAGAGGGTATAGAGTTCAACATATCCTGTATCAAATGTGAGGGAGAAGGACTGTTTCTTTACCCGCAAGTTACCCTTTAGATAAGCCTCAACATCACACAAAGGAATGATGGGTACATTATTCTTTGCAAAGTAGTTTAGCTGTCCTTCAAAACATTTGTGATGAATCCATGTTTCAAGAAAGTTTGCCTTATCTTCACAAATATTCTGGTATTGCAAGACGGCAGCTTTGTTCTTCAGACATCCCATATCATTTACACCTTAAAGAAAACTTTAAATACATCAGTGCTATGTAAGCAAAACATATTACCCTCTTAATTAATGGCAGCTTGAGTAATACAATCATATTTTCACCATTCTTTCTAAAGGTTATAATGTGGAGAGGTATGTATGATACTCCATACTCTTTGTGTACTAACTTAAAAAGAGGCATGTTGAGATGATAATTTAACGGTGTTACAACTATTGTATATCCTTTATTACCAAAAACCTGTTTTATTTTTTCCAGCAGTAAATCTTTGCCTTCTCTGTTTACAGACTCCGTAAAAATCTTTGCAACACCCCCTTCTTCCAGATAATTGTCCAGATCTTCTACTAATTCAAAAACAGTTTGAAGACCGTACTCTTTTTTTTCAAGATTTTCTTCAATAATACCATATGGCGGATTTGCCGTAATCAGGTCATATTTTCCTGTTATATTTGTGAACATACTGGAAGTAAGAAAAGTAGTATTAGTCATATTATTGATTTTAGAATTCAAGGCAGCGTTCTGAACTGAGTATGTTGTTACATCAGACGCAACCACGCTTTTAGAGTACTTCAGGGATACCAATGCCTGGATACCGGTCCCAGTGCACAAATCCAATGTTTTATCAAACGACATACCTCTTAGATCCTTTGCCAAGTGTTCTGCAAACATAATTGAGTCATTACCAAACCATGAAGTACCTTTGCTCAAAATCATATCTTTATAAGGTATGAATTTTATATTAAATTGGTAATTCCCATTTGACTCTTCCAAGACATTATTATTTATAAAAGAGTTGATCTCCTCCTCGTTGAAAAAACTTGATATCTCTTTCCTTTTCACTTCACTGTTAAGAAAAAACATTTTAAAAAGAGAAAATACCTGTGGATTAAATATTTTAAATAATTTTTGATAAAATAGAGGAAAAGCTGACCATTCAAACAGTGCGTTTTTTTTAAAAAAAACGAGATTCAAGAAATTCAGAGGTTCTAATGGCAGTTTCCAATAATTTTTTTCTGTTGGAAGAACTTGTGATTTAGCATAATTATTCACCCTCAAACACTCAGCTATTTCCTTTAAATCCTTTTCCCGATTTCCCATTTTATCTTAAATCTCAAATACATAATAAATGCTATAAACTACTTTTTATTTTCTAATAGACTCGATAAACAGAGAAAGTGTAAACATATATTTAGAGAAATTGCCCCTCCAGCCAGAAACCATCTCCTCATTTATTCCGATTCTATTAAGGCTAAACAGATCGGAATCTTTTGAAACAAAACCGGCCCTGGTTGTACATGCCGATTTGTACGATCCAGAAACCACTCTCCTTACCTCATCATTATAATTTCCATTCGGATAACAGAAATGAAGGACCTTTCTCCCGGTCTCTTGCTCAATGATCTCTTTCGATTTACAAATCTCATTCTCGATTACATCTAACTGCTCATTGGTTAATATCGGATGATTGACCGTATGAGAACCGAAAGAGATATCAGGCCCGTCAATACTGTTTGCTTCTTCCCAGTTTACAAAGGATCTATGTCCGCCTTCACTAACCATTATAGTCTGTTCCTTAAGAAGCTCTTCCAGTTCAGAAATAGTTTTTAAAGTTATATCATAAGTAAGCCCTTTAAGGTAGCCAATAAATTCAAATATTATCTGCGTATCATCACCCTTCGATATCAAGTTTTTCAGTTTGAGATTCACTTCAGGCATGGAAACAATATTGTCTCTCTGCAGAAATACCTTCTTGTCTGCAACTATCGGCGAGAGTAAGTTATTCAGCCTCTCCTGCCAGTAACTGCACTCTGATGATACAAAACCGGTAGTCAGATAAACTGTCACCGGAACCTTTAGTCGGCTTAGAATTGGATAAGCAGTGTCATGAAAATCTATCCACCCATCATCAAAAGTGATCACGAAGCTGTTATCAGATATGTTTTCCCATTTGTCAAAATTCTGTACCAAGAAGTCCATTGAGATTACAGGAAAACTTTGAGTAATATATTTCATACACTCCTCAAAAGTCTCTCTTTTAATCAGCAGGCTGACATCAAAAAAGGAATCGGTTACACGATGGAACATCAGTATAGTAACCTTCCCTTTCATAAAGAACCTTTTATAAAAAACAAAGATCCCGGAATAATAGAAGAAGAGAGCAGCGATAAACTTGATACTTCTCCTAAGGCTTAGCAAAAAACCTCCTTGTAGAATGGTATCATATTGATGTATAGGAAGTGAGTTTATGAGGGCAAAGAAGTTAGGTTTTCTCTCTTATTCTCCAGACTATCACGCAAAAGAACGCCACCACACAAAGCCATATCTGTGTTCCAACAATATAACCGGCAGCACAAATCCATATTTTATTTAAACCGGATGAGTACCACTTATCCTGAATAAAATACTTAACACTACTGAATGGCTTTGCAGAAAAACTATATGTTCCATGGGGTTTTTTCTTATGAAAAACACGCTCATCGGCTTTATGTGTCTCTCCTGAATAGCCCTGAAAGATTGAATGGGAGTCCCCTCCGCTGTCATGAGCAGCTGCATGTTTCGTTTCATGTGTTTTATGAGTATCCGCATGTTTCGTTTCATGTGTTTTATGGGTATCCGCATGTTTTGGTTCATGCCTGCTCGCGGCATGCTTGTCATGTGTCTTGTGGGTATCCTCATGTTTTGTTTCATGCCTGCTCGCGGCATGCCTGTCATGTGTCTTGTGGGTATCCTCATGTTTTGGTTCATGCCTGCTCGCGGCATGTGTGTCATGTGTTTTATGGGTATCCGTATGCTTCGTTTCATGCAATGATTTTTTTGGAGCATGTGACAAAGTTTTTTTCGGAGAATGATCTATTTTTGCTTTTGCATGCGAACTGGTATGTTTTGCCTTTGCATGTGTTGACGTACCGGTACTTTTTCCTCCTTGAGACAATTTTCTGAATATAGTCTTCTGCTTTTCAGCTTCACGTGTCATCCCCAATTTACTATAGGCCAGAGACAGCGAATAATGGACCTTCGCATAATCAGGATTTATATTTATGGCCTTAGTATAAATTTTGACAGCATCATCATATTTTGCTTTACAATAATATGTATTACCCAGCCCATAAAGAGCATAAACATCATTAGGTTTTAAATCTATTGCCTGCTGAAACTCTTTTCCGGCTTGATCGTATTTACCCTGTTTATAGAAATCAATACCTTTATTATAATGTGCCTTAAAATTACCAGTGCCATAAGAAGATGTTGTAAGAAATGCCAGGAGAAAGGTTACGAATAGGGTTTGTACAAACAGAAATTTCTTCATTTTGTCTTACCTGAAAAACGGTTTAAGTGAAATAATATCTATAATTTACCAAACTAATAAAAGGCTGTCAAGGTACAAACGCAATACCGGATCTCAAAAATATCATCATCTCCATATATTTGATACAAATAGATTAATCAATTTTCTTCCTTATCATTTTCATAAGTCACGACCCAGATCTCTGTATTGGACGGCTTCGGATATGTTTTCCAGTGACGCACAGCGACCATCCCCTTTGTTCTCCTTAAAAGCAACATCGACAACCATGTGGAAACCAACGTGGGTATTATTGATAGCCATTATATTGATCAGATTCCTATAGGATTAAAGTAAATTGAAAGCCATTTAAATAAAATGTAATTGATGAAATGAAAAACTGAGGAATTATAGTTATTAAATCTGTTTTTCTCTTGAAACAAGCTAAACAATTCCTTTATCGTATCGCAAACTATAGCGACCGTGGTTACTATGACCACGAACTATTTATTTAATTTAATAACCTCTTTATTCTAAATAATAATAGGTTCACAGGTTTTCAATTCTATCGTGGGTTGGCCAATTTCTATATCACCTGCTACATCGGGTTTATTATATGCTATCGTATTGGCAAATTTTTTTTTGGTCTCCATAAGGAATTACAAAGCAACCAAAAAACTTTAACTGAAGGTAACCTTTTTTAACAATTAATCAAGAGATATTCCATGCGAAAAGCCAGTCAGACATCACTGCAAAATAGTAATGCGAATATTGCTCTTGTCATGTCAATACTGGTTATAGTTCCATTTGTCATTTACTGGCAGGCCACAGGTTTTGATCTCGTTTCAGATGATGTGAAAATACATTTAACTGATAATCCATACCTTCATCCGGTAAGCTCTGAAAATCTGCTCCATTTCTGGAAAGAGCCGTACCGCGGTTTGTATATCCCCGTTGCCTATAATTTATGGTCTGTATTAGCGGCAATTAGCACCTCCATCTCCTCCAGCCCTCATGACCCTTTTATCTATCACCTTGCCAATATCATCCTCCACACACTAAACGGTGTATTGGTCTTTGCACTGTTAAGACAGTTTATCAAAAGCCCCTGGGCAGCACTGGCAGGAGCATTGCTGTTTCTGGCACACCCTCTTCAGGTGGAAACAGTTAGTTTCGTTTCTGAGTTTCGAGGACTAACGGCCGCTTTTTTTAGTTTTACAGCTCTCTATCTTTATATAAAAAACTGCAGCACCAAATACGGAAATACAGGTTTTAAATTATCAGGTCTATACAGCAGTATATGTTTTCTATTGGCACTATTATCAAAACCGTCTGCGGCGATTTTGCCTCTGTTTGCAGTTTCAATGGAGTATTATCTTTATCGCCCCTCTTTGAAACAGCTCTATGCAAAATCCTGGCTATGGCTATGGGTTGTTATCTCCGCTGTGATTGCCATAGTCACCTCATCGCTACCGGTACAGGATACTGTGACCCAGTCAACCACTCTTTGGGTCAGGCCGCTTATCTGGATGGATGCAGTCTCATTCTATCTCTACAAGCTGTTAGTTCCTCTCTCCCTGGCATTCTCTTATGCAAGAACGCCTGAATATGTGATAGGGCAGTGGTGGTTTTATATGGCCTGGATAGCACCTGTCGGTATAGGGTCTTGCCTCTGGTATGCCAGGAACAGGATACCTGGTCTTGTGTTGGCAGCCCTGCTTTTCCTGTTTGGTTTTCTGCCGGTATCAGGTCTTGTAGAGTTTATTTTTCAAGAGTGGTCAACGGTTGCTGATCGTTACCTATATCTGTCTATGCTTGGAGTATCGCTTGGGTTTGGGTATTTCGCGGATCGAAGTAATCAACCGTGGCAATGGGTTATTTTTGGCAGTGTGATTGTTTTGCTTGGGGTCAGGAGTTTTGTTGTGCAGGTGCCTGTCTGGGAAAACAGTTTTACCCTGTGGAACCATTGTATTGAGGTTACACCTGTTGAAGCACAGGCTTACAATAATCGAGGATGTTATTATCATACCAAAAAGGAGTATGACAAAGCTGTTTCAGACTTTAGTAAGACTGTTGCTATAAATTCAAAACATGCACAGGCTTACTATAATCGAGGCAATGTTTATTATGCCATAAAGGAGTTTGACAAGGCTGTTTCAGACTACAGTAAGGCCATTGCTATAAAACCAAAGTATGCAAAAGCCTACAATAATCGAGGGCTTGTTTATGATGCCAAAAAGGAGTTTGACAAAGCTGTTTCAGACTATAATAAGGCTGTTGCCATAAATCCTAAATACGCAGATGCCTATTATAATCGAGGAATTGTTTATTTTGCCAAAAGGGAGCTTGACAAAGCTGTTTCAGACTATAGTAAGGCTGTCGATATAGATCCGGAATATGCAAAAGCTTATTATAATCGAGGAATTGTTTATTTTGCCAAAAGGGAGTTTGACAAAGCTGTTGCAGACTATAGTAAGGCTGTCGCTATAGATCCGGAATATGCAGATGCCTATTATAATCGAGGATGTGCTTATGATGCTAAAAAGGAGTTTGGCAAAGCTGTTGCAGACTATAGTAAAGCTGTTGCTATAGATCCAAAACATATACAATCTTACAATAATCGAGGAATTGTGTATTATAACAAAAAGGAGTATGACAAAGCTGTTGCAGACTATAGTAAGGCTATTGCTATAAATCCGGAGTATGCAAAGGCTTTTTATAATCGTGCAACAGCATGGTATTGTCTCAAAGAGTATGAAAAAGCTTTATCAGATACGCTAAAAAGCCAAAATTTTGGGTTCAAGGTGAATCCACAGTTTTTGCAACAGTTAAAAAACTTGGTCGGTCGATAGTGACTAACTCACCTATATTTTTTTATTGCTTCAGAACATAGTTACACTGACAAACACATCGCAGGACTATAATATGCATGTTCCAGAGAAGCCAATCGCTCTGTCTGTAACAACCACATTCAAATTAGGCTACAGGCGGATGGGGATAATGACATTCCCATGTGTCTCCCCCATCCACATAGCCGGACTGATTTTCAGGACTCCTTCTCCAGGCCATAGGAGAATATTAAAAAGAATCATTTCCACAAATCTCTATCCAGATTTCTGTACTGAACAGCTTCGGATATATGCTCCACGTATACGTTTTCACTGTTGTCAAGATCTGCAATGGTCCTGCCGACCTTGAGTATTTTATTGTAACCCCTTGCAGAAATGTTGAGCTCAGTCATTGCCTGATGGAGCAGCTCTTCCGCCTTACTATCCAGTACACAATGTTTTTTAATCGTCTTAGCTGACATTCTGGAATTGGTTGAGTGTTTGAGTCCCTTGAATCGCTGTAACTGTATCTGACGAGCTTTTGTAACTTCCCCTCTGATTTCCTCCGACGATTCACCGGCTGAGTCTGATGCCAGCTCTTTGTGCTGAACATTCGGCACTTCAACATGGATATCAATCCTGTCAAGAAGAGGGCCGGAAATCCTGGAAATATAATTTTGAATCTGACGAGGCGTACAGAGACACACTTTTTTCGGATCAGTGTAATAACCACACGGACAACCGTGCGGGAACAAAGGTTGAACTTTTGGAAAAAGCATTTGTTTATTCTGTAAGTGTAAAAAAGTGTTAGTGTTACACCTGTAGGTAAAGTTAGGAATAATAAGAGATTATGGGTAAAAAGTGAAGATATTAGAGTGATAAACTGAGATCAACTCCACAA
Source organism: uncultured Candidatus Scalindua sp. (assembly GCA_964344685.1). Lineage (GTDB taxonomy): Bacteria > Planctomycetota > Brocadiia > Brocadiales > Scalinduaceae > Scalindua. The sequence continues at coordinate 54 of CAYFOK010000008.1, read as the reverse complement.
GTGACCCCTTGCTTGTCGAGTAAGAGGTCAAGTCAAATTATACCCATCAATTGG
>CAYFOK010000007.1:0-211183 GCA_964344685.1 uncultured Candidatus Scalindua sp. | reverse complement strand
TGTCCATCATATCAATATTACTACTGAAGTGTCAGATTAAATATAAACTATCTCATATGATGTTTAAATTATTCTGAGCCAGGAACACCGCGTATTCACTTCGGGTAGAGCTATCTATCGGTTTATCATGTCTTTCACACCATTTCTTCATCTCTTCAATATTAATGTCTACTTTTACGATATTAATCCCATCCTCGCCCATTTCATTCACTCTTTCTTCAGCGTGTTCCAGCCATTCCTGATGTGTACGTGCCAGTTTATCCGAATCTGTAGAATAATCTAAAAGAAGCTGCCATTGGTCCTGGCGATACCATGCAAGTGCAATATTGCGACTCTTTTTGGCCATTAACTTTCTCCGTAATTACAGGATGAATTTAAAATCTTACTCTACTTTTGTCAAAACCTGTATTTTCCAGGTTGATTATTGTTGCGAATGATTTTTCAGTCGTCAACAAAAAAATTTTTTAATCAGATAAGAGTGACATGGTCTATTAACTAAGTCAACTGTAGTCATTCCAGTATTCTGGAAGGAAGGCCTTTGACAATTTTAAGCTTCATTCTGTATTCATTTCCTGATTTAAGTTTCCTACACTATTATCAAAAAGTTCAGCATCTTCACATATTCCATTGGTGTAGATTTGTTGCATTTAATATCCTATTTTGCTGTGGAACATTTTTACATTCTAAATGCAATATTTGTTGTGTAAAAGGACATAAGTTTAGAAACATTCAAGGTTTCAGGGACTCATTATTGGTTTAAACATATTTTATTCAATGACATAAGAAGATACATATTAATTAGCTAAAAAATGGCATAATAGTTGCTATTTTTCATTATAAATTGTTTTATTTGGCCGCGGGATAATTTGATAATCAAAATTAAGTAGTGAGGTATGGATATTGAGTAAGATGACACTTGCTAAATTATTAATCAGAGTGAGGGATTTGCCTCCTTTGCCGCAAAGTATTGCTCAAATACTAGAACTTACAAACAGCGCTGAAACCTCTATTCAAGAACTTGCAGGAGTGTTTGAGCGTGATCCAAAATTAACAGCCAGCACACTTAAACTTGCAAACTCATCTTTTTACGGTTTTTCCAGGACAATATCAACTATATCCCATGCAATAGTCTGTCTTGGCCTTGATACTGTTAAAAGTATTGCGTTAACTTCATCAACTCAGGATATGCTAAATAAAGAAATTCCTGCGTATGCTCTTGAAAAAGGAATGTTATGGCAGCATTCTATTGGTTGTGCAGTATGTGCGAGAATAATAGCTAACCGTATCGGGTTTAAGGAATCTGAGGAAGCTTATATAGCAGGGCTATTGCTTGATATAGGCAAGATTATACTGAGTAATTTTGCTGAGGAGCAATTCATTCAAATAATTAAAGAATCAAAAAATAAGAGAATTCCATTTGATAGAGCGGAAAAGGATGTCCTTGGTTTTGATCACCCTCAAATAGGCAGTAGAATGATCAAAAGATGGAACCTTCCTCCAATTCTTGTGGATGCGGTACAATATCACCATAGGCCGGAAAAAGCGAATAATCATAGAGATATAACATATATTGTACATCTTGCAGATGCCATTAGTTGCATGCTTGGAATTGGGCTTGGTTGCGACGGACTTATGTATGTATTTGAAGAGAATACTCTCGATGTTTTAGGCCTTCAAAGAGATGATGTAGAATCCATTATGAGTGAGCTCGTCGATAAAGTTTTTGGTACAGAGGAGAACGGGAGCAATCATGCTCAGGAACAGGACTCTTTTCAAGAAGAGGGTCAGGCCTTGTCAGATAGTTCCGGAATAAACTGAACAACCATCATTGCCATTTCTGTTTTTATGATATTTATTCCTCTATAGTACGGAACTTAATGTTACAGATTATGTGATCAGGAACTCGTTTTTTTACCGGTAAGATGCAGACCGCATTCTTTGTGATCGTCGTTTAGCTGTTGATTAAACCATCTCCAGCGTCCCGCACGGCGTGATTCGTGGGAATTTATGGGTGTAGTGCAGATGATGCAGCCAAGCGAGGCGTAATGCCATCCATCCCTTTCCATTTCAAGCAGTTTATGCACAGGCACATTATTAGCTCTGGCGTACTCCTTAACCATTTCTTCCGTCCATGCTATCAATGGCGTTACTTTGAGCAGGGGGCGTTCTGTTCCGTCCTGCTGTGTGTGTTGAATAATTTCTAATCGTTTAATTTGTGACCTCGCATCAGATTGATCGGCTCTTAACCCTGTAATCCATACATCAAGTGTATCAAGGATTTTGTTATTTGGATCTACCTTTCGTATTTTACAGCAATATTCCTGTTTTGCCTTACTGTCAAAGAAGATCATCTCTCCATGATCTCGAACCATCTTGCTTACAGCATCAAAATCAGGTGCGGCCTTTTCAATCTTAATATTGTATTTTTTCTCAAGCTCACGGAAGAGGTCATATGTCTCCGGGAAAAGTCGCAGAGTATCCACTGTATAAACACGGGGATTTGAAATGCCGGCACGGATTACCATGTCGATTAAGGCCACTCCCGTCCATTGTCCACTTGTGCCAATTGCTGCTCGTTTACCGAACATGCGAAAAAGCTCTGCCATTAATTCACCCGGATCAGATATTCTTTCCAGTTTATCAACAAGTTCTTGATCAATCTTCATATTATTCATTTTTGGTAACATCATAATATCAGGTTTATACAATAATTGCCAAATTTTATTGATTTATATAGCGAATTGTACTATTAAATGTTTATAAATTATGTGGTTTTGAAGAGTTATGTCATAGTCTGACGGTATATGTAAGGTACTTGAAAATGTTGGAAAATAGTTATCTGTGTTTTTCTGTATTCACTAAAATATACGGGAACTAATTTATGAAAATATGTCTGGCGCAAATAAATCCGACTATAGGTGCATTTAAGCAAAATACGGGAAAGATCTGTAAGTTTATAAATGAAGCCAGGAAGAAGGGGGCTGATCTGGTTATATTTCCAGAGATGAGTGTCGTGGGTTATCCGCCTAAAGACTTGCTGGCACTCTCAGGATTTGTAGACAGCAATCTAAAAGCGCTGGAAGAGATAAAGAATAATGTATCCGGTATTTCAGCTATTGTAGGATTTGTTGACAGAAATGTCGCACGACGTGGGAAAGCTTTGTATAATGCTGCGGCATTTATAAAAAACAGGAAAATTGTTTCACGCCATTACAAGTCTTTGCTGCCAACATATGATGTATTTGATGAGGATAGGTATTTTGAGCCTACGCATGACATTTCAATTGTAAAGATATCCGGCAGGAAATTTGGTATTTCAATCTGTGAAGATGCATGGGGTGCTGATGTAGTCTGGCCGGGAACAATCCATCATAAAGACCCTGTTGAATGTATGATAAGGCAGGGTGCGGAGATTATAATAAACATTTCAGCATCGCCTTTTACTATTGGTAAACAGGATGTAAGGCTGAAAATGCTGACAGGTCATGCAAAGAGGAATAAAGTACCTGTTGTTTTTGTTAATCAGATTGGAGGAAATGATGATCTGGTATTTGACGGAAACAGCCTGGTAATTAATAAAAAGGGAATTGTTGTAGATCAGGCATCAGCTTTTAAAGAAGATATGCTTATTGTTGAGCTCAAAGGCTCTGATGTGATCGCGGATAAGAGTAAGGCTGAACCGGTTAAAAATGGGGCTGGATACACGGCAGGTGAGAGTGATGTCAGATCTGTCTATGAAGCATTAATCCTGGGCACTCGGGATTATGTCAAAAAATGTGGATTTAAAAAAGCCGTAATTGGTCTGAGCGGTGGAATCGATTCTGCAGTTACAGCCGTTATTGCGGTTAAAGCTCTTGGCAGGGACAAGGTGCTCGGTATTACAATGCCTTCAAGCTTTTCATCCAAAGGCAGTGTTGAAGATTCTATGGTACTGGCAGAAAAGCTCGGTATTGAATGTCAGGTAATACCGATAAAGTCCGTCTACAATGCGTACACAAAGATTTTAAGCGGTGTATTTGCCGGGCTTCCATTTGATGTTACAGAAGAAAACCTGCAGGCCAGGATAAGGGGTAAGATCCTGATGGCCATATCAAATAAATATGGATATCTTGTGCTGACAACCGGAAATAAGTCAGAACTCGCAGTTGGTTATTGTACTCTATATGGTGATATGTGCGGCGGGCTTGCAGTTATATCCGATATTCCCAAGACCATGGTTTATGGTCTTGCTGAATACATCAATCGTAGAAAAGAGATTATTCCTGTTGACACTATCAAAAAACCACCGTCGGCCGAATTACGGCCAAATCAAAAGGACCAGGACTCATTGCCTCCATATGATGTCCTTGATGGAGTGTTAAGTGCCTATGTTGAGGAATCAAGGGATGTCAGTGATATAGTGGGAATGGGTTATGATGAGTCGCTTGTTAAAGATATTGTCAGTAAGGTTGATAGAAATGAGTATAAGAGAAAACAGGCGGCACCAGGACTTAAGGTCACGTCAAAGGCGTTTGGGACAGGCAGGAGGATGCCTCTTGCACAGCGATATACAAGATAGTAAAATATAAAATAATTGAAGAATTAAGAAATTGTGAGAAATGGTAAATGAGTAAACCTGAACCGGATGAGAAAGTATCAAATCCTCCCTGGGGGAGATGGGAAGTGTTGCTTGATGAACCTTCCTACAAAGTGAAGAGGGTAACCGTATTGCCTGGAAAAAGGTTAAGCTATCAGAAGCACTTCAAGAGAAGTGAACATTGGATGGTGGTCGAGGGGAAAGGTATGGTCACTATTGATGGTAAAGAGGTTTATATGGAAAAAGGGAATACCTTAAATATACCTAGGGAGGCAGCACATCGAATGACTAATAATGGAGATGAGGTTTTGACGTTTATAGAGATACAACAGGGAGATTATTTTGGAGAAGATGATATTATGCGTCTGGAGGACGACTATGGAAGGGTATCAACATGAGCGAAAAAAGGTCAAGTCATTATACGTCTATTATTCAAAACGTAAGCCATAATGAGACATGAGGCGCTATTTTATCTGACAGAGGAAGGTAATAAGGTTAGTTGCCACTTGTGTCCGCATAGATGTGTGATAGCCGATGGTAAATTGGGTTACTGCGGGGTCAGGAAAAATATAGACGGTAAACTTTTCTCGATGATTTATGGCAGAGTTTCATCGGCATGTGCTGATGCTATTGAAAAGAAGCCCTTATACCATTTTTTCCCCGGCAGCCAGACATTCTCAATTGGTTCTCTTGGGTGCAATATGCGATGCGGCCATTGTCAAAACTGGCAAATAGCTCATTCACGTATTGATAATAGTGACAGAGACACTTCCTATATTTCCCCGGAAGAGCTGGTACACCTTTCTATTAAAAACAGGTGTAAAGGGATTTCATGGACCTACAATGAGCCTACAATCTGGCTTGAGTACGCAATTGATGGTGCAAAATTAGCAAAGAAGCAAGGGCAATACACCGTTTTTGTGACAAACGGTTATATAGAACCAGAGGCATTAGATGCAATTGGGCCATTTTTAGATGCTTACAGAGTCGACATTAAAGGTCTTGATAGTTATGCTGCAAAAGATTCTTCAGGGGCTGATATTAAAGTAAGTGATAAATTACAGGACTCCAGGCATTGCTTCTATAAAGACGTTACCGGTATCAAGAGTGTAAGGCCGATATTAGATGCGGCAGTCAGGGCAAAATCACAATGGGATATGCACGTGGAAATAATAACTAATGTAGTGCCTGGTTATAATGATGGAACTGACGAGTTACATGGAATTGCCAGATGGATTGTACAGAATCTTGGGGATGATACACCATGGCACGTGAGCAGATTTCATCCATACCTTGAGTTGTCTCACGTACCATCTACACCGGTCTCCACTCTGGAATCAGCCAGGGAGATAGGGGTTGAAGAAGGTCTCAAATATGTTTACATAGGCAATGTCCCCGGACACGAGTGGGAAAACACTTATTGCCATAGCTGTGGGAAAATGCTTATTGAAAGGGCTGGCTTCAGTATCAGGACATTTGAAATCAGAGACGGAACGTGTAATAACTGTAATACTGATATTCCTATTGTTGGAGGTTTTGGATAAAGCAGGCAAAAGCCTGACAGGAAGCACTATATTTTTATAAGCTTTTTTCTGATGGGAAATGCAGGTAGCTATCGAAGAGTGAATTAAGATTCTGGATGCAGTAAAATAAGATTCAGATTAGCTGAAAATTATTTTGAGTATATAATATGCCTAAAAAACAATCAATAATAACGTTAATTACTGATTTTGGACTGCAAGATGGATATGTGGGTGTTATGAAGGGTGTAATGACCAATATAAATCCATCTGCAAGCGTAATTGACATAAGCAATACAATAGCCGCTCAGGATATTTTTCAGGCGGCATGTGTTCTTAATAATTCATATAGCTATTTTCCCAAGGGGACGGTCCATGTGGTTGTGGTTGATCCCGGAGTAGGGAGTGACAGGAAAATTCTCTGTTTAAAAACCGAGGATTATCTGTTTCTTGCACCTGACAATGGAGTGCTTTCGTTTGTTATTGCAAAGGAAGAATCTCCGTCGATCAGAAATGTTACTGACGGGAAGTTTTTCTTACCGACAATCAGCAATACATTTCACGGACGTGATATCTTTGCGCCCGTTGCTGCTCATCTCTCCAGAGGAGTTAACTATAAGGAGCTTGGGGAAAGAATTGACAAGGTAAAAAAAATTGATTTGCCAAAGCCTATTCTTTCTCCCGACGGAAAGTTAACTGCAGAGATTATATATGTAGATAGTTTTGGTAATCTTATTACTAATGTTAATAAGGAAACTTTTGACAGGATGAAGGTGGATACGGAAAAAGTATCAATTGCTATGGGTAGAAGGCGGATTAACAGTATCTGCAGTTCATATACAGATGTTGGAGATAACGAGGCATTGGCAATATTTGGAAGTTCCGGTTATCTGGAAATATCAGTGAATCGTGGTAATGCCGGAGATGTATTAAAAATGAAAAAAGGCGATAGGCTGACTTTGGGGAGTTAAAAAGGATTTAACGATACGAAAAGGCTGATTAATGGAAAAAGGTGTATTTGTAACTGGAGGCGATACGGAAGTGGGCAAGACAGTCATTGCCGGTGCGATAGCTGCCTCAATGAAGGCACATGGTCTGGACGTAGGTGTCATGAAGCCGGTTGCGTCAGGCGCAAAGGAGATTGACGGAAAACTTGTCTCTGAGGATGCCGTATTTCTTAAAAAAATAATTGATAGTACTGACGATGACGATGTTGTGAACCCTATTTGCCTAAAACTGCCGATCGCGCCAACGATAGCTGCAGCGGAGTCCGGTGTTCGGATCGACATCGACAAGATATGGAAAGCGTACGAAGAGCTTACGCACAGGCACGATTTTGTCGTTGTCGAGGGGGTTGGTGGTCTTATGGTGCCCATTGACGATACTGTTCTGGTTGCTGACATGGCTCATAAGATGGACCTGCCGCTCGTAATAGTAAGCAGAGATTATCTGGGTACAATAAATCATACCCTTTTAACGGTTGAATATGCCAGGAGCAGAAATCTCAGGTTAAAGGGAATAATTATTAATATGTTGAAGAGTGGTAATGCTTTTGTCCGGGAAATAGAGAAATTTTCTTCTGTTCCTATTCTCGGGACTATTCCTTTTAAAGAAAATGTCTCTGTTGAGAATTGCGCATACGGTGAGATCGTTGAAGACTTCCGAAGGGAAATAAACATATCAAAGATAATGAGAAATTAGACTTAGGTGAATTTTGGCATAAAATAGTACAGTGAAATAATGGAATAAAACATAATTGACATTTTTTTGAGATCTTGATAGTATATCCAGCCCTTTTTAAATTTAGTTGTACAGGAAAATGTTAGGAGTCATAAACTAGATGAGTACGGATGCTATTTTAGCACCTTTAAAAGATCAAATGCGCGAAGTAGAGGAGCGTATATATAGTGATTTATCTCCGGCTGACAAGCGCCTTTCAGATTTAGTTTTTCATATCAGCAAGATACAGGGCAAAAGATTACGTCCGGCACTGCTTTTACTGTCAGGTCAGTGTTCAGGTGGTTTAATCGCGCAACATATTGATTTAGCAGTAGTTGTAGAGCTCATTCATACAGCTACCCTTGTGCACGATGATATTATTGATGAAGCTGTAGTTAGACGGCATATCGAGACAATGAATACTAAATGGGGGAGTAAGATTTCCATTCTGTTTGGTGATTACCTTTTTTCACGGGCCTATACCATACTTTCTGCCCTCGATTCCCAAATGTCAACGCTCATAATGTCTCAGACCATTAATATCCTCTGTGAAGGTGAAATGGTTCAGCTTTTAAGATGCTATGATGCAGAGGTTACGGAATCTGATTATCTGAGCATTATAGAGCGCAAAACGGCATCTCTTTGTGCCGCCAGTTGTAAATTAGGTGCAATTTCTTCCGGTGCTAACAAAAAGCAGACAGAGGTTCTTACCAATTACGGTTCCAAGATCGGGATGGCATTTCAGATAATAGACGATTGCCTGGATGTTGTGGGTTCAGAGGAAAAAATGGGAAAACCGATGAATTTAGATGCCCAGATTGGTAAACTGACACTGCCGTTTATCAGGCTGGTTGATAAACTGCCGACAGACCGCAGGGAAAGTACACTTGAACTCATCTTTCAGAACAACAGTAAAGACACAAAAGCCGCAATAGCTGACCTGCTCGCAGAACATGATGCAGTAGACTACGCATACGAAACCGCAAGAAAGCTGGTCAAGGATGCACAGGATGAACTATCCATCATCCCAGACTCGATTTACAAAACCTCACTCCTTGAATTAGGCGATTACGTGGTAAAACGAGACAGGTAACTTCTCTTCCTCTTGCCCGGTAAATAAAAAAAGCCTTACTGCAAAGATGCTCACGTTAAACATCTCCAACAGTAAGGCTGATTTTCCTTATGTCCACTTCCATGTAGACTTCAGGAACCTTCATTGCTCCTTCCCTGTACCATCCTTGGTACGTTTATAAACTCCTTCTAAGCTTAGATTGTTCTAATTAACCATTTATCAGGAAAAAATCAACAGGGTAAGAATAGGTACAAAACAGGTATGAGTTATACTTGGTGTCCGTAGAAAACGAGTATCGGGTTTCGAAAGACGAATTCAGCGCAAAGACGCAAAGTGCGCAAAGAGGTGAAATTGAATGCTGACTATTGATAAATAATGAATGAAGGGTAACGCTTTACGGGTATCTCGCCTGGCTTCGCTATTCGGAAGGGCGAAGCATGAACTACGTGTGGCTATCTCTTAAGACCTTATATAATAATCAGGGCATGCCTCCTAACTTCTTAATTTAATTATACTTCTACGAAAATAGTTTGACATGCGGTAGGAAATAGATTAAGTTTAATGCTATTATTTTTTTTTGAAGTACAAATTGGAGGTGATTTATAATGTTTAATATTCCAATTGGGTGGTTTGGTATTCCGGGTGGTTTTGAGTGGATTATTATTCTCGTTGTTGCTCTGTTGATTTTTGGTAAAAGGCTTCCGGGCACTATGAGGTCAATCGGAAAAGGATTCGTAGAATTTAAAAAGGGTCTAAAGGGCGTTAACGATGAGGTTGACGATGTAAAAGAAGATATTAAGAATATTGACAAGGAAGATGTTAACGTAAAGTAAGTATTAATTGTTAATTCAGGGATTCCCTGCGAAAAGTCTTCAACATTTTTTGTTCCTGCCTGTCGGCAGACTGTCATGCTGGAGCCCTTTAACTCGCAACCCTGGAATCCTCACTTGCCCGACAATCAGTCAGGCGGGAGAGATTGAGGTGGCCTTACTTTCGTAAGGACTCCATGTACTTAACTAATCACTCCACAAGCCACCTGAAGTATCGTACCTTGATCGGGTCGACAGAGCGGTCTACAATTGCCAGGATTCTTTTTTCTGCAAAGATATTTGACATTGCTTCATTCGTTACCTGTGCCGTGACATAGACAGTAAATACGTTTGAACGTGTTGTAATCAGGTTTGAAATTGAGCGGAACGGTTTCTCTTTGTCCCATTTAGTGGTACCTGTGTTAGTAATATCTGGCACATCTTCCAGCAGATTTCCTATACTCGTAAATGGTTTCTGATTGTCTCCCTGTATTGCTGTTGCTATTGCGTTCGTAATATCCGGCAATGACTCCAGAACTTCAACGGATGCAGTATTGACATTGATCAGGCCGGGAATGCGGTACTCCTGTCCGTCAAAATCTCCGGACTGAGAACCTGTGTCGGCAGAATCCGTACTGCCGTCACCATCGTTATCAATATTGTCCATAGACGGGTCTGTGACGGTGATATACTGCAAAACATCCGGATAGGCAATACTGCTGTCAATTAGAAAGCTCGACCACTCGCTTCCACTATGAATAAAACCCAGATAACCGATGTTGGAAAATCTTCTGTTTGCAACAAGAAAACTGGGTATCCATGTCGTATCAGACCAGCCATCGCCGCCGTCACCCGGGTTAAAAATATTTGCCTGATTCTCTTCTCCTGCAGTCTCAGCTCCTGTTGACCATTCCCATGGGTTGGATGCAGATGCAGTTAAAGGTATCGGCCTTGGGTCATTCAACTGTTTGGTATTGGTGATAACACCGCTTGTACTTCCGTAGTCTGTGACCTGGATAGGAATGCCGTTGTCGTCACTTAATGTTAAGGTTTCACCGGTGGTTGTGAGGGTATTAATGGTGGCATTATATTCGTCTGCTGCAGTCCCTCCTCCTTCATAGTTAAATTTTGTCTCATAAGCTGTAGCGTTATCTGCAATAACATAATAAGTTTGACTTCCAATAGTTCCACTAAGTGTTATCTGAGCCATGGAAGAACCCGCAATTGTCCAGTTAGTTAAATCTATTGTGGTATCGTACGGATTAAACAGTTCAATATATTTACCGTTACCGGATGATGTGGCGGCATTTACTTCTGCCTCCACTTCGTTTATGTATGGAGTCTTTTCTATGCCGTAGTATGTGTTTGATCCATCATTGTATGCCGTTACAGTGCCGTTAGAATCCACGAAGTCTATTATGTTAACTGCCATCTGCTGGCGCTCAACATCCGGCACACTACCAGCAGTTAACACTTCCACGAGCATCTGTGCCTTCTTAACAGAATCATAAGTTGATGTGTTGGTATATTTGCCTTCGTTGTTTACAAGGGCATTAATATTAAGTTTGTTAGTAGAGGTTCCTCCATCCAGCTGGTAGGAGGGACAGAGTATGGTGTCAGCTGAGAAAGTTGTTACCCAGCTGTTGAGGGAACCCTTTTCACTCTCAGATATGCCTTGATTGTTGAAGATTGTCTCAAGCCTGCTGGTATAGGAAGATGTACCCATGATCTCTGCTTCTGAAAGAAAGCCAAAGGGTACATCATCGCCATAGGGAAAGATAGCATTGTACTCGTTCGGTTCATCAGTCGATTCGGAATTATCTCCTTCGTCAACACCGGTTTCTCCCGAATCTGGAATTCCATTTCCGTTTGTATCATTACCCGTTGTCCAATCACCATCATTATCCAGACTGTCTGACTGTGGATTCGGTACTATTCCGGTATCATCATTTGTTGTACTGGTTCCGGGGGCATCGTCGCTTCCAAGTCTTAAATCAATAATACTGTTTGCTGTTGCAGTTCCATTACCCGTTGACGCCAGATTGATAATATTTGACAGATCTATTTCAAATGTTGACCAGCCTTCATTAGATGTATGTGCACCGCCACCGGGCTGATTTCCGGTTACGTTTACATTAATCCGTGCCTCCTTATCATCAGTTATCAGTACAGCGTATCTTGCTCTCAGGTCACCGGGAAGCCTAATGTCGAGTGCAGAGGTAGTTGCAGGGAAGTATATCCATGCGGAATCGTTCGAGCCGTTACCGCTGTTGTCATAATCAGTTCCGTTAAATGTGCCAAAGCCGGGCCATGATGCATCGCCCTCCTCATCGTAGTTTTCGTCGCCATTGTCGTTATTATATGCCTCGCCATCATCTCCGAACTTGTCGTGGCGTATGATATATATTGCATGCTCCAGTCCGGCCATTGCTATCTTCTCACATTTGACACTGTCAGCATAATTCCTGGTAGCCCTAGTTTCAATTCTTGACAGGGTGGCGAACGTAATGGTCATCAATGAAAGGATTGTTAATACACCGATAATAGCCACCAAGACATAACCATCCTGGGATTTAAGATTTACGATATTAGATTTACGGTTTAATATCCATGTTTTATCTGTTTTGTTTCTTGTTTTCATTTTATCTGTATTTCTTGTGTAAATCGTAAATCCCAATTCTCAAATCATAATTCTTTATCAAGGTATTGAAATAATATTTGTTGACGTTCCCGTGTATCGATTGAGTGTGTCTGAAACTGTCATCTTTACTTCTACTGCATTCGGCAGATATTGGTATGACGTGTTTGTGCCGGTTTCCCATGTATCTTCCCATGATCCATCCCTGTCTTGATATCTAAATTGTAGCGTGCTGACATTAAAACCGAGTTCCTTATATGTAGTTCCTGAATCAGGAAAACTGTTGATTGGCGAGTTAAGGGTACTGGTACCAGTATTTTCAAGTTTATAAAGAATATTATCAGTTTTCAGATAATAGGTAATCAGGGCAATCGGCTTATCTTCAAAATTTGGAGTGCTTGATAAGAGTGTGATGATGTCGCTTCCTTCTTTAGCGCCAATAGTACTGTAACTGGCAGCAGAAACGTTATTGAATGCCTTGAACAGTTCATATCTGGTGTTCAAGGTTGCCCCTGAGATATCCTTTTTTATGGTATCGAATGCGGCTCTTACGTTCTGGTATACCTCACTGCGCGCGTCTGATTGTGAAAAAGCGCTGCTAGCCTGCTTGAAGATCATAGCTGTTACCAGGATAAGTACTGAAGCCAGTGATACGGCGACTATCAACTCGATCAGGGTGAAGGCGGACTTGGATTGAATATTGAATATTGAATATTGTTGATTATTGGATTTCATAATTTCATTTTATTGTATAGGTACAATAAAGTATTGCTTTCATTATTAATAAGACTATTTCTCTGCACTCTTCTTGTCCTCGGCCCTTTCTGTCCGGAGAGCGACTCTGCTGTGAATTATTTTTATATTTCATCGTTTTGAGAACATGGTTTCGTAGATATCGATAATGTCTTTTGTTGTAGAGAATGTGAGTCCGGCACCTCCGGTTCCAAGAAATGCCCCTTCCAATGTAATGGTTGAGGTTGAAGTACCGATGCTGTCTATCCTGTACCAGAATTTATCACTGCTATCATTAGTTGCTCTTATGTAGTGTTTGGACGTAAGACCTGAAGGCAATGTTGATGTATATGATACACTCGCACTGTTTGTAGTAAAAGTAGCCGTCCCGGTACCAAATTGAGAGGAGTTGAAATTTCTGAATACGGCAATTTGTGCCCTGATAAGATTATTGTCTGTTGTTACGTTTTTAGTAACTGCCTGCCAGGAATATTGTGCATGTGTTGTGGCCCCGGAGGATTCAAAAAACTGTCTGTTTTGATTTATATTTCCGGCATCAGGATATGTGTTGCTGCCGGTTTGTGTACCTACAATACTTACAATGTCGTTTGACTTTAAATCTGATATTGCTGATTCTGTGAGGACTGCCGTATTGGAATATAGTGTTACTTTTCTCATAGAGTCAACACCGATAGGAAAAATAGTTAACATGCTTATCAGCCCAACCCCGAGAATGAAGATAGCGATACCAATTTCTATCAGTGTAAAACCGGATTCCGATTTTAGATCTATGGTTTTAGATTTACTATTTAATATTGATGTTTTGTCTTTTAAATTCATTTTCTCTACGGTGAGTAGTTGCTTTGAAGATATTGCCATGGCATAGAAGGTCCTGTATCTAATCATGCCTCCTGCCTCAACTCTCCCTGGTTCTTTCAATCTTCAATCAACAATATGTAATCTAGTTACTTATTATCTGTCCCGTATAATTAATTATCTTGAGATTCTTAGAGTTGCCCAGTTTATCTATAATAATGATCGTATCAGTGCCCAGAGTACCGGAACTTAAATAATCTACAGTACCGTTTGGATCGAAAGAGACAGTACTTGTTCCTGCTGACCATGTTCCCGTGTTTGTGCCAAACTCGATGGTACCCGGCAGAAATTCATCTTTTGATAATATAGTTGTATTAGTGCCAACAATTGATAGTTTAGAGTAGGTTGAGTCAAAAACGAGCCGTCTTGTGCTTCTGGAATTGATTGCCATAGTTCTGGCTGCCAGGGCACTTGCCTGAACTATGCGTGCACCTTTGCTTAATCTTTGTCCCTTGAGGAATGGTGTAATTGCAGGTATGGCGGAAACACTTATCAGGATAATTATTCCTATTACAACAAGCATTTCAACGAGTGTAAATCCGTTTTTTCTCATCATGTGAGGATTATATCAGTTGACCGGCACGTATTGAAACGCACCATACATAATACCAATATTTCTTGTAGGTCGGGTTTCTATACCCGACGTAATTCTATCGACTCCAGTTGTTAATATCATCTGCATCGCTTCCGCTGGATGCTGTTATTCCATCCACACCAAGAGAGTATAAATCGTATGTAGCGGTATTATTATTGGGAGTTGCGCCGTTTGAAGATACATATACAAAAGGGTTGCCCCAATAGTCTACAATATTACTACCGTTTATTTCGCGGTCATCAAATTCAATGTACTGTTTTGATGTTGTATCAGTCGGTTGCAGGGCTGCCTTAAGATTTGTGATCCCTGTTGAAGGGTAGTACCTCTCATCATCATAGTACTGTTCAATAGCTGTTTCCAGCCGCTCCATGAAAGCCTTTGTCGCATTTTCCTGGGTCTTCTGGCGCAGACCGGGAGTAACGGTAAGTACAGCTGCAGCAATGGTTATAATTATTCCTATTACAACCAGCAGTTCCATTATTGTAAAACCTCTCTCACCAGTTCGTAATGTCATCGCTTGTTGATGCTCCGGAATTATCTGTTTTATCAGGGCCAAAAGAATAAATATCGAATGAGGCGGTATTGTTAGGGGGAGAGCTGCTGTCGTACGAATAATAACTCCCAAAAGGATCCTGGTACTGGTAGACCTTGGTTGTACCATTAATTCCTTCTATAGTAATGTTTGTGCCGGTACCGGTAAAGTTTGTAGCGGTAACTTCATCAATTTGTGATCTTTTGAATTCGATATACGGGCCGTATGTTGCAGTAAAACTGCTTGAAGTGAAAATAAATTTACTTCCCAGGAAAAACAAAAGGCATTTTGAACCTGTATTCAGGTCATCATCTAGTGGTATAGTTACACCACCAAGAGTTATAGCCGTATCGGAAGTTGTGTAGCTGTCAGAAGGGAAAACACCGAAGTCGCTTTCAAACTGCTTTATTGCAATCCCCAGCTGGCTTATCTGAGCTGATGTTACCCCTTTCTTCGCATTGGTTTGAATAGATGATACGATGGGTATGGTTATCCCGGCAAGGAACATTATGATCACTATGACTACTAACAGCTCTATGAGTGTAAAACCAACTTTTGATTTTAGATTTACGATTTTAGATTTACAATTTAATATTGAAGGTTGAATGTTGACAGGTTCCATTTTGTAAAGATTAATGTATATAATTATCTGCTCTCTAAGTTCCTATATCCCGCCTCCCAGGCTGTTCATAAGCTTTATCAGAGGTAGAAAAAGTGCTGTTACAATTGTACCTACCGATGCTCCAAGGAATATGACTATAAATGGTTCTATCATGCTTGTCAATGTTTCGACAAGTGAATCAATGTCGTTATCATAATTTTCGGCAATCTTTGAGAGCATCCTGTCAAGCTCGCCTGTCTGCTCTCCTATTTCAACCATATTGACTACCATCGGCTCACATATTTTTGACTCTCGCAGCGGTTTTGCAATACTTTCTCCCTCGCGGATGCTGTCGTGTATCTGGTTTACCGCTTTACTCATTGCCAGGTTTCCCGTGAGATTCTTCACGTTATTCAGGGCTTCCAGGATAGGTACACCGCTTGATATCAGGGTTGCAAGCGTCCTTGCAAATTTAGATACAACGGATTTATTGATAAGTGCGCCGAATACCGGTATTTTAAATTTCAGCCTGTCAATTATTAAGCGGCATTTCTTTATTTTTCCGACTAATGTAAATAATATGAAGGCAGCAACAGGAGCACCAAAAATAGAATACCAGTGAATAAATAAGAAGTTGCTTACACCTATCACAGTAGCTGTCAGCCACGGAAGGGTTATACCCATCTCCTCAAACATCCTGGCAAATCTGGGTATGATGAATATCATGATAGCCGCAAGTATTGCTCCTGATGCCATGATAACAGTTGTAGGGTACATCATAGCACTTATTATCTTGCGTTTGAGTTTCTGCATTTTTTCTCTATATGTTGCAAGCCGTTCTAATATCGTATCGAGTGTTCCGCTAATCTCTCCGGCATTGATTATGTTTACATAGAGTTTGTCGAAAACCTTGGGGTGTTTTGACATTGCGATGGAGAGGGTATTACCTCCCTTAATATCTGTTATTATTTCACCCACTGTTTTCTTCAAGATGCCCTTTTTCATCTGCGCTTCTAGTATTGTCAGGCTTTGCACTATGGGTATGTCGGCATTCTGGAGCGTTGACAGTTGTCTTGTGAAGGGATTAATCTGTTTATCACTTACTTTGCCTATAGTGATTGTAGATAGCGACCTTCTGCTCTTTTTTGCAGTAGTAGGGGTTGTTACGACTTTGTCTTGAAGCTGTTTAAGTGCATAAGGAAAATGTCCTTTGCCGCGTATAGTCTCAAGCGCTTCGTCAGTTGACAAAGCCTCTACCTCGTCCGTTACTGATGCACCGACATTGTTAAAGGCCTGGTATTTAAATGTTGGCATAGTTAATCTATAAAGTCTGGTGTTTGTTTAATTTATACATGTTTCTCTTGCCACCTCTTCCAGGGTCGTCAAACCATCGTAGACTGCATCCATTCCGCTTTCTAATAATGTACGCATGCCATTGTTTCTGGCCACTTCTCTTATCGTTTCTGCAGAGGATTGTTTAATGATGTGCGAACAGATCTCTTCATCAACTAACATAATCTCTATAATTGACATTCTTCCTTTGTATCCAGTACTGTTACAGCTGCTGCAGCCTTTTCCAATATAGTAATGATTATCCTGTAAGTCACGTTCAGAGAGGTTGAGTTCATGAATAATATCACTGCCGGGGGTGTACTCTTCTCTGCAGTCCGGACATATTTTTTTTACTAATCTCTGGCTGATTACGGCTGCCACTGCGGCTGTTATTAAGTAAGGTTTCAGCCCCATATTAATTAGTCTTGTTATAGTTGACGGGGCGTCGTTTGTATGTAAAGTGCTTAAAACCAGATGGCCTGTCAGAGATGCCTGTACTGCAGTTTCTAACGTTTCAAGGTCTCGGATTTCTCCCACCAGGATTACATCAGGATCCTGCCTTAATATTGACTTCAGACAATTTGAGAATGTTACGTCTACCTCAGGATTAACCTGGATCTGCATAATACCGTCAATATCATACTCGACAGGGTCTTCAGCCGTAATTATCTTTACATCGGTTACATTAACGTAGTTAAGAGATGCATATAATGTTGTTGTTTTACCTGAACCAGTGGGCCCGGTAACCAGGATAATTCCGTTAGGTTTATGCATCAGTTGTTTAATGGTCTTCAGATTATCCGGCACTAAACCCAATTTGTTAAGGTCCAGCGAAACGGCACTCTTATCAAGTATCCTCATGACTACGCTTTCACCAAAATTGGTGGGTAACGTTGAAATACGTATGTCAACGGAGTGCCCCCTTATGGTCAGGAATATACGTCCATCCTGCGGCAGCCTCCTCTCTGCTATATCCATATGTGCCATGACTTTGATCCTTGAGATTATACCGTTTGCAAAAAGTACCGGTACCGGTACTTTTTCGCGCAGAACTCCATCTATTCTGTAACGAACTCTGAACTCATTTTCGTATATTTCAAAATGAATATCACTTGCTTTGACAATAATAGCCTGTAAAAGTATCAAATTTACAAAGCTTTTTATTGGTGTTTCACTGGACATCTCCTTCAGATGCTCCATTTCAATTATTTCCCTGTTTTCGGAATCCTTTGTTGTTGCAAGGTCATGTTGGAACTTGTCCAGGATCTCATCGACAGATTCATCTCCTCCCGGATAATATTTGTTCAGGGCATTTACGACATCTTCCCTTTCGACTAAGACAGGCTCTACATTATGTTTCAGGAGAAACCTGAGATCATCTATCTGTTGTATGTCCAGCGGGTCCTGCTGTGCTACGGTAATTGTAGAATCTTGAAAAGCTATCGGAATAATTCTGTATAGCTGAGCTATGGAATGTGGTATCTGGTCCAGAATATCCTGGTTAAAGTCTACATCTTTGATGCTGACAATCGCCATTCCGAGATAATCACTCAATGCCTCGGTAATTCTGCTGTTGGTTGTAAATTCAAGGTCTACCAGTACGTCTCCTAATGGCTTACCATTGATTTTCTGTATTTCTAAAGCTTCCTTGATCTGGCCTTCGCTTACCAGTTTTTTTTCTAATAATATCTGTCCGAACAGTTTTCTTTTATCTTCTTTTGTTGTCATACTATTTCCTGCTTCAGGGTTTATGAAAAGATCGGTATTGCCATATGTTATTACCATGTCCGCCCGGATGAATCCCTGTTTGAACAGGTACAGGCGGGAAGGATTATAGAGAAAGGTTAAGTTTTTGGTATTGTCTTATCATACAAGAAAAAGAACATAAATATTTATCGCTTCAGTGCATCAGTGCTGCGTTTCAAATTGCCTCTAACGCAGTGATCCTCATTACTTCGTCCAGTGTCGTGATTTGCTCACGCGCCAGTCTCAGTCCGTCTTCAGCTAATGTAGTCATTCCATTAGAATGTGTAATCTTTCTCAGTTCACTTATTCCTATATTTCTATATATGGCATCTCTTATTTCAGCATTTATGCTCATAAACTCAAAAATTGGTTGTCTGCCGCGATACCCGGTTTTATTACAATATTCACATCCTTCACCGTGGTAGTACTCTGTATTTCCAAGCTCAAAACCATTTATGCTTGCTGCCTCCAGAATATCATTTTCTAATTTATACGGTACTTTGCACCTTGGACATATAACCCTGACAAGGCGTTGTGCCAGGACTGCCTGGATCGAAGATGATATAAGAAAGGGCTTAATACCCATATCGACAAGCCTTGCTATTGCTGAGGGTGCATCATTTGTATGAAGTGTGCTCATAACCATATGCCCTGTTAATGCGGATGTGACTGCGATCTCTGCCGTCTCTGCATCACGAATCTCTCCTATGACGATTATGTTCGGGTCCTGTCGAAGTACTGAACGGAGTATACTGGGAAATGTCATTCCAATCATCTCATTAACCTGGCACTGGTTAATACCTGATAGATTGTACTCTATCGGGTCTTCTACGGTTATGATCTTTTTTTCTGAACGATCTACTTCATTCAGGGATGCATAAAGGGTTGTCGATTTACCGCTGCCGGTAGGTCCGGTAATGAGGAATATACCGTTCGGTTTTTTTAATATGCTTCTGAAGCTGCTTAGATCATGATCAGAGAACCCCATGTTCTTCAGCTGTATAACCACTGTAGATTTTTCCAGAATTCTCATTACTATACTTTCACCACAGGTGGTTGGTATTGTGCTTACCCTTATATCTATAGGCTTATCTGCAACTTCTGAGCTTATGCGTCCGTCCTGCGGTTTTCTTTTTTCTGTAATATCAATTTCAGAGAGAATTTTTATTCTGGAAATCAGTGCTTCGTGTATGCGTTTTGAAATTGAGTGCACTTCCTGACATACACCATCAATTCTATATCTTATACGGGTTCTGTTTGGAAATGGTTCGATATGAATATCACTGGCTCTGGTCTTAACAGCTTCGTCAATGATAAAGGTAACGAGCTTGACAATTGGTGCTTCCGCCTCTTCCTCGGTACTAAATGTATAGTCCAGAGATTTATCGGTACCGGCTATTATTGACTGAAATCCGTCCAGGTAACCATCGAAAGAGACTGCTCTCTCCTTGTCATAATATTTTTTTATAGCATCATCTATGTTGTTCTTCGTTGCAAGTGCGCATTCGACATTAATATTCAGTGTGAAACGAATGTCTTCGAGCGTACTGATATCCAGCGGATCGCTTATAGCGATGATAAGCAGTTCTCCTTGTTTTGCTACAGGTACAATATTATGTTTTTTTGCGATGTCTATTGGGACGGTGTTTATCACATCTTCAGGGATTGGAGCCGCCATGGGATTGACGGCTTGAAAATCAAATTGCTCTGCCAGACTTTTTGTTATGTCCTCAGCGTTGGCATAACCCATCTCTGTTAACGCTTCTCCCAGCCTGATTGATTGCCTCTTCTGCTGTGCCAGGGCTTTATTCAGCTGCTCTTCGGAGATTATTCCCTTCTCTTGCAGCATTTGTCCCAGAGATGTAAATGAAGTTTTCATTTAACTATATGGTTAATGAGTAATTGTGAAAAAACGGTTGTTGTCAGTTATTTTGGTTGATAATGGACCTTGAATGTGTATAGAAATAAAAAGCTGCCGGGCATCTCCATCTTCCACTCCTGGCCATCTTTTTAACGTCACCTCCTGCGTCTCTTCTTCTTTCTCTTCTTCTTGGTTGGGCGCTTTCTTCTTCTGCGCCCTGCCTCTATATCTGCAATGGAAAATGATAATACAGCAGGTGTAACGTACGCTGCCGAGACAAGAAGCTTTTTCAAAAAGGCTCGTCGCCTTTCGTCAAAACCCTCTAATAACTCGCCACTGTCAGCCGGTTTTGACTGAGCGTTTTTCTTAGAGTTGTGAAAAGGTTCAACAGATTTTTTCATCATTGTCTCTCCTCATTATTATTTACAATTCTACTTTTTATGGCCGAGTTTGCTGTGGCTGTAGTAGCTTTTGAAAGAGGTAGCTCTCGACAGGGGGTTATGTCTCTGATGGTAAGCTTTTTATATATTCTCTACTTCTCTCTTAATTCATGAAACTGCCTCAATTCCTCTTCCATCTCTGCCTTGCTTAGTGCGCCATAAAGAACCAAAATCTCACCAAGAAGATTGCGTTTTTCTTTTTGCAATACAAGGAGCTTTTCAATATCTTCCTTACTTATAAATCCCAAGTCAGTTGCGATTTCTCCGAAGAGGCCTCCTCTTTCTCTCTGGTTGTCCAGAATTATACTCAATTACTGGTTACTTATAAAATTATCTTTTACAGCCAGTACACCAAGTGTTATGTGCTTTTCCTTCTGAAACTTAAGGGCGTCTTCAAGTTCGCTCTCATCTATCAATTCCCCCTTTATTAAATATTCACCAAATCTCATTTTAAATTCCTTGATCTAGTAAGATTTTAACTCTAAATCTTTAGTAGCTCTAAGTTTACTCTATCTCAAGTAGGTGAAATATTCAAGTAAAAAGCTTTTGCTTAAAAGAACGAAAAGATATATTTTTAATGTGGGCAGTAACCACGTGAATTACAGTATGTTGTATTTATGTGTTATTTTTCTGTAACCCGTAACCTGCAATCCACAACTTAAACGTATATACAGTTTCCAGCCTCCTGCATCTTCATTACTGTGCATCTAAAACCGTCTGTCGATCATCAGCATCCAATGATGTATTCAGGCATTTAACTGGTTTATGATGCTCTGTGGCAATCCCGGAGAGTTGGCAAGAAGTACATTCAAATAGACAGAAGAATACATTAAACCTTCTGTATTTACCAATGTATTGAGAACAGGTTCTGACAAAGGGCTTTTATTAATTAAGGCATTCTCATTATCTGAGTAACTCATTATATCTGCACTTATGGCAGCGCTCAGAATAGCATCTGATAAAGTTGTATATGCATCAATGATCCCTCGGTATGCACTAGAAGTAATTCCATCATCAGAATTTATTACCTCAATGAGTGCATTGTAAGATGGAGGTATGGCCGTCTGAGAGTAGATCCATTCAATGTCACTCGAAACCAGATAGGTTGATTTCAATTGCCGACGATCTATAAATGCGCCGTATATGACATCTGATACCGGTAAATCCAGTGATACATTTGTATCTTCTATATGTTGTCTAACAGCTTCTGTCATAGCCTTTGTATCAGCGATTAAATCAAGAGTTTCTTCTTCAGCAGGATAACCATCATCCGGGAATGTCATGTAGTCGTTATAATACATTTGCAATCCCTGAGATATTCCCCTCTGGTTGTTTATGCACGTTGTCTGGTTTTTCGATGGCCTTATCTTGCCGAGAGATATGATTCCAATGCCTGCCAGTACGCCGATTATCCTGATCGTTACCAGGATTTCAATTAGTGTGAATCCTCTGTTTCTATTTTTGCGAATCAGTTTCGAAATCATATATTTTCAGTTATATACGTTAATTAATCGATAAATTTATTGAAAAATTTCCTACCATTTTCAGCATCTTCAACTTATACGGTTAAATGGTAAGAAATATAATTAGTGGCGCAAAATATATGCCAGTAACTCAGGGCAAATCTTTTTAAGTCTATCTGTGAGAATATGTTGGGATATAACTGGCTGCGTGTAATCATCTTGTCAGACCTGTTAATTTGGTGGAAAAATATTATGTTTATTTCTTTAATGCCTTTATTATACTAAAATTAACAATATCTAATATAAGTGTTTAATACTTAGACATTTATTATGGCGGAGGGCGGGTTTATGTTACTAAATGGCAACCTGATATGGTATAATCAGTTCAGGCATATTCACCTGATCATTGGTTAAACCGGGGCAGATTCCCCAGACTATTGGGGTATTTCACCCGGTTATTTCGGTACAAAAATACCCTGAAATTCTTCCACTCTAAGCTTGGTTTGTATTACTTATTTCTTCTGTCTTTTCCACTTCTTATGTCTAATCCACTCCTTTTATCCGGTCTACTAAGGTTTAGTATTTCGTAGTCCAGGATGTTAGACGTTCTGCGATCAGAAGTTTTTCTGCGTACCGTATGCTTCCTTCGATCTTCTTTGGCTTGTTGTTCTTTTTCTTCCATAAGATCATCCTTTATTTAAAAAATTTTTTTATAAAACATAACATAAAATTGAGGTTCAGTGACAATATTTTCTCATATACCGTTTAACCCGGTAATTTTCTATGACTGCACTTCTAAAACATCTTTTTCGGCGTCTGTCATTTTCTCATTGTTTCTCATAAAGTCAACAAATATAGATGTCAGTTTCGGGTCGAACTGAGTTCCCGCTCCTTTTTCGATCTCTTTAAAAGCTATCTTTTTTGGCAGCCCCTTTCTGTAAACCCTGCTGGTTGTCATTGCATCGTACGTATCGGCAATTGAAATGATCCTGGCAACAAGGTGGATTTCATCGCCTTTCAAACCGTCCGGATACCCTTTACCGTCATAACGCTCATGATGATGGCGTACACCCGGCATTAAGGCACGCAATCGAGACATAGGTTCAAGGATTTTACTGCCTTTTACAACATGTGATTTGATTATCAAAAATTCTTCATCAGTTAATTTGCCCGGTTTGTTTAAAACACTTTCCCCTATTCCGATCTTGCCTATATCGTGGATGGTAGCGGATAGTTCCAGAAATTCCAGTTCGCCTTCTGAAAGGCCTAAAGCCTTTCCCATACGAACACAGAACTCTGCCACTCTACGAGAGTGTCCGTGTGTATACGCATCTCTTGCATCAAGAGCCGCAGCAATCGACTTGATATAATCCAGAAAAATATTGTGAATATCCGAATAAAGTCTGTGGTTTTCTACGGCAATTCCCACTTGGTGAGAGAATGATGAGATCAATCTCAACTCCTCTGCAGTAAACTCTACAAATGGTGAGATTTTTGATATTTGTTTATTATAAAGATAAATAATTCCTACTGTTTGTTTCTTTACAATTAGAGGTACAGCCAGGAAGGAGCGTAGCTTGTTACTATTTATATGTGACAGTTCTGGATGTTTTGATACATTTTCAACCCAGAACGGCTTTGCTTCAGATTGTATCCATTCGTTAACTGAGTTTGCAATTCTTTGTGAATCATCCTTGATCTCTCCAAGTCCGGTAAAAGCTGAATATATGTAACTGTTTTCATCATCCAGTGTATACAGGGCAGCCGCTTCGCAGTGGGTTATTCTCATTATCGGTTCCAGAAATTCTTCCGGAGGTATTGATGGTATTGCAAGTGCAGATGTAATCTCAATGTCTTCCTTAAAAGATTTTAACGAATATTGAGCTGATTCGTCTTTAGACGTTGTAATCTCACCCACTTCCAACAGCAGGTTTAACTGCAGGTCTCTCATGGCAGATTCTCCACTGACCGAACCCAGATTTACTGCCAGGCAGGTTCCTACAAGCATAAGTAACATGGCAGTGTAAGGAATCATATCTATCATTAAATTTAATTTCTGGAATAGTATCAGTCCAGTAAATGCTATAATTGCCGATAGTGCGAATAAAACCAGAAAGCCGCCGGCAAGCAGCATGTACATACCGCCCCTGACATGTATTTTGAAGATTAACATGCTGAAGATAATGGACAGTGCGGTTATTATTGAGATTGTGTAGAAAGGCCTCGGTATAGATATGAGTCTTTTTGCTAAAAAATTATAAAGAAGATTTGCCTGGATGAATATGCCGAATTTACGGCCAAATGGTGTCACATGGACATCCTGTTCTGATCCCGGTGTTGCTACTCCTATAAAAACAATTTTGTCTTTGAATTGTTCTGCGGGAACCCTGTTCTCATTCTGCGGAGACACATCATAAAAAGAGTACAATGTTATGGGCTTTTCCTGGCCAAGCTTTTCTATCCACTTAATATTTGTTCCATGATAGATATGTACCTCTTTTTCAAAATTAATATAATTGATAGGAATACAACTCCTTGAGTCAAGTGGTATATGCAGGTTTCCTGCTTTTAATGATTCTCCTGGATGTAATTCCATTTTCTGATCAATCCCCATTTGTTCCAGGAAGACGGCAAGAGAAAGAGGTATAAACTTCTCATTGCTATCGGTACCAGCTATAAGGATGGGTGTACTTCTCGCTACACCATCACTGTCATAGAAAACGTTCAAATGGCCTATACCCTTTGCAGAATCGGCGATTATATCTATATTTTTACTTAACCTTCCTTTGTAGACTCCGTCTGTGGGTCTGGATCTTAAAAGATTGGCGGTAGGGCTCCATACCGGGAAAATAGTAGAGCCGATGTCACTGGCAGCATCCGATAATGCCAAATCATTTTTGGGGTGTTTTATATCAGGCAGATCAAAGAACATATCAAAGGCGATCGTACCGGCACCACCTTCTTTAAGGTAGTAGAGTAATTCTGCATAACGATTCCTTGGCCATGGCCACCTTCCCAGATGTTCCATGTCTTTATCTGAAATACCTATTATGGCGATCTTTGGAATATCAGGAGTGTTTTTATGCGCGTTGTGTGTGATACGCCAGTCATATAAAAGTTTTTCAAGGCGGTTGAAAACCCCTGTGAAATATAATAAGGATATGATTGCGGCGATTGACAGCCCCCAGAAAAGGCCGTAATAGTTTTGATTGGTTGAGTGCTTGATATTTTATGCTCCCGGGGATTGCGCCAGTTTTTTTAAACCCTAAAGAATAAGACGCTGATCACCAAATCAATAAAAATTCTAAATTTTTACACTGTTTGATAGTCTTCTATCTTTATTCCGTACTCCTGCATCTTTCTATAGACAGTGGACCTGCCAATAGCTAGTTTTTCGGATGCAGCAGATATATTACCATTTGTTGCATTCAGTGCTCTTCTGATAAAAATCTCTTCAACTTCACTCAATGGCAGCACATCTCCTCTTCGCAGTGCAGCTTCCAGTTTGGACAGCCCGTCTTCAAGAGATTCAATCATCCTCAAGTCATTTGCATCCAGATCCGGGAATTCAAAATGTTCCGGGAGAAGCGTATCACTGGTTGTTATCAGTATAGCTCTTCTTATGCTGTTCTGAAGCTGTCTGATATTTCCAGGCCAGTGGTAGCTTATCAGCTTATCCATGGTAGAAGGGTCTAATTTATTTATTTTTTTGCCTGATAGTGCACCAAATCTATTAACAAAGACATTAACCAGTTCCGGAATGTCATCTTTTCTGTCACGTAGTGGAGGGATGTAAATCCTAAAAACATTAAGACGGTAATAGAGGTCTTCTCTGAAGTTATTAGAGTTAACTTCGCTTAATAATTCTTTATTACTTGCAGAAATAATACGTACATTTGTTTTGATAGGTTTCTGTCCACCCACTCTTTCGAATACCTGCTCTTCAATAACACGCAGGATTTTTGCCTGCATGGTTAGAGGCATCTCCGTTATTTCATCCAAAAACAGTGTTCCCATGTTTGCACGTTCAAGTTTACCTATCTGCTGCTGGATTGCTCCGGTAAATGCGCCTTTCTCGTGTCCCATTAACTCGCTCTCAAGCAGATTTTCTGGAATTGCCGCGCAGTTTATCGTGCATAGGGGTTGCTTACTTCTTGGTCCTCTATAGTGGATAGCCTTTGTAACCAGCTCTTTTCCCGTACCGGTTTCTCCCTGAATAACTACCGGAACATCACTTTCCAGGACGGTCTGTATTTTTGCGAGAACGTCCTTAATCTCTGTACTGCTGCCAATAATTTTCCACATTTCAGGCTCCTCTCGAAGCCTGATTTTACTTTTTATATCTGAGTGTTCTGTCTCTTCCATGTAAACCTTTCCTCTCCGACCTTCTTACTGTGTCACAACTTGTGTCACAACATGCCTAAAATCACTTTGTTTAATGTTGTTATTATCGACACATTTACTAATAATTTTATACGGTGACATCAGGTTGTCAACGAAAATGTTTCTTAAGTCTTTTTGATATTGGTTCTTATAGATGTATTTCCTCTTGTTTAACTCGCAATATCTATGCCCGGGAACGTTTTTTAAAGGATAGTTTCGGATCAGGTAAAGTGGCAGGAGTTAAAATACATCTTATTGACATGATTAGCTTCAAGTGTATAATCCAACAACGTTTATGTAAATTGATCAAAACAGCTTTTCCGTTTCCAGATTGTTATGGACAAACCAGACGAAAACGAAAAAATTGAATTAGACCTGATCCTGGAGGCAATATATCAGAAGTATGGTTATGATTTCAGAGATTATGCTAAGGCATCTATAAGACGCCGTTTACGTTACCGGCTTTCCAGGTCCAATATTAAGACAGTTTCTGAGATGCAGCACAAATTGCTTTACGATAAAGAATTTTTTGATACATTGCTTCTGGACCTTACTATTAATGTTACCGAGATGTTTCGGGATCCGTCTTTCTTCAAGACACTCAGTGAAACCGTCATTCCTGAATTGAGTAACCAGCCCTTTGTAAAGATCTGGCATGCCGGTTGTTCGAGCGGTGAGGAAATTTACTCTACAGCGATTCTGCTGAAGGAGCGTGGTATATACGAATCGTCTCTGATTTATGCAACAGATGCTAACGATGCTGTTCTTGAGAAGGCCAGATCCGGTATTTTTGACATTGACAAAATGAAAGATTATACCATCAATTACAGAAAGGCCGGTGGACTTGAATCTTTCGCGGATTATTATACTGCAAGATACGACAGTGCAATTATGGATAATTCTTTAAAAGAGAACATTGTCTTTTCTAACCATAACCTCGTGACGGACAGCGTTTTCGGGGAGATGGATTTGATAGTGTGCAGGAATGTGCTTATTTATTTCAACAGAGATTTGCAAGACCGTGTTTTCAGACTTTTCAGGGACAGTCTGCGTCCGGGTGGATTCCTCTGCCTGGGTTCCAAAGAGACCATAAGATTTTCGTCATATTCGGATGATTTTGAAAATATAGTTGAGAAAGAAAGGATTTACAGAAGGATTGTAGAGAATTAATAAATTGAAAATATTCACCCGGTTATAAGGGAATGAGTAATACTGAGATAACACAAAATTCAAAAAATGATCATTCAGCAAAAGACCGTAAATATAGGGTGGTTGTTATCGGTGTTTCTACCGGAGGTACAAAGGCACTTAAAACAGTTCTTCAATTTCTGCCGTTAGAATCTACTCTATCTATTATTGTTGTTATGCACAGGCATAAAGATACGGATGGTTACCTGGAACAGTCATTAGATAATGCGTGTAAAATACCCGTTAAACAGGCTGATGAAAAAGAAGAGATCAGAGCGGGAGTTGTTTATGTAGCACCGCCAAATTATCATTTATTGATAGAAGATGACGGTACGTTTTCCATGACGGTAGAGGAAGCTGTCAATTACGCCCGCCCGTCCATTGATGTGGTTTTTGAGTCGGCGGCAGGAGTTTATGGACAATGTCTTGTAGGGATAGTTTTGACCGGCGCAAATGATGATGGCAGCCGCGGCCTGAAAAAAATTAAGGATGCTGGTGGTCTTACAATTGTTCAGTCACCAGAAACTTCTGAAGCTGCTGACATGCCCAGGGCGGCCATAGCGGCTGCCAATCCTGATTATATATTGCCTCTCGAAAAGATAGGAGAGCTGTTGAGAAAGCTTGAAAGCGAAGGATAAGGGTTGTATAATACTCAAACTTTATCACAAATATGAAAACCGGAAACTGTTATTTTTGAAAAGAATCAGGCAGGATAGAATGAATATTCTAATTGTAGATGATAAACCGACAAATCTTCTGGCACTTCGGAAAATTCTTGCAAAACCCGGCCTGGAAATAATAGAGGCGTCAAGTGGTAATGAAGCTTTGGCAATGCTCCTGGAATATGATTTTGCACTTATTCTGCTTGATGTGCAGATGCCGGATATGGATGGATTTGAGACTGCGGAAATAATACGCGGAAACGAGGAGACCAAGAATATTCCTATAATTTTTGTGACCGCAATCAGCAAAGAGCAGAAATACATATTTAAAGGATATGATAAAGGCGCAGTTGATTATTTATTTAAGCCATTGGACCCTGATATCTTACAGAGTAAGGTTAATATATTCCTTGAGTTGCACGAGCAGAAAAATGTTCTGAAGAAAACTAATGCTGATTTACAGAAGGCAAACGAAAAAATTCTGGAACAGCAGGAAGCGCTTATCGAGGAAGAACGTCTCAAGGTACTGCTTCAGATGGCTGGGGCAAAGGCTCAAGAGTTGAATCAGCCATTGACGTCTCTGTTGGAGGATATAGAGTTGATAGGGAAGATTCATGATAATCCCGATAAAACTATTGAATGTATAGGTCGTATGAAAGAATCCGGACAGAAGATTTCAAATATTACAAAAAAGATTAAAACTATACATTATTCTGAACCAATACCGTTGAATTATGATAGTACTGCAGTGGTCAGCTTTAATAGAGAAATAAAGATTCTTGTGGTGGATGATTCAGAGGACGTTTTTGAAGGGATCAAGCTCTTTCTTGAAGGTCAGGATCTTATCAATTTGTCATGGGCAGGAAATTTCAAAGATTCATTTATCATGTTAGATCAGGAACATTTTGATATGATTTTTCTGGACCATATCTTAAATGACGGAACAAGTCTTGAGTATCTCAGAAAAGTTGATGAAGAAGGAATTGAAACTCCGGTAATAGTCGTTACAGAGTTTGGTGATGAGATGCTTGCGACAAAGGTGATGCAGATGGGTGCCTATGAATATCTGCCAAAGAGCAGAATTAACTCAGAATCCCTTGCCAGGGTTATAAACAATACATTGGAAAGGGCCAGCCTCAGAAGAGACGTGGAAAAGGCTCATGCAAAGATGGCTGAAATGTCTACTGTGGATGGATTAACACAGTTATATAATCGTCGCTACTTTATAGAGGTGCTGGAAGGAGAATTTGAGAGAGCAAGTCGGTATGAGACAGAGATGGCCCTTATTATGATGGACCTGGATTACTTCAAAAAAGTTAATGATACATATGGCCATCAGGCAGGTGATATGGTTTTGTCAGATGTAGGGAATAGGCTCAGGAATCATGTAAGGAAGAGTGACCTGGCATGCCGTTATGGTGGAGAAGAGTTTGCAGTGATTCTGCCGAATGTAACAAAGGACACTATCTTTCCGGCGTACGAAAGGTTCAGGGAGATGATATCAAAACAGTCGTTTGAATATGATTCCAATCAGTTTAATATCACGGTCAGCTTTGGTATTGCGTTCAGTAATGATGCAGAGTCGGCAAATGATTTATTGGCCCATGCTGATCAGGCTCTTTATCAGGCGAAAGAATCTGGTAGAAACAGGATAGTAAATTATAAGGCTAAAGAAAAATCTGCTGAATAAGGCTTTTACAATTTTGATTTGTGAGGATAATGCTTTGCCAGGAATATATGAGTTAAGCATTTTTTTATTTTATTGAACAATTATTAATCGATTATATCTATGACATTAAAGATTTATAACACTTTAACAAGGCAGAAAGAGATATTTACCCCTTTGGAAGAGGGAAGGGTTGGGATATATGTGTGTGGCCCTACTGTTTACGACCATCCTCATATTGGACATGCAAAGAGTTATGTCAGCTTTGATATTGTTGTGCGTTATCTGAGACATCTCGGCTATGATGTGAGGTACGTGCAGAATATTACTGATGTCGGGCACTTAACTGATAATGCGGATGCAGGAGAAGATAAGATTGAAAAAAGAGCTAAACTCGAAAAAGTAGAACCGATGGAATTAGTTGAAATGTATATGCGAAGCTATTATGAAGATATGGATGCATTAAATAATATCAGGGCAGATATTTCACCTAGAGCAACAGGACATATTCCGGAGCAGATAGATCTTGTAAGCACACTGATAGATAAGGGGTTTGCTTATGAGTCAAACCAGTCTGTATATTTTAATGTGTCAAAGCTGAAGGATTACGGCAAACTTTCCGGGAGAAAACTTGAAGAACAGGAGTCCGGCGCACGTATAGAGATAAATCCTGAGAAGAAAAATCCTGCAGACTTTGCACTCTGGAAGAAGGCAGAACCAGGCCATATTATGAAGTGGAACAGCCCATGGGGCGTTGGGTTTCCTGGTTGGCATCTTGAGTGCTCAGTCATGTCTATGAAATATCTGGGTGAGACGTTTGATATTCATGGTGGAGGGCTTGAAAATGTTTTTCCGCATCATGAGTGTGAAATTGCTCAAAGTGAAACTGCAAATGAGAAACCTTTTGCACGTTATTGGATGCATAACAACATGGTAACCGTTGATGGGCAGAAGATGGGAAAGTCTCTGGGTAATTTTGTTACTCTTAAGGATGCGTTTAAGAAGTTCTCACCTTTAACAATTCGTTTCTTTGTTCTCAATACGCATTACAGCAGTCCAATTGACTATAGCGACGAAGCTTTAGATGCGGCTGATACAGGGTTGGAGAGATTATGCAATACGATACGAAACCTGAGAGAGCGGATGGGATCATCTACCGGGACTGCAGGGCAGGAAATATGGAAGGCAAAATTAGAAAAGTATAGGAATGCCTTTGAAGATGCAATGAATGAAGATTTCAATACGGCTGAAGCGTTAGCCGTTCTTTTTAATTTGTCCAAGGAAGTGAACGGCCTCCTTAACACAGATGAGGAGGTTAGTGAGGGTGTGTTATCTGGAATTGATTCTTTCTACAGGACATATGGCGGTGATGTTCTTGGTATCATTACAGAAACTGCAGTTCAAAGCGGTTCAGAAGGAGCAGGTGCCTATAAAATGGAGGATGACCTGATAAAGGCATTGATTGATACAAGGAATGAGCTGAGAGCTTCTAAACAATGGGAACTGGCAGATAAAGTAAGAGATAGGTTAAGTGAACTGGGGATTATCATTGAAGATAAAAAAGACAATGTGGCGTGGAGGAAGAAGAAATAGTAATGAAAAAGTTTTTGAATAGAAGATTCATGTTGCGGATATTTATTTACATGGTTGTTTTGTCATCACCCTTTTTTGTGTCTGACTCTTTTGCGCTGGAAATATTTAATAACGTTTCCGTATCTGAAGCAAAGTATATGGTAAGTGAACAGAATAACAACAAAGTAGATCTTATCCTTGATGTCAGGACAGGGGAGGAATATGCAAGGTCTCACATTAAGGATGCCATCCTTATTCCGATTATGATCCTTGCAGAAAAAAAGGATGAGATTGAATTGAATCAAACTATTTTAGTGTATTGTCATAACGGAAATAGAAGCAGGACAGCCTGTGAATATCTTACATCAAAGGGTTATAAGTACGTTTTTAATATGCTGGGTGGAATTGAAGAGTGGATAGAAAAAGGCTATGATGTTGAAGAGTGAACATTTTTTAAATTAGAGGTTTTTTATGATTGTAGAAGGCTTTATAAATACTGCAAAAAAGAATTTTAACAGGGTCGTTCAGGAAGACTCAACCGGTATGTCCCTGACATTTGGCCAGACGCTTACTGCCGGTATACTGCTGTCCAAACATGTCCGCAAACTTGAAGGTGAAAACATAGCTCTTCTTTTTCCTGCCTCTGTGGGAGGTGCTTTGGCATTTATTGCTACTACATTGTCAGGCAAAACTCCTGTCGGGCTGAATTTTATCGCAGGTAAAGATGAGCAGGATTGGGCAATGAAGACTTGTGAGATAAAAACAATTTTTACCTCAAGAGTGTTTGTTCAGAAGGCGAATATTGCTGAAGATCCGAGGATGGTGTTTATTGAAGATATGAAGGAGAAGACATCAAAGCTGGAAAAATTGCTGACTTATTTCTCCTGTAAGTTTAAGTCGAGCCGGTCCTTAATTCAAGAATATAAGGAAGTTGATGCACCTGATAAGACTGCCACAATACTGTTTACTTCCGGTTCGGAATCCCATCCAAAGGGTGTTCCCCTGACAAACAAAAATATTTATATGAGCATTCAGGCTTTCAGTACTGTTTTTCAGCCAGGCCCTGAAGACAAGGTGCTGGGTACTTTACCGTTTTTTCACGTATTTGGCTTTGTCGCATGTCTATGGTTACCATTGATAATGGGGATGGGAGCCGTTTTCCATCCAAACCCAACTGATTATGAAAGGCTTGGTAAAATTGTTCATAAATTTCGGGTTACAATGCTTTTGGGAACCAGTACACTTTATAGAGGATTTATGAAGAGATGGAAACGTGAGCAGGTTTCGAGTGTACGCCTGGCATTTGCAGGAGCGGAAAAGTTAAACAAGAACGTCAGGGAAAAATTCAATGAGAAACTGGGTATAACTATTTTTGAAGCCTATGGAGTCACTGAAAGCTGTTCCTGTATTACTGTAAATTATCCTAATGATTATTGTCATGGAAGCGTAGGAAGGCTTATGCCGAATGTTCAGTGCAGGATAGTGGATACAGAAACATATGAAGAGCTTCAACCGGGCGAGGAGGGTTTGATATTAATCAAAGGCCCCAACGTTATGAGTGGATATTATAAGGCACCTGAATTGACCAGTCAGGCATTCCATGAAGGTTTTTATATTACCGGTGATATAGGGAAATTTGAAAATGGGTTTTTATATATTACAGATCGTCTTAAAAGATTTGCCAAGATAGGGGGTGAAATGATTCCATTGACTCCTATTGAGGATAAATTATCACATGTATTAGACCAGCATACTGAAAACGAAAAAAGAAGTTGTGCGGTAACGAATATTCCTCATACACAAAAAGGTGAACAGTTGGTTGCTTTTGTTGTTGATGCAGATCCGGATAAGATTTCACTGAATAAGGGGCTGGATCAAGCCGGTTTGCCGAAGTTGTCTCAACCCGATCACTACGTATCAATAGATTCCATCCCGATGCTGCCTTCAGGTAAGGTTGATTATAAAAGTATTAAAAAGATTGCTATAGAGAAATTTGCACAGGTTGTCTGATTTGCTGAACTAAAATACCTGTTGTCAGATATGGCAATGGAACCCTCTTGGTTTGCTCCGCGTCCTGCCTTAATGAAAGTACTGACGTCAGGCGGGATAATTTACAGAGAGAAGGAAAATATTTTCGTTAGAATGGTGTCCTCCCATAACTTTGTGTTATGGGAGGAGGGTGAGTTGCGTGTGTATTGTTTCTTGCTGGTCTTGTTATTCTGTGCTTGCGCTATTTGCTTTTTCCTGTTGGTAACGAGTGTTCATACGGTCTGTAATGAGCGGTGTTACATCTATCGCACTGGAATTATATAATACAGTTCTGATTCCTATCTTAAACTGAAGGTCTGAAAGCTGGTTGCTCTGTAAGTTCGGCTTTTCTTTCTTTATGATAACACTGTAATTCCCTTCTTTGCCAAAAGAATCAACCTCTTTAACAATCTCTGCATAAATTTCTTCAAAGGCATCTTTGTATTTTTTTGTAAGTTGTTTTTCGGCAAACTTAGCATATCCTTCAAGTTCCACGTTCTTCCTCTCCAGTATTTCCATATTCCTGTTTCTAGCTTCACTTCCCAGATCCAATAACTGTGTCTCTTCGTTCAGGTCAATCATTATTTGCTTTTTGCTTTCTATTTCATTTTTAAATTCAGTTTCGGTTGCCTTTAATTGCTCATCGAGGTCTTTTCTTTTATCAAGATTGTCAAATATATTGTTTATATCAACAACACCGATCTTGAGTCCTTCGGCACTGGCATCTTGATGTATGCTGTTGAAGGCTACAATGCTTACAATAGAGCAGAGTAAGATTGTGAGAATTCGATAGTTAATAGATAATTTGTTCATGATCTTCATCACCTTTCATTAAAAAAATTAAGCGGGTTTTGGTAAGATTCTAAAGAATGAGAAAATTGTTAAAAGAATTGCAATCTGGACGCACAAGCCGATTATGCACACAATAACTGCACGTACAGTTCCTTTATAATCGAGTGCCTGTCTCACGGCAATAATCATCGCAACCAGCATCCATACTGTCGCCACCGGAAAAACAAGTTTTTCTACTCCAGGGAAAATACCAAATACTCGTATCAAGCCTGGTGAGCTTGCAAATCCGATTGTTCTCAATAATTCTCCGACATTAGATTTGGTTTGAGGCTCCGGTAAGAGTTTAGCACCTATAAAAAATATAATAAACGCCCATATGTACCATCCCGCCAGTCCCATGACAGTACCCATTGCTACCCCTAATGCTCCTCCTTTTGATATGCTTCCAACACCAGCGGCAATACCAGAGAGAATTACGACCAGCATCGCTTGTCGCATTGCGCTTTTATCGGATTCTACTTCTTCATAGAGATGTACATCAAGCTTTGCAGCACGAAAAATTCGATTTGTAAAACTACTACTCATTTTTCTTCCTTACCCAGGTAAAAAAGTCCCACCCGAGAACCTCATCGTTACAGAAATTCAATATGAAAAGCATAATTTATATCAAAACATAAGAATTATTGCCAATGAATAATATACGATAATGCTTTGTTCAAGTTGGTGACAGCCTCCGATTATTCTTTTTTTCTTGTGGGTTATAATTAAATACCATATTATTGTATTTTAAAATTCTGTGGCAAAACAATTGTCGCTGGATTGTTTTGCTGAAAAGTAAATAAAGCTGAAGAGTGAATTCTGTAAATACTTTTGGGACAATTGGCAAAAAAGGGCAAATAAAATGGTACTTTCCCCGGACAATGTAAAGAAGGCCTATTATGATATTCTGAGTGGTATTGTAGGTGATGGAGCAGAAAGTGGGGTTTGTGGTGTTAAAATTGTAGAGCAATTTAAGCCGGAAGATAATAGCCGGGTTGCTGTTCCCAGGAACATCAATGCTGCGTTTTTGATCTCTCTTAGTGGAGTTGGCCATTCCAGATATAATGCGGCCTTTGAATATCTGGAAGAGATGGAGAAAGATCCTCTCTGGGCAAATCTTGTTGAGTTCTATAGAGAGGGGCTTTGTTTGCTGCTAAAGGAGTTCCAGGATTTCTGTGCCAACAGCAGTAACGGTGAAGAGATTATGGAAGAATTAAGAGCAAAATTGGTGCAGCAGAAAGACACTCAAGGACCTCCTTCATCTTTTCAGGCAATACAGGAGGAGATCTGGAAACTGTTTCATCCAGAAGCATCTGGTATTCTCAATAATAGAGAATATCAGACAGATATCCTGAGAAACAGGCGCAAAATAGAGATAACTAACCTTAATCCCAAACCTGTAAAGAATGTGCCACGAGAGGTAGTTTTTACTGCAAATGCCCTTTTAACTATTCCTCAAGCCGGAAGAAAGTTTGAAGACCTTGGCATAAAACCAGGTTTATGGAATGCCATTGAAGAGGTTGTACAGGAGGAACAGGTCTTCTGGTATGACCACCCTGTTCAGATAGGTGTTGAACCGGATAGAAATGAGATTCTCTATGGCCTCCACCATCTGTCAGAATCACTTCTTTATGAGAAGAAGTTGAAGAATGCAGGGGAAGAAGATGAGTTAACGGTTATATTATCTGCGTCTGTTACACACGAGGGTTTACAGGGGATTGTGAAGGAGTATATCGAGTCCGAATTGGAAAAATCCCATGACTTACCAGGACTCAAAGTATATCTTTTTACAGAGGCGGAAACAGCTGCATTAATCCATGAAGTTCTCGTTCCTGCAGCAAACAAGTATTTTGAAGAGATACAGGACTCTTCATCCCTTTTAAGGGAGGTTGTGGGTGTTAATGGTAAGTATGGCAGGCACTATAGTTTTCTCAAGGCTATAACAGCCTTCTGGCAGGTCTTGGTAGATTCTGAAAAAAAAGCAACGTTTAAGATTGATCTGGATCAGGTATTTCCACAGGAGAAGCTGCTAAAGGAGACAGGAAAGAGTGCATTCCAGCATATGATGTCTCCCCTCTGGGGCGCTGAGGGCCTTGACTCTCAGGGGAATCCTGTTTACCTGGGTATGATGGCAGGTGCTCTGGTAAACGAAAAAGATATCAGTGCTTCACTTTTTACACCGGACGTAACATATCCGTCCCCACCCTTCAAGGGTGAGGACTGTGTCTTCTGCAGTAAAATCCCCCAGGCCTTATCCACTGTTTCCGAGATGATGACAAGGTATAATAATGAAGATATTGATGGTGTGAATTCGTGTATATCAAGGATACATGTTACGGGCGGGACTAATGGGATTCTAATTGAAGCGCTGAGAAGGTATCGCCCATTTACACCCGTATTTATTGGAAGGGCAGAAGACCAGGCCTACCTGCTGTCTGCTTTGTTTTCCGGAGACGGCGAGAAGGCATTGAGGTATTTTCACAATGAAGGTCTGTTTATGAGGCATGACAAGCATGCTTTTGCAGGAGAAGCGATAAAGGCTGCAGCTATAGGAAAGATAGTGGGTGACTACGAAAGGATTTTGTTCTTCTCCAATTATGTCAGGATACTTTCATCGGAGATAGATGAGGTTAAAAGTATAATAGATCCTTTTACCGGTAGTTTTGTAAGTCCACTTTCTAAGAATCTTGCGTATCTTCGGCTCTCACTCAAGGCGGCTGAATTCTTTGCTGCAAAAGATGAAGAGAGTGAGTATAAAGGATTTGCGCTTGTTGATACTGGCGCTAGACGATTGCGTACCAGCATCAGCGAAGTGTCAGTGGGAGATCGATATGGGCTCAAGGAAAGATATGAAAGGGAGAGAAAAGCCTGGGACCTGTTCTATGATATTCTTGACAAGATTGAGGATGCCTTGGAGAAAGAAGATTCATTTGCCATAGAATTACGGGAGAGGGCTAAAAAAATAGTTCTTAGGACCAGCATTATTACAGGTGGAAATCTATAGCCTGTAATAATTATAATGAACAAAACAAATTCAAAAAATCCGAAAAAGCTGGATTTGTAAGTGGCTTTTTGCTACTATTAACGCTTATTTATTTTATTATTAAATACGGGCGGCATATAAAAGGAAAAAGAAAAATGGACAAAAAGACCAGGGATAAGAAAGGTAAGACTATGTCATGTTCTTTTTGTGGTAGAAATTATAATGTTGTTAAAAGGTTAATCCAGGGTGACCGAAATGTCTACATTTGTAATGAATGCATTGAGGCTTGTTACACCCTTATACAGAAAGATAAAGAAGGGGCTTCAACTGAAATAAAAAGAAAAATACCAGCTCCGGTATATGTTAAGGAGCGTTTAGATGAATATATTATAGGGCAGGAAAATGCAAAAAGGGTATTGGCGGTAGCGGTTCATAATCACTATAAAAGATTGGCTTTAGGAATTAGTGATGATGGCGTTGAACTGGAAAAAAGCAATGTTCTCCTTGTTGGGCCCACAGGTTCAGGAAAAACCCTGTTAGTTAAAATACTTGCGGAAGTACTTGACGTACCGTTTGCTATTACTGATGCGACGACTTTTACTGAAGCAGGTTATGTAGGTGAAGATGTTGAAAACGTACTCTTAAGACTGCTGAGAGATGCTGACTTTAATGTTGAGAGAGCACAGCAGGGAATTGTCTATATTGATGAGGTTGACAAGATTGCCAGAAAGGACCAAAATGCGTCCATCACACGGGATGTTTCTGGTGAAGGTGTACAGCAATCACTGTTGAAAATGTTTGAGCAGTCTATCATAAATGTGCCACCACAGGGTGGAAGAAAGCATCCGGAACAGCAATATATACAAATGGATACTAAGGACATTCTATTCATATGTGGCGGAACCTTTAGTGGTATAGAGGACATAATAAAAAAGAGGATAGGCAAGAAGGCAATAGGATTTGGCACTGCAATGGATCACGCTGAAGACAAAACTACCGGTGAAATCCTTTCTGAAATTGAAATGAATGACCTGGTTAAATATGGCATGATACGCGAGTTTATCGGCAGGCTTCATGTGCTCACAACCTTGATGCCACATTGTCAGGATGACTTGATCAGGATTATGCTGGAACCTAAAAATGCTATCGTCAAACAGTATCAAAAAATCTTTGAGATGGAGAATGCCGTTCTGGAATTTCCAAAAAACGCTTTGGAGGAAATTGGTAAAATGGCACTGGATCGCAAGACAGGAGCCAGGGCATTGCGTTCTATTTTTGAGGGTTTTATGTTGGATGCTATGTTTGATCTGCCGACAGAGGGGAAGGGAGCAACTTATGTTGTGACCCCTGAAGTTGTAGCAGGCGAAACTCCCCTTGTTCCGAAAAAGCTCCGCAAAAGTGCATAGCCAGGCTTAGCAGAATGAAGGACATAAGTCCGGCCCGTCCCTACCTCCCCACCCGTTCCGGATTGGAAGGGCACTGGTAAGCGGATTCACCCGGTCTGGCATGCAATCATGTAAAAGTATCCAGAGCCTCTAATCATAAAAATTCTCTTCGTATCAGTTACAAACCAATTCCCCTCTCTTCCAACTCTTATTTGATGTTGAATTGCAAATACAGTATGTTAGAATCACACTTAGATTTGTTCAATTCAGGAACTATTTACTTCGGTTAAGTGTTTACAATTTAAAGATTTATCTGGCGGAAATTTCTCGTGGCACAGTGGGTGTTAATCTTCGGCAAATAGAAACATCTCCGAAGAAATGAGAGAGACATGTTTCTAAAAAGATTTAAAAACCTTTTACAAGGTCATGTACTATGAAATCAAAAATAATTATCAGAATAGGCGTTATCTGTACTGGTATAGTGGCTATAACCTTTCTGGTGTTGAAACTAACTGTATGGAAGGATGCGCCTGATGCTTATCTTAAAGATACAAAGAAGGAGACAAAA
This sequence comes from uncultured Candidatus Scalindua sp., assembly GCA_964344685.1. Classification (GTDB taxonomy): domain Bacteria; phylum Planctomycetota; class Brocadiia; order Brocadiales; family Scalinduaceae; genus Scalindua. Next base: position 171,405 of record CAYFOK010000007.1, on the reverse strand, counting down.
ATCTACTATGGTTCACAGGTAAATAATTTACAGAGAAAAGATAAAAAAATTAAAACTGCGAATAAAGCATATACCGAAAATGACAGGAGAGATTTTGAAGCGGTTCCCGTTGAAGCAATAAGGGTCAAGAGGGGTAATATTGAGATTTTCCTGGTTAATAACTGTACTCTTGAACCAGAGAAGCAAGTTGATGTAGAAGCAAAGGCTTCCGGTATTGTACTAAAAATTCTGGTGGAGGAGGGTGACTATGTGAAGAGCGGTATGCCGCTAGCAAAACTTGATGATGCTGATGCTCTGTTGGCGCTCAGAGAAGCAAAATTAAAGAAAGAAAATGCAGAAAGAGTTTATAAGAGTTCTCTGGACAATTTTAAAGAAAACATTATCAGTAAAGAAGAATTCGAAGATAAAAAATTTCAACTTGAGATCGCGACTGTAGAGCTTGAGAGGAAACAGTTGGAATATGAGTACACTACGATTGAGTCTCCCCTTAATGGTGTTGTCGTGGAAAGGAATATTGAAGAAGGTTATAACATCGAAAAGGATCAGATGGTTTTTAAGATTGCGGATTTTGATCCAATACTGGCACGGATATACATTCCAGAGAAGGATATTAATAAAGTGGTCGAAGGGCAAATGGCAAGAGTTGTTTCTGAATTTATGTCAGACATAGAATTTACGGGAAAAGTAAAGATGGTAAGTCCTGTCGTTGACCCTGAAAGCGGTACGGTAAAGGTGACAATAGAAATGGGTGATTTGCTAGGTGGTGCTTTGAGGCCGGGTATGTTTGTCTCGGTTTATACTGTAGTTGATCAACATCAGGATGCCCTGCTTATACCAAAAAAATCTCTCATTCTTGAGGCGGAAGCTGATGAGGTATTTGTTGTAAAGGATTTTGCTGTATTGAGTGTGGACTCTGACAGCATTAAGGAATTGGCTATGGGTGACAGGGTTGTATGTGAGCAGGAAATAACAATAAATGAAGAAAAAAGAGACCGCTCTTCGCTGAGTGGAAAGATTGTGGAAATTTCCAAAAGTCATGAAGATGGATCAATATACAATATTACAATTGAAGTAACAGGGACTCTAAATAGAAATATAAGTGAAGCGTTTGAAAAGGTGTCTTTCTATAATAATCATGAAGTTCTGGTATTAGAGAAAAGAAATGTTAATTTTGATGTGGAAACCGTGGCATTTAAGACAAAAATAACACTTGGGTTTAAAGAAGGTAATTATGTAGAGGTGTTAACCGGTCTGAGAGAAGGTGATAGAGTTATCACTGTCGGACAAGATGATGTTGGCCATGGTGCGGATGTTGTGGTTATTAACGAAGAAAAAGCGATTAGCGGGTCTGCGATCTTGGGGACACCATAGAAATATGTGGGACTTTCACATCAATAATTCCTCAGAATAAACTATTATTCCGGATTTTAGAATTGTGATTAGAAAACTGATAACTGCGCTTAGTACAGCTTAATCAAGAAGCCTTTTGGCTAAGCCCGAGGGTAAATCATAAAATCGCATAAATAAAATCTTGCCTTTGTACTTTCAGCATCGATTACTATTTACGTTAAAAAAATAGGAGTATAGATATTGAAGATAGTTGAATTTTCAACAAGAAGGCGGGTTACTGTAGTAATGTTGATGGCCACTCTTGTTATCTTCGGCTTAATTTCCTATAAGCGACTACCTATAAACCTCCTTCCTGATATTTCATATCCGACACTGACCGTGCGTACTGAATATCCCGGTGCAGCTCCAAGTGAAATAGAGAATCTTATTTCAAAACCTATTGAAGATGCGGTAAGTGTGATCTCGGACGTTGTACGTGTGAGTTCCAGGTCAAGATCGGATGTATCTGAGGTGGTAATTGAGTTTGCATGGAAAACCAATATGGATTTTGCCTCGATGGATGTTCGTGAGAAGCTGGATGTGGTAGACTTGCCGGATAATACCGAAAGGCCTGTCTTACTGCGTTTTGACCCATCTCTCGATCCTATTATGAGGCTGTCACTCTATGGGGATGAAAACCTTATTACGCTTCGTATTCTGGCTGAAGATGAACTCAAGCCAGTACTTGAGGGTTTGTCGGTAGAGAGTGGAATAACAGGGGCGGAGACTGTCAGTGGAGTTGCCGCCGTAAGAGTAAGTGGTGGATTAGAGGAGGAAATACACGTTGATTTAGAGGAGTCCAGGCTGGCAAATCTGGGGATACCCATTTCTCAGGTGATCGAACGTCTCAGTGAAGAGAATGTCAACCTTACAGCAGGGAATATTAAGGAGGGGGAGGTTGAATATATCGTAAGAACTTTTAACGAGTTCCGGCAGGTAGAGGAGATAAATGATATCGTCATAGATTTTAAAAACAATGTTGCTGTAAAGGTAAAAGATGTCGGGAGCGTGAGTAAAGGTCATAAAGAACGTGATGTAATAACCCGTGTAAATGGAAAAGAGAGTGTAGAGGTTGCTATATTTAAGGAGGCCGATGCAAATACGGTGACGGTTGCAAGATTAGTTAAGGGACGGCTAAGTGGGATAGAAAAAAAGCTGAGAAAATTTTCTGACTCTATCAGACTGGAAATAACTTTTGATCAATCCAGATTTATTGAAAGTTCGATAAAAGAGGTGATTTATACTGCTCTCTGGGGTGGTATTTTAGCAGTAGTAGTTCTCTTCCTGTTTCTCAGGAGTATAAAGAGTACGTTGATTATCGGGCTTGCAATTCCCCTTTCCATTATATCTACATTCTTTTTTATGTATGTATCGGGTGTATCACTGAACATAATGTCATTAGGAGGTTTGGCGCTTGGTATCGGGATGCTTGTAGACAACGCGATAGTTGTGCTCGAAAGTGTAGACCGGTATTATAAAGGTGGGTATAGCACAATTGATGCAGCCATTAAGGGTGCAAGTGAGGTTGGCAGGGCCGTAATTGCTTCTACTCTTACAACTATATGTGTCTTTATACCCATAATTTTTGTTAAAGGTATAGCCGGTCAATTATTTAATGATCAGGCGCTCACCGTAACCTACTCGCTTCTGATCTCACTTCTAGTTGCTATTACATTAATTCCAATGTTGTCATCTGTGAGTATCAAGCGGAGGAGAGCTATGGGTATTCACGAAGAGAAGCAAAATAGTGCCGAAGGCAGTGGCACTTTGCCTTCAATAATTATTTCTATAATTTTTTACCCATTATTCTTCGTGTTTAATGCTGTTTTTTCAACTATTACGAGGGTTTATCCAGTGATCCTTGGTTTTTCATTATCACACAAACTGTTAGTGTTTATCATTGCATTTTCAATACTTGGCGGTTCATGGAGTTTGTTTACAAGTCTGGGTAAGGAACTTATACCAGAACTGAGCCAGGGCGAGTTTTCAATCAGTGTCAGAAAACCAACCGGTACACCGCTCTCAGGAACATTGGATACCGTTAAGGAAATTGAGAAGATAGTAGGCAATAATCCGGAGATAGAGACAGTTTACACTATAGCCGGATCGACCAGTCAGGCCGGCGGCACTATAGCAGAAGAGAGAGAGAATATAGGTGAAATTAATATTAGTTTAAGAGAGAGATCTAATCGCAGGCTGGAGGAAAATGTAATGGCGGATTTGAGAAATAGGTTCAAAACGCTTCCAGCAGTTGAGTATAAGTTTTCACGGCCGGCCTATTTCAGTTATGCAACACCTGTTGAGGTGGAGATAAAGGGTTATAACCTCAGCGTAATCGAAAGGCTGTCAGAAGTGGTTATGGGCAAGATGGAAGAGATTGAAGGCCTTACAGATATAAAGTCTACGGTAGAGGAGGGGATACCTGAGGTTCAAATCATCTTTGATAGACAAAAACTGTCACAACTTGGGTTAGACTTAAACATGATTGCTAATAACGTCCGTGATAATGTTCTTGGAAATGTCAGTACAGAGTTTTCCAAAAGAGACAGAAAAATTGACATTCGTGTCCGTGCAAGAAAGCAGGATATCGGCAGTGTAGAAGATTTGGAGAATTTTGTGGTTAATCCTGAAGGAGAGAGGCCTATTCCTCTGGCTGCAGTTGCAGAGATTAATGTTGAAAAGAGTCCCGGAGAAATAAGACGCCTGAATCAGGAGCGTGTAGCCGTGGTCTCGGCAAATCTTGTTGGAAGGGATTTGAGAAGTTCAGTTACAGATATTGAGGAGAAGATTATGGATATCAGGATGCCTGATGGCTATGAGGTGTCTGTCAGCGGGCAGAGCCGTGAAATGCTTGTGGCATTTTCCAGTATGTCCTTTGCCATACTCCTTGCAGTATTTCTGGTTTATATTGTAATGGCGTCACAATTTGAATCACTCCTTCACCCTTTTGTGATAATGTTTACAATACCATTTTCGCTGGTAGGTGTGGCAATAGCGCTGTTTATAACGTCAAAACCTGTTAGCGTTATCGTGTTGATAGGTGTTGTTATGCTGGCAGGTATTGTTGTAAACAATGCAATTATTCTGGTTGATTGCATAAATTCCCGCATAAAGGAAGGAATGTCCAGGCGGGAAGCTGTGATAGAGGGAGGAAAGATTCGATTGAGACCTATAATGATGACTACTACCACTACTATACTTGGATTGCTTCCTTTGGCGTTGGGTTTAGGTGAAGGCGCAGAGCTCAGGATGCCTATGGGTATTACTGTAATAGGTGGATTGCTTTTTTCTACACTACTGACTCTCATACTTGTACCAATAGTATACGACATCGTTGAAATGATAAAGGAATCGGTCTGGAAAAGAAATAGTTTACCGTAAAACCGCTGAGAGCGCAAAGGGTATAATTGTTTTATCTTTAGTTTTATTTTTTAACTATTTGCGACTTTGATGTGAATAGCCACTCTTTTGTTTGCAATTACATGTTCAATGTGGTAGCTTTCTGAATACTGCATAGAGGCAGAAATCATATCCTTTTCAAGGAAATCTGATTATATGGAAACAGATAAAGAGGACATAGTTGCTAAGCAGTATGAAAAGTGGGTCTATCCTGAGCCCATAATAGATCTGGCAGAAGAAAGAGCTAGAGGGAGGACGGATGCTACCAGTGTTCGTATGGTACATTTGATGTACTGGCCTGACGGCAGCTATTTAAAGCGCTACGATAAAAAACTCAACATTCTGATAGCAGGATGTGGCGCCAACGCTGCAGCTAGATTTGCTTATGAACATCCAAAATCCAATATTGTAGGTATTGATCTCAGTGCTACCAGTTTGAAGCATGAAGAGTTTCTTAGAAACAAACATAATTTAACTAACCTGACACTGCATCAGCTGCGTATAGAGTCAGTTGCTGAACTTGGCCAGGAATTTGATTTTATAGAGTCTTCCGGAGTGCTTCATCACCTGCCGGATCCACAGGCGGGACTTGCTGCACTTGCAAGCGTCTTAAAATCGGATGGTGTTATGGCCATTATGCTTTATGGTCTTTATGGACGGGTTGGAACGTATATGCTTCAATCTCTCTTTCACCAATTGGGAATTAAACAGGGAGATGAAGATGTTAAAACAGTTAGACAGGTTTTAAAAACCCTTCATCCACACCATCTCGCACACCACTATATAGATGATAACAGTGATATGAGATTTGATGCCGGAATAGTTGATTCCTTTCTGCATGGCATGGACAGGCCATATACTGTTCAGGATTGCCTGGATTTTGTAGAACAGGGAGATCTGGTATTTCGGGGTTGGATTAACAGGTATGATTACTATCCTGAGGGCCAGGTCCCTGAGAGTAGCCCGCTTTTCTCACGAATACAGTCCTTGCCGGAAGAAGATATCTGGAAGGTAATGGAGTTGCTGCATAGTCAGATCCGGATGCATCTTTTTTATGTCTGCAAGAAAGATGTGCCTCCAGAAACTTACACCATTGACTTTAATGGCCCTCAGTTTCCTGATATTATTCCTCACCAGCGTATACATAAGTTTACAGCTGCTGACCATGCTGCAGACAAACCTGCCATGATTACCCGTATGCCTTATCCGCCAATTCCACTAAACGAATGGCAGATGAAATTGTTTAATCTGTTTGATGGCAGAAAAACCGTTAAGGAGATTGTGTCAAATTGTGGAATTGTGGAGACGGAAGAAAATCTGACTGTTTTCATTCGTAACTTTCTACTTAGCTTGTGGAGGATGGGACACGTATATATTCAAATCCCGGAAGTGCAGGAGGATTGAATATTCTATTTTCCCGGCACAACTAAATATTACTATTGACACGAAAATTTAAATAACATAGAATCTCCCTTTAAATTTTGTGTGCATAGATTCAGTAAGAACTTTTTTCCACTTGAATTTCATTCAGGTGCAGGGCGTTTTCTCCGCTTGAACATTTTTTCCTGTCTACCAGATTAGGTGATTTATTTAAAAGGTATTTCACCCTCCTCTGCGTTTTGTATGCATAACACATCTGTACTCCATTAAATAATAAATTTCAGTAAATACAGGGAATAACTTGTTGCGTTTATAATGTTATGTTTAATTTCTATATTCAAAAGCGTGTAAATATAAAGGACGATTTACTGTCAGGCTTGACTGTCGCACTGGCGTTAGTACCGGAGGCGGTAGCGTTCTCCTTTGTTGCCGGCGTAGAGCCACTGGTCGGTTTATATGCAGCTTTTATAGTAGGGCTTATAACGGCAGTGGCCGGGGGTAGACCTGGAATGATATCTGGTGCTACAGGTGCCCTGGCAGTGGTAATGATTGAGCTTGTTGCAAAGAACGGCGTTGAGTATCTGTTTGCTGCCGTTATATTGATGGGTATTATTCAGATAACTGCAGGACTTTTGCGCCTTGGTAAGTATATCAGCCTGGTACCTCATCCTGTAATGCTGGGTTTTGTCAATGGTCTTGCAATCGTCATCTTTCTCTCTCAGTTAAGACATTTTAAGCTGCCGGGTGACATGGGGATGTTGACATGGATGCAGGGAACAACATTGTGGGTTATGATTGGATTAGTTGTCGCTACAATGGTCATCATCCATTTTCTGCCACGTTTAACGCGAGCCGTACCTGCTCCTCTGATCGCTATTTTAATTATTTCAGCAGTAGTAATTGGGTTCAATGTAAACACACTGCAGGTAAGTGACATGGCCTCTGTAGCCGGAGGATTACCGCAATTTCATATCCCGATGATCCCATTGAACTGGCACACACTCGGCATAATCTGGCCATATTCCCTCATACTTGCGGCCATCGGTCTTCTGGAATCATTGATGACATTGTCGCTGGTGGATGAAATAACAGAGACGCGAGGTCAAGGCAGCAGAGAATGTCTTGGTCAGGGTATCGCAAATGTTGTTGCCGGTTTTTTTGGTACAATGGGAGGATGTGCCATGATAGGACAAAGTATGATAAACGTCAATTCCGGTGGGCGCGGTAGGTTGTCCGGTATTTCAGCAGCTATCTTCCTCCTTCTTTGTATTTTATTTGGGTCAAAGTACATTGAAATGATTCCTCTTGCCGCACTGGTAGGGGTTATGTTTATGGTTGTTTTGAGTACGTTTGAGTGGTCATGCATCCGAATCATACACAAAATGCCGCGTGCTGATGCATTCGTGTTAGTCCTTGTTTCAAGTGTAACTGTGTTTACTGATCTCGCGATTGCCGTTGCTGCAGGAGTCATAGTCTCAGCGTTGGTTTTTGCCTGGAAAAGTGGAAAGACCATTCAGCTGAACTCAATCGTAAAAACACCAAGATTATGTGTCTATGGTTTGTCAGGCCCACTGTTTTTCGGGTCTGTGAGAAAGTTCCTAGAATCATTTGACCCGTATAAGGATCCTGATAATGTAGTGATAGACTTCAGACATTCGAAGGTATGCGACCAGTCAGGTCTTGAAGCCATCAAATCACTGTCCGATCGATATTTTAATATTGGTAAACGGCTGCATTTGAAACATCTGAGCGAGGAGTGCCGTAGCTTCCTAAAAAGTATGGAAGTATTTGTCGGTGTAAATGTTATCAAAAAACCTCAATTCCGCATGGTACCAAGTCACGAACGGCTGAGTCTGGCTCTGCCGGAAACTGAACCCTAGTTCCAGAAACTGGAAAAGTATCAGTTAAAGCCGTTCACTCTCTTATTCACCAATAATTTTTACCAGGACCCTCTTCTTTCGTCTGCCGTCAAACTCACCGTAGAATATCTGTTCCCATGGTCCGAAGTCCAATTCACCTTCGGTTATCGCGACAACGACTTCACGGCCCATTACCTGCCGTTTAAGGTGTGCGTCACCATTATCCTCTCCCGTATTATTGTGACGGTATTGAGAAATCGGTTCATGAGGTGCCAGTTTTTCCAGCCACTCTTCATAGTCGTGGTGTAGGCCGGATTCATCATCATTAATAAAGACAGAGGCAGTTATATGCATAGCATTGACCAGGACGATGCCTTCCTGTATACCGCTCTCTTTGAGGCAGGAATTTACTTGGGGGGTAATGTTTATAAATTCTCTTCTTTTAGTTACATTAAACCACAGCTCTTTTCGATAATTTTTCATTTCAATACACTCCTTTATGTAATGGTAAATTGTTGGTATACATTGTTGCTGTTTATGCTATGAGTTTGAATTATAACGGTTGACAACTCATTTCACCATACTATAGAATAATCACAGAAAGTCCAAAATGCCTAAAGTTTGAAGCTCACTATAGTTGTGGAAACTATTTTTTTGCTTTTGTTACTTAAAAACAGGCTGCTTTATCTCCGTCATAACCTATTTGATATTAAGGGCGGCTATGCCGCACTATGTTACCTGATAAGGTTTTAATTAATAATGAAAACACTATTATCAGAAATTATTAATTATGTAACAACTGACATATGGAGAATTCGTCTTAAGGACCATCCTCGTAAAAAAATATTCTTCATTACGCAGCTTAGAGTTGTGATACTGGCATCGCGCGGATTCTATGAAGATAAGTGTAGTTTAAGGGCATCAGCTTTAACCTTCTACTCTTTGCTCTCAATCGTTCCGGTTATTGCTCTTGTATTTGGTATAGCAAAGGGATTTGGTTCTGATAAAGCCCTGGAAAAGCAGCTCCTGGGAAAATTTCCCGGTCAGGAAGAGGTGCTCATGCAGGTTATGGGATTCGCCCGTTCTCTTCTTGAACAGACCAAAGGAGGGATGGTGGCCGGTATTGGTCTGGCAGTGCTTTTCTGGATAGTCATTAAACTTTTAAGTAATATTGAGCACTCTTTTAATGATATCTGGGGAATAAAGAAACCAAGAAGCGCGGTAAGGAAGATAACAGATTATATTTCTATAATGCTTATTTGTCCTGTTCTTGTAATTGTCTCCAGTGGCCTTACCGTGTTCTTAATTACTCAGATAACTCACATAACCGAAAGATTTTCAATTTTAGGATATTTCAGCCCCCTGATATTCTTCTCGTTCAAACTTCTGCCTTATTGCGTAATCTGTGGTGCCTTTACTTTTATTTACATCTTTATGCCTAACACGAAGGTTAAATTTTTGTATGGCCTTATAGCAGGTGTGATTGCAGGAATAACATATCAAGTTGCGCAATGGTGCTATATCCATTCCCAGGTTGGTGTAGCTCAGTATAATGCTATTTACGGGAGTTTCGCGGCGTTACCTCTTTTCTTAATATGGTTACAGATTAGCTGGTTGATCGTCCTTTTCGGGGCAGAAATTTCTTTTGCTCTTCAGAATATAGATACATATGAGTTCGAGCCGGATTGTTCACGCGTAAGCCTCTCTTACAAGAGGTTGCTTGCTTTGCAGATAACTCATTTAATAACAAAGAATTTCTCTGACGAAGTTAAGCCTTTAACCTCAAATCAGATTTCTCATGACCTGGAAATACCTATCCGGCTGGTAAATCAAATTCTTTACGAATTAGTCCGGTGCGGAGTTGCCACTGAAACTAAGACTGATGATGACCTGGAGTTCGCATATCAGCCGGCATGTACTATTGATCATCTTTCCATAAAGCACGTAATTGATGCTCTGGACAAAAATGGTACTGACAATATACCTGTCGCACAGAATAGAGAATTGAAAATATTGTCAAATACTCTGGAAACTTTTAATGAAACAATAGAGAAATCTTCAGCTAACAAGCTTTTAAAAGATATATAAGAGCTTATAACGGTTTGTAAATGATGAAAGTTAGATCAGCCATTTTCGCTCTCCTGTTATTTCTCATTCTTCCGGGATGTTTACGCAATCCGGGGTTTCTGGTCAGATATGGCGAAAAAAGACTTGAGTATTTGCTTGAGGTTACAGATGAGTGGGAAAAACCCGGTGTAGTTTTGACCGAAGATAAAATTAAGCAGAAACTCGGCAAGCCGGGATTTTTGAAACCTGTTTACGAAACAAATCTTAACTTAGCTTCAACTAAGACACAAAAAACATTACGTGACCTGGAAAAAGACAAAGGGGTTTTACTGGAATATTATCCTAAGAACCTTTATGAAGTGCTGTCAGGTAAGCATGGCAACTTAAAAGATTTGAAATTGCTTTCGTATGTTTATGACAGGATGGGTTTCGAGGACCCGTCACTAACATTTTATATAGGAAGCTTGGAAGGTACAGCAGGAAATAGATCTACGGTATTTGGATGGGATTATGTGCGATATGGTACTAAAAATAGATGTAACCGCGTTGCAGGAAGACAGAGATTAGATGGTTTTAAAGTTAAAAAACCTGAAGACTGTTTAAGGTTACCATACACGTTTCTAATAGATACCATTATTGGCCTTAAGCAATTTGCCGGAGAGATTATCAAGTCTCCGATTTCATTCTTAGAGGCGGAATTATTTGAGAATATGATTATGGAGAAAAAAATTCCGTTTTACAAGTTAGATGGTTTCAAGGCTGCCGGAGAGGACTGGCGTAATGGAATCACTGCACTCACATACCGGTACAGGATAGATGGTAATCAGGGGATACTGGCTACTACCCAAAACCTGCTGGGAGAAATCCCGGTGATTGGTTCGGTATTTGATCAATGGTACAAGGCAGATAGTGGTGAATCGGAAAAAATATTTTTGACAAGGGGTATTTATGGTGGTGATGACTCGGCCCAGAATATGGATCTGTGGGCTCGCTATCTAAATAACCCACCAGAAGAGGAATGTCCTACAGGCCAGTCTGGAAGTGTTATTCAGGAGGGAACAAATCCAGCCGCAGTAAAAATGATACCTTATAGATACGGAAGCTGTGCTGACGTTTTCTGGGCATTGTTTAATATATCACATGGTTATGCCTACGAAATGGCATCAGAAATTGTTTCGAAATGTGATGTACACCGGGAAGAATCTGTTGCCTTAAGCGGACATAGCGGAGGAGTTCAAAGATGTATTGCAACAGCAAGAATTCTAAATGATGATGGGATTAAGGTGACGAGGATACATGGGATTGCAGGTCCTGCCATGGGATACTCTCCATGTAAAAACATAAGGGTGGTACTAAATAGAAAATTCATGGATGATCCGGTTACCGAAATATCTCGATTTCTAAGATATTTGTTTTTAGATATATTAACATTAAACATAGATTGGGCTCTTGATGATCGTAATGCTCGGAATAAAGATAAAGAATATTATAAACATAAGACCCCCGGCTTTGTTGATGGAAGGACAAGATTAAAGTATGACGGCTTTTTATGTGAAAATTATCAGTATCTTTTACAATAGTGTTTGAAAGAATTAATTTAGTTATAGATTATTTGAAAAAGTTGACATGATTTCCCGTTTCAGTATAATATTCGATTCGTATAGTTTTAAACATAACCAATAAATTGAAATGAAAAGATTGCTAATTATTATTGCCTTTGCAATTCTGCTAACCCCTTTATTATTAATAAATAGCTCAAAAGGTGTTTTTGCGGAACTTGCTGTAGTCCATGCTGACCAGGCATGGCAAATGACAGATATAATCCTGAAGAAAAATCATGTAATCCATTGGGAAGTAAAAGAGGACGATAACTGGAGCTTTAATACAACGATGTTTCCGGATGGGCATAATGCAGACGGAATCCCTGTGCCAGCTTTAGACAGTTACGCGTTGCCGGGGGAGAACATTGGCATGCTTCTTGGCAAAACAAGCGAAGATATGATACTGTCAATGGGTATGTCAGGTTCTGCACGTGTTTTACCAGGCGAGGAAGGTAATTATTTGTATTTAACCATAAATGATGACCTGATAAGTGCGTTTGGTGAAGGGTTTAAGGACAATAGTGATGAAATTGCGGTTACTATAACTCAAACTCCTAGGAATGTCGTCAATATTGGAGTTTTGTTCATTGAGGGCTGTCCCGGAGTATCATCTATCACAGACAGTATTACAGACATTATTGCCGAGGACGCAGTTGATGCAGACGTTACTTTGATTTTAATTGAAACACCAGAAGATGCGAGAAGGTTTCATTTTACAGGTTCTCCAACAGTGAGAATCAATGGAAGGGATGTAGATTCGAATATGAAAACCATTAAAGATTACGGCCTGAGAAGTCGTTATTATTATGTAAATGGGAATAAATCTGATCACCCTTCTAAAAGTATGATTCGAGAAGCAATCAAAAAGGTGAAATAGTGTCAGTAGTTTTTGTCCTGTAAAGCTTTATTTTTCATATCATGATCTTTTCAAGCCTCCTGAGCATCTTCAAAGCAGAAATAATTACCCTTAAATCGTTGACATTATCAACAATGTAACAGGTGCAGAAACAATAACAATAGTTTTTCAACAACCCTCACCCATATTTTTGTTACAGATAAGATTGTATCACATAAGTATTTAGCACAATTTCATTTCTTTGGGTCATCTGTTTTGCCAAAAATTAATCTTTTAGGCACAAATTTAGCGACAGATAATTCCGTCTATATCCATACAAATATTAAAAATTACATAATGTGTTTAATATCAAGGAGTTATCTTTTTTTTGTGATAATTTGATTTATATTTAATGATTAATTACTATTGTAAGAAATTACTGTACCTAAATCAATGAACAAAGAATATACTGCTATTTCAAAGGATGCTTTAGTTGAAAACACCAAAATAGAGTTTGATGTGTTTTTGAGAAGTGATCTGAATGGGCGCTCCAGATATATTTTATTCTGCCGGGGGGATCAAGAATTCAGTCCTGCGAGAAGAGAAGAACTGTTAAGCAGGAATGCACAAAGGCTGTATATTGCTACAAAAGATACCAATATATACCTTAGGTATCAGGAAAGAAACCTTAAACAAATTATTACTGATAATAGTAAAAGTTCTTTGCAAAAATCAGGTGCACTTTATCAGGTTGCGAATAACTTATCACAGGATCTTTTTGAGAATCCAGAGTCTGGTGAGCATATTGTACGGGCTTCTGTGTGGGTAGGTAATACAATAAGTCACATAATGCAGAATGAGAATACATTTTCCAGTTTGTTTGAAGTTACTTCCAATGATTATCATACGTATACACATTCTATTAATGTAGCGGTTATCGGATTACTCTTTGGCAAATATCTTGCCTTACCGCCAAAAGAGCTGGAAAGTCTGGGGACAGGCCTTCTGTTGCATGATATCGGCAAGTCAACACTCCCTGTGGAAGTTTTGACCAAAGACGGGGATCTCACTAGTGATGAGTATGATATAATCAAAAAACATCCTAAAGCAGGGCTGAAACTTTTAGAACACAGGGATGACATTGATGGGCTCTCTCTAAAAGTAGTTATTCAGCACCACGAAAACAATGATGGTACAGGATATCCTTATGGAATTGGAGGTAATGATATCCATTTATTTGGGCAAATTTCCAGGATAGTTGATGCATATGATGCAATGACGTCCGACAGGCCGTATGCAGCTGCAATGAAGCCTTTTGCAACATTGGAAGAAATTAGGAAAGAGAATCATATTTGTTTTAACGAGGAATTGTTAAAAGAGTTTATCTGCTTTCTCGGGCTTAAGAACAAGAACCAAAGCACTAAGCCCAGGGATAATGGCATATTATCAAACGTTTCTATCGTCAGTTAATTTAGCCTGCAATTCTAGCACTGTAATATAAACGATTAATTATTGCAGGCCATTTCCACTTATCCTCTTCAGGAAGTCCTGAAACAGAAACGTATATCCATAGTACGCACTTAAACAATTAATCCAACGATTGCAGCTTAAAAAATAAAAAATTGTGTTAATTTGAAGTAGAGAGTAACTCCCAATGCCACTCTGTTCTTAGAGAACTAAATATACTACAACATACATATGTATGCGAATGCAAAGGCTGCAATAACAGATAAATAACAGGCAATTGTCGTTTTAGTTAAGATATATTTTACTTTCTTCGATAGAAGATAAAAAATATAAACACAGCCTAAAACCCCTGCAACAATAAATAATAATTCTATTGCAGACATACTCCCTATTTTATCGGTAATCAAGATTTCATTTCTGGCTTTTACCGGCTGGTAAGTACCTGCTAACTCCATCAATCTCCAGAAATCTGCTGTTAATTTATTCCAATAAAAAGCAAGATGTCCCATAAGTGCGAGTGGGATAGCTGAATATCCTAAAACAGTAATTCTTGCCATCACATTGTTAAATGAAAATCCATTGAATACATAATCGAGAAAAAGGATAGAACCAGATGGCAGAAAAGATACAAAGATGAATATTAATGTGTAAAGTATAGATTGGTTGATTCCGATAAGGTTATGTAAAGATAGAAACCACTGAGAGTCTATACTTAGAAGGCTCCCATACTCTACCAGCAGTATACCCAATAGTGATAGGCACAGTAACGACTCAGACAATGACTTGTTGGACATGCTGCCTATGTCGCTTCCCGGTACCTGAAGATTGACTCTTATGGAACTGTGACCGCAATTTTTATAACAATTCATACATAAAACACAATCTCTGCCATTCTCCAACCCATAAGGATGTAAATACATTGGACAGCCTTTTATTGATTCTGTTCCCAGATAACAATCGTGGGTTTCACATTGATTCAGGCAGACACTTCTGTTTGCCTTCAAAGAAGTTATTGATGAAAGTGAATAGATACCAAATAAACCACCCAGAGGACAAACATATCTGCACCATACTCTTCTTTCAAAAAAGAAGCCTGAAATTACGGCTCCTGAAAGAATAAATATAATTAAGTATGCAGTTAATGTCGAAGAGTGCGGAATTGATGTAACACCTTCAAACCAGAAGACTGATATTATCAGTCCGATGGTAATATATCTTCCGTATGAAACTAATATTTTTGGTATTTGCAGATTAAAATTTTTTAATCTCTTCATCAAATCGCCGATAGTGGCAAAAGGACATATCCCGCACAAGAATCTTCCTGAAACAAAAGTTATTAAGTACATACCAAAAATGCCTGCTGACCAGAATAATATATTTACAAAGTTTAACTGGCCTTCATTATGTCCAAGAAAAAGAAATAAAAGTGTGATGACAAGAAATATAGAGCTTAAAGTTTGAAGGCCAGTTGGGTAAAATTTGCTCTTTAAAAAGTTTTTAAACGATTCAAATGAAAGAATATCGAAAGACCATTTTTTCTCTACTCTTGGAATTCCAAAAAAGATTTGTTCTGATGTAATAATATCTGTCTTAGCCAGAATAACTGCTCGTCTCAGCACATTCTCAAGCTCTTTAACATTTCCGGGCCAATCATAACTCATCAATCTTCCCATGGCATTATCAGATACACCTTTCACGTCCTTGTGTAATTCACGACTGATCTTCTCAAGAAAGTCTTTTGTAAGCATGGGAATACTGCGTTTCTGATCCCTCAGAGCTTTTAGCTGGTAGAAATTCTTGCTTAGTATTTTATAAAGACTTTTATCAAATATTCCTTTCTCTAAAGATGAAGCAATATTTTGAGAAACAGATACAATAATTCTTGCGTTTGAAAATACAGTATTCTCTCCATTGACACGATTGAATTTACCTTCCTGTAGATAATTCAGTAATTTGATCTGGTTTGCCTGGTTCAACCTGTCAACATGATTTAAAAAAATAGTTCCAGAATCAGCCAGCTCTATAAATCCAAGACGTGTAGCCAGATCTCCTGCCTTAAGACTGTTCTCTGGAGAGAGGTTGTCCTGTAAATCTTTTCCTGTTGAGCCACTACTGCTTATTACCTTAGAGATTTTTTCAAATCCAAAAAGTTCTTCTCCCCATGATTCACGGTCAATGTCTCTGCAGTCAATTTCGACAAAAGGGCCCCTGTGGCGTCTGCTCTTGTAATGAATAATTTTTGACATAGGCACCTTGCCAGTTCCGTCTTCACCGCCTATCAATACTGGTTCATCATTTGAAGCTATGGAATTGACAAAGGCATTAATTTTGTCAATATACTTGCCTTTGCCTACAAAACCCTGGTTTTCTGGAACTTTTCTGCCACTTACTCCTTCTGCAATCTGTATCCTTCTTTTAAGGCGTGCATGGGAAACAGCAAGGGCAATGTGGTTTGCAATAATCGTTAATCCCCTGATATCGTCATAGGTGTAATTTCTTTTTTCTACAGTCTGAATATTGATTGCTCCAATAATGTCATTCTTGTCACCTAATGGCAAAGACAAGAGTGATGATAAACGTTCCTCATGGATTTCCGTAATAAACTTCACCCTGGGGTCTGAATGGACATCTTCAAGGGCTACCGGCTCACCATTCTTTACTACCCATCCGGTAACCCCTTCACCTTTGTCTAATCGCATTCTCACATTTCTAGTTATTTCATTGTCTAAGCCAACTGCTGCCTCCAGTACAAGATCATGATTAACTCGGTCAACTAAATATATAGAACATGCATCTGCCTTCATTTCCTCACTGACGATCTTAACGACCGACAAGAGTGTCTTATTAATATCTTCTGCTGAGTGGAAAAGTCTGGTTACTTTGTTTATTACGTCTAACTTTCTCTCTTTTTCAAACTTGTCTCCAATTACTTCAACTATTTTGATTTTTTCCTTTTTAAAGAAATCATAGAAAGCTTTTATTCTCGTTGAAACAATTCTCGTTAAATATATACTCAAAACAGGATTCTTTTGAATCAGTTCCTGGATATCTTCATTGTAAATTACAAAGAGCTCAGCATCTTCCTGTGCCTTCTTGGTCGCAAGGTATGGTTCATCGGTAAGGAGAGAAATTGCGCCAAAGCAATCTCCTTTGCTGAGCACAGCTACGGCAATCTCCTCCCCACTGCTGTCAACTAAAGTCTCTACTACGGATCCAGAATGAATGATAAACAGACAATTGCCTTTGTGCCCTCTTTCGCATATAGTCTGGCCCACTCCATAATTCTGGATCTGGAGCTTAGATACAATCTTTTTTAAAAGATTGTTAGACAATAAGCAAAAAGGCTCATAATTCTTAAGAAAGTCTCTTGTTTTTTTAGAAAAACTCTTCTCTTCTGTCATATAGATCTTCTTTAAATATCAAAAAATGGGCACTTGATTGGTAAAATAGCCTAAGTGGTTTTGTATTAGGCAATTATAGACATTTTCATTTTATGACCTCTATACTACATCATTAAATATTGAAAAAAAATAATAATATTCATAATTATTCATTTAAGATGGGTAAAAACACCTAACTCTTTGATTTTAATTAGCATACAATTGTTTCTGTAATTAAGCTATGGTACAGGGAGGTTAGAAAAATATTGCCTTTAGAATACATTCCCTTATAACTACTAAGGCTTTTTTCAAAGAAAATTCGGCACAATAACCAGATGATTTTAATAGGCAAACAGTTATAAATAAATTGTGAAAAAAGAGTTAAATGATCCCAGTCAAAAAAACAGAAAATCACTTGACGAAAACATGTTTTAATGTATAATCCCTTGATATTTTTTGTTTGTCAGGCGATTATGACATCTCAAGAAGGGAGGAGGTGATTTTAGCCACTTTTCCTGTAAATTAGAGAAGAATTACCGCAATAGTATAGTAGAGTGTTTTTAATTTTTGATTTGGAAAGGAGAAAGGGAATGCTTAGTAAAATGAAATTTGCTTTTATATCTCTCATGGCTGCAGGATTACTTTTCTGCATAAGCAGTTCATCATTTGCTTACGGTAGAGGTGGAGAGTGGCCACCAACTGAAGGTGGAACAGTCTTCTTTTATGTTACTGCAATGGGTTCACCGATTGAAGGTGCTGAAGTGAGTGTTGGAGATAGTTCTGGTACAACAGGTCCCCAGGGGAATACAACTTTGTCGGTTTCCAAAGGTTTTCATACCGCTTCAGTTACTGATTCCCATGGCAATTCAGACAGCAGAACAGTTAGGGTTAAATCAGGTGAAATCACTCAGGTGACATTTGATTTAGGTGCTCCAGGCCGTCCTGCTACAGTACATCATTGATTTTTCATTCAGTAAATTACAGGCTTCAGGGTTTTTATAACCCTGAAGCCTGTTTTTATTTCTTAAGCTGAAAAGTAAAAAGGAATGATGAGTAAACTGAAATTTGCTTTTATATCGCTCATGGCTGCGGGATTAATTTTCTGTGCAGGCACAGCAAGCTTTGCTGGTGACTGGGATGAACCTGCAACAGTCATTGTTCAGGTTACCGCAGCGGGTTCACCGATTGAAGATGCAGAAGTGAGTGTTGGTGAACAGTCAGACACTACCGGTCACAACGGAAACCGTGTTTTCCAGGTAGGTAAAGGGCATCATACCGTTTCAGTTACTGATTCCCATGGCAATTCAGACTCCAGAGAGGTGCGTGTTAATCCTGGCGAAATCGTACAGGTAACATTTGAATTAGGAGCTGCAGGCCGTCCAGCTTCCGGAGAGCATCGACAGGAACTTACTTTCAGTAAAAACTAAAAGGAGATGTTAATATTTAAATAGATATTATTTAAATTTAACATCTCAAGAAGAAATTCCAGCCAATTTTTTTCATTTCTGTCAAGTACATTTGATAAGTCAGATCTTACTTTCATTCTGAATAAATGGTCGTTTAAAAACGAACTATCACGGGATTTAACGTTAATTGATGTGTTATATATCAGAGTTGATTTATATGTAAGCATTAGTATAATGAACTCCGATGAAGAATAGACTTGATGTAGAAACGGTTATAAACCATATACGCAATGCTGAAGATGAAACATTAAAGCCCATTACGGATATTGTGGCTCTAAAAATTTCTAAAGGCCCTTATGACAAGGGGCCGGAAAATAATCTTACTAAGGCTGAAGAAATAACGGCAGAGTATATTTCGGAAAATCACAGTACTCTTGATGAATTTCACGAAAAATTAACAATTTTAGATGGTGGAGTTAAGGGGATAGAAGCATTTGCTGATACGATTTATCAATATTATACAGCAAGTGACCATTTGGATTTTGAAACTGTTAAAAATAAAATAAGCAGTAAACAGGATATCACATTAAAGGCTATCACTGACCTGGTTGCTTACAAGATTTCAGAAAGCCCTGATGACCAGGGAGTTGACCTTAATTATATTTCCGCCCAGACATTCGTAGCCGAATACATTTCGCGAAACTTTAAAAACAGGGAAGAACTGGAAAACAAGATATCAGAACTGGGTAAAGACATGAAAGGGCTAAGCGCTTTCGCTGATATTGTGTACAATCATTTTGTTAATAAAAACAAATGAAGGCCATCTTTGTTCATCTGTCAGGAAGTAAGAGAGGTAAAACCGAATGCTTTGCTGATTCAGAAATCAGAGTCGGAACAGATCCTTCCTGCAATTTTAATTTTGATCAATCTATAGATCAAAATACCTCCCCTTTTCATGCAGAAATAATTTTACAGGAATGCGATTATGTCCTGAAGGATTTAGACAGTGTTAAAGGTACGTTTGTGAATAACAGGCAGATAAAGGAGGTTGTTATTCATGATGGTGACCTCATTGAATACGGCAGCAACGGGCCAAGGGTACGTTTCAGGATAAAGAGTGAAGAGGGTGATGTATGTAAGCCATTCAGGGAAATACTGGCAGATTCAATGGACCTTGCCAGAGAACCTCAAAAAGGAAGAAAGCTGATCACGGCAACAGCTTTTTTTAAAACTTTATTAAATGAGGCATTTACACAATCTTCTGCGAAATTTAAGCTTGTTACTGTCTTTATCCTGTTGCTAACCTTAATAGGAATTATTACTTTATTTCATAACATTTACTTCAGTCTTACAGAAACATCAAAAAGAGTAGAACTTCTTGAGTTTGAAAGTGATATCGGTGAAAAGATCATAAAAGATTTCAGTAGGGGGGTCTGTTTAATTCAATGTTCTTTTTCATTAGTTGATGAGGTTACGGGTAATCCATTAAAATCATGGAGGGATGGAACTTTACTGACTAATAAACTTACAGGAACAGGCTTTGTTATAAGCAATGGTAAGATTATAACAAATCGTCATATTGCTGAACCCTGGTGGCAGCAGATAGAACAGGCAATTCCACTGGAACCCGGTTTTATTCCCAAATTGGAGGTGTTCAGGGCTTTCTTCCCTAATATAGTAGATCCTGTTC
The DNA here is from genome assembly GCA_964344685.1 of uncultured Candidatus Scalindua sp. Lineage (GTDB taxonomy): Bacteria > Planctomycetota > Brocadiia > Brocadiales > Scalinduaceae > Scalindua. The sequence continues at coordinate 150,932 of CAYFOK010000007.1, read as the reverse complement.
CACTTAAAGTAGAGAAAGTTTCTGATACTGTAGATATTGCTCTTTTAAGTTTTAATCCTGAAGATATTGAAATACCTGAGCTGGAACTGGATTTAAGTGGTAGGGATGCAATTGAGGGAGAGCCTGTTGTCCTGTTGGGTTATCCAGCCGGCATGAGTGCACTTTACGCCAAAAGTGATCCGGAAATTGCGCTGGAAATATCTAAATTACCATTTGTAGAAGCTGCGCAGGAGCTTTCTAACCGCAATCTGATAAAACCTATAGCTACCCAGGGGCATATAAGCGATGTTTTGAACAAAAGAATTATCTATGATGCACAAACAACTGTAGGTGGCAGTGGAGGGCCGCTTTTTAATAATAAAGGTAAAGTAATTGCAGTGAATTATGGAATCTTTCGCGGTTTCAGAGGGGCAAATTTTGGGGTCCCAATAAAGTATGCACTGAAGTTAATGGAAGATGCAAAACATTAATACGGTTATTTTTGATATGGATGGTGTGGTCGTCGATGGAATGCCATACCACATCAAATCATGGAAAGAAGCACTGTCGACAATAGATATTTCTGTTTCCGACCTGGATATTTACCTGATGGAGGGTATGACAGGCAGGGAAACTATGGAAATATTTATTAAAAAAAGTAATATATCGATTTCAGACGAAACTGCTGATATGATAATAAAACTTAAACGTAGGATATTTAATGATATCTTTACCGTAACTCTGATAAAAGGTATTAATGATTTTCTATTAGAATTAAAGGATCGCCAGTACAATCTTGCCTTGGTGACCGGTACCCGCCTGGATGTTGTTAAGAAAGTTCTGCATGCAGGGCTGGAGAATTTCTTTAAAGTTGTTGTTACCGGAGAGATGGTAAGCAAGGGAAAACCAGACCCTGAACCATATCAGAAAGCCGTAGACGAACTTAAAATAAGAAAAGAAGATTGCATTGTAATAGAAAATGCACCGGCAGGTATAACTTCAGCAAAGAGTGCCGGTTTATCATGTCTTGCAGTACAAACTTCTCTTCCGGAAGAGTACCTGAAAGATGCTGACAAAGTATTTAAAGATATAGATGGTGTCTCTAAATATTTATTAAATTCTTCTTAATAAGAGCTGCCATGTTGAACTCATAATTATGACAGTATTTACTCAATATGAAATTCCAGGAGTTTATTAATGCAAAAGCTAAAGTATTTATCTCTTTTTTTGTTTTTTTACATTGCTGCCTTCTTTCCAGTAATATCTGAGGGATCAGAAATAGATTTTGGTTGGAGCATTCCTGAATATTTTTCGGACAATAAGGGGTCAGAAGACGAAAAGAAATTTTTAATATGGGTTTTCTCAATAAGAAATACTGTAGAGAAGGCGATTTCTGTATCAGTGGCGACTGTATTATCGACTGACACAGACAAATATTATGAGGCTAAATACATTCCGGAGATTGCCGAAAAAGTTTCTGAAGATGGGGAGGAGTATTTGAGCACGGACAAAATGAAGGGAGAATATGGACCGGGAGTTACCAGAAGGGGTATTGCAATATTTGAAGATGTTGATCCTTATGCAAAGAAAATAAATATTTTTATGGTTGGTTTGTCAAATACTTTCTTTTGGAGATCGAGGTCGTCAGATTATCCCTATAAAATTACTTACAAAAAATCAGGTCACAAATGGATATTGGAAGAACATGGTTTCTCAAAAGACCATTCGTACAGTGACAAATTCAAGCGTGCCCAGCCGGATAAAAGTTACTGGCCCTGAGAAGAAACATCACTGCTGGTTTCTGTTGGTGTATTTTGCGAGGGTTCATTTTGAACCTTCTCTTTTAGAAGTCTTCCAGATTTAAATCTTACAACTCTTTTTGGAGGTACGTCTACAGTTGTGCCGGTTTTTGGGTTTCTTCCAATCCTGGACCCTCTTTCAACCGTAGTAAGAATACCAAAATCCCTGAATTCTAATCTGTTGCCTTTTACGAGCTCCTCAGTGCATAACTCAAGAAAAAGCTGAATTGTTTGTTTGGTAACTATTTGCGGGCTTCCTAATTTTTGAGAGATAGCTTCAGCTAATTCTCTTTTTGTTATTGTGGCCATATTCGATTGCTCCAAAAACAATTATAATTCACAAAAACGCATTCTGCTAAAAGTTAGGTATCAAATAGCAACTAATTATACACATAAGTTTAATTATGTCAACATCTTTGAGAAAAAAAGCAGATTTTTTTATTGAGTGTTTAAATAGTATATCAACTTTACCATTAGATTTTACTGGTTTTTAAACTTTTGCCATGAAATTTACTGATTTTTTACATAAGCATAGTAAATTAAACAACTTACCTGTTTATATAATAAGTGGTGGTGAGTATTTTCTAAAAAAACAGGCTATGGCTGGAATCAAAAAACAGTTTTTTTACGAAGGAGGCGTTAAAGAAGGTTTGATCGAGTTTAATGGAAAAGACACCGGCAATGATTTTATCGTTAACAAAGCTGAAGGTCATGCTGTACAAAATGTTAAAGCTTCTACTTTATTTAATAATATTTTTGATGAAGTTAGAATCTCTCCAATGTTTGGAAAGCATAAGTTGATAATAGTTGAGAATGCCGATAGCTTCCTGGTTAAATATCAGGAGAAAATTTCTGAATATATAAAAAATCCTTTTAGCATTAACAGCCTGGTAATGGAAGTTTTGTCCATAGACAAAAGGACGAGAATAGCAAAGGCAATGAACGGTAAAGATGGCATCCTGATTGAATGTGACAAGCTTTATGACAGGCCTGCACCATGGGAAACAAATAAACATGAATATGATAGTGAGTTAACAAAATGGATTGTTATGCATGCCAGAAATTTTGACAAAACTATGAATCTCAAATCTGCTTTTTGTCTGCTGGAAAAGACCGGAAACAACCTGGCAATTATTGACAAACAACTGGATTTACTATCTACTTTTGTCGGCGATAGAAATGAAATTTCCATAAAAGATATTCAAATGCTCTCAGGGGCCAGTCACAGAGAGAAACTTTACCATCTGCTTGATGCAATTGGTATGAAAAATACCATTTCTGCTGTAAAGTTGGCAGAGAATCTTTTCAATATTGGTATGGAAAACGAGCGTAAAACGATCACTTTTGATCCAAAATCAATTGCTATAACTATTGTAATTTCTGCACACAAAAGAATGAGGGATTTATGGAAGATTATCAGAATTCTAGACAGGGGGGGGGATAAAAATGATATTTTAGAGCAAACATCTGTTAAAAAACCGTTTATTGACAAAATGATAAAGCAGGCTCAGAATTTCAAAGAGGAAGAAATGCCTGAAAAATGGAAGTATATGCTTGAGGCCGATCTGCTATGTAAAACCAGTCGTCTCTCACCAACCCTTATAATAGAACAACTGATAACCAGGTTATGTAAGTGGCCAAGAAATAAATTGAACCTTACAGCATCTTAAATTAAAATATTGAAGTAAGAGGTAATGTTTATTTTCTTATTTCTGGCGTATGATCAAGTCCACAAAAGATACCTTAATTTATAACAGTTCAAATTAAATTGTGATATAATAGATTAACGAAAAGCGTGGGTTGAGGAGCATAATTTTCACAATATGCTTTTAACCATACAACATATTATGAAGGAAAGGTAAGGGATTGGAGGTAACTATGAAGAAATACGATCAAATTCGTAGAAAACTCATCGATAGGCGAGACGAGATAAGGGGAAGATTGAATAAGGTCGATCAAGATATACTGCATACCAATGGCGCTCCAAGCCCTGACTCAGGTGAACAGGCAGTGGAGCGTGAGAATGACGACGTGCTTGAGGCATTAGGTGGGCTTGCTCGTTCAGAACTGGAGAAAATCGATAAAGCGCTTGAGCGTATAGAACGAAATGAGTATGGAAACTGTTCAATATGTAAGCAAGCTATAGCTGCAGAAAGACTTAAGGCAATTCCGTTTGCAGACCGCTGTATCAATTGTGCGGACAAGGACATTGATGATGTAGATTAGCAACTCTGATCCGTATAATTTGGAATCTTTATTCTAATATCAGTTCATATTACCTTACCCAGGAAGTTTGTGTCTTAATATTCTCTGGTAGGTTCTTAATGAAAGATTATTATGAACGCACATGAACTTGCAGGCAAAAAGGCCCCACGTGAACTTCTTATAAATATACCTCGGCTCCTTTCTGCTTACTATACTCACAAACCAGAAATCGAAAATTCCCACAACATGGTCTCCTTTGGCACCTCAGGGCATAGAGGGTCTTCATTTAAAAACTCTTTTAATGAGGACCACGTTCTAGCCATTTGTCAGGCTATATGCGAGCTGAAGCAATCCAGGGATATTACGGGGCCGTTGTATGTTGGTAAGGATACTCATGCACTGTCAGAGGCCGCATTCTTCACGGCTATAGAAGTCTTTGCTGCCAATAATGTAGACATTATGATTCAATCAGGTTCAGGCTATACACCGACACCTGTTGTCTCTCACGCTATTTTAACATATAATCAAAATAGAGTATCTGGACTTGCTGATGGAGTAGTTATAACTCCGTCCCATAACCCACCAGATGATGGAGGTTTTAAATATAATCCACCAACAGGCGGACCTGCTGACACTGAAACTACCAATATTATACAGGATCGTGCTAATCAAATACTTATGCATGGTTTGAAGGATGTGAAGCGCATGCCTGTTGAACGTGCGTTACATGCCAATACAACACATGTTCACGACTATGTTGCACCATATGTAAGGGATTTGGATAACATTATCAACATGCAGGCTATCGCATCATCCGGGCTCAAGATTGGGGTTGACCCTATGGGAGGTGCCGGTGTGGATTACTGGTATCCGATTAAAGAGAAATACAGTCTGGATATAGAAGTAGTCAACAAATATGTAGACCCTACATTTTCGTTTATGGCAGTAGACAAGGATGGGAAGATCCGTATGGATTGTTCATCTCCCTATGCAATGACAGGACTTATTGAACTTAAGGATGAATTCGATATCGCCTTTGGTAATGATCCTGATTATGATCGTCATGGTATTGTTACCAAAAGTACCGGTCTCATGAATCCGAACCATTACCTTGCAGTGGCAGTCTGGTACCTTTTTCAGAATCGTCCTGATTGGCCAAAAGATGCGGCAGTAGGAAAAACGCTTGTTTCGAGTTCCATGATAGACCGTATTGCAACTCACCTGGATCGTAAACTCAGTGAGGTGCCGGTTGGATTTAAGTGGTTTGTTGGAGGGCTTATTGACGGTTCATATGGCTTCGGTGGAGAGGAGAGTGCGGGTGCCTCATTTTTGCGAAAACAGGGGACGGTATGGACTACTGACAAGGATGGAATTATACTCGATCTGCTGGCCGCTGAGATCACGGCGACCACTCAACTCGATCCTGGTGAGCACTATAAGGAGCTACAAAATCAGTTTGGCAGTCCTGTTTACGAACGCATTGACGCTCCCGCAAATCGTGAACAAAAGGCTATATTGGGAAAACTTGCTCCTGATATGATTGAGGCAGATGAGCTGGCTGGAGAAAAAATAATCTCCAAGCTGACTCATGCGCCGGGTAACAATGCGGCGATAGGGGGATTGAAGGTGGTTACAGAAAACGGCTGGTTCGCTGCCAGACCATCAGGCACTGAAGATATTTACAAAATATATTCCGAAAGTTTCATTGGTATGGAACACCTGAGGAAGATTCAGGACGAGGCCCGGACTATGGTAACTACTGCATTCAAGACGGCGGACTTGTAGGGTAGATTTCCTTCCGCCATCTGGCAGGAGGAAAAGCGAATCTGTCTTTCGTGTTTGCAGCTGGTAGAACATTTGAGGAGAAAAAGTTATGAAACATATTCTTGTGACAACAGATTTTTCAGAAGCGGCTGAGTCAGCATTTGATTGTGCAAAAGAGCAACTCAAATTGTCTGGAAAAGAGGAGAGTAAAATTACCCTTTTGAAAGTTATTGATACAGTACCGCCTGCCGGCATTAAGTTCGAGTATGGGTTGGCAATTGCTGACAAAAAAGGGATGCTGGAAAAAGTACACAAACATGCTTCAGCGCAAATGCAGGAAATAGTAAAAAGGCAATTTTCAGGCTTGCCCGTTGAAATGGCTGTCGTTAAGCCGAAGAAGGCTGTTTATCAGGAAATTATCAGATTTGCAGAAGCAAATAACGTAAATCTGATTGTGATGTCAACCCATGGGAGGACCGGGGTAAAGCATTTTCTGTTAGGAAGTGTGGCTGAACGGGTAGTGCGCCGGTCTCCGTGTCCTGTCATGATTGTTCCGGCAAAATCGTAAAAGGAATATACCCGTTCAGATATTTTCAATTAGGAGGTTGTACTTATCGTCTTTAACCTCGATGCTTATTTTATACTTCATTCCAACTTCCAGAAAATCCTGTATGCTCATGGTTATTTCGTTGCCACTTAAGACTCTCTCATTTTCTTTATCTGCAACACGGTCATCAATATGGCTTGCGTCTGAAACATCATCATCATAAATGTGACTTGGATGATCTTTTTTTTCCTTGTATAGTCCGCACTGTCTTAAAGAGCTTGAATCTTCATGAGATCTGTACCAATGTCCCTCGTAAATAGTTTCCATATTCTCCTCCTTTTCGCATATAGTTGTTGGCATCCTGATAAACATTTATTATATTCTACTAATTATAAAACGCAAGTATGTAGGTATTGTCCTGAAATCTGACTGAATATTCAAGTATTTACATTGTAATGCCTGGACTTTTGCCTTCTTTATTCCATAGTCTTTAAATAAATTGGGGCTAGAAATCCGAGCAGCGTGGAGATTCCGACAATAGATCCTCCTTTAAAATAAGCTTCCGGCAACATGGTTTCTGCAATCATGGTCAGCATGGCACCAGCAGCAATTCCTTCAATAAATGAAAAGAGCATTGCGGGTGCGTTAGTGAAAAATATGTTTCCCAATGCTGCTCCAATTCCGGTGAAAATCATCAAAGAAGTCCACATTATCAAAACCCGTTTAAAGGAAATGCCTTGCTGTCGCATTCCCACTGAACTTGATAATGCTTCAGGATAATTGGAAAGAAATAATCCTGCTATTAATGACAGGCTGAAATGTTTCGTATGAATCATGTATGCGCCGATTACTAACGACTCCGGTATTCCATCCAGAAATATTCCTAGCCAGATGGCAATGGGTGCTCCGGTCTGCTCTTTGACAGTTTTTACCATTTCCATTGCAGATGGAATATGTTTTCCGGATGCCATGCTTTTTACCGCTTTATGTGTCCACTGGGCAGCCTGGTTGGTGTCGAAATGTTGTTTCATGGTTAAATAACCGGACACCTCATCCTGTTTAATATAGTCCTCAACTGCACTCTTAAATTGAGGGCAGGTTTTCAGTAACTGCTCAAAATCCTGTTTCTTTAAAATCCAGACCGTAGTGTCTTCGCCTGCTACTGCAGTCATTGTGTGTTGCGCCCCGGTTAAGAAAGACATGGCACCAAAAGCATCAAGATCGGTTAAAGTAATAAACATTCTCATTTTGTTTTCTCGATCGATCATCTCTACTTCTCCACGATCAATAATGTATAACCTTTCAGCCTGCTCATTTTGATGAAAAAAGGTGTATCCTTTCTGATGCTGTTTACGGAAGAAAAGTGGTGCAATTGCATTTATTTCGTCAGATGGTAATTTATGAAAAATAGGAACACGTTTGATTTGATCTATTATTCGCTTAAACTCCATTACTGTTTTCTGTTCGTCGTTTTGGGAAAGATCTTTACCCCAGTAGTGTTGGACCATCCTGTTTGACCATCCTTCTGAACTCTCAGGAGACATTTTCTGGCGTTCAATCAAATATTTAGAAACTTCATCTCCTTTTAATAATTTACGTAAATTTTCAGAAAGGTGAGGTGTATGTTGAATGAGTATTTCAAAGTTCCTTTTCGGTATAAGCCAGAGACTGACGTTCGTGGTTGCAACAGCTACCGTGGCATGGGGACAACCGGTAAAAAAGGCCATACGTGCAAATACGTCATTTTTTTCTAAACTGGAAAAAGGTATCATATTCATTTCAGGGTCTAAAAGATCTACCTTACCTTTTTCAACAATATATAAGTATTTACAGGGATCACTCTTTTGATACAGTGTAGATCCTTTAGGATATTCCTGCCTGATGAAACATGAAATCAACTCTTCAACTTCTTTCTCGGGAAGATTGTTAAACAAATCTATGCGTCTTACATGAGAAAGAATGCGCTTGAAACGTTTTCTGCCTTTACGGCGAATGTGATATACGGTAGTAGAGGATTTTCGTAAAAACCCTCCGTGGTCGTTTATGAAATGGTTTAACCCGATAAAAAGAAAACTTCCAACAATACATCCTAGTGCCAGGATATGAAAATGGCCTTTTTCGAGGGCGGATCCTACCAGGTCAATCGTTAATGCGGCTAAGAGGGCTCCTCCGCCAAAAGCCATTAAAAAAGCTATAGCCCGATCTCCGGGTTTCCAGAAAGTGGAGGTTATAGTACCCAGTGGTAGAGAACTGGCGCTGACAACGCCAATAATAAATGCTATGAGGATAGGTTGTTCTGTTATATTGTTCAGTATTTCCATTTTCCGGGATCTATAAGCAATAAGTCAGCTTGCTATTTTGCGACAAGAACTATATTTTAGCTTTGCTCATTCCTCTGAATGGCGGGTATGTGATAAAATCTCATTGAGCGGGAAAAAGTGTCATCAACATTGTAATCAATATACACCACATCATCAAAAGAAGATGGTGTCAGTATCCACATCAGATATAAAAGAACCTAAGATAAGGTACTAAATAACGTTTGTTAGTGGACATGTTTCAGGCCTGCTCCTACTCAGGTTTTTCTTCTTTTGCAAGACGCAGGTTGGTTTTTAGAGTTTTGGTGTCGGGGTGATCGTCGCCTAACCTCACTTGTATAACTGATAAGGCTTTCTCAAGATGGTCGATTGCCTTGTCGTATTCACCTTTTGCATTCAAGGCTGTTCCGAGGTTATTTCTATAAGTAGCAACATTTGAATGTTTTTCACCAAAGGTCTTTAAATCGGATTTTAATGCCTTTTCAAAATATTCAATTGCCTTGTCGTGTTCACCTTTTGCATTCCAGGCTACTCCAAGGTTGTTCCTGTAAGTAGCCAGATTCGGGTGATCTTCTCCAAAGTTATTTAAGTCAGATTTCAGTGCTTTTTCATAATATTCAATTGCCTTGTTATACTCACCTTTTGCCCGCCAGGCTTCTCCCAGGTTATTCCACCGTGTTGCAACTTTCGGGTGGTTTTCTCCAAAGTTATTTAAGTCAGATTTCAGTGCCTTTTCAAAATACTCAATCGCCTTGTCGTATTCACCCTTTGCTTTCCAGGTTGCACCCAGGTTGTTTCTATAAGTCGCGACATTCGGATGATCCTCACCTAAGTTCTCTAGATCAGATTTCAGTGCCTTCTCATAGTACTCAATTGCTTTGTCGTAATTTCCCTTTGCTTCCCATGCTGCGCCCAGGTTGTTTCTATAAGTCGCGGCATTCGGATAGTCGGTAGTCGTGTGACCAATCAGTTCTACAAACCATTTCTGCCTCCTGGCCTCTTTCCACATATCATAAGGCAGTATTTCATCATTACGTATAAGCCTCCATGCCTTTTCCCTTTCAACATCATTTGAATACCCTTCCAGATTACTTTTTGCCTGCTTTACATCACCATTCAGCCAATACCATAGTGCAAGCATATCTTTGTCTGTATCTTTTAAATCAATGTTACTGAAAACCTCATACGCTTCTGTTTCGTTATTTAAATAGAGTAAGTTGTCAGCTAAACTTAATTTTGCTGTGTTACTGTTTTTCTTCTTCGCGTATTTTTTGGATAGTTTGATTGCCTTTTTATATTTACCAAGTTGATAGGCAATCTTTGATGCCAGAGAATATGCTTTACCTTTATTAAATGAGTTGAGGTGGTTCTCTATTTCATAGAGCTTTGGTTTAACTTCTTTATAAACCTGTTTTAATGCCATAGTGTCGCCTCGTGACAGGTAAAAGCCAGACCACGCAACATGCATTTTCAGCCAAAGCCTCCTGGGGTCATCTTTGTCCATTCTTATAATAGCCTCTTCGTAATATGAAATAGCATCTGCATAGTCACCGAGAGAATGTTGAAGGCTGCCCATGTTCATCAGTGTAATAAAATCATCTGATGCTCCGTTACTATAGCGAAGTGATTCCTGAAAGGCATAAATGGCTTTGGTATATTCTCCCATTAATGTGAAAATACATCCCTTTTCATTATAACCCCAACTGTAAGTCACATTCACGCTGCAATTGTTAATGTATTTGTCAATAAGCTCCATGGCTTTTTTCAGCTTACCTTGAGCTTTAAGTTCTACAATCACGGATTCAGGGGTTTTTTTTGCTGCTGAGACCCTTTGTTCAAATATCAGGATTGATAGAAAGAAGCTGGAAACTAATAACGCACAAAGGATAATATGATTTGTGTTTTTCGGGATTGAACGTGACTCTGTTGACATATTTATAACCTGTTTTTTAATATAGGTTAAAATTTTATGAAAATTACGGCACAAACTTACTTTACTTACATCTAAATCTTCGAATAGTGAAATGTGAGGCAGGGCTTTTGGATTTTTAAAAATTGAGACTTTCGTGGGCTTCATCTTTTGACTATTAATATTATGCTTCTGTACCGGGAAATTCAAGTTAATTTTGAGTTTGTAAGTCCTGCGACAACTTTTTTCAGCATATCAACCAGGTAGGCAAACCTGTCGTAATTGATCTTATCGGGTGTATCTTCATGAGTGTGGTAATATGGGTAGCGGAAAGGTGCTGTATCGGTAACCATTATGCCGGGATATCCATTTCTCCAGAAAGACCATTGGTCCGACCATGCCACGCCGGTGATTTGTTCAGGCAAACAGGCTGCTTCTGATGGGAATTTCGCGTGTTGTCTAAAGAAACCGGTCACTTCACATAACAGTTTATGTGATTCTAAATTGCCAACAAACGAAATAAAATTACCCGTAGTCGGAAATACAAAATCCATTAATTCAACAGGGAAATTCTGACTCTCCTCTTCGTCTGTATAATAACCGATAGTTTCGAGACTGAGCATCGCTACAACATTTTCATTACGCTCACGACATCTTTTTGCATAAACAAAGCTTCCCATGTCATCGCTCTGGAAAAAAGGAGGCTCTTCGTTGACGAATGCAACAAATCTGAGGGTTCGTTCGGTTTTACTATCAGCAAACATACGTGCAAGTGCCAGAATCGCTGCCACGCCAGAAGCGTTGTCATTAGCGCCTGGTGTGCTTTCAAGCGAATCATAATGCGCGGCTATTATGACAATTTCTTCAGGCCTTTCAGTGCCCGTAATCTCTGCTTCCAGATTATAACATTCGCGTCCTTCGAATCCAGACAGACTCACTTCATAGCCTTGCCGTAAAACCTGATAACCGGCTATTACGAACGATTCCCTGATAAAATCTGCTGCCTTGCAGAGGTGTTCATATTCAGTGATTACGTTTCGGTCACCGATCTTACCTGCTAATGTAGTAACATCTTTCTGTAATTGGTGCCGTAATACCATTTGTTCATCCGTCAATGGAGGTACGGGGCCATGATATGATTTACCGGGAATTCCAAACATAAAGAAACAGGAAGAAAGAATAGTAACGATAAATAAAGCGGTTGATATTACTACCTTCTTGGAAAACATAATTATGACCAAATTATATTTGTCATTTAGAAAGTGTCAACCCTGACATCTATTTAAACAGTATCCAGGCCGAATTCTTTCTTAACTGTTATTTTGGCATTAATAAAATCTCTATGCGTTACCCGGAATAACCCTGATATTTTCCTGATTACTTCAATCTCCTTGTGGTCCAGCTCTTTATCGCAGCATGCAACACGAAAAAGAGTCTCTATAATTGATATCCTGGTGTTATAAGGTAAATCCGTGTTTATCTCACGGGTAAAACGGTACAAATCTATTCTTTCCCTGGCAGCTTCCTTGATTGAAGCTAAAACAGTCGAGATTTCCTCTTCTGGAATTTTACTATGCAATATGAGGATTTCCCTGATCTTCTCATCTTCGTGTGCCAGAAATTTCTCGTCTGCCTCAGCTACAACCCATAACAGCACTCCCAGAGCAATTTTGTCATCAATATTTTTTACCACCGGCTCTTCGTCGTCTTTCCATACAGATGAGACTATATTTTTCCTGAATTTATCTAAAAACCCGACCATACACACCTTTCATTATAATTACCAAGGTACTAAATTAATAATTATTTTAGCATATTCAGAAGACTATTAGAAAAATAATTTAGTTTTAGTGACAGGATAGCTGGATATGAATGTTGAGTATTGAAGATTGTAGATTGACGAAAGAGGATGGAAACTGGCAGGAGTACAAAGGAATGGTAAGAGACACTGGTGCGGATGGGTCCTGAAGACAAAATGAGTAAAAAAAGAATCAAGGTATCAGGTTTATTTGTAAGTACTCAAGCGTTGTTTGGCGAGATAGGTTAGGATCAGAATGTGCAGGAAGAGTATTCTGAAAAGGTGTATTGTGCGGATAAATGGTAACAATGATCTTCCTTCATTTATATGGTATAGAGAGAGCAGGAGTTCGCTTGATTCTTGAAGGGCTGACTCCTTCACAAGAACATTAAATGAGTTCTTAATGTGAGCAAAAATATTGGCACCTTTTACCAGGATTGCCATAAGGCGTTCACTTGCAGATTCAAGCCATTCCGGGCATTCACTCAGTTGGTCGTAATATTTTCTGTAGTACTTATTACTATTATCATCCAGGTGGTTTATTTGTTGTGGCAGCTCTGTTCCGAGATTTCTTTTGATCTGCCAGCAGTGGAACTTGAATAGAGATTCAATATCATTCTCTCTGACTCTGCGTAAGATTTCTTCCCAGTCTATCCTGTTTTTATAATATCGTGAGGTCATTATAAAATCACACAAATCCTGAATTTGGAAATGTACTAACTCCTGGTGCCGTATTACGTCGTGAATAAACTTATGGTAGATTTGATCAGTCGGGCTGGGAATATGTGTTTTTATACCATCCATCTCTACACACATTGTGTTTGACCAGAACGAATCCATATCAAACAGGTGGATGTGTTTCTCAGGAACCGGTAGATAGTGCATATCTACGGCTATATCTCTGCCTTCAAAATCTTCACTGAGGTCACGCGTGATTCGGCCTCCTACATGCTGCAGTCCTGCAGCTTGCATACATTGTCTTGCAGCAGGAAAATCCTCTTCCTTTATTAGGATATCCAGATCTTCCATTGATCTTAAATTCCAGTTCTCATAAATATTCTCAAAAAAATTTATTGCACCTTTTAGTATGATGGCTTTTATGCCATATTGATTTAATGAACTAATTATGTCTTTTAATACATGCCTGATAACAACATTTTGTGCAACTTCCTCTTGATATTTGAGTGACAAAGTCCGAAGAGTTTCCGGTTTCAGTCTTTTTTCCAGTTCTAGATGCTTTATTTTATAAAGCAAAAATGCAGTTACTCGGTGCTCTTCAGCAATATTGATAGTTTCATTCCATCCTGCAGCTCCCAATGCACTCCATATTTCATCAACATCTCCAGATCCTCTCCTGAGGTTCAGAAGCCTGGTAATATATCTTTTAATAGTTGGTTCGTTCATATTTGAGAAACCAGGCGAACGGCGTCTGTCACATTGTTTGTCTTTAAAGAATAGCACTTACTATTTCTGATCATCTTTGTCAGAATAGTCACACCTTTCCGCTTATAGTTATGAATATTAAACGATTGTTTCAATAGCTTGATACACATCTCTGATTTGCTGACCGGTCTCAGTTCATTCTTGAAACGGCGGTTCTGTTTTAACTCTATTATCGCATATGGTTTTGCTTTTCTAAAAGGTGATTTATTCGTGAAATAAGGATTATAATACAAGATATCATCTGACTTACAATAATAACCGTGTTTTTTATCTATCAGGTGAGATTCAACCATTTTCTTGATTGAATTGTCTTTGATTAAAAAGCTTCGCGGGAAGGGGATAATTCTGGTTGTATCTGGTTCTATTAATACAATATCGTCGGAAAGGCATCGATAATTCTGTCTGGTAAGATTTAAGGTCAGAGTGGTCTTTCCATGACCATGGTTGGCAGGTAGAAGTATAATCTTTCCTCTCTTTACGACAGCTCCAGCGTGCAATTGAAAGAACTCGTGAAGATGTGATAATGCATTGCAGGTAATTATCCATTCGAGTGAAGAGAACAATTCTGATCTGCTATTTGTTTGATGTTTTTTTTTGTCTCCTGCAAGTATCTCATAAACAGTACCTGTGCTGTTATCATGTCTCATATTTAGTGAGTACACAATATGAGCAGGCCCGTTATGCTTAGACCTGGAGCTTGGATAGATATGAGTACATAGGTCTGCCAGTTTTTTGTTTCCTGTCTGTATAGAAAACCGATGTGAGTGGAGCTTGTAATGTAATAGATACATAACAATCTGTATGCAATAAAAAGGCCTTATACCGGGAAGGTACAAGGCTTATAATGTTAAAAGCTCTTTTTTTGAAAAATCCTTGATGGTTTTTATTATGTCTTTCAGAACCGGTTTGTTTTCAGGTTTGAAACATTGCTCCACAACATTCGCTATCTCCCTTATTGTGTGTTTTCCATCACAACATAACCAGATAGATGTTGCGGTACTATTCAGGCTGTATACTTCGTCCTTCTCTGTGTCATAAAGAATACAGCCATCATCAAGTTCTTCAAGCTCAATGCACTCCTTTGTCAAAGGTACAGAGTTTTCATTGATCTGCATTTTTGAACCAGGCTACTTTTTCTTATCATTTTTAATATGTTTTACGTAAAGATCTTCAATGAGATCGTATGCGCTTTCCAGCCTGAACATCAGTTTTTTTAGAATACTCAATGCGACTAAAGGTTTACCGGCAACTAATGTTTCTAAAATGTCTTTAGTTATAATATTAAGCCGGCAGTCAGTAGTAGTTTCAGCCGTATCAGTCCTTGGTTTATTGGTAATTACAGACATTTCTCCGAAGAATTCACCAAATCCTAATTTAGCTAAAATAACATCTCCATGTGGGGTTTTTCTGCTTAATTTGACTTCACCTGAGTTTATCAGGTACATTTCTTTACCTTCATCGCCTTCTTTGAATAATACAGTGCCTTTCGGAAACTCTTTTCCAACGTCTTTGAACGCCGAACCAGCTAAACCCATATCAACCTCTCCATTTTAGATTCAATTATTCTGGCCTTTTTATCTCTCTTCGGCCAATACGATTCTAACATTTTACTGTTAAAGGAACTGGCTTGCGAACTGGAAGATACGCAATACCGTCTGTTTGACATAATGTAATCATAATAAAATACTTCTGTAAAACCGTAAAGTCAAGTTATAAGTATATATATTAAATCAGAGCCTATCCGAAAGAATTAACAGGAAAATGTGTGAAGTTTTTTCTTGACGAAAATAAAAAACATGGTAAAAATAATGGTTTTAATTAATTTTGACATATCTACAACATGACAGATAACTTAGATAATCCTGCAGAAGACTATGGTACCTTCCACCTGACTGCCATCTTAATCAAGAGAGTAAGAGCGTTGATTGATGGTGCACCGGCTCTTATTGAGACGGAATCGAGTGACCCCGTTAAAACTGCATTTGAAGAATTTACGAGTGGTAATCTTAGCATTACTGAGGATGTTGTAACAGAAGAAAAATAAGGGAACATATATTCTCAAAGTATTGTTAATGATAAAAAGCTTGTAACATTTAAAGTATAGTCTGGAGATTTCCCCCATGATTAAAGTAAATAATTTAGTAAAGCGGTATGTAAATATCAATGCAGTAGACAATATTTCATTCCATGTAAAAGAAAATGAAATTGTCGGTCTGCTTGGCCCAAATGGAGCCGGTAAGACGACTACTATGCGCATTTTAACCTGCTTTATGCCGGCGACTGCCGGTTCTGCAATTGTAGCAGGTTACGATGTATTTACTGATTCGTTAAATGTACGCCAGCAGATAGGTTATTTACCTGAAAATGTGCCGCTTTACCTGGATATGAGAGCGATCGAATATCTGATGTTTCGCGCTAAGCTTAAAAATATACCCAGAAGGGAAAGAAGAAAAAAAATTGAATATTGTCTCGAAATGACAGGAATAACTGATGTACAGAACCAGATCATAGGCACATTGTCAAAGGGATATAAACAGAGGGTAGGCCTTGCGGATACTTTAATCCATGATCCGAAAATTTTGATTCTTGACGAACCTACTATAGGCCTTGATCCTAACCAGATCAGGCAGATCAGAGGAGTTATTAAAGGTCTGGGACAGAAACACACTGTTTTACTGTCAACACATATTCTTCCGGAAGTTGAAATGGTTTGTGACAGGATAATGATAATCAATAAGGGCAAGATAGTGGCAATGGATACACCTGCAAATCTCATGAAACAGTTGAAAACAGGTTCAAACCTGGTTATAGAGATAAAGGGTGACGGAGAAAAGATAAAAAACAGCCTGTCAAAAGTTGATACGGTCCAATCCGTCTCATATAGAAAAAAGGATGATGCAAATGAGTTTTATGTTGATGGAAGTGGTGAAAAGGACATAAGGGAAGATGTTTTTAACTGCATTGTAAACAATAATTATATACTGCGCGAAATGAAGAAACAGACCATTACCTTAGAGGAAATCTTTCATCAAATTACAACAAAGGAAGAGGAAGGGGTTGCCGGTGCGTAACGTAACTACTATATTTCAAAGAGAGATTTTGTCCTACTTCTATTCACCAATTGCATATGTTGTGATTTCTGTATTCCTCATCGCATCAGGATTCTTCTTTGCGGGTAACTTACAGTTCTGGCAGGAGGCTTCGCTTAAGGGCAGCCTGGACTCAATTCAATTTTTCCTTTTGTTGCTTACACCGGTAATTACCATGAAACTTTTTGCAGATGAATCAAAGTCCGGGACTATGGAGACACTCATGACTTCTCCGGTAACAGATTTTGATGTTGTGTTTGGTAAATTTCTTGCAGCTTTAAGTCTATATATGGTAATGATCCTGCCTACCTGGATCTATGTCTTATTTCTGACTATTTTCGGGAATCCTGACTTCGGACCAATCTTTTCCAGTTATATAGGACTGATACTCATGGGTGGGCTGTTTGTATCTATTGGTTTGCTTGTGTCATCGTTAACTAAGAATCAGGTTGTTGCTGCCGTGATCGGTATAGTTTCACTAATAATTTTATGGGTAATTGGTTTTTTAAGTACATACGGTGACGGTTGGTTCTACGAATCACTCAGGTATATTGGGACTTATGACCATTGGTCATCTTTTACAAAAGGTATTGTGGATACCAGGGATGTAATTTACTATCTGAGTTTTACAGCATTGCTTTTGTTTATTACAGTACGAAATGTTGAGAGTAGAAAGTGGAGGTAGAAAAGTCATTGAATAACGAAGAAGTGAAAACGTCAGAGAGCTCAAATATAAAAAAACAGAAAACGCTGATCGGGGCTAATGTCATCTTTATGATACTTATTGCAATAGCTATCTTTGTGTTTGTCAGCTACATTAATGATAGGCATTATTATCGCTGTGACTTTACTGCATCCGGAAAGTACTCCCTAACCGCTAAAACAAAAAAGATTCTGAAGAACCTCGACCAACCGGTTTTTATCACCTCGCTGCTGGTAAAAAAGCAGGACTACCGTTTTTACGGGCAGGTTATAGATATACTTGAAGAGTACAAGTATCTTTCAGATAAGATAACGGTTACCCTCCTGAATCCTTTGACCGATCGTACTAAAATAACTGAGCTGGCAGAGAAGCTCAAGATGGATCTGGAACAATTGCAAATCAATTCTGTAATCTTTACCTGTGGAGATAAGAGTAAGCATGTACAGCAATCTGAAGTAATTGAAAGAGAATTTCCTTTCAAATTCAAGGGCGAAGAGATCTTTACATCAGCTATATTAAATGTAACACGGGATAAACAGACAAACGTTTATTTTACCAAAGGACACGGAGAGAGAGATTACGGAGATTTTGAACGTGCGGGGTTAGGGAACTTGGCCAGCGCGATTAAACGTGCAAATTACAACGTTCTGCCCCTTGATTTATTAAAACAGAAGCGAGTCCCAGAAAATTGCGACATACTCTTCATTGCAGGACCAACAAAAAGCTTTTCAACACAGGAAACAAATTATATTCGCGACTATGTAGGTACTTCAGCAAGGTTAATTAATGATAAAGGTGAACTTAAGGATGGCAAGTTAATTGTGATGCTGGAGCCTGCTTTAGGTGCCAACAAATCGTCCGGTCTAAACGCATTGCTTGGAGAATACGGTATAGTAGTAAGGGATGATGCAGTTGTATACAATAAAGTTAATATGCCTCTTTTTGGTATGCAGACTGTTGTAGAGGTATATATAAGTGACGAAAAGTATATTGACCATGAGATAACAAAAGATATAAAAAAGTTGACATCAGTTTTTTATGGCTCAAGCGCTCTCAGCCTTGTTCCGTTGAGTGACACAATGGCATTCTCTGCTAAAGGTATTGTACAAGCTCCTGATCAAAGTTGGGGAGAAACAGAGATTGTCGGAAAAAAAAGACCGAAATATGATGAAGACTCAGATATCAGCTCTCCTATTATTCTGGCGGCAGCATCTGAGCTGAGAGAAGCAAAGAAAAACCCTACTGCTCCTCCGCACGCGACTCAGGCTTTTGCCGATATCGGTAAAAAGGGGCCACGTATTGTTGTATTTGGTGATACAGATTTTGCCGCAAATGCATTTTCTGATAACCCGGGTAATCAGGACCTCGTCTTAAATGCTATAAGCTGGCTTGCGAGAAGAGAAAAAGAGTTAGGGATAACAGCTAAGGCTCCTGACGTCAGAAGGGCTATAGTCAAGCCGGGACAACTAACTGCAATATTCTGGCTCTCTATCGCGGGGCTGCCTTCCATTGGAATAATAATTGGCGGTTTCGTCTGGTGGAGAAGACGAAGATAATAAACGGAGACACTAAATAATATGAAATTTAGAACAACTATAATACTCTTAATCGTAGCCGCCATTGGCGCAGGATACATTTTCCTGTATGACAAGAAAAAATACAGGACTGATGTATGGGTACAGAGGCAGCAAATGGTTCTTCCGGATTACAAACCTGGCCAGATTAATAAAATAGAAATAAAGAAGGGGAATACAACTATTGTCCTTGAGAGTGCAGATAATGAGAGCTGGAGGATGATGGAACCGCTGCAACTTAGAGCTGACAAAGCTGAAATAGCAGAAATTCTTGCACAATTTGAGTTTATGAGAAAAGTAGGTACAATAAAAGAGAGTGAAACTGCAAACTTCAGCATGAAAGAATACGGTCTTGAAACTCCAGACATTGTCATTAACCTCTGGCTTAAAAAGGGCACAATTGTTGGAGGAACTACAGGGGATGTTACCAAGTATACCGTTAATATCGGGGACAGGTTGGCTGCGGGACAAGATACTGTATATATAACTGCAGGAGACGATAAGGATGTTTCTGTAGTTAGTGCTAAATTCCTGGAAAAAATAGACAAAGATATCAATGATTTGAGGAATAAATGGGCTTTTGAGTTTGATAAACATTCGGTAGAAAGAGTGAGGCTTGAGAGTGCATCAAATGAACCTGTAGTGTGTTCTAAAGCTGAGCAACTCTGGTGGATAACACAACCGCTTTCAGACCGTGCTGATACTGAACGAATCAAGGATATTCTTAACGAGTTGAAGAATCTGAAGATTAATAAAGAAGATTTTGTCTCTGACAGAGAAGAAGATATTGTCAACTATGGCCTGGATAAACCAGTATTTACTATTAGTATTGGTACGACAAATGATGTGCAAACACTCCATTTAGGTCATAGTATGGATCAAAAAATTTATGCAAAGCTGGATGGAGAAAGTTCTATTTTCTTTGTGCACGATGTTATTCTTCGCGATCTGGATCTGGAAGTAAACGATTTGCGGGACAAACAGCTCTTGAGATTTGATTCAATAGGCACCTACGGGATTGAAAAAATTGATTTGAAATCTCCCGATTCAGAACTTGTAATGGAAAAGACTGTACAATATGACTGGATGATTAAATCTCCAAAACTGATTCTGGCTGATAGAGACACTGTAAGAGAATTCGTAGAGAAAATAAAGGATCTGCAGATACAGCAATATGTAGACGATAGTGGAGCGAACTATGGGAAGTATGGATTAGCTGACTCACCTATTGAAGTTTCTGTATTCAGAAGAATCGGAGAAGGTGAAACTGTGAAATTTTTGATAGGTGATGCTGATGAAAACGGTGGGTTGTGTTATGTAAGGCGAGACGGTGAAGATGCTGTTTATTCTGTTCCTACAGAAAATTTCTATGATGTCGCTAAGGCAGGTTACCTCGCATTCAGAGATAAATTGGTCATGGAATTCCCTAAGGAAAATGCTAAGAAACTGGTTGTCAATAGAGATGGTAAAAAAATCATATGCGAGATGGCGGAAGATTCTACCATGCATAGGCCAAAGTGGAACATGATTAGCCCGGTAGAAATGGAAGCAGTAACGGACTCAATCAATCAGGTGGTATGGAATCTGTCGTTTCTATTGGCAGATAAGATAGTGGCCCTTTCAGTGGAAAACCCTGGTGAATATGGGTTTGACAATCCTCTTATAAGGGCGTCCGTAACATACGAAGATTCTGGTGCTGCTGCACATGGTAATGAAGTAGTCAGCGAGAAGGGCGATTTGGTAAAGCCAAGAGAGTTGAAAACAAAGACACTCCTGGTTGGGAATAAGGTAGAGCCTGATAAAGATAAAACTAACTACTATGCTAAGGTAGAAGGTGAGGATATGATTTTTCAGGTAGGGTGGACAGATGTCAGGGATTACAGCATTGAGCTTGTCTCCAGGACGCTATTTAACTTTGATTCTGCGAATGCGAAGTCTATACAAATAGTAAATGCGGCAGGGGAGCTGACTTTTCAGAAAAATGAAGAACATATGTGGCAAATGATCAAGCCTGAGAATATGCTATTGGGCGGGAATCTGGCAGAACGAATCATTGCTTCAATGAAATTACTGAGGGCAGAGTCTATTGTTCAGTATTCAAACAATGACCTGTCGAAATATGGTCTTGATAACCCGCAGTTTGAAGTTACCATAAGTTTTAATGATGGCAATGCCTCGTTGCTCGTTGGTAAAGAGGCCGGTAATGACTATTATGTTACTGGTTCAGACACAAACTTTGTATACCTCATGAATAAAAATAAGATTGATGATCTGATAGAAGCAAGCGTAGTAAGAGAAATTAAGTAACGTAATCTAGTAGGATTATCTAACTTTGATTTCTGCTTCCGGTAACCATCAAACAATGGATTTTTACAAACGTGAAGAAAGAACCTGAAACCCTTATAAGGTTTGTCGCGGTAATAATTTTCTTTCTTTTTTCATTGCTTCCAGCGACAATCTACGCTCAAGAGACATTCCCCAGAAGAAATGCTATAGTTGCTGCAGTTGAGAAAGTCGGTTCCTCGGTAGCAAACCTGAGTACTGAGAAATTGCTGGTTGAAAGACGCATAGATCCTTTCTTTGGGTATAGAAATGAGTTTTTCGATCAGTATTTTAATGATTTCTTCGGTCATCATACGGAGAAGCGCGTAGAACAACCCCTTGGTTCAGGTGTAATAATAGACGAAGACGGTTATATTGTTACAAACGAACATGTTATTAACAGGGCTGCAGTTATTAAAGTAACACTTGCCGATGGATCAAAATTTGATGCGAATATAATCAGTTCAGACCCGCAAGAGGATCTTGCAGTATTGAAGATAGAATCGCCGAGTCCTCTTGATTGTGTCAGAATTGGTACTTCCAGTGACTTAATGATAGGAGAGACAGTGATTGCTCTGGGTAACCCGTTCGGGCTGGAAAATTCTGTGACGACTGGTGTTTTGAGTGCAAAAAATAGAACCATTAACTTCAGAGGGCAAGGGGGGATTATAGAATACAAGGGATTAATACAGACAGATGCATTGATTAATCCCGGTAATAGTGGCGGCCCACTGGTTAATATAAAGGGAGAACTGATCGGCATAAATACAGCAATAGTTAATCAGGCACAGGGTATTGGCTTTGCTATTCCGGTAGATGAAGTTAAAAAAACATTGTCGGAGCTCTTTAGTCTTAGAGAAATAAAGGAACTCTGGCTGGGTATTGAAGTTGAAGAATCGGAAGAGGGAAATGATGGGGTATTGGTAACAAATGTTGAAAAAGGGAGTCCCGCTGATAATTCCGGTATAAAAGAGGGTGACTTAATTCTTGAAATGGATTCATCATTAATAAATGAGGTGTTTGATTTCAAGAAAAACATGATAAAAAAAGATGTAGATCATGATGTTATTTTCAAGATAGTCAGAAATGAATCTGTAGAAAATATTAAGATAAAGCTTCGGAAAGCACCATTACCGTCTGTAGAACAATTAGCCATAGAAAAATTTGGCTTGGAAATTCAAGAGCTGACACCGTCAATTTCCGAACGTCTTGGACTTGGCTGGCTGAAGGGAGGAGTTTTGATTTCTGGCGTTGAAGCTGACAGCCCGGCTGAAATGGCCGGTATAGAGGCTGGATTTGTTCTTCTTCGTGTTGCTCGATATATGGTTTATAATTTAGATGAATTGGGAGTATTGTTAAAACAGATTAAGAGAGGTGATTTGGTATCTATGGGTTTTGTCTTTTCGGATTACAGTGGTGAGTACCAGAAAGATGCAAGACTCAGGTCAAGGTAAACGTAAACGTAAACGTAAACGTGTAAGCATTGATATCATTAATAAATATAGAAAACTTTTTATAAATATTGTAAAATTAACCATATTTTTAACTACCTTAACGAGTGCGTACTGAAATGGAATCAAAAGATATTAAAAATATAACAGAAGTTATTAAAGAAGAGAGCAGTATTCTTTCTAACTTAAGTAATGAGATTGGTAAAGTAATTGTTGGGCAGAAACATCTAATAGAAAGGTTGCTGGTTGGTATTCTTGCTAATGGCCACATTCTGTTGGAGGGTGTTCCCGGGTTAGCAAAGACTCTATCTGTCATGACACTGGCAAAAGCAATTCAGGTTAAGTACCAGAGACTCCAGTTTACACCTGATCTTCTTCCGGCAGATTTGATAGGTACACTTATCTACAATCCGCGTTCTGGTGAATTTACTACAAAAAAGGGTCCTATTTTCTCAAATATTGTTCTTGCTGATGAAATTAATAGGGCACCTGCTAAGGTGCAGAGTGCTCTTTTGGAGGCTATGCAGGAGAAGCAGGTAACGATAGGGAGTGAAACATTTAAACTTGAGGAACCTTTCCTTGTACTTGCTACACAAAACCCAATTGAGCAGGAAGGAACATACCCTTTACCGGAGGCACAGGTTGACAGATTCATGTTGAAGCTTAATGTAGACTATCCCAGTAAAGGTGATGAACGCGAGATTCTGGATAGAATGGCCTTAACAGATACAAGCTTGCAAGTGGATTCTGTATTAAAACCTGGTGATATAAAACGCTTACGTGCGGTAGTCGACCAGATTTACATTGATGATAAGATAAAAGATTATATTGTAGACTTAGTGATTGCCACCAGGGATCCTCAGAAATACAACCTTAATTTAGATGAATTAATTGAATATGGTGCATCACCCAGAGCAACCATCTACCTCGCTATTGCATCAAAGGCATATGCTTTTCTTAAAGGCAGAGGTTATGTCACTCCACAAGATGTAAAATCGATAGGAATGGATGTGCTGCGACATAGAGTTATCATAACCTATGAAGCGGAAGCAGAAGAGATGACCGCAGAAAAGGTCATACAAAACATCTTTGATAATATAGAAGTGCCTTGATATTATAGATTCTCTGAATCCATTTTACATTTCTCATCCATTGACTTGGAGCAATTAGTATGAAAAACATCTGGCTGGTATTGTTGTTGTTTTTTACACTGGTAATTATACAAAACTGTACTACAACTGAGAAAGTAGCTACGGATAAGAAGTCTATCGAAGAAGAGGAAATAAATAAGGAGGTTCAGGCCCTAAAAACAATGCTTGGTTATGTGCCTGAGGACAAAGCCACCCCAGATACGAAAACAATGGAGCAGCCTCTTGAGTTTGGGGTAAGCGTAAGTGCGGTACAGAAGCAATTTCCCGCTCCTGACAAATTCGAATATGAGCCGATGGTAAACAATAAGGTTACCGTACTTACCAGAAACGTTGCTGGCGGCCGTTTCACATTCTTCTTTTATGAAGATAAACTATATAAAATTGTTATGATCAGTAGCTGGAAGGATTATACTTTGCAATATGCTGAAGATGATATAAAAAATACTGAAGCAATTTTTATAGAGGGAAATGGCAAACCTGATTTAATAGAAGAAGATGAGGCACATAAGAAAATGGTGTGGTTAAAGGACGATTTAGAGGTTAAACTCGAAGAGTTTAATTTGATGTCACATAGGGGAATGAACAGAGTAATGTCTTTAATGTATACAGACAGAAATATAAGCCCTCTTGCAATAAAAGATGAATCGTTCGAACTGTACAAAACAAAACGAAAAGGATTAGAAGATCGTTAGGATGACTAATCGCCCTTACATTTATTAAAATGAAAGAGTTTTAATTTTATCATCAGGTAGTTTGATGTTTCTCTGGTTTTGGAATGAGCGATATATAATTTATTATAAGACTGAGACTGCCCTGAACATTCTGCTCAGGACAGGCTTAATTTAAGCATGCTTCCTTTTCGTTAAAGAAGACATAGTTGACGTCTTACCATTTATTGCCTGAATACCATTCTGACCAAGGTTCCCACTCAACATATTTGCCACCGTCTGACAGCCAGAATTGCTCGCCTTCTCTCCAGCGAGAGCTTGTAACGTAGTCTGTTGATTTTGACTGAGTCTGCTTTACCTTAGCGTAGAAATAACAGTCTACCTGGTGGAAATTAATATCCTTCTTGTCCTTCAACTCTATAAGATCCAGATCCTCCATAGTAACATTATTTCTTGCCACCTTTTCCTCATCAACAACCACTTCATATGTTATTATTTCCTTGACCCTGACAGTAACACCTCTGGGTTTTGGATCAGGGATGACAATTGGGTTTTCGTATGGTTCAAATGATTGATGATGGGTTGTTGACGGTTTTTTAATATAGTCTGTTGCCTGTGCCTTGTTAGTTGCACTATTCGAAAAAATTAAAACAACAAACGCAGATAAAGCAACTATTGGAATGAAAAGTTTTCTATAAATATTTAACATTTGACCACCTTCCTTTTTCTAAATACTTCCATATTTCTGTCTTTGAAAAATACTAATAATTTTAAGTTCTAAGTAAATTCTACCTCAAAAATATTATTTGTCAATATGTTGCCATAAATAAGGGATAATTAAAGCTTATACTGATTTGCAGCTGAAAATTGGCCACAACATGCATAGAAGAATTTGAGTTAAGGTAAAGAAATGATACCTAAGATGATTGTTTATATAACACACTTCTGGTCAGTATTTGTTCTTGCCTGCAGGCTGAATATATAGATATTCATCTTCTGGTCTCAAATGACCATGTGCTAACCGCGCTGTACTCCAACATATTATTTGTTCCAGGCAATATACCAACACCTCTCATTAGAATTTCGTGCAGTCCTCTCATCTCTGAAGATGGTACAGACCTGAAAACTGAATTATTTCTGTTCCTTATACTGTTTGCAGTAGTTATTAAGACAGAGTTGTCTTCTGAGAGTACTTTGCTTATCTGTTCAGCAGATATAGGAGTTGATGCTGCTATTGCCTTTATATATTCTCTGCCCGGCGGATCTACTATAGCTAATCTAAAATTATTTTTTACTGATGGTATGGTATATTTTACATTGGCCTTAACGAAATTATCAGGGTTATATTTGTTTGGAAACAGTTCCCATATTTCACCATTACTTCGAACGTTTAACAAAGTTACAAAACAATCCCTGTTAGTTGTTAAATTAATTGTTACCATGTCGCCTATATTGTATACTTTTTTGTCCATCCATACCTTGATATTAAATTCAGCATATTTGTCAGTATCTTCAATATCCCAGCCCAGCATCTTTACACTTTTAGAAGAGATTATTTTTCCCGTCTCTACATTTATCATCCATCCGTTGATCTTAAAGGTATTTGAGGCATATCCGACCCTTCCAGTAATTATTGCTTCTGTATTTACCAGTTTCCCCAGATCCTTTCTTGTCTTTTCATCAATAGCTCCGGACGAATTACCCAACTCTATCTCCTTTAAAATTGCCTTTATTGAATCGTTATCGCGCACATAAACCTCTAATTCCTGTAAATTGATAAGTTCATTTTTAATCTCTGCGGCAACGGCCTTTCCCTCATCATTTTTTTCACCACTTAAATTTGTAAAAGGTATTACGGAAACGGTCTTTTCCTGTAAAGACTCACTGTGGGCAGACATTTCCCACGCAATTGAGTTGATTGAATATGTGGAATGCTTTTCGATAATCTTATTGGCTACTACAGTCGATGGGCGCAGATCATAAGCTTGCTCAAGCATTTCAAGGCAGTTATTATATTGATGTTCATCTGCATGCATCTGTGCTTTTTTAATAAGTTTTTCGGCAATGATATCTCTGAGTTCACGTATGCGATTTTTCGATTTGAGTATAAGCACCTTGTCATCAGTCTGCAAATCAACATACTCTTTGTACCCCTTCAATGCCTCACGTATATCACCACATTTATAGTATGCAAGACTGAGGTAATATTGTGACCTGGTTTCTTCAGGATGCCTGATTGTAAGAGAAGAAAAAAAGTCTATAGCCTCATTGCATTTATTTTTACTCAACAAATTAAGTCCTTCTTGTAATTCTGTTTCATACTTTGATGATATTGCCTTTTGAGAAGAAGGGGTTCTTTCACCAGGATCCTTTGCAGGTGACTCCTTTTCAGGTTCAGTGATTTTCTTTGATATGTGTGATTTCAGAGTGTCAGAATATTCACCGCTATTATCATAAATGGATGTCTTTTCCTTCAACTCATAAAGTGGTGTGGTTGGAGTATTCTTCACGTATTTCTCTGTAACACAACCAAGCATCGGGCAGAAAAGAACAAGTGATATTATCAGTGCAAACAGTTTTTTCATAAAAAACTCCAGGATACAGGGTGAAAAGTACCAACACCTCTGATGTGTGTCATATTACTTCTACGTCCGGTGTTGTTATTTTTATTAAATCCGTCTTTATATTCGTGTTTAGCGGCCTATGTATTACCATTTCCACCAGCTTTTTGCTACTTTCTTTATTTCTATCTTATTCATATTGAATCTTAATATTTCAAGTCCAAGTTCTTCAAGCCTTGCCGCTAAATCTTCTGCATTTCCGGTTGTTTTTATATCATAGACAGCCGGAGCATCTTTTTCCCATCCTCTTGGAAATGCATACGTAACGCTTCTCATGCCCCTTAATTTACCGGCCAGTTTGGAGTAATCAGAATAAGCAAGGTTACTTACCAATAATTGAATAGTTTTTTCCTCTGATGGGCCAATGTGGAGAGGGATATCCCATACAAGATTATCTGCTATTGATTGTCCGCAGTGCCTGATAGCATTCATTCCTGCATCCAGGTATGACAATCCCATACCTGGTTTCTGCGGGCTTGCAATGTCCAGTATCTCACCCGTTTCAGCAATAACGGCCCGAATTGTACTATATGCCTTGCTGGAGACCCAGTTTGTTCCTTCGAAATGTTCATTCTTAGGCAGCTTTTCCGTATAGACCTTTCCTGTTATTATTACATCTGCCTGCGTCCTCAATGCAAGTTGTTGTGCAGCTTCAACGTCCCCACTCTTTGCCATGCCTGCCTCATCTGTTTCAACGATTAACTTTTTCTGTTCAGGATCAATGCTATGGTAGCCGTAATCGGTTAAAGTTTCAGTCAGTGAGGCTTCGAGTATGGGAAAAGGCGGCTCTTCTCCAATGTTAGCTTCATCCACCAGTACGATGAATCTGGGATTGCCCATGAGGTTTATTATTAACTTCAAGGCATCTCTATCATCTTTCTTGAGGGTAGCTTTTACGACTTTTGCAGTTATGGTAACGCAATAGAGCCCATCATCACGTATACCTTCACTATCAATCTGCCATGATTTTACATACCCATCTACATTTGCCCTTACTACATCCTTGATTACAACAAGGTTTACCATTTCTGTATATGCACTGATGTTTACACCTGCCTTCTCCAATGCAATGCGGTAGGCATCTCTGAGTGCCTCGTCTCTCGCCCTTGCCGTATCATTACCTGTGATTAACCCAACACCATCTGCAGTAACATTCGTTGCTTCATTGGTTTGTGCATGAGAAGTGTTGGTAAAAAACAATATGAATATAAAACACAGAGTGCCGGCAATGGATCTACAGTTTGTATATCGAGAAAATATTTTACCGGTTTTTTCCATCTAAAATGCCTTTACTATAATATGAAAAAAAATAATTAAATATCATTCATGCAGTTTTATTTTTCCGATAGTAAGTACAGCGAGAATCACACAACAATCTGATTGTATGTTAATTACTTAGTCTATTAAAATAACTACCTTGTTCATTGATGATATGTCTGCACTAGAAATCATTTGCCTAATTTTTTTCAGGTTTCTCTTGTTTATAGTCAGGTCAACCTTATTTGATCCTGCAGTACTCTTTGCAGTGATCCTCAATGGATTCATACCTATACGCTCTTCTTTTATGCTGTTGATATCTTTTGTACTGACACGATACACGGGATGCATCGGTCCGAAAACCCTTCTGCCGTTCTCATTGTAGATATTAATAAATATAGCGGGAACCAGGTTAAGACCTCTGGCATCAATAACCAGTCCGGTATATTCCTGTTCTTTTGGTCGCACAGCCTTTTTCTCAGAGAATTCAATATTTTCCTTTTTCTTGAAAACCTTGTAAATCTTGCCCATGGGAACCTGCATAGTTACCTCATAAACTTCTCCATCCCACTTTTCATCAATTACTTCGAAGTTTTTTAAAGTACCTCTAACTTCTGCCCTGATTGTTTCGTTTATCATGTGATCGGATACTGTAGATTTAGAATCAATACGAACACCCTTAATTATTTCCATCAAATTCCTCTGTGCATCAATAATGGCTCCTCTTCTAGTCAATAATTTTCTCTGTGATGAATTGGTTGTGTTTGATGCTGCGGCTACCATACCTTTGGACGTAATATATCTGGTTTTCCAGTTAATTGTTCCGGTTTTTCCTCCTTTTGTAACAATCCTGGCAACTCCCTTTTCGTAATGAGGAGATTCTTTCTGTCCGGCCTTAAGCATACTTTGATTTAAAAATAAAATTCCCACCAGGAATATGCTTGTCACTGATAGTTTAGTCTTCCATAAATACATGGATCCTCTCCTTTCAACTGTCCTAAGGGAAAACACTTTATCACTCAGGCTGTAAGTTTATTCATTATACTACACAATTTGCACCAAAATTAATTTATTTTTTAATAATCCTTAATGAACCAATGGATTGTTTTTCTGCTACTTATTTGGAGAATGCTATGATAAGAGTCTTTGCTGTACTTTTCAGACAATCAATCTCCTTAATAATCATATTAAAGAATTTTTCATTTACATCATTTTTTTCTACCCTTTCCCTGAGAATTTCTGCAGATGCAGAAATAGAGGCCAGTGGGTATCGGACTTTATGAATTACAATACCCATTAGTTCACTCAGATCTTCAAAGTATTCAGTCTCCTTGTATTTGTTTGCTATCATCTTTATTTTTGCATCATCACCTGAGTCAATGCCAGGCTTTACTTCCTGTACTGAAAATTCGATCAGTTTGTTTAATGCTATAGACAATTCTTTCCTGGTAATTGGATTTTTATTCATAATTACTCGCCTTTCTGCATAATTAGATTCAAGTTTTGTTTTGTCTTCTCAATAATCATCTGTCAGTATTGACAACTTTTCCCTGATATTTACTTTTAATTGAAACAGGTACAAATTGATCAAAATATCTTATTATGACAGATTTTTTCAAATCAATGCGGGTGTCAGTATCAAATTTTGTGAGGATTAAAGGTGAAAGCCCAATGATAAATACTCCCAGGAGTATTCCAAATATGAAACCCCTGAGCCTGTTAAACCAGCCTGAAAATCCCATGATACCAAAGACAAATAAGATACTTATGGAAACAATATCTAACCAGTACATAGCATTATTCTCCGATATAAATTTCAATGTACCTGTCTGGGTCTGCCAGATGGCAGGCTGAGACAGGCCGGCAGACTTCAAGTCATTGACTAAAGGCATGGCTTTTGGTCTGCCTTATTAATTATAAACCCCGTTAGATAAATTCCACCTTCCATAATTATTAAGTTATGGCCTCCCTTCTTTGTAACGTAAAATATTACATAATCACTATCTAACGGGGTAAATCATTTAAGTTTATGGCAATGCAGCTGGATAAAATTTGTAAAAAATTATTATATTAAGAAAGTCCTGCTTCATTCATAATGACCGGGAATCCATATCTTCTCTTCATATTCCTGCCAGTATCCGGAAGGGGTCTTCCTCACTTCATAGTGACCCTCAATCCTTCTATTTCCTTCATAACTTTCTTCAATCCAGACTCTCTCATTTTTCGATGTATCTATCCATCCATTGCCTTTTCTTAACATACTCATAATGGCCTTCTATCCGGTTTTGCCCCCGACCGGAACCGGATTGCCTTTCAAGTTCAAGCTGCCTTTCCAGGCTCGCTTTTTCAGTTTCTTGTCTCTTTTGATCCATATGGTCGCCAACCAGTGCTCCACCAACTGCACCCGCTCCTGCACCAACTATTGCACCCACACCGGCATGACCGGCTAACGCACCTATACCGGTACCAAGGGCTGCTCCAACTCCGGTTCCGACTGCAGTTCCTTTCTGTGTAGTTGTCATACAACCGGCGGATAAAATGGGAATTATTGCTAAACATATACAGATGAAAAATATTTTTTTATACATTAAGTTTCTCTCCTGTTGAGTGTCTTATATCTAATTTCATAAACATTGAGATATTTGATTAGATTCCATCACAAAAGCCGGTTTTTCGTATTCTTAATTCATTTACTGCTAATCACTGATTTGTTATCCCGGGATCAGCTGCAAAGTATAATGCGATAAAGAAAATAATAATTACAAATTCCACAAGACAACTCCTTTCATTCCATTTTACTGGAGTCCTTGCGAGAGCAAGGTTTTTGCCCATCCTTTCGGAAGGAACTTAACATGTACAACTGTTGATTCTGGTCGTACAGAACTTCATGTTTTTGTAACAAATAACTCATTCTTAACCTCTTCCATTAAAGCCTTAAACGTTTCAACATCCTTTTGTAGCATTTTTAAATGGATTAAGGGGTCATCATTCCCGGTATTGTTATCAGGCTTACCATTAGGAAATACTGTCTTGTCAGGTGTCTTCAACTCCTTAATATCATAACTGATAACAATAGACTGCTCTTTTGCCATGTTTACTCTGTAATCAGTATAAAGGCCAAGACCAAAGGAAAAGCATCCTAAAACTGTTAAGATTATAATGTTGCTTATGGTTATATTTTTTATTTTCATCGCTGTTTTCCTGAGAATAATTGAATTCTGTTTATTAATATTTGATTTAGCCATATATATTATTAATCACTACCTGAAGTGAATCTGGTGCAATGTTTATAATAAGATTTCATTTAATTCCTGGTCTTCTACTTTAAGGTATTGACCGTTCTTTAGATATATACCTTCAACTAAAAGCAGCCAGTATCCTTGTGGTACTCTTGAAATCCTGGCTTTCGTATAGCTTACGTCAGTTATTGGTTTTGAGCTATTCCTGGCAGCAAGCATTTCTTTCCAGTGAAAGTATCCTGCAGAATTTCCCAATACGATAGATATTTTCAGGCTATCTGCGTCTATACCCTGTTTCGTCAATTCCGATCTAGCCCAATAGAGAAGTTCATTCTCTGGTTCTATAGTCCTGTTTGAGTTATTACTATAAAATTGCTGTAATTGATCGCTGGTACTAAGCTTTTCATATCTAAATTCCGGCGCTTTACACACCAGGAGATAATCGGGGTTATGTGCAGGATATGCAACTATCTTAAAACCAAAAAATGAGATAATCTCCTTCATAGTACGACCAGTTATATTTTCAGGGAAATTTACATGCATCTCTGTAACTATAGTGCCCTGTAATGGAAGAGATTTTTTATACTTTCTGTATTCATCCGGAGATATAAACTGTTTTTCAATATTGTTGTGGCCTGGAATCTCTACTACTTCTTCTTTTTCTACATATTTGTTTTTTTTAATCTCTTCCTTCTCTATTTTGTCTTTTTCATATGATGATTCTCTGGTTGTTTCTATCGGTCTATACTTGCGATTATTTAACGATTCATTAATACTCTTTTCATTGAAATTCGGTAAAATTTTTGCTGGAAAGAGAGAAATTCCTTTTTCTGGTTTGCCACTGTTTGCCGGTTTAGGTTTTGAACTTTTTTGCGGCAGGAATAGAAGCACCAGAATCGCTATATTGCAAATCAGGGATATAATAAAGTACCTCATTAACCGTTTCATTGTTTATTTCTCCTTTATTTTTCTATGGTCAAGGCATTCCTGGCAGCAAATTATTTTACAGACTCACCAAATTATCTTCCGAATGTTTGAGTTATTGGTGTCTATCCTGCGCATTCTAGCTATTGTCCATGGAGTCTGCCTTGAAATATACCTTTGGAAGATCTGCTTCGCGTACTGTTTGTAATATGTTGAGCACATCTCCAAGTGGTGCGTCAGTGTCTCCGTTTATTATTACAGTAACGTCATCTCCTGATCTTTTCTTATTGGTTAGTTTCTTGGTTAGCTCAGTTTTTGAAGAAACAGGTTCTTTATTAATAAAGGTCTTTCCATCCTTTGTAACAGTAATGGTGATAAAGTCTTTAGTCTCTACCTTTCGGCTTATTCTCAGCTCAGGATTTTTCACGTCGACCATTTCCAGAAAGACCATCCTGGTCATACCTATAATGCAGAAAATCACTACAATAAATATGATATCCAATAATGCGAGCATATTAAATTCGGGTGCGCCAGTGTGTTTTCTTGAGAGCCTCATTTTATAATTCCTCAGTGATTAACTAACTCTACTAATTTAAATTCATTCATTTTAGATTCTATCTTTGAAACAGCTCTGTCCGCTAAACCGCCAAATAAATGGCTCGCTACCAGACTAACCACTGCGACGACCAGACCGAGGAAAGTTGTAGTCATAGCTTCAGAGATCCCCTGAGCTATTGCAGACATGTCTACTGTTTTACTCATTGTTCCAAATGCCTTTATAAGCCCTGTAATGGTACCAAGCAAACCAAGTGCAGGAGCTATTACGGCGCATGCGTTAAGTATTCGCAAAAAACTATGAGATCTGCCAAACTCTTTGTCCAATGCAATTGTCATTATATTATCCATCTCTCTGGCCGGCGGCATATTTAGAAGTAAATATTTAAAAACTCTGATGAAAACATCCCCTGACTTACTTGCCAATTTGCATGCCTCACTGAATTTGCCCTCTTTTACAAACCTCATAACCTTGGCCTCTCGAATGTAATTTCTCCTCATCCATAGGAACAACCAGAATACGGTTCTTTCAATGATTACACTTAGTGATAAAACCCAAAGAAAGAGAAGACACGCACCAATCGGACCGCTATTTCCCAAAACCTTGTCTAAAAGACCCATAATAAGACTCCTTGTTATTGCATTCAAAATTGCCGTAGATCAGAGTACATCGATAACACTTAAGGCATGAAAAATCACATAATCCAACCGTTTTACCGGAAATGTAATTTCGTAGTGCATTTACTCTGTTAACCGACATGCCATTACTTACATTTACACGTTTAGATTCCTCTATGCTGCTATTATCTGTTACATCCGTATCGCTGCCAGATGCATTATAGGCATGATTATCTGACATTCGTTGTACGTAATCTAATTGTCTGACGATATCAACTCCAGGTCTTTCCGTATTCATCACATGAATATTATCGGCCGATGCTTCTGACATCGAATATGCTAAAATCAAGAGTAAGATAATCATATCGTGTTCTCCAATAATAAGACTATTTTGCACTTTTTCCGTAAAGTAGGTTACATGCATAGCAATTGCTTCTGCCACATGAAAACTCACAAAGGCCTATTGTGTTGTGTTGTACATCGCCCAATAAATCCTTTGTCTCCTTGTATGTAACTTGTTTTACTACCTTCTTCAGATTATTCTTTGCACGTGATACTTTTTTCTCTATGCTGTTATTGCTATTCTCGGAAGAACTTTGTGCAAATGGATTTGAAATGCTGGACACCGTTTCCAGTGTTTCCTGTTCCAGTTTCAGTTCGGCGATACGTGCTCGTACAACTATAAGATCACCTTTAAGCCTAGATATCCTGTCTTCCAGCTCTTTCTGCCTTTTGTTGAAGGCGTCATCGAAAGATATCCATGTATTGGCTGCTATTTCTCCATCAGTGGATTTGAGCATGCGTTCAAACTCCCTGTATTCTCTCTTCACTATCTTTGGGAGTAACTCCAGCTCTTTCTCCCGTTTATCAATCTCGTTGATAATATCCTTTTCCCTCTTGTAGTTGTATGCAAGCTGATTGCTGACAATATAAATGTCGTTATCATTGGACATTACCTTCTTGTAATTTTGTACAACGCTCTTCATGTCTACTTTTTCATCATTTTTCTGCTTGGATTTCTCAATTTCAGTTTTATGTTTTTCGCTGATAACCTCAAAGGTGTACTCTCCGTATGCAGTAAGCGATGAAAACATAAAAATCAGTGGTACTAACAGAACCTTTTTCATAATATAGCTCCTTCCTTACAGTCAAAAAGTTGAATAGAAATATTACCGTAAAAAAATTCTAAAAGTGTTTTTCGGCTTGTTCTTTGATCCATTCCTCCAGATCATCATTCCAGTTCACTTCTACTATCTCAATAGAGCCTCCATCTGTTGAAGCAGAGGAGAACTTAGTTAATTCATCAGTTACTTTGTCCATTATTTCTGAAAAACTGTCTACTATAGTCCATACTTCTTCTACCTGTGCGTACCACTCAGTTGGAGTAGTATCTCCTGAAAACGACCATGTAGTTTCAGAAATACCAACCAGCATGTTATAAACATCAGCGACACTTGCAAATTTCTGTCTCTGTACATCTAGTTTTTCCAGTAAATGGTCTACGTGATTACCCAGTTGCTGATAGTAGACTCCCTGTTTGTCAAGCATTGCTGTCGCCTTTTCGATTCCCTGCATCTGTCCAGGTATCTGCCTTGTTCTGTAACCGATTGAATCTCTCTCTTTTTTTAAGGTGTCCAGTTTGTTCTTTAACTCATCAGATGGATTCTCCAAGTATCTTCTTGCAAGTTCACCGGATCTTTTTTCTAGCTCCTTAATCTCTTTTGAATTCTTTTCAGTCTCGTTTGAGAGCTTTTGTAATTTATCATTGAGCAAGTCTTCAGCCCTCTTAAATTCTCTGTCTATCTCCTCAAAGGAATCTTTGATCCTGTATTTCTCCTTTGTCACTCCCACCATCTTTTTTTCTATCTTGAAGATGTTCTTGGAGAATGCATTATGGAGCTTTCTCTGTGTTTCAGGAGTCCGGTTTTGCTTAACTGCCTCAAGTGACTCCTGTATTTCATTGATGGCCTGCTTGAAGGATTCTCTCAGTGGTTTAGCACTGTTGAGAGAATTGTGAATCTCTTCTTTGGGTTTTTCTATGTTGATCTTAAATTCTGAAATATCCGGAAGAAATCCTGTCTTTCCCTGATAATCAGTTGCGTGCTTACCATCAACTGATGCCTGTGCCGTGATATTACCATTTAACATAAATGACATTATCAGCAAGATTATTACTCTGAATGAATTGTCTCTCATTATCTTATCTCCTTATAACTGTTTCATTGATTTAGAATTCCCAAGGATTTGCCTGATCTTTACTCTTTCATCAGGTGGCAGACGTTTCCAGCTTGTAATGGCTCCATCCTCATCATCTGCAGCATACTGCAGTACACCAAGTAGATAATTATCCTCGACTGTTATGGGAAGATTATTTATTTTCAGAAATCTGATAAATTGCTCGCAATCATCCCTGGCAGATTTAAAATCATCAATTCCTATATATGCAATTGCCCTGTTGTGGTACAAGTAACCTGCTATACGGCTTTCTCCTTCAATGGTAATGGCTGCGCTTAAGTCACTGATGGCTGCTTTATAGCTGCCCTGCTGGGTGTGAATTCTACTTCGTAAATTAAGTGCCTGTACATTTAAAGGGCCCTGTTTGAGTGATTTGTCAACGTCTAGTAATGCGTCTTCAATTTTACCGGACTTAAATTTCAGTTCCGCTCTATAGTAATACGCAAGTGAGGCATTTTGAGGGCTGGCGTTAATGGCATTGGTAAAGGAGCTCTCAGCATTTGAAAATTCTCGCACTCTCCATTGAGCGATACCTTTGTTAAGAGAAGCTTCATAGTTTTCAGAATTCTTCAAGCCCTTGTCATAGTAAGCAATGGCTTCATTATATCTACCATTATGCATTGATTTGTCACCACGGCTAAACATTCTTGTAGAATTGCAGCCAGTGGCAGCCACACATCCTAAAACCAGAAAAATAGAAATCTGCTTATACATGCTTTACCTCCATTTCAAAAAAATTAAAGTATGTTAATTCAGTTAATCTGTTCTTAATTATGGTTTTAATCTTTTCTTCCGCTGATTTACTAATCAAGCAACTACTGTCTTCTGGTGCATAAAGAATTATTTTCTGTTTTCATGGTTCATGTCTTCAACCCCTTAACCCCTTTTATCAAGGATATATCAACAGATGGTGCATAAATTATTCTTTGCTTGAAATGACTCATTTTCTACTTGCCAAAACATGGTGAATTTCTTATCTTTGGCATGCAGGCTATCCTGGCATTTGTGTATCACAGAATTCATGTTTTCAATGAATAGTTCATATATGTCTGCGGTCATTAATCTTTTTTACTTGAAACATATTTTCTCAGCACCAGATAGTATACTTACAATGATATATGTGTAAGCTACTGGTGTTCGTTCATTTCGAAAAACGTGAATAGCGTTTGTTCAAGAATGGATAATAACGAACTAATAGAATTACAGAAGGTTATCAAAGGAGGAGGTTCAGAGGCAGAGGCTGCTGCAAGTAGATTTTGTGAAGGAATAAGGGATTCCATAAAACGTATATTAAGCTCAATATCATATAAATATTCACAGGAGTATCTGGAGTGGGGAATTAATGAGGCTTTTCTTGCTTTTCGTGATAACTGGGACCCTGAAAAGGGGAAGTATTTTAAGGTCTATCTCTGGAAATATGTTAAAGAGAGAGTAAGGGTAGCTATAGTCAAAGATAAGGGAAGAGAATATTCAATTGATACTTCCTTCAGCAAAGATGACGATGATGAGACAAATACGATTAAAGAAAAAGTTGAGACCAGTGAATTACCTCCTGAGGACACTTACAAAGTATCAGAGCTTTCACAAATTCTTATTGATACATTCAATAAAATGGATCCGAGGACACAGTTAATAATGATAGAATATTTTTCAAACAGCTCTACATCCAGAGAAATAGGGCAAAAACTTGGAGTTGTCCATACTACCGTAATGAGAAATCTGAACGAAAAGGGAATAAAGCCTCTACGGAAAAAGATAGAAGATTTTTTTGAAATTCAAAACCTGAAATATGATGAGGATGTTGTGCTTAATGCCTTGAATAATTTTCTGATTGAGAGGAACATCAAGAATGAAAACGGGACATAGAACAATTGAAGAACTTCTTGTATATTTGGAAAATCCTTTAGGCTCTAAAGAAGACGGAAATATCGAAGAGCATTTGGCTGAATGTGATAAATGTGTTTCAGATCTTAGTTTTCTTGATGTATTAAGGGCGGGATTAAAGGGGTTTGGGCAAAACTCACGCAGGCTGGTAGAAAGTGGTATATCTGCTCACCTGGCAAACGAAGAGATTTCAGTGTATCTAAAGAACGTATGCAACGACGACGAAAAAAGAAGGATAGTGACCCATCTTGCCGGTTGTGAAAAATGTTCCAATGATGTGCTTGCTTTAGATAATATATTGGTACAACTTAAATCAGAAATAGCATTAAAAGAGAAGATAACTATGCTTTCCATGTTTGCCATAAACAATCCGGTACGGGCAGCATCTTTGAAAGATGAGGGTAATGAGCTGATACGTGAAGCGGTGAAAAATTGTATAGCACCTTTTCTGTTAGGAAAAATATTTAGTTACTCATTTAAAGGTGCCGAAATAATAGAAGAAGGCCCCGGCAAGGAATATAGAAAAATGGAGACTGATGATTTTACAATTGAAATCGTGCAGCCTGCCGGTAAAGAGTCTAACGTTATAATAGGAGTGCTTGCAAGGGGTGACATCAAGAGTGCGAAGGTTACAATATGTGCGAAAGAGGAAGAATCAGAGATTGTATCACTTGACAATAGAAGAGCTGTTATAAAGAAAGAAAAACTGCAGGCAGAGTCCATAAAGTACATAAAGATAGAGAAGGTGTAGTTAAAGTGACTAAAGGTCAAAATGAACTAAAGTTATAAGGAGCATGTACCCGTAACATTAAGCGGAGCTGAAAACATGTTAAACTTTGAAGAGATTGAAATTGATTTGGAAGAACTGAAAAAAGCAAGGAAGGAGGGGCTTCCAATTGCGGATTGGCGCTCTACTGCATTGAGATTGTTTAGTAAATTTTGCAATAGCATTGAAGATGCATCTTATGATTTATCAAAAATACTTTCAAAAAAAATTGCAATTGAATGTATGGCAGAACTCGATAGCTATTTCAATATTTTTGGTTTTGTGGGTGACGGAGAAAAGCACAAATGGCAAAAGCTGTCAAATCAACTCAGGATGATTTACTCTTCATAAAAGTGAAGGCAATTCTGGTAACGGGAAATGGAAGTTCCGGAGCAGGGAATGTCCACAATATAGTTGTCTTTCCAAATAACCAGGAACATATGGTAATTCCATCACGGTTCTATAACAGTTTAAGGTCGACAATAGAGAGGGTTATGTCTTCTAATAATAACCATGATCAGAAGTTCACGATAGATACTGCCTTAAAAGATGATGACAATTTATGTGACGATTTCAGCTCAATGGGTCTTTCTATTGCAGTTGGAATTGGAGCGTGCTTGAATAATTGGAAAGAGATGTGGGAGAATGTGTGGGAGGAGTGGTGCTTTTCCGGAGAGGTGAAGGATTCTCAAGGTGTAATTGGTGGAGTAGGCGGAACAAGAGCAAAACTTAAGTCTGCAATAGATTCTAAAATAATAAGACACATACTGATTCCGTCTGAAAACAGACAGGAAGCCATAAACTGGATCAATCAGAAGCAAGATATTGACTTCAAGATAAACCCTTCACGGAACATAGATATTGAGAATTCAGAAAAATCTCCATTTTTTTTCAGCAGATTATGGTCATTGTCAACCAGAAATATCTTTATGTGGATTGCCTTGATAATATGGTCACTGTCGGTTGCCTATCTTCCTATTAGATTCCTTCTCTGGGATAACATTCAATCATCTGGACTGGATAACTCTCTGATTGCCATAAATTTGCCTGTCAAGAATCCAAGGAAAGTAAAAGAAAAGCTGATAAGGAGTGGGTTCCCGCGTGAGAACGTTAAGGACATTCCCTTATTACGCTTATCAAAACGTTTCGAAAAAACAAACCAGACCGGCAGGATATTGATCAAAAACAGAGATGGTACTATTGAATTTGAGATTGCCGATTCGCGTGATTTGACATTGATATTGAATTACATTTGTATTGGATACATTGTTCTGTATACCACTATTCTTATTATAATTTCACTGAGAAGGGGAAGCGGCAATATTAAAAGTAACTCTCTGAACATGAATTATGATTCTGTACACCTGACTGATAAGGACAAGGAGATTGTGTTTGTTGACAATATAAAACAGGCTGAGGCCATTATAAAATATAAGATTCATTAAGCCTGAGATTTACTGACAAAAAGTATGAAATAGATTTTTTACAGAGGATCTAGCTCAAATCTGATGGATTGAACCACATTTTTAGTGAACATTGAATACCAAATAATATATAGAGGTATTTCTATGAGAATAACTATTCAATTGTGTTTTTTAGCATTCATACTGGTGCTTCTCATTGTTCCGTTACAACTATTTGCATCCACACGCGGCATAAGTGTTGTCTCAAAAGAGGGCAAGAGCCTTTACCTATACAAGGATTATTATGCACTGGTGGTGGGGGTTGGTAATTACGATTACTGGCCTGATCTGCAGGGGGTTGAGGAAGATATCAGGGAAACGTCGAAAGCGCTGGAAGATTTCGGGTTTAACGTAAGCATGCTCTTAAATCCAACCTCCAGAGAGCTCAAGGAGGAATTAAATAATCTGGCTTATGAATTGGGAAGAGAGGAAGACCGTGCGATTCTGTTCTATTTTTCCGGTCATGGTGAAACGGAGACCCTGGCTACAGGGGAAAAATTGGGATACATCATACCTAAAGATTGTCCGGTCCTTAATCAGGATCTTATTGGGTTCAGCGAAAAAGCAATCAGTATGAATTTGATTGAGACGTACGCATTACGAATAAAATCGAAGCATGTGCTCATGTTGTTTGATTCGTGTTTTTCAGGATCTGTGTTTGCGTCCTTAAAAAGTGTGCCAAGCGATATATCTGAGAAGAGTAACCGTCCGGTCCGACAGTTTATAACAGCCGGTAATCAAGATGAACAGGTTCCTGACGACAGCATATTCAATACGGTTTTAATACAGGGAATAAAAGGAGATGCGGACTATAATGAAGATGGGTACATTACCGGTTCGGAATTGGGTATGTACCTGGATACCAGCGTGGTAAATTACAGTAATGGCAGCCAGCACCCACAGTATGGAAGGATACGTCATCCAAAGTTAGATAAAGGTGATTTTATTTTCGTATTGGATGATGAGGATAAGGCAGCTTCTACAACAACTACTGAAGAAGTCACGGGAGCTTCCCCGGAAAAGAGCGAAGAAAGTGAAAAAGATGTAAAAGTATTCGTATTAAGCGAGTCTACTGTAATAGACGAACAGCAGGACAACGTTGAGGATAATGATGATAAAATACTGGAAGAAGAGAGGCAAAGGATTGAAGAAGAGTTGCAGAGTCTAGAGAAGGAGAGAAGACTGATTGAGGAGGAGTGGAGGCATCTGGAAGAAGAGGCAGGTCATAATTTGACCGCAGAACAGGAAATATCAAGAGTAGAGATGGAGATGCAGGAGAGAGAGAGTAGCTTGAATGAAGAAAGGCAAAAACTTGAAGAGGAATGGCAGGAATTAGACAAGGAA
The DNA here is from genome assembly GCA_964344685.1 of uncultured Candidatus Scalindua sp. Classification (GTDB taxonomy): domain Bacteria; phylum Planctomycetota; class Brocadiia; order Brocadiales; family Scalinduaceae; genus Scalindua. The sequence continues at coordinate 109,306 of CAYFOK010000007.1, read as the reverse complement.
AGAAGACTGATTGAAGAGGAATGGGGGCAGTTGGAAATGGAGAAAACGTCTCTACCTCCACCGCCGCCACATCACACTGACCAATGGGAAAACCAAAGAGTATCCCTTCGTTCCCACTATAAAAGAGATTTGTCTCTGATACAGGCGCAGTCGGTACAGCATATAGCAATAAATGAGGAAAATAGGAACGGGTTCAAGGGGTACAGTACTATCAGTCACAATTATGAGGTAAATATAATCAATAATGAAAATGTCGTAATAGATCATTCTACCGGATTGATGTGGCACCAGTCCGGTACTCCAAGAGATGTAACCTGGAATGGAGCGAAAAGGCTTCTGCAGAAGTTTAATAACAGAGGCTACGCCGGATATCATGATTGGCGTTTGCCAACACTTGAAGAGGCAATGTCGCTGTTGGAGCCAGACAAAAAGAACGCTGGATTATTTATTTCACCTGTTTTCGACAGGTATCAGGAATGGATATGGACCGGAGACAGGAAAAAGGGGGTTAATGCGGCATGGGATGTGAATTTTAGTTATGGCTTTGTCAGTTGGAGTCCGGTCAATGACCGCGGATACGTACGTCCGGTGAGATCCTTAAGGCCTACACAACACAGAAGAGACTTTCAGAGGCCGATGGATAATAAGTTAATGAAAAGAAGGTTTGATAAAAAGCGGAAAATTGATAAATGGAGATGGGAACACAGGAGATGAATTTTAAGCAAACTTTCTGATCAGTAAGCAAGGACCTTTTATAATTGAGTAAGAAAAAGGCACAGAAAAATAACATGCAATAACAAAGTTTCTTTCTGTGCCTTTTATTTTTAAATGAATTGAATTAAACAGCTACACCCTTGTCTGATGGCACGGTAACAGCACTGCTCTTGTACCAATCCTGGTAATAATCACCCGAATCGTATAGTTTGTGAAGGTTTTCAAGTACTTGATCAAATACCTGTATCCAATCAGAACCGACTCTGAAACCGAACATTGCATTACGCTTACCATGTGTTGTACTGCCAATAGTTTGAAGAGATTTCCTGAATCTCAATCTCAGATTGTCACCTGCATATAGATTATCATACATATATTGCATACCTTCGATGAAATTTTCCAGTGTCATATCAACAAGTCTGTGAACCACATGTGCAGTATCGTAATATTTCCAGTCTTCAGGATAATTCTTTCTGAAGATCCTCTTTTCAGAATCCAGCCTTGCATAAAGTGCTGTCTTCGGAAACGGACAATTAATGCCGAAAGTAAGAACATCAATATTATTTGCGAGCACAAACTCCGTCATTCTTTTGAATGAATCTTTGTCATCACCATCTGCACCAAGGACAATTGATCCCCAGACGACAAGGCCGTGATCGTGTATTTTTTGAACGCTGTCATAATATTTATCAGCACCAATCCTTAAGTTAGTAGTTTTATTCATCTTCTCCAAGACTGCTTCATTTGTTGATTCTATGCCGCAGAGAAATCCAAAATTTCCGCTCTTTGCCATAAGATCAAGTACTTCTGGATCCTTTGATATATTAAGAGCAGTAAATCCAAGCCAGTCCTTTTTAACACCTCTTTCTATCATTCCACGAAAGAGTGCTTTTGCCCTGTTGGCAGAGTTCTTACTATGACCGTAAAAATTGTCTTCTGCGAACATGAGCCCCTTGTAATCTGTTGCTTCCATCTCATCCAGAACATCCTCATACGGCCTTTCTCTGTATTTTTTCCCCTGAAAGGTCGGTACGCTGCAGAAATCACAGTAATTTGGGCAACCTTTTGTTGTTACAATAGATGAAAATTTATAATCATATTTTTTCTTCAGGAGTTCCCTGTCAGGAAATACATGTTTCATCTCTGACAAACCCGGCAGGCCACCATCGTACCTCTTTTTGAGTTCACCGTTTTCAAAATCTTTAATGACTTGTGGCCAGAGGTTTTCTGCTTCACCGATGAAAATTGCGTCTACATACTTTGAAGCTTCTTCAGGCACTACTGAAGCGTGTATACCACCCATTACTACAGTCATACCTTTTTTTCTGCAGGCCTCAGCAATTTTATAAGCTCTTGACACTTGATATGTCACAGAAGTGATACAAACCATATCCACTGTGTCAAATGTGATTTCTCCGTTATCGTCAATGGCCAGTTCCATATTTTCATCGATTACGTCAAATTCCCAATCACCCGGTGTAAGGGCTGCAATGTATGCCAGGTTTAAAGGCATTTGAACTATGACAGTTATACTTTCCTCACCATGCCTTCCTGGGGGATGTGGATTGATAAGCATCATTTTTCTCATTTTTTATCCTCCTAATTATTTAAAATCATATTAGCTACCCTCCAACCAGAGGATACAACCGCACATATCCCCGGCCCCGGATTTGTCCAGTGCCCGGCCAGAAAAAGATTATTGAAGGGTGTTGTGTGTGAAAGTCTGTTTGACCATGTCTGGTCTACGGTAACGGCCCAGCCATAGGCTGCGCCTTTTGAGTTGTAAGTATATCGATAAAGAGTCTTAGGTGTGGCAGCGTCTATTACCTCGATATGATCCTGAATATCTGGTACAAAGTTTTCCAGGTAGTTTATTGTATGTTTTTTCATTTTCTCTTTATATGCTGCCCAATCTTCTATGTCGTCGTAACTGTCTCTTGACGAGACAACAACAGAAATTATTTGTTTGTTATCAGGTGCCAGACTTGAATCAACTTCCGTAGGAACGGAAATATAAAACCAGTCATTGCCGGAAAAGCTTAAATCATTAGATGTATGGTAAAAACCTCTTTTCAGCTCTTTGAGGTCTATTTTATTATCAAGGCCAAGGTATAGTAAAAAGAATGATACACTTTCTTTCATATTCCTGATCTTGCGAAAGAATGAGTTCTCGACGATATCTTTATCTAATAAGCTGAAAAAAGTTTGTTTGGGATCAATGTTTGAGACAAAGGTTTCAGCCGGAATTTTCCCTCCTTTTTTCGTTGTAACTCCTTTTATAATATTGCCATCTGTATGTATTTTATCGACGCTAGAAGATAGCATAATGTGACCGCCATAGTCAATAAATTTCTGAGTGATGGCATCAGCGAAATTCTGTGTGCCGCCAACAGGGAAATAAGCCCCGTCTTTCAGATAATTTACCAGCATTTGACACATACCAATAGCCGAAACCTCATGAGGAGGAGAGCCTATGTACCCCCACTGTGCAGATAGTGTCATCTTGAGCTGTTCGTTTGAGAAGAAATTATCCAGCATCTCCTTATAAGTAGTGTCCTGGTATTTGATTAGCATATCATGCTTTTCTATGCTGAAAGTGGCCCTGTATAATTTAATAAACTCCTTAAAAAACAGTGTTATTTTATCACTTTCTGAGGAAAACCGTTCCTTCAGCAGATCTATATATTCGTCAATCTCTGCAGGTACATCAATGGAAAATGAAGGGAAATGTATACTATCCATTGGATCGAGATGTAGAAAATTAATATTTATATCTAGTTCTTTAAGGCACCTGCCTACTACGCTCCATTTTCCACATCCGCCAATATGGTGAACTGCCGCATCAAAAATAAAACCTTTTCTTTTGAAAGAGGTACAATAACCCCCGGGAATACTATGTTGTTCAACAATAAGCACTTTCTTCCCATGTTTTGCCAGAAAAGTTCCGCAGATTAGACCGGCAATCCCGGCTCCCAGAATGATCACATCGTACTTGGATTCTATTTCAGATTTGTTCAGGGAAAAATTACTCATGAAAACTGTCGCTTGAAGTTATGAATATTTTGAGATGATTACGGTTGAAATGTTACCTGTGTCTGAAAAAGAGTTGACTAGTACATTTTTAATTTCTGATTCTCTGCTATTGCCGGGTACACAATCCAGATTGCACTCTTCATCTTTTTCCTGAAAGTTTATTGTTGGAGGGATAATACCATTTTTAATTGCCAAAATACCGGCAACACACTGTAATGATCCTGATGCGTCAAGGCATTCTCCTGTCATAGACTTTATTGCACTCACAGGTATCTTTTCAGCGTTATCACCAAAATAGTCTTTAATGATTTTAGCTTCCATTTTGTCGCCTGTCACACTGGAATTTGCACATGCGGATATGTAAGAAATGTCGTCAGAACTAATTCCGGCATCTTCGATTGCCATGGAGATACACCTTACTCCTTGTGTGGTGTCCATATCGACATGAGAGACCTTGTCAGGATTAAACGTACATCCGTATCCTTTTATCTCAGCATATATTTGTGCATTGCGTTCCAACGCGTCTTCAACTCTTTCTATTACCAGCAATGCGGCTGCTTCGCCAATTATAAAGCCATTACGTCTTTTATCAAATGGTGCAGAAATTTCGATGTCTCCATTGTTGCACCCTGACAATATTCCTGAACTGTAAGCTCCCCAGAAAATATCAGCAGTTAAACCATGAACTCCACCGGCTAGCACAGCCTTTCCTCTGCCAAGTTTCAGGAAATCTGAAGCATAAATGATAGCATCCAACCCGCTGGCAGTTCCTGTAGATATTGTAGAATTCAAACCGGTCGCATTGCAGAAAATAGATGCCCTGCTCGCTGGTGCATTAAGGACTGTGTTTGGGAACGCCATGGGGTTGACAAAAGTCGGCCCTTCCTGTAATCCCTCCAAGTCAAATGAGCTGATACTGTCAATGCTGCCATATGTTGACCCGATTGCTATCCCCAGTTCATCAGCATCGTAAATATCATGAGTTAGACCGGCATCATCCATGGCAAGTTTAGCCGCGGAAGACACTAATAACGATGTCCTGTCTATGTGGCGAATACCCTTCTTGCCCAGGTATTCTTTAGCATCAAAGTCTGATATTTCACCGGCTTTTTTACTTTTATATTTGGAGACATCAAATAACGTGATATCTTTTATACCGGAAACACCATTCGTCAAATTGGTCCAGAACTCATCCTTGTTAACACCGATTGGCGACAAGATACTTATTCCTGTTATTACCAGCCGATTATCCATATATCAAATTAACCTCTAAAAAATTTTTATCTTAATTCTTATTTTTAACCTGTGTACTTCTTTAGTATGAGGCTGCTATTGTTGCCACCAAAAGCATAAGCGTTATTCATAGCAACATCAACCTGCATTTCACGTTTGACATTAGGTACAAAATCAAGGTCACACTCAGGGTCTTTTGTCTCATAGTTTATAGTTGGTGGTACAACACTCTCTTTAATGGCTAAAGCGCACGCAATAGCCTCTATGGCACTGGCAGCTCCCATTGTATGACCAAGCATTGATTTTATAGAGCTTATGGCCAGGTTCTTTGCATGTTCACCAAAGACTTTCTTTATTGATATTGTTTCAGCTTTGTCGTTGGCTACCGTTCCAGTACCATGTGCACTCATATATTGCACATCTTCGGGACTGATTTTGGCATTTTGCAAAGCCTTTTCCATTGCCGAAGTAACACCATTTCCTTCCGGATGCGGAATTGTTATGTGATATCCGTCACAGCTCAGGCCGTAACCCAGGATTTCTGCATATATGTTTGCATTTCTTGCCAGTGCACCTTCCAGGGATTCCAATACCAGCATTCCGGCACCTTCACCAACTAACAGGCCTTTTCTGTCTTTATCAAATGGCTGACAAATCTCCGGAGCGATTGCGTTTAATCTGCTAAAACCAACAAAAGCCACTTTAGAAAACGGATCTGAGCCTCCGGCCAGCATTATGTCTGTTCTTCCTAATTTTATCAAGTCACATGCATAACCGATAGCATAGTTTCCAGCTGCACATGCAGTAGGAATTATAGTGCTTGGCCCCTTAAAACCAAATTCAATAGATATGTTAGATGGCATATTTACGCATGGGTGTTTAAGGAACAGGCTGGGATCGACATTTTCATCTCCCTTCTCGTGCCTAATATAGTTTACTTTTTCCAGAATCTGAATTTCACCAGCAGTTGTTCCAATTGAAACGCCTGCCCGTTCCGGATCGATATTGTTTAAACCTATATTAGAGTCATCAATAGCGAGCTTTGCTGCAGCAACGGCAAATTGAGAGCCTTTACCGATCTCCCGGCTTGAACCATTACTTATATAACTATCATAATTGAAATCTTTGACGAAACAGCCTCTATGTACTTTAAAAGGAGTAGTGTCGAATGATGTGACCTCAGACACACCGGACGTGCCGGAAATTAATGCATCCCAAAATATATCATTCTGATTTCCAATTGGAGAAATGACACCCACACCGGTAATTACAATTCTTTTATCCATAGTTCTTATTTTTATTGCAAATACTAATACTTTCAGTCTGTTAATGCATCTTTGTCTGCAACACCAAAACTCAAAGTTGCTTTTGTTACAACTTTGTCTCCCACCTTAGCAACTCCCTTAACAATTGCCGCACTGGAAATAACCTTTTCTATTTCAATTTCCAGTAATAGCTGATCACCGGGAAAAACAGGTTTAGAAAAACGTACGTTGGCGGAAGCTAACAAAAAGACCTTTCCTTTATACTGCTCAGTATCAAAGCTCTTTTTGAAGAGGATAATAGAGGCTTGCGCCAGGGCTTCTACAATTAGAACTCCCGGCATAATGGCAAAATCAGGGAAGTGTCCAGTGAAGAAAGACTCGTTGCCAGAGATATTCTTCTGGCAAACAATTCTGCTCTCTTTTTGAAGCTCAATAACTTTGTCGATAAATAAGAAGGGGTATTTTTGAGGAACCAGCTCTCTTACTTCCTCAAAGTTCAACATTAGTAATAACCTTTCGTTCTATTTAATAGCCACTGCCTGACCGCTTTAATTGTTTGCGGATAGGCAAATAGATGTTGTAAGAAGCGTGTTACATTCGTTTTCTATTTTCCTTCAAGTGTAGACCTTGTCATTTCAATTGTTGCATTCAATGATGTAATATCTACGAGTTTTTCTTCCGGAATTTGAACTTTAAATTTCTTTTCTATAAGGGCCAGAATTTCCAATGCCAATAAGGAATCTATCTCTAAATCCTTAAAAAAATCGGCATCTCTTTTCTCCCATATCTCATTCTCATCCAGCTCAGTCACTTCAGCTACAATAGCAGTAATATCCTTCTCTAAGTTCTCTGCAGACAATATGTTACCTCCCTAAAAACATCCAGAAATCTAACTATACTCATAATACCAGTCAAATATAAATAAACTGGCACTATGAAGCCGTTTCTGTAAAAATTGCTGGTCTAAAAGTATTGATGAAATTTGATTATGCCACAAACAAAATTATTGAAACAGGGAAAATAACAAACTTATATCGATATGTCAATAACAATCTTAGGACAATTTAGATTGAATCCCGTTGTGGATAATTGTCTTTGTTATAAATAAATAATCCTTCCAAACGGCATGAGATCGAAATTAGTGTAGAAAGTGCAGCCCATATGTCTCTTTTTGATGCTTGTATAACAAGGAACGTAGGAACTGCATAACCGGCAAAAATGTGTAAGTCTGTGAAATCACAGGACTTTCTATAAACATTAGTAGGGTTTTTTATATAAATATACTTGACAACCATATTTTGTATGGTTAGAATTCTTAACATTATATATATGTTACAAAAAACAGAAAGATAGAAGGTAAGAATGCGTAGTATTGCGTTCATAAATCAAAAAGGTGGGGTAGGAAAAACGACTTCAACTGCGAATGTTGGAGCATGTCTGGCTGCGCTTGGTAAAAAGGTACTTCTCATTGACCTCGATCCTCAAGCCAATTTGAGTATTCATTTCGGTATTAATGTCCAGGGAAAAGACTCTTCTGTTTATCAGATAATGTGCGGCAAGAAGAAAGCTTCCGAAGTACTGACAAAAACAGCTATAAAAGGTCTGGACCTTATCCCTTCAGACATTGATCTTGCAAGTGCAGAGGTAGAGCTTGTTAACACGGTAGGGCGTGAAACAATCGTAAAGTTTTACATTGGCGAGATGATTAAAAAGTATGATTACGTTCTAATTGACTGTCCGCCTTCTTTAGGGCTTCTGACCCTGAATGCACTTACCGTGGCTAACGAAATTTTCATTCCGTTACAAACGGAGTTTTTTGCTTTGCAGGGAGTAAGCAAACTGTTACAGACATTTGATGTTATCAAGAAGCGGTTGAACAGCTCGCTGGAGATTACGGGAATAATACCTTGTATGTATGATAGCAGGACAAAGCTGGGACAGGCAGTGCTTGACAAGATCAAAGAATATTTTGAAGGTAAAGTTTTTTCCACTACCATTAGAAAGAATATTAAACTCTCAGAATCAACAAGTCATGGTATGCCAATTACATCATACGCTCCGGATTCTAATGGTGCTCTGGATTATGAGGCTTTAGCTAAAGAGATAGTTGCTCAAGAGAAATAGACATTATAATAACGGGGCTGCATTAATATTTTGAGAATATGTTTCCATCTGATGTAGTTTCAACCACTGGATTAAGCTAACCGCATCAGTTAGTTTGTCAATCCTGGAATGTTGGTAAAATTCATTTACTGCTAAAGGAAAGTGATATGCAAAAGAAAAATGTACTTGGAACTGATCCCTTAAAGTGGTTAAAAGAAGATAAAAAAAAGGAAGAGAAAAAGAAAGAAAACACTGAAAGCCCAAAGAGTGACATTGATAGTCAGGGGAAACAGGCAGAAACACCTCTCGAAACAGCTAATGTCAAGAAAGAAACAGGTGTAAAACAACAAGTAGAAAAGCCGGAAGAGAAGCTGAAAAAACAACCGGAACAGAAAACATTTGAGTCTGTTTATGTATCAGAGACGCTTAAATCACAGGAACGCAAGGTTAGTGAGCCTGTTAAAAAAACAGAACCATACAGCCGACAGGAAGAAAGAGCTTTTGAAACAAGTGACATAACAGAGGCAAATAGAAGAGCAGTTTTGGGCAAGGATGCATATGGTTATCATACTAAGTCTCGCGACACAACACAAAAAGATAGCCCTGCAACAGCATTTGTAATTGTTTACACGGTTTTATTGCTGATCCTTGGTTTCATCGTCTATCGAGATCTGACAAAACAGATTGATAAATTGGAGGCGAAGCTTGAAGTTGTAGAAAAAAAACTTGATGAGGGCATGATAAACTACGAGGATACAAAATTAGATGATGTGTGGTGATTTTAAATAACAGATTATAAGTTGTAATCTTCCATAATAGTGTGTTCGACTTTTAATTTTATTTTGCGCTCATTGTCCAGCAATAAGATCAATTCTCCATCATTTGATATCCCTAGAAAAATTCCTGCATAATCTTTTTTGGCATTACGTACATGAACCATTCTGCCAATGTTCAAACAAAATTCCTGCCACTTCTCCACAATATGCTCGTAACGTTCATCCTTTAAGATTAAGTACCATGAATCCAGATTCTGCAGTAATGCCCTTGCAAAATTGGTACGGTCAATAAATGTCTCCTTTTCAATTGTAAGAGATGTTGACGGTTGATCGATCTGTTCCGGTAATTCATGCTTTTTCAAATTGACATTAATACCAATTCCTACAGTATAGTCACTCGGATTTCCGGTATGATTTTGCGTTTCTACACTTATTCCACCTAATTTCTTTTTATTGATCACAATGTCATTAGGCCAGTCTATTTCAACCGGTAATTTGAACATATCCCTGATAGTTTTTACGATTGCAACTGCAGTAAAAACTGTTAAAAGATATGATTTCTCAGGTTGAATTGCCGGCCTTAATACAACAGATAGTAACAAGCCCTTCCCTTTCTTACAGAACCACTCTTTCCCTGTCCGTCCTCGTCCCCGGGTTTGCTCTTCAACAAAGATTGTTGTTCCCTCTATAACGCCATCTTTGAGCATCTCCTTTGCAATGTCCATTGTAGACGCTGTACGCTCAAGTGTAATTACCTCCCTGCCTATTATATTTGTACGCAGGTTATCCTTTATTTTGTCAGCGACTAGGCGAACAGATTTCATGTGTTTGTTCGGATGGATCTATCGGAACCTTTGAGGTTATGTTGCCGGCAGATGTTCATTTATGAGGGTTGATGACCACTTTTATAGAATCTTTGGCTTCAGTAACCAGCTTAAAGCCCTGTTGGGTTTCTGCCAGGCCCAGACTGTGGGTAATCATATCCTGTACGGGAACACGCTGAGAGCTGATCAACTTAATTGCCACCTCTATGTCTAAGGGGCTGGCACCGTATGTAGGTAATAGTGTTATACAATCTTTCCAGAATTGATTAAATGGTACGGAAAGATGAGTATCAGGGCCACCGGGTGCAAAGAACAGTACAGTGCCTCCACGGTCTACAGATTTTAGAGCTGAATACAGAGCAGAGTCGGCTCCGGCAGTCACTATCACACAATCTGCAAGCCTGTTACTGTTAAGCTTGAGCAGGTGAGAAGGGAGGTCGTCTTTTGCATTAATAACAGAATCAGCTCCAAACTTTCCTGCCATCTCCATTCGATATTCACTTATATCAGTAGCAATAATTTTTCCTGCTCCCAGTGACCGGGCAAGTAATATGTGAAGCAGTCCTGACATTCCACTGCCGATAACAACTACTGTCTGTCCGGGTTCAAGACGCGCTACTCGTTGCCCGCGAACAACACATGCCAGTGGTTCGATGAACGTCCCATCTTCCAGTGACATATTGTCAGGAAGTACAAAGACACCTCTGTCGACATTAATTTCCGGTACTCGTACATATTCAGCAAAGCCGCCGGGATCAAAATTCGTGCTGCGTAAAGTGTCGCATACGGTGTGGTTGCCGTTTAGACAATAATGACACGTATTGCAGGGAACATGGTGAGATACAAAGACCCTGTCTCCTTTTTTGAATCGTTTAACACCCTCTCCGACTTCAACAATTTCACCGGTTGCCTCGTGACCAAGTACAAGCGGAGCTTTGTGGACGCGATACCACTCCATTACGTCACTGCCGCAGATACCACAGGCAATTGATTTTAATAAAACCTCACCACGGTCAATCTGCGGCGTTGGCATCTCTTCCACTCTGATGTCACTGTTATTATAATACATTGCTACACGCATAATATTTTTCCGGGGAATTTGCTAGAAAGATAAAGTCAGATGTTTATATAACAGATCAAGAATATTCTTTCAATGTTATAAGCAAAAAATGGTCGGGGCGACTGGATTCGAACCAGCGACCTCCTGCTCCCAAGAGAGGGTAGAACCATTTATTGTTAATTTTATAACTGCCTGACAAAGTGTCTGTTACGACTGTTACCACTTATAACATAATGGCTTAAGACTCTCAACTGTTTTCTGTCATTTCACGCTGATTACTGTCAATTTAACTGGAGTTGGCGACAATTTGGCGACAGTGGGTTTTATTTTTTCAAAGTTATTTTTAGTTTTATTATTAAAAAAAGGAAGACATAAGCGGCAACTTATGCCCTCCTAGTTATTATTCCCATTCACCAATGAAAAAGAATAACAACAATATAATAGTAAAAAAAATTAATTTATCAACTACAAAAACCAGTGTTGAGCACGCTCACCAAGCGCGCGCAAACACTGGTTTTTTTTTGGCCTCAATTTGGCTCATTTGTGAGAAAGAAGCTATAGACTTGATACTAAGAAACAACCGGAACACGATTTTTTAAGGCATTGAAAAATTGAAACTTACAATGTGGCAATTTTCAGCCGTTTTTAATGATTTTTTTGGAGGTAATTTATGTGTGAATGTGCCGTTAAGAAGAAGAAAAAGTTAGAGTCTGTTGTGACCGTTAAGAATAGTTGGAGGTTAAAAACTTTATTCCGTATTGAAAAACTTATTCGTGAAGTTGATCAGGAATCGAGAGCAAAACGAATGGGTATATGCGGGAATACAATTTTTGTTAAAGCGAAGAAAGGAGATATATCAAGTGTGCTTTTTGAACCGCAAGTTCGCTGTAAAGATAGAGTTTGCCCGGTGTGCAATTCATACCGTGCGTCAATACTGTCTCGCAGGGTGGAAAAACTTGGTAAAGATATGCAAAACCCTCATCTCTTAACCATTACTGCAAACGAATTAAACAGGGATAGTTTGAAGACTGCTTTGGAATGTTACAAAAAATCAACAAGTCTGCTTAAAAAAGAGCGTTCATGGTGGAAAAAGTATATACGTGGAGGTGTTGAACATATTGAAGTGACATACAAAGAAGGAACCGGATGGCATATACACTCTCATATGTTAGTCGATCTAACCGTTGATAGACATGTTGTGAATATGCGGAATACTGAACAAGGAACATTCTTAGACCCAATAAAGAAAGACCTTGAGCACGTTCTTCTGAAAGTTGGTCTTGGTCAGATTTCAGATATCAGGCCGGTTACAGAAGGGTATGGTAAGGAAATCTCAAAATATGCAATGAAGTTTGGTCTTGATATTAATGATGATCGATTAAAAGAAATCATTATTGACATGAAAGGGAAAAGGATGGTTTCAAAGTTTGGTAATTGTTACGGCCTGAAAGACATGGCTGACATAGGCGGTGAAGACATGGAGGAACTTACCCAGGAAGAAGAAAAAGAGTATGTGACATTTGGAACACTTAAAGGCGTTGTCTATAAAACCTTTAAGGAAACCGGAATTAACTCAGAGTTGGCCTCATATGTAATCGAAGCAGTTAAGATTGGACTTATAGAAATTGATTTTGCCGGGCATAAGCTTTTTAAAGGTAGCGATGTAGAGGAATCAGAACCGGAAAATGAAGATGAATATTCCGGTTCTGATTATTTTTTTAATAATGTTTAATTTTTTTGAAAGGTGGTGGATTATGGTAGTTGATGGAATGGTTGCTAGTTTAGTAAATGCTTCTGATAAGGGAGTAGGTTTTAAAGTGATGTGTAAAGATCTTGGAGACACGTTTAGAGTATTTCTTCCTGTGGAGAAAGTTAAAGGTGAACAGCTTCTAAACATGGGAGACCCTGTCAAGGTTGATTTCAACAAGTTCTTTCCGTCAGGGAATGAAATTCGTATGGATGTTAAGCGTGTTACTTTAGAAAACGGTAAACAAAAATAGTTTGTTTTTAAGGGGGAGGTTAGCTCCGTAGTACATGGAGCTATTCTCCTGGCCTCCCTCTTAAACTTAAAATTGGAAAGGTGTGGATTATGCTTGTTATAGGTGCTTTTGGTGATTGGGGTGGAGTGTGGGACATTCTTCCGGTAAATATAACCGGAAATGTTATGTTCGATTATTTTTTTACTCTGGTGTTGTCTTTTGGTGTTCTCTCCATGATGGTTGGATGGCTTTTTAATATTATGACAAGGAGTTAAAAACTTGGCTATTACTAACTATGATTGTGGTGATATGTCGGACGTGGTTATCTCTTCTAATAATTATAACGGTCTGATCAATATCACTTCCAATGGCGTGAATGGCGATGTATTAATGTCTTCCGGTATGACCCCTCTGAATTTCCTGTGCTCTGGCAATATGACAATTGATGCTCCTGTAAATTCAATACATGTTTTCCTCTCTTCCGTATCCCTGCAGGGTGTATGGTCAGAGAATTTCCTTATGGGTCTGGCGGGTGTGGTCTGTGGTTCTCTGCTGGCTTACGTGTGTGTTAAATACGCAGTTTAACCTTTATAACAGGAAAGGGGGTGATAGTCTTGGATTTCAGTACATTGGCCATTGATACTACTCAGGTGCTTGTTCTGGCAGGTGTAATAGTTACCGCTATTGCTGGCATATGGGCAGTAAAAAAGGTTATCAAACTAGCTAATCGTTCTTAACGATTCCTTGCCGGGTGTTGGTTGGCTTTCTAGAGGCTGGCCAACATTTTTATAAATTCTTCTATCAGGAAAAAACTATGGATTATTCAATGATAAGTATAGACACATCAAAGATTTTTATATTTGCTTCCACTATCGTGGGATTATTGGCGGTTATTTGGGTAGTTAAAAAAGTTATTCATACAATTACATATAGTTAAAGGTAATTATGAAAAAATATTTAATAGTTTTTGTTTTAACTATCACATTTCTCTTTTCTTCTTTCTATGTCCAGACCAGAAAGGCAGATGCAGTCGTACCTCTTGCTCTCTGGGTAGGTATTAATGTTGCTGCTGCGTTAACAGTTGGTGCAATTATGTATTTTACAAAAGACAATGGAGACATTGCTCTAAGACAAATTAGTAATGTTAACACTTCAACAGGTCAGGTTGATTTTATTGATACCTTTCTTGGTTCAAGTACCGATTCAATTGTATATACAAATCAAAATGATGGTAAAAAGTTTTATCCTGTATTACCGGGGATGGATTCAATCTGGTCAAATACTACACAGTGGACAACGTTGACTAATACGAGTATGTCACAGGCATTAGCAAATGCTATTACCGGTTCAAATGTTGGTTTCTGGATATATATGAATGAAAATGGTGATGTTAAATGGAAAGGAGTAATTAGTGCAACTGATACATTTCTTCAGGATACTAATATCGGTGACCCTTTTCTTAATGATCCGGTTCCGGGAGGAATGGGGAATGTTTATTCAGGCACTATAGGTGCAACAGATCAAGGTCCTATTTTGGATTTAGCTGTTGATTTTTATGAGTTTGAAGAAGATGTTCCACAACTGCCTGATTGTTTCGATGGTATCCAGAATCAAGACGAAACAGGTGTTGATTGTGGTGGAGTGTGTGAGCTTAATTTTGGTCTTGTGTGTCCTCCTGCGGAAACCTGCTTTGACGGTATTATGAATCAGGACGAAACTGGGATTGATTATGGTGGTGTGTGTGGTACTGGAACTCCTGTTTCACAACCTCCAGGAAATTTTACTGATGCTAACCAGGACGGTATAGATGATATATCAGGTCTTGACGATACCGGGTCTATTCCTGTTGGTACTGTTTCTGGTTCTGTAGGTACTGCGGACAGTTCAACCTATGACGCAAGCCTTCCGGGAGATGTTTCTGAGGTTGGAGAAACGGACTGGACTGGTTTAATTACCGGATATCTTGCATCCAATCCTTTGGTACTTCTGGCCACGGATAGCCAGATCAATGTAACCGGTGCAACCTGTTCACTTCCAATGACACTCTTTGGGAAATCCATGACTATTGATTTTTGTTCATTAGATTGGATGGTTGATCTGTTTGGTAGTTTTGTATTGGGATTAATGGCTATTAGAGCTGTTTTTATAGCAATGGGAGTGTAATTAAATTCAAGGGAGTCTAAAAAATGCCTGCATTATTAAGCTGGTTACTTTCGGCCTTTGGTAGTTGGGTTGGTTATAGTGTTGTACGTTTCACCGCTATGAAGTTATTCATCTGGACGCTGGTAATTACCATTGTTCCGGTCTTGTTTAGCAGAATGATCTATATGCTCATTGAGGGAGTCATGAGCACGTTAAATACCATTGACGGTACTTACGGCGTCAATAGCTATTTAATCAACTTTACAGGCATTACGGCGTGGTTCGCGATACACCTGAAAGTTGTTGAAGGGTTTTCACTTATTATGTCTGCTGTAGCTTTCAGAATGGCTATACGGATGATACCTTTTGTGAGGTTGTAAAATGGTAGATATAGAAAAAGAAGAATTTATTGATAGATATATAATGCATTTGAGAAATAAATGTGGTTTGCGTGAAGGTGATTTTTCTGATTCTACCGGTCTAAGTTATAGGGAATATGGTCTAGTTGGTTGGGAAATGTATTTGGATAGTGGAAAAACTTTAACAGCAGAACAATGTGTAGAAATGGAAATGAATGAATGGAACAAAAATGAAGGATTGGGATGATTACTAAGAAGAAGGTTAATACTAATACTTACAAACTAAGTAAAAAAGATGAATATAACAGACTTAAAAAAGTTGTAAGCCTCTCTTATTGTATTGAACTACTTAAAAAGGATTTATTGAGTGGTTGGGTTTGTTATAACTCTCATCAAAAAAGTTACCGGTACGTCCCCGATCTTTTAGTAAAAAACCCAAAACAAAAATCACAACTCCTTTTTGTTTTGGGTTTTTTATATTGTTATTAAAATCAACACGTTTCCAGAAGTTTAAAAAGCATGACAAAAAAACTTAACCTTTGGCGTGAATTTTTTAACTGGCAGAAATTTCCTTATTGAAAAGGAGACTGTAAAAATGCTGAGAAAAATCTGTGTCTTAGTATTTGTAATATGTTTTTGTGCTCCGGGTTGTGCGCTCATAAAAAAGAAACCAGAGAAAAAACTTTTTACCAATACGGCTAAAACAAAAAATGTCGAAAACTGGCAATGGAAAGTAAAAGAGGGCAAGGTAAAGCCCGAACTTAAAAGAGGTGGTATTGACGTTGATATGCAATTTGAGAAAGTTGAACTCAAAGATGTTGTTAGTCTTTTGATGGGAATCATCAAAGAGAATTACATTATCGTTGATGATTTGATCGGTAATGTTGATATCGAAATAAAAGGTAAATTTAAAAGAGATGAAATTCTGAAAATGGTTCGTACCGTTTTAAATAGTAAAAACTATCAACTAATAAAAAACGGTGCGTTATATGGAATTCATAATAACGAAAACCTGAATGATCTTAATATACAAACTTCACCGGATGACACAAAAAATGTTTATCTGTATCGTTTGCAATATGAAAGCTCTGGAAATCTAAAATCTTTACTGAATGATGTCTTCCCGGAAATTGCTATTACTGAAAACAAAAGCATTAACGTACTTATCATAAAAGCCGGTAAAGACGATTATAATAAGGTTAAGGAGGTTATTAAAACCTTTGACAAACGGCCAAAACAGGTACTTGTAGAATTCACAATTATGGAAGTCACTTTAAACGATGCTCTTCAATATGGTGTCGAGTACTTCTTTAGGACGAAAAATAATAGAGGCGGTCAAATATCTCTATTAACAGAGGGAATAACGTCTTTGACTACTGGTCTTGCTGGTAAAGGGCTCAAAGCTTTTACTTTTCATAGAGATGTAAACACTTTCATCACCATTTTAAATTCTGAAAGTAAAGTAGAGATTCTTTCAAAGCCACATGTATTAGTCCAGGACGGTCAGACCTCCGTTATTAAAATTGGACGTGAAGAACCTATCCGAAAAGGTACTTCTGTATCTGCAAATGGTTTACGATCTGAAAATATCGAATATCGAGACGTTGGCGTTTTACTAAACGTCAAGGTTGACGTTGAAGAAAACAATGTTGTTAAATTATATCTTAGTCAAGAGATCAGTGACATTGTTCAAACCGTTCAAAACCCTTTGATTGACTCACCATCGTTTACTAAAAACTCACTTGAAATGACTACATTGATTAATGATGGGCAGAAAATTTATGTAGGTGGTTTAATGGAAAATTCTTCTAACAAAAAAATCAGAAAATACCGCTTCTTGGTGATATTCCATATCTTGGAAAAATGTTCAGGTCAGAGGATATCAACAAAACTAAAACAGAGTTAATCTTGCTTCTCTCTGTCGAAATTCTCTTTAATGAGAAGGACTTTGAAAATCAGAGACTTAAATTTGTGAGGAAAACATAAAATGGCCATACGATTAATTCAAGGTAAAATTGGTTCCGGTAAAACGTACTATGCTGTTAATCACGTATTAAAATCTTATTATACTTGGTCTGATGAATTAGACAAATGGGTTCCTAAGGCAAGAGATGTTGATGTAAGAGTATATACAAATATCAAGAATATGAAACTTGGAGATGATCTTGATAAGTTCATTGCTGATGCTGGTGGGCTCTCTACATTTTTCAATAATAAATACCAAGAGACTTTTTGCATGAACTCTAATGTTATTTATATTATTGACGAAGCGCAGAGTGGTAACTATTTTCATAGAAAATTTTATGATGTTAATGTTTTTCTTTTCTTTCAAATGCATCGCCATTTGGGGTGTGATATCTATTTAATAACCCAGGATACTCGTTGCCTTGCTAAAGAGTTGAGAGAGCTGGCAGAGTATGAAATAAAAGCGGTAAGGCGTTCTAACTCGATTGGTAAAAGTTTTACCTATAAATTCTACTCAGGAGATGAATGCTTCAAGACAAAAAGAATAAAACAAGATCAAAAAGTCTTTGGAATGTACTGTTCAATGATAATAGGTGAAGGTGAAAAGATTAAAAGTATTCCGTTCAAGCATATTTTAATATTTGTTGGTTTGGTTGTATGTGCTGGATTGATTTTTCGATTTGGTTTTATGAACATCTTTCATAATATGAATAAGCATAACATTCGTACTCCTGCGACTGTTATTGATGATGTTCAGGAACCACAACTTGAACCTGAAGAATTAGAGGTTGAGGATAATAACATGTATAAAATCATTGGTATAATTGACGGTCATTATGTTGTGAAGACCAAGAAAGGATTAAAAAAAGTGAAGATTTCTGTTACTGATAAAAAAAAGATTAATGATGAAATAAAAATTGAGAAATTGTAGTTTTAAAACTATGGTTTCTAAATTTTTTTTTAGAAGTATGTTACCAAATCTTTTTAATTTAATAAAAAAGGTGAAGTAACCATGCTTTCTTTACCTTGATACCAAGAAACAACTAACATTCTATTTTGTAAGTTTTTATTTATTAAATACTTGCAAATTAATCAAATGTGTCGTAAGTCCTTGTTTTTAATCTTGATTTTGATATCTATCCTCACTACTATACCGCTAGCAACTTCACTCTACAAATTAATCAACCATTAGATGGTAGGATATGCTTTTATAAATTAAGTTTATTCTTTTAAGGATTCAAATAGATGAACTTTCCTGCAAAGTATAATGATTGACATTACTTATGTGTAAGTAAAATAATCTTAAGTTGAAAAATATCGGAAAATGTTTCCACGATGGCAGAAAATAACAAAGCAAAGGGTAATAAATTAGTTCCTTCTACAGGTGATGTCCAGAAGGAATTAAATATTTGGAAAGCTCGTATAGCGGAAAAAGAGAATGAGGCGTCTGAGTTATTAATCCAAGTCCAGAACATAAATATTACATTGAATGTATTCTTGGGTGAATATAATTCAAGGGTTGGCTTGCTTTATGTGAAACTTGACAAAATAAAATTAAAAGTGAAAGAATATCAGCTTAGGATTGACCTTGCTCAGGGTAAAAAAACTTCTCAACATGATTTAGATAGCATTGAAGATGAAGTAAATCAGACTTTTACTGAAGAAAGGCAGAAGATTAATGATCTTGGAGGCGAGGCGTCCGAGGCAGCAGATGAATATAGAGAATATCTGGAGCAAGAAGAAAGTGGTCCAACTCTTAACACGGAAGATAAAGAAGAACTAAAAAGACTATATCGAAGGCTTGCTATTAAATTCCATCCAGACAAGGCAAGAGACGACAAGCGGAGAAAAAAATATCATAGTATCATGGCTGTGATAAATGAGGCATACAGGAATAAGGATCAAAGAACCCTAAGAGAATATATGAGTCGAGCAGAACGAGAAGAGAAAATAGCTAAAGAGACCCCAGTGGAGACGCTTGCCAGATTGAAGGCAGACTATGACACCATTCTTGGAATTATTGCAAAACGGTATGCGGAACTTGATGATTTGAAAGAAGACGAGACCTATAAATTGAAAGTGAAAGTTGATGATGCGAAAAAAGAGGACAGGGATTTACTACAGGAACTTGCAGACAATATAAAAGAAGAGATCGACGATAATCAGACATTACTAGATGGACTTGTTGCGGAGTATAAAGAAATAATCCAAGAGGTAGAATACTAATATGACCGAGAAGAACAAGGCTATTGTAAAAAGATCGACTGCCATTACAAGGTACGACCCAAAAGTACGAAAAGAACTTGTCATTAGAGGGCTTACTGCTTTAGAACAAGTCAGAGATGCTGATTTTTATTTCTTCAAAGGGAAAGAGCATATTATAAAAGGGGAGTATGACGAGGCAATAGAGAATTGTGAGAAAGCCATACAGTTGAATCCAGATGTTGCAGACTACTACCATTACCTTGGCCGTGCACAATATCCTCTGTGTGAATATGAGGATGCAACATCGAATTGTAAGAAGGCTATAGAGCTGAATCCAGAGGTTGCAGACTACTACTATCACCTTGGCCGTGCACAATACGAAGATAGTTCAATTGGGGATAGCCTAAATAATGATGCAATAGAGAATTGTAAGAAAGCCATACAGTTGAATCCAGAGGTTGCTGATTACTACTATTACCTTGGTCGTGCACAGCATAAGCTTAGTCTATATGAGGATGCAATCGAAAATTATGAAAAGGCTATAGAGCTGAATTCAAAGGTTGCAGACTACTACTATGAACTTGCCAACGCACAACACATGGATAGTCTATATGAGGATGCAATAGAAAATTATAAGAAGGCTATAGAGCTGAATCCAAAGGATTCATTCTACTACCAATCTCTTGGTTACGTACAGAAGGGGCTTAGCCTATATGAGGAGGCGATAGAGAATTTTAAGAAGGCTATAGAGCTGAAGCCTGAGGTTGTAAGCTATGCAAGCTATTCCAAGTTAGAATGCTACCGTCATATTGCATTATGTTACAAAAAGATGGGCATTGAGCATCTAGAGTTAGAATACTGGGAGAAACGTGACAGCCTTCGAGAGATACTTTACATGAAATATGGGCGGAGGATGAAGTCGCATGACTTAAGGCTTTGAGAAACATGACATCTTTCGAGAGATACTTGATTACCGTAGAGAGTCTCGTCGTGGTAATGGGTGATTGTCAATATCTTCACCAAATTCATACTTTACAAATTTGATAAATCATTAATGAAGACTTATGTAAAGGTACTCATATGGCATGTCGTAATTGTGTCAACTTCATGCAAGGAATGGTAGATCTAGGTGAATATATTGAAGGCTCATTATAGAGCACAGATCTCTCGTATCTTTCTTATCCTTTGCATTTATTAAATTTTAAGGCATGGCAAAAACAAATAAACTGTTATGGATTGGGCCGATAGCCTTGTTACTTATCGCACTGCTTTCGCTGCCGTACTATTACTATCAGCTTATGCGCTGGGCAATCTGTGGGTGTGCTGCATATATCGCTTATCAATATTACAAAGAAAAGGGTTGTGGCTTTATTACTGTGGCCTTCATAGTAATCGCTATTGTCTACAACCCCATAGAACCAATTCATTTATTTCGTGAAGCGTGGGCAGTAATAAATATCATTACCGTGCTTGTATTTCTATATGGATGGGTTCAGACAAAAAAGAATAATTATTAAAGAAAAAATCTCTTTATATTAAAGGCGGCTTGCTATTTTTGTTGTTGCTTTTCTGTTGAAATGTGGTGTTTAGATGTATCCTTTAAATTAGAAAAAAAGAAATACAGGGTGATTTGAAAAACAATGATAATTAACAAAAAAGACATAAAAATATTTAGAATAATTTGCTTGGTTTTATGTTTTTTTATCCCTGTTAACCATGATATTCTTCAGCAATAAAATCGGTGGGCTGTTATTGGCATTAAGTTTGTATTTTCTGTTCACGCCATACAAAGAGGGTGATGATACTTGGAAGCCATGGTGATCGTATACAGGAAAACAGGACAACCAGTATTCCAGATACTATAAACTAATATAGAGAGCAAAAGGAGGTGAAAGAATGAGGCTCCACAAATTAGATTTTGTTGATATTTTCAAAGAGGGAGAGAAATATATTCACGTCTACGCTGTGTTTGCAAAGTCTTTTTTCAAGAAACACTATCTAAAGTTTACATTTGTATCAGACCTACCGCATTACTATTGGACAGATGTACAAAAAACTATGACCCGAGATAAACTATACTTTGAAGACCTTGTCGAGGGGAAACCAACAAAGTTAGAAATAGGCACTATCAGGTACGCTCATTTTGTAGACGATGACTTTCAGCAATTTGGCACCGATCTGGATAATTGGAAACGGTTACTGGACGATGCTCTCGATAAACAGAAGGTATTTCAAGATGAATATAATGAAAAGTTTGGTTCCCCTGAATTACCTGACTATCTAAAGTGGACTTAATAAAATGATGATCAAGAAATGTTTGTTAATGAAATGAAGAGACACGATCAAGCTAGGTATTAGCGCTCCAAAGGGTGTGACCGTAAACAGAAAAGAAGTGTGTAGGCAAGATAAAGGAGATAGAAATGGATAAAAATTAACAAAAATCTTGGCCTACAAAAGAATGAATTTGATGAATTTGTAAAGAATCGTGAATTGCAACTCAGGCTAAAAAAATAATCTGCTATAAATGCTATTTTGATATTTCAGACTGCAATTGTTCCTTATAAAGAAGTATAGTAATTTGATTCTTCTGAATATCGTTGCCATAGTGGTGTTACCTGGGAATTATTGAATAACTTGTTATGAATAAAAAGAAAAAATGTTACCCTTATAACTTACAGATGGAAATCACATCTTGGGAGTATAATGGAAAAGACAGATGCTCCCATGATATGGCATCGGCATATCAGAATCCAAAATATTTTAAAGATGAGTGTTTAAAGATTATAGGAAAAATAAAAAAAAGAATTATACAGGTTGTAACTAATGATGAAATATTGAAGGCTACAATTTTGGCTGACCTAGATATTCTAAAAAGTGACATAAAAAAAATCGTTAAAGAAAATAGCGAACCTCATGTTATAGCTGAACTATTAGAACTAATCGCACACTTACTAGGATGGGATTATTTTGAAGGAAAATTTTTCAGAACTCCTATTTTTCATCAAACGGAAGAACAGAGACTCAAATCTCTAGAAAAAAGTGCAAGCTTAGATGCTCCTGCTGAGGTTCCCTATCGTCGAAGGTGCTTGATTTTAAAACTTAGAAAAGAGGGATTAAATTATCAAAAGATTGCCTTAATACTAGGAATGACAGCCTCATCTGTTAAGTCTCTTGAGGGAGCAAAACATATAGATAAATGGTACAAAGAAGAGATCGAAAGAAAAGAAAATTCCTAATAAATCAATCCACTTGTCCAAAAAGTTGGTGCATTTTGGCAAGTGATTTCAGCATTAGCTGAAAGAATAACATGGATAATAATTGGAAAAGTTACAACACTTGGATTGCTCACTTTGATGTTATAGGATTCAAATATAAAATTGACAATGAAGACCGTTCATTGTACCTAGATATCCTTAAAGATTCTATTGACGAAGTTTTAAAAAAGTTACAGAAACAAACAACTCACTTTGAGTCTTTAGTAAACTTTACATTCTATGCGGATACATTTATTATTTACGCAACATCACCAGATGATTCTGGATACCCTGAGTTCATTAACAAATCAAAGGGTTTTATTAGAAATTGCATTCTCAAGCGATTACCAGTAAGAGGCGCTGTTTCTTATGGGAATTTAATTATAGGCCATAACAGTAAGATTATTATGGGCAAAGCCTTTCTTGAAGCATACGAATACTGCGAAGATCAAAACTGGATTGGTTTAGTCTTAACCCCGTCAGCTTCAAAGCGACTTATTTCATTGCATGTCAGCCCTCTTAACCATGGATTTATAAATCAGGATATACCAATGAGGAAGTTCTCTATTTTTGATGAAGAGGTATATGCATACCAATTTATAAACGGAAGTAATAGACATAAATGCTATCTTTTGCCAATGTTAAAGGAGATGCAACAAAAAGCACCTAAACAGGACAAAGTTAAATTCACGAACACAATAAAATTCATTGAACGGCATTACACGATTCATAGCAGCGAACAAATTGATGGAGAGTAATGCAGAATAGCTGTAACCTTTTAAGTTTAATTATATTACAACTGAACGAGGTCACATCTCACCTTTTTTATTAAAGTTAAAAATGATTTGATAATGTGTTTCTCAAATAAATAGTCATAAAAACTATAATTATTCTATTTTTATCTGATCCCCAATCCTCTTATTATCTGAAGCTTTAATTTATACTCTTTTTCCCCCATTGATTTTAAGAAACAACCTTCACTTTTCTTAATCCTTCAGCAGTCTAATGTAAACTTTATTACTGTCAAGTAATTGTCAAGTAAGCAAATCAAAACAGGCCAAAACAGGGAGTAAATCATACTCCCCATTCTGGCCTTAAGCCTAAGTAAAACAATACAGTTAGAACTAAAACCAAAAAACTCT
The DNA here is from genome assembly GCA_964344685.1 of uncultured Candidatus Scalindua sp. Taxonomy (GTDB): domain Bacteria; phylum Planctomycetota; class Brocadiia; order Brocadiales; family Scalinduaceae; genus Scalindua. The sequence continues at coordinate 85,252 of CAYFOK010000007.1, read as the reverse complement.
ACTTCTTCTTTTTCTTGTGACAAGCAAGGGGTCACATTTTCGTTCCTTATAATGTTGGTGTGCTAAATTCTATTTGTATAACTGAATAATTACAGCAATTATATTTGCTAGAGTCACTATCGATATTGCGATTGTCATGTTGCCCATATGCTTGGTGATTTCGATTATAGTATCTTTTATGTAATGTTATTCTGATCTGTTAATCATATGGGGTGGTTTCTTACTTGAAAAGTGTGTGTGTGTGTGGGGGGCTTATAGGTGTTAGATGCTTTTTTATTTGGTTTTTATATAAAAGTGAATACTTCCATTGAAACAGATTTTACAGGTTTTGCTTCTCCGTGTACCATGCGGCGAATCCGTTCTGTGGTTTCACGGCTAAATGTTTCTTCACCACAGCGGACGCAGACTATTGCTGGAATATGTTCTACTAAAACAGGCTTGTTATCGATCTGAAATACTTCGTTGGTGTACTCTTCTTTTGCCTTTATTGAACCGTATACATGACAACGTGACATATTTACCTCTTTATAAACATTTCTGGTTATTTATTTGAAGTATTAATAATTTTTTCTATAAAATATTCTGATGTAATCATATCTGATGTTGAATTGAATTGATAGTTTCCAGCAAAAGATTTTTAGGGGCATCTTTATCTATTTTTTCTTTTAAATCGTCCAACATCTCATCTAATTTCTTCTCTGATTTAGCTTCATGGTAGGCTTTGGCAAATTCAGGATTTTGCATTTGTTCTCGAAATAACTTCTCATAATTTTTCATGATCCTTTCCTCTCGTTATATATTTTTCTCAGTACTTTGGCCTTTTCTATATTTCATATAAGTTTACTTCAATTTAGAAAAGCCTACTTGCTTCCGAATAAATCATCTAAAAACTTGTTTTTATCAAGCTCGGATTGCCACTTTTGATGCCTTTTCACAGATTCTATTCTCTTCTGTGGTGGAAAGGATAAAAACCTACTTGTTTCTATTGGTCCTAATTTTTCCATTAAAATATCAACACCTTGTTTTAGTAATTTCTCTTCTTTTATATATTGTCCTTGCTTCACCTCAAGTTCTCCTTTGTACAAAAGTTTACAGGATTAATTGCTTGTATATTAATATCTTTTATTTTGCTAATTTTCTTTAACAATTTATCATCGCAGGTAATAAAATAATCTGCCGATGTTTCAGCAAATGCTAAATGGGCAGCATCAGCAATTCCAAAATTTAAGGAATTTAAATATTCAGTTCTTTTTTTAATTTCATTCAATTTGAATGTTGGTTTTTTACCGTATTTATTTAACAAAACGGTTAATTCTATACGTTCATATATATCTTCTATAGCTTCAACCTCCTTGAAGTGTACTGGAGATACAATAATTTCGAAAGTTTTATCCTGAATGCTTTTTAATATTAAATAGTATGCGTCTGTTTCAAGACGTATTCGCATCATAGACTGATTATCAAATGGACGGCATAAAGTGCAAACGTCTAAATATATTTTCTTCATTCTATAATTATACTATTTTGTGGTTTTGGTTAATGACGGCAAACGAGCTCTATTATCGTTTCTGTATAAAAGCGAATTTTATAGTATATCTGGATTGTTTCAAGTGTATTCTTAATTGCTGCCTGGCGGTGATAGACTCTTTCTATTTTGCAAATCAGCTTTCTTAAATACTATGAAGTATATTGATGTTTTGCTGAAAATGCTTCATTGGTTCGACGCTGAATGATTATGATGCAGTAAGACTAAGAATCGTTCCATGATGGTACATTGATGTCTGGCATGCTTTTGTGTCATTGCATACTTTTCCTTGATTTCTTGTCACACATTTGTTTGAAAAAGAAAAATATTAATAAAAACTATTTTAGTGTAACCCTTTCTCAAATAACAATTTAAAAACCTCCATTACTATGTGCAAATAGAATAATCTGTCTTACCATTTATTTGGTATATGATTTGTTTATATATGGCATTTAATGTTAATGGCAGTAACAGTCAAAATTTAGAATAATCTAAAATTCTCGTCGCAATATCTTCATCATTAGTTATCAGTAGTTCAAATAAATACTAACAGCGGACAATATGGCAAACAAATTAAATGATAAAAATGAGATTAACAGAGAAAGATATGTAGGTATCAAAAAAGTATCTGAGTACACCTCTCTCTCGGTAAAGACGTTGTATGAATGGGCAGCTCAGGGGAAAATACCCTCAGTAAAGTTGGGTCGAAGAGTTCTCTTTGATCTTAATGATATAAATGCGCTAATGGCTTCCATGAAACGCAATATAAATCAAGTAGAAGAAGCATCTGATAAAATTATTGGAGATACTATCAGAAATGATATATAATTCTGCCGGTAACAGTCATTCAGACACCGTCAGGCTTCGGAAAGGAGGTAAAAATATGTATTTAAGAGGCCGAATCTGGTGGACTAAAATAAGGCATGATGGAAAAAAAGTAGAAAAAAGCCTTGGAACTTCAAATCGAAAACTTGCGCAGGCAATAGAGGCGAAAATCAGGATGGAAATTATCGAAGGTTCCTTTTTTAAGAAACCGAAAGGAAATAAGATAACCGTAGCAAGCCTGATTGATAAATATCTTGCTGAGCATTCTAAGCCAAACAAGGGGACAATTACCTACAAAAATGATATTTATTTCTCAAAAAGGATACTTCAGTGTTTTGGTAAGAAGTTACTTAACGATGTAAAGCCCAGACATCTTTCTAGATTTATTACAGACAGACGTAATGATGGGGTGGGGGATGTTACTGTAAATCACGAGCTTCGTCTATTACGACATGCTTATAATCTGGCTATTCATGATTGGGAATTGGTTGACGAGACTCCTTTTGCCAGATTCAAGATTCCCAGCGGTGATGTCAAACGGGTAAGATATCTTTCTCAAGACGAAGAAGGGCGGTTAATGAATGCACTGCCTGAATGGTTAAAGCCTATTGTTACAATTGCTAGGGAAACAGGATTGAGACTATCCAACATTATTAATCTGGAGTGGAACCAGGTTAATATCTTTTCCCGGATGATCAACCTTGAGAGGACAAAGAATGGGGAGCCACATAGCATACCAATGACTGATAATGTCCATAATTTACTTAAAATGATATATATGGATAAGGAAAACGTCTATGTATTTGGTTATGGTAAGAATGGCAAACCTTATAACCGGAATTGGGTTGGTAAGTCTTTCAGGGATACGTGCAGGAAAGTAGGTATCAAGAATTTCAGGTTTCACGATCTAAGGCATGATTTTTGTTCAAAGTTAGTTCAGAAGGGTGCTGATCTTTATTCAGTTGCGGGTTTGGCAGGGCATAAGGACGTTAAGACTACTCAGCGGTATGCTCACCTCAGCCCGGAAAAGCTTCGATCTACTATCCAGATACTGAATTCTGGCGACAATTTGGCGACAGTGGGTGAAAATGAGAACCACCCTGATGTCGTAAGTTGTTGATATGAATGGTCGGGGCGACTGGATTCGAACCAGCGACCTCCTGCTCCCAAGGCAGGCACTCTAGCCAAGCTGAGCCACGCCCCGACTATTAATTTCAAAATTTAGCCTTAATGATTTACAGAATATGTATTAGCTGCTTATTAAAATAGATAAAATTTGAAACAGAAAAAGGGCTTTTAATTAAAGTAGTGAAATAAAATACTGCGTCACTATGAGGAATGTTAATAACAAATATTATATTTGATCAGGAATGAATAAAATAGTTGAGTAATTTAAAGATGTCAAAATTTTTCACTAATAATGACAGTCAACAGGTGGATTATCAATTCCATCTTCTTCGTTTAAGTCTTTTTCTATCTCAGATTCTATTTCCTTGATAGGTTCTAATATAAGTTTTTTATACCTCTCTTTTAAAAAAGCCAGCCTCTCCGTTTTATTACAATTCTGTTTAAAAAGTACCTTTAAATTGGAAGCCATCTTTATCTCCTTTTTAAACTGCAATAAGCAAAATGTTAATTATGAAGCCTAAAAGGTTTTTATGATGTGAAATACGTATTTATGTATTCCATTTCCAGTTATTTATGTAAAATTATATATTTCATGGAATCATAGTCAAGACGAATTTTACTTTTCTTGAAATATTTAAAGACAAGTTACTTTAGTAAATCGAAAATTATAAGGCCCATTATTTTTGCAAAATCTATTAACTCCTGTATCTCTATAGATTCATTTGCAATGTGAGCTTGATCTGCATCGCCGGGACCAAACCCTACTGCCATAATACCATTTTCTATTAACTGCTTGGACACCGTCACGCCTGAGAATCCTGTGGGTATCGGTTTTGTTCCAAGTATAGACTCAGAATGCCTTGATATTAAGCTGATCAATGGGTTGTCCTCCGGGATCTGGGTAGGAGGCAGATGCGTATCAACGGCAACGTCAAACTCTGCAGTTGGATTATGCTTTTTGATTGAAGCGATAGTTTCATAAATATCATTTAGTATTTCTTTCTCTGTCTCACCGGGTAAATAACGGATATCAAGCTTTGCTTCGCATCTGGCAGGGACAATATTATGTGCTGCACCACCACTGATAGTGCCCAGGTTAAGAGTTGGAGGCGAAAACAGCTCATGTGTCATGCATTTATATTTTATATTCTTTAATTGGTTCAGCAGCTCAATCATATTCCATATAGCATTTATACCCTTTTCCGGTGTTGAACCGTGAGCCTGCTTACCATATGCCGTAATGTTTATAAAAAGAGCTCCTTTTTCTCCGACATCAATGATCTTCATATTGTTTCCAACATCAGGTATAATTGCATAATCGGCGGTTATACCGCACTCTTTAAGCAGATATTCCAAGCCCAGATGAGAACCTTTCTCTTCATCAGCTGCACCAATTAATAATAAACGGCCATTAAGCTTTGATTCATTATCCTTCAGGAATTTAGCCAAAACCAGCATGGATGCCATTTGTCCTTTATTGTCATTTGCTCCGCGCCCGAAAATTCTGCCGTTTTTAACTACTGAGCTGAAAGGATCTGTGTTCCATCCGCTACCGGGAGGTACAACGTCCATGTGGCATGCAACAAGTAGAGTCGGCTCTCCTTTACCTATATACCCGATTATATTTGTTCTACCAGTACTCTTTTCAAAAGTATCATACGTAATACCATGAGTATTGAAATACTTTTTTATTATATTTACCGCCAGGTATTCATTACCGGGTGGATTTGATGTGTCGGCGCCAATCAGCTCAGTTGACAGACTAACAATTTCCTCTTCATTGTCTTGTATGTAACTAACTATGTGCTCTTTCACGATTCTTTCAGTTAAAATTGAGGACGGTCATAGATCGTTTGCCTATATATGAATAGAATACTTTCTGTTTTGTGGCCAATGGTGGTAGTGCTTTACTATCGAGGAGTGATCATCAAGTATATATAGATGCTAGCATTGCAAAGTAAAAGTAAAGTATTGTGAAGAATATTTCACTGAGATATGCTATTCCTGACTCTGATTATCAGCTTGATCTGCAGTTGGTGTAGTATTGTTTACTTTCTCTTTCATTAATTTGCCGACCTTAAAAACAACTACATTTTTGGCAGGGACAAAGGCTTCCTCTCCTGTGCGAGGATTTCTTGCTTTTCTTCCAGCTCTCTTCTTAACCTCGAAAACGCCGAAATCTCTTAATTCTATTCGGTTGCCTTGAGATAATTCATGAACGATTCTATCAAGAAACATTTGAATAGTTTCTTTTACTAACAATTGTGAGTTGTCAGTTTTTCGAACGATTTTCTCACATAAATCTCGCTTTGTAGTAGTTTGCATTTCTACTTGCTCCTTTCATTACGAAAGCCGTTTGCAATTTTCATCGGAAACTTTCGGAACATGCTATCAAGTCTAAATACTTATGTCAACAGGATTTTATGACTTTTATTTAAGTATATTTCTTTTTAAAATATCTTTTGTTTGACAAATATTTATTATTATATAAAATAGTAATTTTATTGAATTTGGGGAATAACCAATTGATTTTTGACTTGTGGTGTCGGGAGGCATAATTTCGTATTATAGGTTAAAGGCTTGCCAGGGTACACAGTAGAAAGCTTATTATACAGCAAAGGACAAAATTATGAAAATAAGAATCAGGAAGAGCTCTATCAAGCGAGTGAGAATGTGTGGTTTTCGAAAAAGAATGAGAACGAAAGGCGGAAGGGCAATTCTTAGCAGAAGAAGGGCAAAAGGAAGAAAATTTAATACGTAGGAAGGTTATGTAAATTAGTTTTTATCAGTTTATTGCTACTTTTCCTGATAAAGCCAATCTTAGAGTATTCAGCGTCGCATTTGCAGCACGTTTCTTTATATCTACCCTTGATCCGAAAAAACAATACTCCTTGCACTCCAAATCATCATTTATAGCAGTTGCAACATAGACCAGTCCTACAGGCCTTTTTTGATCAGCTCCTTGTTCAATTCCAGTAGGTCCAGCTATTCCGGTGACCGCTAAACCAACATCTGCATGCATGAGTTTTCTTGCACCGGATGCCATTGATATTGCAGCCTCTGCACTTATCACGCCGTATTCTTCAATGAGTTCTTTCGGAACATTGAGCAGGTTTTCCTTTACTTTATTGCTATAAGATACTATTCCTCCTGAAAAGAAAACTGAACTGCCTGGAACATTTGTTAATAAGTTTGAAACTAATCCTCCGGTACACGACTCTGCAACGGCTAAAGTTAAATCATTCTCTTTAAAAATATTAGAAATGACGTTTTCAAGAGCCTCTTCACGCTTGCTGAAAACAAATATCCCCACTTCTCTGCAAATTTCGCGTTCAACTCTATCAAGTATTGATTCTGCTTCAATTTTATCCTTATCGCATAATATGATGCGAATGGAAACTATGCCATTATTTACAAGTGTGCTGTAAGATAAGTGCTTATCCGAGTTAATTATTCGGCTGACTTTTTCATCAAGTACGGATTCAGAAATGCCAAATGTACTAATTACCCTGGTATATTGCCTCTCTCTTTTCCCTGATTTTTTAAGTATATAAGGGATAACCCAGGTTTCAAACATGTGTATCATTTCCGTATGTACACCGGGTAAGCAGATTATGCCGGTCTGAGCGTTGTTTATAAAAAAACCTGGAGCCGTTCCTGTCTTATTGTGGATAACTATACTGCCTTCCGGGACCGCTGCCTGCTTTAGAGAATTAACGTATTTCTGAGAATGTATATTTCCTGTTAAGTTATCAATGTGATTTATTGAGTCTTTGTCAGGTACTAATGTGGCATTACAGAATTCAGCAACAGCTTCCCTTGTAATATCATCCTGAGTTGGTCCCAACCCGCCTGTTATTATAATTAAGTCTACTCTCCCTGATGCAGCTTGAAGTGAGAATTTCAACTCTTCAGAACTGTCACCTGTAATTGTCTGGCTTGCAACAGTGAAGCCTAGTTCTGTAAGTTTTGAGGCGATAGATGGTGCATTTAAATCTCTGATTTGTCCGTTTACAAGCTCTGAGCCAACAGATATTAATTCTATTTTCATTCCTGATACTTAATTTTTTTAGATGGTTCGATATGTAGATGGGTTGCTAGTTACCGCCGTATATGTACAAAGTATTTTTGCCCATCTTCTTTGCCTGGTAGAGGGCTTCGTCTGCTTTCTTAATTAAAGATTCCGGTGTACGGGCATCATCAGGGTATCCGGATAGCCCTGCACTTATAGTTATTGGTTTATCCTGAAAAAAATCCTTGAATTTAGTGGCTGCAACACCTTTAACTATCCTGTCAGCAAGCGCTCGACCGTGTTCCTTAGCTGTTTGAGATAAAATAATGGCAAACTCTTCTCCGCCATAGCGTACAGAAGGATCTGTTTTTCTTATGAGTGATTTAAATATAGTAGCAATCTCTTTTAGTATATTATCTCCCATCTGATGACCGTAATTGTCATTAATTATTTTGAAATCATCAATATCAATCATAACTAACGAAAAATTGAATTTATATCTGTCAGATCTGGAAATTTCAGCATTTAACAATTCGTGAAAAAATTTATGGTTATACAATCCTGTGAGTCCGTCAACTCTTGAAATTTTTTCAAAATATTCACGTTCTGCAGCACGTTTTTCAAGTGTTCTTTTATACAGTGATTTTTCAACTATAATGTTAAGGAATTCTAGATTTACGGGCTTTGTCAGATAATCAGATGCACCATTTTTCATGCTTTCTACTGCAGTTTCTACTGATGGGTACCCTGTCATAACAATTATATCTGTTTTGGGAGATATTCCCTTTGCTTTTTTTACAAACTTAATACCGGGAATCTTTGGCATATTCATGTCAGTAATTATTAGATCATAAACTTCCGTTTTTATCTTTTCAATTGCCTGTTCCGGATCTGTACAACCGGTTACTTTATAGCCATGGTCTTGTAATGCAATGGTCATAAACTCTACGATGCTATTTTCATCATCAACAATCATAATCTGGGCGTCTTCAGTATCCGCTTCTTTGGCTAACTGTTTTTCTTCCTGGTTTTCCATATTGTTCTCCACTGATTTAATTAACTAACTCTGCCTGACTTATTTACTAGAGGCATGGTGTAGATACTCCGGCTTCTGCAAAAGTTGTCATTTGCGTAAGCGCTTTAACACCGGCTTCAATGAGGTTCATTGCTAATACAGCTCCAGTACCTTCTCCCAGTCTCAGGTCCAGATTTAAAACCGCTTTTTTTTGTAATTTTCTCAATGCAATCTTATGTCCATTTTCTGTAGATATATGAGATGATATGAGGTAATCATTGACCTTGGGCTCTATTGCACATGCAATTAATGCTGCTGCCGTAGAGATAAAACCGTCAATTAAGACTGGTGTTCTGTGTCTCGCTGCGGCGAGACACAGACCTGCAATACCGCCTATCTCAAATCCGCCTACTTTTGAAAGGACGTCTATTGGATCAGAAGGGTCAGGCTTATTTACACCTAAAGCCTTTTTTATAACATCAATTTTTCTTTCTACACCGTTATCGTCTAAACCAGTCCCTCTCCCTGTCACTTCGCTTAACTCTGCTCCTGTTAAACATGCAATTATTGCACTACTTGGAGTGGTATTAGCTATGCCCATATCGCCGGTAGCAACAATGTCTATACCATTAGGCAGCTCTTCGTTAAAAACCTCTATACCCGCTTCCAGAGATTTAAATGCCTGCTCTCTGGACATTGCCGGCCCGCATGCAATATTACCGGTTCCATATCCAACTTTTTTTATCTTCAAACCATTAACTGGTGTAAAATCTGCCTTCACACCACAATCGACGACAACTACCCTTGCATCTACGTGCCGTGCTAAGACGCTTATAGTTGCTCCACCATCAAGGAAGTTTTTAACCATCTGCCTGGTTACCTCTTGAGGAAATGCACTTACCCCTTCACTTGAGACACCATGATCTCCGGCCATTGTAAAGACGACCTTGTGTTTGATGGTCGCATCAAGTGATCCTTTTATTGAGGCATAAACAGTGGCGAATTCTTCAAGTCTCCCAAGGCTTCCGGCAGGAATTGCCAGCTTGTTAAATCTATTTCTTATGTTTCCATCTGAATCTATAGATATTTTCTCAATATTTTCTATTGTTTCACTGAGAAGTTTCATAGCTGGTCATTTAATAAACAGGTGATAATACTGGAAATATTATTGAAGTGTACAGTGATAATTAATTATATAAAATTCCGGTGGTGACGATTTAATATAACCATACCCTCAACATTGAAAATAACCTTTCAATGTCAAATGGTTTAGCCAGATAGTCATTGGCTCCGGCTTCAATACACTTAGAACGGTCTCCCTTCATTGCTTTTGCTGTCAGTGCGATAATAGGGAGTTTTTTAAATCTATCCTGTTTTCTGATTTCTCCCATGGCAGTGTATCCATCCATTTCAGGCATCATGATGTCCATGAGTATCAGGTTAATATCCGGGTTATTGTTTAAGCATTCTAATCCTTCTTTACCATTTTTTCCAATTACAATTTTCATGCCTTTGCCTTCCAGAACTTTTTTGATTGAGAAGACATTTCTCATGTCATCATCTACTACCAGAATTGTTTTACCTGATAGAACTGCTTCCTTGTCATGAATCATTCGTAGTAATTTTTGTTGCGTTTCAGGAAGGTTCGCTTCTACACGGTGTAGAAACAGTGTTGTTTCATCTAAGAGCTTTCGATGGGAACCTGCTCCTTTTGTAATAGTTGTCGCAGCGTATTCATCTATTATCTTGTTCTCTTCATTAGTAAGCTCTCTGCCTGTGTAAACAATAACTGGCAGTTGAAAAATCTCTTCATTTTTCCTGATTTTATTTAGTAGTTCTATGCCTGATATATCTGGAAGGTTAATATCTAAGACCATGCAGTCAAACTTTTCAGTTAATACATTATTGTAGGCTTCCATTGCGGTTGAGACAGTCGTGGTCCTGACATCACCACTGCCGATAATACTGGAAATTATTTCTGCCTGCTCCTGATTATCTTCCACCACAAGAAGGTCTTTTACCGGCTTTGATATTATTTTATTAAATTTATCAAATACCTGTTCAATGGCTTCCTGGCTTACCGGCTTTGTCACAAAATCGATGGCTCCCATTTTCAAGGCATCGAATTTGTTGTCAGATGCGGATATAAAATGAACCGGGATATGACGGGTTTCAGGATTGTCCTTCAGTCTTGCCATAACAGTCCACCCGTTGATGCCGGGAAGATTTAAATCCAGGATTATGCCGCTTGGCTTGTAATAATCTGCAAATTGAAGACCTGTTTCTCCGTCTCCTGCAACCAGGCATTTAAAGCCATTCTCACGTGTTAAATCCCTGAGAATTTTTAAAAACACAGGGTCATCTTCAATAAGAAGGATAGATTTATCTTCCTCTGAAATTGTTTTTCTGTCATCTTTGATGTTTGCTTCAATTATTTGCAGGTTGCCCTCCTTTTCCGTTTTTTTGCTGGAATATGTTTCAGGCTCTGTTGCAACAATTAATGGTGTTGAAACTTCTTCAACAGTCTTGTTTTCTGGTTCATATTCTTCCGGCAGATAGAGAGTAAAGGTGCTTCCCTTACCATGCGCGCTTTTCATATGAATTTTTCCCTTAAGCAATTCGGAAAGCTCTTTTGAAATGGAAAGTCCAAGCCCTGTCCCTCCATACTTCCTACTTGTGGTGCCATCGGCCTGTTTAAATGCTTCAAAGATAACTCTTTGTTTCTCTTCTGGAATGCCAATTCCTGTATCAATAACAGAAAATAAAACAGTCTTGGTTGGATCTAATTTGCTGTTAGACAAGTCCATTGCATCGTCTGATAACTCATCCGGGCGGCTTATCTTTAAGGAGACGCTTCCTTCTGATGTAAATTTGAATGCGTTAGAAAGGAAGTTTTTCACAATCTGCTCAACCCTCTGTTCATCAGTGCGGATTAGCTCTGGTAATTCATCTGTAATTTCAATATTCAAGCTGATTCCATTATCTTTGGCAACATGCCTGAAATTTCGTTTTATGTTATTGCAGAAATCCTGTAAATACATATCCTCTATCTGGAGGTCCATCTTTCCCGCCTCTACCTTGGAGAGATCAAGTACATCGTTAATAAGTTCCAGTAGATCGTTGCCGGAAGAATTAATTGATAGAATTGATTCAACCTGATCTTCTGATAAACTGCCATCTTTATTGTCTGAAAGAAGTTTTGACAAAAGGAGGATGCTGTTTAATGGAGTCCTCAGCTCATGTGACATATTGGCCAGGAATTCAGATTTATATTTGCTGCTTTGTTCCAGATCATGCGCTCTCTCTTCAATAATCTTTCGGGCTTCTTTCAAGTCCTTATTCTTTCTCTCTACAGATTCTTTTTGCTCTTCAATTTCTTCGTTTATCTGACGCAGCTCGTCCTGTTGGGCCTGCAGCCTTGATTCAGATTCCTTTAATGCAATGGCATTCTCCTCAAGCTCCTCATTACTTTGGCGAAGAGCCTCTTCACGTGCCTGAAGTTCTTCTGCCTGTTGCTGTGTCTGTTCTAGAAGAACTTCAGTCCGATTTCTGGATACAACAGTATTCAACGCGATAGCAATGCCCTCTGCAACCTGATCCAGAAAGGTTAGATAGATATCAGGGAATTCGTGGAAAGAACCCAGTTCGACAACTCCTCTTACAGTGTGATTTAATAATAATGGGAAAATCAGGATATGTTTTGGTGTCGTGTCTACTAAGCCAGAGTTGATGTTGAAAGAATCGTCAGGACAATTTGTCAGGAGAATATGCTTTTTTTCTAATGCGGCCTGGCCCACCAGACCCTCACCCGGCATGAATTCACTCGGAGCATTCTTCTGTTGGACGTAGGCATAACTGCCTATTACTTTAAGACGGCTATCATTGTCCGCCATATACAGTATGCCAATCTGTGCATTTAGATATTCGGTCAGGTGTCCTATGATGTTTCTGCCCAATGTTTCAATATCCTGTTCGCCTTGCATTCTTACATTCAGCTCCATTTGACCTGTCTTGAGCCAGTTATGGATCTCATTCTTTTCCACCGTCAGGCGTAGGTTGGAAATCATATCATTAAAACTATTTGCTAGTTCACCTATTTCACCCCCTGATTTTATCTCAATATCATGGTTGAGTTCTCCTTCAGCAACACTTTTGGCGACTTTTGAAAGCGTGGTTATAGGTCTGGTTATACTTCTAGCTATAAAAAAGCATAAAACAAACATTGCTATTGCAGAACAGCCTGTCAGACCGGAAAAGACGATAACAGAAACAGTTTTTTCAGAGGATAACGCTGTTGCTTCTTTAAGAATTTCCTGGAGTTGAGCATCTTCAACTTTTTTCAAATCGTTAATCAGTCCCGTTGAGGCATTAAAAACGAATTCAGGTTTCAACCCAAAATTACCATTTACAAAGTTTTCACTGATTTGCCTGCGTATATCCATTACAATCTTAATGTTTGCCTCACTCATTTTTGTGTGAAATTCCTTCAGCATTTCATCTGTGATCTGGTACTTAAAAGCTGAGAGCAATGCATCCTGCCCTTTAGATACTCTCATCCACGCTTGCATATCTGATTGAGTAACAGACTTGTCTTCAGCAGCGAAGCCGGTCATAATTGCCCTTTCATGGCTCGCCATCTCTTTGGCCATGATTAGATTGACGCAGGCTGTAAATGGGAATGAAAGTTCAGAGTTTTTAATAATGACGCTTGCTTCCTGAAATGTTCCAAGGATGTCGTCTATTATTTCGGTATAGAGTTCTTTGGATTTATTGGTTTCAATTGAGAGAGAAGTTATCTGTTCTCTGATAGAGGGTAGTTTCCAAAGTTTTATCAAGGATGCATTGGCACGCCTGGCAAATTTATAGCCAAGCGTTGCCATATCCAGTGATTTTGTGTCATTATCCATGACCTTACGATACTTGTCCGTAATCAGCCTCTGCTTTATCATTGTGTCCTTCATGCTGCTTCCGTTACTGGCAACAAATCCTGCAGATGCTCCACATTCTCTCTGTAATTGGTGAACAAGCTGGTTGGCAACCACCATATAATCGGCAATACTCTTGATCTGTTCAGCCTGTTTTTTTGCATCAAATTCACGGTATAACAGGATTGCCATGAACCCGCCAACGATCAAGGCTGGGATCAACGCCAGTACTATCAACTGTTTTATCAGTCCTAATCTGGAAGATCGTTTAGAACTAGTCTTATTTTTATGCAGATCTTCGGTTTTCATTTCAAATCTCAATAGCTCAATGGAAATAGATAATTGATTATATGGTTATGTCTTATTACCTTAATGTATCTATATATGAACAATATACCCAAAGGTTATCTAAATTTTCGGTTATTTCAGTGTTTTCTTGATTTGAAAATTTGGGTTGTAGCTTTAATTAAATGTGGGCCATTTGAAGAGATAATTTTGCTGGTATCCTGTCCACAAGTACATAAATCCCGGAAAATCATTATCTGCGGAGGCGTGTAGGCTAAGCTTTACTGTTCGATTTCCAAATAAATTATCCAGTGAACCTTCAAAAATTTCTGCCAGATTAAATATTTTTTTGTACCTTATTATTGTAGCTTTATCTATATCTGTAATGCTTTTGGCTAAAGTAATTGCGTCTTCAATATAGCCCAGTTGGTCCACTAACCCATTGTCCACTGCCTGTTTCCCTGTATATATTCTTCCATCCGCCAGCATTTTAACATCTTCTATTTGCATATTTCTACCAACTGCAATAATATTCACAAACCTTGTATACATTTCGTCTACAATGCCATACAAGACCTTTCTCTCATCCTCAGACATCTTTTTTAGAGGTGAGCCAATACTCTTCATCTCTCCTGACTTTATCGAGTTGTCTTTAATGCCGTATTTTTCTACGAGATCAGCGATACTGATGAGTGGCATGATTACTCCTATACTTCCAGTGATTGTAGTAGGGTGAGAAACTATTTTGTCTGCTGCAGCCGAAATATAATAAGCACCTGATGCTGCAACGTCCTGCATGCTGACGATTACTTTCTTATTTGTCTTTTCTTTGAATTCCAGGATTTCTTTATAAAGGATATCACTTGCAGTTATCCCCCCTCCAGGGCTGTTAATTTCAAATATCACTGCTTTTACATCATTATCTTCCTGCGCTTGCTCAAGTTGTTGTTTTACACTGTCAATAATACTTGGCGTTTCCAGGAAAAGTTTCTTTGCTGATTGGTTGGTAATAACACCCTTAAGTGGAATTAGAAGTATTTTGTCTGTACCGGTTCCTCCTATTACATTTTCAGTAAGTTTTTTGGTACTTTTGTCTTCAACCTGTGTTGTAAGAGCTCCCTTTACCACGAAGAGCCCCATCAATGAAATAAATAACACAACACAACAAAGAAAAAAGAATATTGCCAGTGAAGTTGAAATCCAAAAACCTACTCTGCCCTTTTTCTTAATATCATCCATAATACTATTTCTGGCCCGGGCAGTATTGTGAGTGACAGACCTGCCTGACCCCGTTCATGTGCTAATATAATAGTAAGGTGCTTCTCTGTTTGCGGTTCTAAGTAGTCATTAATTCAGAATTCATGTATCGCCATTCTCTATAACTCTTTTTACTATACGGCGGATACTCTATCCCAATGTAGTCGAGTACCTTCCCGACCATGAAGTCTACCTGATCATCTATGGTTTTCGGATGGTAGTAGTATCCCGGCATAGCAGGCAAGATGCAAGTTTGTGCTTTTGACAATTTCAACATATTTTCGAGGTGTATTGGTGTTAAAGGAGTCTCACGGGGCATAACAATCAGTTTTCTTCCCTCTTTTATTGTAACGCTGGCCGCGCGTTGAATGAGATTTGATGCAATACCATTTGCTATAGAACAGAGTGTGTTCATGCTGCACGGTGCTATAATCATTGCTTTGGTTTTTAATGTGCCGCTTGAGATGGATGCTGCAATATTTGATATGTGGTGATAAGTTATACTGTGATTTTCCCTATCAATAAATTTACTGATATCGAACTCATCCAGGTTTAACGTGAGATTTAATTCACTTTCTATTACATTTATAGCAGCTTCCGACACACTTAAGTGGATAGAATAGGGTTTATCACTTAATGCTTGTAAGAGGCGCTGCCCGTAAACCACTCCACTTGCTCCAGTAATGCCTACAATTATATTTTCCATTTAGATGCCACCGACTAAATTTTCAACTCATAAAAACTTCTGTTACAATTCTTTATGTCTTTCAGTATGGAATATTATTACAAATTTTTACGTGAATTTCTAATCAATTACTCTCTTTATTTATTTTTTAATTACGTAAATGGGAAAATTAATTTGGGGGATATCACCTAACATCTGTGATTATAAGAGGTTACGGTGAGCGTCTATGTATATGCCTTTTGGATTACCAGGATATCATAAATGGCATGAGTATAGACAGCAATTCCCAAACCCCGAAAAATAAAGATTGCAGATAAAATGATGCCTGCAACCAAACGGAACGAGAAACTGTGTATTGAGAAATTGTCGCCGGATGGACCTATGTAATGCATAATCGAAAAAGTGAAAGCACATATTAGTATACTACATAGAGAGCCAATAACTGGATTGGCTCTCAGAGCTTTAACTATAATAAAGTAAATAATGCTTAACAGCAGCATGCGAAAGAGAATCTCTTCATATACGCCTGCTCCAAAAGAGATAATGACCCCTTTTAATAAACTTTGTACATATAAATTAGTAATATCAAATGGCAAATATCCATGTACAAAGAAAAGTATTACATATCCAAGGGAAAAACCATAAACCGCACTTTCAAAAAACATAGGAATAAAAATTTTAAAGCTTAAACGGTTTTTTTTCTCAATATAAAAAATTGAGCAAAAGGAGATGATAATGATTAATGAATTGAATGCAAGAGTTGCGCTATCTCCAAAAATTTCAAATGGTTTTTTTACTATAACGTCAGCTGTATTTTTTGTTTCAGCACCATAGAGAACAATGCCAATTTCATAAAAGACTAAAAGAGGCAAAATAAATAGAAAACTTTTCGGTAGATTCCTCGAACGTGTTAGATAATCATTCATATGAAATAAAGGATTACAAACAGCCCAACCGGCCAACAATAATAAGAGAAAAGATGCAGTTTGCCTTTATGGACTATTTTTACTAAGACTCGTAGGGCAATGTAACCGGCGACAGCGGCAACTATACTTCCGATTATGAGAAAAGAAAATTCTTCGTTTTTAAGAGTAATGGTCTCTTTTGCCATCATTGCCATGCCTCCTAGAATCACCGGTATTACCAGCAGAAAGGAGAACCTTGCGGCTGTTTCTCTGTCAACACCCCTGAAAGTGGCTGTCGCAATTGTTGTTCCTGACCGTGATATACCGGGGGTTATTGCAAGTCCCTGTATGGCACCAATTATCAAGGCATCAAAGAACCCCAGGTTCATATTATTAATATTTGTTCTTAATTTATATTTGGTAAACCAGAGCATCGTTCCGGTTGCAATAAGCATATATCCGGCGGTTCCCGGCTTGTTGGATAGGCCCTCGAATACGTTCCTAAAGGAAAGAGCTATTATGACTGTGGGTATTGTGCCAACTATTATCAGAAGGAAGATACGTGTGTATGGGTCATTTTTGTAGATGTTATTAATACCTTCTCCTGAAAAGAGCTTTTTATATGACTGACAAGTACTTTTTAAAATCATAAAGATGTCTTTGTAGAAAACACCTAATATGGCCAATAATGTACTGAAATGTAACGCTATTCCCCAGATAACACCATTGGTTTGCATATCTAAAAAACTTCTGAGGATTACGAGGTGGCCAGAACTGCTAATAGGTAAAAATTCTGTTAGACCCTGTGTCAGTCCCAGTATTATTGATTTTATTAACATTCACTTAGGAAATTATTAACATCGGTCAAATGAGGTGTGTGAAGTGGTGAAAAGTATAGCAGTCACTGCATTTAGTGTCAATAGATTTTGTACTGATTAGTAGTAAATCACCTCTACATATATGTCAAATTAAGTATATTGAACCGGGGGGGGAATAAATTACCCACAAGCTCTAATTTGAAGTTTTTCGTATTTTAAAATAATGTTGACAACGGTACACTGTATGTTAGAATTTTTTAGGTATTATCAATATTTTTTGAGGGAAACACTGTGATGGTTCACATGGAATTATCAAGGATAATGATATCTGAAACAAGCGACCATCAGATAATCGTCCTTAAAGAAAAAGGCGGCCAAAGAAGTTTTCCGATAGTTATAGGTCTGCACGAGGCATGGGCCATTGACAGAGCGGTAAAAGAGATTCCAACGCCAAGACCGCTTACTCATGATTTGCTCTCAAGTGTGATAATGCAGTTAAGTGGGGGTGTTGAAAGGATTGAAATCAGTGATTTGAAGAATAATACCTTTTATGCAAAAATAATTATCAGGCAAAATGGCAGTGCTTTAGAGATAGATTCAAGGCCAAGTGATGCAATTGCATTGGCTATGCAGGGAAACACTCCAATATATGTGGCAAAGTCAGTTCTCGAAGAAGTATGCAAGTGGGACAATTTATAATAGTTTAAAATACAAACGTTTTAAGCTCGACCTTTTAAGACCTTTCCTGATTTGAAGGGTCTGAATTGATAAAAGCAGTTTTTCAGGAGGGATGGCCGAGTGGACGAAGGCGGCAGTCTTGAAAACTGCAGTCCTGAGTGATCGGGACCGTGGGTTCGAATCCTACTCCCTCCGCCAATACAAAGGCGTACCTTAATTCACAAGTTTTACAGGATTAAAAGAGATGTTTTTCTTCCGTCATTGGAGAGGTGGCTGAGCGGCTTAAAGCGGTGGGTTGCTAACCCATTGTCCTGCTGATAGTGGGACCCCGGGTTCGAATCCCGGCCTCTCCGCCATATGTTCATTCCTGACATGATCAACTTTTGAATATTTCACTGTGCTGTCTATTGAGATAAAAGCATTCTAATCCGAAGACCGCAGTATCATTCGTTGATATGGCAGGAAATATTCTCTAATTTCAAAAGCCACTTTTTCAGGGAAATTCCTGATGAAAACCCTCCAAGATTTCCATCCGTACGTATTACACGGTGACATGGTATTATTGGCGGTACAGGGTTTCTGCCGACCGCATTTCCCACAGCCCTGACAGCATTTATACTGCCTATTTCACCGGCAATCCATTTATAGGTTCTTAGCTCTCCGTAAGGTATTTCACTGATTTTATCCCAAACCCTTCTCTGGAAAAGCGTGCCCGTGCCTAAATCTAATGGTGCTTTGAAATTTACCTGGTTGCCACTGAAGTAATCAAGCAGGGCATTTATTACACCATTCAGCTTTTTGTCATCTCTGATAGGCTTTTTCCGGAATTTTTTTCTTAGGATCGATTGGAATTCAGACTCTGAGATCTTTGAAAGATTAATAAAGCAGATACCCTTGACGGTTTTAGCAACAAAGACAGGACCGAATGGTGAGTTGAGACTTGAGTAATGGATTGTGTCTGTCATCCGCTTTTGTGACCCAAAGTAAGTCTGATACCCTTTAAAATACCAATTATAACAGCAGTTATAAAGAGAATTGTTAACAACAGTGAAATGATATATGTGACCATTCTCCAGGAGTTTTCAAGCGCTTGATCCCACCATTTGTAACCCAGAAGTGAAATTCCAAATAACTCCAGGAAGAACAAGACTGTTCCAAGAATAATAAAGCCCAGCACTAAATACTTTATATCGCGTTTATGCGGTGCCATAGATACAGTGAAAATTATAGATGCAATTATGAATAAGATAGAGTTTAAACTATGAAATCCGATCTTCCAGAATGCAGTAAGTGTAAGCCATATCATATCCATAAAATTCTTTCCGTAATCAAATACAAGCTTCATGGAAAACGTCATTTCATTCGGTAAGGATTCACTAACCCGAATGGGGTTTCTGAGAATCATAGATGCTAAAATCAGGATAAATGCACAACCGAAGATAGGGGATGTTGCTATTAAAAAATCAAAGAGATATGGGACTTTCGGTCTATCGTGCTGTAAGCCACCACTGTTATCAAGTTTGAAAACATTAAGTTCTTTAATTGTAGTGCCGGTAATCAGACAGAGAAAAGCATGGCTTAATTCGTGTATTACAGCACCCGGAAAAAGAAACGATTTGACGATCTTCAGGTTTAGATACTTCGACCACAGCTTTTCAATACCAAAGCTTGTGAAGATAATCACAATGAAACCAAAAGCAAAGGCCAAGTATACCGTTTCGGGACTCCCAGTGTGTCGTGGATTAAGTTTGTATAATATGAAAAAAAGTAAAATCATTCTCTTGTTTTTACTTTTTAGTTTAATATCCGACTTCAGGACTTTCAGGTTAGCAAACCCGTTAGAAGATGTCAATTAGATAATAACACCTCTTGATTGATAAAAAAAAAGGATTATAAGAGGTTTTTTTGGTTAAGTTTTGCTTTGATGTGTCGATAATAATAGTAAGGCGTTTCTAAAAAACTTGTTGTTCATGGAGGAACATAACAATGTATAAACAGGACAATGCCGGTATCAGTGCAAAATTTACAGTAGAAGAGCTTTTGTCGATATTCAAAGCGGAAGCACAATCTATTTGTAAAAAACCAGAAGACATCCTTTCCATAGCCGAAAGTACATTGAACGATTTTGTTAAGTGCTATAGTAAATATGTAAGGATTGTTTGAAAAGATAACGATCTTAGAGCCGAAAAATTAAGATTATAACAGGTTTTCGATTATTTTTTTCTCAGGCACGAATGTATTTAATTGGCTTAAACCAAGGTGCTCTATTGCCGCGTCTATAAGATTTTCCTCAGGATTGTTACCTGCATAAAAAGTTCCAGCTTCTATCAGGGCCTCTTTTGGAACAAGACCAATTACCTCACT
Organism: uncultured Candidatus Scalindua sp.; assembly: GCA_964344685.1. Classification (GTDB taxonomy): domain Bacteria; phylum Planctomycetota; class Brocadiia; order Brocadiales; family Scalinduaceae; genus Scalindua. The sequence continues at coordinate 64,830 of CAYFOK010000007.1, read as the reverse complement.
TCCGGTTGCCTCTATACCACGTTCTCTGGCCTGCACTTTTATGGTTTCAAATACTTTGTGCATAGAAGTTTCCTTGTAATTAGTCAGGTTCAGGGAAACCTGTGTTATATCGTATTCGTTTAGTTCTACACCTATTGCCTTTACATATTTTAAAATTCCTGGAGCTCTTTTATTTACTCCTGCCTCATCAATTGTCATAGTACCGGATTCTCTTACCGCTCCAGCTATTGCGTTAGCTATGTTCACGTCTCTGGTGTTGAGGTTTACGTTATAGGCAATCAGGAAGAATCGCGACCCTATCACTGTAGCACCAGATTTTCTGACCTGTTCGTTATACTCTGCAGGTCCGTAATCAGGTGTCCAATCATTCAGTTTTTGTTCCAGTCCTTCATATTCGCCTTTTCTGATGTTCTCAAGGTTCTTTCTTTCTGACGATCTTGCAGCATCTTCATATAAATATACAGGAATACCCAGTTTTTCTCCTACATCTCTGCCCAGTTCATTTGATAATTTTACACACTCATCCTTTGTTACATTGGCAACAGGTATTATGGGGCATACATCCGTTGCACCAATCCTGGGATGTTCTCCCTTTTGCCGTGACATGTCTATAAGTTCAGATGCAGTTGATATTGCTTTAAATGCCGCATCTTTTACACAGGACGGTTCTCCGGCAAAGGTAATTACCGTTCTGTTATAGTCCCTGTCGGGTTCTACATTTAAGAGTTTAACATTCTGTGATGATTGTACGGAGGATGCGATTTTGTCTATAATATCGGTATTCTGTCCTTCACTGAAGTTCGGTACACATTCAATAATTCTTTTATCCGTACTGATCATTTTATTTAACGGGATCGTACCCTGATCCGCCAAAAGGATTACACCTTAGAACTCTCCATACTCCCTTCAGTAACCCAACAACAACACCTTTCTTTTCAACAGCATCTACTGCATATTGTGAGCATGTTGGGTAGAAACGGCATGATGGGTGTAAGATCGGTGACAGGATTACCTGATATGCTTGTATTAGTTTAATAAATAAATATTTCATTTTCCAAATTTATCGTTAATTTGTGACAGTATTGCCTTGAAATTTTCTTCGATTGCTTTTAGTGTAAGTTCTGTCAGCCCGGGCCTTGGAATTACTACAATGTCTGTACCGTTGTTCAGCAAACTCTTGTTTAATCTATATGCTTCTCGAAGTATTCGCTTAAATCTATTGCGTCTGGGCGCATTGCCGAATTTTCTTCCTACGACCAGGCCAAGCCGTGATACCGATTCATCATTTGGTAACGCGTATATTTTTAACTGATCATTGCCGAATCTCTCGCCTTTATCAAAGACTTGCTGAAATTCCTTTCTTTTTCGTAAGCGTTCTTTCTTGGAAAAACGTTGATCCATTTTTTCAATATTAATAATTTTAAAACATATATTCAAGGAGAAAGAGCACTCCCGCGTTGTAACCAGTGGGATTTTGCATTTTGTCTTGACAGTATGTGCTTTGTTGTTAAAATACCCTCTTTATCCGGGCACTCTATTTTTCTTACCAAATCTCCAGAACTCATCTATAAGGTAAACCAAACGCATAGAATGTAAGATCTCTCTATGCTTAACGTTAGAGGAAATCAATTGGAAACGCTTGAACAGACTAGAATTGAGAAATTAAATAAGCTCAGGGAAAAAGGTGTTGATCCTTACGGTGCAGGTTACAAAGATGCTTCGACTCTGAATGAGATAATAGAGGGTTACTCGGAGGAGGAGGAGGGGAAGAAGGTGAAATGTGCCGGCAGGATCATGACTATGAGGCCCCACGGTAAGGCTACATTTCTTCATATAAGGGATTGGACCGGAAAGCTGCAGATTTATGTTAAACTTAATAATGTGGGTGAAGAAAAATATGAAATTTTTCGTCTGCTGGATCTGGGAGATATCATTGGAGTAGAGGGTGGAGTGTTTAAGACTCGTACCGGTGAAATAACTGTTTTTGCCGATGACTTTACCGTACTCTCCAAAGCCCTGCTTCCTCCACCTGAAAAATGGCATGGTTTGAAAGACGTTGAAATCAGATATAGACAGCGTTACATCGACCTTTCGTCAAATGATGATGTAATGGACCTTTTTTTAAAGAGGTCCAACATTATAAAATCAATCAGGAATTTTCTTGATAACAGAAAGTTTGTTGAAGTTGAAACTCCTATGATGCAGTCTATTCCGGGAGGTGCGGTGGCAAAGCCTTTTATTACCCATCACAATGTCCTGGATATGGATCTGTTTTTGCGAATAGCACCAGAATTGTATTTAAAGAGATTGCTCGTCGGAGGAATGGAGAGGGTATACGAAATTAACCGTAATTTCCGGAATGAAGGCCTTTCAACACGGCATAATCCGGAGTTTACGATGATGGAGCTCTATGAGGCATACAGCGACTATAACGGAATGATGGAGCTGACTGAAAGTTTGATTACCGGTTTAGTGCAGGAGCTGTATGGAAGTTTTGAGATTCCTTTTGGGGAACGTAAACTGGACATGTCTCCTCCCTGGCAGAGAAGTACATTTTCTGAACTTTTGTCTAAGTATGCTTCAGTTGATTTAGATGATGAAGAGGGGCTGAAAGTAAAAGGCAGAGAATTGGGTATTGAGGTTGAAGGCATTCATAAAGATGTGATTGCTGAACATATTTTTGGAGAACTCGTAGAAAAAGAGTTGTGGAATCCAACCTTCGTGATTGATTACCCGGTTAGCATTTGTCCGTTGACAAAATCCTGCGATAATAATCCTCATCTGGCACAGAGGTTTGAAATGTATATTGCAACAATGGAACTTGCCAATTCCTATTCGGAACTTAATGAACCGCTCGAGCAGAGTAAGCGGTTTCATGAACAGGTAGTTGATGATGATACAGAGGGAAAGATTGACGAAGACTTCCTGAAGGCACTAAAATACGGAATGCCGCCTGCCGGTGGTTTAGGGATCGGGATAGACAGGCTGGTAATGGTCCTTACAAACAGTACTTCCATTAGAGATGTCATCCTGTTCCCTCTGTTGCGGCAGCAATCCTGACTATTTAGTTTTACAGAGTATTGAAAAAAGAAAAATATAAGATATGGTAGAAGAGATTGGCGAGAGTTACCTGAGTGCGAAAGAGGTTTGCAAGGAGTATAAAATCGGCAAATCATCTATTCGTGTGCTCGACGGAGTGAATCTGGATGTAAAAAAAAGTGAGATATTAATCATCCTGGGGGCTTCCGGTGCAGGTAAAAGTTCACTTCTCCACATCCTGGGGATATTAGATACACCGACTTCAGGCCATGTGAGTTTCAAGGGTGAAAATTTAAGTATTATCGGTCAGAAGAAATTAGCAGAAAAACGGAACAGAATTTTTGGGTTTGTATTTCAATTTTATCATCTTTTGCCGGATTTTAATGCATTAGAAAATGTACTGATGCCTCGCCTGATTGGCAAAAAATTTTTCAAGACAACATCTAAAAAAGATTATACGGAACAAGCGATGCAGCTTCTAGATCGTGTAGGCCTTGGAAACAGAATTAATCATAGACCAAATGAGCTTTCAGGTGGAGAGAAACAGAGAGTGGCGATTGTCAGGGCTTTAATGAATAACCCTGAGATATTGTTGTGTGATGAGCCTACAGGCAATCTTGATACAAAGTCTGGGAGTGAGATCCAGGAATTAATTTGGGATTTGAATGAGAAAACGAAGCAGACCGTAGTAATTGTTACACATGATGAACGCTTTGCGAAATTGGCTGGTAATGTAGTCAGGATGGCTGATGGTAAGATTGTTAATTATTCCAGTAATTGAAGGAACGCTACAGTAGATGGAACCGAAGGTATACATAAACGGAAAGTTGTATCCAAAAGAAGAGGCGAAGGTGTCTGTTTTTGACCATGGTTTATTGTATGGTGATGGAGTCTTTGAGGGGATTAGGTGCTACAATGGGGCTGTATTCAAATTTACAGAACATATCGACAGGCTTTATGATTCTGCAGAGGCAATTTCCCTTAAAATAACATTGACTAAGGATGAGCTTAAAGATGCTGTTCTGGATACGCTGAAGGCTAATAACCTGAGAGACTCTTATATCAGGCTGGTAGTGACCAGGGGAGTGGGGAAGCTTGGCCTTGACCCCTTTAACTGTGAAGAGTCGCAGCTTATAATTATAACAGATACCATCCAACTGTACCCTAAGGAGTTGTATGAGAAGGGGCTTGATGCAATTATAGTTCAGACAATTAGAAATCATTCAAAAGCACTCAATCCCGCTATAAAATCAATGAATTACCTTAATAATATTCTGGCTAAAATAGAATGTCTCAACGCCGGTGCTGCCGAGGGTATTATGTTAAATACAGATGGTTATGTAGCAGAGTGTACCGGAGACAATATTTTCATAGTAAAAGATAATGAAATTATTACGCCTCCTGTTTCTGCAGGAATTCTGATAGGCATAACGAGAAATGTTGTTATTGAACTTGCAAAAGAGGCGGGTATAACGGTAAAAGAAGAGCAGCTGACACAGGATGATTTGTTTGATGCTGATGAATGTTTTCTGACTGGAACTGCAGCGGAGATCATTCCTGTAGCTAACATAGACGGTAGGAAAATCGGTACTGGCAAACCCGGTAAAATTACTCTCGGTTTATTAACAAAATATCAGGAACTTACTTCGGCACATTCTTCTGTGTGAGTGAACTTCTCTGCTTCTTTGTGAACAGCGTTTCGTAAAGTATCAGACCAACTCCCACGCATATGAGAGAATCCGCAATGTTAAATGTTGGCCAATGATATCCCATTCCCAGGTGGACATCTATGAAGTCTCTGACATGGTGATGGAAGATTCTATCCCATAAGTTTCCTATTGCACCTGAAAGTATCATACCAAAAGATATAACAGGCAGTAATCCGGATTTGTCAAAATTTTTATAAAACCAGAGGATGGCACCTATAGCTGCTATACAAAAAAAAATGAGGATGTTGTTTCTGCCTTGAGCAAGGCCCCAAACAACACCCTCATTTCTGCTGCAAATAAAACCTAAAAACCCTTTTATAATTACAACTCTTCCAGAGTTATTAAAATTTGTGAATACTACCCATTTTGTTATAAGGTCGAGAAGAACTCCACAAAAAGTAACAATCAAAAAAAGTGTAGTATTTTTCGAAACCTTACTAATAGCCAGCTTCTGCGTCTCCCTCTTCCTCCTCAAGCCTCTGGCACTCTATACAGTTTTTTACGTAAGGCAATGCTGAAAGGCGTGCTTTAGAGATTTTCTTTCCACACTCCTCACAAGAGCCATATGTTTTGTCTCCGATTCGTTCCAGAGCATTATCTATTGCCTTCAACTCCTCTTCACCATTCTGGATCAAACCGATGGTTAAGTCACGATCGTAGTTGTCGGTACCTACATCAGCCATGTGGATAGGGACATTTGATAGATCTCCGGATGCATCCTGCCTGGATTTTCCCAGTGCTTCATCCTCCATAAAGGTTACGTTGCCGACCAGTTTTTTCCTGAGATCTAAAAGTATCCTTTTATATTGTGCTAATTCTGCTGCCTTCATTTTGCCCCTCCTTTTACCTGCTTAACTGACTCAAACAAAATGTATAATACCATACTTCTTTCATCTTTAAAAGAGTAATCTGCCAAATTTCGGATCGACTATAACCAATAAAAAAATAAAGTCAAGGTATTTTTGATTACTTAAAACTGCCATGATTTTAGTTTTTTGTACATAAAAAACTGACTTGATTATTTCAAAGATATATTGTATTACGTGTACAACCTTATTTAAATTGTGGCACAAATTTGTACATTTTCTCAACAAAAAATTAAGTAATGGTTATGTTGTTTTATCATATTGAGTTATAAAGAATATTTTTGTGATTTAAGAAAAAATGGGCAGCAAAACACATGAAATTGTACTGGTAGTTGACTTTGGTTCTCAATACTCTCACTTGATTGCCAGAAGAATAAGGGAACAAAACGTCTACAGTAAAATAGTATCTCATAAAATAACACCTGAAGAGATCAAACAACAGAATCCTAAAGGGATAATTTTAAGTGGCGGACCAGCCAGCGTTTATGTCTCTGATGCTCCACGATGTAATGAGAAACTGCTTTTTATGGATATACCAATACTGGGTATATGTTATGGGTTTCAATTGGGCAGCCAGATACTCGGTGCTGAGATAAACTCATCGGTAAATAGAGAATATGGAAATACAAAATGTACAATTAAGGACCATTCCTCTCTTTTTTATTCGCTGGACAATACTATAGATGTCTGGATGAGTCATGGTGACCAGGCAATGGAGCTTCCGGACGAATTTCAGTCACTTGCATATACTGATAATTGTCCATACGCTGCAGCAAGACATAAGGAAAGAAATTTCTACGGTGTTCAATTCCATCCGGAAGTTACACATACTCCATCAGGTAGTCAAATTCTGAATAATTTCCTATTTAAAATCTGCAGCTGTTCAGGTGACTGGGAGATGAGTTCATATATAAAGAGTGCGGTAGAAAAGATACAGAAGCAGGTGGGGAATGAAAGGGTTATATGCGGTCTATCCGGAGGAGTCGACTCTGCAGTTGCAGCTGCTCTTATTTATAATGCGATAGGCGGTAATCTTTCATGTGTTTTTGTTGACAACGGATTGCTGAGAATGAATGAATCCGAGAGTGTGATTGAGGCCTTTAAGAATAATTTCAAGGTAGATTTGCATTTTGTTGATGCAAGGGAGAGGTTTTTAAAAAAATTGTCAGGTGTTACAGACCCGGAGCAGAAGCGAAAAATTATCGGCCACGAATTTATTGATGTGTTTAAGGATGAAGCAAATAAAATTGCTGATATAAAATATCTGGCACAGGGTACGCTGTACCCGGATATTATAGAAAGTGTTTCAGTACATGGAGGCCCTGCCGTAACTATTAAAAGCCACCATAATGTGGGTGCGCTGCCTGCTGAATTGGGTTTTGAACTTGTTGAACCACTCAGGGATCTTTTTAAAGATGAGGTGCGTAAAATGGGTTCTGAGCTTGGATTGCCGGATGATATTATTTGGAGACATCCTTTTCCAGGCCCCGGTCTTGCCATAAGGATAATAGGAGATATCACAGAGAGTAGATTACAGATTCTCAGATGTGCGGACGAAATAATGATACAGGAGATAAAATCGGCAGATCTTTACGGAAAAATTGCTCAGGCATTTGCTGTCTTCCTGCCGGTGAGTACCGTTGGCGTAATGGGAGATGAGAGAAGCTATGAAAACGTTATTGCTCTCAGGGCTGTTGAATCTACCGATTTTATGACTGCGGATTGGGTAAAGATACCATACGAAGTACTGGCCCGTATTTCGAGCCGCATAATAAATGAGGTCAGAGGTGTTAACCGTGTAGTTTACGACATCAGCTCAAAACCACCAAGCACTATTGAGTGGGAGTGATTAGAATTATAAAGTATTACGTGAGCATGTGCGATAGCCGGAACGTGTAGACTGGAGGTTATTCAAACATTGCCATTGTAATATTTTTTTCTTTACAAAAAGCAATTTTATTACAATAATATTTTTGATTCTTTATTAGGTGAACGTCGGCTCCATGCCGTGTGTCTGAGAAATTGGATCTAGCCTGTTAAAGAATCTTTTATTTTATCAACTGTAAGCTCATTTCTTTGGTCATAATAAACACCGTATTTTTTGGATCTTTTATCATCTAGATCAATAATCCTTAAGAACCTTTCTTTAAGATAATTGAAATACCGGTCTTCGTGTCTTTCGTACAATCTTTATAACGCCCACAAATAATAATCAATAATTTGAAGACATGGTTCGTTGGACGGATAGTTAGATGCAACTTTATGAGATGAGCTCACTATTTTACCTGATGTTTTTTCAAAATTTGTTGTTGCCTTTGATAACTCAATAAAAAGTTTTTTATTTCTATCAGATTTCCCTCTTCTGGAAAATGTAACATGATTCTCTTCAGCCGAATGTAACCGATCCTTAAAAACTCTTTTTACACAAGCATCATATATTTCGTTTTGACTATATCTCCAACTTTCATTATTTAGGTTTTGCTTTTTAACAGTTTGTAGAATACTCATTTTTCTTCTGATTATACAGTAGACTTTTATATCTAAGGAAGAGATTAGTTCATAAACATCCTTTCGAACCTCTGGACAATCATCTTTTGCATGAAATGACAACCTTGTTTTTGAGTGGACGGAAGGGATATCTTTAAGGTAAGGATTCGACAATATATCTCTTCTTAAGTTATCAAGTTTAGTTCTTACATCATGAGGGTTTATTATATGAGCAACCCCTAAAATAAAATAGCTAGAACAACCCTCCTGTCCAATTAGCACTCTGCCTCTTTTGTTGAACAAAGTTAAATCTCCAGCCTCATCAACAAAATAATATCTTTTAGATTCCTTCATCGTGATTTAGACTTTTATAATGTTTAGTATAAGCAACCACCACCGTTGTGGATGCTTGTAAGAAAGGCTTGACGCGGCAGTCTCAAAAATATTAAATTGCATAGTGATTAATTATATATTGGCTTCATGTGCCTGTTAGGCTTTTCAAGTAGATGGCATGTTTCTAATTGCATTAAATAGCTTTTGACTTGCTTTTATTGCGTCTTCAGTATCAAGTTGAAAGCCAAGCCATTCAAATGTTGTAGTATTGTACGTGAGAACTTCTAAGCATTTTCTACTAATATCTTTGTTTCTGCCGTTATCAACTGCGTAATCATCGATATGTTCGGATACATCGCGCATTGTTTTTAGATTTGGAAGTTTCAGGTCAAACTCTTTTAAAGCGTTCTTTATATTTGACGTTATTCCTGGCACTTTTGTTGCCAAGGTTGCAGCTCGTCGCAATCTAGTTAATGCAACAATGAGAAAATGAAAATCTGACCACCTGCGAGATATAAATTCCTCATCTTCTGGCTCAGTTGTTTTCAAGCGCCGGGATTGAAGGCTCATTGTCCACATAGCTTGATTAGCTAGTCGTCTTGCTCTTTCGTATGTGGCTTCTATTGTAGGCTCCATTTTGATCCTTTGTTAATATGTTTAACAAATTATTCGATAGTTTTAAGTATAGTCTCTGAAGTTAAATCAATTGCTTGTATGTGCTCATAAGCTGCTGAGTAATCTTTCCCGGTATTGCTTCTCCTATCTTATAATTTTCAATCTTTGAGACAGGCATTATTTCCATCAGAGAATTGGTAATAAATACTTCGTCCGCATTCAGTAATACCTCTGTCCTGAAGGGCTTTTCAGTTGCAGTAATATTACTCTCTCTGCAAATATCAAGTACCGTCTTTCTTGTGATACCCGGAAGGATATTTGTATTAAGCGGGGGGGTTACAACACTACCATTATTTACGAGAAAAATATTACTTACTACACACTCGGATACATATTCATCTGTATTTACGATAATTGCCTCGTGTGCCGACCTCTTCTCTGCTTCTTCTTTCAACAGAATACTTTTTAGCAGGTTTGTTGACTTGTGCCGGGATATAGGACATGATGTGCTTCTCCTGGAATGAGAAACGACCAGGGACATTCCTTCCTCATAAAGCTTCCTGTCATAGGGCATAAGCGGCTTGACCTGGATCAGGGTAGTTGGCTCTAGATTGTCGTCCATTTGAAGTCTGCCTCCACCGGTTCCTCTTGAAAGCGTAATCCTGATATAGGCGTCCTGACAGTCATTCTTCTCAATCAGTTCGCTTATCCACTCACCTATGTCAGCAATTGTATAGTCGAAAGATATCTTTAGATGTTCTGCGGAATGACGCATTCTTTCCAGATGTTCTTCGAGCTTGAATGGGTTTCCGCTATACGAGCGTAGTGTTTCATAAATTCCGTCACCGTAGAGGAACCCTCTATCACCTGACGAAATATTTCCATCCGTATCCGGAATAATCCTGCCATTTAAAAAAATGAATTCAGCATCTTGCATTATAATGACCTTATACTCTCTTTTGCCTTTGGTTTTTTCTCTGTGTTCTTAGTGTGAGGGTTATTTCTTAACTATTCAATCTTTAATATTAAATATTAAATCTACAACACCTTACTCAAGTGTATCTATTAATGCCCGGGCCTTATGCAGTGTCTCCTGGTACTCATCCTCCGGATCTGAATCAGCAACTATACCGCCGCCAACCTGAAAGAAGATATGATCGTCTTTCACCAGAAACGTTCTTATTGCTATGTTAAAATCTAAGTTTCCGTTAAAGCTCAAATATCCCATTGCACCGGTGTATACACTACGCTTGGTAGGTTCTAATTCATCAATAATCTGCATGGCCCTTACCTTGGGAGCACCGGTTATTGAGCCTCCCGGAAATGTAGCTTTCAGCAGGTCGATGGCGTCATACCGTGAGTGCAGCTTACCTTCTACGGTTGCGACAAGGTGATACACCGTAGGATGCTCCTCCAGCTTTTTCTCCTCTGTTACCTTTACAGTATTATAATCGCAAACCCGTCCAAGATCGTTACGTTCGAGGTCTACAATCATCGCCAATTCTGCATCGTCCTTTTGGCTTGAAAGCAACTCTTCTCTCATTTTCTTGTTTATATCTTCATCTTTGCCTCTGGGCCTGGTACCTTTAATAGGCCTTGTTTGAATATTTCTCACTTTTCCTTCACTCTGACTGTCGGTCTTATCAACCCTGTTTTGAAGAGATAGGAATCTCTCGGGAGACGAACTGACTACGTATTTATTGTCAAATCTCAAGTAGCTTGAAAATGATGCCGGATTTATTTTTCTTAATCTCCTGTATATTTCGTAAGGAGAGGTTTCTATCTGTGTTTGAAAGCGCTGTGAAAGATTAACCTGGTAAATGTCACCTGCATTTATATATTGTTTTGCCCGCTCAACCGCCCTTAAATAGTTTTCTTTAGAGAAGTTGCTTATTATCTTTCGCTTGATTCTGGTTTTGTCAAATCGTGACTCTTCTTCATATGGTATATTCAATCCATTACGAATCATCCTTAATACGTGGCCGATTCTTTTCGCTGTACTTTTTTGAGAGTTCTGATTAATATTTACCGAAAGCAGAAAGCATCTGTTCTCATGATGATCAACGGCAATAATTGTGTCATAGAAGCTGAAGCACATTTCCGGGAATTCAATATCATCTATTGTAGTGTCAGGAAGCCTCTCGATGAAATGGCAGAGGTCGTAGGCAAGATATCCAACAGCACCACACGTAAACGGGATAGGCTCAAAGCTATTTTCCAGATGAAAGCTGTTTAGCATGTGTCTCAGTTCATCAAAAGGATTTCCTATTTTTCTGGTAATGCTTTTGCGGCTTTGCGTCAATACATTATTGCCTTTTGACATGACGGTAAGAAATGGATCGTATCCTATAAATGAGAACCTTCCTGCCTTCTCATTAATATCAACGCTGTCAAGAAAGAAGTTCTTTGAGTGAGCCTGGGTATAGTGAAAGATCCTCAGCAAGTCAGTACCGGGGTCCAGCTCCCTGATTGTCAGTTTTCTTCTGGTATTACCTGTTATGTTTGTCATTATATTTATAAAAAATATTTTACAGAGCAGTGTTGAGTTTCACATTTATAATAGTATGATATGTTATGAGATATAAAAACTTTAAGTCAAGCTTTTTTCAAATTTATTCACTAATGATTAATTTATAATACAACATGCTTGTCAGACTTATTTTACTGTTTACGGTTATACCCTTAATAGAACTGTATCTTTTAATTCAGCTTGGTAGCTATTTCGGGTCCTTCCATACGATAATGATTGTGCTGATAACCGGCATAATAGGAGGCTTGCTTGCCAGAAGTCAGGGTTTAAGTGTTCAAAGACAGATAAGAGTAGACATGCAGAGAGGAATTATTCCGACCGACAGTCTGATTGATGGTTTTTTTATTCTGATTGCCGGTGCGCTGTTAATTACACCTGGAATGATAACAGATGTGTCCGGTTTTATCCTGATGATTCCGTATTTTAGAAGATGGTTGAGAAAGTGGCTGAAGGAGAAATTGAGACGGAGATTTGAATCCGGTCAGTTTCGGTATTATTCCAGTGGTCATTCAGCAAATTGGAAGGAGGGAGATAGTTTTTGATTGCAGAGATTTGTTGTTTCAGCCTTTGTTCAGACCAGGTCGACCTGTGACTCTTCATCAATAGGCCTTATTTCAGATTCGAGTTCAGCTTCAACCGACGCAAAAAATCTTTTCTTGATAGCATCAGAAGTTACCTTTAAGAGAGCGTCCCTGTCATTTGCGTCACCAAGTATTCCAAGCTTGATTGCTCCGGCTGCCATTGTTGCGTGTCCGCCAGAATTTAGTTCTCCAAATGCATTTTGCAGGATCCGTCCCAGGTTTACTCTTGCATCTCTGCTTCTTGCAGACAGCTGTACCTTGTCTTCATTAATCCCGAAAACAAGGACTGTATATACGCCCTCCAGATGAAGCATCATTTCTGCTGCCTGTGGCAATGCATCTCTATCACTGATATATTCTACAAATGACGTAAGGTACGGGCCTCTGATCTCTTTGTTCCTGATTGCTCTGCCGATAATATCCAGAGTCTCCAGACCCATGGGAGGGTGCTCTAGCTGGCTCATGATATTTCTGTCCACCAGCGGTGAGAGATATGTTGCTGCCTTCATATCCTCCGGAGAAGTATTTCTGGTAAACTCCTTTGTATCTGTTCTGATTCCATATAATAGAGCCGTAGCGAGCGATACATCCGGTTCCAGGTTCAACTGGCGAATGTATTTTGTCATAATTGTTGCGGTTGCCCCTATGTCAGTTTGAATATCAATAAAATCTCCCTTTACTAAATTGACATCTACCGGGTGGTGGTCAAAGATGAAATTGGGTGTAACGTCTTCAGGTAATATGTTGTTTCTTGAGGGAATAGACGCTTCTATTAATGCAATCTTACCTGCAGACCGTACCACCTCCATTACGGATTCTTCAGTTTTTAAACTTATCAAATCCAGACTTAATAAGTTGATTAACGCCTTGTTATTCTGGTGACTGATAGTACCGCCATAATAAAGCTTGCTTTTGACGTCACAGTATTTGCAGATATATTTCAGGGTAAGTCCTGAAGCTATAGCATCAGGATCAGGATTATCCTGCAGGAAGATTGCTACTTCCTTACCGTTTGATTCCTTGATATTGTTGACCAGTGTAAAAGCGGAAAGCTTCATTTTGACATTCTCAAAAGCGGACAATACTGTACTGGTCAGGACGTTCCCTGTGTTCAATATCATATCGGCGCCGTTAGACTCCAGCGCTTTAGCCTCTTCGTCATTATATGCTTTTACAAGGACAAAATTGTTTGGCAGCTTCTCCTTTAATCTTTTCAACAGTGACATGTTACCATCAAAATCTCCGGTGAGTATTGCAAATACAATTGAGTCGTCACGGTAGTGAGAGTTCAAATCAAATGCGTTCATGTCTGAAACTATTATATCGATGCCCTGCTTCTTCCATGAAGACAAGGCGTCTTTGTCCTTGTCAACAATTAATAACTCTCTGCCGGCATTGTTCAGTGCATCAACAACTGCATTGCCGGTTACACCACAACCAAAAATAATGTACATAAAATCCTCTCCGACTACGAATCACTATTAATAATGTGACTGCACATGAAACAACGTCAAAATCGATCAAGAGTGCGGAATGACAAACCTTTTTTACTACTTGGATCTATGAAAATCAATTAGCCGTTAAGCTAATATATTGTAAAGGTGACTGGAATAGTAAGACTTGCTATATATGTAAAATACTTTTACGTATTAGGTTTTTAAAGCAGGAAAGAAATGTGAACTTAAGAATTGGTTAATTATACTTTTCATTAACAATCATGTCAATATTAAAAATAAAGGTTACAGGCTTTACAAAATAATAACGTATATGCGATAATCTGTAATAATAGTTTTATTTTTCCTGACTTTACTGCTAAGAAATAATATTAAAATATGAGTGTACTGAAAATCGCATCAAAGGTGAATATAACGGAAGGCTTGTGGAGTGAGTTAATAGAAAGCCACAGCATAATACCTGATAAGTTTGAAGGGGTTTCCTACTATAGGGTAGTTAAAAAAATAGAACAGTTAAAAAAAGGGACAGTAATAACTGAGTCAGGAATTATCTATGACTTTCCGCGTATAGCAAGGATTCTACACCTGGAGAATGGTATCAATCTGGCTTTTGATAACCCGTTCTACGTAGAGGAAAAGGTAGATGGCTATAATGTGAGGGTTGCAAAGGTACAGGACCAGGTGTTTGCTTTTACCAGGGGAAGCTATGTCTGTCCGTTCTCCACAGACAGATTGGTAGATTTTTTTGATTATGAAAACTTTTTTAAAGAGAATCCTGATTTGATTGTATGTGGTGAAGTAGCGGGGCCGGAGAACCCATACAATGGTGAAACGCCTCCCTATGTAACTGAGGACGTTAGTTTTTTTGCATTTGACATAATGAAAAAAAATAGTGACCAGCAGGTTCCCATAGAAAAAAGATATCAGCTGTTTGATAAATATGGAATACCAACAGTTAAACAATTTGGCAGACATACCTCTTCTGACATTAAGGTTTTGAGGAAATACATTCAGGATCTGAACGAAAAAGGCTGTGAAGGCCTGGTATTTAAGCCAATAGATCCATCCGAAAAAACTGTAAAATACGTTACAGCGGGATCGTGCCTGAGAGATATAAGAATAACATCTTCTTTAATGCCTGAATACCAGGCAGAGTTTTTTACGAATAGAATGCTAAGATCGCTTTTTTATAATTTAGAGCACGGCTTACCTGTAGGAGATGAATTTTTTAAGAAAACAGGAGAAGCTTTACTACAGCCTCTTTTTGAAAGTGTGAAGATGGTGTCAGGCGAAGATATGGTAACTGAGAGATTTAAAGTAAGATTCAACAATAAGCAGAATATCAAGAACCTATTTGAGCATTTTCATAAATGTAAAGTTGATGCCAATCTGGTTCGGGAGGAGAAAGTTGGACAACGATGGCATGTAGAATTTGTCAGGAGATGTTTTGCCACTTATGAAGTGATTGAAAAACACTGGAGCGGCAGTTCACATTTTGATTAGACTGTTAATAATCCCTCGAAGGTTACGTGATTCAACATAACGAATTCCCAGTTTATCAGCCCAGGTCATTATCCCTTTATCAGCAGACACCAGAATACCATCCAACTCCTTTGCCAGTAGTATCAGGTCGACATCCTCCTTGCTGTCAATTATTCCTTCCCTTAATGCCGAACGGTATTTTCTCCTGAGGTTATTTATCGTATCCGGTTCGTTGTCGTTAATTACTTCTCTCACAGCCTGTTCTGCAACCCTTAATCCTTTATCAATTCGATGACGTACATCCTCTATTAATTCATAAAGAAGGAAAGATGGCACATTCATCTGGTACTTCTTTGGTGGTTTCTGGAAAATTCTAACTTGAAGGTCCTTTGGTATCTTTTCAATGTCTACAAAATTCATGAGTTCTTCATAAATCGAGGGAGGCATATAAAAATTTGAATCCTCCAGTTTCGCTATAAGCTTTAAGAAGTTTTTTAAGGCAGTAGTTGGAGTTCTTCCGAATGTAATATATACATCCGGATTAGTAAAAATGCTTGTATCTAAAACAAAACATTCATTTTTCAGTTTTTTTATCTTCTTGGTTTTTTTCATCTTAAACGAAGGTCCTTTTTTCATTGTAACCAGACTGTGAGTATAATTATAAAAGAGACCTGATGCAAGAAAAACCTGTGTGTTTACAGTGGTTGTCGCTCACTTGACACTGTTCACTGTGGTGCTATAATTAAGATATAGACCTTATAAACCTGAGTGAAAAAAGATGAAATTTCTGATCCTTATAATTATCGTGATTATCATATCATGCATCTTTTACAGCTTCCGTCCTTTTATAAATAGTGGGAATATTTCGACTGCAGATGGCAAGGAGGGGAAATCTACAGAAGAGGAATATGCTCAACAAAGAAAGTCGATGGTTGAGCAGCAAATAGAGGCACGAGGCGTAAAAAACAAAAAGGTCCTCGATGCGATGAACAGTGTACCAAGACATCTGTTTGTTCCGGTAAGGTACAGACGAGGAAGTTACTTTGACCAGCCACTACCAATAGGGTCAGGACAGACAATCTCTCAACCATATATAGTAGCACTTATGACTGAAATGCTTGAAGTTGATGCCAATGATATCGTATTGGAGGTGGGAACCGGATCAGGCTACCAGGCTGCTGTCCTGTCTACGTTAGTTAAGAAGCTGTATACTGTAGAGATAATTGAAGAGTTAGGGGTTCGTGCTGCAGAACTGTTGAAAAACCTGGGATATGACAATGTAGAAGTTGGGATATCAGATGGTGGACTCGGTTTGCCCGGGAAAGCACCATTTGATGCAATAATAGTTACCGCCGCCGCACCGAAGATACCTGACCCGTTAGTAGAACAACTCAAGCCGGGAGGAAGGATGGTAATTCCTGTTGATAATAATTATTTTAGTCAAGATCTACTGATTGTGGAAAAGGATAAAGCCGGAAACATAGAAATAAAAAATACCATTCCTGTAAGATTTGTGCCTCTGGTTGAAGGGGAAAAGGCTGCAAAATAATGCATTTGAGCTCTGTGATAATATTTTGCTTTTATTTAAAATATAATTTCAATAGAATTAAACATTTGGATATCGTTGTAAGAAGGCTAGATTAAGCCTGCTATTAATTAGAAACAGATTAATTTAAGATGGAATACAGACAGCTTGGACAAAGCGATTTAAATGTCTCCGTCATAGGTTACGGTGCATGGGGAATAGGGGGAGCACCATTCTGGAGCACAGAGGGTGAAGATAACTCTATCCGTTCCATTGAAAAGTCAATAGATCTCGGTATAAATTTTTTCGATACTGCACCTGTTTACGGTTTTGGGTATTCTGAGGAATTACTAGGTAAGGTCCTGAAGTCAAAACGGCAAGACGTCATAATTGCAACAAAATGTGGATTGAGATGGAAGAAGGAAGATATCAAATCAATTGAAAAGATATCTACTAAGGAATCCATATTAGAGGAAATTGACCTGAGCCTGAAGAGACTGCAGATAGACTGCATCGACTTATACCAGATACACTGGCCGGATGAAAACACACCTATCGGAGAGACGATGGAGACACTCCTTGAAATTCAAAAGGCGGGGAAAATTCGATATATTGGTGTGAGTAACTACTCAGCAGACCAGATGCAGGAGTGTCTCAAATACGGTCAGATAGTATCCCTTCAACCAATGTACAGTATGCTGGAAAGAGATGTGGAGAGAGAGAACCTCCCGTTCTGCATCGAAAATGAAATCGGTATAATCTGCTACAGCCCGCTTGCATCAGGAGTGTTGACAGGTAAATACGATGAAAATACCAGATTTAAGGATTGGCGTGGAGAGGGTATAATCGGGAACTTTACCGGAGAAGTATTTGTTTCTCATATTAAGAAAGTGAAGCAAATTGCTGAGATCGCGCTGAAACATGAAAAGACTCTGGCCCAGCTGGCTATCAATTGGTTACTTCACCAGAAAGGAGTAACTACTGCCATTGTGGGTGTTAAGAACCCGGACCAGGTAGAACAGAACAAAGGTGCTGTAGGTTGGGATATACCTGATGATGATTTGAAAGAAATATCAGACATTTTGAACGAAAGGAAATGTTAAGATAGTTGTCTCTGTAAAGGAGATTTAATTTTTTGTTTTTTTATAGGAGCAATAAGATGTTTAAACCTTTAAAATTAAGCTGTATAATCTTAGCTGCTGTAATCTTTACATTTGCATCTTCTTATTCAGTTGTTCAGGCTTCCTGTACTGTTTGCGAAGATGTAGAAAGGCATCCTAAGAAGAAAGATGTAACGTTAAATGTTAAGGGCATGACATGTGGTGGCTGCGAAGCCAAGGTAAAAAAAGCATTGTCTGCATATAACGGTGTCAGCGATGTCAAAGTAAGCCATAAAGATGGTAAGGCCGAACTGCATCTGGAAGAGGGTAAGGCCTCTGTCGAAGATCTTATAAAAGCGGTAAAAAAGCTGGGATATAAGGTTTCTGAAGGATAATCGGAATTATTTAAAACCCATTCACACTGTGATAACGGTGTGAATGGGTATTTTTTTATCAACAAAAGGATTCTGAACTCTCTGCCATCCTGTTAAATCAAATCCGATGCTGAAAAAACATTTCAGGGAATATCAATGAAGAGGAAATTTGAAACACGGGCAATTCATACCGGTTGTGAACCTGAAACGGTTACCGGCGCCGTGATGACACCAATATTTCAAACAAGCACGTTTGTTCAGGAGTCTCCCGGCAAAAAGAAAGGATATATTTATGCCAGATCTCATAACCCTACCAGAACAGCACTTGAAACAAACATAGCATCTCTTGAAGAGGGGGATTATGGTCTTGCATTTCCATCCGGAATGTCCGCTATCTCTACGGTTCTTCAAATGCTGGGCCCGGGAGACCATGTTATAAGCTGTGATGACGTTTACAGCGGCACATTCAGGATGTTTGAAAAGATTTTAAAAAATCAGAATCTTGAAATTGATTTTGTTGACTTGAGCAAACCTGAATCATTAAAAAAGCACATTAAAGATAATACAAAAATAATCTGGGTCGAGACACCTTCAAACCCGTTACTGAAGATTACAGATATTGAAGCCGTTACGAGCATTGCAAAGAACAGTAATATATTAACCGTTTCTGATAATACATTTGCTACCCCATACTTCCAGCAACCTCTGAAGCTGGGGGTTGATATTGTGGTGCACAGTACTACCAAGTACCTGAACGGACACAGTGATGTGGTAGGGGGCGCCGTAGCGACTAACGACAGGGAGCTATATAGAAAAATCCGGTTTCTTCAAAATGCGACAGGAGCGGCACCCGGTCCATTCGATTGTTTCCTGGTTTTAAGGGGGATAAAGACCCTAGCTGTCAGGATGGAGAGGCATGCTGATAATGCAATGAAGATCGCTCAATTCCTGGAATGCCATTCCGGAGTAAGAGAGGTTATCTACCCCGGCCTCGAAACCCATCCTCAACATGAACTTGCAAAGGGCCAGATGTCAGGTTTTGGAGGAATGATTACATTCTTTATAAAAGGCGGACTGGAGTCTGCAAGGAGTTTTCTGGAAAGGGTGCAGATATTTTCACTGGCAGAGAGCCTTGGCGGTGTAGAGTCACTGATTGAACATCCGGCAACAATGACGCATACAACTCTCCCTGAAGAAGTCAAAGATGAGCTGGGAATATCAGACGAACTTATCAGAATCTCTGTCGGCTTAGAAAATGTCGAGGATTTGATTGAGGAGCTTGATAAGGCGTTATCATAGACTCATTTGCCGGTTCCAATTCTTCTAAATTTGCAGCATCAACAGGCAATTTAACTGTATTATTCTACACATTGGGGTTGCTCCGGAAACTTCAAGGCCTCAAAAAAAGTTGACATTTTGTGGTATTTTGTTTTAATTTTTAAGAGGGCTTAGAATATAGCACAAACTGTTTAGATAGATATTTAATGGAGGATTAGGTGTGATAGAGTTTGATTTTGTAGAGCTGAACAAATTTAAAATCCTGGAAGAAAATAATTATGTAAAAGATGATAGAGATTTTTATATAAGCAAAACAGATAAAAGAGTTTTTAGTTTTGGGCGAATCAACAATGAGAGTATTGCCTGGTTAGAAGAGACAATAAAGCAGCCTAATACATCTGACGAGTGGGAATTCTTCTGCAACATGTATCCGAGCGAAGGTCTTCGTGCAGATATTATATCCCCGTATTTATGATTTTTATATGGCAAGAAAAGGAAGCATTGCGAAGTTTAGTAAAATTTCTTTATAAACTGCAAATCGCTAACACACAATCTTCAATCATAAATCCCTCAAACACTCTTGTATCTTTCGTAAGGCGGACTTGTCGTCAACAGCCGAGATATGCGTAACCTTCTTTCCTAATACACCCCATATTTTCGGATCTGTAGTTTTATAGAGAGCTAGTGTTTGTGTGCCAACAAATCCTGCAAGATGGCTTACCCCGGAATCATTTCCAATGTAAATTGATGCATGCGATAATAGATCTGCTAAAGCCTTTATATCCTTAGGGCGCTCTATCCACTCCCCGGCAAAATCTTCCTTATCCATTTTCTCCTCCTCAACCGGGCCGAAAATAAAACCTGTCTTGTGATAACCCGAATGCTTCAACATGTTCGCCAGATCTCGATAAAAGTATGGATTAAAATTTTTCCTGGAGCTTCCGCTTCCGGGATGAATCAGTGCGTATTTTCCTTCAGTTTTCCCGGCAGGAAAACAGTCGGAAAGGTCTTTAGGAACCTTTATGTTAAAGTGTGGTTGAATGGCTGAACAGTAATATTGTGCCAGATGTATCCGTGTCTGTGGAAATGGGGTTATACAGACAACCGGTAATGAAGCCGATTGCTTTAAAATTTCCGCTGTATCCTGTCCGTCTGTCAGCCAGAGAAGAGCTCCCTGTGGAGATGGAATCTCGTCCGGAATACGCCTTCCACTAAAGAAATCAAGCAGATCTGCTGATTCATTGTCAAGATAAGTGTCTAATAAACCGAAGCTTATGGCCGCACACATAAATTCCGGGCGTCCGATGCCGAGGAAGTGATATTGTGGCAGCGCCTCTCTTAAGCGATATATTGCCGGCCAGGTAAGAATAAAGTCGCCTAGTGCACCACGATGACATATCAGAAATGTTTTCATGTTATGTAGAATCTTTTAAGCTGAAAAATTTTGCTTTGAATAATCCGTTTCATTTTATATAAATGAAGGCTGTATTTTACTATTATTTAAGTTGGGAACAAAATAATACTTATCTATTGTTGAATTACTATAACCCCTGTTAAATTTATTTTGTAATACTCTATAAAACCAGAAAGGTGTATTAGAAATGAAAAGACCTGTAGCTTTTATCTCTCTTATTTTACTGTTTGTTACTATCGCATTTGTTAATTTAACTTATGCTTCACAGTATTCGCTGTCCAATGAGGACACACATACCAGTCCGCAGTCTGTATCGCCTCAGGCCATGTCAAAGGACCCGCTTGTAGGTTCAGTAGCGGAGACGATGAACAGTGCCGGTTATACTTATATCCTTCTTCAAACCAAGACAGATATGGTGTGGGTTGCAATCCCGGAAAGCAAGGTATCTGTTGGAGATGATGTAGTCCTGGCAGCCGGTTTTGAAATGATTGAATACAAGAGCCCGACTCTAAATCGAACCTTTGATAAAATTCTCTTTTCAGAGGGGCTGATATCACAGGGAGGGTCTGCACCGGAAGGCGCAAAGC
This sequence comes from uncultured Candidatus Scalindua sp., assembly GCA_964344685.1. Taxonomy (GTDB): domain Bacteria; phylum Planctomycetota; class Brocadiia; order Brocadiales; family Scalinduaceae; genus Scalindua. The sequence goes on along the minus strand of CAYFOK010000007.1, from coordinate 43,456 downwards.
CTCAAAAGAAGACTTTAGGCAGCAGCGGTGCCAGACCAACGGAACATAAGGGCATAAATGTCGAAAAGGCTGAAGGGGCGAATGCCTACACTGTTGAAGAGCTTTTTGCAAAGAGAAAAGAGCTTGATAATAAAGATATCATCCTCAAGGGAGAGGTAGTCAAGGTTACTCCGCGTATAATGAACAAAAACTGGCTGCATATCCAGGATGGGACAGGAAGCGCACAGAATGGGGACAACGATATGGTTGTCACTACAATGGACTTGCCATCAGTTGGGGATACTGTGACCGTAAAGGGAGTTCTGTTTTCAGACAAAGATTTTGGAAGCGGCTACAAATATAATGCGATTGTAGAGTTTGGACAGGTTTCAAAGTAAAAGTTAAAGAAGGTTTGAAGTGCCTGAAGTTAGATATTTTAACCACTAACTTTAGTGCACTTTAAACTTACTCTGTCTGCCTGATCTTTATACACTATTAATTTTTACATACCGCTTAATGTGCGCGGGTCCAGTACCTTAATCTTTATAACTGACAGAATTGTCAATTTGTCTTCCAGGATGGAGGCGTTTTCCCGGATCTCTACCGCTTCGGTATCTACATTAATTGCAGCAACATCATGGTCTCTCTTCAATGCAACCCCTTTCCACATACAGACCATACTGTAAGGATTCAATTCCTAGATTCCTCACACAAAGTCACAAAGAGCACAAAGTAAAAAACCAGGATTGAACAGTTTAAACGGTTCTTCTCCTCAACCAGCAACTCGTCCCTGTATTCCTTACGAGAGTAAGGGTATTTTCCTCGCTCTAGTGATAATTCCAGGTATAAGGACTTTTCCTGACTTTCGTGAGGGTTCCATCTCTGGACTCCTTACTTGCCAGACAATCACCCAGGCGGGCGAGAGTGAGGCTGCCTTACTTTAGTAAGGACTCAAACAATAAACAATTACCAAGTAAAATTCATACCAATTATGTACCGATTCTTACCCGGTTGACGTTTGCGTAATATGAGTTATCGTTAGCACTTAATGATTAATTAATTTGATTACTGGCTACTAGACTCGCTGTGTCAAGGAGCGCCTGGCAGAACTGGAAGATTCTATTTTATTAAATAGATTAAGTTAGGAAAGGAGGGAGGTTGGTTAAAAAAGCTGGACTATACTTAGTCTTTCCAATGTCCATATTCGGTGGTCTGGTTGGATGGCTTATTGTTGGCCCGGCAACAGGAGCGATATAGAAGCTGGAACCGGATGTAAGTGCAACTCTCTCATCTAACACCTCTTCATTAAATACAGAGGAGCAAACCATTAATATTGTTAGTTTAAAGGATGTTTCTGAAGATCTTAGAGATAAGATGATTAAATTAATTAAAAAGAATATTTAGTTTCTTCAGATTTACGTTTGCTTGCCTGGCGCACCTTCAAATCTGTTAAGCCCAACAGGTTTGTAAGGTGTTTCCGGGCGGGCGAAGCAATTAAGGAAGAAATTCAATAATGTTAAGAGAGAAGACGAAAAGAGATGAATATGAAGAAAAAAAGAATTAATAGATCGAATAGAGAGAAGTGTTTTGTCAGCTTAGATTATGCTGTGAGGGGACTCGCTCTTGATGAATTCCACTCTAAAAAACAGATAACCAGCATGTTAAATGTTTTAAAAAAAAAATGACAAAGCTTGAGCATTTCATAAAAGCTTTTTTCAGAGATGTTGACATCGCTAATTATTAAATTATTCAATCAGCAAAACTGGGTAGTCATTAGTCACTCTTTTTAAAAACAATTGGTCTAATCCATTAGACATTAGTCAATAGTCATAATTTAATAAATTTGTCGGGTAAATGATAGATGAAAGTATTAATAATGAAGATATTAATTATATGGAAAGCTTTGGTATCCGAAGCTTATCATAGGAAACTTAAAGAGCTGGCAAAATTAGAGGATGTAGAGTTAACCTTAATCGTGCCGACAAAATGGCATAAAACCAGCTTAGAGAAGGAAGATTGCAGAGATTGTAAGATTATTCCCACTAAGCTTGCCATGAGTGGCTATAACCATTTTCATTGGTATCCCGGACTGGAAAAGTATGTCAGGCAGATTCGGCCAGACATATTTCATATTGAGGAAGAGCATTATAGTTTTGTCACTTTTCAGGCAATTCGATTGGCAAAGAAATATAATATCAAATGCCTGTTTGTAACATGGCAGAATATATATAAAAAATATCCTTTTCCATTTTCATGGATGGAAAGATATAATCTGAAAAATGCAGATTATGCAATAGCGGGTAATGAAAGTATTGGTAATACTCTTATAAGGAAAGGCTTTGATAAAGAGAGAATTTCGTTAATTCCACTGGGCACTGATACTTCACTGTTCCGTAAAATGGACTCATCAGAGTTGAAGACCAGGCTTCGCCTGGAGTCTTTTACAATCGGGTATTTAGGCCGGTTAGTAGAAGAAAAGGGTGTTCTGGATCTGTTAAAGGCGGCATCACTGATCAAGAGTAATTTTAATTTGTTGATGATAGGCAGTGGTAAGTTAAAAAACAGAATAAATGCAGAAAGAAGGCGTCTGGGGATATCAGAGCAGATCAGGCTTATCGATAATATTCCTTCTTCTCAGGTCCCGGACTATTTAAACTGTTTGGATTGTATAGTGCTCCCTTCCCGCACTACAAGAAAATGGAAGGAGCAGTTTGGTAGGGTGCTGACTGAGGCAATGTCGTGTGAAGTTCCGGTGGTTGGGTCTGATTCCGGAGAGATTCCGAATGTTCTGGGTGATTGCGGATTAATATTTAAAGAAGGTGATGATGAAGATTTGGCTGCAAAGATAAAGCTGTTAATCAATAATAATGACCTAAGGATTGAATTATCAAAAAATGGCAGGTAAAGAGTATTAGATAATTTTACTCAGGTAATAGTTGCAGGAGAAACTTACAAAATTTATCAGAAACTGATGCGTTAAAAAGATGTATTGTAAACTTATTCTTTTATCATAAGAATACTTCTAAACTTAAGTATAAAAAGTATCATCTATGTATGCTGTTTGCTTCGTAAGGGATTGGTTTAGTGTTGGAGTCCTTGCGAAAGCAAGGCAGCCTCATTATCGCGGAAGTTCTAAGACACAAAGTGTAAGAACTGCAAATTTTCTAATGGCAAATCACATTTTACAACTAATTTCCGCTTTCCCAACTATAGCTCACTTTTAACTTCAAACTTTATTTTGACACGGAGAAGGGTCTCTACTATTATAATGTCAGGTATCTTTTCAGTAATCTTAATTGGATATTTATCAAATGGAGAATTTCAATTCCTGGAAAATATTGGTAACAGGGGTCACATCAATACATGGATGGCCTATATTCACTCAATTACATAAGCTGCTGCCGGAATCACTTTTGTATGGCTTGAGGCCGCCAAAATCCAGTATTCCTGAAGGTGGCAACATTTCATCATTCTGTATTACCGAACAGAAGAAACTGGAAAAGATTAAAGATGATTTTAAGCCTACTCATGTAATACATTGTGCAGGAGTTTGTGACCTGGATGTGTGTGAAGAGAGGCCGGAATGGGCGCATTTGCTGAATGTGAATGGAACAAGGGCGGTGGTAGATGTTTTTGGTGATGATACACCCATTTTGTATATGAGTACTGATCTTGTGTTTTCCGGCTTCAATGCACCCGCAGGCGGTTATACGGAAGAGGACAAACCAGATCCTATAAATGTTGTCGGAGAGACCTTTGCCAGCGCTGAAAGTTATGTCCAGAGATGCAGTGATTATTGTATCATCAGGCTGGGGCTGCCGCTCGGAGATTCTATTGGCGGTACAAAAGGTGCGATTGACTGGATAGAGAACCGGTTCAGGCGAAATCTGCCGGTAACACTTTTTTACGATGAATACAGAAGCTGTGTTGATTGTGAGGAAATTGGCAGGACAGCAGTTGCTGCACTCACCCTTGGATTGAGGGGGATATATCATCTGGGAGGGGAGAGGAGGTGGAGCCTTTTTGATATTGGCAGATATGTGCTGGACAGGGGAGGGTACGCTCCGGATTTATTAAATGGTATAATGCGGCATCAGGAAAGAAACGGGCCGCCCCGTATTGGCGATGTATCGCTCAATTCAGAAAAATTGAGAAGCCTCGTCAGGTGAAATTACAATACACAATCCTCAAATCACAAACAATGCCTGTTGCCTGTCTATATTACATAGAGCAGATGCCTCGTTCAGATTTTTCTATAAAAGCTGAGATCTCAGAGGCCGGCCCTGTGGGATAGGCCGATTTAATCTTTTCCAGCGCATGGCTTATATGCAGGCCTGATTGGTAAAGCAGTTTAAATGCTCCTTTGATATCCTGCCGCTCATCTGTCGTTAATGCTGATCTGCGTAGTCCGACTGTGTTCAATCCCAGGATTTTATTTCCCTCCAGCGGTTTTACCAGGCAGAATGGAGGTATGTCTTTGGAAACACCACAACTACCGCCCAGCATAGCCAGCCGTCCTATCGTTACAAACTGGTGTACGACACAATTCCCGCTAATGAAAACATTATCAGCTACTTCCACATAACCTGCTAACAGTGCTCCGTTTGCAACGATAACATTGTTGCCAAGTTTAACGTTGTGCCCTAAATGAGATAATGCCATCAAAAAGCAGTCGTCACCTACCTCCGTTACAGAGTCAGTCTGAGTCCCGCGGTTAATCGTTACGCATTCACGTATCTGGCAGTTTGCGCCAATGGTGACAAATGATTTTCCCCCTTTGAAGTTTACGTCCTGTGGAATACCACCCAGCACAGCTCCGGCATGAACACTGCAGTTTGGTCCAATAGTGGTGTATGGTCTTATACTGACATTGGGGCCAATGACCGTTCCATCACCAATAGTCACATCTGATTCAATTACTGTAAAAGGTCCTATTTCAACATCATTTCCCAGCTCGGCACCGGGATCAATAACAGCAGTTTTGTGGATCATATTAGCTCTTACGTTACAAAAAAAAGACATTCTTGCGTTTTAGGAAACAAGAATGCCTTTTTATTTCTTATTACTATATTAAATTCGTTTTAATGATGACCATGCTCATCATGTTCATGATGTCCTTCACCATGCTCGTGATGCTCGCCGTGCTCGTGATGACCTTTGTCTTCATGATGTCCTTTTGCATGTTCCTCAACACAACCCTGACAACAGAATACCTGATGCTTATCACCTTCTTCAACTATTACCGCTCCGCCGTGGCTGTCTGCCGGTTTTCCGCATTGCAGGCATTTATCTGCCGGATGTACATCAGCAAATGTAGTTACACTGCCGGAACAAAACGCAATCATCAAATAAGCAAAAGCAACAACTACAGTAAGGCTTAAAATTCGCTTCACGTTTTCACCCTTTCAAAAAAGATTAATCAAAGTAAACAGGCTATTTGCAAATTCTAGTATTTAATCTGTTAAAGTCAATGAAAAATAAGAGCCGAAAAAACAGCTTTGCGTTTTATGAAACGCAGGCTTAATTTAGAAAAAAATCAGCCTTTACCCTTTTGATACTTCTCAGATTTTTTTAACTTAGCCTTCAGGCTCCTTTGTTCACTAATATCTCTGATTATTCCTTCAATAGTGACAGGTTCGCCATCCTCATTTCTGATTAGATTGGCAGTGCGTTCGGTATAAAAACTTTTGCCATTTTTCTTTTTGCAATTAGACACAAAATTTCTCAAGACTCCATATTTTTCCAGTTTCTCCAGATGCTTCCATCTGTCTTCAGGATCTACGTAAACATCCTTCGTCTTTTTGCCCATCATATCTTCGGGTGATTTATAACCAAACATTTTTGCGCAGGCTTCGTTTACCCACGTAAATTTTCCTTCGGCCCCGGGCTCACACTGATATACACCTTCCGTAAGAGAGTTAAACAATTCTCTGTCACGCTGCACAGACTCATGCAGCTCATCCTCAAGCCTCTTTCGTTCGGTAATATCTCTGATTATTCCTTCAATAAGAACAGGTTTGTTTTTTTCGTTTCTAATCATATTTGTAGTTCGTTCGGTATAAAGAGGTTCTCCATCTTTTTTCTTACAATTGGACACAAAGTTTCTCCAGATTCCATGTTTTTCCAGTATTTCCAGTAGCCGCCATCTATCTCCAGGATCAATGTAGATATCCTTAACTTTTGTGCCCACCATCTCCTCCGGGGTGTTGTAACCAAACATTTCCGCACAGGCATGATTGACCCATGTGAACTTTCCTTCGACACCGGGTTGACATTGATATACACCTTCCTTGAGAGAGTCAAACATTTTTCTATAGCGCTCCTCAGATTCTGCTGTCTCTCTAGTCTTTTCATGCAGGGCGGTTGTCATGACATTGAAAGCATTTGCCAGCTCACCTATCTCATTACTGCTTTCTATTTCAACCTTTTTGGTTAAATCCCCTGAAGTTATCTCTTCTGCAACTTCCTTAAGCCGGATGATAGGATTGGAAAATCTTTTGCCAAAGTAATAAGCTACAAGCAGGAATGGAAATGCTATTGCCAGTATCAAAGATAGGACTATGAATTTAAGGTTATATACCGGTCCATAAGCTTCGGCTCTATCTATTTCAGTAATAACGCCCCAGTTAAACTCTGGCAGCCATTCCCAGACTCCCAAGACAGGAATGCCCCCATAGTCATTATAGCCTTTTGAATTAGAACCGTCTTTTCCCGCAATACACCGCTTTGCGCTCAGGGTTAATTTGCCGGTTTCCGGATCAATCAACTTCACCTCCAGGGCACTTCTTTTGTGAACCGCTCCCGTTTTTTTCAAATGTTTAGTAAACCTTGATTCTGTAAGCATGTATCCCCGCCTGTTAACGAGATAAGATTCTCCTGTCTTTCCATATGCGTAACTTTGCATTAAGTTACTCAGGATGCCCACATGAATCCTTAATGTAACTACGCCGATTATGTTCTCATCCTCATCTTTTAGAGGTGATGCGACAAACATGGTTGGTAATCCCAACTCTTTCTCATCGAACTCATTCATCAGCGGAACTTTTGACGGCATTATACTTGATGCAAAGGTTTTTCCCTGAATCGCTTGTTTGAAGAAACTCATTTTTGATATATCCTTGCCAATACTTTCTTCTGATGTGGCAAGTATGATCGATCCATTATTATTAGATATAAACGCTCCCTTATAACCATACTCAGTTACAAATGTTTCCAGATACTTGACAGTATAATTGTATTCCTTATCTTTAGTTGTAATTTTTACGCTATTGACGACATTAGGATTGCTTGCGACCACAATGACATCCTTCATCCTTTCGCGCATCCAGGTAGTCACCAATTCTGACTGCTTGTGTCCAATCGCTTCGAGGTTGTCCATAATCACGGTCTTGAGATCAGATTGAATGATTGGGTAGGCGATAATCCTGAGTAAAACAAAAGGAAGCATCGTAGCAAAAATCAGTAATACAATGACATGGGTTTTTATAGAAACGAACATAGCTTTTCTCCTCAAACTAAAAAATATTTATTTATCAGGACTGAGGACAGCATATAAACCTAAATATATTACCTTTAAGTAATGGGAATGTACAACTTATGACTCTGAATGTCTAGCTTTTTTCTGGGTCAATATGTACCTTTATCGGTAAAATACCGGAATATTCACCCAATAATCAATACCAGGGCGCTCATATAAGATCGATAATCACTAAAAATAATACCAAAAATTAGATTTTGCAATTAGAGCATGCTGAAATATGGGAATAGTTTATGCTTTGATTGATATTTTAATTCCGGCAGGGGCCTTAAATGTTGTTTTTCCGTGATTATCGGTTATTACCGTCCCTGCAACTGAAGAAGAGTATTCTGTATCCGGTAACAGACCATAAATAGTATAGTCGAGAACAGTAGAACCCGGGACAGTTAACTCAACACAGGTCCGATCGTATGAGACCTCTATATTACCAAGTTTGTAGAAGTATTTATCCCTGCCGAACGGTTTTATAGTAACTTTTCCCGGTTTAATATTAATACCGTATACCATTTCACGTAAAACCATTGTAATTATTTCCGGGTATTCATGATAATAATGAGCTCTTGACTGAGAGCCCTTAGAGTTATATCTTTCTCGCATCCATGTATTATCAATTAAATCTTTTCTCATCTTATTGAAATACAGGTTAAAATTATCCAGGTCACCAAAAACGTATCTTGCAAACATGTCCAGCCACCAGATACGTGCAAAAGCGACATCAGAATCGCCTGTGTTCCCGCCGTAGCAGTCAGCTTCTTCGTAGGGTTTTTCAGACGGCCAGGTTCCGTAACCATTAGGATGAGTATTCTTTCCTCCGTCTACTCTTTGAAATATCGAATTTATTATTGTTTCATCGGTGACTGCACCAAAAGCTATAGCTGCATAATTTCCGTCATAGTCAACCATATCACGTATTGTTCCGTCACTGTTCTTTTGAGTAAAATAATGGTCATTTCCGTCCCACAAATGTTCATTAATACCACTCTTAATGTTCTCCGAATATTCAAGATATTTTTCTGCACCATCTTCATCATTACACAACATGGCAATATCGGACATTAATGGTAATAATCTGAGCAGCATTACATTTGTATCAAGAGTAAAATTGTTGCGAATAAATACATCAATAAAGAGTGGGCCGTTTACTTTTACCAGCTGCATTTCAGGATCATATGTTTTTAGAACATAGTCTGTAGCCTCTTTCATTTTGTTGTAATGAGCTTTAAGCCAATCATTATCGCCCGTTGCAGAAGCGTAATCTATTGCAGCAAGTACCCAGAATATATTTGGGCCCGGCTGTTCTGATTTAGCTATTGATAAATATACCGGCTTGCCAGCTGTAAAATGGTGCGGGATTTGACCTTTTTTCATATTGCGCTCAGCAAGCTCTAATATTTCACGAGCCTGATTTTGCAGATATACGTCTCCGGAAAAGCTCAATGTTGAAACTGTTGATCTTGAATCCGGGTCGAAAAAAGTATACATGTCACCGTATGGTCCACCAGGAAAAACCAGGACCGGATACGCACTACCGGTATTATTAAATGTATCCAGAACTCCGGCAGCACTGCCGTAAATTGCTGAATAAAAAGTGCGCAGATCTTCAAAATCCATATTTTCCGAATTGTTTATACCGTGAACCGGAAAGGGGTAATTGTTCGCATAGACATCATATGAACACTGGTAGGTCTTTTCCGGGTCAGCATGATTTGCTGCAGGCATCATCTCGTCTGAATTGACCCATCTGTCCGCTTGAGTATAAGATCCAAATAATACAGATTCGATGCCTACCTTAAAAGAGTCAGTACCGGAGACCTCCAAATGTCCCTGCACGGTTTCAATATCAATTGGAACTACGGATACTGAGCCTTTTTTATTGTCTATTGTATAAAAAACATTAAGTGGGTTTTCAGTGTAGAACATTTTATTGCCTGAACAGACGTTTTGCACAACTCCTTTATCAAAAAACCCGTTCATAAACCATTGGTTAAAATGAAAACATAATTTTATTAGATTAATATTGTGAGAATTAATCGGTTCTACAGAAGCCTTAATGTTCAACTTCCTGCTTCCCGATGGCAGTGTTAAAACAAGGCTGGACTTTGCTGAAAACTCATCACTGGAAATAGTGTTCTTGAATTCAACCTGCAGAACATCATTATTGTGTATTAATATTTTGTATTCAAAATCTGATGTTGATGGAACAGTATGGGTTGGATTGACTGTTTCAGACAAGACTATCGATAACAGTCCTGATTTTCCAGGATATGCTTTTGAGGCCAGGTTGTCTCCGTAATAACCATTACCGAAAAAATCGGATTTTAAGACATCAATCGAGAACTGTGACTTGTTAAACTCAAGAAGCAGATATCCGTTGCTTAAAACCAGCCTGCTTCCTTTGTCCTTAATCAATAACGGAGTGGTTTTAGGAAACTCTCCGGGAAAAACTTTTTCTCCGGACCTTTGATGAATTACATAATAAATAAAAGAAATAATGGCAATAAAGCATATAACTGAAAGACACAGGGCAACAAGATCACTTTTTCTCATAGATTGTAAGGTAACTAATGTCTCATTTAGTGTGTGAGATATTTTGCACCACCATAGCCACTGGCACTTATTTCTTATCCGTTAATGAAAAAGGTCCGCATGCCCGGCATTTGGGTTTCACTGTCCAGTGCCACCATGCCGGCAGCCTTCTGTCGCATTCCGGGCATCTGCCATTCATGACACCCCACAGGCAGTAGACGCAGGATAAAAGATATGGAACAACTAATATAAACTCCAGATGTGGGACTTCCAGATACAAGCATATTGTAAAAAGGAAGCAGAAGATGGCAAAACAAATTGGAGTACCAAACCAGAATCGCCATCGTTTTTTACGCAACAAACCTAACTTGGTTGTGTATTCCCGGGAGTCTTTAATCATACGGTTTTGCCGTTTAATCCAGTTTGCAAATTAAAAACTAACTTAATAAATAAATATGAAGCCTCTTTTAATAGATTGTATCTTGAAAATCAAGGGAAAGTTTAGATTAGAGGTTCAGTTTAATTATAATTACAACTGCCTTTCTCTGCTACATCCAGATATTTATAAAACAAAAAACCCGTAGCTATCCCAGGTTTTAAGATGTAGAATTTGTTAAGCTACTAACAAAAATTATTTTCCTGTTATTTCGTGGGAAATAGTCGTTACCGAAGACCAGGTTAAAAATTGCAAAATTAACTATCATGAATATTCCTGAATTTGCTGTTAAACGTCCGATCACTACATTAATGATTATTCTGAGTGTCCTGGTAATTGGCTGGATATCATTATACAGGATCCCTCTCTTATACATACCGGAAATTACAGGTCACTCACTTAGAGTAAATGTGCCGTACAAGTCGTCCTCTCCGCAGGAGGTTGAGGATTTAATTACGCTTCAGGTAGAGGAGGCTCTCGGAACGGTCAAACATGTTGAAACAATTGAATCAACCTCAACAGATATCAATTCAGAGGTGTCTTTAGAGTTTAAAATGGGCACTGATATGGATATTGCAACACTGGAGGTGAGGGACAAGATAGAGCAGATAAGGAATGATCTTCCGGATGAGGTTGATAATATACGCATCTTTAGATTCAAGTCAGGGGACTTGCCGGTTGTGGAGTTCAGTGTGTCTATACATGGTGAGCTCAGTGAATTATACGATATTGTTGAAGATATTATTAAACCAAAGGTTCAGAGAATAAATGGTGTTGCAAGCGTAGACGTTCGTGGTATTGAAAAGAGACAGTTACTGGTGGAGCTGGACCTCGATAGGCTTAAATCTCATAACATTGATACATTTTTGCTAAGAAGGTATTTGAAGACAAATAATATAAATGTGTCAGCGGGAGACTTAATAGAGGGATCGGCAAAGTATATAGTACGGGTAATAGGAGAGTTCCAGAATGTAAATGAAGTAGCGTCTTTACCGGTCAACAGGAAGGGTATAAAGCTTTCTGATGTTGCTGATGTTAGATATGACTATTCTGAGAAGAATAGTTACCAGAGACTCAACGGCCGGAATGCTGTTAAAGTGAGAGTAATGAAATCGTCTGATGCAAATATGGTAGCTGTGGCCAGGGAAATTATAAAGACGGTTAACGGGATTAAGGCGGACCCCAGGATGAACAGGCTGGAGATTCACGTCTACCGTGACAGGTCTCAGGCAATACTGGAAAGGTTGCGAAATCTGAGAAATGCCGGACTGCTGGGAGGGGTGCTGGTTGTTATTATACTTTTCTTCTTTCTGCATAACGTCAGAAGCGCATTGATAATAACCGCGGCAATTCCGATTTCGGTATTAAGTACATTTGGCCTGATGTTTCTGATGAGAAAGTTTGCCGGGTCTGAGGTGACTCTGAATGTTATTTCACTTACGGGATTGATGTTGGCAATAGGGATGATGGTTGATCCTGCGGTTGTGGTTCTTGAGAACATCTTCAGGCACAGGCAGGAGAAGAAACTGGGCTTAAGGGAGGCTGCTGTTTTAGGAAGTAAGGAGGTCGGTGTGGCAGTTATTTCCGCAACGGCTACAACCATATGTGTTTTTATACCATTAGTTTTTCTTTCAAAGTCCAGGATGGGCATCTTTATGCATGACTTTGGCATATCAATATGCTCAGCATTGGTCTCATCGTTGTTTGTGTCATTGACTTTAATACCTTTGTTTGCGTCAAGATTTCTACACTATCCTGAACCAACTAATGCGATGGGAGAACATAGTAAGTCTATCAGGAAACCTGAGTCTTCTCTAATAAAGAGACTGGCCGTCCATTATACGGGATTTGTTAAGTTGACGTTAAAGTTCAGGTGGCTCACGGTAGTGGTTACAATATTGATAGTTGTTTTAGCAGTATATCTGTATGGAAAGCTGGAGACAGAAGTTGTCAGGCGGGGTATTTATAGAGAATCCCATTTGCAGGTAGATGTGCCGAGGAATTACAGCATAGACGATACAAGATTGCTATTTGAGCGGTTAGAAGGGATTTTGCAGGAAAGGAAGGAGGTATTGGAGATAGAAACTGTTTCCAGTAATTTTGAGAGAGACGGGGGTTCTCTGGCAGTCTATTTTGTTAAACAGGAAGCAGCAAAAAGGCCTGTCTCTGATTTGGAGGAAGAGATGAGGTCTTTGTTTCCGGTAATTCCGGGTGTTAAATACAGAAAGAGGTTCAGGCACGGTCGTGGAGGTAGTGGCAGGGAGATCAGCCTGGAAATTAAAGGGAGAAATATTAATACATTGACCAGACTGTCGGGTGATATAAAGGATCGACTGGCTTCTATGGAGAGCTTGTCTGACGTTCAAACAAATCTGGAAAAGGGTAAAGATGAAATAGTTGTGTCGATTGATAGAGAGAAGGTAAAAAGGTATGGGTTGACTTCTGAAAGGGTTGCCTTTGGTATTGCAGGTTCTCTGGGAAACAGGGCGGTAAGTAAGTTTAAGATCGAGGATGAAGAGATTGACATTGTTCTTCAGCTCAAGGAGGAAGACAGACAACGCCTTGACCAGCTAAAAAATCTTGAGTCAGAAAGCAGTGATCAAAAAAGTGTGGAACTGGCGAGAGTTGTTGATTTTGAACGAAGGAGAGGGCCTGAGGCTATTGAAAGAAAAGACCGCAAGCCAATAGTTATAATCACAGCACAATATAAAGATGGAGGCCTCAAAAAAATAAGAGATAGTATTTTGACGAAGATGGCCGGTTTTAACCTGCCTGCCGGTTATGAGTGGAATCTTGGAGAGGAATTTAGAAGATTTGAACGTGAGGAAGCTGAAACCAGATTTGGGTTAATCCTGGCCATATTACTTATATATCTGATAATGGCCTCACTGTTTGAATCATACATTCATCCACTGACAATCCTGCTGACAATACCATTTGCGTTTACAGGTGTAGCAGTTGCCTTCTATATTTTCGGTGTACCTCTTGATAGTGTTTCCCGTCTGGGGTTGTTGCTTTTATGCGGACTCGCAGTGAATAATGCGATTGTTCTTATAGATTATGTTAACCGTTTACGAAGAGGGGGCATGGAGAAATATGATGCAATTGTCAAGGGCGGCAGGGACAGAATGCGGCCTGTCCTGATGACCACTTTTACAACCATTCTTGGGCTTTTACCAATGGTGCTTCCACTGTTCTTGCCTTTTCTGTTCGGTCCGTTAGAGGGCAGGGGGAGTATCTGGGCGCCGGTAGGGCTGGTTGTGGTCTCAGGTTTAATAACGTCTACAATTTTGACACTGATAATCATGCCTACAATTTATTCGTTAATTGATGATGCTGGAATGTGGGTGAAGAGGGTTTTTGGCTTTTAATTCTCAAAGGGTGAGGGTGAAGGGTGATCAGAATACCAAATACCCCTCACAGTGTATTGTAATATTGCTTTTTTTGACATTGTGTCCAGTGGAAAAATAGTTCCAATCAGGAATATAGACAAATTGTCAAATACAAGTAAGCACACATAAAAAAACAATTCGTATTTGACCTGTTAATTTATTGCATATCTCTTGTTGTTACAAAGGCTTAAGGCGGTTCATGTTATAGCCTGATTCATGGCACATTTATTGCAAAAACAAAGGATTAAATAAAGGCTTTATTTTTTCTTCCGATTATTCAAGGAGGTTCTCGGAATGGAATTATTACATGATAGTAGTGATTTAGTAGGGAGTCTGGATTGTCAGTTAAAGAGTCTTGAAAAGAAAATAGACGAGAGTAAGCCTGATGCACTAATGAAGGATCTGCACAGGTTAGACGATGAAATCAAGCATTTCAAAGATGTGGAAATAACTACAAACACAGTCGTTTTGTCTGTAAAGGAACTGGACGAATCTATTAAAAAGTCAGAAGAGAGAACAAGGAATAAATTTACAGAAATGGCTTCTCAAATTAAGGCAACGGAAGCAATGGTTGCAGACAAACAAGAAGATTTAATATCTAAGATAGATGATATTAACACCAGAATCGATAATCTGGAAAAGAAAATTGAATTTGCCGTACGTGAGCTGAAGTCAGAAGCGAGAAAAACATCGTTTCTGCGAAAGCTGTTATGGCTGGATTAAGATAACTTATTTTCTTTTACAATTATTGAACTTTATTGTTTTTCAAGTCCTGCCGAGATGAAGTGTTCGGATGGAAAAACGTAAATTCTGGAACATATGGCCTGTCTTCCACCAGACTATGCCGGTCGGGCTGATGCCTGTCCTGCACTTTTGCGGTGCAGATAAGCAGCTGAATAATATCGTATTCATTTTCTCCAGCAATAGTCACTTCACACTTTAGCTTACTCCATACTTAGTTGCATGTTTGGCCTTCAGACGGGCAGCTTTGCCAGACTATCTTATTTCGACTTGAAAACATCCGGGCAATAATGTACCATTTTTCAAAATGAAGATAAGGGACATATTATTGGTCTTAATACCGGTATTGCTTTTTGCCTGCACAGCATTAAAGCCTGTGGAAAAGCTGACTGACAATGAACTGGCAGACAGGTATGATCAAATTGACCTTCAGATTTATATGGCGAAACGTTCCGCCTCAAAATCAAACCCATCAAACTATCCCGGTGTATCCGGCAGTACTGGAAGCGGTTTTAGCAACAGAGATACAAAAAAGATAAAAAAACTTGAAGAGAAGCTGAGTGTAGTAAGACAGGAACTTATTAAAAGAGGGTATATGCCTTAACACTATTCTGTAAATGAGAGAGGAGGGCTCAATTAATAATTTATTCTAGTCCGATTTTATTGAAGTATTCGGTAGATTTTTTATCAGCCTCCTGAAAGTGTTTCTCCAGCCATTTCTTTAGATATTCAAGTATTTCATTAGCGGTTTTGGGATCGCTATCCAGAATTCGTTTACGATAAGCAAGTGCTTTCTTGGAAAAATCCTGGTGTTCTTCTTTGTGGTATTCATATCCAGGGTATTTGAAAACTTTCATGTAGGATTCTTCAGTTGAAAAATGCTGGACAGCATTCTTGTTAATACGAGACAATACTTTTTCTAATTCGTCAGGATTGTTCCGATGTCGCTTTGCATCAATAGCTTTATCAACAGAGCCAATAATCTTCTTCTGGTCTTCATTAATAAACAATGAATACATTCGGTATTTATCTTTCAGATCAACCATCTCTACCTCCTCTAGATGAAATAATTATATAAAACTACAAAGTAGTAGAATGTTTATAATACAAAGCATGTACCATAGGCCGGCAATTTTTTTATTCTGTGTTACAGATGGCAGTCTATTTGCGTAAACTATTGAACAGCTATAATCTACAATAAATGTTATGCCATTTGATTTAGTGCAATGTGCAAAAGGCAACTGAAAAATTGGTTTGAAAGTGTGTCGTGGCACAAAAGTGTTATGGCGCACTTGTGTGACAAATGGTTTAGAAGGTCGGCTACTATTAATGATTTTCAGAAAAATATTGGTAAAATGCGCCGAATTTTAATATATAGCAAGATAATTTAATATTGTTACCCGTTCCCTTTCTGCTGATTGTGTGTGTACGGGCATTGGGAATGATTAAAATTCTCGACGCTTTTTGTCCCGTGAAGGGTGTGGCTTTTTTTCAAATGTTAAAACCTGTAACTCGTATTTTTGAAATCCTGTAAGATATGAAATACAGAAGAATATTTTTTGAATTATTGCCTGGTGCTATTTTACTTTTGTCTACAACTACTTTTATCTGGGCTGGAGAGCCGGGAGAGCTGGTTAAAAAGGTTATTCTAAAGGATATATCTTTGAAGGATGGAGAAGACACGAAGGAGCGCAAGCAAAAGCTCTGGAGAAAAATTTCTCCATCTTTTAATTTTGAAGAGATGGCTAAGAGTGCAATGGGGATATATTGGAAGGAGCGTTCCCACGAGGAAAAAATGGAATTTGTAGAATTGTTTGCCAATAACATTAAAGGCGCTTACATGAGAAAGAGCGGTCCTCGCTTTGGAGAAAGAATTATTTCACTTAACGAGGAGCAAGATGACGATTCTGCCAGAGTAAAGGTCCGCCTCCTAAAGAGAACAAATGAGAATGTCTCCGCAGTATTTTGTTTGATCAGAAAAAATGGAGAGTGGGGAATTTGTGACGTAATCTTTGAAGGAGTCAGCCTTGCCAGTAACTACCGTAGACAAATCAATAGTTTCATGACTGGATCTTCATATAAAGATCTGGTTCAGGTGTTCAAGCAGAGACAGGGCAAAGAATAACTCATTTTGATAACATTCCCACCGGTATCAATCTAATTATTATTTTTTTTGGCCAGTTCACATGTTTTACAAGAGGATGGCTGATACCAGATACCTTGATATTAACAATTTTTTTTTGTTATGGCTTCATATTCTTCCCTGGTATTCAGATTCTTAATTGAATGTTTAAAATTATTTGAAGATGTCAGGCTTCCCAATTCTACTATCTTTACATTGACATGCGGAAAGAAACTGATTATTCGCAGGTTATTCCCGTCAAGCTCTCTCTTGATTGGTTCAATGCATTTTTTGGAATAGAATGCATGTAATGGCTCCAGCCCTTTTTCACTCTTTGGGATAACAACATCATATTGGTTTGTAAGGTCTTTAAGATGTGTTATCAGCTCCGGTTCGACAAATGGCATATCACAGGCAAGCATAAATGTGTGATAGCTGCTGGAGTTAATAAGGCTGGTGTATATTCCTCCTAATGGCCCTTTGTCAGGATAGATATCCTTAAAAATCGGTAAATTCAAATACTCATACTCTGATGGAATTTTAACTGAGATGAATATTTCGTCAAACATTTCTCTGAGCAGTTCGATTTGCAGTTCAATAAAAGTTTTGCCCTTTAATTCAAGAAACGCCTTGTTAGAACCCATTCTGCTGCTCTTCCCACCAGCCAGTATTGCGGCATTCATAAATTCAGCCTTTGAATCGGAAAAAGTTATAATTATTTATTATCCAAAGAATACCCTGGCAAGATCGTACCAGTAATCGTCAACTGTTTTGTAATGACCCATTACTTCTTTCAGTTCTACAGACTTTATTTCATTACCTTTTAATACAACTATCTTACCAAAATCACCTTTATCTACCAGGTCTATTGCAGCTTCACCAAAGCGGGTACCTAATATGCGATCGAATGCGGTAGGAGTGCCTCCCCTTTGTGTATGTCCTAATACCGTACATCTTGACTCGAAACCTGTGCCTTTTTCAATCATTTTTGCCAGAACCGAGCCGACCCCTCCGAGCATAACGTGCCCAAAAGCATCTGTCTTGGTGCTTTGTAGAACATGCTCTTCGTTTTCACTGTCTTCTACAGGTAGTTTTATACCTTCAGATACAACTACAATGCTGAAGTTTTTCCCGCGTTTATGCCGGTTTCTTATTGTTGCATAAACTTCTTCCATATCTATCTTTTTTTCCGGTATTAAGATAATATCCGCTCCACCGGCAATACCGGCAAACGTTGCGATCCATCCCGTATGCCTTCCCATAACCTCTATTACCATTACTCTGTTGTGTGACTCGGCAGTCGTATGGATCCGGTCAATAGCCTCTACTGCAATGTTTACGGCAGTGTCAAAGCCGAATGTATAGTCAGTACCAGGTAAATCATTATCAATTGTTTTAGGTATGCCGATTACATTGACTCCCATTTCAGACAACTTGTATGCGACACCCTGAGTATCTTCACCGCCTATCGAAACAATCGCGTGCAGGTTAAACTGCTTAATGTTTTCCAGGATTCGTTCAGGGTCTCCACTGTTTTCTTCTCGAAAAGGATTTGTTCTGCTTGTGCCAATTATTGTTCCTCCTCTGTGAAGTATTCCGGAAACATTTTTCATGTCAAAGACTTTGATATTTCCCTCTATCAAGCCCTTCCAACCTGCCAGTATCCCGAACATTTCATAATTGTATTCGGTTATGCCTTTTCTGACAACTGCACGGATTGTCGCATTTAATCCCGGGCAATCTCCACCCCCTGTTAAGACACCAATTTTTTTCATAAATGAATCCTCTCTATTATTATTTTAGGAATGGGTTATGTTTCTTTTCGTTTTCTATTGTTGTAGAAGGACCATGTCCCGGATATACAGTGGTGCTGTCACCTAAAGGGAAAAGCTTCTCTTTTATTGAACTGATCAACGTTTCATAAGAGCCGCCGGGCAAATCTGTCCTTCCAATAGAGCCTGCGAACAATGTGTCTCCGACAAAGACATTATTATCCAGGTAATAGCAAACACATCCTGGTGAATGACCTGGCGTATGAATGACGGAAATAGACTTGCTGCCTAAAGAAATTTCTTCCCCATTATTAACATATTTACTGACTTCCGGTTTAGGGATAGGTTCGAGTCCAAACGCTGTCGCCTGTTCACTTGCATTGTCAACAAGGAATAAATCATCTTTGTGCAGCAAAAAGTCAATCTTGAAATGATCCTGTATTGCTCTGACGCCTCCTATATGGTCAAAATGTGCGTGAGTATTAATTATAAACTTTGGTTTAAGCCCTTTATTTTCTATTGTTCTAATAATTTTGTCTGCATTATCTCCAGGATCGATAATGGCAGCTTCTTTTGAATCTCTGCATCCCAATATGTAACAGTTTACTTCTAATGGGCCTACTACAACATTCATGATTATCATTTAAAGTGTTCTCTATAAAGGTCTGAAAAAGTAAGAACATTCATTTTAAGCATAAATGTTGTTTTTGTTCAACTTATAAATTTGTTAATTTTTTCTCGTGAATATTGAGATTAAATTTTTCAGTTTATTAAACAAAAACATCCGGTTTTTTGCTTCATTTTCATCGATTTTATGTTATTATCCGTTTTAAGCATCAAAGTAAGAATACTGAATAATAACGGGAGAAAAGTTATGATAGTGGCTGAGTCAAAACCGTTTACAGAGATTTATGAATTGGTTAAAGACCTCAGTAAGATCTGTGTAATTGGCTGTGGGGATTGTGTGACGGTGTGTCATACCGGAGGTCAAAAACAGGTTGAGGAGCTTGCACTGAAATTACGCATTGCGGCGAAAAGAGATGGCAGGGAGCTGGAGGTGAAAGAAGAGACAGTTTTGAGGCAGTGTGAACAGGAGTATGTAGAACCTGTAGGGAATTATATTAATGATTATGATGCCGTAGTCTCTATAGCATGTGGTGTGGGAGTACAAACATTAGCGGAAAAATATACACCGGCAAGAGTATTGCCGGGATTGAATACTACTTTTATGGGTGCACCGGTAGAGCCGGGACTTTTTCTGGAGAGATGTGCCGGTTGTGGTGATTGTGTCCTTGATATAACAGGCGGTTTCTGTCCTGTCAGCAGGTGTTCAAAGAGTTTAATGAATGGTCCGTGTGGCGGGTCAATGGACGGCAAATGCGAAGTGGCGAAAGATGTACCGTGTGTATGGAATCAAATATACGTCCAGCTGGACAAACAGCAGACGATGCATTTTATGGACGACATCAGGCCACCGAAAAACTGGTCGGTAAGTACCGGCAGCGCTCCGCGTAAATTAGAAATCAAACATCTTCAAATGGAGAAAGAATAGATGGACCAGCCAATCATGATTAAGGAAGATGTTTATTGGATTGGTGCACTGGATCCAGGCCTCGTTACCTTTGACATCGTCATACCTACAAAGCACGGTACAACCTATAATTCCTATCTGGTACGTGGTGAGAAGGTAGCTGTCATAGATACGGTAAAATCGTATTGTGTCGATGACTTTATTTCTAAAATAAGGTCATTAGTCAGGCCGGAAGATATTGATTATATAATCATTAATCATACTGAGCCGGATCATTCGGGAGGCTTGATCAGATTGATGGAATTAGCTCCCAAGGCAATCCCTGTTTTTTCCAGAGGAGCCAGAACTTTCGTGAAGAATATTCTGCATAAGGAGTTTGATTACAGGGAGGTGAAAGCTGGAGAAAGTATTGATCTTGGTGGTAAAGTACTGAAATTCATATCTGCACCATTTCTTCATTGGCCGGATACCATGTTTACGTATCTTGAGACTGATAAGATACTATTTCCCTGTGATGCGTTCGGTTCACATTACTGCAGCGATAAAAGGTTTAACGATGAATTGGATTCCAAGGAAGATGCATTTACTGCGTATGAATTTTACTACGATACCATTTTGAGGCCTTTCAAGAAACACGTTATTGATGCCTTGAACAATATAAAGGATCTTGATATAGAAATTATTGCGCCATCTCATGGGCCTATACTGAGGGAAGGTTTGGATAGGTACATTGACTCTTATAGAGAATGGTCTGGTAAAACAAAAAAGTATCCTGACAAGAAGAAAATAACAATCATATATGTTACATCATACGGCAGTACAAAAAGAATGGCAGAATCTATTTACAGAGGGGCATGTCTTCCTGATACAGATGTTTCACTGTTAGATGCGGCAGAAACTGATATGGACACCTTACTTGATGAAATTGAAGCCTCTGACGGCATTATTCTTGGAACTCCAACGTTGAACGCAAAGGCTCCAAAACCAATATTTGATATTATTTCAAGCCTGGTAACACTGAATATCAGGGGTAAGGCTGCTGCTGTTTTTGGATGTTACGGGTGGAGTGGGGAAGCCGTACAGATAATTGAAGATATTTTAAAAAGTTTACGTTTCAAGATAGTTGTTGAAGGTTGTAAGTTAAGGATGGCACCTTCAGAAGAAGCTTTGAATGAATGTGAAGGATTCGGTAAAAAGTTTGTATCAGCTATCTGATACCATGATGTGGAATCAAAATACTTACATGCCGCAATTTGTATTTTGCCGGCCATAAACAATCATACCATCAACCAAACTTTTCCTTTTGATAATGTGAATCCCTGATTATAATATATTTTTGCAAATATTTTAAAAGTTATTAGGAGGCTGACCATTGCAGAAGAAAAAAAATGTTGAAGAAAAAGGAGATGTAACATTAAGTATTGTAGAAACTGCAATGGCAGAGGAGCTTAAAGCAAGTGCTTTGTATAAGAAAATATCAACACAGCTTGAAGACGAGGCTGCTAAGCTTAAGTTTGAGGTAATGGCAGATGCAGAGCAAAAACATTATGAACGATTAAAGAATTGGTATGAGGACAGTTTTGGTGAAGTTCCGAAAGATATAAAGATAAAAACGTTAAAAGCTGTCAAAATAAAGGCACCTGAAAAAACAGCTGATTATGAGGATGTAATTAAAAGAATCATAAGTACTGAGGAAAATGCCTGTAAGTTCTATGAAAACGCTGCAAAGAAAACAAAAGATGAAGGTGCAAAAAAACTGTTTGAAACACTTATCAAGATGGAACGTGCTCATGTTACACAATTCAAGGATGAATTTCGCGTAATAACTGAACCGTCACTTCTGTTTGCTGAGGAAGAGATTCCATGGATGCTGGAAGTGTAAGACACGACGTTCTGCATGGACAACGGAAAGGCGTTTAAGTCTTTAATATGTGGCAAGAAATAGTAGATATTATAAATGGGGGTAAGAAGTTTCTTATAACTACCCATCTCTTTTCAGAAGGAGATGCGATTGGGTCTGAACTTGCTCTTAAACGTTTTTTATGTGGATTAAATAAGGGTGCGGTAATTGTAAACAATGAAGCACTGCCTGAGGTTTACCGCTGTTTTGATACCGATAGAGATGTAAAGTTTTTAAGAAATAAAGATGTTAATATAAACCTTGATGATTTTGATGCTATATTTATAGTTGATGTTGCTGATTGGGGGCAGTTGGGTGATTTTGCTGATATGATAAAGTCCGGCTCGCTTACTAAGATATGTATAGACCACCATGCATCAAATCCGGGATTTGCTGATATAAATGTTATAGACAAAGATGCATCTTCTGCAGGGGAACTGATATTCGACTTGATTGCCTTTATGAATGGAGAGATAACACTGGAGATCGCGACTCCACTATATCTTTCGATTGCAACTGATACAGGGTGGTTTAAATTCAGTAACACAAGCGCAAAGGCGCTAAAAGTCTGCTCTGATTTAATTGAGGCTGGAGTTAAATCCGAGTTGATGTATGAGCAGCTTTATCAGACCAGGCACATGAGCTATTTAAAGCTGCTAAACCTTGCGCTAGGAATCCTGCGCCCGGAATGCGACGGAAAAGTGGTATGGACCAAGTTGACAAAGGATATGATTAAATCATCAGGTGTGGCATTTGTAGATACTGATGTCGTTATTGATCTTGTTCGTGCAGTAAAGGAAGTGGAGGTTGTAATTATTTTCAGAGAGATTGGTGAGAGGACAACAAAGGTGAGTTTTAGATCAAAGCACACGGTGGATGTTGCTAAACTGGCTTCTGACTTTGGAGGCGGCGGGCATGTGCGTGCCGCAGGTGCATCAATAAATGAACCTGTCGATACGGCTATCGGTAAAGTAATATCAGGAGTAAGAGAATATTTTGAAGAAAATACATTGTGTGTTCCTGCATCTGGAAGTCTTGATTAGTTAATGATTTGCTGGTAATGGGAATACATCGTAAATTATAAGGAGATTAAAGGATGAATAAATGGGAATGTAGCGTTTGCGGTTACATATATGATCCGGAAAAAGGAGATGGTATTAGCGGGATAGATGCTGGTACTGCGTTTGAAGATTTGCCGGAAGATTGGGTTTGTCCGGCGTGTGGTGCCAGCAAAGATGCTTTTGAGAAAGTAGGATAATGAAGGCAACCGTCTTTAACGAACATGGCAGTGTTGATAAATTGGTATATACCGATTTTGCGGAACCAGAGGTTTCTTCTTCTGAAGTTCTCGTCAAAGTAAAGGCATGTGGGATTAATCATCTTGATATCTGGGTAAGAGAAGGATTGCCCGGTGTTACGATACCACTGCCGCATATACTCGGTTGCGAGATTGCCGGAGAAGTTGCCAGTATTGGTTGTGAAGTTAAAGTTAAGAATTTAAGTATTGGCCAACGTGTTCTTGTCTCTCCGGGCATGAGTTGTGGTAAGTGTGAATTCTGTCTATCATCAAACGACAGCCTTTGCCGTGAATTCAGGATTATGGGTTACCAGGTAAATGGTGGATATGCGGAATATGCTAAGGCACCGGCAGAAAACATAATCCCAATATCAGATAAAATATCTTTCGAGGAATGGGCGGCGGTACCACTGGTATTCCTGACTGCATGGAATATGTTGAAGACCCGTGGAGATTTGGCAACAGGAGAAACTGTCCTTATCCATGCTGCCGGTAGCGGTATTGGCAGTGCCGCTATACAGATAGCCAGGCTCAGTGGAGCGGACATTATTGCAACCGTTGGTAGTGATGAAAAAAAGGTGAAAGCAAGAAAACTTGGCGCAGATTATGTAATAAACTATTCAAATGAAGATTTCGCAGACAAAGTAAATGAGTTTACAGATGGTAGAGGCGTTGACCTGGTATTCGAACACATAGGCCCTGAAACTTGGGAAAAAAATATGTTATGTCTTAAGAGGGGCGGTCGAATTGTTACCTGCGGAGCAACAAGCGGTCCAACAGTAAGTTTAGATCTAAGATTTGTATTTGCCAGACAGCTGTCAATTTCAGGCTGTTATATGGGGAGCAGGAGAGAATTACTGGATATATTGAAGCTTATTGAATCCGGCAGACTGAAGCCTCTAGTAGATTCAGTTTTTTCTCTTAAAGATGCGGTTGCTGCTCAAACAAAAATGTTGGATAGGAAACAGTTCGGAAAGATTGTTCTGGTACCATGATTAGACAGAGAATCGGTGTTGTGCTGGAATCACTTCGTTTAAGGATTAAAGATGGTATCAAGACCGCTTCCACCCTTGGCTTTAAAGGCATTCAAATAGATGCAACACAAAGAGACATGACTCCAGAGAACCTGTCCGGTACCGGCCGTCGAGAGCTGAAACGTATTATAGAGTTGAATAGATTAAGTCTCTGTGCTCTCGGAGGTGAACTTGGTGTTGGGTTTGCCAATGCAAATGAATTTGACTTTCTCATCAAGAGGACCAGAGATATTATTAATCTGGCTCTGGATTTACAAGCCGGTATTGTAACCGTGCAGGCAGGCAGTATACCGACAGATGATAGCTCTACACGTTGGCATGCCGTAAATGCAGCTCTCAGCGAGGTCGGCCGGCATGCTGAAAATTACGGATGCATACTTGCCGTCAAGGCTTCATATGATGATTATTCTACACTGAAAGCTTTTCTAAAATCATTACATTCTGATGGCGTTAAATTAATTTATGATCCAGCATCTCTCATGACAAATAATCTTGATCCAATAAAAGGCATATATGAATTGCACGAATATATTACTCACACAAATCTTTGGGATACCAGACAAACGGAAGAAGGCAGGCAGGTAGAAGTTCCCATAGGAGATGGCATTATACCTGTGGAAGAATTTGCTTCTGCACTTGACTCAACAGGGTATTACGGATTCTATGTTATCAACTCAAGGGCAATTCAGCAACCCATAGAACATATCAAGAAGGGTAAAGAGTTTCTGGACAGGTTTTGAATTTGCTACCGTTATCGTGAACTTGTAATAAAGGAGATTGTGATAGTCCCTCTTTACGTGTTAACCATCTGATTTTACATAGGCAAAGGTTATTCAAGATGGTAAGTACAAGCCATGATCTCTTATATATGCCTCAACACCTTCGGGCACAAGGCCTTTTATATCGACTCCATCGCTCAATCTTTTCCTGATATCTGTAGATGAAATCCCTACCGGGGTAATCTCTATTTTCAATCTTTCCATATCTGAGATGTTGTCATTACCGATAATTTCTATGAGCCTGGCAGAGGCTTCTGTTTTATATCCCGGTCTGTTGATTATTACAAAGTGACAAAGTTGAGAAAGTTTTTTGATGTCTTTCCATAATTCAAGTTCATTTAAGGAGTCAGCTCCCATAATAAGGAATATCTCGCTATCTTCACCGTAGTGATACAGTATTTCCTGTATAGTGTCTATAGTATACGACTTGCCTTCACGTTTGATTTCAAGGTCGGATACTTCAAACTTGCTTATTCCACTGATGGCTGATTGAATCATTTGATAACGATGATGTGCCTCAGTTAAGTCTTTTACAAATTTGTGAGGAGGGATGTATGCGGGAATAAAAAGGATTTTGGATAAATAGTGACGCCGGCAGGACTCTTCTGCCATGATCAGATGCCCTATATGTATCGGGTTGAAAGTGCCGCCAAGTATCCCGATTCTTCTCTTCAGGTACGAACCGGTGTTTTCTGTGGTTTCATTCGACTCATGTATCATAAATCTCTTAGTTCCGGTCTTAAAGAGTTATCAATCTCTTCCAGTGTATGTAACTTTCCCTTGCCAATACCGGGACATGTCTTTTTCTGCTCTTCCCACTGAGTTTTATTTTTCAGATTCGAACTCCAGAATGGGAAAGTTTTGCATTGGCGCGGCCGGTCTTCATAAATTTTACATCCGTTGTCGTACATGATGCAGTCTCCGTTATCATGTTCCAGCAGACTGATTCGGCCATTAATCAGCCTTACATAGTTTTTTACAAATAACTCCGTAGAGATGCCAAGGGACACACAGATATTTTTGGTTTCTTTTTTATTAATCCAGACAACACCCGGTTCGCCCCTGCAGCAGCTGCCGCATCGTTGGCATTCAAATCTAAGGCCATCCTTGTACCAGGGCTTTTTTTGTCTTTTTTTAAGAGTACTTTTGTTTGAATCCGGGCCATTCATGGTAAAATGTACGACTCTCTTTGTAATAAATAATACTGGATTTGAGTCATGATATTATCACGAGTTTTTTAAAATACAATAAATATTATTGGGTAATTGAGGTATTCATTATATTTCTCACTTGTTTTTTTATATCTGTTTACGTTAATATATAAAGTTTAAATTTTTTAGACGCAGATATTAGGTATTTTACCGGGAGCAGAGAAGATGTTTCGAGAAAAAATAAAGGTTTTAGATTGTACTGTCAGAGATGGAGGTCTTATAAATAATTACCAGTTCAAGGATGATTTTGTTAAAGCGGTTTATCGTGCAGCTTGTGATAGCGGTGTCGACATTATGGAGATTGGCAAAAAACTTTGTGTAAGTGATGAATACACACGGGAAAAATACGGCAAATGGAACTTTTGTGACGAGGACGATATCAAATATATTGTTGACTCCTATGAGTGCGATGATCCGCCGCTACTGGCTGTGATGTACGATGTGGATAGAGTTGATGTCTCTGCACTGGTTCCTGCGGAACAGAGTGTTGTTGGAATGGTACGTACAGCCTGTTATGTTACGGATGTTGATAAGGGGCTGGATCTGGTAAAACGAACTAAGGATCTTGGGTATCAGACAACTATTAACCTTATGGCGTCTTCTGCCGCAATCGAGACTGACCTTATTGAATCTCTGCAGCAGGTAAATGAAGCGAGCGAGGTTGACTACCTCTACCTGGTGGATAGCTTTGGGGCATTCTACTCGGAACAGGTAACCAGCTATCTGCAGCTCTATAAAGAGCATGCTCCGAACAAGGAACTTGGGTTCCATGCACATAATAATCAGCAACTGGCTTTTTCAAATACTCAACAGGCTATTATTGACGGTGTCAACCTGCTTGATGCGACCATAAACGGCATAGGCCGTGGAGCAGGAAACTGTAATGTAGAACTGTTGCTGAATTTCCTGAAGAATCCAAAGTTTGATGTGAGGCCAATTTATAAGACTATACAGGAACACTTGGTTCCACTGCGTAAGGAAATTGAGTGGGGATTTAATGATATTTATGGAATCAGCGGCCATCTGAATCAGCATCCTCGTGATGCAATGAAGCATCGGGCTAATCCCGAAATCAGAGATAACTGTTACGATTTCCTGCTGGAATCTACTAACGATTAATATCGTTTTAACATTTCGTCTGGTAACTATTCAGGATAAGCTTTTCTTTCACTTATAGGGTTAAGTAATAATCAAATCTCAAAGTTGCTTTTAGACGGTAGATTAGGGCTGGCAGTGATGACATCCGGCATCTACTGTTCATTTTGCGTAATTTCCCTGAGTAACAGTTTTGTCTCGATATTACCAATAAATCCAGTAGCTAAATCAGATACCATCTGATTGATCAAGACTTTTTAAACACCTCTGAGGCTATAATGTGGCTGTTCTCTGATTTTCATATAGAATATTGAATCCATTAGAATTTTTATTATAATGCATTCATGATGAGAAGCTATCTGTCAAAATGTGGAGTTGTTGCGAGTATTATCACTATTCTAGTCTCATTAATCGGATGTGCTCAATCCAGGGCATTGAGTAAGCTGGAAGAGTTGATTTTGGATGAAAATGAATATATTCGCGACCATCCAAAATCAAAATCAAGGGTAATCTGTTGTATTGAAGGTATTGATTATGAACGTAACCATAAAGAGATTACTAATATAATATTTAGAAGTGGTAATCTTGAATTAATTGACGAGCTTGTAGAATACTTTCCGGATGATTATAGGAATTATATAATCAGAGGAGATGCTTACCTGAAAAATGCGATGATGCAGCAAATAGTAGGTCTATTTATGAGATCATCTTCAGCAATTTCAGTTAAAAAAGCTAAGGATAGTTACTTGCAGGCGTTGGAGTTAAATAGCAGAGATATTTATGCTCTTGGTGTCCTTAGTTTTCTTTATGGGGAAGAGAAGGAATATCATAAGGCGGAAGTGCTTTTAAATAAAGGGCTTGAGTATGCTCCAAATAATCCTTTACTTTACCTTGCATTGGGTGAAATGCATGATCGAAAAAAAGAATATGACCTGGCTACCGATTATTACGAAAAAGTACTGGCATTCACAGCGGATGAGGTAGAAAAGGATTTTAAACACATGAACCAGTATTACCATAAACTGATGGATCATTTTCCAAATTCTCTTTTGAAAGCAAAAGAAGAAGCAAGCGCTTTACTTGAGAAAGATTATGAAATGCTGAGTGACGAGACAACGTGACAACAGTCCTTGCTTTCGAGATGAACATCCCTCTTTTTTTAGTGACTGTCTACCTGCCAAGTTTTAAGTGGCGTTGATACGCTTAATTTCTGACAAAATTTATCCCTTTAACTCCACTATTTCTGCTTCAATAGAAGCCCCTTTTATATACAGGAAAGCGATGGAAATCGGGTAATTAAACCGTCTGGGTCCGGCACTTCCTGGATTGAGAAAGAGAATACCGTCTTTATTTTCGACCTTTGGTATGTGGGAGTGGCCGCTGATAACAGCGTTAAATCCGGCTGCTGTGGGGTCAAGGTCAAGTGCATTTAAATCGTGAAGTACATATAAATATACATGACCCACTTGTACAACCTCAGTACAAGGTAAGTTTTTGGCCCATCTTGCACCGTCAATATTGCCACGGACTGGATGAACTTTGGCAATGGCTTGCAGGGTCTCAAACGCCTCCTCCGTTCCAATATCTCCGGCATGTATTATCAAATCCACATCTTTAAAAGATTTGACAACACTTTTTCTGACAAGTCCATGTGTGTCAGAAATTATTCCTATTTTATGGTCAAATGTACGTTTCAACAGATACTGCCTTTCAAAGTTTTAGAACTTTCTCACCGTTCCCCGGACAAAAGGCACCGATGACAAGAAGACTCGAAGAATGCAAAGAGATAGATATCTCTTTTGAAAAGGATTTTTAACAAAAAAAATTAAAGATGCTATCAAGTGATTTGTGATCCCTTTTATCTTTTTTTGTCTTTATCCGCAAAAATTTGTGTTGTATTAACTTGAATTCACATATCTCTACTTCATAAGTGAATGGATGCGTTTGACATCAAGCAGTGCTTTGTCTGTGGATACGAGTGGGGTTATTTCTATGTCAGTGAAAAAAGGGAAGAGCGGTAGGTTTGTTACGAGCTGGTCAAGGTCTTCATTCGAATCAACTTCAATAATAGCGGCGGCGCCCCTGCTGCCGGCCAGCTTGCCACCGGCAAGTATCCGGCCTCTTTTCCTCATCCTGATAAAATATTCCCACTCCTTGACAACAAATCCCAGGAAATCCTTAACCGGCATATCAGGTAATTTTTTGATTTGAACTTTTAATAAGAAGAGCATTTTAAAATAGACTCCTTTCAATTATTAAATTTCAGAGGTAGCTGCAAGGTGTAGTAACATCTAAAGTAAGCAGTTAGCAGATGACAGCAGGAAATGTAAACATTAATCGCTATGTTTTTTCCTTACCTCTTCCTTCTAGTATCCAGTCTCTTGCTTCAGCCTTTCTATAATGCCAATCCGCCATCGATAGACAACACCTGGCCAGTAATATATTTTGCATCGTCTGAAAGCATAAACATCGCGGTTTTCGCAACATCTTCAGTCGTACCAAACCGCTTAAGGGCGGTCATATCAATCATCTTCTGCTTATATTCCTCAGGAAGCTCCGAAGTCATGTCTGTTTCTATAAAACCGCATGCAATAGCGTTGACATTAATTTTTGCCTTACCGACTTCTTTTGCAAGGGCTTTTGTGAAACCGATCATTCCTGCTTTAGAGGCAGAGTAATTGGCCTGGCCTGCTACACCTGCGATACCGCTAACTGAAGTTATGTTGAGTATGTTTCCGCTCTTCTGCTTGATCATGGTCATGATTACTGCCTTGGAGAAATTATACACACTCTTAAGGTTTATATTGATCACATCATCCCAGTCGTCCTCTTTCATCATGGCAAGTAGTTTATCCCTTGTAATTCCAGCGTTATTAACCAGGATATCTATCTGGCCGAATTCATCTTTAACCTCTTTAATCATATCCTTAGCATTTTCAAAATCCGATACATCTGCTTTCTTTGCTATAGCCTTGACTCCAAGCCCCTCTATCTCTTTTACGAGTTCGTTTGCCAGGTCATCACTCTTACTGTAGTTGAAGGCGACGTTGCATCCGCTTTTTGCCAGCTCAAGTACGATTGCTTTGCCTATACCTCTAGTACCACCTGTTACTATTGCCGTCTTGTTACTCATAGAATTGCCTCCAGGAAATTATTGTTGATAAAAAACAAAGGTTTATTATATCGATTATAATGCTCTGTTTCATCGGTTTTATGTTTCTACGGTTATTTCTTTTCAGCCAGCTTCGACCGCATCATTTTAGCAAATATGCCGACCTCATATTCCAGGCCTTTTGTAATATCATTCTCTACGGCAAAGTTGACACATTTTTTCATTTCTATCAGTACTCCTGTCTCTCTCTCCAGCAGCACCTTTGCCATTTCTATAGCCTGGCTCAAAACCTCATTGTGTGGTACAACCTGATTGACTAAACCCCATTCCAATGCGGTTTTTGCACGGATCATCTTGCCAAGGAATAACATCTCTTTTGCGCGTGCATGACCAATGAGTCGAGGTAAACGTTGAGTTGTACCAAGCGCAGGGATAATGCCAAGTTCCGGTTTGGCTTCAGGCAGATTGAAAAATGCGCGTTCTGATGCAATACGCAGATCACATAACATTGCAAGCTCAATTCCCGCTCCTATCGCAATGCCATTAATAGCGGCAATAACCGGCTTTTGACAATTTTCAATTTCTACAAGCATCTCGTAGGAACGATGGAACCGTTCGTAGTCTTTCTTTGCTACCAGATCTGAAATCCATGACCCGAAAAGTTCTTCGCGGTCTACACCGTCGCAAAATACTCCTCTTAGTTTACTGGCAATAATAATAGCTCCAATTTTTTCATCATTTTCGTACTGGTCTATAGTCTCATATATGGCATCCAGCAGCCAGGAACCAAGAGAGTTCCGGTCAGGTTTGTTCAAGTAAATGATTCCGATCTTCTTGCCGTTATCAGCCTCTATCTCTTCAGATTCCATATGGTTATAACCGGAGTTATCTCCACGATTCATTCGAATATCTTTCATAATATTAAATCCTCAGTCCTGCTTCAAATCCTTCGTGGATTGCTTCGAGTGCGGTCCTTACCTCTACACAATCACCTATTTTATATAATTCGTCAATCTTGCCGTTTAATTTTCTGGTAAGCTCCTGATTAGGCTTGTATCCTGCAGCAATAATAACTGTGTCCGCAACAATCTTAACATTTTGCTTGTCCTTTTCAAATGTTACGCAGACCTTACCTTTCTCTTTTGTTGATTTAGATATAACAGATATATTCTTTACTTTAATACCTGTTATGCTTTTGATGCCGGCATCCTCTACCTGCTTCAAGATGACCCATCTGGTTGAGATACCGAATCTTCCTCCAATTTTATTTTTCATCTCCAGGATAGTGATATTTCTCTTTCCTTTTGATGTAAGTTCTACAGCTTCATCACCGTTGATAATTTTGTTCTTTAAGAGAAAGCAGGCAACTTCCGGATCCATTGCTCCCATCTTTGCCGTATGAAGGGCAATTTCGCAGCCGATAGTACCTCCGCCAATGATTACGACCTCTTTGCCGACCTTTACCCTGTTATCAAAAACATCTTCGGCCACAACAACGTTTTTTTCTTTTATGCCGGAAATCTTAGGTATTAGCGGACTGCCCCCTGTAGCTGCGATTACAACGTCCGGCTTTAATTTCTTTATAGTAGTAATGTCTGCTTTATTGCAAAGCTCTATTTTTACATTTAATTTTTTTATCTGATTCTCCAGGAATGTGACAACATTTTCTATCTCTTCCCGCCCCGGAGGAATATAAGCATATCTTAATTGTCCACCTAGTGCATCTGTTTTTTCAAATAAATATACGTCATGTCCTCTTAATGCGGCAACTCTTGCAGCTTCCATACCTCCCGGTCCACCGCCAATAACCATTACTTTTTTCCTCTTTTTAGCTTTCCTGATCTTGAATTCACTCTCTTTGCCAGCTCTGACATTATATAAACAGCTGACAGATTTAAAATTTAACAGCGAATCAAAACATCCCTGATTGCAGGCAATACATCTCCTGATATCATCGAATTGCCTCTTTTTATACTTCTTTGGCAATTCAGGGTCTGCTATTAAAGGCCTACCGATTGAAATAATGTCTGACCTGTTATTATCTATTACTTCCTCAGCCAAAGCGAGGTCATTTATTCTCACTGATCCTATTACAGGTACGTTTACACTATCTTTTATCTTTTCAGACATAAAGATATAAGACATTCTCGGGATGGCCATTAGCATAATGGGAATACGGCTTTCGTGCCATCCCGGTGACACATTGAATGCATCAACACCTGCTTTCTCCAGCTCTTTTGCTATTTCAACACTTTCATCCAGCTTGAGTCCTTCATCTACAAAATCTTCACCTGACATGCGGAAGATTATAGGATATTTTTTGCCCACATGTTTCTTTATAGCGACGACTATCTCTTTTGCAAAATTTATCCTGTTTTTGAGGCTGCCTCCATATCTGTCTTTTCTCTTATTAGTTGCCTTTGAAAGAAACTGATTTATAAGATATCCCATCCCTCCGTGTATCTCTACTGCATCGAACCCTCCCTTCTTTACCCTTATTGTTGCAGCAACATAACCATCAATTACTTTCTTTATTTCCGGTATGGTCAGGGCGTGAGGTTTCTGTTTTATGTTGACGTGTGACAGGCTTGATGGTGATACAGGGTGTGTTTTAGAGAAAAATGAAGATGCGCTTCTGCCACCATGAAGTATTTGCGCTGCAACCTTAACATCATATTTATGGATCGTATCGGTTAATTTCTTTAAACCCGGTATATATTCATCTTTGTCTAGACCGATAATGCTCTTCCACACTTTTCCGGTCATTTCCGGATAACACCCACCCACTACTATTAATCCGACACCTCCACGAGCCCGTTCTACATAGAAATCAATAAAGCGCGTGTTTATAGAGCCGTCTGATGTAAAGCCAAGGTCCATTGCTGACATTGCCAACCGGTTCTTGATTTTTAAACTGCCAATTTTTATTGGTTCAAATAATTTACTCATGTTTCTTGATAACCAGGCAGGAGTTGTTTCCGGATAAATCAAAGGAATTTAAGAGTACTGTGTTAATGTCTTTTTCAAGCTTATTATTAACTATATTCAGATTACACTCAGGATCTTTTTCATCACAACTAATGGTAGGTGGTATTAAACCATTAGTAATAGATAGTAAAGCTGAAGCGGTCTGTGCAGCTCCCGATGCTCCATAACTTTCCCCTAAGGTAGATTTGATAGAGTGGACAGGAACCTCTTCTCCTTTCTCCCCGAAAATCTCCTTGACGGCTTTTGCCTCTATGAGGTCTGACATCTTGCCTGAATTTCCGTTTGCATTAATTACGTTTATATCGTCAGTTGTTATACCGGCGTCCTCAATACATGATTTCATTGTGTTACCGGCTTTTTCGATTCTGTTTTCAATATCGCTGTTCCTGCCGCCGGAAAAGAGGCTTCCATAGCCTGAGACTTCACCATATATTCTTGCCCCACGACTTATGGCGTAATCATAGTCCTCCAATACGAAGACATAACTGCCTTCACTCATAATAAAACCATTTCTTCTTATGTCGAAAGGCATGCTGATCTCATTTTCTGTACCATTAGAACCTGCTAGCATCTTTCGAAGATAAAAGATCATGTATAGATCCAGAGAGATTTGCTCAACTCCACCGGTTATGATTATTTTTGCTTTCCCATTCTGTATGAGTTTTACGGCATTACCAATGGCATCGGTACCGGATGTGAATCCGGAAGAGATAGTCCTGGCGAAACTCTTTAACTTAAAGAAAACCGAGACATAGTTTATGGAAGAGTTCAAGGCGACATCGTAGCTCTGCATCGGTGAAAGATCTGATGGACCTTCCCTTATAATGTCGTGAAAATAATCTGTAGTCTGTGAGAAATTTCCAAGGGAAGAGCCAATGAGAATTCCGGTATGATTTGACAGCTCTTCATCAATTTCCAGGTTCGCGTCATCTACTGCCATTTTTGCACTGGAACCCAGAAATTTTGTTCCCTTGTTAAGATATCTTAACCCTTTACGTCCTAAAAAGTCTTCAGGGTTTAAACCCTTTACTTCTGCTCCGCTTTTACATTCGTACTTTGATAGATCCAGGCATTCCATTGGTGCTATAGCAGAATTGCCTGAAACAAGATTATTCCAGAAATCCTGATGTCCGATACCTAAAGGAGATACTACTCCTATACCAGTAATTACGGCTCTCTTTTTCATAAAAATCTGCTGCCACTAAGGCACAAAGGTTATAAATAAACTTTTTAAAAAGTGAGCTAAAGCTTCAAGTGCCTAAAATTGTGAAAACCGAAATTTATCCTTTCCGTAATTTTAGCCACTTCCCGCCTGGCTATGCCGTTCGCCAGCCTGACAAAGATGTTCTGGCGGGGACGGGTAGTTCACTTTAAACTTTTTTCTGTGCTACAAACTACTGAAAATATTCGTTACATTATTTCCGCCAAAGGCAAAGGAATTATTTATAACACAGTTGACTTCTGTTTCTCGTCCTTCATTCGGTACATAATCCAGATCACATTCGGGATCAGGTGTTTCATAGTGTATGGTAGGTGGAATTGCGTTATTTTTAATTGCCAGACAGCTCACGACAGATTCTATTGCACTTGCTGCTCCCATTGTGTGGCCAATCATTGATTTTATAGAGCTAACAGGTATTTCATTTGCTCTTTCCTTGAAAATTGATTTGATTGCCAATGTCTCCATTCTATCATTTAATGGTGTTCCCGTTCCGTGCGCATTAATGTAGTCGACGTCTTCATAAGATATATTTGCCATAGAAAGTGCATTTGACATAGCCACAATAGCGCCAGCTCCTTCCGGGTGGGGGGCTGTCATGTGGTGCCCGTCACAACTCATACCATAGCTTTTCAATTCAGCGTATATTTCAGCATCTCTTTTTGAGGCAGAATCCAGTGTTTCCAGGACCATTATTCCGGCGCCTTCTCCTATTATCAGACCCTTTCTCCCTTTATCAAATGGCTGGCACATTTCAGGAGCCAGCGCCTTCAGATTGTGAAAATGTGTAAACTCTGTCTGTGGGATAAGTTCACCACCACCTACCAGCATTACGTCAACTTTCCCTTCGTATAAGAGGTCTAATGCCCAGGCGATAGCATGGTTACCTGAAGAGCAGGCATTTAGTGATACCATATTAGGTCCTTCAAAACCAAAATCTTCTGAGAGCAGTGTGGTGATAGAATCTGGTGGATATGTCAGGGCAACACCCATATCAAAGCCGTTTGCCTTATCTTCAGGCGCATTACGCAACAGGTATTCAAATGGAGGCAGCTCTCCGGCAAGGGTTCCTATAGCAATACCCGCTCTTTCTCTATCTCGTCCATCGATGTCACTCAGGCCACTATCCTTCAATGCCTCTTTTGCAGCAGTATATGTATATTTGTGAATTGTGTTTGCCGAGGTTTCATTTTCAAAGACAGTCTCGTTTTTGAAATCTTTTACCTCGCATGCACGATGTACATTGTATTGTGATGTGTCAAATGACTTCAGCTCTGCCGTGCCGTCTTTGCCTTCCATCAGAGCACTCCACGCGTTTGTAATGCCGATACCGTTAGCGATGACCAGTCCTAATCCGGTGACAACAACTCTTGGCATGTTCATTCCTTTAAAAAAAAAATCATAAAATACCAGGTTCCAAGTACCCAAGGTACTCCAACCATATTCCACAAAAAGCAAATCCCCCTTATTCTCACTTGGTAAAAGGGGGGTAGGGGGGATTTGCTCTTTGGTTCTTACTATTGAGAAACAGTCCAATCAACAACCTGAGTCTTAAGTACTCGCCATGTCCGGGTTTTTCTGGTGTTTCAGTGCTTCGTAGCGCTCCAGAGCTTTTTCGTAATCTCCTGAAGCTTGCAGGTCTCTCAGGTTTTCTAGCAGATGTTTGTAAACCTCCTGCCAGTCAAGATTTACCCTAAATGCAAACATTGCGGCATTGAGATTGTTGAGTTCGTCTTTTGCTTCCCTGAACTTCTTTCTTATTATGTCAGTTGAATATATATTGTTATAAACATACTCTATGCCGTCAATAAATTCCTGAAGTGAGAGCTTAGACAAAATATATGTTAAATGATGTGATGTATAATAAATCCAGTCTTCAG
This sequence comes from uncultured Candidatus Scalindua sp., assembly GCA_964344685.1. Lineage (GTDB taxonomy): Bacteria > Planctomycetota > Brocadiia > Brocadiales > Scalinduaceae > Scalindua. The sequence continues at coordinate 6,905 of CAYFOK010000007.1, read as the reverse complement.
GAAAGTTCGTTCTGAACATTCTGTTGTCACCATCAAGCCTCTGTTGTAGTGGAGTATTGATAAAGGGACACAATATACCACAGGTCATTATGTCGATCTTTGCATCCAGTATAAAATCAACTACATCTTTAAATGTATCCGGTGTATCGTTGTCGTTTCCGAATACCATAGTTCCCCAGACTGCAAGACCATGCTTCCTTATATTCTTTATTGCTTCCTTATATTTTTCTATTGTTATACGAAGGTTAACGCCTTTATTCATTGATTTCAATGCATCTTCATTTATAGATTCAATACCAATGAGCACTCCCACACATCCGCTTTTTACCATGTAATCCAGCGTTTCGTCATCCTCATAAATGTTCAACGAGGTGAATCCGAACCAGTTCTGATAAATACCTCTGTCAACCATCCCCTTGAAAAGGGTTCTAACCCTTTCGTAAGATTTTTTGCTATGGCCGTAAAAGTTTTCATCTGTCAGGATTAGGCCTCTATATTGCCCCTTAATTGCTTCCAGTTCATTCAGGACATCATCTACAGGTCTTTCTCTGTACTTTCTTCCCTGAAACTGTGGCACTGAACAGAACTCACAGCTGAACGGACAGCCTGCAGTTGTAATAATGCCGGAGTACCTGTATTTATACTTGTCAGTCAAAAACTTTCTGTCCGGCAGGAGATCCTTATATGTTTCCATCGGAGTCAAGCCTCCGTCATAAGTTTTCTTGAGCTCACCGCTTTCAAAATCAGAAATTATCTGTTCCCATATCGGGACAGCTTCTCTTATTACTACAGAGTCAACGTATTGGGCCGCTTCTTCCGGATAGCTTGTTGCGTGTACTCCTCCCATTATTACGGGTATTCCATTATTTCTGCATGCAGTGGCGATTTCGTATGCCCTGTTTGCCTGGTAGCTTACAGAAGTTATTCCAACGAGTGCTACGTTCGTTATATCGAAAAATACATTTTCTCCTTTTTCATCTACTGCCAGTTCCTGGGTTTCATCTATTATGTCTACTTCCCAATTATCAGGTGTTAATGCCTTCAAATATCCCAGGTTCACGGGCATTTGATTTAGTACTGAAACATTCTCCTCACCTACATTACCTATAGGATGAGGATTTATAAGAATTAGTTTTTTCATTTTTTTTCTCTTATTCCTGCGATTCATCAGGTATTAGCAGTACATGTGCTACTGCATATTCTTTACAATGAGACAGTGAAACCGAAATTTCACCGATTCTTTTTTCAGTTGCAAGTTCTCTCGCTCTGCCGTACAAATTAACATAAGGCTTCCCCAGTTCATCATTCAGTGTTTCTATGTCAGTCCACTTCATCCTGTCTCTTAAACCGGTTCCGAAAGCCTTGAGCACTGCTTCTTTTGAAGCAAAACGTACTGCATAATGCTGATAACAGTTTTTTTTGGTTTGACAATATTCAACTTCATCAGAAGTGTAAACTCTTCTTATAAAATTTTTGTGTGAGCCAAAGATCTTTTCTATCCTGTTAATTTCAATAATATCTATGCCTGTATACATTTACAATCTTTTAATAAAAGAAATTTCTAATAAAAAACAAAAAACCAAGTACTCTGTTGTACTGAAATGATGGTATATTCAGAAAAAGTGAGTAAGGCAGGAGTGTTTCCTAAATTACTTTGCATAAGTATTTAGTTTCTCATATTATCTGACAAATCTTGGTATAAATTTAGTAGAAAATTTTAATGATTGTATGGGTTGTTGTCAACCATAATTTCAATTAGAAAAAGGTCTTATGGAACTGACAAAAAAGGATTTAAATAGGAATATAATAAGATTGGCACTTCCTGTGGCGATGGAGAATGTCCTGCACCTGGCCGTCTTCATTGTAGATATCATCATGATAGGCAGGTTGGGTACAGTTCCTGTTGCAGCTGTCGGGTTGGCAGGCGCATTGGGCTTTATTATTGCAATGGTTTTCACGGCTCTTAATGTTGGAACAACGGCACTTGTGGCAAGGAACTTTGGTGCCAAACAGAAAGATGAAGCCCGGACGGTAGCAGGACAGTCTCTGTTGATTACACTTGTTTTCGGCTTTACTGTCAGCCCGTTCATCTTTTACTTTGCCGATAATATTCTTATCTTGATGAGCGCAGAGGAGAATGTGGTTTCACTGGGGTCACAATACCTCAAAATAGTACTAAGTTTCTTTATTTTCCGATTGATAATCCTGGCCGGCACATCAATTTTCAGAGGTGCCGGTGACACAAGAACGCCCATGCTGATCACACTTGTAATGAACTGTATAAACATCTTATTTAACTGGCTTCTCATATTCGGAATCTGGATCTTTCCGAGAATGGAGGTAGCCGGGGCTGCGTGGGCAACATCTCTCGCTTATACAACAGGTGCATGCCTGATTTTTTATCGGCTTTTCAGCAGGGATAGTATTTTAACAATACGATTTAAACATATTGTTGACGTAAACATATCTATAATTAAAAGAATTTTGAGGATTTCACTTCCTGCAACATTAGATGCTTCTCTAACTCAGATAGGTTATCTCTTTTTTATTAAGATTGTTACCATGCTTGGTACTGTTTCACTTGCAGCACATCAGATCGCCATCAGGATAGAGGCTCTTTCATTTATGCCTGGTTTTGCATTAGGAGTGGCAACTACTACGATTGTGGGACAAAGTCTTGGTGCGAATAAACCTGAGCTGGCAAAATTAAGTATGAGAAAAAATTGCCAGATTGCACTGGCATTGATGGGGTTCTTCGCATTTATATTCCTGGTATTTGCTGAACCAATGGCAAGTATCTTCCATCCAGAGCAGGACGTTCTGGCTCTTAGCGCATATTGCGTGATGATTGCTGCGATAGAACAGCCGGCACTGGCAATCTATATGGTATATGCCGGCGGTTTGCGTGGAGCAGGAGATACTTTAAGCCCAATGATTGTGACTATAGTGGGAACATTGTGCTTCCACTTGCCGGTTGCTTATGTCTTTGGAATTGTGTTAGAATGGGGACTTGCCGGTATCTGGTTCGGTGCCGCGCTTGATTGGATACTACGTGCTATCGCCGTATACATACTCTTCAGAAAAGGAAGGTGGAGAACAATAAAGGTATGAAGATTACTTTTCTCGGTACAGGAACATCATACGGTGTACCTATGGTAGGGTGTGAGTGCCGTGTATGTACATCTGACAATCCAAAGAATTCCAGGACCCGTTCCTCAATTATAATATCGGAAGGAGAATACAATCTACTTATAGATGCGGCAACTGAATTACGTATTCAGTGCCTGAAAAACAATATTAAAAAATTAGATGCTGTGCTGTTGACACATTCTCATGCAGATCATGTTTTAGGATTCGATGATCTGAGACACTTTAATAGAAAACGTAAAGCTGATATACCGGTATATGGGTCTGTAGAGACCGTAAATAATGTATACAGAATGTTCTCATATGCTTTCAGAGAAGTATCTTCAAACGGAAGCAAACCAAAAGTTTCTCTCATTCCAATCGAAGGGAACCTTAATCTCTCCGGTATGGAAATAATTCCTGTTGATGTAATGCACGGACAGGAGAGAGTTACCGCTTACCGATTTAATAAATTTGCCTATGTAACTGATGTAAGTCAAATACCTCTAGATTCAGTGGAAAAGCTGAAGGGGCTTGATTTACTCATTATTGCCGCTCTCAGAAATATCCCTCATGAAAAACATTTCAGTATTGAGCAAGCCATAAAAATAGTATCAACGCTAAAGCCAAAACAAACTTTTTTTACTCATATAGCGCATGATATAGAGCATGAAGAGACAGAGAAAACGTTACCGGATGGAATTAGACTGGCGTATGACGGACTGTCAATTGATATGTAAATTCTTGATGGCTTAAGTTCTAACCTTCAATGAATACTGTAGTTGTAAAAGGCATTGACAATATTATTTCCTTTTGATAGTATCGTTTTGGAACAAAAATATTGTAGAAAATGTAATATATAATAAGCATCAAAAAGAGCCCGTTAAATATCTGATAGGAGAGAAACGAATGTATAAAAAAGTTATTTTCGCTGTAGTGTGTGTCGCTGCAATTTCAATTTTGACAGGCGGCTGTATGACAACAACTCAAAAAGGAACAGCTGTGGGAACAGGAGTTGGAGCTGGACTTGGAGCGGGTATCGGTGCTCTGACCGGTAATGCCGGCATGGGAGCGTTGATAGGCGCAGGAGCAGGCGCTGTAGGTGGAGCTATGGTTGGCGACCACATGGATAAAAAAAGAGAGGAAGCTGAAAAGGCAGACTTACAGAGGCAACTTGAAATGGAAAGACAATCAAATACCGGCCAGGGAAAAAATAAAATAGACGGTCACTATGAATATGTGAAAAAGAGAAATTGGGTTGATACATCCACAACAGAGAGAGTGTGGGTAGAGGAACGTGTAGAAGGCGATAGAAGAATTGAAGGCCACTATGAAGACAGAAAAGTACCTTCCGGTTATTGGAATGAATACGAAGAGAAGGTATGGATTCCAGAACACTATGAATAAATATTGATTTTTAATTAAATCCCATCTTTACCCTTTTAAGGCGAAAGATGGGATTTAAGACTTGATATTGCGTTAAAGTTTTGATTCGCACGATGCATTTTGTACCTGTGAACTTCACAGTTATAGTCCTACCACTTAGTTTATTTAACCAGCTTCGCAACTTTTCTATAGCAGACTTTTTGTCCACTTTGCGTTATAATCAAAAACTCAAAATAGTTATTTCATTCCCCTGGATCATGAGATAACTCCCGATTCTGACAACTTTTTCACTGGTAATATTATAGATTTTGTGAAAAAATAAAGTATTACATCTAAAGATATATATTTAAAATGGTTAGGTGTAACTATATTAATAATTTTCCAGGAAAGACAACATGTCGGCTGATGAAACCGTAGACAATTCAGGGAAGGTTTCCTATAAAAACCAGATAGAGCAAAAGCTGGAAAAGGCACGTTACAGGTATAATGTGTTAAGATGTGAAAAGGTACTTTTCACCGTTTTAGCAATCGGGCTGGCTGTAGCCCTGATTACGCTAATTACCAGGAGATTTATCAATTTACCACCATATACCAGTACTATACTAATAACTTCATTCTCAATCTATTTTCTTGTGAATCTGTTTGCTGTATTATCCAGATGGATGGGGAAATCTGAAGCGGCTAGTATATTAGATAAAAAGATGGGCTTTAAGGAACGTCTTGTTACCGGTCTGGAATATGCAGAGCAGAACGAAAATAATAAATTTCTTGCCCTTCTTGTTGACGAGATCAATAGCAAACTTAATGATGAAAGTATAAAAAAGTCCATTCCTCATAAATTTCCTAGATCAACAAAGTATTTAATTGCCGTATCAATTTTATTCCTGATTTTTCTGTTCCTTCCTTATAAGTATCCTGTAGAACCTGATCAAATAATTACAGACTCAAAAGGGTCTGTAATTGATGTAGCTGAAGAAAGTGACACTGTTGCAGAGAAAGAAGAAACAGAGGAAGAAGAAACAGCAGGAACTAAGCATGAACAGGAAGAGGATAAACTTGCAGAGGCGAAGAGTGAGCAACCACAAAAGAGCCAGGAAGAAAAGACTGAAACACAGTCTCTGGATAAGAAGCCAGAGGAAGATGTTTCTAAAAAACAGCTGGCGAAATCTACAGAAAAAGAGCAACAGAAGCAGAAAAAAGAAGATTCATTAAAGAACCGAATATCGAATTTATTAAGTAATATTAATGCTAAGTTGGATCAACTTGAAGGCAAGTCAAAGCCTGAAGATAAAGTTGAGAGCCAGGAACCTGAACTAACGGACAAAAGGAAACCGGAAACAGGTGAAAAAGAAGAAAAGCCTGAGCAGATAGCTGGAGCAGATAAAGAGCAATTGGATGGCAAAAAGGACAAATCTGAACAGTTGACAAAAACAGCAGATTCTGAAGAAAAGCCAGGTTCCGCTGATACGGAAGAAAAGGAAAGCGGCGAAAAAGAAGATAAATCAGTGCAGTTAGCTCAGTCAGATACGGAAAAGAAAGAAGAAAAAGAAGAAGATACTGATACACCAGAATCTGATGAGAAAGATTCTGAAGAAAAGCAGGCAGAGAATCAAAAGAAGGAGCAGAAAAAGGAAGAAAAGATGAAAATTCCTGAGTCAAAACTGCTTCAAAAACTCGCAAAGCTTTTATTTCCTCCAAAAGATAGTGACAGCATTCCGTCACCAAGTATTCCCATGGGTGGGGAAGATAAAAACCAGTCAGACTCTTCACAGAGCAAATCAAGCCAGAGCAAACAAGCAGAGTCATCTGCTTCGCAAAGTTCATCTTCAGCATCTCAGCAGGGAAAATCAGGAGAAGAATCATCTCAAACTGCTAAATCCGAATCCGCTCCTTCTGGTACAGATCAAAAGGATACTTCAGAAGCAGGCAAAGAAGAGAACAGATCATTAGCTGGTACGGAACAAAGTCCTGAGGAAGGGCAAGGCGGTCAAAGTGATGTACAGCAGGCTACTGCATCTGAGGCTAAATCCGGCAAAGATACAGAATCCGGTGCAGGAGGGGATAGTTCAGAAATAAGTCAGGGTCAAAAGGATCAGAAGTCTGATTCACCAGACAGCGGTCAAGGCAAACAGAAGAGGAACGCTGACACGCAAACTGCAAGTGGCGAAAAAGGAGCCGGAGGAGGAGCTGATTCAGGAACAGGCAAAGATAAGAAAACAGATACTCAGCAACATGATTCTGGCAGGGATAGAAAGGATAAATTAGCACAGGGACAACAGCAAGAGGCTGACGGTTCGGGACAAAAGGATAGTAAGTCAACAGGTGATGGGCAATCAACCCGGGAGAGTCAGGGAGGGCCTCAAGGGACTGGAGGTGCAGAGCTAGCGTCAGGT
>CAYFOK010000006.1:0-220775 GCA_964344685.1 uncultured Candidatus Scalindua sp. | reverse complement strand
CCATCTTTTTAAGTAATTCAAGAGACTCCTGGTCAGCTCCTTCATAATTCTTTTTCATATTATACACTCCTTTAATTTTGCCATTATCACACTGACTTCTGATAACAGCTGGTCATTATCACTATATACGGCTTTTCCTTGGTAAATCCAATTAAACCACTAATTCTCAAACAGAGGGAAAAAAGAAAGTCACATTAAAATTATAATAATTACTTTCCATTATTAGACAACAATCATTACATTTAGTCAAATATAAACTCAAACAAGCTTGTTCTTTTTCGCTCCATAAGCAACAGGAATTTTTGTAATAGTAAAGGAAGTTTAACTTTCTGTTGCGGAAAACAATTTAATGACAGGAGGCAAAACAGCCCCTTCATTTTTGCGACGATTTTACTATTCGTAAGTGACTACTCGTATTAAACCCATAGTACCGCCATCAACGTTAGCTGTTGACGAATCGCTCACAGAGATTACTTTTTTGATTTTGCTCTTCTTTATAAAATCATTCACCGCTTTATCAAGCGAGTCCAGCTCCTCTTTTACATGAAAAATTCTGAGTTGTGTACTGAATGTTTTTACTTTTACCATTATGATTCTCCTTCAAAAAAAAAGGTTAATAAAACTTATCAAATACAAATAATTATATTACATACCCAAAAGCCCTTTCTGGGCATTCAGGATCTCCCACCCATGAAAGTTCAACTCAAACTTCTTCTTCTTATCATGGCATTCAAGGCATTTCTTATTACCGGTATTTGACCATCTCTGTAAAATCATAGCGGTCTTTGCCGTCTTTCCCTTATGAGTAAATTTGTCTTTTCCCTCTTCGTCTTTTCCCGCATGGCAGAAGTTACATTCAACATCCATCATTTCTGCCAGTTTGATCATTTTAACTGCCACCTCAAGTTTCTCTGTAAACTTTTTCTTACCGGCGTGGCAGTAACTGCACTTTACACCAAGCGCCACTGCCGCTCTCATCATAAACTTCGCCTTGTTTCCTTTTTTTGTAAATTCAGTAGCATTAACATTGTGACAGAAAGAGCATTTTCTTCCCAAAGCAGGAGCAACCTCTTCGCTGCATTGCTGCCGTTTCTCCTCCCTGCTTCCGACCAGGAAGGGTTCCTGTAACTCGTCAGGTTCAGGCAGTTCCGGTTCTTCCGCCAGTGACAACCCTGACAGGAAAACTACTGATAAAAAGACGATACTAATGACTTTCAAATTTTTCATGATCTTCATCATTTGTAACAATCCTTTTGTATAAAAGATTATAAAAACACCGACCTCTCTTTCGAGAGGATTCCAGTATTGGGCTCCTTGCGAAAGCAAGGTTTACCACGTATATAAATGAGATGCGAAAATGTAAAAGTTAGCTTTTCTCGAACCCTACAGAAGCCCCTGTTTCAAAGGTCCTTTTAAGTGCATCCGGATGTTTAATAATATCACCCTTATATTCCATATCTTTAAAAAGCAGGTCTCCAGTGTATTCTATATCCAGTGTATTGAAAATAGCCTTTACAGTATAAATAGCACCTTCAAACACTTTATCGTAGTCTTTTGTCCCTGCAGTGGAAATAAAGTATCCTGAACGTTTCCCTCTACCAGGGGTTATCAGTGCCTCTTTAAGAATATATTTTCGAGACCACAGGGTCTGGCATCGATCAAATAACGCTTTCAACTGTGCACTGACCCCACAAAAGTAAATTGGAGAGGCGAAAACTATGCAATCCGCTTCCAGAAGTTTTTTGTGCATCGACTGCATATCGTCATTAATAATACATTTACCGGTCTTTTGACAATTACCGCAAGATATACATGGAGATACTTTTAATTCACTCAGTATAATTAATTCTGTCTTGTGTCCTGCAGACTCGGCGCCTCTGATAAACTCCCTAATGAGTAATTCCGAATTTCCGTTTCTTCTGGGGCTTCCGGATACCCCTAATACCTGAACTGGTTTCATAGATACCTTTTAAAATTATTTTGAGATAAAGCCCGGTTTAGTCATTGATAGAGGCGAAAGCAGTTCGTCAAGTTTTTCTTCAGACATCAGGCCCTTTTCCAGGATGATCTCCTTTATAGATTTGCCGGTCAATAACGACTCCTTTGCTGCCTCTGCCGCCTTTGAATATCCTATGTATGGATTCAAAGCCGTTACAATTGCCATACTGCCTGTGGCATACTGGTAGCATCTCTCTTCATTTACAGTGATACCCCTTACACATTTATCTGTGAAAACCTTCAGTGCGTTTGTTAAGATTGAAACTGCATCCAGCAGTTTATACTGCATTACAGGCATCATGACATTTAATTCAAATTGCCCTGCCTGGGACGCCATGGAAATAGTAAGGTCATTTCCTATTACAGCAAAGCAGACCATGTTCAGCATCTCTGCCATGACCGGATTAACCTTTCCTGGCATGATCGAAGAACCCGGCTGCACTGCAGGCAGTGTTATCTCGGCAAGTCCGGTCTTCGGCCCTGAGCTTAAAAGACGCAGATCATTGGCAATCCTGACCAGCTCCAATGCCAACACCTTCACAGCACTTGAAACTTCCGCGACAGGAGCATTGCTCTGCATCGCCTCAAAAAAATTAGAAGAAGCCCTTACATCTAAACCTGTGATTTTCCCCAGCTCCCTGATCATCTTTTTCGCATAGTCAGGATGGGTATTAAGCCCTGTCCCTACGGCTGTCCCGCCGATACCCAAATCCTTTAACGCATCGCCTGCCCTTTTTATTCTTTCCGCCGCCTTTGAGACAGCCGATGCATAACCGGAAAACTCCTGGCCAAACTTAACGGGTGCCGCATCCTGAAGATGTGTTCTGCCGGATTTTATGACGTTATCAAACTCTTCACCCTTTTTATTGAGTGCGTCCGCCAGTTCGTCTACAACCGGATATAAATCAGTTAACAGAAACAGCGCCGCAATTCTCATTGCTGTCGGAAAGACATCGTTTGTCGATTGTCCAAAGTTGACATGGTCATTCGGATGAATGACGGAATAGTCTCCTTTCTCTTTACCAGAAGATTCAATTGCGATGTTGGCTATCACTTCATTCACATTCATATTACATGATGTGCCTGCACCCGCCTGATAAACATCAACAACAAATTGATCTTGAAACTCTCCCGCCAGTATCCTGTCAGCGGCATTAATAATTGCTTTGCCCATCTGATCGTCCAGGCATCCTAGTTCACTGTTTACCGTTGCAGCAGCCCGTTTGATATAAACCATGGACTTGATAAAAACCGGATCAGGTTTTATACCGCTGATTGGAAAGTTCTTCAGTGCCCTGACTGTCTGAACACCGTAATACGCGTCCGTCGGCACGCTTACTTCACCCAGTGAGTCCTTTTCAACTCGGTACTGTTTCTTTTCAGTATTCATTGAGATACTTCCCGCCATTAATTAACCTCTCATCCCCGGACAAAAAATGCCGGGGGCTTTTCAAGAAGGTTCTAATCCCTACTATTCAGTCTTTACCTGGGCGGTACCTTCCCATAGACCGTGTAAATTACAACGGCTTACTGCCCTCAGTGTAGAATTCAGCCCGCTATGGCTCAGTTTCAAAGGAATTGTTATCTCCGGTCTTGTCATTACCGGCGCAAAATCAAATCTGCCCAGATAGACACTCCCTATATAAAATTCAATCCACTGTATAAAGTGTTCATTTTCGTTCGGATGCTCTATTTCCCCGACGGTAATCTTTACATCGTAAAACTCGCCTACATTCAGGACAGGCGGCACGCTAATAACGGGAACATGTTTTTTAGCCACCGGTGAATCCGGCTCTACATCTTCCGGCTTGTTAACTTTACAAAATAGTGCTTTATCATTTGACATTTTAGATCTCCTAAAAGATTCATTTTAAATTAAAATTACAACATTCAAACCTTCAACTACTGCAAAGGGATTTCGTAGGCAATTCCACCCAGTAAATCCCCGACCCTGCTGGTCGGATGGCAGCTAATGCATCCTTTCATAACTGCATGTACACTGGTAACCGCTCTCAGATAGTCTTTACCATCAATCTTTTCAATTTTTTCAAAATATGTTTTCCCTGAAATCATTGCATTAATCGCATCTCTCTCAAATGCATCGACGGGGTTATTTTCCGGATTAAACGGAGTGCCTGTTGCATCCAGCAGCCTCACTTTTTTCCAGCCCTTTTCAGTCATTGCTTTAAATACTCTTTTAGTCAAGGTAGCAGCAGGCAGCACAGAAGGGTCATCAACGTACTCTTCGGTAATCATGACAATGTAGGTTTTATAAAGGTCATCAAGCATCCGTACCGTCTTTCTCGCATGTTCTAATTCCAGATTCTTTACCGCTTTGTGCAATTCCTCCATTATCTGCACAGGCTTTCTTGGCGGATCTAGAAAGTAATAGTCTTTTATTTCTTCTGCTCTAAGTTTAGAGCCTGTTAAGAATAACATTAATATAAATACTAAAATTAACTTAACATATTTTTTAGCCATGATGTATTTTCTCCCATATTGACAAATTAGAAAAAAACGGAACTTCCGTATCTCTTTATTTTATCAAAACAACTTTAGTCATTAAACGTTAAATGTAATAAGCTGCCGAAGCATGCTCATCCAGGCGTTAAGGTAAAATCCTTATGTATAGCCTTATCTCCTCATGCCTTACAATTTAAAAAAATGTGAAACATCACGGCCTAAGTATCGTTCTATCAACTTGTACCTCTATTTATTATAATTGCAATATTGATACCTTTAATGAAAAATTCACCTGCAAAATAGAGAACTATCCATAAGCAGTAATAATTCAACGCCTTAGAGGCCAAAAGATAATCTTATAAAAAAACAGGAAATTTACAACACTAAATATCGCGCATATATTTCGCACAAAATATGCCTTAAAAGCAGGAAATTACGAAATTATTGCGAATAATTGTCTGTAGAATTTTTATTACAATTTTCCATATATCTTTAAACCATTGAATTATAAATATTTACACCTTGTTATAAAAATTTGTCTACGAAAAAAACTATTGGTATAAATATTGCGCGTATTATTAGACTTATGCTTAGAAATACTTTTCATGCGATTAATGCTTTTGGTAATAATTTCATTTACAATTTAGCAAAAAAGGAGAAATAATAATGTCTAATAGAAGGAAGTTCTTAAAATCATCATTAGCGGTAGCTGCAGGTTTAGTTGTTGGCCGTGTATCCCCTGTCTCTGCCGGTCAGGCTTCTTGTTCATTTCCCAAAAAAGGTATTATTTATTCTAAAAAATACCCGGGAAAATGGTCCGGAAAAATCGGTGGCCATGTTCCTAATGTCGAAGTAGATGGAAACAAGGTAACGATTACAACTAAACATGGTATGTCTGATGAACATTACATAGTAAGGCATACACTTGTTAACACTAATGGTAAAGTTCTTGGTGAAAAAACTTTTAAATCATCTGATGCAGAAGCAAAATCTGTATTTGAACTGTCAGATACCAGTACTAAATATGCATGGGACACCACAACACTCTATGCAACCAGCTTCTGCAACAAACATGATCTCTGGGTTACCAGGTTCGAAGTATAGTAATCTCCCAATAGCCCTGCATAAGATTAAAGCGTAAAGGTTGCCACCGGGATTTTACAGGGGAACTCGGTGGTTTTACGCTCATGCCGCTACTATGGCATCATCCTTGAATCAATCATCAACTCAGGCATAGTGCATACAGAGATGAGACAACATATCTATGTTTACACCAATTGATTATCATTGTCAGGACAATTTGCGCTATCAAAAGGTTGACTAGATTGCTGTTATAAGGTAGACTACCCGATGCATAAGTTGCTTTTATTTCATAAACAAATTTTTTGAAAGTTTTATAGATGGCAGAGCACGTAATCATTGGAAACGGAGTTGCCGGCATAAAGGCTGCGGAAACAATCAGAAAACATGACTCCGATTGCAAAATAACAGTGTTAGGTAACGAAGCCTATGAGTTTTATTACAGGCCTCAGCTTCCGGGATTTGTTGCAGGGAAGATCGAAGAAGAGAGGTTGTGGGGGAAAAAGAGGGATTTTTATGAAAAAAACAATATTACTTCACTACTTGGTAAAACAGTGACCGGCATTAAACCTGGTACTAACGAGGTTATTTTAAAAGACGATACAACTATAAATTATGACTCATTACTGATAGCAACCGGAGGCTCTATAAAAAGGAGGAACTATCCGGGAAGTGATTTGTGTGAAGGTATCGTCCAGCTTAAAACAATTGACGATGCTAAAAATATAAAGGAAAAGGTTAAATCCTCAAAGAGTGCAGTGGTAGTCGGTGAAGATTTTCTGACATTATCGTTAACAGAAGCACTGCATAGCAGCGGGCTTGAGGTAACCTATCTGTTGCGTGGCAACAGGCTATGGCCTGAAATCATGGATAAAGATGCTTCCGAGATACTTATGCTCAGGCTGAAGGAAAAAGGCATTACGATTAAACAGGAAACCGATATAAAAGAGGTTTATGTAAAAAACAGGTTAGTCCATGGGATAATCACGACAGGCGATGAACTTATTGAATGCCAGATTGTCGGCATAGTTGACAAGATGCAGCCCTGTATCGATTTCTTGAGTCAGAGCGGTGTTAATACTGATAACGGCATTTTGGTAAACAACAAAATGCTTACTAACTTTGACAATATTTATGCCGCCGGAGACGTGGCTCAGCTGCCGGCTGATCTGGACTCGGAAATTCCGGAAATTAATATCAGATGGCTGAAGGCATGGAAACAGGGGCAGGTAGCAGGCTCAAACATGGCAGGTAATGCAGCAGAGTATGATGATATTGCAAGCATCAGCGCAACTCAAATATGCGGAATTGATATAGTTTCGATCGGAGCTTCAAACCCATTAAACGGGGACTATAATATCATGAGGGGTGACTATCCGCACCCTGAGATTGATGTTTATAAAAAACTTGTCTTGAAAAATGACAGAGTGGTTGGTGCACTATTCATTGGCAATGTGCAGGAGGCCAGGGAGATTACAAAGGTTATAAAAAATGGAACGGAATATTCAGATATTGACAAAAAGCTGTTAAAACAGATGTTCGATTTAGAGTCTCGAATCAGCAGCTTCCGCGGTTTTTTGTGTCCAGTGTGTAAGCTTGAACTCCCGGTACCGCCTGATGCGAAGGTTGGAGATAAAATCACCTGCCCGGCTTGCGGTATAGAGCTTAAAGTAACTGAAAGTATGTTAAAGTAGCTGCCTTGTCTGCATAGCGGCGGCACTTATTAATTTCAAACGTGAAGCAGGAACGAAATGGGCAAAAAAGGACAAGTATATTTTTGTGAGATCTGCAGGCAGAAGGTTGAGGTGACGGTAGATGCCTTCGGAGTGCTTGTCTGCTGCGGGCAGGAGATGAAGCTTGTTGAGGGTATGATGGCTACCTGGACTTCAGTTCATCCAATGCCGGTTGGAGGAGTAATTTATATCTGTAATAAATGCGGCCAGCAGATCAGAGTGGTGGAAGAGACAGCCGGTATCCTGGAGTGCTGCGGCCAGAGAATGGAACGCAAGCAATCAGATTCCGGTTAAACTTCGATATGGAAAAGCGTACAGAAGTAATTTGATTTTTTTAAAAGAAGGATAAATTAAAGAGATTGTTATGGTAAACAGCTGGAAATGCGATAACTGCGGAGCTCAATATGATGCAAATGAACCGCCGGAAACATGCCACTCATGCGGTGCAACATGTGAATTTAGAGAAATCACCAATTATGTTCCCTTAATGGAAAGAGCGGGAAGAGATTGTAGATGCGGGGTATGCGGAACAGAAATCAGAATCACCAAGGATCTTGGCGGCATCATTAAGTGTTGTGACCAGCCTATGGCGTTAGAATAAATTAGATATGCAAAACGAAAAGATAGAGTCAATTTTAAAAAAAGCTGCCGCTAAAGAAGAGGGTACTTATCTGCTTTACAAAAATGCGGCAGAGAGGATGACAGACCTGCAGACAAAGAGTGTCTTGAACAACTTTGCCGAAGAAGAGCTGAAACATAAAGAGATGATTGAAAGCTTCAATGAAGAAATGCTGGAAACATTAAAAGTGGAAACCGTCGAAACATCTCGACAGGGAATAACAGAGTTTCTTACTGATGATACTGACGAAGGCCTTGGTGAACACCCGGATTTTAAAGACGTACTCGTTTATGCAGCAAAGAGAGAGAAGAAGGCCTTTGAGTTTTATAGCAACATGTCTGAACACGTAGAAGATTCAGATTTAAAAAAGTTGTTTGTCTGGTTGGCACAAGAAGAGACAAAACACAAAGAGGACATTGAGGCCCTGTTCTGGGATGTAATGTATCGTGAATAACCTTATAAGGAGGATGAGAAATGGCTCACAAGCAGCTAAGTGAAATTATGGATATGGCAATTCAGTTTGAAACTGATGCAAGTGAATTTTATGCTACGGCCGCGGATGTTGCAAAAGATCCCGCCGCTAAAACACTACTCAAGGAGTTTGCAGCTATTGAATTAAAGCATAAAGAGAAATTGGAAAGTTTTGATTTAGCTGATATTGCACATGAGCATCATACTGTTCCGTCAACACATGATCTTCATGTAAGTGATTATTTAGTAGATAAAGAGGTTACTCCGGATTCGACCTCTCAAGACATAATGGTACATGCAATGAAGAGGGAGCAGAAGGCTTATGAGTTTTATGCCAGGATGTTAAAGTCTGTTACCAGCGAAGACGTAAAAAACCTCTTTGAAGAACTGGCAGCAGAAGAGCTGGAACACAAAGAAAAAATTGAAATCGAATATGATGATGTAGTATATAAAGAAAATTGATTTAGACCGGGGAGGCAAAGTAATGTCTTCACACAAAGCCGAATCATACTATTGTGAAAGATGTGGAGCTGAGGTTGTAGTTAAAAAAGGCGGGGATGGAACACTGAACTGCTGCAGCCAGAAGATGAGGTGTAAAAAAGACGGGTAAGAGTATAAATTTTAGATGCTACATTAACCCCGCTCCTTCTACGCCTGATCTTCATTAGATAAATAATAGGAGAAAGCCAGGTTAAAGAATAACTTTATCATGCAGGCCTGATTCTCATACTAATTTACGACTCTCTCTTTATTAACCCCCAGCTCTGCACAGCGAAAACATATCGCTATATATTATTGCCAAACAACAGGCAACCGCAATTTTTTCGCATAATACTATATCAGCACTGGCACACACACATCTTGCTATTTCCAAACAAGCATATAACGCACTACCAGACAAACACTTACATCTGCATCCTGCTGTGGCATGCGAAAATATATCTTTGGCACTAATATTGCTATATTTTATAGTGTAGTTTGTAAAATATGCAGATTTTGTATTAAGAGCACAAAAGAGGCAGGATATGGCAAGGGCGTAAAAGTGGTGTCGGCAGAAAACAGTTTAGACAGACTGGCCCCCTCACGGTAGCTCCCGCCAGAGAAAGGGACAGAAATTTTCCGGCAGCTCAGTGCCTGTTGCTCAAAATTATCTAAAGTATAAAATGAGCAACTTCGCACATATGCAAAAGCGGATTCCCTTTTTCTCAAATATTTTAACAGTATGGTATTTAAAAGCCTTAAAGCGGAATACTGAATTATTATATATGCGCAGCTTTGTCTCTTCTTTATCAGAATTCAGGAGAAACTTTGAGTATCTGAAATCTTCTTATCCTATTAAATTGATTTGATATATAAAACCTGTTTAAAGGAAAACGTAACAAGTGAAGAAAATTTATCTAATTTGTATTGCAGTTTTTTTTATGACTTTAATATCTTCTGCACTGATGATACATGGCTGGCAATGCAGCGAAGCCTTTGGAAGCAGCGATAAAAAACCTTTTGTACAAAAATCTACACCTACCAGCTCCCTGATGCGAATCATCAACACGCATACGGCCAAGATGCTGGAAGCAATAATGATCGGAGATTTCAATAAAGTTATCAAGAAATCCAATGATATCTCACAAGCCGGCAATGCTATAATGAAAATGTTTTTTCCGGAGGGGAAAAAGGTTGATCAATGGTTTGCGGAAGCCGGAAAAGACCCGGGTGACCCTGAAGCGGTTAAAGTAATGAAAGAGGATTTTAAAAAATATTCTAATGCAGTTATAGAGACATCCGGAAAAATTGCTGAAGTTGCCAAAAATGGAAATATCGCAGAAACTTATGAAAGTTTTGAAGCAATGTTGAAGAATGCATGCTTAGCGTGTCATAAAGTTTCGCGTGCAAAAAAATAGAGAGAGCAAAAGACTTAAAAAATGTTAAAATTTCATGCTAAAGATTTATTTATAATCTGATAAGCTATAAATCTATCTTTTAAATATTTAGTACATGATATTATAAATCGTTATGAATGATTCTTCCGTAATTACTGAATTTGAAAACAGACAAGCTGATAAAAGCTCCAGTCGATTAAAAGGCAACCGTTCAAACTGTACACATTGCGGTATTGCCATTACCGATAGAGACAAAGCCGTTCTCAGTAATAATGGAAATACGTTTTGCTGCTGGGGATGCGAGACTGTTTATACAATCTTAAAGAAAGGAAACTTTTCTTTAATTAATAAGCCGTCAGCAAGTATGCCTGAATATAATTTCCTGGACACTGAACCCTTTTTACAAGACTATTCAGTCAGTGTCGATAATAACAAAGGTATGAGGTTTTTCATTGAAGGTATTCAGTGCACTGCCTGTCTCTGGATCATTGATCAAATCCCTGATTGGATCCCTCAGGTAGAGAGAGCTAATTTAAATATGAGCCAGAATACACTGCTTGTCACGTTGAGAGAGCCAGGCTACTTTGGAAAAGTCGCATCAGTTCTGTCTGCCCTTGGTTATAAGGCCTACCCGATAAAGAGCCTTGACGAAGCAAAACATTTTCAAAAGAGAGAGAACCACCAGCAATTAATGAGATTAGGAGTCGCTGCTGCCTGCTCGGGAAACATCATGTTGTTCTCTTTTTCTATTTACTCAGGACTGAAAGGACAAATGGCCGGTCTGTTTGGCTATCTTAATCTCGCTTTTTTTCTACCAATTCTTCTCTACTGTGCCCAGCCGTTTTATAGAAACCTCTGGCGGTCATTGAGAGCCGGACGTCCAAGCATAGATTTGCCTATAGTCGCTGCAGTAATTATAGGTTTTGCCTTGAGCCTGTTAAATTTAGTCAAGGGTAATGACGATTTCTACTTTGATTCGCTTTCGGTATTGATCTTTCTACTCCTGGCAAGCCGATATTTTTTGAGCAGGACCCAGCAGACATTTGTAAACAGTTCGTATATGCAGACTTTTATCGACTCACAAGCATGTCAGCGCTGGAATGGCGACAGAAATGAGTATGACAACGTTCCGGCAAAACATTTAAATGTCGGCGACAAAGTACTTATTAAGGAGGGTGAACGTGTCCCCGCAGACGGAACCTTATTGAATGAATGGGTAAACATAAACCCTTCTATCCTTACAGGAGAGAGTCTCCCCCAAAAACTCTTCAAGGGTTCTGTTATTTATGCAGGCACTCAGGTAGTTGCGGGTTATGCAAAAATCCTGGTAAAGCAGACTACCGGAAATAGTCGGATCGGTCAGATACTCAAGAAGGTTGAAGAGCAGATTTATAATAAGACCCCATTGATTTCATTAACCGATAAGGCCGCACAATATTTCAGTATTTTCATTCTTATAGCGGGAGCACTGTTTTTCTCCTTTTACATTAGCGTAGAGCCTGCTGAAGCTGTTAAACGTACACTCGCCTTGATCATTCTGGCATGTCCATGTGCATTAGCTTTTGCAGTTCCACTGACGCAGAGTTTATCATTAAAAAAAGCATCTAAGAAAGGCTATTTAATTAAGAATGCCGAATCGCTTGAAAAATTGAATTACGTAAAAAATGCCTTTTTCGATAAAACAGGTACGCTTACTGAAGGTAGATTTGAATTTTTAACATGGAGATCTCCTCTTCCGGAAGAGTCGCGCAGTTTTACTCCTGACCAGGAAATTCTTAATGCTATCTATTCAATCGAGGTATATTCTCAGCACCCCATCGCAAGGACTTTAGTAAAATACCTTGAAGAGAACGGTG
Source organism: uncultured Candidatus Scalindua sp. (assembly GCA_964344685.1). Lineage (GTDB taxonomy): Bacteria > Planctomycetota > Brocadiia > Brocadiales > Scalinduaceae > Scalindua. The sequence goes on along the minus strand of CAYFOK010000006.1, from coordinate 208,678 downwards.
TAAAAAAGTTGCCGGTACACTCTTTAACAGAAATCCCCGGGGCCGGAATTTCCGGAACAGTAGACAATGATTACTACAAAATAGTATCAGCGCTGCCTGAAGATAACGACGATGGAAACTCTGACATTATTTCCAGTCTCGTTTCTATATATAAAAACGGAAAACTTATCTTATATGCATGTCTGGGAGACCGAATACATAGTGACGCAAAACAGACGGTTGCTCAATTAAACTCTATGGACATTAAGACACACATATTGTCCGGAGATAAAAGCGTACCTGTCTCCAGTGTCGCCAAAAAACTTCGTATCGCGAAGGAGCGATCTTCCTCGGATCTTATTCCTGAGAAGAAGAATGAAATAATTAAAAATTCTACTCACTCGTTAATGATTGGAGACGGCGCAAACGATTCACTTGCCATGTCTTCAGATTCTGTTAGTATTGCAGTACAGGGCAGTGTAGAATCCTGTTTAGTTGCTGCTGACATTTATGTAACCAGAAAAGGCGTTTCACCCGTAAATGATTTGATCTTATTAAGTAAAAACACCTTTCATGTTATAAAGAGAAATCTTGTTTTTTCATTTGTTTATAATTTTGCCGGTGGGATTGCGGCACTCCTGGGCTACATTTCACCGTTAACGGCTGCTATATTGATGCCTGTAAGTTCGTTAGTTGTATTGTCATCCTCTGCCGTGGGAACAAAATTCCTCAGGGGATTCAACAAAATAGATTTTCAGGTAAACAATTAATCAACAGTACCAGACAAATTTAATATTTATAAAAATTAGGTAACACCGATGACTATTCTTTATGTTATTATTCCTGTCGCAATAATTTTAGTTACATTTTTTGTCCTGTTTTTCTTATGGGCCGTCAAAGAAGAACAATTTGACGACCTTGAAACACCAGCCCATAAGATTCTGATTGATGACTGGAATGACAAACCAGAGAAAGTAAAGATTTGAAACCAACTCGAAATTATGGGAAAGGAACTGGAAAATGAGCTCTTCGAATAATGCCAACACCGGAGTGGTTCAGGTTAGATATGATGACCAGATAGTCAGAATGTTTACCCTTGCAACCATATTCTGGGTAGCTATAGCTATGTTGGTAGGAATTATCGTTGCTTTACAATTGGCAATTCCGCAACTTAACCTTACCGCATGGTTAACGTTTGGCCGTATAAGACCATTACACACTAATGCGGCGATCTATGCGTTTGCCGGAAACGCTATCTTTGCGGGTATTTATCATTCTACACAAAGACTTTTGAAGACAAGGCTGTTTTCAGATGGTTTGAGTAAACTTCATTTCTGGGGATGGCAATTTATAATTGTTCTGGCTGCAATTACTCTACCCCTCGGATTATCACAGGGCAAGGAGTTTGCAGAATTGGAATGGCCTGTAGATATTGCGGTTGTACTGATCTGGGTAGTCTTTGCCATCAATTTCTTTGGTACACTGTTAAAACGTAATGAAAAACATCTGTATGTAGCTATCTGGTTCTACATAGCAACTATTGTCACTGTTGCAGTCCTCTATATTGTAAATGCCATCAGTATACCGGTCAGCTATTTTAAAAGCTACATAGTCTTTGCGGGTATCCAGGACGCCCTTGTACAATGGTGGTTCGGTCACAATGCAGTGGCCTTTTTCTTAACCACTCCTTTCCTGGGTTTGATGTACTACTATCTTCCGAAGGCAGCAAACAGGCCCATATACAGCTATAGACTGTCAGTCGTACATTTCTGGTCCCTCATTTTTCTCTACATCTGGGCGGGGCCTCATCACCTTTTAAACACAGCCTTACCTGTATGGCTTCAAACATTAGGAACAGTGTTCAGTGTAATGTTATGGGCTCCAAGCTGGGGCGGAGCCGTTAACGGGATAATGACACTTCGCGGTGCATGGCATTTATTACGAACAGATCCTATCATAAAATTTATGGTTGCAGCCATTACCTTTTATGCAATGGCTACTTTTGAAGGGCCGCTTTTATCGGTAAAGGCTGTCAACGCTCTGGGACATTATACTGATTGGATCGTCGGTCATGTACATTTGGGAGCACTGGGATGGAATGGTTTTCTCTCTTTTGGAATGATATATTTTATAGTACCAAGATTATGGAAAACTGAATTATACAGTAAGAAACTGGCAAACTTTCATTTCTGGTTAGGAATACTGGGAATTCTCTTTTACTATGTTTCCATGCTGGCAGCCGGACTTACTCAGGGTTTAATGTGGAGAGCCGTAGATGCAAATGATTTACTTGTATATCCGGACTTTGTAGAAACCGTTATTCGTATACTGCCTCTTTTTTTCTTCCGTGCGTTAGGGGGCGTATTGTTCCTGGGAGGTTTTGTTCTCCTGCTCGTTAACATTTACAAAACTATCAAGCTGGCACCAAAAGAGCTGGCAGATGAATCCGTGCAAATTAAAACAACCTCTTCTGCACCTGTTCATTTGGAACGGGGTCATAGAAAGCTGGAAGGGATGGCTGCTGCCTTTACCATATTGGCACTTATTGCAATTTTAGTCGGTTCCATAATAGAAATTGTACCGGCTCTCTCTGTAAATAAATACGTTAAAACAGAAAAAAAGGTTGAGCCTTTTACTCCATTAGAACTGGCAGGAAGAGACATATACGTCAAAGAAGGTTGTTATACCTGCCACTCCCAGATGATCCGAACAATACATTCTGATGAGTTGAGATATGGAGCAGCATCTACAATCGAAGAATCCATGTACGACAGGCCATTTCAATGGGGTTCAAAGCGTACCGGCCCTGACCTGGCACGGCTTGGCAAAAAATATCCGGCTCTCTGGCACTACATGCACATGGAAGACCCGAGAGCTGTTGTAAAAGAATCAATTATGCCGGCCTATCCGTGGTTACTCAGATCAAAAATTGATTTTGACAGTCTGGCAAAGAAGTTATCGCTTTTAAATAAACTGGGTGTTCCTTTTTCCGATGAAGAAATGGCTGACGCGAATAACCTGGCAAAAGTACAGGCAAAAGAGATTGCAGAAGTGCTGAAAAAGCAGGGAGTAAAGGAAGACGTATCAGACAAAGAGATTACGGCTTTGATAGCGTATCTCCAGGCCCTAGGGCAAAAAGGAGGAGAGTAATATGAAACAGCTGGCGTTATCCCAATTCAATGACGTATATTTAATCGTAATAGGATTCTTCCTATTCTTCTCCGTCTTTATAGGCGCTGTATTCTGGGCTTACAGAAAAGGTTCGAAAAAACACTATGACTATTTATCTCAACTACCACTTCGTGAGGAGAATCTGACATGAGTGAAGATAAAACACAACGGTATGAAGACAAAATTATAGAGGGCTATGAGTATGACGGTATTCTGGAATACGATAATCCCTGTCCTAACTGGTTAATGTATATTTTCTATTTTACTGCTCTTCTGGCTATTTTCTTTGTCGGCTATCACTTCGGGAGTAACAGCAAAAATGAAATTCTGGAAGATTACGCAATAAAATTAAGAGAGGCTCAAACACAGACAGAAACATCGACATCAATACAATCTCCTGTAGTCAGCGAAAGTGAACTTCTGGCACTTTTGCAGGACCCTGCCGCCCTGGCGGAGGGAGGAGAAATTTACGGTGAACTTTGCTCAATTTGTCACGGAAAATCCGGGGAAGGTATGATCGGGCCGAATCTCATTGACAACTACTGGCTGCATGGCAAAGGAAAGATCAGTGATATAGCGGTTTCTATCAGGTCCGGTATTCCAGACAATGGGATGGCTGCATGGGCAGACAGGATTCCTGAACAGCAAATTCTGCACACAGCAGCTTATATAAAGTCAATACATGGGACCGCGGTAGAGAATGCAAAAGAGCCTGATGGTGAGCTTGTAGAAGAATAAGATGGTGGAAAGTACTCAAACACTGGCGCACGACAGCTTTCATATTAACAAATTCCCAATGGCTGTACATGGGTTCTTTAGAAAATACAGAGACCTTTCACAGTGGGTATTGATAGCGGCATTCATCACTCTTCCATGGATTAAAATAAACGGCCTCCCCGCTATTCTTATTAACATACCTGACCGCAGATTTACATTCTTTGGCTTGAGTTTCTGGAGTCACGACGCACCGCTGTTCTTCTTTATAATAGCTGTTTTCTCATTGGGGCTGTTGTTTGCCACATCTGTCTGGGGACGAGTATGGTGCGGTTGGGCATGTCCGCAAACTATCCCGATTGATGGGATCTTCCGAAGGATTGAAACGCTTGTAGAAGGAAACCATCTTGCCAGAAAAAAGCTTCATGAAAAGCCTTTTGACAAAGAAAAAATTATAAAGGCTGCTGTCAAATGGTGTCTGTTTTTTACCGTAAGCCTGATTCTATCACACACCTTTTATGCTTACTTTACCGGTCCCGGCAAACTGGTATCCATGGCTCTGAGCCCACCCTCTGATGCAATAACAGCATTTTTAATAGTAAACACAACGACTCTCATTATTCTCTTTAACTTTGGGTGGTTTAAAGAGCGCCTCTGCACCGTCATATGTCCATACGGCAGACTTCAATCCGTGCTAATGGATGAAGATTCTCTTGTAGTTGCCTATGATGAGAAGAGAGGTGAACCGCGAAAAGGTACAAACACCAAATCTAAAAAAATGGGTGATTGTATAGACTGCCTTAAATGCGTCGCCGTCTGCCCTACAGGAATTGATATTCGCCACGGCATCCAGATGGAATGTATAGCCTGTACCTCCTGCATCGACGCGTGTAATGAGATAATGCGTATAACAAAAAAACCGGAGGGGCTCATTCGATATGAATCAGAAAACGGTTTGAAAGGAAAGAAGACAGTCTTCTGGAAAATGAAGACAAATATCTACCTCGGACTAACTCTTCTCTCAATTATCGGACTGTTTTTATTTATCTTTAACAGATCTGGGCTGGACATCACGGTATTGAGGGCGCATGAGAATCCTTATCAGGTATTAGAAACATCGAAAGGAAAGACTTTAATAGCAAACCATTTTACGCTTAACATTAAAAACCAGAGTGCAGTAAAGATGGAAGTTGATATCATACGCACAGAAAAAATTGATAACACAATAATAGAAATTATTGCGTCAACACTACCGGTGGTAATTCCACCAGGAGAGGCGAAGAAGAACCATATTTTCATAAAGTTCCCTAAGTCAATTTTAGAAGAAAAAAGCCACCACAAATTTCAATTACAGATTACGGCAAAATCAAAAGATATAACACAGAAGCATATAAAGGAAATCAGCCTTGTTGGACCTCTCTAATAACATAATAAGTAAGGCAAATGACATGCTGCCGGTTCTGGTACCGTTTGCAATCATAGCAGCAAGTATTATCGGCAGCGTACACTGTGTCGGAATGTGCGGCGCCCTGGCTATGACAGCGGGTGCGCAAAGAAGAAAAGGCCTTGTCAATTACCACATTGGACGCCTGCTTGGTTATTTCGGTGTAGGAGCACTGGCCGGATTCTTAGGATCTGAGTTTATTAATTCTGAGATGAAATATATCTCCCTCATCTCCACTGTTATTTTAAGTGTCAGCTTCCTCGTTATAGGTTTCAGTATAATGAGAAAAGGGCAGTTGCAAATTAAACAGCCTGCTTTCCTGAAACTGTTCTATCAGAACAGGGTTGGCAGGATATTGGAAAGTAAAATATCTCATTCGGCTTCAAGCTTCTTAATCGGTCTGTTAAGCCCTTTATTACCGTGTGGATGGTTATACGGATTCATTTTAATAGCAGTTGCAACTAACAACCCTCTCTGGGGAGGCATATTGCTTACATCGTTCTGGATAGGCACCCTTCCTGCTCTTTCCGGTATTTCGTTGTTGGTAAAAAAACCGATAAAACACTTCAACGGTAAGGCATCAATTTATATTGGAATTTTTCTGATTTTTATAGGAATCTCAAGTCTGGTACTAAAGCTATCCAACCTTGCAGCAAAAAATTGCTGCCATTAAGATCTGTAAAACAGATTTTTTTAGCAATTTCAATGTTGTCACCAAGCCACTAAATCACAAAGATTTTTCTTTGAGGCCTGGTGTGTTAGTGGCTAAAAAATATTCGCCAAAGGTTTAACTTGAAAAATCAGGTGCTGACTGTGGTTTAAAAAAACACTTGCCTATTTCCCTTGTGATACTATAATCCTCACTTCAAATGAAAAAATATTTACCATATTTTCTGGCTGTTACATTTGTTCTTCTTTCTGCCCGGGTTATCCAATCTTCTGAAGAGAATCCACAGAGAGTGACCCTGCGTTCGTCTTACAGAAATCTATCTGTTTCTGAAGTGCTTTCGATGCCGAATATTTATATACGAAAGATGGACGAGTGGGGGTTTTATGGGCATAGCACAATCATTCACAGCTACGAAAAAAAGACAATAAAGGGAGGCGATGTAGTAATAGACCATGCCACGGGGCTGATGTGGCTCCAGTCCGGTTCAAAAGATTATATGCAGTGGATTGCAGCAAATGGATGGATAAGGAATCTGAATGCCCGTGGTTATGCAGGGTATAAAGACTGGAGATTGCCGACAATAGAGGAAGCAGCATCACTGCTAGAACCGGGCAAGACGAATGCCCTTCACATAGACCCGGTCTTTGACGGCGAACAGTGGGGTATCTGGTCTGGTGATAGACGCGGCAGCAGCGTCTGGAGTGTTTACTTCAGCCTGGGTAACGTACGCTGGCGTTACAAAAACCGATATGTTCGTCCGGTACGTTCACTCTATTAATTACCGGCAAACGGATTAATGCTTTTGACCATCTGTCTCTCTCCTGTCAGATTATACTTTTCCTCTTGATTTAAATAACTGCTTGAGTTAAGCTTAAGAAAAACAGAGTATTCAGGAGTACAATCTGATATTCACATGCTAACTTACTGTTTATAATCTGAATTTTTTGCACAAATTTTGGGAGCTCTAAAATGAGAAAAATACTGCTTGTTCTTATTCTTTTAGCTTGTGGGTGCGCCTCAACTGAGACAACTCAATCTCAGCAGGGAGCTGTTAAAGAAGAGATTACTTCACAAACCGAACAAGAAGCAGCCGAACAACGAAAACAAAAATTTAAGAATTGGCAAGAAGAGATACGAAAGCAGCAACAAGATTATAATCAATACAAATAGCATTGCGATATAAACAGCACTCCGTATCGTAAACATCTTGAAAGCTGCTTCAATTGTTTGAGAATTGAGAACGGACGGGGCTTTCAGGCCCTGTCCGTTTAATGTTGCACAGACACTCCGCAGCTTCAGCGAAAGATGGCTCCCCGCGCCCATACAGAATCCGAACTTTTTTGTTGCCTTTCAATATTTATGGATTCCTGTAAGAAGCAGGAAAGCTGAAACTAAAATGGGCGTTCCGTACATGGATGCTCTCCCGGCCCGGGCAATGGCACCTTCGTAGTACCACCTGCTGACTCTTCTCTGATAAGTGTTTCGAGATCCGGATACGGATAAATTGTCTGAGCATTATACTGTGGTAAACCGCCGGTATCGGCGGACGGTCCATAAGTGCTGTATATATCACGGCCCATCTTTCGCAGCAACATTGTCTGCTGACCTCGATGATGTGATGTATGGGCTATCCTTCTTGTAACAATCCATGCCCGCGACTTACTATACTCAAAAAATTTAACCTCTTCCTCCCACCAGCTATTATCTTTTTCTCTTAAGGCTTTTGTACGTTTTCCTGCATCCTCCGCATAACGTTTAATAAATTCCAGACGTGTCTCTTCTTCTGGTAAAGGAGGTGCGCCTACATCAATGCCCAGCATTGCAGTAAACCACTTATTTTCACTCAAACACTGATGGACCATATGCTCAAGTGGATTTCTCCCTCGCCTGTCAGCAGGATGCGGGCGTACCAGAAGGTCGCTATCATGAAATGTACTCCATGTACTCAGGGTCTTGATTATCTCTGTCTCGTATGTGTCTATTAAAAATTGATAAACCAAACTTACCTCCTTTCACAGAACTTTATCATTACCTTTTTCTAAGGATAACTCCTGGATTTTTTAGGAAATTAGGAAATATTATATAATCCTAAAGGACGTTAACAACCTCAAATCTTGAATCTTCCGAAACAATTTATAGCTTATTACTGTTTAATAGTGCAAGTAAATTTACTTGCCACCCTTTACTATACTTACCTCATGTAACAATATTAAAACAGGAGAATCTCTCTATTGTAAAAACATCCAAAAGTATTATAATTATCCGGAATGCATAAAACTTTTTAAGGAGACAAAACGTGAATATTAAAAGAGTGAGGCATGGTAATAAAACGAAGCATGAACCATCATCAGGATTCAGCCGTAGAGAATTCTTAAAAACTGCAGTTAAAACCGGAGTTCTTGCTGCAGCCCCAGGTTCTTTGTTAAGCCATTCTCAAACCATTGCACAGCAGGTAGAGATAAAACACGGATCTGAGAAATTTACGTTTGCATATATATCTGACTCACACCTTTTAGACCGCGGCAGAGAACACAGGTTTGCCAGGGCCTTGATAAGGGCTGTTAATGACGTAAACATGCTGGACCCCAAACCGGACTTTGTGCTCTATGGCGGCGATCTGGCACAATTGGGATTAAAAGAAGAGTTATCCCTGGGAAAGGACATTCTCTCAGAAGTAAGACACAAATTATACATGATGGTTGGCGAACATGACTGGTATTTTGACATGGGAGAGGTTTGGAATGAATTTTTTGGCAAACCTACATACTCTTTTGATCACAAGGGAGTTCATTTTGTTGTACTAAACAGCGTAGTTGTAGAAGATTACTGGACGAAATCCGGGATGACTCAAATGGAAAGAATGCAGTTCATGGTACAGCTTAATAACCCTGACGAATTACCATTTATAGTCGGTGAACAACAGTGCAGATGGTTGAGTGAAGATCTGTCTGCAGTAGAGAAGAATACGCCTGTTGTCGTATTCTCACATTCACCTCTGTATAAATTATACAAATCATGGAATTTCTGGACTGACGATGCAGAAAGGGTCCAGGGGCTGTTGTCACCATTTAGGTCAGTGACTGTCATACACGGGCATACACACCAGGCACTTACAAATAAGATAGGAAATATTACTTTTCATGGTATGTTATCAACAGCATGGCCTTGGCCTTACGCACCTGAAGGAGTGCCGGGACTTACGGTTCAAATGGACAGGCCAGATCCATCCTGCCGGTATGATGGTACCGGATGGGGTATAGTTGATACTCTCTCCAGTGGGTTTACTAACAAGAATTACAATCTATGGAGTTGATATTATGTCCGTCTAAAAAAAGCTACCTGAGAATTTTTTCATAAAAAAAGCCTTTCAACTAAATTTGTTGAAAGGCTTTTTTTAAAGAAAAGCTCCTCGGGTAGGATTCGAACCTACAACCTAGTGGTTAACAGCCACCCACTCTACCATTGAGCTACCGAGGAATATGTTTACTGACAATAATCTATATTCGGAATATTACAATATTGTAACATCAGATTCAAGGATTACAATTTAACTACTGCAGTTACCGTTGCAATAATCCAGGACTTTTGAAATCTCCGACTTTAATCGGTTACGTTCAGCAATTATATCGATAAATCCATGTTTGAGCATCGATTCTGCCGATTGGAATCCTTTGGGAAGCGTTTTTCTGATAGTCTCTTTAATAACTCTTGGGCCCGCAAATCCCACAAGCGCACCGGGTTCCGCTATTATAATGTCTGCCTGTGATGCGAAACTTGCCATAACCCCACCCAACGTCGGGTCAGTAAGCACAGATATAAACAGCAATCCTGCATCCTGAAACCTAGCTATGGCGGCACATGTCTTGGCCATTTGCATAAGAGAAAAGGCCCCCTCGTGCATTCTTGCACCGCCTCCGGAACCTGAGACTATGACGAGAGGCAACTTCTGCTCCAGAGCCATTTCAGCTGCTCTTGCAATTTTTTCTCCAACCACTGATCCCATACTTCCCATTATAAAACTTGAATCCGTAACGCCAAAAACAACTTTCTTTCCATTAATAAAGCCTTTGCCAACAGTTGCTGCTTCATTTAAATTTGTTTTTTTCTGTTCACTCGCAATCCGGTCTTTATATTTAATACGGTCCACAAACTTCAATGGGTCAGCAGGCATCATATCATTCCAGCATTCTTCAAAGCTGTCTTTATCAAGAGTAATATCAATACGTTCAGCGGTAGATAATCTGAAGTGATGGTTGCATTCCGGACAAACATTATGTTTCTCCTCTACCTTTTTTTTGTAAACTACGCTTTTACAACCGTCGCACCTTTGCCACAATCCATCTGGAACATTCTTTTTCTTTCTAAAGAACAATTATTTTTCTCCTACAACTTTTCTATTAACATTTTTAACAAACCATTATCACATGAAAAAAACTCAGGTTCCTATCTAATACTTCTACTTCCGCCATTGCCTACTAAGTATAGCCTCAGTTCTTCATAAATAGAAATGAATTTTCCTGCGCCTCTTTACGGAGCGCTTCTATTGCCTCTTTATAATCGTCCTTTGCAAATATAGACGTTGCTGCAGCGAAAACATTTGCACCGGCAGATGCTGCATCAGAAATAGTTTCCGGTTTTATACCGCCATCTACTTCAATATCGAGGTTTTCAGGAGCTTTTTCCCTCAACTTTTTTATTTTTTCACATACGTATTTCTTGAAAGCCTGTCCTGAAAATCCCGGATAGACCGTCATAACCAGAAGCATATCTATAGATCCGAGTAAATTCTCAACTGACCGTTCGTGTGTATCAGGGTTAATGGCAACTCCCGCTTTTAATCCTCTACTTTTAATTAAATTGATAACGCCCATTGGATCATCTGTTGCCTCAATATGGAAAGTCAGGATATCGTCCTTTTCTGTCTTCTGAGTAAAGGGCTCTATGTACTTCTCCGGATTTTCAATCATGAGATGAATATCAAGAGGTACTTTAGTAATTTTTTTTAATCCCTCAACAATAAAGGGGCCCATAGTAATGTTCGGGACAAAATGGCCATCCATAACATCGACATGAATAAAGTCAACACCGGCTTGCTCTACCTTCTTAATTTCATTCCCTAATTGGGTTGAATCGGCAGAAAGTATTGAAGCAGATATTTTTGTTTGCATTTAATTTGCCCCTTTCACTCGCTCATTTACGATTCCGGCTTATCTGTCAGCGCTGCTATACCGGGCAATTCCTTGCCCTCTAACAGCTCCAGAAATGCACCGCCGCCTGTAGATATAAATGACACCTTATACGACTCTCCCATTCTGTGAAACGCAAGGTCAGTATCTCCACCTCCTACAATCGTTAACGCATAAGCAGTTACAACTGATTCTACCATTGCATATGTACCCCTGCTGAAGGCGTCTATTTCGAATGCCCCCATGGGGCCATTCCAGATTATGGTCTTTGCGTTCTGCATGGCTTCAGTAAAAAGCTTTGTACTTGCCGGTCCGATATCAAGAGCAAACCACTCATCCGGAATTTCCTGAAATGTAACCAGCTTAGTCTCTGCCATTCCGTTAAATTTATCGGCAATCACAAAATCCACGGGTAAATATATTTTAACTCCTCTTTCTTTGGCAAGTTTATTTATCATCAGTACCTTTACCGCCACATTTTCATCTACAGACGCCTTGCCAACTCCGTATCCATGAGCCGCAAGGAACGGAAATGCCATTGCACCGCCAATTATTAATTTATCAACCTTTTTTACCAGATTTTCTATTATTTTTATCTTATCTAATACCTTCGCGCCTCCAACAATAGCAACTACAGGCCTGGAGGGAACGTTGACCGCTTTCTCAAAATAATCAATTTCCCTCTTTAAAAGAAATCCTGCCGCCGACTGAGATATTTCCGAATTCATGCCTACCATTGAAGCGTGTGCTCTGTGGCAATTCCCGAACGCATCCTGTACCATTACATCACACAAACTTGCCAGCTCTTTGGCAAACTCAGGATCATTTTCGCGTTCCCCTTTATGAAAACGCAGATTTTCAAGCAGCAAGACGTCCTCAGGCTGCATTTCCTCCACCTGTTTTTTCACTTCAGGACCTATGCAGTCTCTTGCCAATGTTACTTCCTTATTCAAAAGCCTGTTTAGTCTCTTGGCAACCGGCTTTAAACTGAACTCCGGCAATGCCTTTCCGCCCGGCCTGCCAAGATGAGAGGCAAGGATTATCTTTGCACCTTCATCAAGCAAATAATTAATAGTTGGGAGAGTGGCCCTTATCCTGGCATCATCGGTTATATTTCCCTGCTCGTCAAAGGGAACATTATAATCTACCCGCACAAACACCCGCTTACCTTTCAGGTCAAGCTCGTTGATAAAAAGTTTGCTCATTGTAAATAATCTATTTTATATCTTTTGCGATTAGTTCTATCAGGTCTACCATACGATTTGAGTAACCCCATTCGTTATCGTACCAGCCTATTACTTTTATTAAATTACCATCAATTACACATGTAGACATTGCATCCAGGATACATGAATGTACATTGCCTATTATGTCAGATGATACAATGGGGTCTTCACAATATTCCAATACACCATTCAATTCGCTGTCTGCGGCCGTCTTTAAAACACTGTTAACCTCTTCAATGCTTACATTCCTTTTCACGGTTGCCACTAAATCAGTTACTGAACCATTTGCAACAGGTACCCGCATTGCCATGCCGTCAAGCTTTCCCTTAAGTTCCGGAATAACCTCTCCGATAGCTTTGGCAGCACCAGTGGTCGTCGGTATAATATTAATGGCTGCAGCCCTCGCTCTCCTCAAATCTTTGTGCATCATATCTGCAACCCTCTGATCATTTGTATAGGCATGGATAGTTGTCACAAGACCTTTTTCTATTTGGAAGTTATCGTTAAGTACTTTTACGAGCGGCGCAAGGCAATTTGTAGTACATGAAGCATTAGAAACAATTTTATGTTCAGGGCTGAGGTCATTTTCATTTATCCCCATAACAATCGTAGCATCAAGCTGATCTTTAGATGGTGCAGATAAAATTACCTTTTTCGCTCCGGCCTCAAGATGTTTTGCACAATCTGCCTTTTTTGTAAATATACCCGTAGACTCTATCGCTATATCAACCCCTAACTTACTCCATGGAAGTCTGGCAGGGTCTTTTTCCTTCGTCAGTTTAACCTCTTTTCCTTTTACAACAATCGCATCTTCTTTTGCCTCTATATCACCATCAAATTTTCCATGGACTGAATCATATTTCAAAAGCAGAGATAATGTCCTGGCATCGGCTAAATCATTTATAGCAACCACATCAATATCTTCCCTCTCTGCAATTACTCTAAATACATTTCTACCTATCCTGCCAAAACCGTTTATTCCCACTTTAATTGCCATTTTTCAGATTCCTTTCAGTCCAATATAATAGATAGTTCTTTTCCACAATTCAAAGCCAATTTATTCCTCTAGATAGTATGATCATATAGATTTAAGCAGGTTGTGACTTGTTGAAATGCTTTATTTGAAAAGCTGTTTTTACCTGCTTTCAGAAGGGATTTTTCAATTTAAAATGCAACGCCTGTCTTTACAAAAAAATAAGTATTCTATTAAATTGAGGAAATACTTATGGATATGAGTACAACAAAGAGGTAAAATTCTAACACACCACTATAATTTGTCAAGGGTTTTTAGCCTATTGTCAGATTAAAGAAAATTAAAGAATTTATGGTTTATAGCGTTTCCTGAATACTTATCTACAGGCACACAGAACGCAAATTGTCAGCCTGACCCGCAAACCGTTATTATGAAAAAATACGCAGTTTTAGTTTTATCATTCTTACTTCTGTCCGGCTGTGCATCAATAAACGCGGTATCTAAGGTCGAGATTGCCGAAAATTTCCCTCATGACGAGATTCAAAGAATTGCTGTAATTATGTTCGAAACAACTGTAGACACAAAGAAAGAGTCTCAGATCTTTTCAAAAACGTCTATAGTTCCAAATGCGGGTGCAATCCTTGCAAGCATAACTGCCAGAAAACTGGAACAATGGGGAAAATATGTTGTTGTTAATAGAAAAGCAGTGGTAGAAGAGCTGAAATTTAAAAAACTTAAAGAAGAAGATTTTCTGCATTCGCAAAACTATTTAAACCTGGGAAAACAGCTGGGTGTTGACGCCATAGTCGTTGGCAGAATTGAGGGGTTTGGTATTTCGTACAGGCAAAGATCCAGTGGCCTGTTTGTATCGCCAGTAAGGGCAAAAGTCTTATTTACAGTAAGATGCGTAGACGTAATGACAAATGAAACGATTTGGACTCTTTATATTAAGGGCGACTCAGTAATGGACAACGAAAGAGCTTTGGCATCAAAACTTATTTCAGAAGCTATTGAAAAACTTAAGACAAAATTAAATTAATATTTAAGTGCAATTTCAGCCAGAGACCGGAGCTTCAAATTTAATCCACATCAATCAACATTTGCGACATAAACAGACCAACCTCTCTCTTGAAATAGAGACCTATCCGCCTATGTCGGGCAAGCAAGAAGGAGAAGTTCACTTTACTCTTGAAAGCCCCTATTAGTTCCACTAAAAACCAAAAAACAGGTAAAAAAATAATATCTGACTACACAAATCCGTAAACTACTTTTTGACAATATACTTACACAATTTTTACTGTATTTTAGCAGTCTATTTACTACATATTGTAAGTATTTAAAAAAAACATACAAAATATTGTATTTTTTTCTTGACAATAGACAACGATCCTGCTAGACAATGTGCATAAACTTAAAGTGACTTGATTTAACTTGGATAGATTTGACGAAAGGTACGACATGAGTAAATGTTTACAGATTTATTATAATGAAAAAAGAGATGAAAATATCAAAGAGATGATTCAGGATTTGAGAAAAGCGAAAGATTCTCCATATTACAGGAGAAGATCAGATAGCGAAGTTGCCCTGATGGTATTGAGCAGGGCACTCAAAAATGAAGTTAAAAAATTTGATACCGAGAGGGAAAAATAACAGACAATCTCTATTTACTGTTTAATTTTTTAGAAACTAGATGAGTACGGGGGTAAATGTGGCCGGAGCCTTCATCTCCGTTACTTCAAGCCTCGCCCTCCCGTGTGCCGTCACAGCGTAATCGGGCTTTGCCGTACTCACCTGACGGGGGTCTTACTCCTTTCCCCCTCGTCGCCTGACGGCAGAAGGGCTATCTCACCGCAAGGGAATAGCCCTTTTTGCCGTCTTAACAGTTTCTAATTTAGTTGATTTGCCCATGCTACTGCTAAATGCAGTGTAACCTATAGCACGGAAAAATTTTCAAAAACACAGAATTGGAGGTAACAAAAAAAATTGGCAAAAAAAGTGATTAAAAAAGCAAAGCCAGCTACCAAAAAATCTGTTAAGGAAAAAGCGAAACCTACCCCCAAAAGCAAAAAAGAATCTAAAAAAGAAAAGCCGAAAACAAAAAAAATAGAATTAAAGCAAGATATATAGGTTTTAGAGAATGCATTTTCACCGACGGCATAAACCGAGTAAAAACCCTGTTGATGTTTATGCCAATTCTACCCTCTACCAATTCCTTTTTCCATCTTCCCGTCCAAAGCTACTTACTGAAAGGACGCAAATCGCAAAAACCAAATGATATATCATGTTTAATAATATGTCAATCCTATTATCAAAATGACCAAACAAACTGTCTTAATCACAGGTGCCAGCGGCTTTATTGGAACTGCATTAATTGCCCGACTGAAAAAACGGTACTGCATTATAGGTATAGATAAGGTACTACATAAAGATAGAGACATCAGTGTGTTATGGTACAAAGCAGATATCTCAGACGAGAAACTTTTATGTGATACCTTCCGAAAAATAGATAAAAAAACTTCAGGAAGGATCGATTATGTCTTTCATCTGGCAGCATATTATGACATGTCAAACAAGGAAAGCTGGATGTATCGTGAAGCTAATCAAAACGGAACCAGATACCTACTGGACAATTTGACGCATTTTAATGTGAAGAATTTTATTTTTACCAGCAGTACAGTAGTTTTCAAACCGACCATGGGTAATGACAAACTAAATGAAGATTCAGGCCTAAGCTCATTCATACATTATGGCAATTCAAAGATTGAAGGAGAAAAAATAATATTAGAATTCCGGGAAAGGATAAAAGCAACAATCTTCAGGCTTTCGGCAGTATATTCTCAGGATTGCAGGTCTATACCACTTGCAAACCAAATCGCTTTTATCTGGAAAAGATGTTTTGGCTACAGAATTTTACCGGGAAATGGAGAAGGTGGTATATCTTACATTCATATCGAAGATGTACTGGACGCCTTTGAGAAATCGATGTTGATGGCAGATGAGATACCTTCCGGTTCAATGATGATTTTGTCAGAAGAAAATTTAATCTCTAATAATGAACTTTGCGAACTTATATTCCGTGAAATTTATGGTAAACATCTGCGCTTAGTACATCTGCCAGGGTGGGCTGTGTGGCTTTGTATATATATTGCAAGTAATTTTCACACTTTAACAGGAAGAAGTTATTTCTTCAAACCGTGGATGTTAAAATTAACAGACAAAAAATATAGATTTAGTATTGAAAAAGCCAAAAGGACATTAAAATGGCAGCCCAAATTTCAATTGGAACAACATATGGCAATAATAATAAAGAATTTGAAAAACAATACAAGCAGATGGTTTGCGATAAATAATATAAAATAAAGCATACGTTTGTCGGTTATTTATTGATTAATGATAATGCTGAAATTCCTTTATACCGCGGGGAAATACCTGTTTTAGTTTGCGTCATCATATACATTGGTGTATATTTGATTGTCGTAAACATTATAAATTTTTTCATCCTGACAAACCAAACAGGATGCTTTCTATTGGAGAAACGTATATGAAGAAACTGCTTATTGTGTGCACATTCGCCTTAACACTCTTTTTTTCCTGTACCGTTGGCTTCTCGGATATCTTAAGTGATTTAGATAAATTTGAAAAATCATTAGGTACCTGGGTATCACAAATTGACGAATTGAGTGGCAGAATTGCAAATCTGGAGGGTGAAAAGGCGGCTAGAGAAAAACAAGCCGCAGAATTAAACCAGAGCCTGGCAAATATAGAAGGCCTGTTAAGCGACATGGATGCTAAAGTTGATAGAGTTGAAAATATGAGTTCACTGGAAGGGGTAAAGGAGATAGTAAAATCATTTGAGGGAACACTGAATGTCTTCAAAAAACGTTTTGCCAAACTGTCAAACAGGATGGAAGATCAAGAGGTTAAGACTGCTGTACTTGAAAGGATGTATAAAACTGCAAATAAGCCATTAGACACATTGATGCAGGCGATAGATGAGCAAAAGAATGTCATAGGCAGACTGGGAGACAAACTGAGCAAGCAGGAAGAACTCATCCTGTCTATGAAAGAAAGCCTTCAAAAACAAACATCTCCAGACCAATCTCTTGTAAGCGGAATGGAAGAATTAAAGTCCAGGCTAAACAAACTTGAATCAGGTGTTTTGGTACAAGCAGTAACGGAACATAGTAAACTCAAAGAAGAGAAACATATTGCATCCCCAGCAGGGCGCCATGGAACACATGAAGAAGCAAAACATGCAGCAGCACCAGCAGGACACCATGAAGAAGTAAAACATGCGGCAGCACCTGCTGGACACCACGAAGAAGCAAAACATGCGGCAGCACCTGCAGAACACCATGAAGAAGCAAAACATGCGGCAGCACCTGCAGAGCACCATGAAGAAGCAAAACATGCGGCAGCACCTGCAGAACACCACGAAACACCACAAGCGCATGCCGAAAAAGCCGGCCTTGTAGACATAGGGGACGGGTTATTTGTTAAAAATATCAAATTTGAGCCGTTTGGTTCGTCTTCTCAAGTAAGTGGCAAAATAACAAATAAATCTGACAGGGACCATGGAATGACGACTTTTAAAGTACAGGCTTATGATAAGGAGAATGTGCCTTTGGGAGGCCAGGAATTTTCCGTTTATGGTTTTAACAAAGGTGCCACTAAATCTTTTGAAGAGATAATTGTTGGTGTGATACCCAAAGAGATTAGTAAGTATTCGGTTTATCTTGCCAGAACACCATTAGTGTCCGATACAGGAGAGAGCGCTATCAAAATTATCGAGAGAGAGAAAACAGTTGCTAAAGCTGAAACACAAGAAGTAGCATCACTAGACAGTCTGGAAGACTTGATATTTGACGAAAAAGCCTCTGCTAAAGAAGAAAAATTGGAGGGTTTTGAAGACATAGGCAATGGGTTTTATGCCGGTAATATTTCATTTAACGGCTTTGGATCTTCCTCTTCCGTGTCAGGAAGCATAAAGAACCATTCAGAAAAGGATTATTATAACGCGTCATTTGTCATTAAAGTATTTAGCAAGTCGTACGGCATGATCACAAGTCTGGATTTCTCAGTAAATAATTTCAACAGAGGAGACACAAAATCCTTTGAAGAAATTGTCACCGGTGTGCAACCCGTAGATATCGACAGGTATGAAATAGCATTGAAAAGTTCTTATTGAGATACTGGGAACTCTTCGGTAAGTGATGAGGATGATCCCCATTCCTCATGAGCCGCTTCATGGGTTTCACCAAGCGCCTCGTGCCCGTGTTCCGTTAACGAAGCTCCATGGTCTTTATGCTCTTGATGTGAAGAGGTATCGTGCTCTTCCTTGCCTTTATGAGGCACAGTATCATGATCCATGGAAGAATCTTCGTGTCCTCCATGGTCTGTTCCATGTTCACCGTGGCCTCCTCCATGTTCACCATGACCACCTTTAAGTACCTCTGGCAGGTCATCAGACAGCTTAAGAGATCCCGGTGAGTCTTCAAGTTCCAGTATTACAGGTAAATCCCTCTTTACACCTGCCCCTAACTTGATTATCATTTTGTCTACATCCAAAAGGTCCATATCCTGTGTAGACACGACTACATCGTCCAGGTTTATATTTCTGGCTGCCTCAAGCGCCACAATCAAATCACCTCCCAGACCCGTCATTGAAACCCTTCGCAGCCTTTCACCTTCCGCCGTTGCTCTATCAACGAGCAATTCTCCGGCAGCGTGTTTTACATGCATATAATGATCACCTTCCGCCTTCTTTTCTATCATGTATTTGTTCGCGCTGGCAATTATTTCCGTAACCTTGATATCCATATCTGCTTTCAAAGCTACAATTTTACCATCCTTATCTGATTGTATTTTTTGTGCAAGGGCCTCTGTAGAAGCGTCAATAGTCTGGGTAATACCTCTTTTGCCAACGGCCTTCTCTTTTGCCACATTCAACAGCTCATCTAATTCAGCAAGTTTTACATTTTTAATCTTTCTTTCCAGCTGGGTGTCAAACCTCATGTCAAGTATCAGCCAGTCAATAATATCAACGTGGCGAGATTTAACCTGACTGGCAAGCAATATTTTAGCCTCTTCAGCCCTTGTACGTTTTTCGTCAGGGTTATAGAGATCTTTTTCCGTCATCTTTCCTAAAACGCTTCTGGCAACGTCTTTTGCTTCACTTTCTACAAACATTTTGTATCTGTCGCCCGGTCCTATCTCCTGACGGATTTTATGTGCTTTACCCTTCATTATCTGGTATTTAACTATTATGTCTACAGTAACATCATAGTCATCTGCCGTTCTGATACGTATTTCCCTGGATTCAATCTTGCCTTCTGCATTGCGCGCTTCCCGTGTCAAGTTAAGTGTCTGTACAGTACCATCGAATATATCCCAGGTTTCAATCTGCCTTATATATCTGTGCCAGCCAGGTTTATAATCTTTTTGTACAACACCCCTTTTAATACCCCATATTGCAGTTTTTACTCCTATACGATCAATCTCAACCCTGATTATCATGAACCTTACACCAACAACAATGATTATGATTGCAATCCCAATACTTAAAGGTATGAAATATTTAGCAATAAATTTGGCAAGAAACTTTATCATTAATTCATTCTCCTGATACTGTTTTTATTCTTTAGTAACTCTCTTCTGCAATTTACTTAATGTCCCCCATGTCCGGGCGCTTCATGTCCGCCCCCGTGGGACGCATCATGACCGGGTGCTTCGTGCCCGCCCCCGTGAGGTGCATCATGACCGGGTGCTTCGTGCCCGCCTCCGTGGGATGCCTCATGACCGGATGCTTCATGCTTTCCGGCAGCAGATACGTCAGCACCTTCTTTCGCTTTTGACATGGCATCCAGTTCCAGAAGCTCTTTTTCCCTTATTCTAAGCTGGTCTATTGACCTTGCAGCCCTTAAAACAGGTGTTCCAACTATCTTTGCGTTACGCAACCTCTTTGCATATTCCATTTTAACCAGGTTACGTCCTCCCGCACCTTCAAGCGCTTTTTTAAGGGCCAGGATACCCTCAGCTTCTGACTTCTTGACTGCCAGTATAGACGCAGCGTGCTTTTCCAGCCTATCATACTCCGCGTCGGCATCAAGCTTGGCTTTAATAAGATACGCATCGCCGGCATCCCTGATCTTCTCTGCTTCAGCTCTTGCGTCTATTTCCATTTGGTGCAGTGTACCCATAAACCTGGATATTGCCACATCCAGTTTCTTGGTCTCTTCAGTAACTACCCTATCCTGATTTTTCCTGGCGGCTGATGCTCTCTGTATCTGTTCTTCAACCTCTTTGTCGGCAAGCCTTCTTTCGTGTATCTTCTCCGCATATTCTCTGTAATAACGGTAATCAATGAAATTCAAAGAGGTTACAAATATTCCATGCGGGTTCAACAGGTGGTTCAGTTCTTTTGTCGATGCTCTTATCTTTTCTTCTCTCTTCACGGAATCAGGAAATTCACTTATGGTTAAATCTCCAAACTCATATCTGCAAATAGTTCTCGCATAGTCCCATATCCACTTCTCTTTAAATTCTTCACCAAAACCGGTATCCTGCACAACTTTGCTTGCAATCTTCGAAATCAATTTATATTGTATGACCAGATCTATACTCACGTCACCTCCATCACGCGTCTTGAGTATGATGGGGTTTCCCTGTGGGAAATCTGCGGATATATTCGATGATGCCATAGGTGCTTCCTGCTCTCTTTTATCAAGAATGTACAAGTCTTGAATAAATGGATAGTACACTACAGCACCGGCACGGTCTATGGTTTTTATATTACCTGTTATATTATTAATAATTACGGCAACTTCGTCCGCCTGTATCTCCTTCCATGTCAACCTTCTGCCGCCGACAACCAGCAAGACAACCAGGGCTATAGGCACAATGACAAAAAATACCATTTTCTTAGAAATAAGCGGTTTCTTTTTAACACCTTTTGGATTAAAGCTTTTTTCCATTTCGAATCTCTATAATCTAAAAAAGTTCATTTCGATTTTCTATACATACGCTAGCGTCCTGCATAGGGGGGAATGGTTATACCAAGCACCCTGATCGCAAATTTTTTATTCTCCAATCCAAATTGTACTTTACCTTTTCCCGTAATAAGGGAAACAACCGTAAGGAAAGGCAGAACAACTGGAAGTAATATGAAAAGTATACTTAAAGACAACAACGTTATCGGTAAAACGATTGAAACCAAAGGAAAGGCAATCAACACAACGGCTGTTATTACCGACAACCCAAATACAATGGCAGGCGGTAGAAGAAAAATCGAAAACATGGCCGTTAAAAACTTCTTAAAACCGCTTTCTACTCTCTGGCCAAAAATAAAAACTCCGGAAGTAGAAACTGCTTTTACAGGAACAGTTTCTGCAGTTCTAGCACCGATACCTTCTTCCTTTTTCTCAGCTGGAACCTCCTCAGCAGCTGCAATAACCGTTTTTTCCTCTTCAACAGACTGCGGAGCCTCTTCGGCTGCAGCACTAACCGCATCTTCTTCCTTAACAGAGGAGGCTTTTTCAGTTTCCACACCGACCGCTTGTTCTCCATCTGAAGAAGCGGTCTCTTCGGCTACGTTTTCAGCCTCTTTAGCCTCTTTTTGTTTCTTTTTCTTCTTCCACATTTAATGATAATCTTAGTATGTATTCAAGCACGTATCTTAGCTTGACATTAGGAATATTAACCGATATTATCTATTTGCCCGGTAAAGAATTAGGAGTAACTTAGCGATTAATTCTATGTAAAAAAAACTTAAAGTCAAGCGAAATTTACAAGTTATGAAAACACAATATCACCCGACATTAAGCGAATTCAGGGAACTTTCAAAGAGAGGGAATGTTGTTCCCGTATACCGTCAACTTTTTGCAGATACACTGACTCCTGTGTCTGCATTTCAGAAGGTTTCAGAAACGGATTACGCATTTCTTCTGGAGAGCGCAGATGGCGGCGAAAAAATCGCAAAATATTCTACCATAGGCAGTAATCCTTTCGCAGGGTTCAAATGCAAAGGTACTAATGTAGAAATCTTTAACGATAAAGGAATTACACATATAGAAGCCTCAGATCCATTCAAGGTACTGGAACAAGAGATTAGTAAATTCTCTCCCGTGCGTGTAAGCGGCTTACCAGATTTTTTTGGCGGGGCAGTCGGATACACATCCTATGATTCTGTTCGCTATGTCGAAGACTTACCGGATTCAACAACCGATGACTTAAATCTGCCGGATATGTACTTTATGTTCTACGATGAATTAATTATTTTTGATCACTTAAACAAAACGATAAAAGTAGTTTGTGCAGCTTATATAGACGAAAGAGACACTCAAGATGTTTATGAAGGTGCGGTTAAAAAGATAGATAATGTTATAAATAAGCTCCGTACTCCCGTAATGACTTTAAGCGATGATATTACCGAAAAAGGAGAGCTAAGCCTGAAGTTCTCATCGAATTTCAAGGAACCGGATTTTCTTGAAGCGGTAGAAACCTGTAAAGAATATATTCGTGCCGGAGATATAATACAGGCAGTTATTTCACAACGCCTGCAAACAGAGATAAATGCTAAGCCTATAAATATCTACCGTACATTAAGGGTGATCAACCCGTCTCCGTATATGTTCTATATAAAAATGAAGGACTTGGAGCTGATAGGTTCCTCCCCTGAAGTTATGGTAAAGGTGGAGGACGGCAGTATTAACGTAAGACCAATAGCTGGAACAAGAAGACGCGGTCGTACTTCG
The DNA here is from genome assembly GCA_964344685.1 of uncultured Candidatus Scalindua sp. Lineage (GTDB taxonomy): Bacteria > Planctomycetota > Brocadiia > Brocadiales > Scalinduaceae > Scalindua. The sequence goes on along the minus strand of CAYFOK010000006.1, from coordinate 185,563 downwards.
GAAGAAGACGAACTGTTAGCCAAGGAGTTATTATCCGATCCTAAAGAACTTGCAGAACACATCATGCTCCTTGATTTAGGAAGAAACGATGTCGGACATGTCTCACAATACGATAGCGTCTCAATAGACGAAAAAATGATAATAGAAAAATACTCGCACGTAATGCATATTACATCCAGTGTAAGCGGAAAATTAAGGAGCGACAAAAACGCATTCGACGGCCTAAGAGCATGCCTGCCTGCAGGTACTTTATCAGGAGCTCCAAAAGTAAGGGCCATGGAGATAATAGATGAATTAGAGCAGACAAGGCGCGGCCCTTATGGAGGTGCCGTGGGCCATATAAACTTTTTCGGAGATATTAATACATGTATTACCATAAGGACCATTGTCCTGAAAAATGGTAAAGATGCATATATACAGGCCGGTGCAGGTATCGTAGCCGACTCGGTCCCTGAGATGGAATATCAGGAAACCCTTAATAAAGCAAAGGGGTTATTAAGAGCCATCGAAGTGGCTGAGAAGATTTGAAAGCTCTCATAACAGCTGACAAAAACATAAGTAATTTTAGTGTTTTAAGTATCTGACAGGAAGGTAGGTAGAAATGATAGCAAGATCAGCAAATCCGGGTTTAAACAAAAATACTTTTTCTCAATTTAAAGGCTTTACATTAACAGACAATTTGATGACGCTTCAAGGAACAGTAAACAAGACAGGGATAATGCTGTTTCTAGCCTTGCTGTCAGCAACCTGGGTATGGCGTAAATTTCTCTTTTTAGAAGCACCCCAGATATCATTGTATTTATGGGGAGGAGCCATTGGAGGCTTTATAGCCGCAATGGTGGCCATCTTTAAACCTACGACCACGCCGATAGTGGCACCGGTTTACGCTCTATTGGAAGGATTGTTTTTAGGCGGAATCTCCTCTATTATGGAAGCACGTTTCCCAGGGATAGTAATCCAGGCCGTAGGTCTCACCTTCGGGACTTTGTTTGCCCTTCTATTTGCTTATAAATCCGGGTTAATTAAGGCTACAGAAAATTTTAAGCTCGGCGTAGCAGCAGCAACCGGTGGTATTTTCCTGATGTACATGGTGAGCTTTATCCTTGGTTTTTTCGGCACAAACGTCCCGTTTATTCATAGCAATGGTATTATAGGAATTGGTATCAGCGGCTTTATTGTTGTTATTGCAGCCCTTAATCTGGTTCTCGATTTTGACTTTATTGAGCATGGAGTGGAACAGGGTGCTCCCAAATTCATGGAATGGAGGGCTGCACTGGGGCTCATGATCACACTTGTATGGCTCTACATTGAAATTCTCCATCTACTATCCAAATTAAGGAGCCGATAGTTGAATGGTACGGCAATTACGCCTGCCAGAAAGACATTGTCGGGCAGGTAGACACTTTTAACTTTTTATTATACATTATCTGAAGGAAGGAAATAATCAGTGTTAATTGCAAGATTTTTGCAACTTCTAGGCATGCTCTTATTATTGGAAGGCCTCTATCTTGGCATCGTAAAGCATTCTATGAACCTGGAAATCATGTGCGTAGGATTGGGCATCGGATCCTTCTATGCAGGAAGATGGTTACAGGGAAGGAGCAATTAGGCCCCTTACACATGCTATCCTTCATTTCACTTATAAGACGTCCAAGAGTCTCTGTATAGAAAGCTCTTTCTGATTAATAAATTGCCTATATTATATTGCACATCCATCGTGCGGCAAAGCCGCCCGCCAGAACGGCATAGTCGGGCTGGCAACTAAAGTTTGAAGTTTATTAAATAAACTATAGTGTCTAAAGTTAAAGAATAAAAGATCTGTTTTTACCACATCTTTAGCCCACTTCAACCTTTAGTCACTTTTAACTTTTTTTTACACAAGGAAACATACAGTTATGCACGAAGAAATAACCAAGGAACAGTTAGAGTCCTGGGACAAACAGTATCTGTGGCATCCTTTTACGCAGATGAAGGATTATGTCAACGAAGAACCTTTAATTATAGTAGATGGCAGTGGTATTATGCTGAGAGACATTAATGGCAAAGAATATATAGATGGTGTTTCTTCAATGTGGTGCAACATTCATGGTCATAGAAGAGAAGAGATTGACAATGCCATAAAGGACCAACTTGACAAAGTCGCTCATACAACCCTGCTGGGTATGTCAAATATACCTTCAGCCAGATTGGCAAAGCGGCTGGTTGAGATAACTCCTGAAGGCTTAAACAAAATATTTTATTCTGATAACGGATCCAATGCAATTGAAGTAGCCATAAAAATGGCATTTCAATATTGGCAATATAAAGATTACAAAAAGAAAATCAATTATGTTACTCTGCAATACGGATATCATGGTGATTCTTTAGGCGCGGTTGGTGTAAGCGGAATAAAGGTTTTTCATGCGGTTTTCAAACCTCTATTACTTAAGACATTCACCACGCCATCACCTTATTGTTACAGGTGTCCATACGGCAAAGACAAAACATCTTGTTCACTCGAATGCCTTCGCAAACTTGAAGAAATATTATCAATAAATTCTGAAACTATAGCGGCTATGGTTATGGAGCCTCTTGTACAGGGTGCCGGAGGAATGATTGTTCACCCTGAAGGTTATCTGTCGGGAGTAAAAGATTTATGTGAAAAATATAATATCCTTCTTATTGCAGATGAAGTACTTGTCGGCTTTGGCCGTACAGGAAAAATGTTTGCGTGTGAACATGAAAATGTAACACCTGATATATTAACTATATCCAAAGGTTTAAATGGCGGCTATATGCCTTTGGCAGCAACTTTGACTACAGGCGAAATTTATAATATGTTTCTCGGTAAACATAGTGAACAGAAAACTTTCTTCCATGGTCATACATATACCGGCAACCCTTTGGCATGTTCCGCTGCCCTTGCAAACATCGATATATTTGAAAATGAAAAGGTCATAGAAGGGCTTGTGCCGAAGATCGGGGTTTTACAGGAAAGGCTTGAACAATTCAAGGAATTGAAAGCAGTAGGAGATGTGCGGCAATGCGGTCTCATCGCCGGTATAGAACTGGTTAAAGACAGGGAAACCAGGGAACCTTACTCATGGGAAGAGAAGATTGGGATAGAGGTCTGCCTTGAGGCAAGACAACGCGGCTTGATTATCAGGCCCCTGGATAATGTAATGGTAGTAATGCCGCCCTTGTGCATAAATATTTCACAATTAAATAAAATGATGGATATCTTATACGAATCACTGGAAGTTGTCACTGAAACGGATTGAAACTCTTATGCATTTATTTAAAGCCATATTCGGACAATCTAAGAAGAAAGCAAGTGACTCTGCACCTCCGCACAATAAATTTAACACGGCAATAATATACGCCTGTATAGCATTTTTCATAATAGCGGTAATTTTTGTCAGCTTTACGTACAACGGGAAATGGCAGGCCGGGCTTATTGAAGTCGGCAGCGCCGCCTTTTTATTTGTCATTTTTCTTCATGTATTGAAAGCAGTAATGCCGCAATCTTCCGGCAAAATTATTACAATACTCTCCATATTAATAGCCGCTATTCTTATCTTTACAAATTTCAGTCTACAAAGGGATATGAAAAAAGAATACACCTTCAAGGAGCTTCTTGTTGGAGATTTACTGGTCAAGAAACTAGCTGGCAAACATGAAGATCTGCCGGTTCAGCAGCTGGCGAAAAGAATTGAAAATGTAATTCCCGGCAGCGTTTCTCAGACAAAGACCGAAAAAGATACTATCGAGTCGCCATTTGAAAAGCCGGAGAAGGATTTAATGGGGGAACCTGTTACCGTGCCAATAGAGAAACTCATTGCTGTCTCTACACCCGTACACAAAGGAAGAGAGCACTCTTTTTACGTTCCGGAAGAGACTATCACCTATAAGTTAGAGATTGCAGGCAAAGAAGGTTTAAGGATAGGCAAGGCAAGGATCGTTACTGTTGGTTTTGTTAATCAACCGGACAAACATGATGAACAGGTTTCAGGAATGCATACACCAGCTCCTTTATACCTCCCATCTGAAGAGAAAATTGACCTTAGCCGACTCCAACATATTATTTACAGTAAACCCGAACAACCTGCTGTAAAATCGGAATCGAATGTACAGCCGGCTCCTTTAGCGGAACATATTGATAACAAAGCCGACAAGCAGATTGAAGAAAAGCCGCAAACACAATAACCTACAGGAGACATTCTATGCGCAAGTCAGCACATGTATTATTTATCACCATAATTGCCGTTTTGATGGTAAGTCACGTTAATTTTGTATCAGCTACTGAAGAGACAAAAAATGACCTAGGCAAATCAATTGACGAATTGTCAAAGGTATTAGAACACGAACCATCAAATGTCGATGCGCGATATTATCTTGGGCTGGCTTACTATGATAACGGTATGGTATCTGATGCAATAGAGGAGTTTAATAAAATCCTGGGACTTGATCAGAACTATGTTAATGCTTATTTTTATCTAGGAACTATCTATACCAAACAGGGAGATATAGATAATGCAATTGGAATATTCAAAAAACTATTACAGGTTGACGAAGCAAATGCGAGGGCAGCATACAATCTGGGTTTCCTTTATAATGAAAAAGGCTTAACGGACGACGCAATTGCCGCTTATGAAAAGGCTATTAAAAATAAACCGGATTATCATCAATCATTAAATAACCTGGGAATTATTTATTTTAAAAAGGGGTTATTAGATAATGCCATCTCAAGCTATATAAAAGCCATTGAAGCGAATGCTGATTATGCTGAATCATATTACAACCTTGGATCTGCCTATCTTGAAAAAGGCGAATTTGATAATGCGATTTCTCATCTTGAGAGATCCACTGTCCTTGCTCCCGACTTCGCGGATGCGTACTACAACCTGGGAATTGCATATCGGAAGAGAGGGATGTTGGATGAAGCGATATCCACACTGAATAAAGCATTAAAAATAAACCCTGAAGACCTTAAAATACTACACAGTCTGGCAATGGCTCTTCATGAAAAAGGAAAATTTGAGGATGCCATATACACATATGAAAACATAGCAGCTATTACCCCGGAGGATACTAACGTACATTATAACCTGGGTATTGCCTATTATAAGGCTGGAATGCAAAAGGAAGCGATATCAGAGCTGCAAAAGGCGTTGGAGCTATCGCCGGACCACACAAACGCCCATTATAACCTGGGTGTAATCTATATGAAAAAGAACAAACTAAACAAATCTATAGAAGAATTTAAAAAGGCATTAAAAACAGAACCCGGCCATGCGAAAGCCTATATTAATCTCGGAGTGGCTTTTTACCGCAAAGGATTACCGGAAGAAGCGATTACGGCTTACAGCAGAGCGATTGAAATCAAACCAGATTATGCCGAAGCGTATTACAATTCAAGTTTTGCGTATCTGAAAAAGGGCCTTATTGAAGACGCCATAAATATGCTTAACAAAGGTATTGAGCTTAACCCTGACAGCGGTCTTCTATATTTTCTACTGGGTAACGCTTACAGCGATAAGGGTTTATCAGATGAAGCGATCACCGCATGGGAAAAAGCTATTGAGAGAAATCAGAAACACTACAAAGCGTACAACAATCTTGGTTTTGCATATTATTCAAAAGGTCTTGCGGACAAGGCAATAACCTCCCTTAAAAAAGCAATAGAAATTAAAGAGAATTACGCTGAAGCTCATTATCATCTGGGTTCAATTTATATTGAAAAAGAGATGCTTAAAGAAGCCGTTTCAGAGCTGACCCGCACAATAACAATTAAACCGGATCACACGAAAGCTCATTTTAATCTGGGCCTCATCTATCGCCATCTGGGCGATCTGGATAAAGCCATTGCCGAATGGAAGATGGCTGTCAAACTGGATCCCACATACTCAAAAGCTTATAACAATCTCGGTGTTGCGTATGATTTTACCAATAAGATCGATGAGTCAATTTATCAATACAAACACGCTATTGAGATGAAATCGGATTACGGTATAGCCCATTATAATCTTGGCATAGCCTACGCAAAAAAAGGTGACATGGAAAATGCTATTTACGAACTGAGGAAGGCAGTAGAAATAGACCCGGATAATCTTGATGCACATTTTGCTCTCGGCATAATCTATAGAGCAAAGTGGAAAGTAAAAGAATCGGAAAGAGAATTTTCAATCTACAGAGATTTGAAGTCAGGAACAAATTGAATAATAAACTTACAATCAGGCATCTGCCAACGCTTACTCATCTTCCATGGGCACTTTTACCTCATTGATAAAATAATTAATATTGTTCTTTTTCTGCTTCAGTTCATCCATTTTTGCGAAAGCTTCATCCTTTTGAGCATAAGGAAAGCAGGCAACCTCCTTATAGCCGGGATCGAATACCTTCCAGACAACTTTGTACCGATTTATAATTGATGCAGATTTCTTGGTTGTTTTTTTCTTCGCTTTTTCACCGTTCTCTTCTTCATCGGCAACAGCTTCATCCGCCATCTGTTGAATCCTCTCTTTACTGGTCATTCTTTTAACCATAGGTAGTTCCCATTTTCGTAATTGTAAACTTAATATAACTAATACGATTTGAAGGCATTATACAGATAATTGGCAAAACAGCAACAACAAACACTGCTTAATAATTTAAACGATAAGCCTCAGCGCTTGTTCAGCTGCCTTTTCAGATGCACCGGGAGCCCCGATTACGGATGTTACATCTTTAAGTCCGTCAATACATGCTTCCCTTTTTTCTTCATTTAACAAAAGCTCGATTGCGTGTGAAGCCAGCCATTTATAATCATCTCTGTACATAAGCTTCTCCGGGACAACCGTTTTACCCGCAATCGCATTGACAAGGCAGATATAAGGTGTATTCATATGAGGCTTTGCGACAAAATAGGAAAACGGTGAGACACGATAGAAAATTACCATAGGTACATGATAATTTGCTACTTCCAGAACCACAGTTCCCGAACTGGATATGCATAGCGAAGATGCCTTGATTATTTCAGAAATCTTCTCTGTAACTATTTCTATCGATAATTTATTATTTGTAGATGTAAAACTCTGTGTAATGCTTTCTATCAGTTCTAAATTTCTTTTATTGCTGCACGATAAAATGAATTTGACTGACGGAACTTCTTCATGAATGATGTTTGCCGTCTCCAGGAGAAGAGGCAGCAGTCTCCTTATTTCCTGTTTGCGGCTTCCGGGTAATAGCGAAACAACCGTTTCCCCTTCTCCGCCTTTTATTTTTTCAACAAGAGCCTCGTCAATAACTCTCGTTTTAAGCTCATCAAAAAGCGGATGTCCAACATATTTTGCAGATACACCTCCATTCGTGTAGAATGCCTCCTCAAAAGGGTAAATGGCCACCATCCTGTCTACAAATTTTTTGATCTTTTTGATCCTCCAGGATCCATGGGCCCAGAGCTGGGGGCTTATATAATACATAACGGGTATATTCCTTTTCCTGGCAGCTTTTGCCAGGTAGAGATTAAACCCTACATAGTCAATCAGGATAATCAGTTCGGGCCTCTCTTCTTCAAAAAAACGGTAACAATCTTTAAATATTTTCCATAAGCCGGGAATCTTTTTAAGCGACTGCAGCCACATAACTGACTGGGAGCTCATATCGCGAATGCATTGCAGACCCGCCTCCGCCATTTTATTTCTCCCCAAGCCGTAGAATTTAATCGACGGATTTTTCTTATTTATCTCACGCATCAGGTTTGAACCGTGCATATCACCGGATGTTTCACCTGCACTTATGAATATTTTTTTAGTAGTTTCCAAGGTATAAAATAATTAAATTTATGGGAAGTAATATTGGAGAGAATATCCATGCAACTATTGACGAAAAAGAGGTATCAATGCAGAATATTCCATATTTCACATCTAAAGCAAATGCGACCAGACATGACACCGGAAACATAACACAGGGTGCCATGAGTAGATAAAAGAAAATCGTATGATTGTCATAGAGAAGGCTATGCGCAAAGACGATATTCGAAACAAAAAATATTAAAGCGCATAGAACAGACAGCTTAATCTTCGAATAGAAATAGCATGCTGCAGTCAATGGCAGTGAAAGTATAGAAAAGATTATTAATAATGTCATTTTATCTATAAAACAGAAAGAAAATAAATGCAAAGTATCCTGACGCCAGCACAAAGCCTGAAAACCTGTTAACTCTCAGATTGCCTCTTATCATCGGTATAAGGGCGAAGGAGAAGAGGAGCATTATAGGAAACTCAAAAAAAAGGACCTCTCTCGTTACATTTATCGGCCTTACCAACGCTACAGATCCCAGGACCATGAGTATGTTGAAGATGTTACTGCCGATCACATTTCCTACACAGATATCTGCCTCTTTTCTCAGAGCGCTTACAACGGATGTTGCCATTTCCGGTACCGAAGTACCAAAGGCTACTACTGACATTCCGATAACCATTTCACTTATTCCCATCCAGCCGGCTATCATAATAGCAGATTTAACTAACATATGCGAACCGACTAGAAGACAAGCTAATCCAATTATAATATAGCCTATATAAATCAGTAACTTTCCCCCTGTTTGATGCTCTTTTTCTGAATTCTCTGATATAACAGCATTGTCATTAGATAGGACTGGATCTACCTTCTTACAGGAAGGATTTACAGAAGGGGCGAGGGCAGAGGCATCCTCTGTGTTACCGATCGAATTCCTTAACCCTTTCTTGGAATTCATAGTACTATAAACTTGGTAACCTATAAAAACTATAATCCCTGTAAAAAGAATCAGCCCGTCAATAAAACCGATCTGTCTATCCATTGCCATATAATAGAGGACGGCCGAAATGCCAATCATTAATGGCAGCTCACGCTTTATTAAAACTTTTTCAACCTTTAAGGGAACAACAACTGCTGAAATACCAAGGATCAGGCCAATATTTGCTATGTTGCTACCGATTATATTCCCGATAGCTATGTCATTAGACTTTTTTATAGATGCGGTCAAACTGACAGCTAATTCAGGGCTGGAAGTGCCAAAAGCGACAACAGTTAAACCTATTACTATAGGCTTTATCCCAAGATCGCGTGATAGTTTTGAAGAACCCTTGACCAGCCACTCGGCGCCAAAGTATACACCGGCAATCCCCGCAATAAACAAGATAGGTTGTAATAACAAAGATTAATTCCTCTTATGATCTGTTTGTAATAATCCATGTAAAGCAATTACGTTAGCAGTATAATAGCAGCAACACTTCCGTCAAAGATAAAAAGCCTTATTAACCAAAGAAAAAAAGTTTTAAAAAAAATCAAAAAACGGTTGACATCCCGAGAGAGATGAATAAAATAGTTTTAATTGCGACTCAGTCTCAACTAATTGCTTGCTATATTACATTAATCCCATATATTAATGTAATATTCAGGTTATTAACAATAAGCAATTAATTTTTGATCGGGCTATTATTGAATCTGTGTTGCAATTCATATAAGCAAGCTTAATATGCGTTGCTAATCTTTTTAATTAATACGAAAAGAAAATACTATATTTTTTTAGCCTATTATTGAGAATGAGTCTCAAGTTAAATAAAGGTGAGACTGGTAATATAATAAACTATGCAGAATAGAGAATGCTTAAAAATTTTGATATTGCCACTGTTAGCAACCATTTGCCTAACATTTTTATCTCCTAAAGATCTGTTATTTGCAGACATTAATATAGAGGCTGTTGACGTCAATATGCTGAAAAAGGAAATAGCCGACTCAAACGCGGAAATGCTGATAGTGGATTTCTGGGCAACGTTTTGTAATCCCTGCAGGGAACAGGCTCCCGTATTTTCAAACATATATAAAAAATATGAAACAAAAGGCCTATCAATTATAGGTGTCTCCTTTGATTTTGATAAAAAGAAACTAGAAAAATTTATTGATAGGACGGGGATACAGTATCCCGTCTATCTGGCAGAGGAAGACGTAAGTTTCTACTATAATGTAAAATCGATCCCAACAATACAGGTTTATGACAGGGATCGTAATCTTGTACAGAGCCATGTAGGCATAGTGAGAGAAGAGGAACTTACACAAACGATAGAAAAACATTTAAGAGTTAAATAGAAATATGAAATTTTTAATTTCTCCTTTTTTCTTATTTTTATTCATCCTTGCAATAGCTTTCAATCAAAGGACTGCATTCTCTCAATATGACTATATCCTTGGGCACAAGATTACGATCGATGAGATCGAACCTGCTGATAATTATGAAATAGAAGTTATTATGGATGTGGATGAAGCCATATCGTCAATTTTCGATGGGAGTGATGAAATCTCTGTGGAACATCTTGAACTTACTCCTGATGAGAAGGAGAGGATTGAAAACAAGCTGAAGGCCCGGATTGTTGAAAACTCCTTTGATATTTTTACCGGAAAAAAGAATGGAAATATAAACAAATACGCAATCATTACCGACGAAATGGGCTGTTTCCACCCGATAACGTTTATTATGAGCATGCAACCAAACGGGAAAATAGAAAAAGTATCCGTATTAATTTACCGTGAAAGCAGAGGTAAGGATATTATAAGAAAAAGGTTTCTTCACCAGTACAAGGGCAAGTCTTTGAAAAGCCCCATACGAATCAATAAAGACATAATAAATGTCAGTGGCGCTACGACATCCGTAAGGGGTGTAAATCGCGGGGTGAGAAAGATGCGCACCATCCTGGATGAATTCTATCTTAAAAGTAATCGGAAGGTTAATTCTATACCATATAGTTTGACGAGTTTGCATGTGTCTGAAGAAGAGGCGCGACAAATTTATTCACAAGCCCGCTCCTGTAGTAATGATATTATAGAAATATTGATCACCGGTACAACAGAGAATAACGCGGCAAAGGCCTTTCAAGAAGCATTTGAAGAGGCTGATCGCCTGGACAGGAAACTCAATAAAGCATTGAGAAAAAGCAAGGTATACAAAATAAATAAAAAGGCGTGGAAAAAACCGATTACATGTGACAAAGAGCTCTTCGATATCATTAAATCTGCTCTCCATTACAGCCGGATAACAAACGGAGGGTTTGATATTACAGAAGGAACATACGCTGACATATTAAATAAGGATAATAAAAAATTTCGTAAAAATGAAGATATATTGTCTCTGCTTAATGCTTCTGTCTATTCAAACATCATCATTGATGAGGACAAGAATGGAGGAGGAACTATATTTATCAAAGATAAGCAGACAAAGATTGACCTTTCACTGTTAGTTAATGGTTACGTGGTAGATAAAGTCATCACGGTGTTAAAAAACAGTGACATATCACACGCCCTGGTAAATTTCGGCGGTACGATTAGAGTTATTGGAAATCCGCCGGACGATACTGTCTGGAGAATAGCAATAGCTAACCCAGAAGAGAGAACGGAGAGTATTGGATTCCTGAAGATAAGCGACAAGGCAGTTGCCATCTCAGGCGATTACGAGAAGATGCTGATAGACAAAAGGAAGGAGTATTCCAACATTACAGGCCCAAAGATACAAAGAGCTTTTGATCCACATATACTTGAAGCAATCGTGGTTGCACATTCCGCATTTGAAGCGGATGCCCTTGCTGCCGCAGCTTATCTTTCAGGTTTGAATAAAGATATGGGGCTTATCGGCAGTATATCCGATACAGAAGGAATTGACATTTATGAAAGAGAAGAAGGCAGAATAGAAATTGAAAAATCAAACGGCATGGAGACATGCTTTGTTAAAAAGGCTGAAGCGATATCAATGCACAATACCAGGCCGGCCTGCGCATTTTAGATTTTATTATAAATAAAGAAATATTTTACTTGTTATACAAAAAGAAGTTAAATCTTGAAAAGGAGGTTTTACCGATGCAAAAACAAAAAACAGGAGCGCTTATCGTAGGAGTGAATGGTGCTACCGCAAATACAACCATAGTAGGAACCATACTTAATAAAAAGGGATTGATCCCTGATGAAAGTTTTAAAAGAGGAATGATTACTGAAGATGATTGCCTTAAAGAACACGATCTTATAGACCAGACTCAAATAGTTTTTGGCGGATGGGATATAAGTAACAAGGACGCATATGAGGCGGCAATTGACAACAGAGTTCTGGACAAAGCCGTTATCAATAGTGTGAAGGATGAACTGAAAAAAATCAAGCCGATGAAGGCACTGCACACTCCGCATGATGTGGATGAAACGATAGCATCTGAGCACAGCAAAAACGGAACATCATTGCAGCGCAGGGTTGACCACCTGAGAGAAGAGATTGTTTCATTTAAGAAGGATAATGGGTTGGAAAGTGTAATTGTCATCTACCTGGCTTCTCCGCTGAAGGCGCAGGGTACTGGAATTTACGATAATCTGGAAGTATTCAGGAAAGCTATAGCAAATAATGACGAGGGCCTCACTTCCGGTATGCTTTACGCCTACGCTGCCATAGAAGAGAATTGTCCTTTTGTTGATTTTACGCCGAATGTGACACTGGAAACTGAGGCCTTACTGGAATTGGCTGATATTAACAATGTACCCCTTGCAGGAAGAGACGGTAATACCGGACAGACCTTGATGAAAACCGTCCTCGGGCAGATGCTGAAGATAAGGAATCTGAAACTGGATGGATGGTACAGCACAAACATTCTCGGAAATAATGATGGTAAGGTACTTGCCCGAAACGAACATGCTGAAATCAAGATGCGTGACAAGCTGGGTGTACTGGAACCGCTGCTAGGTTACGGAGATTTTGATCACACTGTAAACATAGAGTATTTTGCCCCACGGGGAGATAATAAAGAGGCGTGGGATAGCATAGATTTCCTGGGCTGGCTGGATCAGTCTATAAGCGTAAAGATTAACTGGCTGGGACGGGATTCTATCCTTGCTGCACCTCTTATACTGGATCTGATCAGGCTATTAGAATATTCCCAGAGAATAGGAGAAAAAGGGATACAGTCTCATCTGGCCATGTACTTTAAAAACCCTTTAGGTACAAAAGCGAGAGGTTTTTATGATCAGTATAAAGAATTTGTGGAATACTACAAATCTACATTGGCGACTGAGTTTCAGACACAGGATGAAGAGGACCCTGCAATCATTTTCAACGAACATGCTGTTATTTAAATTAATTACCAGAGACAAGCGGTAAGTATGAAAGAAACAATAGAAATATTTTGAAATTCCAGGGTACTCGATATCTTTTAAATTAAACAAATCACTTTTTAAGATGGTTTGTACCTCCCCATAAGAAGTATAAACCAATCGTTGCCCTGGAATTTTTCTGATCTTTCAAATTCTTTACAAAAAAAAATCTGGAAGATGATCAATCCAACCAGCCTGTGAAAATGAGTCTCAATATTATTTATTGATTTGGTGTAGTTTTTATTTGACTTTTTTGTTGGAAATAGTAGAAGGTTAGTGTTAAGGGAGAACATATAGTTAAATAGCAGATTCAGGGCTTTTTAAGGTTAATTTAAGAGGATGTACTCACCTGACTCTGTTTACCAAGGAGTAGGATAAGTGGAACGTTTGATTACGTGTATGTCTGTGGTCGTTTTTTGTTTTTCCCTTAATGTACCTAAAGGATATGCAGAGATATCATGCCTTCAGGATCAGGATGGAGTGGTTACACTGCGGATGGAGGCAAGACCGACAACAATAGAGTCCGGATCAGGAATGCCTGAGATTACATGGGGCAATTGCATAAAAGGAGAAAATCCTGCCGTACCAGGCCCCACTATAAAGGTAAAAGAAGGTACAAAGGTTAGAATCCACTTTACGAACAGGTTAACTGTTCCTGCTTCAATACACCCTCATATGGTTAGATATAGTACTTCTGCTTTTGATGCATATTGTACCGAAGATCCTACCTGTATTATTGAACCCGGAGAGAACCGGATATTCGATTGGGACACTACCGGAACACCGGGTACATGGTTTTATCATACTAAAACCTTTGGAATGGTTGGTGAATCGGATTTAGACAAAGGTTTATGTGGAGCGTTGATTGTAAAACCGGAAGGAGGTACTTGTAATCCTCCAGACAGGGAGTTTGTGATCTTTACGCATGCGTTACTTAACAATACTCAAGAGTATATGTATTTTAACGAAATGCCCTCAGGAAGTAATACATCCAGTGAATTAACCTGGAAGGCTAAGATGGGAGAGAGGGTAAGATTTCATCTTATTAATATAACAGAGGATGTTCATGCCTTCTCTACAAATGGTCACCCCTGGATAGACGGTTCCGGTGTCGAATGTAATAGTGAAATAAGCCTGGCACCATTTTCATCTTATGTTGCTGACTTTATTGCCGGTAAGGATGTTGGACCCGGGAATTGGGAGCTTCACTTTTATGATCAAATGTTGAATGGTATGTCTGGGAATTTTATAGTAGATAAAAGCAGGAATCAAAGCAACGCATTTGAAGATTTCCTTGTTACCAGAAAAGAAATAAAGGCAACATCTTCTTTTGAAGTAAATTTTTGGTTGCGTGATCCCGTGAAGCCGAAAACACAGCAATCTGCTTCACCTGAAGGATCATCTCCTATATACGTGACAACACTGCAAGAGGCTTCTCCTGAAAGTCAACCTCCTACTCTTGACAATTATACGGGTACTTTTCTTTACACAGACCCAAAGTTGAAAGCTATATATGAAGAATTTGTGGGATTAAACAAAGGTGATGGGCCGTGGGGTGACTATTATTCACCGATTCCCATTTATCAATATTTTAACCCTGCAAGGCATTATAGTGTTCCGGTTTCAGCTCATTACCAGAAATTGTTGAAAACTTATCGACCGGATCAATGTGTCGAATGTCATGAAGTGGCCTCTCCGTCAATTGTTCATGAATGGAAAACATCAGAGCATGCAAGTCCCAAGAAAAATTCACAGGTAGCTGCTGAGACCCGTGAGATAGAAGAGTTGATAGGTAAGGTACTGAACAACTGGACACCCGGGACAAAAGATGGAGTGTACTGTTCTTATTGTCATGGCGAAGACCATGAAAAACTTTTTATGCCCACGGTAGACAATTCATGCGGTGCATGTCATCCGAAACAGGCAGAAGAGTTTATGAAGGGAAGGGATTTTGGCAGGCCGAACCATCCTCAAAGCTGGGAGGCAAGCGTTTCGACTCCCTGGTACGCCGAGCTTTACCGGAAAAGTGAAGGATTTTTGATGGTAGGGTGTGACCAGTGCCACCAGAATATGTCTTCATGTGACGATTGTCATTTCAGTCACGGCTTTTCGGCCGCACAGGCCAGAAGGCCGGAAGTATGCTCCGGCTGTCATATGGGTCCTGACCATCCGGATTGGGAAAGTTATGAACACTCTAAATGGGGTATCATCTACCAGACCACTGGAGAAACGTGGAACTGGGAAAAGCCGCTATCTGAGGTTATACCCGGTGTAGATTATCCATCACCTACCTGTCAGTACTGCCACATGTATGTAGGGAATAATCAATGGGAGATGCATGTGGAAAGTAAAGGGATATGGCGGATGGGAGTCATTCCACCAAAAGAAGTAGATTATAAATCTGGGCTGAAGAACTTTCCCTATGGTATTAAAATGCCGCCTATGGACAAAAAGCTTGAAATCTATTCTGCAGAAAACAGAGAGAAGCGTCTTATTTGGGTAGAACTCTGTTCAAAATGTCATAGTAATCGGTTTGCTACCATGTGGCTTGATTCGCTTGATCAATATATGTTTGAGTCATGGAAACGTATAGACGAGGCACAGCTCATTTTAGAAAAACTTTTTGCAGATGGTGTGATTAAACCGTCTCCTCAGCAGAGGCCTCCGTTTCCACTGAGTGACGTAATACCAGAGGTGCTTGGCCCTGAGAATCTGGGTACAGAATTATATAATCTGTTTAAGGAAACCGGTGGACACATTCCGGCTCTGGGCCCTGTTCTTGGTGTTTACAGTATTTTTACACAGACTGATGGTAATCCAAGTGGTATTGAAAGGGAATTTGTTGAGATGTGGTTCTGGGATCATCTACAGGGATACAAGGGCACTGCACATGCACAACAGGATCTCAGTTGGTGGTGGGGTACCGCCAGGACAGGAGGAAGGCTCACCCGTATTCAGGATGAAGCCAATAAGTTAAGACGTTTAAAAGCACTTGAAGATGCAATAGCAAAATAATTATTGTTTATACGTATTGGAATCTGGATAATTTATCATTTAAAATATTTTACTGTTTTTTCATTTTTGTAAAGTTAATGTCTCAGAATAATTTTAACCATTTTATATGGGAGGCGTAATTATGAGAAAAAAGAAGATTTTAGAAAGGGCTAAAGAGGCGGCATTCGGCTCTTTGCTCGCACTTTGTTGCTTTATGTTGGCTGGTGGAATAGGGAATTCAGCATTTGGCGATGCAGGAACTGAAGCTAAGGCATCGGCTGCCGGCGAAGCACAGGTAGTTGTTCCTGATTGCTCCGGTAACGGTAACGTTGTCGAGGTAGGAGGTAACGGTTCGAGCAGCTTCACACTTGACGTTCCAATGAGTCATGACCAGCTCGAATGTATGAAACGCACTGTCTGCAACACCAGCAGGAAGCTGCTTGTAGGCAGGAAATTTATCAAGGTATACGGTCCTCTGGGTGCCGGTGCTCAGTCTGTTCCGTGGGACACCTATCTTCCACCAGGAATGGGAAACCTTGATCTAATGGGTGAGTCGAAGCAGCAGCCGGTAGGCACGCAAAAAAGAGCCTTCCTTCCCATCCCAATGATATACAAGGATTTCATGCTGTATAATCGTGATATAGCTGCAGCAGGTCATGAGCATGGTGAAGATGATGACGATGGATGCATATGTTTGCCATTAGACCTCAGTACGCTGGTTAATGCTGTCACTCAGTGCGCAAAGAAGGAAGACGACATAATTTTTAATGGTATACCTGAAATGGGTATACCTGGACTTACAAATGTGGAAGGACGCAACGTTATCCCAATGAAGGACTGGTCCGTATTGGGAGACGGCTTCCTGAACGTGGTAGAGGCCACTCAGAAACTGGCTGAGAATGGATTTTATGGCCCTTACGCGCTGGTGGTAAGCCCTCACCTCTATATCCAGCTTCACAGGGTATTCGAAAAAACCGGAGTGCTGGAGATACAGAGAGTTAAATCATTTATCAAATGCGGAGTTTACGACTCGAACGCACTGAAAGGTGATAAAGCTGTGGTTGTTGCTACCGGAAGTAATAATATGGATCTGGTTATAGGTACGGATATGGGGCTGGATTACTGGGGTTCTGAAAATCTCAATCATCGTATCCGGGTATGGGAGAGCGCAGTACTGAGAATTAAGTGTGCTCAGGCAATCTGTACCATAGAATAATAAAACTTACTGATTTAGAATAATTAATTAAAAGAGAAAAGGTGTTTTTCTCTTTATAAACTAGAGAGGTAAAATGAAAGATACTTTATCAGTTTTGTATAAATGGACACTTTGTGTTCTTATAGTACTGGTATGTTACACACGCAGCAGCGTATTTGCTGCAGACATCTCCAGAAAACCGGATGATCTGCCCGGGCCTTTGGAGGGCGGTATTCCTAAAACAGTAAAAGTTACTCTGACAGCCCGTGAGATTACCGGCGTTATCGATCCGAAGACTAACAGAACATTCCGTTATTATACCTTTAACGGACAGGTTCCAGGGCCTTTTATCAGGGTAGTGGAGGGAGACACACTGGATATCACCCTTATAAATCCTGAGTCAAATACAGAAACGCATACGGCAGATTTTCACGCTGTAATAGGCTATAAAGGGGGTGGCGCTATACTGATGGCACCACCCGGTCAATCCAGGAGACACTCTTTTTTGATGACCAGGCCGGGGTTGTATGTCTATCACTGTGTAGGTAATGGAACGATACATGATGTGTGCCACCATATAAATAATGGAATGTACGGTATGATACTGGTAGAGCCGCGGGATCCTGATAACGAATACAGAAAGCTCCTTCGCAACCCTAATCTCAAGGAATTCTACGTTATGCAGGGTGAATTCCATATCAATGATGAAATTCCCGGGAATATGGACGAAGAGAAGGGGCTTAGAGAAGATCCTGACTATGTAGTGTTCAACGGGAGGGTAAAGGCGCTGCATGACCACCCGCTCAGGTCTACTATCGGAGACGATGTGATCATCTACTTTGGCAATGCGGGTCCTAATAAAATCTCATCTTTTCATATCGTTGGAGGGATATTTGAGACTGTATGGCGTGAAGGTGTTTTGGCTTCTCCACCTGTTAAGTTTGTCCAGACTACCGCGGTTCCTTCCGGATGCGCAGCAGCTATACATTTGAAAAGTGAAAAATCTTCAAGCGAGGTCGGATCATATCTCCTGATCGACCATTCTGTTTTCCGTGTAGCCAAGGGGGCTAAAGGAGAGCTCTGGGTAGATGACTATTGATATGTCTGATGATCTGTAAATACTGTATGTCTATGATAAAAGATAGTTGTCGCCTCTATACATTTTAATCTTGCCCGGATTTGATAACCATATGTTGGAACAGGCAAAACAATTTGTCCGGCAATCATTTAATCAAGGGATAAATGAGAAATGTACGAAGCATTTTGAACAAACGCTCTATTGGGTTCAACATTTAAAACCTGACGCTGATGAACCGGTTTTAATTGCAGCTTATGCTCACGACACTGCAAGGGCATTCAGCAAACAAACTACAGAAGAAACTTTTAAAAGTAAAGAATTTAATGATCCGGAGATTTTAAAAAAGCATCAGGAGGAAGGCGCCGGTATAGTTGCAGATTTTTTACAAAAAGAACATTACGGCGGGAAGTCAATAGAAAGAGTTATTAATATGATAAGACATCATGAGGAAGGCGGCGATGAAGAATCAAATTTAATAATGGATGCGGATAGTATAAGTTATTTAGAGATTAATGCGATAAAACATATAAAATTAGTTAACAGTTTAGGTGACGAGAAGATTAAAAGAAAGATAGATTGGATGTATGAAAGGATTTCGTCTGATAAAGCAAGGGCATTGGCTGAACCTTTTTATAAAAAGGCAATAACTTCATTACTGAATTTTAAAAGAGTGTGACTGGGTTTAAGATAATGATAACTTTAGAAGAAAAAGATAATTATATACACGAAGAACACATAGTCGAAGAGGTACTTGAGTGGATATGGACTGCTGAAGAGGAACACGGCAAAGCTGAAAAGACCTTATTGTACGAAAAATTTGGCCAGGAAATTACGGATAGTACCTTATCCGACATGAGTTCACAAAAACTGATAAAGATGCGTGGTTCAGGCGTTCTCCTGACCAAAACGGGGCAAAGCAGGGCAATGCCGATTATCAGACGTCATCGACTGGCAGAAAGACTATTACATGATGTACTGAGCGTCAGTGAAGAGGTGTATGAAAGAGGAGCATGCCAGTTTGAACATTTTATAAACGAAGATATCACGGCAAGCATTTGTGCGCTTCTTGGCCACCCGGCAGTTTGCCCGCACGGCAAAACAATCCCACCGGGGGAGTGTTGCTCACATACGAAACGAAAATTGCAGCCGGTATTGGGACCTCTTTCCAGGCTGAGAGCAGGCGTTAAGGCGAAAGTCGTTTATATTATTACAGGGTCGCAGGCAGACACAGAATGGCTCTCTTCAATCGGTGTAGTTCCGGGGCTTAAGTTTACCGTACATCACAGGAAGCCCAGCCTTGTAATACAGTTTGGTGATACACAACTGGCTTTGGATGATAAAATTGCCAAAAACATTTACGTTCGGGTAATTACAGGCTGAATTTGAACCTTCATTAAAACGACAATGCCAGCATTTACAACAAGTAGAAAAATTTATATTACGCTCTTTCTTATATTAATGGGAGTTGCCTTTTATGTTTCATGTCTTAAATCTTATGAGATAGCAGGGTTTTCACCGTCTCAAACTATGCGCCACTATGGTGGCAGCTATGATATATATAGTGATGCGGTAGAATATGAATATAATGAAGAGAATTTGCAGAAAAGCTTCTTCGATTCCTTGTCATACACGGAAATTATTGGAACAATGCATGTACACGCATTTATGATTCCCGTAATTATATTTGTTCTCTCTCGCATTCTCTCCATGACTAAGGCAGGTGAGGGTATCAAAATCACGGTGTATTCCGCCGCATTTGTCGGTACTATTATGAACATGTCAGGTCCATTTTTTATAAGATTTGTGTCTGATACTGTAGCGGTATCCTTGATAGCGTCCTATATTATCCTTGGTTTGTGCTTCATCACCTTCATATCACTGCCTATGTTTGAAATGTGGGTCAGCGTTATCGATGATCGCGATTACTGGGATTAAGCTATTATAATTGAGAAAGAATGCAGACTAATAAATTTTGCCGAAAGTCTAACGTAAAAAGGAAATTATGAGAGAATCGATAAAAACCGGTGTAGCCTTCGGGTTGACTTCCGGGACCATTACTACATTGGGTTTAATGATTGGTTTATATTCCGGTACGAATTCACGCAGTATTGTGATTGGCGGGATATTGACAATTGCAGTTGCAGATTCTCTCTCAGATGCGCTCGGGATTCATATTTCGGAAGAGTCAGATCATACCCGTACTGCCTTGCAAATATGGGCTGCCACTATAGCCACATTTTTTTCAAAGCTTTATGCCATCACGTTTATCGTTCCGGTCCTGTTATTTGATTTACCGGTTGCAATTAAGGTTAATCTGATTTGGGGTGTCACTCTTTTAACAATTCTGAGTTATTTTTTAGCGAAGAATCAGGGAGTTCAACCATGGAAAGTAATCCTGGAACACCTGCTAATAACCGCTGTTGTTATAGTCCTTACGCATTTACTCGGCATTTTTATAGCAACTTATGTAAGTTGAGATAATCGTTAGAAGTATAATGGCAGCTAACCTTACGTTAAAAATAAAAAGCCTTATTAATGAAAGAAAAAAAGTTTTAAAAAAAATCTAAAATACGGTTGACATATTATAAGAAATGTATAAAATAGTTTCAATTGCGACTCAGTCTCAATTATAAATGTGGTCTCTATTGTTACTCTTCGGCTATATGTTGCAACACAGTTTTGCAATTTTGCCAAAAGGGCGAAAGTAGATGATCGCTATTTTTTTGACCTTATACTGATACTGAGTCTCAATTAAAGCATTAGATATTTAAAGACTTACCTGTTTTATTAGAGATACGACGAGAAAAAACTATATTTTTTTACTTACAGCTGAGAATGAGTCTCAGTAAAGCTTAATATTTATTTTAAGTTTTTTGAAAGGAGAGTTTTATGAAGAAGTATACGATTATGTTCCTCTGCCTGACTGCCCTGTTTGTCAGTGCTTTATGCCCGGGAGTATATGGACAGGGGGCGAATGACGCTCTAGAGACAAAGGTTGAAGAGATGGAAAAGATGCTTACAGAGCTGAAGAATCAACTCAAAGAGCAGACAAAAGCCACCAATGAACTCAAGGCCATGAAGGATCAGATTAAAAGTATTTCTGCACCTACAGCACCGGCTGACGATTTCTATTGGGCTAAAAAGGCACAGGAACTTGAAAACAAGGGCCTTGCACCTGCATTTGGTAAACAGTACGGGAAACCGTTCTTGCGCAGGTTTGGAAGAAATACTTATATTGGTGGATATATAGACCATGAGCTTGAATTTGATGCCGGCAGTCAGACAAATAAGACTTTTGACCAGCACAGGCTCATCCCCTTTATCTACTCTGACGTCTCAGACAGAGTAAAGTTTGCTACAGAAATAGAGATCGAACATGGAGGTACTAATACACAGGGAGGAGTTCAAGGGAGTGCGGGTAGTTTAAAGGTAGAATTTGCAACTGTGGACTTCCTGATGACGGATTGGTTGAATTATCGCGGAGGTTTGATCCTGGCACCTCTAGGAAAATTTAACCTCATCCACGATTCGCCTCTCCAGGACCTTACTGACAGACCAATGGTAAGCACGTTTATCCTGCCTACAACTTTAGTCGAAGCAGGTATGGGATTTTTTGGTACGTTTTATCCATCAGAATTGTCAAAGCTTGATTATGAAATCTATCTGTGCAATGGTTTCTCCTCCGTAACAGGCAACACCAGTGTCCTTACAGCAGCTGATGCTGCCAGTGTCAGCGAGGTACAGGACTTCATCAAGGACTCAAGGGGTAGTAAACAGTCTGACAATAACACAAACTTTGCAGTACTTGGCCGTGTTGCATACAGCCCCTTCCTTGGCCTTGAAATAGGCACCTCTATCCACTCAGGATATATTGATGATTCGGACCAGAACCGTATGACTATAAAGGCGGTTGACTGGACGTATCAGAGAGGTGCGTTTGAACTGGTTGGTGAATACGGTCACGCTTCAATAGAAAGAGACGGCTTTTTTGCGAATAGCACAACTCGAAAAAGCGACAGGATGGCAGGCGACATGTGGGGGGTCTATGCAGAACCAAGATACCACTTCATGCCGCAAATCCTTAAGGATGTTGCACCAACGGTCTTTACAGATAATTCTACATTTACCGCTGTTCTACGCGTGGGCTATGTGGATATAAACCAGCCTACCAATGTGGCAAATGATGGTGATATAAGGAGGAGCAGAATTACGCCCGGCGTAAACTTCAGATATACTGAAGATACTGTGTTCAAACTTGAATACCAGTTTAATGACGAACACGGCAGAGCTATAAATGCCGGAGATCCAAGAGGAACAAGCCAGAGCAATGACAGCCTGGTGTTCTCAGTTTCAACATACTTTTAATCTGAGGATAAACCCTGGAATCCTCCTGACAGGGAGGAGATCTCACTCCCTGTTTTATACAGGGAATCTAAAATTATCATAATTATTATGACTGAGGTAAAAAACTAAGTCCATTTCGTTTGAAGTGTCGGAAAGAGGCTAAAAGATGCGTTATACACCTCCCCAGTATAACGCATCGGCCTCAGTTATAAATACGTAATAACCACAGACAAAGCAACCATGTTTAAGGCAGTAAACTTAAGATAGCAAAACCGTCCATTAACATAACAATATATATTATATTTTTTTAATCAATATTGAGACTGAGTCTCATTTGCATCTGGCTTATTAATGACTATATTTCATTAATCATCCTGCAATACAAAAAATTTAATTGAAAGGAAACATACAAGATGAAAAACATACTGATCATAGACGACAATGAAGAGATGCTTAAAACCTTTAAACAGCTTCTAATGGATGAAGGGTATAGAGTCACTACTGCAAATAATGGAGCTACAGGCGTAATACAATTTATGAGAAAAAATTTTGACCTTGTAATAACAGATCTCAACATGCCGGGAATGAGCGGCCTTGATGTAATAAGAAGGATAAATAATATTATCAAGGTCCCTATTATATTAATGAGCTCGAACTATCTGCCGGTTGAACCTGAAGATGCAATGATTATGGGGGTAAACGCGGTAATTTCAAAGACAATTGATGATTATGATTTTTGCGAATTGGTCAAATACTGCCTGGAAGGCAAGGTATGCGAAAGCAAAGTCTTTTAAATGTGTTTGAAAATAGGTCCAGTTTGAAAATTTGTTGGATCTTAAAAATGTTCAGCGCGAGGCTGAACAGAAAACAGTAATTGAAAGTTTCTTTAAATTTCTGAATAAGGAGATGGTGTATATGTCTTTAAAAATATTATTAGCCATTTTGTTTCTCTTTTCACTCTTTTTTACATCTGTTTCCCATGCAGATAAAACGGTATTGAGAAAAACCGAAAATGAGGAAGTGGCTGTCAGAACCCCTTCTGCCAGTTGCACTAAAATAAATAGTACAAAAAAGTCAACTTCTCTTAAAGATAAACATTTGAATGGGGACCTTACAATGCTTGAGAAAAGTATGGAAAGAAAAGTAGACAGCATGGCTTTCGGAGATATTTGTAAGAGATATATCGGTCTAACACGGCAATACGGAGAGGCTGACCGGGCAATCAACTTCTTTAATGGCCTTGCAGAAAGACACCCTCTCTCTCCAAACGCACTTGCCGTTTCAGTAGTAAAAACATACAGACGGAAAAGGATAGAGACTGAGGCAGATTTTAACAAAAAGCTCAGTTTAATTAACAGCCGTATAGACCTTATATGTTCACAACATGGGCATAATAGTATACCAACAGGTCACAAAGAATCGGCTATTAACCAACCGCTTTAAGTTAATCTCTGCTTATTGTTTTGAATTTATATTTTAATATAGTTTTTCTTTTTTAATAACCGGGAGGTTCCAAATGGAATTTACATCACAAGTAGAAATAGCAGCAGATATTATCTGGATCCGTCTTCATGCAAATGGAGAGATGATGCTTCGCAAACTGAGATCGCTACTGAGAATGGAAAAATCACTCTTTTATCAGGGTATTGGCTGGCTGGCAAGAGACGGCAAGATATCCGTAACGAAAGCAGGATGGAGCAAAAAGATAAGTCTTTGCAATTAATTAACAGTAGACATACTTTCACCTTTACATAGGAGGAAAACAGAATGTCCGTATTAATAGTTGGTGGGGACCACCTCGGCAGTATACCAAAAGAACTTAAAAAAATCGGTGTAGACGATGTCAGGCATATGAGCGGCAGGAATAGAAACGTCATAAAGAGAGGCATGCCTATGACAATGGACCTGATAATAGTGTTGCATGATTATGTTAACCACAATCTGGCAAATGTAACCAAGAAACAGGCCAGAGAATGCAACATCCCCGTTGTCTTTGCAAAACGGTCATGGTCGTCTATATACAAAAAACTACCACATAGTCTAACTAATAATTAACCTTAATAATATAATGAACAGTTCTCAGGCGAGGAAAAATGTACAAAACCAAAGTGCTTCTGGCTGACGATCACACAATAGTCAGAGAGGGTATCAGAGCCCTCCTCGATTCCCGGGAAGATATTGAGGTCATTGGAGAAGCAGAAGACGGAAAACAGGCGGTTGAAAGGGCCAGGCAGCTCGTTCCGGACATTGTCCTGATCGATATCACCATGCCAAACCTCAATGGGATCGAAGCTGCACGCCAGATCAAGAAAGCAAACCCAGACATCAAACTTCTGTTTCTGACGGCACATGATAATAAAGAGTATGTACATCAAATCTTCCAGGCAGGCGCATCCGGATACTTACTTAAGGACTTTGCCGTCTCAGATCTGATTTCAGCAATAAATGCGGTAAAGAAGGGCGATATATTTCTCAGCCCGCCAATTTCAAGGGTGGTTGTTCAAGACTATATAAGATACGCAAGCTCGGAATCTGAAGATTTTAACAGCCTGAATATGCTTACCGGTAGAGAACGCGAGATATTACAGCTGGTTGCTGAAGGCAATACAAATAAGGAAATTGCCCGCCTGCTTAAATTAAGCACAAAGACTGTTGAGGTTCATAGATTTCACGTAATGGAAAAACTTCACATACGTGATATTACCGGCCTTGTAAAATATTCAATTAGAACAGGCCTTGTGGAAGCTTAACAGTTACCAGCCTGGAAGGGTGTGGTTCAATATATATCCAGAATAAACTTTCTTTTTTATCAGGACAAGAAGGAGTATTAAAAAAATAATAAACTTTAAAGGAACCAATTGGATAATTCACATGTTAGTAATATCATAACGTTTGATGATTTTTAAATAAATTACACAATGGGTGCACTGACTATTTCATCTTCTCCTTTCACAGTGCGCCCATTTTTCTTTTAGCCATCCGTTTTTGTATATCCAATACTAACAAACCCTTAACTACACTCAAAACTCCAGTAATTACTTGCAAAAACATATAATCTCTGCTACTATAGCTCTTTAGAACTTGAGACTCAATTGCAACATTATGCCTAAAATTAAAGTTTTTTTGATCATTTCACTGCTTTTCTTAACAGGATGCTCCCTGTTCGGCCGCTCTTCAAGCTATCAGGCTTATAGCGATCGCTCTACAGGCTCACAAACCTCACGACATACCAGGTCTTTCGATGATGATTTTGAGCATGTGTGGGCAACAGTTATCATGGCGCTTGGAAATATGCCGTTAGAGAAAATTGATAAGGAAAAAGGCATCATTAAAACCGGTTGGGCTGAAGGTTATTCACAAACAAGAAAAGCCAGGACTGTAGTGACAGATCGTTTTCTTGATGATTACTGGAAAGAGAGATATAAACTTACTATCACTGTTTCCGGCAATATTATGGCCAGTTCTGTAAAGGTAAGATGCCAGCTCCAGCAAAAACCCAGGGGCGGTAGTGCGGCATACAGATGGGAGAGGATAAAATCTACGGGAGAGATAGAGGAAGAGGTATTACGGAGAGTTGAAGAGCTCCTGGAAGGAAGTTAAGACACCCACCTATGAATGTAATAAAAGCAAGCATTTTTTCAATAATATTAATACTGGCCCTGGTAATTAAGATTGTACCCTCGTGTTATGCACAGTCAACTGCTGACCCGGCACCAACAGATAATTATATTTCCCAGGTTTATTTGACAGAAGAACAGGCGCTGCGGGAAGTGTTCCCTCATTGTGACGAGATTCTTTTCAATGTAGTACCCCTTACAGAAGCAGAAAAGACCCAGCTTCAAAACAGGCTGAGAAGGAAAATCTATGAAGATTTTTTTGTTGTCTATATGGGTATTAAATCAGGCGAGGTAACGGGATATGCAATAATCACTGAAGAGATCGGCAAGTTTCACCCTTATACATTTATTGTATCAGTAGATCTTAAGGGCAAGATCGACAAGATAGCTATTCTCGTTTATCGGGAGAGTAGAGGCTCGGAGATTGCGAAGAAGAGATTTCTTTACCAGTTTAAAGGCAAGTCACTCAAAAACAAAATACGAATTAACAGGGACATAATAAATATCTCAGGCGCAACAATGTCCGTAGTCACCATGTGTAAGGGCGTGAAGAAAATACTTGCGGTGGTTGATGAATTCTATTTAAGCGGCAGAAAAAATGACAAAATTGCCGCACTGGAAAAGATAAGGTATGGTTATGATGAAGGCACAGGGCAGAAACAGGAATTAAAGCTATTCAAAAAGGCGTCCCTAAGCATGGGCACGGTATTCGAAACCACCATCTACGCACCTGATAAATATATAGCCGAAAAAACATTCAACGAAGTTTTCCAGGAAATAAACAGGCTTGACTTCCTGATGAGCAATTATAAAAAGGAGAGCGTACTTTCAGAACTTAACAGAAACGCCTCATCAGAACCAACCGTCTGCAACAAAGAGCTTGCGAATGTAATTGAGCAATCTTTACAGTATAGTGAAATAACTGACGGCGCTTTTGATATTACAATAGGCCCGCTCATGAAAAAGTGGGGATTTTTTAAGCAAGAGGGAAGGATACCCGGCAAAGAAGAGTTGGTATCCGTACTTGAAACGGTTTCTTACAAAAACATTACTGTTGAAGAACAAGCAAAAAAATCACTGGCAAAGAACCCGATAACCGTGAAGACGGTATTCTTTAAAAACCCGGATACCAGGATTGACCTGGGAGGGATCGGAAAGGGCTATGCGGTTGACAGGGCAGTCGGTATTCTCAAACTAAACGGAATAACTTCTGCGCTTTTAAACTTCGCTGGTAATATCTACACATTTGGAACTCCACCCGGAAAAGAATCATGGGTCATAGGCCTGCAGCATCCGCGCGATAGCGAGAAGCTTCTCGGTTCATTTGAGATTAAGGACAAAGCCGTATCCACTTCCGGCGATTACGAGAAATTTTTCACTATCGATGGAAAGCGGTACTCACACATAATTGACCCCAGAACCGGCAACCCGGTTGAGGGCATCGTCAGTGTAACAATTGTAACAGGCAACGCGACCAGGGCAGATGCATTGTCCACAGGGGTCTTTGTCATGGGACTGGAAAAGGGAATGGACCTGATCGAACAGCTACAGGATGTTGAAGGTATTATTGTCTATGAAGATGCTGACTCAAAACTATCCACCAGAATATCCAGTGGAATGCAGGACCTTCTCAACAATAGCACCGCAGGTTCCCAAAAAGAGACAGGGACAGATATGATTATATCGGGTAGTTAAGGCACCTACCACTACTCCGTACAGAGCACAATTAACCAATATCCAGCCGCATATCCGATATTTATTAATAATTACGCTTTTCCCCCGGATTAAAGTAATAATCAAGTCTATAAATAAATTCAAATAACAGGTATGATATTATTGTAATATCTTGCTTAAAGCAGTGCTGCGGCCCACAAAAATAGAGTATTTGTTTGAAAGATTATGTTCATCTGCTTTAATAAGAGAAACTCTTTTGTAGAAAATCTAAAAACCATGAGTAAAAGAGCAGCAGAAATAGAGAGCTTCAAGGGTAAAAAAGTAACAGTGATGGGTTTAGGACTATTTGGAGGCGGTGTTGGCGCTGTTAAATACCTTGTTTCTCAGGGTGCGGATGTGACCGTTACAGACTTGAAAAGTGCTGAGGAGTTATCCGCTTCTCTCAAGCTACTTGAAAATCTGAATTTTAAGCTCAGGCTTGATGAACACATAGAAGAAGATTTTGTAAATGTGGATACGCTGGTTGCCAGTCCTGCCGTACCGAACGATTCAAAGTTTCTGCAATTGGCAATTGAAAATGGTGTTCGGATAGATTCAGAACTGAGTATTTTCTTCAGACGTTGCCCTGCACCTATAATAGGGGTTACGGGAAGCAATGGAAAATCTACAACAACATCGTTATTGGGAGAGATGCTGAAGGACGCAGGAATTAAAACATGGGTTGGCGGAAACATAGGTATTTCATTACTTGAAAATCTTGAAGAGATACAAACAGATGATGTTGTTGTGCTTGAGATATCAAGTTTTCAGCTTGAATATCTTGCCAGGATAGAAATGAGCCCGCATATTAGCATAATAACAAACATAGCCCCTAATCATCTTGACAGGCATCAGACCATGGAAAACTATACAGGAGCTAAAAAGGCAATTATTAACTATCAACAGGATAATGATTACGCAATAATGAATTACGATGACCCGACATTGAAAAAATGGGAAGGTGAAAGTAAAGGCAGTCATCTCTGGTTCAGCACAGCAAAGGAACTGGAGCATGGCGCCTTCCTTAAAAATAACGAAATTATTATTAATCATAACTCCAGGAGAACTGTTATCCCCTGCTCGCCACAAATTAACATAAAAGGAATTCATAACCGGCAAAACATAATGGCGGCATCATACGCAGCAACCTTAATGCGTGCCGATGCGGAATCCATTAAAAAAACGATTACAGGGTTTACGGGATTAGAACATCGATTGGAGTCCGTACGAACTATAAACGGAGTACAGTATTACAATGATTCAAAGGCAACTACACCTGAAGCAGCGATTGCAGGTATAAAGGCATTTGACAACCCGGCAATATTAATCGCGGGTGGTTATGATAAACAGGTCAGCCTTCATCAGTTTGCACAGGAATGTGTAAGAAACACAAAAAGTATAATCTTAATCGGAGACACTGCTGAAACTATACAGAAACTTGTTCAAGAAATAAAAGGCGAAAAGATGAAACCGGAGGTTTTTATGGCGGCATCTCTGGACGAGTCAGTCAAAAAGGCTTCTGAAATTGCTAAACCGGGAGATATCGTCCTGCTGTCACCGGCATGCGCAAGTTTCGGTATGTTTGCAAACTACGAAGAAAGAGGAAAAATATTTAAAGAACTTGTACACCACATTGCAGCAGCACCGTGCTAACAGCCATAGAGTAAAACCGGAAAGTGATTATTGAATCATGAGTAATAAAATTGAATTCAAATCAGATAAAAACCGACTTAGCGAAACTGCAGTAGGAATAGTTAAACGTTTGAGAGAAAACGGGTTCAATGCTTTATTCGCAGGTGGCTGTGTTCGTGACATGCTGATGGGTATCGTCCCGGATGATTATGATATTGCTACGGATGCCCGTCCTGATGATATTATTAAAATATTCGAAAGGACGGTCTCTGTCGGCGCTCACTTTGGAGTTATCCTGGTTATCGAAAACGACTTTGAATTCGAAGTTGCCACGTTCAGATCTGACGGTACATACTCAGACGGACGTCACCCTGACACAGTAACATTTTGTGATGCCAGAGGCGATGCGTTAAGACGAGACTTTACTATAAACGGAATGTTTTACGACCCGATTGAAGAAAAACATTTTGATTATGTTGGAGGAGAAGAAGACCTGAAAGCCCGTCTGATTCGGGCCATTGGAATTCCTTTTGAAAGATTTGATGAAGATAGATTGCGAATGATAAGGGCCGTGCGTTTTGCATGCCGATTTAGCTTCAAGATTGAGGAGCAGACTGCTGAGGCTATAAAAAAGCTTCACAAAAAAGTATTAACCGTAAGCAGTGAAAGAATCAGAGATGAACTCAGAAAAATGTTGACCGGCCCAAACCCGGATACGAGTATCAAAATGCTGGACGACCTGAACCTCCTGCATGAAATACTTCCGGAAGTAACGGCAATGAAGGGCGTAGAACAACCTGAAAACTTTCATCCGGAGGGTGATGTTTTTACACATACTCTGCTTACATTAACAAAACTGGCAGACGGAAGGGAAGCGGCAGATACCGGGGAAGAGCATCATCCCGTTTCGAACGGTCAAAGTAAAAAGAATGTATACGGCAGTTGGGAACTGGCAATGGCAGTTCTCCTTCATGATATTGGCAAGCCTGTAACGTTTGAAGTTTCAGATCGCATCAGATTTCACAACCATGATAGCATTGGCGCCAAGATGACAGAAAAGATATGTGAACGGTTAAGAATGTCAAATGCAGAGAAAGTGCGTATTACGTGGCTGGTAAAAATGCATCTCTATCTGAGACACGCACGGGAGATGAGAATAAGCACACTTAAAAGGCTTTTCGCTCACGAGGGCTACCCTGAACTTGCAGAGCTATATAAGGTAGATTCACTTGCCAGTACCGAAAATCTTGATGATTACAACTTCTGCCAGAATATGTTTGCAGAACTAAAAGTAGAGGAGATAAAACCCGAACCCCTTATTACAGGAGATGATTTAATCGCTTTAGGACTCAAACCCGGCCCAATATTCTCAAAAATCCTGGATACGATAAAGGACGAACAGCTGGAACAGAAGATTACAACAAAAAAGGAGGCTTTAGAAAAGGCAAAAGAACTTGTGTGAGTAGAATCAGGGTAACGCCCTGTGAGCGGACTTTTAACTTTTTCTGAAACGTAATACACTGAAAGGCGAAATAACATTGAAGGTTATAATAAAAGATTCAAAAAGAGAATATGATGGATTTTTTAAGGTTGATAAGGTCGTCCTTCAACATGAAAAATTTGACGGCTCAATGAGCAAGGAGATCGACAGGCTGAACTTCGACAGGGGAGATACAGTTGCTGTTATACTCTATAACAAAACAAATGAATCAGTAGTACTTATAAGGCAGTTTCGGTATCCGGCATATGTGGACGACGGCCCGGGATGGCTGATAGAATGTGTTGCCGGGATCAAAGACAACGGTGAGGTTCTAGTCGCAAAGAAAGAAGTTCTGGAAGAAACAGGCTTCAAGGTCGAAGAGCTGAAATATTTAACAAGGTTCTATCCGAGCCCGGGAGGGTGCTCTGAAAGAATATCTGTATATCTTGGTTACGTGGAATCAGAAGATGGGTCTAAAGAAAAATACTTTGGTGTAGGAAACGAAGATATCCAGGTAATAGAAATACCACTGGTCAAGGCATTTGAGATGATTAAGAACGGAGAAATTTGTGACGGAAAAACTATAATCGGTCTATTCCACCTTCGTGATGAACTGGAAAAAGATAGTGCTCAATAGACAGAGGTTTAACCTGGATTCCCCATAAGAACGGGGTGAGGTAAAACATTATGAAGAATAAAACTGTTTTCTTAGATATAGACACCCAATTTGATTTCATGGATCCCGGAGGAAGCCTTTATGTTCCGGGTGCAGAAGATATTGTCGACAACATAAAAAAACTCTTTGATTATGCAAAAGAGCACAAAATTAAAATTCTCTCTTCAACAGACGCGCACACGGTTGATGATCCGGAGTTCAATCTCTTTCCTGCCCATTGTATAAAAGGCACTCCCGGCAATCAAAAGATTGAAGCAAGTACGAGTGATGACAATATCATTATTGAAAACAGAGAACAGGAAATTACAGAGTCCATTATGGGCCATGATCAGATAATTGTTGAAAGCCAGACTTTTGATATCTTCGAGAGTATTAATACCGACGAGATCGTTAACAGACTGGATGCAGATAACTATATAGTTTTTGGAGTGGCGACAGACTACTGTGTAAAAGCAGCGGTCCTTGGGCTGTTAAAACGTGGTTACAATGTTTCCCTCGTTACGGATGCGACAAAGGCAATTACAAAAGACGGAGAAGAGCATGCTCTGAGAGAGATGAAAGATGCCGGAGCGGTTTTCACAACCACAGAGAATATGATGGCAGGGTAAACCCCGAAAGAAAAGGAAACCGCATTATAGCTCCTTTTCATTAGTATGAAATAGTATAGTTTGTGTATAATTAAAATTGAAAAGATTTATAATATATTTAGTCTTCATTACAGTATTAATAATGCTCATTCCGAAATTCATAGAAAAAAGATTGATCTTTCATCCGGGCAGAAGCAATGACCACACGACTCCGGATGCTTATGGCATTGAGTTTGAAGATATTACATTCCGGACTGAAGACGGATTGAAACTGCACGGCTGGTTCGTCCCGGGGAAAAACCCCTCACCGGATACCGACCTGCATACGCTCCTATGGTTTCACGGTAATTCAGGCAACATAAACCGCAGGCTCGATAACATAGAGATGCTGCATGATAGAGTACCGGTAAACGTCTTTATCTTTGACTATCGTCAATACGGCAGGAGTGAGGGTAAGGTGACCGAACAGGGAACCTATATTGATGCAGATGCTGCCCTTGCATATCTACGCTCACGAGATGATATAAACAACGAAAAAATTATCTTCTTTGGCCGTTCCCTCGGCAGTGCAGTAGCCGTTGAGCTTGCCGTACAGGAGAAATGCTGTGCCCTGATATTAGAAACACCTTTTACATCTATAAAAGAGATGGGGAAAAAGCTCTATCCATACCTGCCCTTTACTTTTTTCTTAAGGACAAAATATGACACTCTCTCCAAAATCGGGAAAATTAAAGTGCCAACCCTTGTCATGCATGGAGACAAAGATGAGCTGGTTCCGATTGAACAGGGAAAGATTTTATATGAACAAGCTAACGAGCCCAAGGAGTTCTACACCATCCCCGGTGCCATGCACAATGACACCCATATTGTTGGTGGGGAAGAGTATTTTGATGTGATCAGGGATTTTGTCAATAAACTGACAAAATAAAAAGAGTAACTCCTGCCATTAGTTTATCCGGCAAGTCATGTTAATCCTGTCAAGAATTTCTACCTCTTATGATTCATCTTTTTCTGAAGAAGGGAGTTGCGTAACAACAAATGATTTTGTTGATAGCAGGTCCTGATCATCTTTGGCAACTATGGAGATTACATTTGGGCCATCCTCGAGCGGAACATCACTGGTAAAAGTAATACTTGATTTATCTGTTTCCGAGGTATCCTTATTACACTTATAAAACACTTTATCTTCATTTACCAGTATGTAGACATATTTTATTGCTTTATCATCTTTTACTGTACCGGAAATAGATATATGCTCCTGCCTGAATGTATTATGCGGCCTTTGTATATCAAGTGCAATCAATGGAGGAACGTTTTGCAATAACAGGTCCGGCGCTTTTTCTATGCGAGAGTAAGTATGTCCGCTAACTTCTACCATATCAGCAGGAATCCATCCGAATCTGTCTTCAGGCATTTGTACACGGTACCACGACTCCGTTTCTCTGTCTGCCATAAGTGTTGCTCCGTTACCTGCATGAGAAATAATCGGTGTTGAGGTAGATTTACCGTTGTAAATGGGCGCTCCGTTATCAACTACCTTGAGAGCTTTTTCCGTCATCTGCATTTCTCCGTTCTCACCATTCAGGTCTACGTTAAATTCCAGTTTACCGGAAATACGTGTTCCGTAAGTGGTGTCAGCGATGGTAAGATCAACAGAAAATTGATCAGCCTCCAGGGTATCTCTTACCGAGAGTTTTATTTTAAGAGATTTTGATTCCCCCGGGAGCAATTCTCCCAGTTCCATTTTGCCCCTCTCTATGAAGACCTCTTTCTGGCTCAACTCCCTCAGGGCAATAATATTTTTTTCAGATGTACCTTTACCAATATTTTTTACAAAGAGTACCAATTCTACGACTTCCCCTCTTTGTATAATTCCATCTCCGTTTCCTGTCAATCCTTCACCCTCGTCAATTATCTGATATGAATATGAGAATACAGGCTTAGGCAGCGCATCGATTGATACCGTACCTTTTACGTCTTCAGGAGCATTTTCATTAAATTCAGAAAACTTAACGATAAGCTCATCTTTTCGACTGACAGAATTTTGTGGAATTTTTATCGTCTGAGAAGCAGTTTTTGTTTCACCTTTCTCTACCTTACCAAAAATAAACTCACGTTTGTCGATAAGCAGGTTTTTAGATTCCGCCATCCCTCTTAACTGATACAACGTGCCGTCGCTATTATTAGTAACACTGATTTCTATTTGCAGCTCTTCCATGGCTTTGACTTCCCCATTGGAAGGTGTAAGCTTCAGGTTTGTTGATACAGAGGGGAGAGTGGCTGTTTCCCCGGTAGACCAGTCAATACCCTGTATTTTCAAAGCATCAGCAATCTTTGCTTCCTCACTCTTTTTGAACTCTTCAATAATTGGTTTTAACTGGTCTAAAAATGCATCATCTTTACCGTAGAGATGAGAATTAAGGATAATTTTCTTAGCAAACTGCACATGGGTATCTTTCTCCAGGTCAGGTATTTTATAGTAATCTTCTTCATTAATTCTCTTTGCTTTCTCTTTTGCTCCTTCTCCTTCTTCTCCATCTTCGTCTTCTTCATCAATATGCACAAGATATCTGACTTTTTCATAAGGCAGCTCGGCTTTTGAATGTTCATCGAGGTGCTTCTTTAAATCTTTTTCTCTAAAATGCGGATTCTCATTGAACAAGATAATTTCATCTTCTGAAACCTGCGACTGGATAAGCATAATATCCGGTGCAATCCCAACTGACTGTATATCGGTAAAGTTTGGAGTTAAATACTTTCCTACCGTAAGCTTTAGCGCCGCACCACTATTTATCAGATCGATCAGTTGCTGTATGGAACCTTTGCCGAAGCTGGTATCACCTATAAGCGGAGCCCGGTTATTATCTTTCAGGGCACCGGCAACTATTTCTGCCCCGGAAGCGCTTCCAGCATCTATAAGTACAACCAGCGGGCATTTGTTAAGGTCTTTAGATGATTTTTTGGCCTTTTGGATTTTCTGTTTGCCCATCGGCTCTACGGTAACTACGATCATCCCCGAAGAGAGAAATTTGTCTGCCACGGCAATTGCCTGGCCCAGCAAGCCCCCGGAATTATTACGAAGATCAAGTATAAGCCCTTTTAAATCTCCGCTTTCAGTTTTTAATTTCTCAATCTCATCTTCTAACGACTCTGATGTATCTTCCTGGAAATTTCTTATTTTTATGTACCCGATGTTGCCATCAGCCAATTTTGAGCTGACGCTGGGTATAGAAATAATTTCTCTGATCAGAGTAAATGTTTTAGTAGTTTGAGATTTTTTTACTTCCACTACCAAAATAACCTCAGTAGAAGGATCGCCTCTAAGTTTATGAACCGCCTCCTGTAATGACATGTTCACCGTAGAATCTTCGTCAATTGCGATGATTTTATCTCCTGACTTCAGGCCTGCTCTGAATGCGGGGGTACCTTCAATAGGAGAAATCACGGTTAATAGTCCATCTCTCAGGCCAACAACCATTCCAAGGCCGCCAAATTTACCTGAAGTCCCTATTTTAAACTCATCAAAGTCCTTAGGAGGGAAAACAACGGAATGGGGGTCCAGCTGTGAAAGCATACCGTTAATTGCCGCGTATTCAATATCTTCTGCTTTGATATCGTGATGTTTATTATCATTGACAAAGTATAAAACATCTTTCACGGTGTTATATAATTCGCCTAATCTTCGTACTTTGGAAATGTCGATTACTTTAGAAGATTCGTCAACCAGTATTTCTATCTCTTCTGATTTTTCGTCCACGTTAACCTGAACTTCAGGAATTATCCTTTCTAGCCAGGAAAGTGACTCTTTCAGCATCTCTTTAGGTTTTATTCTGTCAGGCTCAACATAAAAACGGTTTATGTATGAGCAGACAACACCGACTAAACGGAATTTGTAGTTTTCCTCTTTCTGATCAGTCGCTTCTTTAAAATTCCTGTTAAGTGAACAGCTATTTGATATAGCGAAGAAAGTAACCAGAATAGATGCGCAGACAAAGATTAATAGAGTGTAAAGATATTTTTTTTTGTACATTTTTAAAGTACTCTTACTAAAAGTACAGAGAAAGATTTTATTTAATTTTTGCCGGTTATTCCCGGAAATCTAATATAAGCTTGATTATTTGCCAAGTCAAGGATAAGTTCGTTATGAGTAATCGTTACGTTTTAAAAATTTATTGACATAACGTTCCATAATGCTTAAACTTGCTTTCCTGATTTAAAAGGGCGATTAGCTCAGTTGGCTAGAGCGCTTGCCTTACAAGCAAGATGTCATAGGTTCGAGTCCTATATCGCCCACCATCATAAAAGAGATAAAAGATTT
Source organism: uncultured Candidatus Scalindua sp. (assembly GCA_964344685.1). Taxonomy (GTDB): domain Bacteria; phylum Planctomycetota; class Brocadiia; order Brocadiales; family Scalinduaceae; genus Scalindua. The sequence continues at coordinate 148,810 of CAYFOK010000006.1, read as the reverse complement.
ATGGCTTTTGCAGAAAAAAAGGGGGCCGTAGCTCAATTGGTTAGAGTACCAGACTGTCGATCTGGATGTTGCGGGTTCGAGTCCCGTCGGCCTCGCCATTATTAAATTTTTTATTCATCGGGTTTTTTGGAATAGTTTTATTGAGGCCATCACTGCGCTTACCGGTATACTTTCGTTAAAAAACCTCATTGTGTGGCGCCGGTTTTTATTACCGCAAATGTTTAGTGAGAACAATGCGCCCATAGCTCAATTGGATAGAGTATCGGTCTACGAAACCGGGGGTTGCACGTTCGAATCGTGCTGGGCGCGTATAAGTTCTTTTAAGTGTTAAAAGTTCATGATAACTGAATTCCGTTCGCATGAATACTATATGCGGCAGGCGATCGCTGAAGCAAAAAAAGCCTTTGAAAAAGACGAAGTCCCTGTAGGGGTCATAATTGTTTATGGCAACAGTGTAATTGCGAAGGCGCATAATCAACGGGAAATGCTGTTAGACCCCACAGCTCACGCTGAAATGATTGCCATCACACAGGCATCTGCATATCTTCAAAACTGGAGGCTGAGCGACACTACCGTATATATAACACTGGAACCATGCGCAATGTGCGCAGGGGCGCTGGTTCAGGCCCGGGTCAAAAACCTGGTATACGGTGCAAAAGACAGAAAATACGGCGCTTGCGAGTCTACAGTAAATCTGGTTAATGATCCTCGTTTTAACCACCGTATAAATGTTATCTCTGGCGTTTTAGAGGATGAGTGTAGTTTGCTCTTAAAACAATTTTTTCTGGAGAAACGTCGGGACAATTGATCTCTCGGCTGAAACAGCAAGCCAGTTTACACCGGACAGACGGGGTGTTCTGCCATATTAAAGTGGAGGGATGGCTGAGCGGTTGAAAGCGCTGGTTTCGAAAACCAGTTGGGGAGAAATCTTCACGCGAGTTCGAATCTCGCTCCCTCCGCATTGATATGGGAGGGGGGTCATTTCCCAGTAACAATGTTACCCGGATTGAGGCAAAACTGATTCTCCGTCTGATTGGAGAGGTGTCCGAGTGGCCGAAGGAGCACGCTTGGAAAGCGTGTAGGCGGGTAACTGCCTCGCGGGTTCGAATCCCGCCCTCTCCGCCATAAGTTAAAAATAGTTGTATGCTCTTTAAAGTTTTTTAATGTCTGTTTTAAATTCTGGCCGTGCTAGACGGGGAGCTAGCGGTTCCTTGTGACCTGCAAACCGCTTATGCAGGGTCGATCGCTTTTTGGAGGTTTTTCTGACTTTTGGTGCTTTTTAAGTAAGTGGTGTTGAAGGCTGGGTCTCATGCAATGAGGCTATGTGAACCTGGTCAGAGGCGGAAGCAAGCAGCCATAAGCATTTGTACTTATGTGCCGTGGGGTTGCCTGGTTGGAGCTAACTGCCTGAAAAGTCCAACGGAAAGAAAATCGAATTAAAGTGCACGGCCGTTTTTGCTAATTTAGGGAAGATATGTCATATATAGTTCTCTCGAGAAGATATCGACCAAAATCATTTAATGAGATAGTCGGGCAAAAACATGTAGTTACAACATTGGTAAACGCACTTCAGACTGACCGTGTTGCCCATGCTTATCTGTTTACCGGTCCCAGAGGAGTTGGCAAGACATCTATGGCAAGGATACTCTCCAAAGCCCTCAATTGTCAAAAAGGAACTGACGGTACCCCCTGCAATAAATGCCCTACATGCAACAGCATTACTAATGGAAACGATATTGATGTTCTGGAAATAGACGGAGCTTCCAACCGCGGTATAGATGAGATCAGAAATATCAGGCAGAACGTAGGATACGCCCCTGCCGCTTCACAATATAAAATTTACATTATAGACGAAGTACACATGTTGACGAAGGAGGCGTTCAATGCAATATTGAAAACACTGGAAGAGCCGCCTGAACATGTTAAATTTATATTTGCCACCACCTCACCAAGCCGTGTTCCTGACACTGTTCAGTCACGCTGCCAGAGATTTGATTTTAAAAACATCTCCATAGCTGACATTAGTGACAGGCTTGCACAGATTTGTAAAGCCGAGAAGATTACTGCTGAAGAGGACGTGCTGCAGTCCATCGCGAAATATGCCAGGGGAGGGTTAAGAGATTCAGAATCAATCTTAGACCAGCTTGCTTCCTTTTGTCACGAGAAAATAACGTTAAAAGATGTTTATGATATTTTTGGTGTTGTCAGTGAGGAGAGGCTATCGAGTTTAATTAATAGTTTTATTGAAAAAAATCCGGAATTGTCTTTAGAAATATTTCACGGAATCTTAGAAAGCGGAAGAGATATAGACGGCTTTATTGACCAGCTGCTTCTTTATATTCGTGATTTACTTCTTGCTTCAGTTTGTAATGAGGAACACGGTACCATAGAAATGGTGTCAGGAGACCATAGTCTGCTGCAAAAGCAGTCCTCTGCATTTTCTCCCGAAACGCTGATGTATATGTTTCAGGTAATTTCTGAATCCAAAATAAAGACAAGGGATTTACTTCAACAGCAGATCTATCTGGAAGTTTTATTTGTAAAACTTGCTACAATGGAGGAATTAAGGCCGCTAAGCTCTGTTTTAGAAAAAATAGAGGGCATGAAAAGGCAGTTCGAAACCAACATAGAGCGTACAGACGAAGCAATATCTACAGGTATAGCAGGTGTTACGGCACCGGTAAAACATGAGAAACAGGCAAAACATTCTAATAATACTGTCGTTTTGGATAAAAAGGAAAGTCCGGATACCGGCTTTACTGATATCTGGAATAAAGTAATGATTGAGCTACAGACAAAAAAAAAGACAACCTGGGCTCTGTTAAAGAATGCAAGGGCATTGAACATTGATGGTAATGAAGCGATTGTAGAAGTCCCAAAAAATTACCTTGTTCACAAAGAAAGGCTTGAAAAACCTGAAGAAAAGCGCATAATTAATGGTTGTCTGGAAAAAGTAACCGGAAAGAAGATCCATGTAAAATTTATAGTCTCAAAAAACGGCTTCAACATTGTTGAGAATAGTAATAGCAGTCAAGGGTTAGTGCAAGAAAGAAAAAAAATAAAATTAGACGATATAAAAGATGAACCTATGGTGAAGAAAGCTATAGAGTTTTTTGATGGGTCAATTGTGAATATAAGGGAGGAAAAGGGATGAAGGGAATGGGTAACATGGGCAACATGATGAAGCAAATGCAAAAACAGGCTGCGAATATGCAGAAACAGATGGAATCTATTCAGGCCAGCCTTAAAGAGCGTGTCATAGAAACGAGCTCTGGCGGCGGAATGGTTACTGTACATGTAAATGGAAAGCAGGAGCTTTTATCTATAAAAATTGATAAAGAAGTTGTTGATCCCGATGATGTCCAAATGCTGGAAGACCTTATTTTAGCGGCAGTATCTCAGGGGCTGAAAAAGTCTCAGGAAATGTATCAAGAGGAAATGGGAAAAATGACAGGCGGCTTGAACATTCCAGGCTTGTCGAATATGTTTTAAAAAACTATATAAATTAGCATAAGTTTTTCAAAGTTACGATATTATGAGAATAGATACTGTATTATCACCACAACTTCGACAGCAGATGAAACTGGCACCTCAGGTGATCCAGTCCATTGAGATACTTCAGCTCCCCATGCTGGCTTTAGTAGAACATGTACAACAGGAGTTGATGGAGAATCCCGTATTAGAAGAGTTGACTGAAGAGGAGAGCGATACACAAAAAACCGACGAGCAAAAAACTCTTGACGAAGAGCTTACAGAAGGCAAAAACCTGGAAGAAGCGCAGGAGGATGAAGAGTTTAAAAGGCTTGGAGAAATGGCAGATGATTGGGGAGACTACTTTTCTCAAACAAATATAAAAAGGAGTGATGCCGGAGAAGAGCGGGACCGTAAACAGGAAGCACTGGAGAATACGGCAGCAGGTTCAATATCACTTCAGGATTACCTCCTCGGGCAGTTATCGATTATGGATTTAGATGATGCGCTCATGGCAATCTGCGAAAATATAATTTTCAGCATTAACGATATCGGGTATCTGGCTTATCCTATGGAAGAAATTATTGAATCAATGGAAACACCTGTTAGTATGGAACAGGCAAATAAAGCCCTGGGTATTATACAAGGCATGGAGCCACTTGGTGTGGGAGCAAGGAACTTGAAAGAGTGCCTTCTACTGCAATTAGATAAGCGGGATTCTGATTACAATATTGTTAAAGAACTAATCTCAAATCACCTTGAAGACGTCGAAACAAAGAAATATAAACTTATAGCAAAAAAACTGGGATACAATCTGGAACTGATAAAAAAAGCGATAGAATTCATTAAGACGCTGAATCCCAAACCGGGTTCCCTTTTCAGTAACGAACGAGTCCCCTATGTAACGCCGGAAGTCAAGGTAGAATGTGTGGACGGGAAATATGAAGTCACACTCGTGGGGGATCATAATCTGCCACGCATTTATATAAGCTCGTTTTATAAAGATGTGCTTGTCGGTAAAGGCTATGACATAAATACAAGGCGTTATATCAGGAAAAAAATAGAATCTGCAAGGTGGTTAATAGACGCCATTGAGCAAAGAAAGGGAACGCTGTACAAAGTGGCAGTCAAGATAGTGGAAATGCAGACGAAATTTTTTGAAGAAGGCACCCTCGCCCTACGGACTTTAAAGATGCAGGATGTTGCAGATGCTGTGGGGATACACGTATCAACGGTCAGCCGTGCCATAGCCTATAAATATGCACAAACTCCTAAAGGAATTTTTGAATTGAAATATTTCTTTACAGGAGGGTTTATGAATGCTGATGGCGACATGGAGTCGTGGGAAGCGACAAGGCAGAAATTAGCAAAAATTGTAAAAGAAGAAGACAAATCAAAGCCATTAAGTGACGAGGAAATTGCGGCTAAGTTAAGAGAAATGGGTGGAGACATTGCCCGAAGAACGGTAACTAAATATAGAAGAAGCATGAAAATCCCATCATCAAGAAAAAGAAAAGAGTGTTAAACACGTTCTAATTAAGGTTTTAAGTAAAAAATATTGAAAACAATTGAAATCATAAAAAAAACTATTATGTTTCTATTATTTGTAGTGTGCGCCTCTGGATGCTACTCGTTCAACAAAAGCCACAATGCCGCACATAATCGTGCTTTAAAGAAGGATGTGGGATTATTACATAAAGATTTCGATTCTTTTCTGGGAACCAATAGACCTTCTATGCTCAGTAAATGACAGATACTCAGGGTTCAGAGCAGATATTTTACCCTCCACACTATAAACAGAAGCAAATCTTCGAAATACTCAATTCACAATAAATCATAATTTTATGCCTGGTAATTTGCTCACTTACATACCATTACATGGTTATTTCATTGGATATCTTTAATGTCACACGATTTTGATCTAATAATTATAAATGGCATGCTCGTTGACGGGACCGGTAATGCCGGGAGGGCCGCGGACATCGGACTTAAAAACGACAAAATCGCTTACATAGGCAATATTATTAACCACCATGATTCCGACGTCATTGATGCCGCCGGCTATATCGTCGCACCGGGATTTATTGATATCCACTCACATAGTGATTTTTTCTGGTTAGTCAGTCCGGAAAGTGAAAGCAAAATCTATGACGGCGTTACCACAGAAATTTGCGGTAATTGCGGCATATCTGCATTTCCGTTAAACAGTCAATTACTTGAAAGCAAGAAAAAGGGATTCAGCAAATTCGGATTAGATATTAATTGGCAAACAGCTGAGGATTTTTATACAAGAGCTAATGATGCGAAGAGTTCTATAAACAGAGGGTTTCTGGTTGGCCATGGCAATATCCGCGCTTGTGTACTGGGGTATGAAGACCGGGAACCAGATAGTAATGAGCTTGCTGCAATGGAACAGGAATTACGAGATGCCATGGAGTCAGGCGCTTTTGGTATGTCAAGCGGATTGGTTTATCCCCCGGGATGTTACGCAAAAACCGATGAATTAATTACATTATGCAGAATAGTCAGGGAATATGACGGCATATACTCTACCCATATGAGAGATGAAGGTGATAAATTAGAAGATGCCTTGAGCGAAACTATTAATATTTCTAAAGAGAGTGGAGTAAATACTCAAGTCTCCCACATTAAGACATGGGGAGAGAAAAACTGGCAGAAGATTGACAGAATAGAGAGCCTGCTTAAAAATGCCAGAGCGGAAGGTATAGAAATCACATGTGATCGATACCCATATACAGCAGCAGCAACTGACCTGGATATCATCTTGCCTGATTGGGTTTATGAAGGAGGTACCGCCGAAGAGAAAAAAAGGCTGAGGGACCCTTTTTGCAGAGAGCGTATTATCAAAGAGATGAAACAAGAGAGCCTGAGTCAGGAGTTTTGGGGAACTATAATGATTTCATCATTGTATAATAAAGAAAAAAGAGGCTATGAAGGAAAAACGATTGCCGAAATCTCAAAGACATTAAATGTGTCTCCCTTAGAATTTGTTCTCGACCTTTTATATGAAGAAAATTGCAGAGTAGGTGTTATTTTCTTTAACATGTCAGAAGAAAACCTGGCCAGGATTTTAAAATGGGACTTTGTAATGGCAGGTTCTGATAGCTCTCTGCGTTCTTTAAAAGGAGTATTAAATTACGGAAAGCCGCATCCGAGAGCTTATGGAACTTTTTCAAGGGTAATTAGAAAATATGTTAACGAAACCTCCATTTTATCTATCGAAGAGGCTATATATAAAATGACAGGGTTTCCCGCTCAAAAGCTGGGATTTAAAGACAGGGGGATTTTAAAGGAAGGGTTTTTCGCAGATATAACGATTTTTGACAAGGAAGCTATCTCAGAAAAGACAACATTTACAGATCCGCATAAATACTCTACAGGCATCAAATACGTCTTAGTAAACGGCAAATTAACTATTAATAACGGTAAGCACGAGGGCGTCACGAATGGCGTGATCCTCAAAAAATAGGTTTTTAAACCGGGATATATTATAAACGAAGAAAAAGGGAGCCGATTATCATATTGCTATTAGTATTGAATTATACTACTATTTAAAATACGTTATACCCATTACAAAATGATTTTAGGAATTTCAGGACAGAATTCTGAAAATCGAAAATCAATTTGTGATGGGTATATGTCACTATTATTTTTAATTGGGTTTTTATACCTAAAAGGAGGTTTTTGTGTACAGCAAAAAATGGAATATCAGAAAATACTTTTTATCCTTTGTAGTTTCACTGTTTGCCTTATCATTTGTCCTGGGATACACGGGCAGCGCCATAGCTACAGCAAGCCCGGAAGAGCTGGAAGAGTCTTTAATACATGTTTCGGAAGATGTCAAACTCTCAGTTGTTTCCATCACAACGGTAAAAGTTTTCAAACATCCTTCTACGGGAAGATACCATGGTGACCAATATGGACGCGGCCATGGTGACAGGCGTGACAGGAGAGGCCCTTTCGATGAGTTTTTTGACAAATTCATGCCAAAAGCGCCTCCCAAGGGAGAGTTTAAAACACAGAGCCTTGGTTCCGGAGTAATAGTCAGAATCGATGACGGAACAGGGTACATACTGACAAACAACCATGTCGTTGCAGACATGGACGAATTGAAGGTCAAGCTCAGCGACAAGAGAGAATTTGATGCAGAAATTGTAGGCACAGATGAACAGACTGATTTAGCAGTAATAAAAATTGAAGGAAAGAATTTGAAATCGGCAACGATGGGAGACTCTGAGGATTTGAAGCAGGGGCAGTGGGCTATTGCAATAGGCAACCCTTTTGGTCTTACCCATACCGTTTCAGTCGGTGTTGTCAGTGCAATAGGCAGATCAGGCGTCGGCATTGCAAATTATGAGAATTTTATTCAAACCGACGCAGCGATTAATCCCGGTAACAGTGGCGGCCCACTAGTGAATATTGATGGAGAGGTTATAGGTATCAATACTGCGATCTTCACCCGCTCAGGCGGTTACCAGGGAATAGGCTTTGCCATTCCCGTAAACATGGCAAAAGCCGTGCTAAGAGACCTGATTGAAAAAGGAAAAGTTACTCGAGGCTGGTTAGGTGTTGCCATTCAGAATATGGATGAATCACTTGCAGAGCAATTTGGCGTAGAGGTTACCGAAGGAGTATTGATAAGTGACGTACAGGATAATTCCCCTGCCCAGGAAGCTGGTTTCGAAAGAGGCGATATTGTAATTGGGTACAATAACAGGGAAATTACTGATGTTAACCGCCTGCGCAACATAGTCGCTCAAACTGAGGTTGGCAAGACGGTTGAAGTTAGAGTTTTGAGGAAAGAGAAGGAAAAGATTTTAACAGTGAAAATAGGTGAACAACCGTCAGATCTATTTGCTTCAGGTAAATCATCTATTGGTAATGACCTCGGTATATCAGTACAAAACCTGACTGAAGAACTGGCTAAAAGTTTTGAATTTGAAGGTGAGACCGGTGTCGTTGTTACCGCTGTAGAGCCAGGCAGCCCTGCAGCTAGATCTGATATAAAAGAAGGCGATTTAATAAAGGAAGTTAATCGAGAAAAAATAAATAATTTAGAAGAGTTCAGAGATGCATTGAAGCGTACTGCAGAAGGTAAAGACATTCTATTATTATTAAGGAGAGGTATGCATACACGTTTTGTGATAATCAAGAGTAAGTAGAAAAGAAGGTTTTACCAACTGCGAAAGAGGTTATTATCACAAAGAAAATTCAATCCCCGTTACCAGAGCACGGTAACGGGGCTGATTTTTTGGCCTAAGTTTGAGAATCGTCAAAAAGAGGCGAGAGGCTTTGCAGTCTTTTAATTATCGGTACCAGCTTTTCCAGGATGTAATCAATTTCATCTTCAGTATTGTATCTACTGAAACTAAACCTGACTGTGCCCCTGCTGGTAACAGGAGGGACTCCCATCGCCTGCAAGACATGAGATGGTTCTGCCGAGCCTGTTGTGCATGCAGAGCCTGAAGAGGTCGCAATGCCTGCCATGTCAAGCAAAAGCAGGGTTGCCTCCCCTTCAACACATTCAAAGCTTACGTTACTGGTATTGGGCAGGCGCTCACTGTTCTCTCCGCTTATAACCACATGAGTAAGCTGCTCCTTAATGCCTTTTTCCAGTCTGTCCCTGAGGCGCCTCACCTCTGTATGCTCTTCTTTTACATATCCTTCTGCTATTTCACAGGCCTTGCCCAGCCCGATAATATAAGGAACGTTTTCTGTCCCGCTCCTTCTGTTATCCTCCTGGTGACCGCCAATAATCAAAGGATCAATTCTAACTCCTTTTCTTATGAATAAGACGCCGACACCTTTCGGCGCATGTAGCTTGTGCCCGGACATTGACAGAAGGTCAATATTGCTGTTTTTAAGGTTTATGGGGATCTTGCCAATTGCCTGAACCGCATCACAGTGAAAAAGCACACCTTTTTCCTTTACTATTTTACCGATCTCTTCTACCGGAAATATCACGCCTGTCTCATTATTTGCATACATGACAGAAACGATAGCCGTGTTATCCTTTATGGAATCTCTCAGCTCATCCAGGTCAAGCATTCCATCCTTATTGACGCCAAGCTCTGTCACTTCGTATCCATTCTTCCCAAAATATTTACACACATTCAAAACTGCCGGATGTTCTACTTTGGTAGTAATGACGTGCTTTTTGTCAGGATGCTCTTCTAACGAACTGTGTATGGCATAATTATTACTCTCTGTTCCGCAGCTCGTAAAAACGATTTCAGAGGTATTAGCCCCCAGAATGCTTGCGACTCTCTCCCTGGCCAAGTCCATCTTGCTCGAAACCTGTCTTCCAAAAGTGTGTATACTTGACGGGTTGCCGTAGAATTCCTTAAAATACGGCAGCATTTCTTCCAGGACTTCATCATCAACTCGTGTTGTCGCATTATTATCAGCGTAAACTAACCTCATTTGTAAATCTCCATTTATTTAATATATATCGGTACGTCTATGTTCAAATAGAGGTATCTCTTTTCTCACCTCTTCCAATAAATCAAAATCAACCTCCGCTAAAACCACATTTTCATTATCTTTGGCTTTTGCCAGAACCCTTCCCCATGGATCCACTATCATACTTTTTCCATAGCATGTTATATTATTAGGGCTGGTCCCTATCTGATTTGCTGCGACGACAAAAACCTGGTTTTCAATAGCACGTGCCTTAACCAAAGGCTCCCAGTGATACTCTCCCGTAGTTGACGTAAATGCCGAAGGAATAAAAATAATCTTTGCCCCGTTTAACGCCAGAGATCTGTAAAGCTCGCAAAAGCGTAAGTCGTAGCAGATACTCATACCAACCTTTACGCTCCCCATATGAGCGGTAACTACCTGTTTGCCTGCCACGACGTTCTCTGATTCTTTATATCTTATCTTCTCTTGTATATCAACATCAAAAAGATGTATCTTTGAGTACCTTGCCACTATTTCGCCATTTCGTCCAACTATTACAGATGTGTTATGAACCCTGTTTTTGTCAACTTTCTCAAATATGCTTCCGCACACTATATAAATTCCGTGCTTACGAGCCTTATCCGACAACGCATTAATTGTATCACCCGGTATATCTTCCGCATTTTCTACCATAACTTTTGTATGGCCGCAGCAGTTAAACATCTCCGGCAAGACTACAACATCTGCACCTTTTATAACGGCGTTATCGATAAACTTACCGGCTTGTTTTAAATTCGCGGCTTTATCCTCATTAGAACAGAACTGGATAGCAGCAACGGTGAATTTGCGTCCCAACTCGTTTTTTGATTCAACCATTTAATCTTTAAAATAAGTAATTGACACCTATCATGTGCCAAAGTAGAATCTCAGACATATTTGTAAATTAAGACATTATTTTACCATAACCAAAAGCTTTCATATAATCTTTTCTTCTGCTAACTGTGATCGTAGCAAATAATACCTCTTTTTACTGTTTTCTAATGAACTAACAATGCTTAAAGAAAAAATAGGATTTATCGGTGGGGGCAAGATGGGTGAGGCCCTGGCTAAAGGGCTCATCAGGGCAAAGTTAAGCTCCTCAGATACTATTATCGCCAGCGATGTGGATACTAAACGTTGTCAGACCTTTAAAGATGACACCGGGATAAAAACTACACAGGATAATAAAGAGGTAACTGCCGGTTCTGATGTTATAATTGTTGCTGTCAAACCAAACATAGTGGGTGCTGTTCTTGAAGAGTTAAAAAACGATATAACACCTGAGCATTTAGTAGTCTCAATCGCGGCAGGCATTCCGTTGAATTTCATGGAATCCTCTTTACATGAGGGATGCCGTGTGGTCAGGGTCATGCCAAACACACCATGCCTTGTGGGAGAAACAGCAGCAGGATATGCCCTTGGGAAAAATGCAACACGGGAGGACGGAGAGCTGGTCGGACGTATACTTAATGCAGTAGGCAAATCTTTTCTACTGGATGAGAAATACCTCGATGCCGTTACGGGATTGAGCGGCAGCGGTCCGGCTTTCATCTATACGGTTATTGAAGCACTGGCGGATGGAGGTGTTAAAATGGGATTGCCAAGAGACGTATCCACTGAGCTCGCTGCACAAACCACTTTTGGCGCAGCAAAGATGGTACTGGAAGCGGATACACATATCGGTGAGCTCAAAGATTCTGTTACCTCTCCGGGAGGGACAACGATAGAAGGCCTTCATGCATTGGAAAAAGGAGGGCTTTCGAATACCCTGATAAATGCCGTTGAAGTCGCTACGAAGAAATCAAAAAGGCTGGGCAAGGCATTTTCAAAACAGAAAAAATAATGCAAATTCACCGATTGCTGAAGAATATAAAAACCCTTCTCTTTCTCTTTATATCAATAAGCATTTTTTCCGCTGAAACAGAAAGTCTTCTTGCGGCATCAATACAGAAAACCGAAAGTATAAGAGACTCCTCTTTCAAGTCCTTCATAAAACAAGTCAACCAGAATTATGGCAAACAGTACGCATCGAATGTAGAAAAGCTGTTTAAAGCACTTCTCAGAGAAGAGAATTTTGGTTCTTCTGAAGCGGAACCACGCTTCCTGGAATTTGATGTTCTAAAGATGAGAGAGGCAGCAGGCACGTTTCAAACATCATTAATCGAAAATGGTAATACGATACGTGCGGAGGATAGATGTAAAATATCCTTTACACCCAGAGATAGGTGCAGCATATACATTTTCAAGATTGAAACTACAGGCAAGATATTCCCCATATTTCCGCGAAAAGAGTTCAGCCTGCAGACAAATCCTCTGCAGCCAAACCGGACTCACTTTGTCCCCCCTGTGAAAAAATGGCTTTCCTTTGAGAAGTGCTACGGAAAAGAGGCAATCATTCTGTCAGCATTCACGAAAAGAAGCCATGAAATTGAAAGGCTGATGAGATACTTTAAAACTTTCAATACAGAAAATCTAACCGCCAACAGTAAGAAGACCAAACCCGTAAAAGAGGTCCCCATAATAAGCAGAGGTATAAACATGTCAAAAAAAAGTGAAGAGCGAAAGCTCCGGCTGCCTCTTGATGAACTTGCATCATTCACTGCAACAGAGTATATTTGGAAAGGCAACAAATTCGTAAAAACGCTGTGGTATAAGCGCAGATAAAGCAACCTGTCAGTAGCCTATGCTCAATTATCAACGAGGAGTTATCAATTCATAATTCTTAAATTCCTTAGTTATTATCTGGATTCCCTGCGAAAGCAGGGGAGTGTAACCTTTCTTGTCGGGAAGACCCAAGCCATTTCGTGTCTGCTATTCGTTACTCTTTTGTACTTATAGATTTCGGATTTCATTAGAATTTAACTAACATCAGTCTTTTAAATTTCTCCCAAATTGCAACTCGCAACGCTTTCTCCACTCCTACCAAGCATAATGCATACCTATTTTATACCAGTTTTTGCCCGGTTGACCATTAAATAGATCGCAATTATAAAGTTAAACAATCGCTATTCTTCTAATCAGGAGAAATGGCGTTTATCTTATACCCACTGGGATAGTCAGGCTACACGGTTTTATATCCCCCGGACTATCTCAGTGGTCTTACTCAGCGCAGAAAAGGCAAAGGGCAATTACATTTGTTTCATAAAGAAATTTGAAAGAATGAATTACTACGAAATATTACCATGCTACCGGCTCAAACCGGCAGTGGATTATATATATAGTTTTTTTATAAAGAGGGTAATAGCGCCGTTCTGCAAATCCTTATGCTTTATTTGTGCGACAGTTATAGTCGTATCGTGGGTATGTATTTTGTTGAGCAAAAAATTGAAACAAAGCTGTTTTCAGTTCCTGTTGCGGCATGACAACAGTATCGTCTTTGAAAAAACGCACGAATAACCCCATACCTGGTCCTTACTTGCCCGACAATCAGTCAGGAGGGCGAAATTAGGATATTAACAACCTGCAACCCGTCTGTCCGTATTCAATGACTTTATCTTTTAACTGTCGTGTAAATCTATGGCCAATGCATTTTCCTTTGCGTTCTTTACGGCTTTGCGGTGAATGTCCTTTATCCTTGATTAACTTTAGTTACTTTAAATTTCATCATCAAGAGTTTTGTCGTCTCCTCAGAAACACGAATCCGGTCATCAATCCGAAAGCCTACAATCCAGATTGGCTGACCGATCATCGTTACTATCGGGACAGTATCTCGCTCCATCACGGGAACTTTGTTGTCTATGAAAAAATCTTTTATCTTCCTCTCCCCATGGGAACCTAATGGTCGGAACCGGTCTCCCGGTTTTCTAGTTCTGACCGTGAGCGGCATGCTGACCTTGTCAAAATCTACAACCTCTTCATAGCGCGTCTTGTTTTGCTTGAACTCTTCCAGGAAACCATTCTTCATTTCCCTGATCTCTGTATTTATCCTGCAGTGCATATCAACTAGATCTGTATCTCCCGGTACCGTTATTTCCGTTTCTCCAAAAACTGGGCTCTCCTCCCCGCAAGATCTGCTCTTTGAAATATGCAGTTCATTTCCCTCTCTCCTGACATTTAAGTACTCCTTGACAACACTGTTTGCAGTTGTTTTCTTAGAATTAAGAGTGTTTAAAATATCTTTGTAGTTTCTGCTGTTTAGCTTTTTGAGAGGAATGTCTAAACGGATGATTGCCTCTTTAATTATCATCTGTTGTAAAATCTGCGGGGATTCTTTTAACTTATTTATGTCCAGAACTATTGTTTCTAAAGATACCTCTATCATCGTCTCTCTGTTCATCAATACGTCTTCAAATAACGCTTTTGCTTTTGCCTCCAGGTAATTACAATTTTGTAACGCCGTTTCACCCAGCGCCGCCAGTGACTTTTTTATTTTTGCATTGTAATGCTCTTCAAGGTGCGGAATAAGTTCCATTCTAATCCTGTTTCTCAGTTTATCTTTTTCGATATTTGTCGAGTCAACCCTGTATGAGAGATTCTCCTTCTCCAGGTAAGCGGTAATATCCTTTCGCCATGCGAATAGCAGGGGGCGAACCAGGGTGATTGTTGAAACCGGTGTAAGTTTCCGCTTTGGCCTTATGCCGCTTACGCCAGTAATACCGGTGCCCCGGATTATTCTATGCAGAACCGTCTCGGCATTGTCATCGGCATTATGGCCCACCGCGATAACATTGGCACCCGCTTTTTCTGCCGCACTCTCAAAGAATTTATATCTTTCATCCCGCGCAGCTTCTTCCAGCGAGACTTTACGATCGCGTGCGATTTCAATAATGTCTCTTTGTTCGATAATGAGTGGCACTTCGTACTGTTCTGCAAGCGCGATTACAAATTGTTCATCTTCATCTGATTCTCTGCCTCTGATCGAGTGGTTCAAGTGTGCAATAAATATTTCTGAATAGGGAGGATTTGTTCGGCTTGTATTATAAATAAGGCTCAACAGGGCGACAGAATCCGGTCCGCCGGAAACACCTATTATAACCCTGTCGTTCGCACTGAAGAGATTGTGCTCCCTGATTACACCGGCAACCTGTTTTCGCAACTGCATCATGACAAAACTATATCCCTCCCCGTTAAGCAAGTCAAGAGTAGAAAATAATTGACATCGGTTGGATGTTAAGTAGAATTAATAGGAGAATTTATCATGACAACCCGCCTTTAAATCAGATCATAATAATGGAAGATATAAAAAACAGACTCAAGTTACTGGAAACAGACCTGAAAAAACTGGAAAGCAGGCTGAAAAAGGGATTTGCGACAGGAACCAAAAAGGACTGGGAACATATTCTGCACCAGACCAGAAAGATTGAAGAGTTGGCGATCTCGCAGATAGCAATTCTAAAACTTCAGAACAGAAAAACCACGTGAACATAATAAAGGGGAAAATCTGTGAACCAAAAAAATTCTAAATATCTGTTCATATTCACCGCTCTTTTCGTTTTTGTTGGTTTGCTCAACTCAGGATGTATAAAGGCGACAAAAGGTTTTTTACGGAAGGATAAAAGCGAAAGCCACGGTAAAAGCCGTGGCAGCAAAGAGGATAGAATGAACGCTCTGGAAGAGAAGGTGGCAACTTTATCTTACAGCCTGGGAAGCCTGACTACTGAAAATTATGAACTGAAGAAAAATTATAGAGAGCTGGAAGATATCAAAAACCAGTTAAACAAAGAGTACACAGAGATAAAGAATTCTCAAGCCGCACTGGTAAAAACACAAGAATCTAATAAATCCGCACGCAACCGTCTAAAAGGGGAATTGGCAAAAACCAAAGCCACACTGCAAAAAATCAAGTCGCAGCTGGCGAAAATGGAATCTGAGAAGAACAGCCTGAAAGCAAAACTTGAAGCCCTGGAAGCGGCCCGTGCAACTGCCGTGCAGACAGAAGAGGATATTGATATGGGTGCAAATATTAAAGCGGAAACTA
Source organism: uncultured Candidatus Scalindua sp. (assembly GCA_964344685.1). Lineage (GTDB taxonomy): Bacteria > Planctomycetota > Brocadiia > Brocadiales > Scalinduaceae > Scalindua. Next base: position 132,960 of record CAYFOK010000006.1, on the reverse strand, counting down.
GCAGTACCGGACAGAGTAGAAAAAGCCTGATAAAGGAGACACAGGAAAAACGCAAATCATCTCTCATTGAAGAGCTGTTAGACAAAGCAATCCATTTATATAGAGAAGAAAATTTTGAAGAAGCAATTGCAAAATGGGAAGAGATCCTGGTGCTTGATCCCAGCAAGCTGGAAGCAAAATTTAACATAGAAATTGCACAGGACAGGATTAAAGAGAAACAGATCAAGAAAGATTTAGAAAAAACCCATATCCAGAAAAACAGATAGGTGCGGGACGGTTGAATATATAGGAGGTTACGGACTTTTGATGAAGTGGAAAGGCAAAGCAATTGGCGCAGGATTAGGATTTCTTTTCGGCGGTCCTTTTGGAGCAATCCTTGGTACAATGACAGGAGATTTTTTTGATAAATCCCTGGGACAAATGCCCTCAGGAAGACCCTCAAGCAACCAGGAAAGGTCCTTTAATTTCGTAACGCACCTGGTCGGAATACTTGTATCAATTGCCAAGGCAGATGGACACGTAAGTAAACACGAAATTAATGTAATAGAGAGGGCGTTTGTCGGTTTTGGTTTTCAGGGAGAAGACTTAGGTTTTATAAGAAATCTAATAAACCAGACGTCCAGAGTAGATCTGGATTTACAAGCAGTGTGCTATGAATTTAAACAGTATTCCAGCTATGAAGAGAGACTCTCTTTATTGCGAATCATATATATGGTTGCGTTTGCTGATAAGGAATTGCATCACAAGGAAGAGAGGATGATAAATGATATTATCGGCCTTGTAGAAATCGATACAGACGATGCATTCGAGATACGAGCAGAATTTTGCGGCGATAGTGACAAAAACTATCAAATTTTAAATGTTACCAGAAGCTCTTCAATTGAAGATATAAAAAAATCGTACAGGCATCTCTCTAAGCAGTACCATCCCGATAGGGTTTCTCACCTGGGAGATGAATTTGCCAAACTTGCCAATGATAAGTTCCAGATAATAAATAAAGCCTACGAAGAAGTAAAAAAAGAAAAAGGATTTTAATACGGAGGAGAAATTAATGTTTAAAAAAATAGCTCTCATTTTAGCGGTTTTTACTATAATAAGCCTGACGGGCAGAACAGCCTATTGTTTATCTCTTAATTTAACACCCGCTCAGATAAATGAAGCAATTGAATATGGAAAGAAGAACAAGCGGTTAAGCCCTACAAATTTTGCCAAGCCATGGGTAGTTCTTCTTGATGAAAAGAGTGGTTGGGCTACGTTGTGGACCCCTTATCATAATGTAGCTTTTAAAGCAAAGAAAGCAACGGTTGAACACCGTGAACTGTCGGATGGAGAGATATTAAGGGCATTACACTTCAAAGAGAGCCTGACTTTTGTTGTCTCCGTTTTTGGCGGATATATGGAGTTTGCAAAGGGCTATAATGCCATTCTTTACTCTGAAGATAAGCCGATATATCCGATATATTCATATTATCCAGATTATGCGGAACCCAGCAGATTTTACCCGGAAGAACCCGCTTTTGTAGCAGGGTGTGTATACAAGTTTCCAGTTGAAAACGTAAATCAGAACGCAGCTTTAAAATTATTAGTTACATCTCCGGAAGGACAAGAGTTAGAATTTCCATTCGACCTGGTAAAAATAAAATAACTTAATAATGATGGATTTTCACTATAGGAATGAATGTAGGTTAAAAATTTCCAAATCCTTTTTTTTGCCTATTTGGAAAACACCTGTGACTTATGCCTTTTAATATCGAAATCAACCATCATTTTCACTAAATCTTCAAATTTAACCTTTGGCTGCCATTTTAGTTTCTCTCTCGCCTTGCTCGAGTCTCCCAGAAGCAAATCTACTTCTGCCGGTCTGACGAATTTCGGATCAATAACAACATAATCTCTCCATTCCAGGCCCACGTGCGTAAAAGCAATTTCTACCAGTTTTTCTATAGAATGGGTTTCGCCTGTTGCTATAACAAAGTCTTCCGGTTCATCCTGCTGAAGCATTAACCACATGGCCTCCACAAAATCACCGGCAAACCCCCAGTCACGCTTAGCATCAAGGTTACCCATTCGCAGCTCTTTTAACAAGCCCAGCTTAATCCTGGCAACTGCATTTGAGACTTTTTTGGTAACAAACTCTAATCCCCTCCTTGGGGATTCGTGATTAAAAAGAATTCCGGAGCAACAAAACATATCATAACTCTCTCTATAATTTACCGTAATCCAATGTGCATATAACTTTGCAACACCATAAGGACTCCTTGGGTAAAATCGTGTATGTTCATTCTGTGGTACTTCTGCCACCTTACCAAACATCTCACTGGAAGAAGCCTGATAGAAACGTATGTTTTTATTCACCAGCCTTGTTGCCTCTAATAATCTGGTAGCCCCCAATGCTGTAAATTCACCTGTTAATACGGGTTGGTTCCATGATGTAGGAACAAACGATTGTGCACCTAGATTATAGACTTCATCCGGTTGGCTCCCTTCTATCGCCTCTATTAAAGAGTTTTGATCAAGCAGGTCACCCTGGACGAGTGTTATGTCATCTTGAATATGCTCAATTCTTTCAAAGTTACTTGAACTGCTACGGCGTACTACACCATAAACCTTGTAACCTTTCTTCAGCAAAAGCTCTGCTAAATACGAGCCATCCTGGCCTGTAACACCGGTAATTAATGCTTTTTTCATTTTTTTAACAATTATTATTCTTATAAAACTATTTCAGGCACAAAACAAATTAGCCTTGCCGAATATATTAAGTTTGCCGCCAGTTGCTGTCAATTATATTCTAAATTATATTTCTATAACTCTTTAAGAATCGCATGACATAAATCAGTGAGAGAATCATCTCTTGCGCCCATAACCAGTATACAGTCATGTGGAATTGCCCTCTGCTTGACTTCAAAAACAATTTCATCTCTATCCGGTATAAAAACCGCACTTACTCCCCTGCTTTTTAACTCCTTAATAATATCATTTGACGATATTCTTTTCTCTGCAGTTCCGCCCGCGTAATATATTTCAGGCATAAACAATATATCGGTCGACAATAACTTTTCGGCAAATGCTGATATTAATTCATCTCTCATAAATTCTGTTGGGCCATAACCATGTGGCTGAAACACTACTATTAATCTTTTGCTGATTAACCTTACGGTATCAATTGCTGCCTGAATTTTTTTCGGGTTATGCGCATAATCATCTATCACCTTAATTCCATTCGCTTCGCCAACAACTTCCATTCGTCTTTTAGTACCTTTAAATGTTTTCAGCGCATTCTTTATCTCTTTATCAGCAATACCTTCTGTCTGTGCCACGGCGATAGCGGCAAGTGCGTTATAAACATTATACAGGCCCGGAATATTTATCTCAAAATCAGTATCTTTCACCTTAAATCTTGAGTCGAAAGAGTTACAGAAAATTTCAGAAACACGTACGTCCGACTCTTTACCCTCCCCGAACTTGATTATTTTTTTTGAACTATCGTTAATTTTTATAGAATGAAAGCAGCTTTCATTAATTATTACAGTGTCTAATGTATTTTCGGCAAATTTGCTGAATAAGCCTCCAAGCTCTTCTACTGTCTTATGGTCTTTAGATATGTTTGTTATAACTGACACTTTTGGTGTGTACTTGATCAGGCTGCCATCACTTTCATCTGCTTCAATCACAACGGTTTCTGAGCAGCCATACCTTGAGTTACCCAATGAATTATCTTTGATAAAGTTAATTACATATCCTCCTCCAACAACTGTTGGATCACGGCCGGCCTCATCCAGTATCCATGATGTCATTCCGCACACAGTAGTCTTGCCATTGCTTCCGCCTATAGCAATCCCATGTTTATTATTGAAAAGGCTGCCAAGCAGATCAGACCTTCTGATTATTTGAATGTTCCGCTGCATTGCAATTTTCAAATCAGGATTACCTTCTTCTACCGCACTGGAAACAACAATAAAATCGGTCTCTTGATCAACACCTGTTCCGTCCTGCGGAGAAAGTTTGATACCCTGAGACTGCAGTTTATGAAAAACTTCCGGGGTTTGCTTATTATCATTCCTTCTGTCCGAGCCGCCCACAACGTGTCCCTGCGATTTAGTAATCTGTGCGAGAGCACTCATACCGATCCCGCCAACTCCCACAAAATGATATTTTAAACTTTTTTTTATATTAAACATTGAGCGTTAATATAAGAATACTTTAAAATCTTTTCCGGTTATATAAGTTCAATCTGAGCCGCTTATCAATTCTCTATAGAAACTTTTTCCATTATCACATTTTAACTTCAGTAATGCCTCTGAAATAGTAGCACCAACATCCGCAAATGATGTACGAATACCAAGCGGTCCCGGCTTACTTAATTTCTTTCCAAAAACCAGTAGAGGAACATGCTCACGAGAATGGTCTGTACTGGGTGTAGTAGGATCACACCCATGATCGGCTGTAATAATGAGAATGTCATTTTTGTTTAATACCGCAACAATCTCCGGCAAACTATTATCAAATGCTTTAAGCGCCCCTGCGTATCCTTCCGGGTCATTCCTATGGCCATATTTCATGTCGAAGTCAATAAGGTTAGTAAAAACTATTCCTTTAAAATCCTCCTTTATACACTCTATTGTTTTAAGAATGCCTTCATGATTATTAGATGCATGTACCTCCCTTGTCAGCCCTCTATGCGCAAATATATCACCGATCTTACCAACACCTACAACTTCATATCCATCTCTTGCTGCCTTGTCCAGAAGAGTATCTTCCGGCGGCGACAGTGAAAAGTCTCTCCGCCTCTCCGTTCGTGTATATATACCGTTTTTTTCTATAAATGGCCTGGCAATAACCCTACCAACATTATGTTCGCCTTTTAATATATCTCTGGCACAATCACATATTTCATATAAAGACTCTACCGGTATGACATCCTCACACGCTGCTATCTGGAAAACACTATCAGCTGATGTATATACAATTGGACTGCCTGTTTTGATATGTTCAGCACCCAGCTCCTTTATTATTTCTGTTCCCGATGCTGTTTTGTTGCCTAAAATAGATCGGCCGATAGATTTGGTGAATCTCTCAATCACATCATCAGGGAAACCATTGGGGTAAGTGGGAAAAGGCTTGTCTGTAATAACACCCATAATCTCCCAATGGCCAGACGTAGTGTCTTTCGCCACTGACGCCTCAATCATCTTGCCATAAAAAGCTTCCTCAGCAACATCCCCGGAAACACCCATAATATTTTCAATCTTGCCAATACCAAAGCGTTCCAGATTAGGGATATTCAGGCCGCCAACTGCACGAGCAGTATTTACCAGTGTATTGCTGCCTTCATCCCCGAATTTATACGCGTCCGGCAATTCACCAATTCCAACGCTGTCAAGAACGATAATGATTACTCTGTTAACCATCACATTTCTGAATCTAAACTTTTTCTATTTTACTGCTATAAACTTTTGATCTGATTACCGGCTGATAAAAACCTGAAAGCTGTTTGTGTCCTGGTTTAAAACAATTATGTTCTGTACAAATAGTTCTGACCGCCTGGACCTGGCGATAAAAAAACAGTGAAGATTGGATATGTAGTAGAGAAATGCACCACCTGTCAAAGACTATTATAATTTACATTCATTGTGTTTAAGTAAAAGCTCCTTTGATAAAACTAAGACCGATAAACACAATAATAGGAGAGATATCTATCCCTCCTATTGACGGAATAACACGCCTGACCGGTTCAAGAACCGGTTCCGTTATTTTGTAAAGAAATGTTATAACTGGATTGTGTGGATTATGAGGAATCCAAGACAAGGCGATCCTTACGATAAGCACCAGCTTGTAAAGCCCTATAATTTGTCCAATAAAAGCAAATTCCATAGAAAATATCCAAATATCAGGGAAATTTTATTCGTTTAAAGACTGTCGAATACTAACAATTAATACTATTCATAGCAACAAAAAAGTTATCATAAGCGACCAGCGACAGTGAGGTGATAATTTTTTTTTGAATATACCATAGACCTATCACTTGAAATTACCATATTAAACTGATAGAATCCGTTTTAAGCTATTATGAAGAAAACAATTTCCAACAATATCGAATTGAGCATCAAGGCCACAACAAAGACTATAATCAACGAAATTGAGTATGTACTGGACGGTATTAAGGAGGATGAGTTTAAAAGGTTTATTACTGCCATCGATTCATCTAAGAATATTTTTGTAACTGGTCAGGGTCGTTCCGGACTGGTAGCCAGAACATTTGCAATGCGCCTGACCCACATCGGTTTCTCTTGCCATGTGGTTGGTGACACAACAACGCCAAATATTGATGCAGGTGATATGCTTATTGCATGTAGCAGTTCCGGCACAACGTCTATTACTTGCCATATCGCTGGCCTCGCAAAACGCCTGAACGCACAAGTTGTAGTAATCACTGCACATCCTGACTCTGAATTATCTGATTATGCAGACTTAACTATTGAAATACCGGCAAGTGATACCGATCAGGTTATACAATCTCAACTAACAGAACAATTTCGCAGCACATTGTTTGAGCAGGCGTGCCTCGTTTACCTTGACTCGGTGATTTTGTCACTCGTACGATTGCTGAACAGAGAAGAGGTTGAAATGTTGAAAAGGCATGCTAATCTGGAATAGAATTATATTAAACAATGCAACTAATTGTCCAAAAATTTGGTGGAACATCTGTAGCAGATGCCGCACGCATGAAGGCTGCGGCTAAACGAGCGGTTGAAACACACTCTGCCGGTAACAAGGTTGTCGTCATTGTCTCTGCACAGGGGAAAATGACAGATGAACTATTAGAACTGGCTCATGAAATTAATGACGAACCTTCCGCGCGCGAACTGGATTCGCTTCTCTCTACAGGCGAGCAAATGTCAAGCGCACTCATGGCAATGGCAATCCACTCCCTGGGAACACCTGCGGTTTCTTTTACAGGAAGGCAAATTGGGATAACTACCGATAGCTTTCATACAAAAGCAAGAATAGTTAATATAAATGATGATCGAATATTAAAGGAATTATCTAAAAACAAAATAGTGGTGGTCGCCGGATATCAGGGTGTAGATGAAAATGACAATATAACAACCCTGGGACGTGGTGGTTCAGATACCAGTGCTGTTGCACTGGCAGCTGCACTCAAAGCAGATATATGTGATATTTATACCGACGTTGATGGTGTTTACACCGCTGATCCACGAGCTGTTCCGGATGCGAGACGGCTGAACAAAATATCTTATGATGAAATACTGGAACTGGCAAGTATGGGAGCACAGGTTGTTCATGTACGATCGATTGAGTTTGCAAAAAAATATAATGTCTCAATTCGGGTAAGACCCAGCTTTAATAATGGCACAGGAACCCTTATATGTAAAGAGGTAAGTGAAATGGAAAATATCGTTGTCAGTGGAGCAACTGTATCTAAAAATGATGCAAAAATTACAATAATCGGTGTGTCTGATGAACCAGGGCAGGCAGCCAGTATCTTTCATGAACTGGCAAAAGAAAAAATAAATGTTGATATGATTATTCAGAACATCAGCGCACATGGGCTGACAGATTTAACATTTACTGTTGAAAAAAATGATCTGTCGCTAGCCCTGGAAACAACAGAAAGAATAAAGGGCGAAATCAAGGCAAAAGAGATCGTTGCTGATGATAAAATAGCAAAACTTTCAATTGTTGGAATCGGTATGAGATCTCACTGTGGGATAGCAGAAAAAATGTTCAAAACTCTCTCTGATGAAAAAATCAACATACAGATGATCAGCACCTCAGAGATTAAAATTTCTTGTGTTATAGAGGAAAGCCAGGCAGAGAAGGCCTTAATTGCCATGCATAAAGCTTTCGAACTGGACAGAGAGCTGTAGAATGTAGAAGGGTGCTTATATAATTAAATGACGCTCCGGAAATAGTCAATCGTTTTTTTCAGTCCATCGGCACGAGATATTTTTGGCTCCCAATTCAAAAGCTCCTTTGCCTTTGATATATCCGGCTGTCTGCACTTCGGATCATCTATCGGTAGAGGTTTAAAAATGATTTTACTTTTACTCTCTGTCATACTGATTATTTCTTTTGCAAAATCCAACAGTGTTATCTCCGTCGGGTTACCAATATTTACCGGTTCACTAACATCAGAAACCAGCAATCTGTATATCCCATCCACCAAATCTGAAACATAGCAGAAACTCCGGGTCTGCGACCCGTCACCAAAGACCGTTAAATCTTCCCCGTTAATTGCCTGTGAAATAAACGCTGGCAACGCCCTTCCATCGTTTATCCTCATCCTGGGGCCATATGTATTAAATATTCTTACTATCCTTGTATCAACATCATGGCTTCTATGATACGCCATAACCATTGCCTCTGCAAATCTTTTTGCTTCATCATAGACACCTCTTGGACCAACAGGATTTACATTTCCCCAGTAATCCTCCTTTTGAGGATGAATAAGAGGATCACCATAAACCTCTGATGTTGATGCCAGAAAAAACCGGGCATTTTTACTTTTTGCAACTCCAATTGCATTCAACGTTCCTAACGAACCAACCTTTAGCGTTTGTATTGGCAGCTTTAAATAGTCTAAAGGGCTTGCAGGTGACGCAAAATGCAGGACGTTGTCTATCTCGCCCCCAACATAAATATACTCGCTGACATTATGTTTAATAAACTTGAATTTCGGATTACCGATGTTGTGCTCAATATTCCTAGCAGAGCCGGTTAATAAATTATCAATGCATATTACTTCGTGTCCTTTTTCGATTAAATAATCGCATATGTGTGAGCCAAGGAATCCGGCTCCACCGGTAATAATTGTACGCATGGTTATACCCTGACAAAATTATGTTTACGGATTTTTAATACAATTGCAGTAATTCTACTACGTTATTAGAACAGTGCAAGAAGAAAAGTGTTTTCAATGCGAGTATACATCGTGTGGTATAGCCATGCGTCGACAGGGTTTAAAATATCTAGAGCTTAAAGATTTTTTTTACTGCAACTTTAATTCACTCCAAACGTTACGCACTTTTAACTTTGTATTACTATCTGTTGACAAAAAAGACAGCTTTGCTAAAATCATACTAACAGTACTTTTAATACACAAATAGTATCCAGTTTTATAGCAAGGAAGAACTAATTGAAATTTACAAAAATGCAGGGAATCGGGAACGACTATATATATGTTAACTGTTTTGAAGAAAACATAGAAAATCCTTCAGAACTGTCAATTGCAGTCAGCAACAGACATTTTGGTATTGGCAGTGATGGATTAATATTAATAATGCCGTCAGATGTTGCAGATGCCAGAATGAGGATTTTTAATTCTGATGGCAGCGAAGCACAAATGTGCGGTAACGGTATCAGGTGTGTTGCTAAATATATGTATGAATACGGACTAAAAAAAAGCGACAGGATGACAATTGAAACGTCTGCAGGAATCAAAACAATAGAACTGACAACCGTAAATGGACATGTTACACAAGTAAGAGTGGAGATGGGAACACCCGCGTTGCTCAGAAACGATATACCAATGCTTGGCGAGAATAAGCAGGTAATTAACGAACCGCTCCAGGTTAACGATACTGTTTTGTATATTACATGTGTGTCTATGGGCAATCCCCACTGTATCACGTTTGTTGATGATGTTGACTTGGTAGATTTAAATGTTACCGGCAAAGCAATCGAAAATCATAAACTGTTTCCTGAAAGAATTAATGCTCACTTTGTACAACAGATATCCGCCAACAAGGTTAAAATGCGTACCTGGGAAAGGGGTTCCGGGGAGACACTCGCATGCGGTACAGGAGCAGTTGCTACGGGCGTCGCTTGTGTACTTAACAACCTGACAGAAAGGGTAATAAACACTCTGCTTCCCGGGGGGAACCTGACAGTAGAATGGACTGATGATAATAAAACCTATATGACTGGTCCTGCAGAATTTGTCTTTACCGGACAGTGGGATGAAAAAAAATTACGATAATTGCAAGTAGATGAGTATTAAATCAAGATTTTCTTATCTATTACACGTCTAAATTCTTGGCGTCTAATGCATGGGATTCAATATACTCCCGTCTCTGTTTAACATCCTTTCCGGATAGTATACTGAATGTTTCATCAGCTTTTATTGCATCTTCAATTTTCACTCTTAACAATGTTCTTGTCGATGAATTCATTGTTGTTAGAGCGAGTTCTTCCGCATTCATCTCTCCAAGTCCCTTATATCTTTGAATATCCAGCCCCTTTTTACCAACCTCTTTTATATTAGGTAAAAGCTCTGCCAACGAATATATGTCCAACTCTGTCCCGTCATATATCAATTTTGCTCGTGGAGATTCATTTTCTTCCAGCCCTTTAAAAAAGTCTTCCGCTTTAAACCCTTCCTTTTCTATCAATTTTACGGTATTCTCTATTTCACCACTTTCGTGGAACTCCTGTACTTCAATTGAATCTTTGCTACTTACATCTTTCTCCTCGTCTATATTCTTTATTTCAATCCCGTCTCCTTTTTCCTCCTGTTGCTGCTTTACCAAACGATTCAGCTCATCATCAGAATAAATATATTTTTCGTGTCCATTATATGCAACCCTATACATAGGATAACTTCCATTATCTCTTTTTTCTATATATTCCCTGAAGGAGAGGCCTTTTTTACTCTGTTGTTTCTTTTTAGTAAAGTGCCAGTTGTACTCTTCCATTTTTTCTAAAAGGCCTAAAAAGGTTTTCAATTTGTCACCAGATAATCTCAACGGCTCTCTACCGCATGTTTCAAGAACAGCCTCGTCAGTACCGATATTTATCAAAGATTCCTGCAGTTCTTTGTCTCCATATACATACTCCTGTCTCTTCTTTCTTTTGATTTTGAATAGTGGTGGTTGTGCAATAAAAATATTTCCCCTGTCAATCAGCTCTGGCATCTGTCTAAAGAAAAATGTTAACAACAGTGTTCGAATATGCGCACCATCAACATCTGCATCTGTCATTATAACTATTTTTCCATATCTTAGCTTTTCTGGATCAAACTCATCTATACCTATGCCTGTACCTATAGCACTTATGAGCGTTCTAATTTCTTCATTGTTCAGCATCTTTTCTACTCTTGCTTTTTCTACATTCAGTATCACTCCTTTAAGCGGCAAAATAGCCTGATTTCTTCTGTCTCTACCTTGCTTTGCCGTTCCACCAGCGGAAATACCTTCTACTATAAACAATTCTGTAGACTCTACGTCATCACTGGAACAATCCGCAAGTTTTCCCGGCAAATCTGACCCGGAAAGAGCTCCCTTTCTCCTTGTCAATTCTCTAGCCTTTCTCGCAGCCTCCCTCGCCCTAGACGCTTCCAACACTTTGCCCACTATAGTTCTGGCAGATTTAGGATTTTCTTCACAATATGTACTCAAATACTCATTTGCCAGTGCCTCAACCAGTCCTTGAACATCTCTGTTTCCAAGTTTTGTTTTAGTTTGTCCTTCAAATTGTGGATCCGGAACTTTTACACTAATTATTGCCGTAAGCCCTTCCCTGTAATCGTCACCGGTTGGTGCTTTACCGTCCTTCAAGAGTTTCGCATTCTTAGCATACATATTAAATGTTCTTGTCAGTGCTGTCCTGAAGCCGCTTAAGTGTGTCCCGCCCTCCATAGTGTTTACATTATTAGCAAAAGAAAATACCTTCTCACTGTAACCATCGTTATACTGCATTGCACACTCTACTACTATATCCTTTTCTTTGCCTTCAAAGTGTATAACATCTTTATGAATTAACTCTTTTCCTTTATTCATTTCCTGTACAAATATCTTTATTCCACCATCATACTTAAATGTTTCTTCAGTATCTGTTCTTTCATCTATAATACTTATACAAAGTCCCTTATTTAGAAACGCAAGCTCCCTAATCCTCTTTTTCACAATATCATAACTGAGTTCTACTGTTTCAAAGATAGTACTATCCGGTTTAAATATTATCTTTGTTCCTCTTTTCTTGGTAACCCCTCTTTCTTCAAGTGCTGTTTTTGTTATCCCATGCTCATATCGCTGTACATACATGTGTCCATTTCTTCGTACTTCAACTTCCAACCATTCACTAAGTGCATTTACTACTGAAATCCCCACACCATGCAGGCCTCCAGATACTTTATAACTTTTACCCTCAAACTTACCTCCGGCATGCAAGGTTGTCATTACTACCTCTAATGCCGGCTTTTTCATTTCCTGGTGCTCGTCTACAGGGATACCCCTGCCATCGTCTAAAACCATAACACTTCCATCTATATTCAGTTTGACCGTAATATTTTCACAGAATCCACCCATAGCCTCATCTACACTATTGCCCACCACCTCCTCAATCAGGTGGTGCAAGCCTTTCTCACTGATATCCCCTATATACATGGCAGGTCTTTTTCTTACTGCTTCTATTCCTTCTAAAACCCTTATAGACGTTGCATCATATTTTTCCACTTCACTCATTCTACTATAACCTCAAATTCTTTCTTAAAAAACACCTACTTTAAACTTTATATCTGATATATATCCTCTTTTAAATTCTTTCTGCATAGACACAAGCAAATCCTCTTTTTTGAAAGAAGATATGTGGTGTAGCCATGTCGCCGAATCTACTGTTATGTAAAGCACTCCTCTTTTAACCATTCCTACTTCTGTATGATCTGATATCGTATCACCAGCCACCATTTTCCACTTTTCCCTGAGATTTTTATTTCGCTTCCCTGCTCTTTCGACAGATATTACTGTGTTGCTCAATATATCACCCAGCTTCTTAACCTCAGTTTTTTTTTCTCTAAACTGTTTCATAATGCTTACTTTTCATCTCCCAGGTTCATTGGCATCACTACATAAGTGCATCCAGGTCCAACTTTCAACACCACTGCAGTACCAGGATCTTTCAACTCCAGCAGAATTTCTTCTGAATCAACGTTCTTAAGAAAATCTAATAAAAATTCCGGATTCAGGCCTATCTCTAGTTCTTCACCGGAATATTCTACAGGTATCGTTGTTTTGGATTCACCTACATCCGGTGACAAGCATCTTATCTCAAGCGTTTCACCAGAAAATTTAAACCTTAATAATTTATACTCGTCTGTTGTCATAATTGACACTCTTCGAATAGCTGATGCAAAATTACTTTTGTTTAAACTGATCTTTTTATCAAGATTTGTTGGAATCACTTCCTCGTACTTAGGATATTGCCCCTCTAACAACTGTGAACATAGTGTTGAGTTTTTTGTTTTTACAAAAATACGCTTTTCTTCTATCCTTAACTTCACTAAATCTTCCTCTTCTCCGGCAATTCTCTGCATTTGTAATATACCCTTTATTGGTATTATACAGTTTTTTGAAGTACCATTAGGATTATTTACTTTTTTCTTAACTTCACTCAACCTTCTTCCATCATTTGCAACCATTTTTATATGTTTTTCGCTTATTTCCAGATAAACACCGCTAGTACCATGTTTTGTTCTGTCTCCCAAAATAATAAAAGCTGTTTTTTTGATCATATCCAAAAGAACATCTTTATCTATTTCTACATAATTATCGTCAACGAATTGCGGGATAGATGGAAAACCATCAGGATCTGTACAGAGAATCTTAAAAAAATTGTCTTTTCCCTTTATTATACACTTTTTATCTTTCTCTGTTATTTCAATACAATCTTCTGTCCACTCTTTAACTATTGAAGAAATCTGTATTTCAGGTCCAACCATTATACCTGGCGATATTATCTCGGCCGAATCTATTAAATAACTGACACTCACTTCCATATCTGTAGTTGATAGTTCTATAGTGTCATTATTAGCTACAATTCTAACATTTTGCAGTATTGGATTTACATTTGAACCGGATATAACGTTTTCTACTATATGAAAACCTTTTCTTACGATCTCTTTGTTACATTTAATTTTCATTATTTTTTTATTAGGTTAGAAATTAGTTTTGATGTAAATAGTACTTTATATTTTTATATAATATATTTTTAATTTAAAAACTTATTATATTTATTACTATTACCAATCCAAATAAAAGGCAAATCTAGATGTTAAATAAATAAAATGCTGTAAATAAAAGAATTACGATATTGTAAACTTGTTTATCATAAGTATGCACGTATAATATTTCTTGTAAATTACTTGTCAAAATACACTCAATTTTCTACACAAAAAAACAAGTTTTAATCTGTTTGGTTCTGTTAGTTGATAATGTTAGGGATTATGTTTACATTATATTAACAAATAGCTAATACTCCTGTTGTTTAGTAAGTGTATTTTCTAGTTTTCTTATTGTAGAGGATATGTTTCTATCGATAGCCTTGAGTTTTTTTATTTTGTCATCTGCATGCATAACTGTAGTATGATCTCTACCACCCATATAACCTCCAATTTCTTCCAATGATAAACTAGTAAACTTTCTTGCCAAGTGCATTGCAATCTGCCTTGGTAATGTAATAGATTTAAGTTTCCTTTTAGAATGAAGCTGCGAAAGCTGGACACCATAGTGTTTTGTGACTGTATTTAGTATTTTTTCGATGCCAATATTGCGTTTTTGTTTTGAGATGTTTTTGACTATTTGTTTCACAAGACTTAAGTCTACCTTGCTTTCATTCAGTGTTGCAAATTTGTGAATGTTCTTGAGGGTTCCCTCAATTTCTCTAACGCTTGAAATAACATTATCTGCAAGGTAACAGGCGACGTCGTAAGAGATTTCCATATTCAGCAAAGCAGTCTTTTTTTGAATTATAGCAACGTTGGTTTCAAAGCCGGGAGGATCAACCCTGGTTATCAATCCCCACCTGAACCTGGAAATAAGGCGTTCTTCTATAGTTGGTATTTCTTCCGGAGGACAGTCACTGGACAATACTATCTGTTTTTGACGTGTGTAAAGTGCGTTGAATGTATGGAAAAATTCTTCTCTGGTGCTTTGAGAGTTAGCCAGAAAATGTACATCGTCTATTAGCAGAATATCAATCTGTCTATATTTATTTCTAAAACTGTCCCAATCACCGGTTTTTATGGTGGAGATATAGTGATTTACAAAGCTCTCACACGGTAAGTATAGTGCTTTGTGTCCTTTTTCTTGCAAACGTAATAATATTGAGTGGAGTAAGTGTGTTTTACCCAAACCAACCGGACCATGGATAAATAGTGGATTGTATGCTGTGCCAGGTGATTCTGATACTGCAAGGGCGGCTGCATGTGCCAGGCGGTTGCAGGGCCCAACCAGAAAATTATTGAAATTGTAGTTTTTATTTATGTAAGCAGGGCTGTCTGTGCTTTGTGAAGAAGAGCTATTTTGAACATTAGGATCTGATTTTGATGAGTCCCTGTCATTAACAACAAACATTACCTTACGATCAAGAATTGAAGCTTCTTCAAGAGACAACATGACTATGTCCATATAATTGTTTTCTATCCACTCTTTACAGAAGGAGTTTGGGGTGTAGATATAAATTTCGTTTGCATTGAGCTTGATTAAACTAAGGCCGGAAAACCACGTTGTAAATTGTTGTGGAGTTACTTTTTCTTTAATTTTGTCTTGGACAAGTGTCCATATTTTTTTTTCGCTGGTAGATAGATAATTGTTCATGTTTCCAAATCAGAATGTGAAAACGTAGGAATTGTAAGTGAAAATTGCAGCGGAAGAAACCAGGTATAATCTATTTTTTTTGCCACGATTGAATTAGTAATAGGCCGGAGGAAAGATATACTATTAAAAAGAAAATTATACCCCTACTGCTCTTAAATTTCAAGTAGTTATTGAGGTGTTTATCTTAAAAAATATTGACCTTCCTACTATTAATGTGGTATATTTCAATTTTTTGATTTAGGTTTATACTCTTTGGCATTGGAAAATTCATGATGCAAGATCCTATCAAACCTCGACCAGAAACAACAACTGGAAAACCTATTATTACCAAAGAGATGACAACTGGTGAGGTAACAGAGAAATACCCTGCAACAAAAGACGTTTTCTCAAAGCATTTTGGCAAAAGCTGCTTTGACTGTCCTGCATTTGGTACTGAAGATATAAATTTAGCATGTATGATGCACAATACAGATGTTGAAATGTTTGTTAACGAATTAATTGAAGCAGCCCAGAAGAATGTTGATTCTGCTTCCTGACAGTTTTGAATCGAGTTTATTTTTCCGAGACGTGATGTCCATAAAGAATTTATTGAGAGGTACATTTTGAATCTGATTAAATTAAGAGAAAGAGTTCAGTTTAGCGAACAATTTCGCCCGCAAATCTTGTGTGCATCTCCAGATGCAAAGGTACCTATGATATGTTTAGAGCCGGGTCAGGAAATACCGGCACATCCCAGTGGTACTGGAATTTTTTACGTACTGGAGGGAAAAGGGATTATGTATCTGGATGGAGAAGAAATAAGCCTGTCAAAAGGCAAAGTGGTTGTAGTACCTGAGGGTTCTGAGAGGGGCATCAGGGGAGTAGAAAAACTGGTTGCTGTTGCTGTTCATATTAGCTGAAAGGGCGGAGAGATGGGAGAATTTAATTTAGAGGAGCTGGTAAGCTATTCTGAAAATAATACCGTATCGACAAACCTATACAGCACACCAAAAGCGTGTGCCAGCCTCCTTTGTATGGAAGAAGGCCAGACGGCATTAGAAGATACGAGTGACCAGAAAGTGGTAGTCATAATCAATTCTGGTAGTGGCTCTATTACTACTGAAGAAGGAGAAAAGGACGTAGAAGAGGGAACACTTCTTTTGTTTGAGAGCGGGGAATCACGCTCGCTCAAAGCAAAAACAAAGCTAACGGCTTTAGTAACGGCCATACTAAAGGGGTAGTTTCTGTATTTATGTATATGTAAAAAAATAAAGCGGCTTACGGCTGTTGACAATAAAGAAAGGATGAAGCAGATGAGCGAAGGCAAAGTTATTACGCTGGACGTACAAAACATTCCGCCACGTGAAAGGCACCCAAAGATTTTTGACACTTTTGATTCTCTCCAGCCTGGAGATAAGATGATATTGATAAATGATCACGATCCAAAACCTCTTAAGTATCAATTGGATGCAGAACGAACAGGTCAGATGGATTGGGAATATATATTATCCGGACCAGAAGAGTGGAAAGTTGAAATAACAAAAAAATAATCTACGTAGTAAGAATACAATTAAAAATACCGGAAAAAGTACGTACGGTCCGAATATTAATCGCTGTGTACAATACCCTCTTCGAGGAGCCTTTCAAAGCTATCCATACCATCCTTAATATTTTCCAGATGATAGTCTAAGATGGAAGTCTGATCCGAAGCAGATTTATGAAGTCAGCGTATATTTTGTGAACTACTTTTAAACGATTCAATTGTCAAGGCTTTAATATCTTCCTGGATATTGAAATCAGATTCACCAGTACTGAAACCAACAACGCTTATGCCTTCTGATTTCATCTGTTTTATTTTGCTGCTTAATGCTAACGTTACAGATGGTTTGGTTTTTTTATAATGTTTGATGTAGCCGTTTTATAATGCCCCGCTTTATAAGTTTTAATAATTTTAAACCAAGAAGCATTAAATTATAATAATTACAAGTAGCTGTCAATTTGTATTTGTCAGTGTGTTTTGTAATTGACAATTTTGTGAGATTACGGTTATAATTTTATGCACATATTGGGCGTTATTATTTAGTAGAATTTTTAAATTTATCTTTTAATTTTTAATGTTTGTTGAGTAACGCCATCCATTTCCCATAACGGGTGACATTATTGGAAGACGATAATTTATATACTTTACTAATAAACTACCTGCCGCAAGCGCTGTTTATGTTGTTCCTGCTCTGTTTCTCCGCGTTTTTTTCTGCCACAGAGACTGCATTTTTTTCATTAACCAGGGAAGAGGTCAACAGGTTTAGCAAAAGCACCAGCAAGCCTGAAAGATTAATTCACGCACTTCTAAAAACACCAAAGCACTTGCTGACGACCATTTTGCTTGGAAATATGCTGGCAAACATTGGTTTTTATTGTGCTTCTTATGGTATTGCCCAAAAGATAGCTGCCGACAGTCCATATGGTGGTATCTGGATAGCGGGGACAGTATGTGTTATCAGTTTTCTTGCAATTATTATTATGGGAGAAGTAATTCCTAAAAATATAGCAGTAAAAATTCCGGATCAGTATTCCAAGTGGGTATCAATACCTATTTACCTCTTTGATAAAATCGTTTTTCCTTTTAGGGTTATTATAACTTCAATTATAAATTCGATAAGCAAAATTTTTGCTAAGGGTGGTGGTGATGAAAAATGTGTTACCATAGACGAGCTAAAAATGCTCGTAGAGTTTAGCGAAAAGCAGGGTATTGTCGATCAAGAGGAGCGTTCTATGATACATGGGATTCTGGACTTCAAAAGGGCGCAGATAAAAGAGATAATGCTGCCAAGAGTAGACATGAATTTGTACGATATCGCTGATCCAGTACAGGGGCTTATTGAGCTTGCGCGAGAAACGAAAGAGACTAAATTTCCTATATACGAAGAGACACCGGACAATATCTTAGGTATCGTTCATGCGAAAGATATTTTTCTTAACCCAAAAGTACAACTGAAGGATATTCTGAAACCAGTCCAATTCGTTCCCGAACCGAAGAGTATTGAAGGTTTATTGCGACAATTCAGGCGTGAAGGAAGCCAGATGGCTATTGTCGTTGATGAACATGGCGGTACGGCAGGGCTTATTACGCTTGAAGACATCATAGAGGAAATTGTCGGCGAAATACAAGATGAACATGAGAAGCCCAGAGAGACGATAAATAAGATTGATGAAAATAAGTATTTGATCTCCGGTAACCTCAGTTTACGCGACTGGTCTGACACTTTTGGCGTGGAAATAGAACCAATGGGTGTTGATACTATAGGTGGGCTGGTTATAGCATTGCTCGAACATATTCCTAAAAAAGGAGATTCAGTTAAATATGAAGACTTCGTTTTCACTGTCGAAGGTATCAGAAAAAGGCGAATTACATCTATACAGCAGGAAATGATAGCAGAGAGCAAGTCAGACGAGGGTGAAAATGACTGAATATTACCTTTTAATTCTGTTCCTTTTATCATCTGCATATTTTTCAGGAATTGAGATCGCCGTTTACTGTGTTAACCGTGTCCGATTACAATATAATGTGGACAGGGGAAATAGAAGCGCAAAAATTATTAAGAAGCTGTTAAATGATCCGCAAGCATTGATTTGCACAATATTAATAGGTAATAATATTGTCAACTATCTGGTGTCTGCAATCTTTACAGATATCATTTCAGAAAAGATGTCTTATGCCAATCCCGGATTAACTGCAACCCTGATTTTAGCACCGGTTATGCTGATTTTTGCAGAGGTTATGCCAAAGGATATCTGTCAAAGAAATGCCGATAAATTTCTTTATCCGGCATCGCCCGGCATCAAGTTTTTTTCCCAGATCTTTTTCCCATTAGTGTATATATTGAAAGTTGTAAACAAGATCCCTCAATTCTTTCTTAAGAGCGTGAGCGAAAGAACAGCCGTCTTTACTCCATATCGATTGGGATTTTTTATAAGGGAAGGTGCAAAAGAAGGGGTTATTTCCGGCTACCAGGATATGATGGCAAGAAATATTATGAGGCTTGGAAGTATACCAATACGGAAAATTATGATTCCGCTTAATAAGGCAACAGTAGTTTCATCTGATGTAAACGCTGAACAGATGAAGGATTTGGCAAAAAATGTAAGATTTTCCAGAGTCCCTATTTTTAAGGGCCGGAGAAATAATATTATCGGGGTAATTAATTTATTCGATTTTTTGAGTGTTTGTACAGAAGAATCAAAAATAAGCGACTTCTTGAAAGAGACTGAACACATCAGCGCTGAAACACTTATAGATGATGCACTGTTAAAAATGCAGAATACAAAACAGCGAATGGCCATTGTTGTTGACAAAACCAATAAATCAATTGGAATAGTAACGATTAAAGACCTTGTAGAAGAGATTGTTGGAGAATTAATGGAATGGTAATGAGATTTTCTCCAAAAAATTAGTTTGACAAATTTTTTTAAAACACTACAATTTGACTTTGTTGCAAACTTAGTCAAGAATACATGCTGTTGATAACTATAAATGATTAAAAAACTTAATAAAATCTTTAAATTACATTAATAAATGAAACTGTCCAGTAAAACAGAATACGCAATACTTGCCCTCCTGGAATTAGGGCAACGGTATGGAAAGGGATTTGTTCTTAGCAGGGAAATTGCGAGCGTCAGAGCGATTCCCGAATCATTTGTCGAGCGGATACTGTTAACATTAAAAAATGGAGGTGTAATCGTCAGCGTCAGAGGTGCTAAAGGCGGCCATTGTCTTGCCAGAGATCCCGGCGAAATATGCGTCAGAGAAATAATAGAGCTATTTGAGGGCTCCCTGGCGCCAATTGACTGTGTAAATGAGAGAATATCGTCCCTTTCTGCAAGCTGTTCCATTGCAGACGCATGTGTATTAAAGGATTTATGGAAGAAGATGTACGATTCAATGTTGGCAAGTATAGAAAACATAACAATCAAAGATCTTGTCACTCAGGAAAAAGAACAAAAAACAGGCGCAATGTACCATATATAAGTTATTAAAAAAATTTTTCTCTTATTCTTGACTAAGTTTTAGACAAAGTAAATTATTGTCAGGTAAGCAAAATGGACTCTATTCATTCAAAAAATAACTATAGATTTATTATCTTATCAGTTGCCGCATTTTTGTTTGGCTTGATGGTATATCTGCCTAATCCGGAAGGGCTTACAACTAATGGGAAAAAGGCATTGGCTATATTTGTGCTCTGTGTTATTTTCTGGATCAGCCATGTAATACCATTAATGATAACAAGCCTTCTTGCAATTATCCTTTTTCCCCTGCTTGGAGTTTTACCGGCAGAAAAAACTTATTCTCTTTTCGGTAACCAGGCAGTTTTCTTTATTCTGGGAGCATTTATTTTAGCCTCTTCTGTTACCAGGACGGGTTTAAGCAATAGAATGGCACTGATATTCCTGAAGTGGTTTGGTCATTCGCCCAGGATACTGCTTTTGGGAGTTATTATATTGTCAGCATTTTCTTCGTTTTGGATGTCTGGGCATGCCGTTGCCGCGATGATGTTTCCTATTATTACAGCCATTGCTTTGAGTCTGGAGTTAAGACCGAGTGAAAGCAGTTATGGCAGGTCTCTGTTTTTGGGTACGGCTTGGGGATGTGTTATTGGAGGAGTGGCTACATTTTTAGGTGGTGCCAGGGCTCCACTGGCCGTAGGAATACTTCGAGATACAACAGATGAGTCAATAGGTTTTGTTAAATGGGCGCTCGCTACGATGCCAACGGTTATAACAATGTTGGCAATTACGTATTGGTTGTTGGTTCTACTCTTTCCTGCGGAAATAAGAGATGTAAAAAAGGCACGAATATTATTAATTAATAGGACAGCATGCATTGGGAAAATGAAACGAGAGGAGCGGTCTATCGGAATACTTATGATAATAACGATTATTTCGTGGATATGCTTTGGTGAAAAATTCGGGCTTGCTAATATTGCTTTAGCTTCCGTTGTAATTGCCTTTATCTTCAAACTGTTGAGATGGAAGGATGTAGAAGAAGATGTCAACTGGGGGCTGATACTTATGTATGGGGGTGCAATCTGTCTTGGCTCTGCCATGGGCAAGACCGGTGCTACGCACTGGTTGGTTGATATCTCCGGTATAGGATCAATCCAATCGCCATTTATCTTGATTATGGTAATATCGCTTATTGCAATTTTTCTTACAGAAGCGATAAGTAATACGGCGGTAGTTGCGCTCTTAATGCCAATAACCATTGGGATTGCAATAGATTTTTCGATAAATCCGGTAATTACTACATTAGCCGTGACTGTTCCGTCGGGTCTGGCATTTATTCTACCCATGGGCACTCCAGCAGTTGCCATTGCTCATTCGTCTGGGTTTGTTACGCCGGGTAATGCATTTAAGGGCGGGTTGATACTGAAAATTGTTTCATGGATTTTTTTCAATCTTTTTGCATATTTTTACTGGCCGCTCCTGGGCCTTGGATTATGAACCGGAATCCCTGCGGGAAGTCCTCGACGCATTTTGTCCGGGGAAGCTGGGCCCTTCCTTTTGGAAGAAATTTAGGGGTTTATGAATTATGGATAAAATATTATTAATACTTTCGACTACAAGAAAATCGGATAAGTGTATTAAAGAGGCTGTTGACATTGCGAGTAAAGAAAACGCAAAGCTGGTAATTCTTTTTGTTGTTGATAATGAGGTTCCACAGAAAATATTTGATAGCTTGACTGAGGAAGGATGGATTGGAGGGAAAACAACCGAGAATCTTTTTAACGCGGTTTTGGATGAATACTCAATTCAGGGAAAAGAGAAAATTTTGGAGATTGAAGAAGCGGCTAAAAGTAAAGGCGTTGATTACAAATCGGTTATTAAAAGGGGTACATTTCTGGAGGTAGCGTTATCTGTTGCCGAGAAAGAAGAGGTGGGCTTAATCATCGTTACAAGAAGAAAAAGGTCACGTTTATCACGTTTTTTCTTCGGATCCGCCGTAGCAGAACTGAAAGAGAAAGTAACGTGCGAAACAAAGATTATAGATGAATAACAAAAGATAAACGGCACAAGCAATTATATTACATTAATTTTAGATACTTTTACTTAATATTATGACTGATATTTCAACTTATGAACATTGAAGAGAAACTGAATATAGAAGAAATAAATAAAATCTTTGTCAAGAAAGAAAGCAAAGAGAGAATCATATGGGCTTATGAAACTTTCAAAGAAGGCCTGTTTTTGACAACGAGTGGTGGTAATACTTCAGCGGTTTTACCTAACCTGACAAGATACGCATTAGGGTTTTGCCCACCTATAATATTTGTAGATACAGGATATTACAATGATTGTACACATAACATGCTGAAGTATATGAAAAATGAAGGATATGATATTAGGATTTACAAAAGCTTAATTTCCAAAAGGGAGATTGAAGAGAAATATCCAAATTGGAATGATACGAGTTCAGATTATTTTGATAAGGTTGTCTCTATTATAAAACATGAACCGCTGAATAGAGGATTTAAAGAGTTAAAAGTTAAAGCATGGCTTGGAGGAGTCATGAGTCATGAAACAGAAGAGAGAAAGAACGCAAAATTTGTTCAATTTAATAAAGGCCTGTGCCAGGTTCTTCCTATTTTAGATTGGGATCATTGTAAAATAAATGAATACCTCATTTTAAACAAATTACCGGTAAATCAAAACCATTTTGATGTTACCAAGGGGCGCGATCAAAAAAAGGAATGTAATATATGGAAAGAATGCGGGATATTTCGAAATCCTTAAATTGTAAATTCATGCCTGATTAATTTTTTTAGTTTTTCTTTGTGATTTGCAATGTAAGGAATGCGGAATGGAATTGGGTCACGCCTGCTCCTGGTTTAACTTCAAATCCCATTCTATTTCGGCATTTCAAGCCTTTTTTGGACATCCGGCCATGTTGCCTGTACCCAAAGTTGGGCAGCAGCCATACTCTCCTGGGTTAGAACAGGCAGTGTGGCTATAAGTTTTTTCCCTAAATCTGTTTCATAAAATTTAAGTAGTTCTTTTATTTCTGGTGAGAATAGTGTTTATTATAAACCTTTATCAGCTGATCTGTCAGCCCGCCTTTTTTCCCCATTGCAGTTGTCATCACAGTTACTATTTCCTCTTCGATAATATCAAACACCTTTTGTGGGATTTCTACTCTTAAACTTTTCATTGAATCTATCATTTGGCTTGCCATTTAAGACCCCATTTGAGCGCCCATTTTTAGAGATCCTGTTACTTCTAATAGTTTCAATGTATCTTTGTACTGATTTGAACCGGCAAATGATTGATTAACAAACAAAATTACAAAACTAATGACTGCTAATGTGATTTTTTTTCCTTATTTTTTCATTCCTGCTATGATTATTTTCTAACATTTTTTTAAAGCGACTTCTTGCTTTTCGGCAAAATGCTCTATCAAGTAATTGAATTCCTTCCTGTCCGGAAAGCAAGGCTTCTGTAGCCTGTATAGCGCCAAACACCATTGCTGCCACTGTGATCTGAATATCTTCAGGTCTTATCCGGTTCAGATGTTGATCAAAATTAATTGGGAATCCACCGTTAGCTATGGTTACTCGGTGGTTTACTAGATTGAGTCGAATATCATGATGAATATTCTGTCCTTTCAACTTATCCCTGTCTTCTAAGAAAATATCATCAAGATTGGTGGAATCTGCCCACTCAACAAACCCTTCCCTTGCCATTTCGGTCGAACCGGATGAGGCACTGATCAGTACGGCTTCTTTTTCCAGGTGAACGTAATCCCAAATCTTGAATGATGACTTTCCGGTACAACCAACAACTAATCTGAATTTTACGTTATTGACTGCTTTCTGCCATATGTTGAAACCAATCTTTTCAGCTTTGCTGCATTTAACTTTATTGGTGTCGTAAATATAGATTCTATTTTTTTCTATTTGAAAATGTTGCTCCAACTCGCTGCTTACGGCAGAACCGATATCGCCATAACCGAGCACAAGCACTCTGGCATCAGATAACGAGATTACATGTTGCTTTAGCAGAACCTGTAAGCGGGCATGCAGGCTTTCACATACTGCATGTGCAATAAAGGGTGTTTCAAGTTTTTTCTTTATAGGGGATGTTGCGACATCGACTACCGGTATATGGTTAAAGTAGTATCTTATTGCATCGTTTTCCCTCATTTTATTTATGCCGCGGGTTGTTTGTTCGACTAGACATAGTTTCTTCGGGTGACTTTTCAAACAAACGAGAGCTTCGAGAAAATAACCGCCATCATCCAGAACAAGTAGAGGTTCTTTAGCACAGTGGCCTGACAGGTAATCTCTTATCCAGCTTACTACCCGCACCCGCTGGTAAGTCGAGTAGATTTGGGTAAGATCGTAATTATGGACCTTAAATTGCTTTGCAGGAACACGGTAATGCTCTATAAGCCTGTTACGGATTATTGTGGAGGAAGTATAGGGGATGTCTATCCAATAAAGGCGCGAAGCCTCCATTCCACATTCAAATAAAGCCTCAGCCTGGGCTAGATGATTTTCCAGTTGATGCTGAATAAAAAGAATATTCCAGCCAGCTAAGGGTTTACCGCTGCCATACGACTTAACGATCCAGTCAAGTAATGGCATTCTTTTTCTTGCCTGAAAATCTATCCCTGCATTTGAGTACATAATAGTTTCCTGTTAAATGGCGGATTTTATTTTACAACAAGCATACAACCTAAACGCAGTATTTTAGAATCGCTATCCAGCAAATAATCATTGTAAACATATATCCCTTAAGTTATTATGTCAATAGAAATACACTATTCTAAATTCACAATTTGAAGGTCTAAAGACTTTAAATGCATCATACCTTACGGGTACTTACCGGGCCGACGGCCTGCGATAAAACAGAAATTGGATTTACTGTTGCACAGAATATTAAAGGCGAGATTATCTCCGCTGATTCAATGCTTTTTTACCGGGGGATGGATATAGGTACGGCAAAACCGCCTCCCGCCATGCGGGAGCGTGTTCCGCACCATTTTATCGATATTATTGATCCGTGGGAGAGTTATAGTGTCGGTAAGTATGTTGATGCTGTTGAGACACTGATAAACGATGCCGGTAGTAAAGAACGAAAGTTTCTCATTGTCGGCGGCAGCCCTCTCTATATAAAAGGTCTTGTTGACGGTATTTTCAACGGTCCTGAAGCGGATTGGAATATCCGTAGAGAGCTGGAAAAGCTGGCGGAAGAGAAGGGTAATCAGCACGTTCACGATATTTTGCAGAAGGTAGACCCTGTTAAAGCGGAGGAATTGCATCCGAACAATCTAAGGCGCATCATACGTGCCATAGAGGTATACAGGATAACAGGCAAACCTGTTACAATGCTACAGGAGGAATATAGACTGGCAAGAAAGCAATATCAGTTTAAGATTATGTGTATATCAAGAGAGAGGGAAGATATTTACCGGAGGATTAATGACCGGGTTGAGACAATGTTTGATAAAGGTCTTATTGACGAGGTTCGGTCTCTGCTGGAGAACCCGGGAGGTTTAAGCAAACAGGCCAGGCAGGCGCTGGGCTACAAAGAGGTTATTCAATATCTAGATGGCAAGCTTACATTGGACGGTGCGATAGAGATGGTAAAGTTGAACACGCGCAGGTTTGCCAAAAGGCAGATGACGTGGTTTAGAGGTTTTCCTGAAATGGAATGGCTGGAGGCAGAGGAGCATGCAGGGCCGGAATCAATAGCTGAGAAAATTATTACTTTAATAAAATGAGTTTAAGAGAAATTTACAAAAAAGGGTTTAATTCCGTTGGACTTTCAGGAAATAAAACCGCCTGGGGGCTGGAGATCGGTGATGCCGGTATAAAAGCCGTGAGGGCAAGCTTCCACGATGGGAAATTAATTGTGGAGGCGATTGACAGGATTGATTATCCGTTACAGGGTTATGAAGCGGCACTCAAAAAGCAGGAGCTTATTGAAAATGCAATAGATGTTTTTAAAGAACGGAATTTAATAAAAAAGTCCGACAAAATCATTGTATCTCTTTCCGGGAAAATGATTCTCTCAAGGTTTTTTACCCTGCCGCCAATTAAACAGAGCCGTATTGGCGACGTGTTAAAATTTGAATTGCGTAAGCAGGTTCCTTTCGAGCCTGATGAGATTGTGTGGGACTATCAACGGTTTGATGACAAGAGAACAGCAAATGAGGGTGTTAAAATCGGGTTATTCGCCACAAAAAAGGAAAATATATACAGTCTTTTGCCTGGCCTGGAGCCAATAAGGGTTAACCTGGATGCTATTCAAATTACACCTATCGCGATTTATAATCTGGTTCACTTGAGTTCGGATTCAAACGAAGATGCCATTGTTATCAACGTTGAGCAGGGAAATACGGATTTTATTGTGGTAGGTAGATCAAAATACTGGAATAGAAGCATTCCTATTTCAGAGGTAAATATGGTCCTTATACGGGAAATACAGAGATCCATAGGATATTATGTCTCTGTTTCAAAGGGTACCAAGCCGGAAATTTTATACTTAATGGGTGACGTATTTGAAGATGATAATAAGATTAAATTTGTTGATGAAAATCTGGAAAGCAAAGTTCAGTTTCTGAACCTGTTAGATAATATCAGGATGGTAGAAAATTTCGAACATCCTGCGATAGCCAAAAAAAATATTTATGGCTTTGAAACAGCATTGGGACTTGCGCTGCAAGGCTTAAATCTGGGTGAGATTAAGATAAATCTGCTTCCGCTTGATTATGTTAAAGAGAAGCAGGTTTCAAAGCAGAAGCTTTTTGCCAGCATTATTGCATTTACAATTTTTATGGGATTTTTTACACAGAGTATTAAGGATTATTTATTATGGAAACCTCTTTCAAATAATGTGGATACCGTAACCAGAACACTAAACGAAATGAACAGGCTGGAAAGGGCGTTTAAGGGTATAGAGAAAAAGGTTAAAGCAGAGGAAGAGAATTTACATTTGTGGGAGTCAATGGGCGGCCAGGGACGCTTTTGGATAGAGGTCATTAATAAAATTATCAATATAGTTCCTGAAAATGTGTATTTGTTAAGCATAGAATCCCAATGGGGCATTCCTGAGGCGGGTAAAAAGGAGAGGACAAGCAGTAAAGATTTTTTTGGGAAAAAAGAAACAACGGCATCTAAAACTATTGATACGTCCAGGGAGGCGCTGATTATAAGAATTAAGGGTGAAAGTTACGCTCAGGAGGTATCGTATATAGAGCAAAAAGTCAAAACCCCCATAGCAAATTTAACTTTATCTGATAAAAAAATACCTGCATTTTGTGATGTACGATTAGTGCAGGGCTCAGTGTACCATGTCGCAGTTCCGGATAATAAAGATATGGATGATGTTATGGAGGGCACACCAATAAGCTTTGAATTACAATGTATAGTAGATTCGTTGAATTAGTGCATTCTGAAAAACTTTTCAAAATCGAGAGAATGGATAGCTGAATGAACATCTCGGATATCAAAAAAAACAGGTTCTTAATCTCTTTAGTGGGGGGAGTGATTTTTGTAATTGCTTTTTATTTTTGTGTTGTAAGCCCATTTCGGTCAAGAAATGTTAAGAAGATGGAGAACCTTGAAAGATTGCTGACGAGATTAGAAAGATATGGAGGTAAGGGGTATAAAATTCATAATGAAAAATGGATAAAAGCTGAAAAGGCTAAGCTGGAAGCGATCAAGAAGGTTCAGCGTGAATATGAGCTATTTTATAAGGAACGGGATAGCCAATTCGAAAAGATTTTTGTATCTGCCAGCGGGGAAGAGATTAAGGATGAGGCTTTATGGGGAAACAGGTATATCGAGGAAATAAATATTCTTCTGGAAAGGATAAAAGAGTGTGAGATTTTCTTAGGCCAAAATGCACTTCCATTTAAACAATGGGAACTTAAAATTCCTACATGGGAAGAAATTGTTCCGGAGCAGAAAAGATTTTGGATTACGGAAGAATTAGTAAATATTATATTGAAGCAGGAACTAAAGGTTGATTCTCTTAAAGGTATTAACTTTGATATGAATAGTGCATTTTCTACCAATGCGAATATGAATTTGTATGATATTATTCCATTCACTATAAAGGTAAGTATGGAAGTTGAAAGCCTGCTTTTTTTTATTAATGAACTTTTAAAATCAAAGTTGCCTCTTGAGATAAATACAATTAATATTGGCGGGAGGCTGAATAGATTCCGAGTGCCGGAAGGAGCGGGGAAATCATTTGAATTTGATCAGTCCGTACAGAATAGAAAGCTTCGGCCTTCTTCCATAGTGGATGTTGCAATCAATGCATATGTCCTGGATTTTAAGATATAATAAAAAGAGGGTATGGGCAATTAATAACAGAATAAGGTTTATTACAGTGTTTAAGGCAGGCAATTAATGATGCAGACGGTACAAAAAGAGAAAATATATAGCTATGCGTTTAGAACAGTTTTGTCTTTGATTTTGTTCTATTGTTTATATAATGTCGTTTGTATCCTCTTCCTTTCTCCATATAACAACGGGAAGTTGCAGTTAAGGGTTTCCAGTGATGTTAATGCTGTAGGAGCTATCATAAAACATGCAGGTCCAAAAAAAACAGAACAAAAAATATACAAATCAAACTTAGTAAATAAAACTGATGATTCTTCCTGGGCAAGTCAAATTAAACGGGCAACAGTCTTCGCCGGGTCGGCAAAGCTCTGGGCCGTAAAAGCAGAAGAGACAGAAGAAGTGATAGTTCAATATGAAGAAGGTGAAATAACCGATGATACAGAAATTATTTTTAAAGGTTTGGTTGATGGGCTTGCCTATATAAATGTAAAAAAAGAGATAGACGGACAGTGGCATGAACAGGGATTCGCGACAAAAATAGGCGATAAAATAGGCGACAAAAAAGTAATAGGTGGAAAAACACTTGATTTTACGACAGACTATGTACTACAAGAGATTGTCTATAATGCACAAAAACCAGTAACATTAAATAAAAAGGTTGTTGATTTGAACGAAGCGGGAGAATTTGCCGGTGCCAGGATAGTCCCTGGTGAGACATATTTGAAGATGACTTCTAAGATTAAGTATAAAGATGAGCACGGCAATATTAATGAATTATGGCTGAAAGACTATGAAAACATTTCCAGAACAGATGAGGAGACATTACAAGTAAACAGTGAAGATACGGAAGATCAGACTGAACCCACAGAATCAATAGTAGATGAAGCAGTAGAGGGTTTGACAAAACAGCAGCAGGAAACTGTAAAAAAAGCAATAAAACCGCTTGAAAAAAATGTAGAAACTTTAAGGTCGATTTTAGAAGAAGCGGAAGGCGGATACTGAACCGAACAAATTTAGTTTGTGTAATGATATGAAAATCATTCAAAGAAATATTCCCGCAGTAATAGCAATATGTTTACTCCTCATGATAAGCGCTTGCCTGACGACATCAAATCAATCGAGCAGTGTAAAAAGCGAAAAGCCTTTATCCAATAAGTCGCAATCAGATTCCTACAAGGATGAGGCAAGTAGAAAAACAGTAAAGAAGACGAATATATACCCTTCTGATCTACCAAAAAAGAGGGACATTAGAAGAAGCGGTGAAAGAATGGTATCTAAAAAACAGGTAGAAACTAAACCTGTTGCAATTTCTGATAAAATGCGGAAAAAACTGATTCAAGATGCAAGGCGAGCGACAAAGGAGAGGCGATACGAAGACGCCATCAAGATAAGCAATGCGATTTTGAGGGAGAGGCCTTATGATGGAACCGCCCTCGCCTTAAAGGAAAATGCTCAAGTCCTTCTGGAGGATATCAAACACGCAAGGACAGTTGCAAAAATAGAACAGTTAAATACACGGGAACGTAATAAATATTTTGAAAACCTGAAGGAAAAAGCTATACCTTATAATGATTTAATGAAGTTTACTACAGAGGATGAGTGGGGAGATATCAAGGATAGGGCACAGAAAGAAGATCCGGAAAAAAGGCTGAAAGAGAACCTAAAGCATACCGAAAGACTGAAAGTATCGCCATCACCGCTACAGAAGTCAATTTCTCAGGAAATGCAAATGAAATTAAATGAGAGGCTGTCAATTGAGTTTGTAAACACTCCTCTTCGTGATGTAATTTCATTTCTCCAGGAAAAGTCGAAGATGAATTTCTATTTAGACAAAGATGCTCCAGAAATAAATGTTGATATAAAGCTTCATGATGTGCCTATTTCTGTGGTTTTGGATTACATCTTGCCAAAAGATTTAAACTATATTGTGGAGGACAATATAGTGCATATTACTTCTGAGTTTTTAGAATTGAGAGTTTACGACGTCCGCGATCTGCTCATAAATCTGGAAGACAGACAGCCAGACCTGACTACGCAGTCAGCAGGCCAGATTATCGAAACTGAAGAGGAAAGAACAACTGCAATAGGGGATACATTTGACAGGGTAAAAGAGATTATTAATTTGATAACCAATACAATAGAGCCGACATCATGGTCTGTAAACGGAGGCAAAGGTATGATAGCGGCACGAGAGGGGATGCTGGGCGATATCGTAGTTACTCATACACAGGATGTACACAAAGGTGTAGAAGGTCTTCTGGCTGCCTTGAGGTCTTCTGCAGATCTTCAGATAACGATTGAGGCGCGTTTTATTGCCGTCTCTGATAATTTCCTTGAGGCCTACGGGCATAATTTAAATACATTAGACCTTAGGGGAACTGAAGATGCCCAGCGAGGAGGTATCTTTACTGCCACTGGTGATACTTTTATCAATACAGGATCAACTAATGCTTTGGGGGCGACATCAGGTTTAAATCTTACTTACCAGATATTTGGTGGCTTATTCATTGAAGGGTTTTTAAAGGCGGTGCAGGAGAGTGATGAGGCGGAGACAGTAACAGCACCTAAGATAACTCTGTCAAACACTCAGAGGGGATCTATTAAAGTTGTTACGACTGAAAGTTATATATCAAGCTATACAATTGTGAGCCAGACACCCCAACCGGTGATGTCCGAAATAGACGAAGGTACCACATTTAATGTGAGGCCTGTTGTAAGTGCTGACCGAAAATATGTCTACCTTGAGGTTCATCCTATAATAACCGATGTAGAACTTGTAAGTACTAATTTTATAACCGGTGGTGCCAGCACATCAGGAGGTGGAACTACTGAGTCCAATACTAATATAATACAACGCCCACAAACCACTAAACAGGAATTATCGGTTACAGTTTGTGTTCCCGACAAAGGCATTCTTATGATTGGGGGTTTAGGCAAAAGCTCATTAACTAAGACCGCAAAAGGTGTCCCGGTGCTTTCCAAGATCCCTATTGTAAAAAGACTGTTTTCCAGTGATGTCGTTGACAGGGATATTAAGCTTGCAGACAATCTAATTATACTCATAAAGCCTACCATCCTGGTAAGGGAAGAAGAAGAGGGCCGTGCCTTTACAAAGGGAAAGAGAAACGCAGAAATTCGAATTCCAACGTTTAGGCCGTAAAATCTATTTTCTATTTTTCGAAAAACATCTAAAATATGAACATAAATTTTGGAGGTAGTGAAAATGCTTAAGAAATACGGATTAAATTCGATCCTGCTGGGAGTAGTTATCGTATTACTTATTCTTGTACTTTTTAAAACCTCACCTGATTACGTAGTTGCCCAGGGCGATGGTGGTGCAGGTGCAAGGCATGTATTTGCAGTGGTAGGCAGTCAACAAAACAATAGAGAGCCTTTTTATCTGGTTGATACAAGGCAGGAGGTAATCATGGTGTATGAGTACGGTGTGCAGGGTGATGGTTTGGGTTTGGCTTCCGCAAGGAGTTATAAGTATGACAAATTATTGGTCCAACATGGCAGAAGCAACTTTGGCCAGAAGGTTGAACATATAAAAAAGAAAGTAATGAAGAGGGCTAGATAAAGGAGCTGTTGAGATGCAGTGTTTTATAAAAAGTGTGTGTGCTTTTTCATTTCTACCTCTATACATGCTTACGTGTGCAAATTAACGTCTTGATCTATAGAATATATAATGTATACTATTGCGCTCTGCTATGGTACAGTTTATAAAAAGTCTATAGCAGTATGCATTTCTTTGTGGCGGTGTAGCTCAGCTGGTTAGAGCGGCGGAATCATAATCCGTAGGTCCGGGGTTCGAGTCCCTGCGCCGCTACCAAATCTCTTAGAATTTAGACATCATCAATACAAGCAGGCTTTTTATTTATAATTTTTTATTGACAAAAATATATCTTAAGAATAGTATTTTGCAATGCCGCAGAAACCCCTCGTAGATATAAATACAATTGATTTAAATAAAATAGAGGCTGATATAGATCGTCTCAGACTTTTGGTTCCCCATCGTTATGAGATGGAACAGTTAAGTGGAATACTTAAGTTTGATCCTGAAAACAAAATAATTATTGGATATAAGGATGTAAAAGAGGATGAATTCTGGGTGCGTGGGCATATTCCCGGCAACCCTCTAATGCCTGGTGTATTAATGGTTGAAGCAGCGGCACAGCTGTGTACCTATTATTTTAAAAGTTCCATTCAAACTGAGAAATTTTTTGGTTTTGGCGGTATAGACAAGGTTAAATTCCGAGGAAAAGTGCTTCCCGGTGATAAATTAATTATTATTGCTAAGAATTTAGAGTTAAGAGACAGAAGGGCTATCTTTGACGTTCAGGGGATAGCAAATGAAAAGCTAGTATTTGAAGGTCAAATAATTGGTATGGCAATGTAACAGGGGTTATTGGCTTTATATATTTTTTTTTGGCTTTTTTTCCTTTTTAGAGAGGGGGTTTTTATGAATAAGCAGGAATTAGTTGAGGCTGTGGCAAAAGAGCTGGGGACATCAAAAGCTGGAGGCGAGAGAGCGGTAAGTGCCGTATTATGCGGTATTACTAAAGGTGTCAAGAAAGATAAAAGTGTTCAGCTTATAGGGTTTGGAACTTTTTCTGTAAAGAAGAGAAAAGCCAGGACGGCAAGAAATCCTCAAACAGGAGAAACAATTAAGGTCAAAGCCAGTAGAACTGTTGGCTTTAAGGTAGGTAAGAAATTTAAAGATATGGTTTAAGTCATTGGTTTTGTCGTAAATCTACAGGTAAGTTAAATGTGTATTAAGTAGCAACCTCGAGTATACTTAATATTTTAGTTGTGAATAGTTTTCAATCTTAACAAGCTAAATTGAGAGGCACTTGCTTTCTGGAGTAAGTGCCTCTTGATTCCGGCCTTTTCTGCTTTGTTATTCATTCTTGATATCCAGCCTTTGATGTCTCTTATCAACGGGCATACTGCCCATAGATATTTACTTTCATATCATATTACAGGTTGCAGAGACATGAGATTAATTAGTCTACAAAACCGACAATATCCATTATTTTATAATACAGGCAGATGTAAATGAGAAAATTATTTGGAACAGACGGAATAAGAGGTATTGCCAATGTTTACCCAATGACTCCTGAAGTGGTGTTGAATGTTGGAAAGGCCGTCGCCCATGTTTTCAAAGAGATGTGTGGAAAGGAAAAGCCTGGATTTGTCATAGGAAAAGATACTAGGCTCAGCGGCTATATGCTCGAAAACGCCTTAGCCTCAGGTATTGCCTCGGCAGGCGCGGACGTTTTACTCGTCGGTCCCATGCCAACACCCGCAATTGCACATCTAACCAAATCGTTGAATGCAGATGCCGGAATTGTACTTAGCGCTTCACATAATCCTGCTGAAGATAATGGAATAAAGATTTTTAGTGAAGATGGATATAAACTTCCAGATAACGTTGAGGACGAGATTGAAAAATATATTTTATCAGAAGAGGTTAAGACTGAGCATGTAAAGGGCGATTTGATTGGGAAAGCACACAGGATTGATGATGCCAAAGGAAGATATATAGAATTTGTAAAGGCTTCTGTAAAAAGTATGAGCCTGAAAGGGATAAAGATCGTTTTGGACTGTGCTAATGGTGCGGCTTACAATACCGCGCCGCATATATTCAGTGAGTTGGGAGCAGAGGTTATTGTACTGAACGATAAGCCGGATGGATTTAACATAAATTTAGATTGTGGTGCTATGCATCCAGAAAAGATGATGGAGGTTGTGAAAAAGGAAAAGGCAGATATTGGGATAGCGTTGGATGGAGATGCTGACAGAGTAATTGTATGTGATGAAAAAGGGCGAAGCGTTGATGGTGACCACATTATTGCGATATGTGCAATTGAGATGAAAGAGAATGGAACTTTAAAAAAAAACCATGTCGTTGTAACTATCATGGCCAATAAAGGCTTTGATATTGCGATGGAAAAGAGAGGGATAAAAGTTGTTAAGACAAAGGTTGGTGATAGATATGTTGTTGATGAGATGAGGAAAAAAGGATATGTTTTAGGAGGTGAGCAGTCGGGACATATATTATTCTCAGATTATACAACCACAGGAGATGGCATAATATCTGCCTTGCAGCTTTTGAGAGTAATGAAAGAGAGAGGCGAAAGGCTTAGTAAACTGGCAGGATGCATGAAGTCACTGCCACAGGTGCTTGTTAATGTTGCAGTGAAGGAGAAAAAAGGCATTAACAAGCTGAAAGTAAATAAGGATATTAAGAGGGCAGAATTGAAGTTAGGCAATAAAGGAAGAGTCCTGGTCCGGTATTCGGGAACACAGAATCTATGCAGAATTATGATTGAAGGCGAAAATAAAAGAGAAATTCAAAAAATGGCAAATGATATTGCAAAAGCCATGAAGAAAGAGATAGGTACCTGATATGATACAAGCGGTAATAATGGCAGCGGGAAAGAGTACAAGGACATGGCCTTTAACGTTGACCATGCCTAAGCCGTTACTTAAGGTAATGAATAAAGAGATAATAAAGCACAATCTCGATGCCTTGCAGGGACTGGTTAACGAAGTTATCGTGATAGTTGGATACAGGAAAGAGATGATAATTAGTGAAATTGGCCACAAGCATGGAAAGCTGAAAATACGATATGTTGAACAGAAGAGACAGTTGGGTACAGGGCATGCACTAAAAAATGTTGAACAATTGATTGAGGGTAAATTTATCGTTATGGGCGGAGACGATATTTTTTCCAGGAAGGATATAAGGGCTTGTTTAAAACATAAATATGCTGTTTTGGGATGTGAAGTTGAAGCCCCGGGCAGGTTTGGTGTCTTTGTTGTGAAAGGCAAAGAGGTAAAGAAAATTATTGAAAAACCCAAAAAGTTTATTTCCGATATTGCTAATACGGGATTGTATGTTTTTGATAAATCTGTTTTTGGTTTTAAGCTTAAAAAAAGCCAAAGAGGAGAGTACGAAATAGTTGATTATATAAACATGCTTGTTAAAAATGAGAAAATTATATGCGAAAAGGTAAAAGGGCATTGGCTGTCTGTGGGATATCCATGGGATCTGGTCGAAGCAAATAACGTCCTGGTTTCCGGAATAAAGAGTGATGCGATAAGAGACATAAGGGGAAAAATTGAAAAGAATGTAGTCGTAAAGGGAAAGTTGAAAGTGGGCAAAGGAACAGAAATCCTGTCTGGGACATATATAAAAGGAAGTGTCGTTATTGGTGATTACTGCCGCATAGGTCCTAATAGTTTTTTAAGAGGAAACACCTCTATCGGAAATGGATGCCATATCGGACAGGCAGTAGAGATAAAAAACAGTATAATTATGGATAATGCAAAAGTGCCTCATCTCTCTTATATAGGGGATAGTGTTATTGGTAAAAATAGTAATTTAGGTGCGGGGACAATAACGGCGAACTTAAAACATGATAATAAGAATGTGAGATCTGCCGTGAAGGGGAAACTGGTTGATACTGGCAGAAGAAAGTTTGGGACGATAATCGCGGATGATGTCCATACCGGCATAAATACAACAATTTATCCGGGAAGAAAGATCTGGCCGGGGCTGGGAACACTGCCTGGTGAGGTGGTGGACAAAGATAAGACGAGCTGAGTTAAGTAAGCACCGAAAAAATAGGGGATAATAGGGACAGTAATGAGATGATGTGTCGGGTTTCTATACCAGAAATTCCCTAGTTCCCGTCATTTTCCAGAAGGTCTGAGATTTTAGTAATATGCAGGTAAGGATCTTCATCAATAATTTCAGATTTATAGAAATGATAGTGTCTTCCGTGTTTCATCAATGCGGTAGACATGCCAAGCCTCTTTCCAACCTCTATTTCGTCTTTAATCTTGTCGCCGACACAAAGAACCTGTTCCGGTACTAAACTGTTCTTAGCTAAAATTTCTTTAAAGCAGTTCTCTTTTCCCTGTGGGTTTTCTGTTATAATTATTTCGTCAAATGTACTTTCAAGACCAAGAATGTTTATCTTCTTTTCCTGAATTTCTCTTTTGCCGAATGTAACGAGGAACAGTTTATAACCAATTTTCCTTAATTCGTTAATAGAATCCATTGTATCAGGAAACAAAACGGCATCTTCGACGTCCAGGGTATTTACGGAATTAGTGATCTCTTTGCAGAAATCTTCCGGAAGGTTGTATAAATCGGCAATTTCACTTGCAATATCTGCTTTTGGACCAAGGCGGCCTTCAAGCTCTAATTGCAATTTTAACGCCTCTGCTTCGGAACATTTAATAGCTTTTGAAATGATTTTTGCGGCAATTTTTTTATTTTTTAAAACAAGTGTTCCGCTGCAATCGTACAGGGTGTCGTCCAGGTCGAATATGATTGCTTTAACCCGGGCTGATATCAGGGATATGAGTTTTGACATATATGTGTTTTAATTACGCAAACTGCGTGAAAGTACTAATTTTGCAAAAATTCTGCAGATAGAATCTGCCAGTTTCTCAGGATCATGCCTTATCAGGTCCTGTTTCTCCCACAAGATTCTTTTTTTATCAAGGTTTTCAATCAAATCGGTAACTTCTACCGCTACATTATTATTTTCTAAATCGTCATCAAGGGCTACAATGTCAGCACCCTCTTTTCTATATCTTTCAATTATTTCCTTACGCGGGAAATTATTATTAACAAGTACATAGTCTAAAACTCCATCACCAAGATATTTTGTAATTGCCTTAATGTGATCCGATGCGGTGTAGTTATCTGTCTGTCCGGGTTGTGTTACAATATTGCAAAGATAAATTTTTATCGCATTTGTGTTCTGCAATGCCTCTTTAATACCGCCAACAAGAAGATTGCATATGATACTTGTGTACAGGCTCCCCGGGCCGATTACAATTACGTCTGCTTTTTCAATTTCACTGATTGCGTCTGGCGGACACTCCGCATCATTTGTTTTCAGAAAGAGCCTTTCTATCGGTGGTTTTTGAAGGCCGCGTACATTCAGCTCTTCCTCTACGATCGAACCATCCTTTAATTCGGCACAAATGTGAGTACTGGTAAGTGTAGAAGGGAAGACTTTTCCTTTGATAGCCAGTATCTTGCTTGCTTTTTTAATGGCAAGATCAAAACTTCCTGTTATATCTGTTAGTGCGGTCATCAACAGATTGCCAAGGCTCATTCCGTTAAGTGATCCTTTATTAAACCGGTATTGAAAAAGCTGGTACAAATCTTTTTCCTGTTCCTCTGTTTCTGAAAGTGCGACCAGGCAGTTTCTTACATCTCCGGGAGGCAAAATACCGTATTCTTCTCTTATGACTCCGGAGCTTCTACCTGAGTCTGTAACAGTTACAATTGCCGTTAGATCTTCGCTATATGTTTTCAGGCCTTCAAGTGCAATTGGGAGGCCCGTACCGCCACCAAAGGCTAACATCTTCAGTGTGTCATGTGTTTTTCCAATATCTTTCAGATGGAGCAAAGTTGGTAGCTGGAAAAATCGTTTTATCTTGTAATCGGGCTTGTTTGTACTATCATAAGCCGTTTCTTCCTTAAACCTTCCATGTAACATCTGTACGGTTACCATTCCCTTGGCTTTTGCAATTCTCAGTTCTTCCCTTACCCTGTCTCCAACGACAGTAACATTCTGCGGACTTAATGAATACTTTCTGACAATTGCTTCAAAGCAATCTTCCATTAATAGCCCAACTTCCTGATCATTAATTATTATTTCATCAAAGTAAGGTTTCAGTCCCAACAACTCTATCTTTTTATGTTGTCTTTCGTGGATCCCAGTTGTCAGCAGGAACAGCTTATATTTTTCCTGTGCCAGTTTTTTCAGTGTTGGTACAACATCAGGGAAAAGTTCTATGTCTGTTACTTCATTGCTATTATATGCCTTCAGGGCGTCACTGATGAAGCTGTGGTCTTTATTGTATTTATTTGCTATTTCGTTGAAGACGGGATAATAAGGTCCATGCTTCTCTGAAATTTCTTTTTGCATTACATATGCTTCTTCTTCTGTGCGCGGTAGGCCTGCATTGACCATTGCTTTTGCAGCCCGTTTTCTGGATGCTTCAAGTAGCGAGCCTGTACAATCATACAGCGTATCATCAAGATCAAAAATTATTGCTTTCATAGTTTCCATTTACAAAAAAAAAAATTGCATAAAAAAAGTGATATGAAGTTACCAGGTTTACTTATTTACTCTACTCTTAAACTTCTAATTTCAGGGGGAAAACCGACTTTACTGCCGGCCTTAACTGCATTTTTTCTAAACCAGCCTTGCTCCATTTCAAGAGCATATTTTACTTTCTCTTTTGATATGTGGCTCATTAAACTGTATGGAGCCATAGACTCTATCTGTGTAATTATATCTTTGGAATTTATAAAGGCAATCGAAAGTGGGATTTGTGTATTTTTCATCCAAAATGATAGATTTTGTTCATGTGGATAAATAAACAACATTCCGTGATCATTCTCTAATTTATCCCGGAACATTAAGCCTATTGTACGGCCTTTTTGAGTAAAAGCAACCTCTGCATGAGCTATTTTGTCGTTTATTTTTATTTCGTAAGTGTTTTTGTTTGATACAGGGGAATGATTGGAACAGCCCAGGAACGTTGGAAGAAGGACTAAAAGAAGGATGGTATGAAAGTAAATAATTCTCACGATGCAGAATGGCGAATCCATAAGGTAATTATTTTGCGGGCAAAATCACAGACTTTGCGGGGTTTCTGAATTTGGCAACCGGGTTAACTATGGCAAGCCCCCGATAATACGTGACAACTCCATTAACAATTTCAGTTATTATTTTATTAAAAGAGGTTCTCTGCCTCGCTCTTTCCAGTTTCACTATCGGTCCCTTTTCATCAGTTATAGGTATCATATCGACATTGCCAAAATCCATTTTTAACATATTTATCATGCCGCCATCCCCTTCCATCTGCTTCACAATTGCTGCTGAAGGCAGTGTAGCAATGTAGGAAAGCGGATATGTGTAGTCTCTATAAGTGTCTTTTTGTATGTATGCTTCACCTTCAACCGCCAGTGTGCCAAGATATTCTCGAACGGTATTCAGCTTGGTTTCATTGACATCTTCTTCATTAACTTTTGTCGTTTTTTCCCTGAAAGGGTTGATCCTTCCTGTTATAACGGTTTTAGCTACTGTTTCCTGAGACTGGAACGTATTTACGTTAATCTGTATCTGTTCACGATTTATAAATTGAAAAGAAAAAACATCCTTTGTTTTCTCATCATAAAGGGACGAATTAGTGAATTTTATGCTCACATTATATATTTCTAATTCCGGTATCAGTATTTCTAGAGGAAGGATTATTTTAGAGGCAGTCATCGCACCGGGGACGACATTTCCACTTCTATGAATTTCATTTTTATCGTTTGTTATTTCAACAAAACTTCTTCCGGAAGATTTTTGTATTACATAATCATGATGCATTAAAAATCGGTCAAAAGCGTATAACCGTTCATTTCCGTTGCTATCCTCGCCATGTCTTAAACTGGGAAAACGCGTACGAGCCCTGGTATCTCGGAAGTATATCGAATCCTGCAGAAAATCTTCGAGCTTGGTCAGCGGTATGCCGAAAAATGGTTGGCGAGTATTGTTCATAATCGTGTAATGTAAATGAAGAGTTCTGTTTAGAATATGAATTTGTCTATAATATAAAAACTCCTGTAAATTCTAGTTTAAAATAAAGATATGTCAAGATGTTATTTTTGTAAATTAGTTATCAGGTACCTGTTTTTCTATTCCTCAGAAAAACTCCAGTCTAAACATAGCATAGAAGAGGCCAATCTTTAGTTTTTTTTTTAAATATATATAAAATTGCGGAGTAAAGATTCAGGAATTGTAATTGGTTGAAAAATCTAATCCTTTTATAATCAGTGTGTTAGACAATTATTACTCTAAAAAATACCTATGCTTTTAGTGATTAAATTTTTAATTTGAAGTGAAGAAAGTTGATACGGTATTGATGCTTTGTTGGCTATATTGTGTGAGTTTGGGAAAAATTTTTTGCGTTCTCCAACAAAAATTGCGCGGTGAATATGCAATGATAATTCAGTAAATTGATACGGTAAAAGATTTATTTCTTTATCATTAATTCTCTTGCCAGATCCGGGTCAATTCGGGGGACATTCATTACCCTTTGCATGGACCCCGTTTGAGCCTTTGAAATTATTACGTCAGCTGCCGGTTCTGATTTCGCTTTGCTGCTTCTAACGGTCAACTGAGCAGCGATTTTCAGTTTTTCGTCG
Organism: uncultured Candidatus Scalindua sp.; assembly: GCA_964344685.1. Lineage (GTDB taxonomy): Bacteria > Planctomycetota > Brocadiia > Brocadiales > Scalinduaceae > Scalindua. Next base: position 91,786 of record CAYFOK010000006.1, on the reverse strand, counting down.
TTAATTTCGCCTCTTATAATGGCTAAAGGCCCGGTTATATCTTTCATTTCCAACAAAAAATCGTGTACTGTTGCCAGTTTTTCTACCACAGGGTTTTCCTCTTCCCTGCGGCTGACAACAACCTTGGTTTTGTCATCAATTCTAAAGTGCCTTCCTACCTTTAGCAGGCTAACATCATTTACTCCCGGATCTCCGTGATTGACCGAGTCTCTCATTCTGTTTGCAAATTCCGGATCAGTTAATAGACATCCTCCGGACGCGCATGGATAATCTGTCACCTCGAAAATGTCCGCCAGCTGTATCTGGTCTTTTCGTGAACGGCCCTTAATTTCAAGTAATTCATCCCTGTTTACCAGTCCGGTTTTTTCAGGAATTGTGGGTTCAAGATGTTTTGCGCAAAGAGGTCTCAATACAAGCCCTGTTAATCCGGCCTCCCTGTCAATTGTTTTCATTGCCTCTTTTCTCTGTGACATGGGACGCTGACCAAGAACCTCACCAGTTATGATAAAATCGGCTCCGATTTCCTTCATATATTCACCGGCAGCCCTGAAAATATTTATGCGGCAGTCAATGCAGGGGTTCATGTTTTTGCCATAACCGTGTTTTGGTTTCTTTACGATCTTCAAAAAACTGTGGGTCGTATTTATAACTTTAACTGGGATCCCGAGTTTTTCAGAAACCTTTACTGCTTCCAGTTTACAGTTGCCCTTTGATGTGCAAAGGCAAAACACTGTAGTGAAAGTAAGAGCGATAACATCGATACCCTGCTTCTTGATTACATGAATGGCCAGGGTGCTGTCCAGCCCTCCGGACAATAAAGCAAGCGCGGTTGTCATAATCTAATTAAATTGATAGTAAAAGGGTTACGTAAGAAACTGATCCGGCATGGTAAAAACATCAAAACATGAGTTCAATGCGGGCAAATTACAGTTAAAGTTATCTTACACAAAATATTCAAAAAATCATTCTATCAAATAAAAGGTTTTGACACAAATATAAATCACTGATAGACTCAATTACATTTCATTTTCTGCTACAATCGGCATATAACAAGAGAAAACAGTTGAAGCCTTCCTTAAAAGGAGGCAAAAACCCACTGCTTTTACAGGAGACCAGAAGGATCCGGAAAAATGTATAGACTGCCAATCGCATCAGGAAGTTTTTACCCAGGAAGAAAAGAAGAATTAGAGAATGCGCTAAAGGCGCTTATGGAAGATTGTTCCGGCAGGCAAAAAGCCCTGGGCGTGATCTCCCCGCATGCGGGTTATGTTTATGCAGGTCGAGTAATGGGAAGTGTTTTTGCGAGGATCGAGATTCCGGGAACTGTTGTTATCCTGGCACCAAACCACACGGGACGTGGTACGCCATTCTCTGTCTGGCCTGAAGGTTCCTGGCGAACACCGCTCGGTGATACCTCGATAGACGAAGAACTTGTCAATGAGATACTGGAAACATGTGAACTGCTTGAGAAAGACAAGGCTGCCCATCAAAATGAGCACTCAGCAGAGGTTATATTGCCCTTCCTTCAATACAGCAACCCACAGGTTAAGATTGTTGTTATTGTAGTCGGGTCCGGCAATTTTGAGAAGTTGAACATAGTTGGCAAATCTATTGCTGATGTGCTTAAAAAAATAAGGCCTGATACCCTCGTCGTAGCCTCATCTGATATGACACACTATGAGTCTCGGCAGTCTGCTGATAAGAAAGACAAAACCGCCATTGCAGAAATTGTTGCTTTAAGAGAAGAGGGTCTTTACAGAGTCGTTCGTGAACTGGATGTCAGTATGTGCGGTGTCAGCCCCGTAATTTCAATGCTGGTCTGTTCAAAAGAGAGGGATGCCGCAAAGGCAGAGTTAATTAAGTACGAGACCAGTGGAGAGACAACCGGTGATTACAAACAAGTAGTAGGATATGCCGGCGTAATAGTTGAATAAATTTATCATGCGTTTTCTGCCTGAAACACACCATGCATCACAATCCAAAAATTTCTGTTATCATTCCTGCCTTGAATGAAGAAGAATCAATCTCACAGGTACTTAATGATATTCCCGGCGAAATAGTTGATGAGGTTATTGTTGTAGACAACGGCAGCAGTGATAATACTGCTACTGTGGCAAGAGGCCTTGAAGCACGTGTTGTACTGGAACCGCTGAAAGGATATGGGGCAGCCTGTCTGAAAGGGATATCCATGCTTAATCAGGATACTGATGTTGTCGTCTTTCTTGATGCTGATTACAGCGACTATCCTCAGGATTTACATTTTGTAGTAGAGCCAATTTTAACAGGTAAGGCAGAAATGGTTATAGGTTCCCGAATGTCAGGTGCAAGAGAAAAAGGGGCACTTCTTCCTCAGGCGATCATCGGCAACAAACTGGCAGTCTTCTTAATCCGGTTATTCTGGGGATTTAAGTATACGGACCTGGGCCCTTTCAGGGCGATTAAATACAGAGACCTGCTAGCCTTAAACATGCTGGATAAAAACTTTGGATGGACTGTTGAGATGCAGATCAAGGCGTTGAAGAAAGGTCTGAGGATAGTGGAAGTGCCTGTAAGGTATCGAAAGCGGATCGGTAAATCAAAAATTACCGGTACGTTTTCTGGGACGGTACGTGCAGGCGTAAAAATTATTTATACCATTTTCAAGTATGGCTTTATTAAATAAAATTTTTCACCGCACCCCGGACAAAAAGCACCGAGGACAAGAAGACGCAAAGAGCGCAAAGCTTCAAATATTAATTGCAATAAATATGTTTTATTTTGTCGTTATTAAGAAACAGCGTAGGGTTGGCATCCGCCTGAATGACGCAGTCGGGCAGATTGCCCACCAAAACTATTATTCCCCTTTGCATACTCCGCGACTTTGCGGTGAACTCGGTGAATCATATTAATAATGCCAACAATAGAAACCTCCATAATAATACCCACACTTAATGAAGAAGAGACGATCACTCAGTGCCTTGAGGCGGTGATAGATATCCCCGGTATTGAAGTTATCGTTGTAGACGGCGGCAGTACGGACAGGACGGTGGAGATTGCCGGTCAATACAGAGATGTCAAAGTTGTTGCTTCAGAAACGGGGCGAAGTGTTCAGATGAATAGAGGTGCAGTGCATGCCGGTGGAGAGGTCCTCCTTTTTCTTCATGCGGATTGTGTATTGCCGGGAGAGGAGGCTTTTAAAATTCGGAATGTTTTTGACGGCAGCACATGTGTAGGCGGTGCATTTCAGATAAGGCTATTATCCGATAAGTTCCTTTACCGGATAATAGAAAAGGGCATAAACTTTCGCTCAAAGTTCTTTAAATTACCTTACGGGGATCAGGGACTGTTTGTGAAGAGGTCAGTATTTGAAGAGTTAGGCGGTTTCAGGGAGATGCCAAATTGTGAGGATCTGGATTTTATATGCCGTCTTAAAAAACAGGGAAAAATTATTATACTTGGCGAAAGCATCTCTTCTTCCATAAGAAGGTGGAGAAATCATGGCATTTTACGAACATCCCTCAGAAATCAATTCCTGCTCGCCTCTTATTTACTGGGAAGAAAGGACTTCAATGACGGATATTCGCAGTGATATGGAGTGCAGTAACCATGTTACTGCATTTTAAACAGCATCGACACAGTCGATGCACTCCAAATATTATGGATATTATTTATAAAGAGTATAGCCACAATCCCGCACATCTGTTTTCTCCTAACAGTAATTACTTTATTACAGGAGCTACTTACAAAAAGAAAATGTGGTTTAAAAGCAATGAAGCAAAAGAGCGTTTATTGAAATCTATTGTTACTGGGTTTGATCGATATGGCTGGTTGCTTGAAGATTGGGTGATATTGGATAATCATTACCATTTATTGGGTACTGCTCCTGATGACAGTAGTAATCTTCCTGAAATGATGAAAGAGATTCACAAATTTATAGCCCTATGGATTAAGAATAATATTCCTGAATCAGGAAGTTCAGAGAAGATCATGTACAATTACTGGGATACATGCATTACTTATGAAGCCTCGTATTTCGCCAGATTAAATTATATCTGGAACAACCCGGTTAAACATGGTTATACAGATAATCCAGAAGAGTGGGTATTTGGCAGCTATTTCAAAAAAGTAGCAAGGGACAAGGAAGAGTTAGAAAAAATAATAGCAAATTATCCTTGTGATAAAGTTAATATAAAAGATGATTTTTAATATTATTTTATGGAGCATCAACCGCGTTGATGCGATTACTATATGCAGTAACATGGTTACTGCACTCCATAAAAAAACAAGATTGAACCAGGAGAGAATATATGTTATTGATTCACTTTCTTACATGGATTGCCAATTATTTTGGCTTTTTGTTTTTGTCTTTCAGGAAGTGTTGATTGAACGATATAAAAATTCTCAGCGATAATCCGGAAATAGAGAGCGAGAAGATCAAATTCGATTTTATTGCTTACCGTAATACCTTTGTAGACATTATCACGGGAAGCCAGAATGAGACGCCGCTTGTGATCGGACTGGAAGGCCGTTGGGGCAGAGGCAAGACCACACTGATGAAGGCTATCAGATCAGAGCTGCAGCAGCATGACAAGGCAGATATTCAGGACGGCAAGAGACGCTGTAAAACGGTATGGTTTCAGGCATGGAAATATAATGACGCGGATTATCTCCTTGCTGCTCTCCTTGAAGAGATTGTTCAGGAGATGTGGCGTGGAAACTTCTTTGAAAAGGCGGAAATTGCCATACAAACCATATGGGAAAAAATCAATCTGAAGGCGGTACCTGAATTTCTCACAAACTTTGTTCCGTTTATAAAAGGCTTTGACAAAGTAATTAAAGAGGAGGATTATAAGAAGAACCTGCCTTATTTCACACTCTTCAGCTCTTTCCTCAAACGATTAATCGGGTTATGGATACACGCTGAAGACTCTTTTAAATTTAAGAAAGAGAGTGACGTCCTCCCGGGAGAGATTAATGATCAAAAAGGCGTTCTGGTCATCTTCATAGACGACCTAGACCGCTGCGATTATAAGAATATTGTTAAGGTGCTTGAGGCGACCAAACTCTTTCTTGATTTCAAGGGATGCATCTTTGTTATGGGTGTGTCCCGGGAGATCATTGTTCATGCCCTTACCGAATCTCCTCATATAGGAGTAAAATACGCAAATGAATACCTGGAAAAGATGATTCAGGTCTCTTATGAACTTCCCATTATTCATGAAGCCGATATGAAAGGGTATTTTGAAGAGATTGTATCGGAATTTCCGGAAAAAGAGGCACTTATCGAGTATGCCGATGTAATTGTAAAATCGCTTGGTGATACACCAAGGAAGATCAAAAAGTTTATCAATAATCTTAACCTGCAGATCAAAATTTCAGAGTATAAAGGGCTGAAGAAAAAACTGGAAGTGAGAGATTACATTTACTGGAGTGTACTCAGAGAATCGTACAGAGATGCTTTTGAGGCGATTAAACTGAATCCCAGGATTATACCCATGGCGAAAGATGAATATAGTAAATATGAAGATGAGATAAGAGATAACAATTACGAAAATGTTGAAAAGATAACATACGAACCGGTAAAAAATATTTTAAAAGAGCCCTATTTAAGAAATCTGGTCCTGAAACTTCCTGACAATCTTGAGACTATCGATATACTGATTTTTGAATCAACGGCAGTAGAACAGGTTCAATTGATAAAAGAAGAGAAGGTCCTGGCAGAAAAAAGATCTGTCGGAGGGATGGTAACAGTCGGGAAAGGGCCGTTTTTGTATGGTGACAGCAGAGACAAAAATGAAAAACTGGATTACGATTACGAAATCGATATCTTTCCCGTAACAAATGAAGAATACTGTAAGTTTCTGAATAATATGGGACCTGATAAGGATAGCCTGAGCAGATGGATTCGTTTGCGAGGTTCTCGGGGAAACGAAAAGTGCAGGATAGAGAAAGAGAGTGATAAATATACTGTGGAGAAGGGTTATGAGGGGCATCCGGTTATCTATGTAAGCTGGTACGGCGCGGATGAATACGCTAAATGGGCAGGAAAAAGGCTGCCAACAGAAGAGGAGTGGGAGAAGGCCGCAAGAGGGCCGGATGGATGGGTATATCCATGGGGAGATAAGTTTGATTCTTCTTTATGCAACTCAAGAGAAAGTGGCAGTAAGGGGGTAACCGAGGTTGATACGTATCTGAAGGGGAAGGGCTATTATGGATGTTTTGACATGGCAGGTAACGTCTGGGAGTGGACTGAAAGCTGGTACGATAAAGATAAGGATTCTAAAGTTTTGCGCAGCGGCTCTTGGTTCTTTGATAGTGTTTACTGTCGATGCGCTAGCCGTAGCGGCGACAATCCAGACGGCAGTGACTACGATGTTGGATTTCGTTGCGCCAGGACTCTTTAACTTTGATCTTTTACCCTTTAATTCTTTTTTTATTCTTTGGGTTACAGCAGCCCCGTTCCAACAGTTTGGCCGGGCATGCTGTTTCTGCGTTTTATAATAGCATCAACACGCCTGCCCGCCAATCTTCAGGGAGGGGTTGATGCACTCCATATCTAACCTCCACTTTATTTCTCTTTTTTACGGGAATATATCCAGTTCATAATTTGTCGTTAAATATAAGAAAACAGTTTTCATTATTCGGAATATTAACCAATGGCTCAAAAAGAACACCTCCTGGTGCATATAGATGCCTTATACAGATCTGCACTGTATCTTGTTAAAAACGAAAGCAGTGCGGATGATCTGGTTCAGGAAACGTACTTAAAGGCATTTAAGTCCTTACAGGATGATAAAGAGGTCAGGAGTGTAAAGGCGTGGCTGTTCAGGATATTAATGAATACTTTTATCAATAAATACCGCAAAGAGAAACGGGAGCCTTCTCTGGTTGATTTTGACAGTGTTGAGGCATTTCATGAATCGCTGCAGGAGGAGGCCAGGGTACCGTCAATTCTTGACGATGAGTCGGCACTTGACAGCCTTATGGATGATAATATCAAAAGAGCACTGGAGGCTCTGCCTGATGATTTTCGAATGGTAATACTACTTTCTATTGTTGAGGGTTTTTCTTACAGGGAGATTTCTAAAATAGTAGATTGCCCGGTCGGTACGGTAATGTCCAGAATATACCGGGGACGAAAGATGTTAAAGGAGAAGCTAGCCGACTATGCGAAAAAACATGGATTTAAATAGGAGTTCTGCTCACCGCTCCCCGGATACAAAACGCCGAGGACAAGAAGACGCAAAGGACGCAGAGAAAAAAATAAAAATAAGAGACATATGAATTTACATATTAAAACAAAATCCTAAATATTTCGAATCCGGCTAGAAGCTAACTTTGTAGTGAGCAATTTATAGAGATTGAAAAATGAATTGTAATGACGCTAGAAAATATTTTTATGCCTTTCTTGATGATGAGCTCGATGTGGAGAAGAACATTGAGGTTCTTGCACATATCGATATCTGTTGTGAATGCGGCCAGAGACTGGAGAAGGAGAGGCTGCTTCAAAAAAGGGTAAAGGAGACTGTTTGTGAGGTGAATGCTCCTGCTTATCTTGCGGAAAATATTTTGAGGAAAACAGAAAAGAGCCCAAATTTCTTTCTATTATCTGTAAAAAATTTACTGTCCGGAAGGCGTCTGATACCTGCTATGGGTATTGCAGCCGCTGTGATTATGATTGTCTGTTTTTTTTTGATACCGGGTAGTTCAAAGAGGGATGATCTCATTCACCTCGCGGAATCAAAATATCACAGCTACATGATGAAGCAGCTCGAACTGGACATACGTTCACAGGACCCTGTGGCAATTGTGGAATATCTCCGGGGCCAAACCGATTCGAAAGTAGTTTTGCCAGAAATTGGTGATAATGCAAAATTAGTCGGTGCGGCACTGTCTGAAATTGATGACGTGAAGGTGTCCCAGGTTTTTTATATGCATGGCGAAACTCCGGTTTCATTTATGATAATTTGTAATCCTGATTCCAAATCAGGATATGATAAAACCATTGATTTTTCGGGGATGGATGAAAGATTCTCAGACGAAAAGATTGTTTATTATGGCGATAAAGGGTATTGCGGCCATTGTCAAATTATGGGTTGGGAAGATGCCGGAAGCCGGTATGTTGTTGTCACAATGTTAAATAGTGATGAAATATTAAGAATGCTGAAGAAAGCTTGAGAGTAAACACATACTTGAAGGCTAAGTCATTTGCTGAGAAAACCGGATGAATAATCCCGTTGTTCTCGGTTCTAACGCTGAGGCGGCAAGGCTATATAAAGCTGTTTGCATACCTTTAAATACTATTCTGGACATAAGATACCCCATACGTAAGCTACGCAACCTGAATATTACTGCCGCATAAATTGCACATTTCTTCCAGAAAATTTCTTGCATGGATTGGATATTGCTAAAAACGGAAAAACATTTATAATCAATAATTAGTTCTATTGGTAAATTATATTGGAGAAATGAGGAGAATGAAAGTACTTGGCATCAGTGGAAGTCCGAGAAAGAGCCATACGACAGAAGAGCTGGTTAAGACCATACTTGATGAGACCGGTCTGGAAACAGAGCTGATCTCTCTGCATGACATGACCATTAATGGGTGTATATGCTGTCTGGGCTGTATAGACGATAATGTCTGTAAAGTCAGGGATGATTATATTCCCTTGATGCATAAGGTATTGGAGGCAGACGCTCTCGTTGTTGGTGCCCCCAATTATTTCGGAAGGGTTAATGCACTTACCCACTCATTTCTTGAACGATTTTACTGTTTCCGGCATGACAAAGATGGACGTGGAGGTATGAGGCTTTCCGGTAAGATAGGAGCAATTGCTTCTGTTGGTGGCGGTGGAGAGTGGGAAATGCCCGGAAGAGATATGAAAATGTATGAAATTGCAGGTGATGATATCAAGGGGTTCTTTGATTATAACGAAATTGAATGTGTGGGTTCAGTAGCCGCGCAAGGTGCTGTTGCGTGTTTTTCGTGTGGCTATGGTGAAGTTTGCAGTGTAAGTGGTGTGAAGAAATTTTTTGGTGAAGATGCGAAAATTACACCCGATATCATACCGTGTCTGGAAAAGCAGCCGGAAGTGATAAATAAAGCAAAGTTACTTGGGAAAGTGTTGAGAGAAAGATTGGATAAAAATTATGATAAATATAAGTAGGTTCCAATAAGCAGAGGACAACGTGTAAATTTTTTGACTATCTTTTCCCCCTTGGTTTTTTTGAAATCCTTTTCAAATCTTTAAAATAAAAAGTATGTTAGATGGAGCGTAGTTTCCTGACAACCAGATTATTATTTGCGGTTATTGTTTTGTATGGAATTATTCTTTTGGCAGGAAAGGCAGAAGCGGGTTCTTCTGATAAACAGGCTCCGGAGTGGGTAGTTTCCGAGTGGATCAATAGCAAAGGATTTACACTTGCGGATCTTCGTGGAAAAGTTGTAGTAATCGATTTTTTTCAACTATGGTGTCCCGGGTGCAACAAATTTTCAGGACCACTTATGGAGAAATGGAACCGGCAATTCAGCGGCCGTAAAGATATTCAACTGGTTGGTATCCACACGGTCTTTGAAGGGCATTCACAACAAGCGCCGGAACGTCTGCGGCAGTATGTTAAGGAAAAAAACATAACCTATCCGGTGGGGGTTGATGATCATGTTTCAGACCAGAGGCTTCCTGAGACAATGATTCGTTATCAAACCCGTGGTACCCCTGAGATGGCAGTTATTGATAAGATGGGAAAAATCCGGTTTCAACATTTCGGACATTTTAATCCCGGCGTCGTAGAAAAACTTATAAAGACTCTTCTAAACGAAGGGTAATATAGTCTAAGCTAAATATAAACAGGACCTTTAACTAATCCGGTAATTAATTTAATGAAAGGGGTTTTCATGGATTACAATTTTCTGATAGAGACTTACGAAACAGAGAGAATTAAGACTTTGAGTACTTGGAGTACGTTTAAAGATGAAGACCTTACGGTGCGTCCACATCCCACTGATACGCGCGGGAGGAATGCACTTGAACATATGATTCATCAATGTATGGGTGAAAATAAGTGGTTTACCGGGATGCTCGGGGTTGATGTCGGTGCTCCTCCTTTACCGGAAAAAGAGACACGCCTGGAATTTATTAAGCGTTATGCGGAAGACTCAGGAAAACGTGTAGAGGCCTTAAAAGAGAAGGACAATAACTGGTGGGCAGAAGAGGTCAAATTTTTTGAATTTGATAAGTCACGGGCATGGATTGTTACACGAAGAATCGCTCATACGGCACATCACAGGGGCCAACAGACTATGTTATTACGAATGTTGGGACGTGATATTTACAGCACGTATGGCCCAACTGCTGATACAGGCGGTCTACAACAAAATAACGCGCTGACGATTTATCCTTATCCTGACATAGATACTCTGATTAAAGAAGAGGCTGCCGGTGGCACCTCAAAGGCTCCATTACCCGGTCCTGGAGAAAAACCGTGCACGGAACGACCTGAGTAATCATATGAATTGGCTGTATAGTAAAAGTGCATGCCTGCCCGGCAAGCAGTTTGGACGGGAAGTGAAGCAAAGTTTGAAGTGTCTAAAAGAGGGGTGTTAATAGTTTTTTATAAGCTTCTTGAATTCCCTGAATATAGAAGTTGATTTCTGAACACAATCTTACTGGCAGCTTACACTATCTTTTAGAAAATAAAGGTAACCAAAATTTATGGATAAAGCTTTATTGATAATTATCCTTACGCTCTATTGTCCGGCAGCTTTGTGGTTGTTCCTTTACGGTATGAACAACTATTACATGATTTATCTTTTTCTGAGGAAACTCAAAAAAGAGACATCCGGGAATCAGGAATTCCTGGAAAAGTACTGGTCAAATCACAGCAAAGAAAAACTGCCGAAAGTCACTACACAGTTACCAATTTATAACGAAAGGCATGTGGTAGAACGTTTAATCAAAGCGGTAGTAGAGATTGATTATCCGAAAGATCTTCATGAAATTCAGGTACTGGACGATTCTAATGACGAAACAAAGAATATAGTTTCAGGACTGGTTAGCAAGTATCGTGCGATAGGGTTTAACATAAAACATGTTGTCAGGGACAATAGAGATGGATTTAAGGCCGGTGCATTAAACCTTGGCATGGAAAGGGCCGAAGGTGAGTTTCTGGCAATCTTTGATGCCGATTTTGTACCTGATAAAAATTTTCTTTATGACACGATTCCCTTCTTTTATGAAAAGCCGAAGGTCGCTATTGTTCAAACGCGATGGGGGCACATAAATAGAAATTACTCACTCCTTACAATAGCACAGAGCATTGGCATGGACGGTCACTTCATTATTGAGCAGGGTGCCAGGACCTGGAACGGATTATATATGAATTTTAATGGGACTGCCGGGGTCTGGAGGCGGGAGGCAATTATCGACTCAGGCGGATGGCATTTTGATACTCTGACTGAAGATCTGGACCTCTCTTATAGGGCTCAATTGAAAGGGTGGAATACTAAATTCCTGTTTGATGTTGTTGCACCGTCAGAACTGCCGGTTGACATAAATGCTTACAAATCTCAGCAGCACAGGTGGGCAAAGGGTTCAATTCAGACAGCTAAAAAACTTTTACCTCAAGTATTCAAATCGAACGACAGCCTTATAAAAAAGATAGAGGCCTTTATTCATCTGAACCAGTATATGGTCCACCCAATGATGATTATACTTGCCCTGTTATCTTTTCCTCTCATAGTCTTATTAAAAGTGCAGATAAGTAATGTGTCAGTCTCTTTGGCAATGATAATTATGATGTGTTTAATATCTATTGGGGCTTTTGCACCGACATTTCTTTATATAGTCTCTCAAAAAAAGGGTTATAAGGACTGGCTGAAAAGGTCATTGTATATTCCTGCACTTATGGTTATAGGGTGTGGAATTGCTATTAATAATACAAAGGCCGTATTAGAAGCTCTTTTTAATATTAAAAGTGATTTTATCAGAACACCCAAGTATGGTGTGATCAGGCGAGGCAGGAATATATTGGTGAAAAATTACTCTTTACCATTACAGGTATTTTTCATCAGTGAAATTGTTTTAAGCGCCTATTGTTTTGTCGGGTTTATGCAGTACACGAGTAACAAGAAATTTGTATTCGGGCCTTTTCTGTTGATGTATGCAATCGGTTTCCTTTACGTCGGCATGCTTTCTCTTTTTCAGAAGTTTAATGAAACAATAAAATGCTGACCAAATCATTTTTGTGTAAAAAATATCTTAGCCTGCTCTGCCTGATGTTGTGTTCATCAGTTCCCAATACCATTTCGTGTTGGGCCGGTACTGACATTTCAAAAGAGAAAGATGAAATACAATACGTACTTCCCCGTGACGCCATACCCGCTATAAAGAATCCCGAATTTGTGCCTGCAGAAGAGGCAGGACTTGATGATAATGAGCCGGTTGTTGGGATAACAATTAATGGTGAAAGCCGTGCTTATTCTCTATACCTCCTGAATCACCATGAAATAGTAAATGACAGAATAGGTGATACTGCTTTTGCTGTAACCTGGTGCCCGCTTGCGAATCTTTCCGTAGTTTATAACCGGGAAATTGATGATAAGGAATATACTTTTGGTGTTTCCGGGAAATTGCTCAAAAATACACTGGTGATGTTTGATTACGAAACGGAATCTCTCTGGCCGATCGTTTATGGTCAGCCAGTAGATGGTGAGTTAGCAGGAAGGAAGCTGCAGAATATTTCCGGATGCCAAAAAGTACCGTGGGGAGTATGGAAAAAGCAGCATCCGGATACCCTTGTACTATCTTATCACGGTTTTAGGACAATTGGTTATGATGTTTATGAGGACTACCATAAGAATCAGGAAACAGGCGTTTTTCCTGCCAAAAATATAGATGCGAGGCTGGGTATTAAGACAAATGTTATTGGAATAGAAGTAAATGGTAAATACAAGGCTTATCCATTCTATTTATTTAACAAGACGGCAATAATCACTGATGAATTTAACGGTATGAATCTGCTGGTTTACAGGAATATCGATACCGGTATTATTAAGGTCTATGACAGGCAGGTTGGCGGAATGGAAATTGATTTTGAGAAGAGCAAGAGTGATACTACAGACAGCGTAACAAATACTACCTGGGATCTGGAAAATGGGGTTGGCATAAAAGGCAATATGGCGGGCAAAGCGCTTCAGCCAGTTAATTTTCTAACTGTTTACTGGTTTGTCTGGGCAGACTACTTTCCCGATACTGAAGTATTTCAATGAAAATGAACAGGAAATTAATAACCGTTCTTTTAACAGGATTTATTATTGAAATCCTTTGTGTTGCAATTGCTTACAGCGGGGATATCAAAAAGAATATTCCATGCTTTGCTATGCTGTATACCGCCTCTTTTGTTACGTATTTATTTGCCGTTTTCTACATTTCAAAAGATGCGGAGAGTAATCAACAGGATAACAGCAGTCTGGGGAGAGTTCTCTGGGCTATTATCATCTTTTCATTGATGTTTAGACTTACGCTTTTGCCGGTTGCTCCTTCAGATGACATATACCGTTATCTATGGGAAGGGAAACTGCAGCTGAACGGGATAAGCCCTTACTCCCATGCTCCGGAAGCTTCCAGCCTGGAACATCTCAGGGATGGTTTTTTCACCGGTATTAACCATAAACACCTGTCTACGATCTATCCGCCGCTTACGCTTATGGTGTTTGCAATAGCCGATGGCATTTCACACTCTATAATATCAATGAAGTCTGTTTTTTTGATTTTTGATGTACTGTCCATATTCATATTATTGAGACTCTTAAGGGTGGTGGGGAAAGACCCACATAATGTGTTGACGTATGCCTGGAGCCCTTTAATCCTTATCAGTTTTGCTGCAAGAGGTCATTGTGATTCCCTTCAGATATTCCTTGTTATTCTCGCGTTGTATCTATACGCGATAAAAAAGAATTTGAGAACCGTATTTTCTATTGCACTGGCAGCAATGTCCAAATTTATATTCATTATTATTGCTCCTTTTCTGATTCCGGCAAAAAAAATTAGATATGCTATCGTCTTGTTGGGTGTAATTGCCGTTTTGTATTTACCATATATGAGTGCCGGCAAAGGACTGTTTTCAACCCTCTTTCATTTTGGAACTCAGTACCATTTTAATGATTCTGTCCACTTCCTGATTCACCGTTTATGCATCGGATCTCCGCTGGCATCCAAAATAGTAACGGCATTGATTTTTGGATCGGTACTTCTGTTTTTATATAAAAAATATTTGAACGTTAATACTATAGATGATAATGGAAACCCTGCCCTTCATCCTTCCTCTAAAAAAGAAGGGGAAAAAAGAGGGAATATAGAGATGAATAATTTTGTCTTAAATTATGCTTTTGTCGCTATCGGGACGTTTTTAATATTAGCTCCGACATTGCATCCATGGTATCTGACATGGATCATCCCATTTCTCTGTTTTAACAAAAACAGGGCATGGCTTATCCTGTCAGGAACTGTTATTTGTTACTATTTCATGAACCACGAACTGTTTTCTAAATTGATATGGTATAATAACGAATGGGTATGGCAAGAGGTGCACTGGCTGAAAATTCCGGAATACCTTCCTTTTTATATACTGTTAATATATGGATGGCTGGTAAAGAAAAACGTTACTTTACCCCATCTCTGGTTGGAAAAAAATCTTATTGGAGGCAGAAGCTAAAATGGAAATTAACGAAAAATCGGTTTTTTATGTACCGGATTATTATCATATAGAGGAAGGCTCCCTCCATCTGCTTTTTGACCCTGAAACACCGAACTGGATTATCACAGATAGCAGAGGCAGCCGGATTATGGACGATATCAAGAGCTGTAAAAATGTTAAGGGCCTGATTCACAGCTATGCAAATAACTTTGATGTAGATTATACCAGGGCGTGGCTGGATGTTCACTCGTTTTTGAAAGATTTAATCCGGTCTGAATTCCTGACATCAGAACCGGTAAAACAGACAGTTTACACAGGGCGTGCAGACTTCATCCGTGCGGACAAGCTCAATGAGTTATGGATACACACAAATAATTCGTGCAACCTTACATGTTCACACTGCCTGGTAAATTCATCTCCGGATGAAGACAAGGGCCTTTCAACAGAAACTATCAAGAGTATTATTGATGAGGCTGCGGTGTTAGGTACAGCCAGATTCTACTTTACAGGCGGAGAGCCCTTCATGAGAAAAGATATTTTTGAACTCATTGATTATGTCTGCAGCCATAAAAAATCCGAACTCATAATACTCACGAATGGAACGCTCCTGAAAGGAGAAATCATAGAAAAGTTACAAAAATTCGATAAGAAATTTTTAAAAATCCAGATCAGTCTTGATGGTTCAAAGCCGGAGATCAACGATCCTTTAAGAGGTAAAGGCAGTTTTGCTCTGATAATTGAAGGGATTAAAAATCTTGTTGAAGCGGGTTATTCTCCAACGGTAACGACAGTAGTCGCAAACAGCAATATCGATGATATCCCGGATACAACCAAATTGCTTGCATTGTCAGGAGTGAAAACCCACCATCTTTTGTGGGCCCATAAGAGGGGCAGGATAACTGAAAGTGACAACAATTCCATTCCTACGATAGATAAGGTGATTGAAGTAACGAGAAAAGTGAAGGAGGTTGCCGGAGAATCGGGTATTTCAGTTGATAATCACGACTCATACAAATTCAGGGCAAACAGTAAAAGGGGTACACGATATGATTTGGGGAATGCCTGTTACGACAGTATGTGCGTTTATTCAAATGGTGACGTTTATCCTTCTGCGTCATTTGCCGGCTATGCAGGTCTGAGATGTGGAAGCATTGTTGATAATACGCTCAGAGAAATCTGGGAAAACAGCAATATGAGTAAGGCATTCAGAAGTGCAACGCTGCAGAATAAGGAAAAATGCAGAGAATGTCATATAAAATTTATATGCGGGGGCGGGGACATCGAGCATTCATTCTTTTATTCTGAGAACGGGTTCAAGCTCGAAGCGGATAGATTTCCCGAAGACGTCGGCATACATGCCCTTGATCCATATTGTGATCTGCACAAGGAGATAACAAAGGATGTTATCTTTGAGCTTGCCGATGCAAGAAAAAAAATGCAGGAGAGAAAAACAGGGTTCAGTGCACCTACTGTCTTAAGATCGATGGGTGATGGTGCTGAGGTTTGCGGTGCTGATGAACAGGTTGCCGATTCACAATCGGTTTACACTCTTCACTCCAACTGTGTACTCTCTTTTGATGTTGATAAGCCCAGGAGTATCGTACGTGAATTTTACGGTAAGGCTGCGGAAGAGCCTCAGGAGGAGCTATGCTGTCCTACTAAAAATTCTCAGGAAGATACCAGCCATATCCCACAGGAGGTATTGGACAGGTTCTATGGATGCGGGAGCCCGACAATTATTGCTGAGGTTTCTGAGGGAGAGACAATGGTAGATCTGGGTGCAGGTGCAGGGATTGACTGCTTTATTGCCGCAAAAAAGGTCGGCCCGAAGGGGAAGATTTACGGAATTGATATGACTGATGAGATGTTGAAAGTTGCCAATGAAAACAGGAACCTGGTGGCAAAGAATCTCGGTTACGATATTGTAGAGTTCAGGAAAGGGTTTCTGGAAGATATCCCGGTTGACAGCGGTACGGTTAATCTGATCACATCGAATTGTGTCATTAATCTGTCACCCGACAAAAAAGCTGTTTTCAGTGAAATGTGGCGGATATTGAAAAACCACGGCAGAATTGTAATATCTGATATAGTTTCTCAGGTAGAGACGCCCTCACATCTAAAACTTAACAAACAGTTATGGGGTGAGTGTATCAGCGGTGCGCTTACCGAAGATGAATTTATGGCTTACCTTGAGCAGGCCGGCTTTTACGGGCTCCAGACATTGTCAAAAGTGTTCTGGAAAGAGGTGGAGGGATACTCATTCTATTCCGTAACACTGCGCGGATATAAGTTTGAAAAAGAAGAGGGTTGTGTTTACATTGGACAGAGGGCCGTTTACCATGGTCCGTATAAGGCAATAACTGATGAGGAAGGCCACCTGTTCCCTAGAAACGAGCCTGTCGAGGTATGTACGGATACCGCAGAAAAATTAAGTAATCCGCCCTATACTGGACAGTTTACAATATTTAACGTAAATGACGGGAACAAGGTTCCATACAGCTGCAGCCCGTCAGAACAAGAAGGCGCTCCTTGTTGTTGAGTTAAATTATTATAAAAATGATTAACAGACCTGAAATCTCCCGACTCAGGTTCAGCCTAAGGAGAGATCAAAACCGATATTAATTTCGTTTTTTATCTTTAACGTACCCATCATCGCTTTGAAAGGTTTTATTCCGTAGTCCTTCTGAAGCAAGGTAATCATTCCCTTTAAATTTCCACCGCTGGTGTCTATGTCAAAATCTATGGTTTTAGTAACGCCGTGCAGACTTAAATCTCCATTTACTTTGTAGCCGCCGTCTTTTTCCTGAATAGATTTAGAGCGGAAATTGACGGTAGGGTATTTATCCGGATGTAATACTTTACCACCCATGTCCTTTTCAATATCTGCTATATCTTTTTCTTTTAACGCGTCTGTCTTTTCGCCGTTATTCAGGGCACAAACTACTTTCAGAGAATTGGCCTGTATCTCCAGTTCAAGACTTCCTGAAGCAAAACCGGCCTCCGGTACTTCCAGATTAACTTTGAAATCAGTTACATCTATCAGCAAGTCATGAGCTAATTTACTAAGCAAGCCTTCTTTAAAAGTATAAACAGACAGTTTTCCAGAATTCGGATTCAGACTATAAGAACCGGCTTTTAAAGACATCTTTCTTCTCCTTTAAATAAGATTAGAAAATAGCTTTTTTCCCCTTAAAGATATGAAAAAGACTTTTTGTCGTAATATGACTACCTTATTTTGCATAATATGTCTACTTTTTTTTATCTTTGTAATATTATGGATTTAGATAATACAAGGAATGGCTGCTCAGTTAGTATCTGGTGGAGTGGCAGGATATTCAGGTTGAGTTTTTGTAAACAGTACCTGTATTAACAGCAATATCCATGCTGAGATCAATAGCATGCCTCCTATTGGAGTGATCATTCCAATCTTGATATCTGCAAGTGTAAGCAGATAGAGTGAACCTGAAAACAGAATAGTACCTGCTATTGTACCAAAGATAGAGAGGTTCATTAATTTCCCCGGATATCTATGTGCTAATAACCCTGATATCATTAAAAACAGAGCATGGTAAATCTGGTACTTGTTTCCTATCTGAAAAAATTTTAAAGTTTCTTCCGGATATCCTTTCAAGGCATGGCTGCCAACTGCACCCAGTATGATACCACTGGCACCAAAGAATAAACCAGTGGCCAGACTCGTTTTTTCTATCTTGTTCATGTCAATATATTATGTATGTTTGTGGACGGATACAAGTAATAAATGTTGTCAGGCATTTAAAGCTTAAAATAAATAGATTGATAGAAAGGCAATATGGGATAAAATCAACTTCTCGTCAAAGATGAAAGTGATTTTTGTTGAACGGAGAAAAGTTTTTATATACCAGGAAGATATTTAACGGTCCCGAATATTAAATAATATAATGCCAATAATAAACAGATCTAATTATCGAGCGCCACTGTTTCTGCAAAACGGGCATATACAATCAATTTATCCTACGTTGTTCAGGAAGTTTGATACCGGTTTTTATCAGAGGGAGCGTATTTTTACACCGGATAACGATTTTCTTGATCTTGACTGGTCGAAAACAGGCAGCAGTAAATTAGCAATTGTTTCTCATGGTTTAGAGGGCAGTTCGCATCGAAATTATGTTGTTGGAATGGTGAAGATGCTTAATCGAAATGGATGGGATGCCCTGGCGTGGAATTATAGATCCTGTTCCGGAGAGATAAACCGCCAATTACGTTTTTACAATAGTGGTACGATTGATGATCTGGAATCTGTAATACAACATGCCGGAAAGGCAGAGTCTTATAAAGAGATTGTATTAATAGGTTTCAGTATGGGAGGGAATTTGACACTGCTTTATCTTGGCAATAAAGGCAGCAGGGTTGACAGTAAAATAGCTGGTTCCGTTGTCTTTTCGGTTCCTTGTGATTTGAAGGCAAGCACCCGGGAACTTGCTAAATTTAAGAATAAAATATATATGAGGCGATTTTTGATAACTTTGCATCAAAAGATTAAAGCTAAAATGAAAATAATGCCCGGATTGATAAATGATGATGACTATCATTTAATAAAGAATTTTAAAGATTATGACGATCGGTACACAGCACCACTTCATGGCTTTAAAAATGCAGAAGATTACTGGAATAAATGCAGTAGCAATCGATTTATTCCAGAGATTAAAATTCCCGCTTTAATTGTCAACGCACGTAATGATCCTTTTATTGCGGATGGTTGTTATCCGGTTAAGGAGACATCAAACAGCAAATGCGTTTATTTAGAGATGCCAGGTTCGGGCGGCCATGTCGGCTTTATGCAATTTAAAAAAGATAAGAGCTACTGGTCAGAAGAACGTGCAATCGAATTTCTAAAGCGCTGAACCTCTTTTTCATTCTTGCAATTTAAAGTAACAATGTGTATAAAAAATTGATGACTTGTCTGGAAGAGAGAACTCGATATAAACAGTTGAATGCTATGTAGTTAGATAAGCAGTGGTTAATATTCCTGGAAATTTAGATTATGTCCAAACTTAAAGAGAATCGTAAAAAGGCATTTATGGAAAATGATTGGGATATGGTCATTAAATATGGGGAGATGGAATTTAAACAAAATCCACAAAGCGTTAAAATCCTGAACGATCTTTCTTACGCATACTTCAATAAAAAAGATTATGATCGGGCACTTGACTGTTGCAACAAAATACAGGAAATAATAACAACAGATGACCTGGAGGAATTAGCAGATAAGTATGGTGTTCGTTATATGCGGTACAATGAAGTTTTAGGAGAAATCTATTATATTCAAGGCAAAGACAAAGATGCTCTGGAAATATTTGATCGTCTCAAGGTATTAGGCCCCTATTTTTCAAAAAAATACAGTTTAACAGCCAAAATCTTAATCCGGCAAAAGGATTACAAAGGTGCCGTAAAAGAGTATGCGGATATGCGTACTAATTGCCCGCGTCATTACAAAGTCGCAACTAATGGCTTACTTGATCTCGTTGACACTGATCCATTAAACGAGGAGGTATACACAGCGTTGTTCGACTCGTTTAACGTGGCAAAAGATGTTCAAAGCATAATTTTGAACTATGACGCATTGCGTAAAAAGGGAAAAGCCAGTGAAAAGTTTCTGTATATTCTTATTCATCTGTATTGCTGTTCCGGGAAATATGAAGAAGCAATGAAAGTTGCTCAGGAAGAAATTGTCAAACAACCGGACAATCCATATTTACACGTTTTTTTAGGTAGAATTTACCAGAAATTAATGGAATATCCCAAGGCTATAAGCTGTATAAAGGAGGCTATGAGGTTAGATAAACATCATGCAGAGAGGTATCGCGCATCTTTCGATGAGTTGATCAAAAACCTCAGTACATACGAAAAAAAACTGATTGGACTGATCAATATTCATATAAAGAACAGACAGTGTATGGATGCCATTCATAGTTCTGAAAAGCTGCTGGAGATTACACCGGAAAAGAAATCTTATCAAACAGCCTTTATAAAAGTAATCGAAAAATCAATTTCAATTTTTCTGGCAGAAGGAAATATCGAGGAAGCCGTCATGTTGATAGATAGGTTAGAAACTCTGACAGGAAAATATCCACACGTGCCTGTACAGATAGAAGCTATTAAGAAACAGGTTTCTGATAAACGAGTTGCAGTATATGAAAATATGATATCAGGTGAAAAGTTAACCGGGGACCAATTGAATCGTGTACGTTATGAACTGGCCAATATTTATTTGACTGAAGTAAAAGACAATGACCGTGGAATAGCACTGTTAAGGGATGTGACGGAAGCCGGTGGGCAGTACGAGAGTGATGCTCACTATCTCATAGCACAGTATTCGTTAAAAACCAAGGATCTTGAAATTGCAGAAATACATGTTCAAAAATATTCAGCATTCTCCTGTACTGATGATCGTGCAAAATCAAGGATGTATGACCTGGGCGATGCGTGTGAAAAAGCGGGATTAAAACATCAGGCACGTGGGCTGTTTAGCAAAGTTGCTGCCAGTGACAGTAACTTCAAGGATGTTAATGATCGTATTAATGCTTTAAAGAAATCGTCCGCCAGTAGAAGGGAAATTCCTGAGGCGGTCATGGTGGTTGATATATGTGAATCATCAAAAATAATGGACCTGTACGGAGATGGGGCAACTTATCTTATAAAAAATGCACTTGAAAGTATAATGTTTCCTATATTCAAAAACAATAAATCGTCTTTTACTAAGAGTACAGGTGACGGGTTTCTGGTCTGTTTTCCCAATCCAAAGAGTGCGTTGGATTCGGCAATCCAGATCTTGGAAAGTGTAAGCACATACAATTCAAATGTAGAGGATGGCCCTGAGATACATCTGAGATTTGGTGTCCATTTTGGCGAGGTCAGAGTCATGACTGATGGGGATCGTCATGGAACAAATATTAACATTCCTTTTCGTGTGGAGGGACTTAAAGGGGATGATCTTGTTGTTGTAAAAGATGGTATTGCAAGAGAGGACTTTACATTAATAGATCGCATTTTTATTACTGAGGCTTTATACAACGCGGTATTAAAAACAGGGAATTTTAATATTCGCTATTTAGGATTATTTGAACTTCGAAATATAACCGGCATGCACAAAATCTATCAGGTTATGACAGGTAATGAAAAGTAAAAATAACCTGATGAGAATTAGACCTTAAAAGGCGTGCTTATTTCTCTTTTTGCTTCCTGAATTAACTGGCCGGTTCCGGAGCATCCTGAACAGCCAGTATTTTAACGTCAAAATAGAGGGTTTTACCAGCCAGTGGATGATTATAATCCAATAACACGGTATTTTTCCTGACTTCTACCACCCGGGCAATAATAACACGACCATCAGCACTCTGACCCTGAAGTACTGTACCGACTCTGAGCGAATCCTGTGGAATTTGATCCTTTGCAATTTCACTAACAGCTCCTTCGTTTACAGGTCCATAAGCGTCTTCTGGTTCAACAGTTACCTGTTTGATTTCCCCGATTCTCATACCATCAAGGGCATTTTCCAGGCCGGGGATAATTTTGTGAGAACCTTGAATAAAGATTAACGGATCCTCGCCGACGTTTGAATCGATGACAGAATCGTCCTCCAACCTGAGTATATACTCTATCGAAATTTGTTTACCTGTTGCGACTTCCTGAGATTGTGCTTTAGCTACCACCGAACCGATATCAGCACATGATATAATAATACCAAAAATTAACAACTGCTTAAGTTTGTGTAAATTCATTAGAACTATCCTTTTCTTTTTGAAACGGTGATTGCAATCGGCTGGAAAAGACGTTAGTGTAATCATTGTGAAGCTAATGAGCAGTTCCAGTGGTTAAAACTATAATATAAGAATTCATGCTATCCTGTTTAATTGTAAAATACAAGGAAAATGAAGCTATCCATTATCCGGAAATCTAATTTTAAAGGAATTATTTGCCTTTAAGCTTTGACAAAACAGCCCTTTTGCAATCCAGAAGATTGGTTAAGGTCAGGCCAAAGATGCGTTGACTGAAATTAGGGATCCATGCCCTTGAGTAGAGACGACAATGCTTTTTTTGCCCATCTTCTTTAACGGGACAAACAGCCACATCGTAGTCTGATGCCTCTTGAAGAACCTTTTCATAACTGTTTTTCCAGATCTCTCTGTCAACCTCTATACCCATTCCAAATCGTATAAAATGTTCACCTAATGGCGCCTCACAATACAACCGTTCTTCCTCAGGATTATCTCTGAACTTTACAATGAATATTCCCCGCCAATCACCATTTTGAAGGAATTCATCTGTTTCCGGTTTGAAATCATGTTTAGCACATGCAAAATCCAATATTTGATCTCTGACTGCATCCAGGTCGGACTTGTCAGGAACGCGCTTTTTCTTCATACTGAAACTATACGTTTCAAGATAGAATATTTCAAACTATTTCTAACCTGAAAAAAGGATCCGGTCTGAAAATAACGACAATTGACAAAACGACGTCAGATTATGTAGAATCGGAGAAATAAAGACCTTATAAAATTAAGAATAGGGGAATAGAATTCCAGATCAGTATCGTAAGGTACTGTGCCGGTTTTGTAAATTTATTGTACTCATACATCTTAAGTCTGGAGGTTTTGAATGCCGTTAACTCATCATCCTTTAATTAAAGAATTTCCTGAATATAAAGAACAGATTCACGATTTAAAAATGAATAATAATCATTTTTCAAAATTAATGAAAGAATATGAAGAAGTTGATAAACATGTTTTTCGAATTGAAAGCGACGCGGAGCCTACCGGTGACGAATATCTTCGAGATCTAAAGAAACAGCGCCTGAAGATTAAAGACGAACTCCATAGTATTCTCAAAGATGCATAAACCGTAATTGTGAAAAAGGGAATAAGGGAAACGGATACATATGAGATTCAGACCATGTATTGACCTACGTGAAGGCCGAGTCGTACAAATTATTGGAAGTTCCCTTTTAGATAAGAACACAGAATCTCTCAAAACTAATTTTGAAACCGATCGTTCTCCTGAAGATTTTGCAAAAATGTATAAGGAGGACAGCCTTGCAGGTGGTCATGTGATTTCACTTGGTCCGGGTAATGATGAAGCCGCTCTCTCAGCTCTTCACGCATTTCCCGGCGGATTTCATTTAGGTGGCGGGGTTACTCCGCAAAATGCTAATATGTATCTTGATGCCGGGGCCAGCCATGTGATTGTTACATCATATGTATTCTCTAATGGCCGGATCGACATGGAGAAGCTTGAGCTGCTTCAGAGGACTGTCGGGAAAAGCCGCTTGGTATTGGATCTTAGTTGTCGAAAAAAGGGACCAGATTTCTGGATTGTAACCGACAGATGGCAAAAGTTTACGGATGTAACTATCTGCCCTGAAGTTCTTAATCAACTTGCAGACCATTGTGACGAATTTCTTGTACATGGGGTTGATGTTGAAGGAAAAATGGAAGGAATTCAAACAGAGCTTATTGAAATTCTGGGTAAAGATTCTCCTATCCCTGTAACCTATGCCGGAGGCGTTAAAGAGCTCTCAGACCTTAGCCTTGTGAAAGAACTTGGTCGTGGCCGTGTTGATCTGACCATTGGCAGTGCATTGGATATTTTTGGAGGAAGTATCCCATATCGTAGTGTCGTCGAATGGTTTAGAAATTAAATATTGTAGCTAAAATATGGTGCGCCTCATCCGTGATGATGCGTATTTTAGCAGTGGCACTTGCACAATACCTGGTAGCCAAGCACTGTACTTTAAAAATGGAGGAGAAATGGACGAAAAAGAGACTGAAAAGAATAAAGCGGCTGAAATAGCAAAACTGGCGCAATCCATTAAAAAGGCTACGGAGTCCGTGGCTAATATGTTCAAGAAACTTGAAAGACCGTCTGTAAAGCTGACCATTGAAATTGAAAATTTCTACCGGGAGGCGTGTGAGAAACAAGTTAGTTATGCCGTGATAAACAATGTGCGCGGGTCTTACACAAGGTAGTACACCCGTTCATATCATAAATTTGGAAAGTGAATCATGTTACGCAAGGGCCTGATTGACCTGCTCAGAAACAATTCAATGGACCTGGTTGAGGTTGCCAGGCACTTGGAGGTATCGCAGAAAGATGTGGAGAACGACCTCAGGCATCTTATCAAGAGCCTTAAGCATGCCGATTACCGTCTGGTAGTTACACCTGCATACTGCCGTAAGTGCGATTTTACATTTAACAAAGACAAATTACACAAACCGGGCAAGTGCCCTCAGTGTCACAGTACGTGGATACAGGGGCCTCTGTTTGATATAGAACAGAAAACCTGATCCAGGAAAACAAAGGGTAAGCACAACGATTGTTGACATTATGCCTGGTGCAAACGTCTTTCCGGATTACGTTCCATGCATTTTCAAGATCTTCTTTAGTGCAACAATCAGATTACTGGCTTCGTGTTTGGTATAGGCGTTTAGCCCTCGTTTGTGAAAATATTTGTACATATAATTCCGGAAATGGGCGTCATCCCACTGGAGCCTCTCTTTCAACTGTTGCAGATAATATTTCTGCCGCAGGGTTATCCCGCCGTTTGTTTCCCGATAATGACGGGTTCTGACAAAATAACGCATTAGTTTATGGAACTGATCGTCTGTCAAATCTTTAGCGGATTGAACACCGGTAACTCGTTTAAGAATATTCCGATACTCGTTATCACTCAAAGACAGTTCTCTTTTAACTATATGAATAACAGCCAGTTTTTTTTTGTCCATAACCAGGAAGATTTCTCAGGAAACGAGGGATCATGGATAAATGATTCAATCCACTATTTTCATCATTGCAAAGTTAGCATAAACTATAAAATCTTGCTAAACTAAAATTTATTTAATAGCCGATGGAACAATTATTGGTTTTTTTTCTGTTATATTGAGTATTAAGGAGGAAGTTATGGTTTTCCGTTATCTGGATAAATATCGAGATGTAGGCCTGCTTATTCTTCGTGTAGGCATTGGTACCATGTTTATATTCCATGGCCTTCCTAAATTAAAAGCCGGTTCGGAAACATGGATGATGCTCGGTGAAAGCATGAAGACTCTGGGGATTGGTTTTGCTCCAACAGTCTGGGGATTCATGGCTGCATTATCAGAATGTGCGGGTGGGATACTGTTAGTTCTGGGTTTTTTTACCCGTCCAGCATGTTTTTTTCTACTTACAACTATGGTAGTGGCTACGATGATACATATCGGCAAGGGCGATCCATTCCTGAAATTTTCTCATGCAATGGAGTCAGGGATTCTGTTCTTCAGCTTGATCCTAATCGGGCCGGGAAAATACTCTCTGGACGGTCAGTATCGACCTAGAAGAAGGTATTGACAAATTAATGCTACATAGAAGTGTTTGATTCAGTGTTACCTGAGTTATGATTTCCCATGGGCTTTAATCAGATCGCTAAGCCCATCATTTATCCTTTTCCATGTGTCAGACTGGAGTTGAGTGGACTTCTCCTTAACGCTGATCCCCTCGTAATCTTTGGGATATAAAGGTTCTAAAACCTTTTCGTAAATTGTGCCGCTATTGAAAATCCATGCTCCTTTGGGTGTGATATCCAGGCCACCGTAAGACGCGATTGGAATAATTGGCAAGTTGTGTTTCACGGCAATACTGAACAGGCCGCGTTTAAATTCACTCATCTTATAATCTCTATCTTTTGTTCTGGTGCCTTCCGGAAATATCACTAAATAAGGTGTCAGAGCATCATTATCTAATGGGGTTGACTTTATTTTTTTTGCTGCATCAGAGAGCACTTTCCAGGTTTTTTTATCATCTTTATACACTTTAATCATGCCCAGGATTTCAATCCCTTTGCCGAAAACCCAGATCTTGAATAACTCATATTTACCACAGAACAGTGATTTTCCTTTTACCGTATGCAATATAGCAGGAATATCCATGATCGAAGTATGGTTCTGGCATATTATTGCTGGTTCGTTAATCATGTTTTCCAAACCTGATGCTTCGATCTTTACTTGCAGAAGCTTTAAAAGTTGTTTTGTAAAAGTGTGGGCACGGCCAAAAACAAAATCATGAGACCTCTTCCTGATAAGGTCATACTCGATTTTAGCCCGGGCAGTGCAAATGAGATAGAATATTATCGGTAACTGGTATAAAGCAGATTTCAGTGAAAACTTTAACATAGTACAGCTTGCTGCCTTTCTAGTTTTTTTAAGATGTTTTCCGGAAAAAGAAATTATGTAATCATTTAATTAATGTCTAGATGGAGCATTTTACCATAATTTTCCAGAAAAATTATACAAGTTTTTACCGGTATATTACTAGATAGTCTACACTGTATATTCTACTTCTCTGGTTTTTAGGGTTTTTAGTAAAGGTAGAGTTCCGCATCCTTGTCGGCTGCAATTAGCTTGACAAAAGATTTGCAATTACGTAAAAGAGCACTATCCTCAGCTATCTAGATCGCAGATTTGTACCTGCGCTGCGATTGTGCGGTTATCGAAGTAATTTCTATAGAAATTTTATGGCTTGCCGAAAAAACGGCGAGACTGATTAATCTTCTCTATACTCATGAAAAAACCCGATCAATATACCAGGATAATTGAGTGGTATCCATATGCTGACAAGACACCCATTCGTAATCTTCATAAATCCGCATTAGATGGTAAGAGAGTTTTCTTAAGGGTAAACTACGATGTCGTAAGGGATGCCAGGATAATTGATGACAGGCGTATCAGGGCGACGGTCATGGACATTCGCCACATACTGAAACAGGGTGCAAGGACAGTCATTATCGTATCTCACAATGGTGTAAGAGAAAATTTCTTCAAAGACAATAAGACCTCAGTAGGGGTTCAAAATGATGGCGATATCCATCACGGTTTCAGCCTGAAACCTGTTGCAGAGAGGCTTACCGAAGTTTTAAGAGAAAAAAGACTTCTGCCCGAAGATAGAGGGGTTACCATAACTGATGATTGTATTGGGGAGAGGGTTAAATCCATTATTGAAAAAGATGGTATCTTTCTCCTTGAGAATGTTATGTTTCGCAGTGGTGAAACTTCAGAGGATGATAATGAGGTAATGGAGTTTGCAAAACAACTGCATGATACCACCAACTGTAACGTCTATGTAAATGCTGATCCTGTAACTGCTCATATGGGGCAGCAAGCATCGCTCGGCCCGATAACAAGGTTGATCTCAGGTCCGAAGGTGGCAGGTTTCCTTCTTACCCAAGAGCTGACAGCACTTGATAATTTTATGAGACATCCTCATAAACCGGTGGTTGCTATTATCGGGGGCGCTAATGTATCTGCCAAAGTTCAGGCGATGAAAAACCTCATTGTTTACGGAAAGGTTGATAAGCTGATTTTTGTCGGCGGTATTGCATTTCCCTTCCTCAAGGTGGAGGGAAACAATGTAGATAACTGTATGTTTGAGGAAGATCCCGATTTACGGTCACAGGCACTCTTTGATGCAACAGTAGTACTGGAGCTGGCGAAAGGATATGGTGTTGATTTAGTACTTCCTGTTGATCACTTTATGGCTAAGCCGACAGGACTGAATCCGGAGAATGTTAAAGTAAATAAAATCGGGGGACGATATACCCGGCTGAAGGCATATGACATTGGCCCAGGCACACTCTCTCTTATACAGAAAATGATGCGGGATGCCAAAACCATCATCTTCAATGGAATTGCAGGGAAATATGAGGACGAAATGTTCTGCCATGGTACAAACCATATTCTGGATCTTGTATTTAAAAGTGAAGCGGAATCCAAGATTATACTTGGCCTTCATAGCGTTACCGCAGCACAAAAAAGACTTGGTGCAAAACCTCCGCCAGCAAGAACATACCTCTTTACCATAGGTGAGGCAGCTTTAAAATTTCTTGCAGGTGAGAGGCTGACTGCGCTTAACCATCTGGATGATCTTCCCGTTAAAGAACATCTGAAACCCAAAGAACCATCAAAAGAAAAAATAAACCTTAATGCAGCAGATAGTGAAGAACTGAAAAGGTTCCTCGAAGTTAAAAGTGGTATTGCAAAAAATATCATTAACTACAGAGAGGATATCGGTGAATTTGAAAGGGTAAGCCAGTTGTTTTCCGTACCCGGTATTACCCTTAAAGAATATACAAAAATACGGGGACATGCCATTGCCATGCCGAGTCCGCTTGAGGTGGCAGAAAGTCAGTTTGCAGTAGTTTCGGACATCTTAAAGCTTCCTCTCTTTTTAAAGAAGAAATTACTTTCCCCTGAACGTGTTGAGACTTTGCGGCTTTCAAAAGATGAAATACTTGGTTATCGGGTGCATCATAATTCAGCACGTGGTCCGGCGAAAGGTGGATTCAGGGAACATCCGGAGGTATCACTTGATGAGGTCCGGGCACTTGCAATCTGGATGACGTGGAAATGTGCTATTGCCGGTATTCCATATGGAGGCTCTAAGGGTGGAATCATTGCAAATCCACGGAACCTGATTGAGCGAAAAGACGCATTGGTAATCAGGGAATACAGCCGTGTATTGAAGGAGAAAAATGCTATCGGGCCGCACCTTGACATTCCAGCGCCTGATGTTAATACAAATGCAACAAAGATGGCATGGTTTGTAGATGAATATCTGAAGTCTTCTGTCGTCAGTAAAGATCCGTCTGACTGGTTGACTGGTGAGAAGGAAATAATTAAAAAAATCACGGATGATTTTCGTTCACTTCACATAGAAGCTCCTGTTCCCATGGAGACTCCCTATCTTGATAAGTGTCTGGAGGTATTGAAAAAGCATCCTGATCTGAAATGTCAGGCACTCGCTGTCGTTACCGGTAAGCCGGATAATAAAGGCGGATCGCTTGGCAGGGCTGAATCGACGGGTCGAGGTGTTTTTATTGCACTGAAGAAAGCTGCCAGGCATAAAAACATAAAACTCAAAGGTGCAACTGCTGCAATACAGGGATTTGGTAATGTAGGCAGGCCGCCGGCAAAATTTCTACATGACGAGGGGGTAAGGGTAGTAGCGATTACAGATGCCAGTGGCGGCATCTACAACCCAAGCGGCCTTGATATAGATGCGGTTGTGGAATATGTGGATACGGCCGGCGGGGGCTTTCTGAAAGGATTTGAAGGAGGAAGAGAAATTACAAATGATGGTATCTTTGCACTGGATATAGACTTTCTTGTTCTCGCCGCACTTGAGAATGCCATAGACAGGAATGCGTATAGCGTAAAGGCAAAAGTTATTGTAGAAGGGGCTAACGGCCCAGTTACTCCTGAAGGAGACAGGATTGTAACAAGAAAAGGCACATTTATAGCGCCTGACATCAGCACAAACCTGGGAGGTGTTTTCGTCTCTTATCTTGAATGGGTGCAAAATTTAAAGAACGAGCGCTGGGATTTAGACAAAATCAATAGTCTGCTTGAAGACAATATCTGTATGATATTTGATGACATCATCAAAATCTCTCAGGAACGAAAGATTGAAATGAGGACTGCCGCTTCTATTATGGCAATTGGGCGTGTTGCTGTGGCCGAACTTTCCAGAGAGATTGCTCAAATGGTAATTTCATACCATAGCCCACATCTGTCAAAGGGAGGAAAGGGAAAAACGTTGTCAGAAGATTCATTACAGGTGATAAGAAATTATCTCACCTATCTCCATGATGAACTGATGAAGCGAATTCCGCTTGATTACTGGACGCTTGTCGTATTGATATCAAATTTGGAAAATGTGATAAGTGCTGACAGCATACCCGATAAGAATATTACAGAAATGGTCAAAGAGATCTATACAGAGGCTACCAGTCTTTTCGCTGCATTTGTTAAAGCCAAACCGGATAATGATGACCTCTTAATGGCGGTTGAAGCTTTGCCGGAGGGGGCGAGAAAACAGGTTTAACCGCAGGGTGCAAAAGGCAAACAGAAATAGAGGCAAAAAAAGACTAGAAGGATTTAAATTAGGTATTGTATCCTTACAAATCTATTCATATAATTTGGATAACGTGTAACTCTAAATTATTTATTGATATAACGGTTTAAAAATAGAATGCCAGAAGACTATCCGATTTTAAAAAATGCACCTATTACTGAAGCTCTTATAGATATTCGTGTTAAGCTACCTTCCGATTTTGATGTGAAAAATATCAGTGCCATATATGAATCAATTAAAAATCAGTATCCAGAAAAACAAGAAAGGATACAATCTAAAGTTAAGTTTGAGCCAAAAGCTGAAGAAATAGTTAAAGCGTCAAAACTTGTAATTGACGGTTACCGTTATGTCTCTTCTGATAAAAAACAAATAATGCAAGCCAGACTGGATGGATTCACGGTTAGCAGACTATATCCATATATAAAATGGGAAGAATTACGTGATGAAGCTTTCAGATTATGGCAACTGTATAAGGATATAACCTCTCCTGAATCTATAACAAGAGTCGCCGTAAGGTACATAAATAACCTGAATATTCCGATGCCTATAGGGGATTTTAGCGAATACCTAACAGCACCTCCTACTGTTCCAGAAGGGTTGTCGCAGGGAGTTAGCAGTTTTCTGGCCCGCATTGTTATGCATGAACCATCTTTTGGAGCGAATGCTATAATTACTCAGGCACTTGAGCAAATAGTTACTGATAAAGTGCCAATCATACTGGATATTGATGTATTTAAACTGCAGCCAGAAGGTATAGAAGAGAAGGACGCATGGGAAATAATTGAAAAATTACGACATTTTAAGAATAAGGTATTTTTTAGTAGTATAACTGATAACCTAAAGGAGATGTATAAATGAGTACCGCAATTCTATGTGATGATTTCATAAGCATTTCAAATTCGCCGAGTATGGGATTTGGGGATGAGGTTGATAAATTAAAGGAATTTTTTAAAGACATAATTAGCGGATTTGGAAACACAGAAACCTTGGGTAAGTTCGATAAAGCTCTTCAGTCTCTTAACAAAGAATTTGATGAATGTTCTGTAGAAGGCTGGGATGGTTATGACGCGTTGCCTATTACCAAATGTACGTACAATGAAGCAATAAGATTAATTGAGAGCTTGCCATTAACAACTTTTCCAATACCTGAAATTGTCCCTGAACCTAGTGGCGAGATAGGATTGGAATGGTATAAAGAAGAACGACAGGTATTTGTTGCCAGCGTTAGTGGAAGAAATGAAATTGTCTATGCTGGATTGTTAGGGGTGAACAAGTTGCATGGAACAGAATACTTTGGCGATTCACTACCGTCAGTAATATTAGATAACCTGAAAAGATTATACAAGGATTAGGTACATTGGAACCTGTAGTCCATTCAGAGACTTTATCTAGATTTATTTTAAGAGAAAAATATATTAGAGCCAACAATACAGTAAGGCATGCTGCATTTATGCCTAATAAAAATGATAAAGTTTCGGTGTTCCGTATTTCTGGTATTACAGATAACGAAGTATGGGATATCGGTGATAGTGAAGTTGCCACAAAACAAGGTAAACCGATATTTGGACGGGCCGATATAATTGCTTCTATTGTTATTTCGAAAGATTTAAAAGTAGTCTCAAGTGAACCTCCAGAAAGACATGCGGATATTATTGATTGGCCAGAAGAAAAGTCAGAACAAAAGCAAATTGCACTCGAGTTAGCCGCAGAATCGAAGTTTCACAAAAGATAATAAAAGAATATCATTTCTGATTCTATCGAGCAGAATTAATCAAAACATTCCTTTTTGAATTTCTAAACAACCTCAATCAACTCCTGAATATACCGCCTCAATCCTTCCGTTCCCGCATAATGCACACCCAATTTTTTAGATTTGGTATTATCGATAGTATTGACAGGCTGTCTGGGTGTTCCGCTGATTCTGGATTTGGAACCGCATATCTCTCTGGCCATTTCTGCTATGGCCATGTTGTCGACATAGAAGTCTGAAAGGTTATAAACCTTTCCGAAAGCATCTCTGTTGTTAATAGCCAAATCTATGGCGTGTGCAACGTTTGTGACATCTACGATTTTACCGCCTCCTGTAACTTCTACGTTAACTCCGTCTTTAATGTTTTTAACCAGGTCGTACCACTCAGAGTGGGCAAGTTTTGGGTCGATACCGTAGATGCCTACCGGTCGGAACATGGTTGTATTAATGCTCTTTGACAGGAAATACGAATGGCAGAATGCCTCTACCGCAGCTTTGTAGGCACCATAGTTTGAGTTGGGTAGGAGGGGATGTTGTTCGTTGAGTTTAATATCGGGAAAAATATGTCCATATACAGCACAGGAGCTGGTAAATATGAATTGTTTCGCCTCATGTTGTTTCGCGGCATTCAACAGCTCCAGGCTGCCTGATAGATTTACATCCAGTAATCGACTGATATCTTTACTGGCAGAGTCGCGAAAACCTGCTCCATCTCTTTCATAAGCCATATGGATAACGATGTCGGCACCTTGAACAAATCTGTTTAAGGTTTCCTTATCACCCAGATCACCCTGCACAAATGTAATCTTCTCTTCATAATCGTTAAGATGTGAAATATTGCTGGTACTCCGTACCAGCGCCATCATCTCAACGCCTCTTTCAAAGAGTTTCTCTGCTACATAATGTCCCAGGAAACCTGACAAACCGGTTATGGCAATCTTCATGGTTTAATATAAGAAATTCAGGAATTTAAGTATTAAGGAATCCTTCAATCGCACTTCTGCCCTCTTGTGAATTTTTGTGTTTGTCTTTTTTGTTACAAGTTAAAATATCTCGTCCAGTTTCTTAGAAATTATTGAAAGGTTTTTCTCTTTTGTCAGGTACTCTACCTCACCCGGGTGTACTTTCAAATCGGTCAGCATCTTCTTGATTTTCTTCCATCCGGCCTCTTTTTTCTTATCACTGGTTTCCAGGTATAAATTCGAGACTAATTCTCCCAGTTTCTGCACAAGGCGAATGTCTTTGTTATCGTAAAAATTTTTAATGACCTTTTGCTGGTATCTGGTATAGCCTTTTTCGTTCATCCTGATCCCTTTATTCTTCCTCTTTATTTCCAAAAGGTAATAGCTTCTTAATCGTATCCGCAGCCTTTTCTACTGTTTCTTTTGCTGCGCCAGTGGCTTCTCCCACATCTTTACCTGTTTCTATAATCTTTCCTCTTGCTTTTTTTGCTATCTCTGCCGTCTTCTTAACTGTTCCAGAAATCCCCTCCTGCAATTTTCCGATATTAAAATTGGTAAGGCGGGCAATGGCAGTATTTTTAAGTGCCTTAACAATTATAAGGCGGTCAAAGGATTTCGCGTCTGATATATTTTCATACTTTTCGTCAATGTTTACGTTATACTCTTTCACATTTGGTGAAGTTCCTTTTGAATAATCTTTGTAGATAACTTTATCTATTTTCAGATCTAATAAATCTATTTGAATGTCCGGCATTGCTGCCTGCTGCTCTTCCCCTTCGTCCTCTTCTGCCCTTTCTTCCGCTTCTATCTCCTCCTCTGCCTCTTTGACAGCTTTTAATACATTGAGGTTCAGTTCACCGGCCTCATTCTTCACGACTACAAACTCTTTTAAGTGTAACCTTACCTCTTCAAGATGGGTTTTCCCCTCAAAAAAGGCACCCAGGTTATAATCTACGTAAATTTCAGGAATATCAACCATTAAATCATCTCCGAACCCCTCCGGGTTGTGCAAGTGCAGTTCATTTATGCCGATCAGGGATTTAAAGACACCAACATTCATACTCCCGATTCTCAGCCTGAGACCGGTCATTGCCTTGACCCCGGCTGTTACGGAGGTTTTAACAATTATATTCTTACCAAAAAAAAGTGCAATTATTACCGCAAATACAATAGCTGGGATTTTGATAGCTTTTCTCTTCATACAGTAATTTTCCTCTCTCTTTCTGTTTAATTTCCGAGATTTGTATTATATGATCTTCGAAGCCTTTCCAATTCTTCCAAAATGATCTATTGCCCATGTGAGGTCCTCCTCGCTATGTGTTACAGATAACATCACGCGAACACGAGCCTTACCTGCAGGTACTGTTGGGTAGCCTATTGATTGTGCAAAAATGCCATTGTCAAATAACTTCTGGCTGAATCCCTTTGCCACCTTGGCATCGCCTATCATAACCGGTGTTATAGGGGTCTCTGTAATGCCTATATTAAATCCAAGCTGTTTCATTCTGTCTTGAAAAAATCTGGTGTTTGACCAGAGCTTTTTGACAAGTTCATCTGATTTGTTCAGGGTATCCACAACTGCGATACATGCTGCTACATCTGCAGCAGTTGCTGCGCTTGAAAAGAGGAATGGGCGTCCTTTCTGTACCAGGTAATCCGTCAAACGTTTCGTTCCCGCAATGTACCCTCCCACAACACCGAACGCTTTTGACATGGTACCTACTTCAATATCCACCTTTCCGTGCAGGTTAAAATGGTCAACAATACCCCTTCCCCCTCTACCCAGGACACCTTCTCCATGCGCGTCGTCTACCATCGTGATTGCGTTATATTTTTCCGCTATCTCTACGATTTCCGGTAACGGTGCAATATCTCCTTCCATACTGAAAACACCATCGGTAATAATAAGCTTCCGCTTGATATCTTTCTCTGCATGGATTTTTGCCTTAAGGTCTTCGGGGTTTCCGTGTTCATATCGTACAATTCTGGTCTTTGAGAGGCGGCAGCCGTCAATAATGCTGGCGTGGTTGAGTTCATCTGAGAATACAACATCTTCCTTGCCGACGATTGCCGGGATAACGGCAAGATTAGCACAGAAACCTGATTGGAATGAGATGGTACTCTCTACTCCCTTAAATTGTGCGAGTTTCTGCTCCAGGTCCTTATGCAGTGTTGTTGTTCCGGCAATTGTCCTGACCGCTGCGGGCCCTACGCCGTAAGTGTCAATTGCATTATGAGAAGCGGTCTTCGAATGCATATCATCAGCAAGTCCCAGATAATTGTTTGAACTGAGATTCAGCACTCTCTTACCGTCTACGGTAATCCACGCCCCTTGAGGCCCTTCGACCGTACGCACGTTAATGAGAAGGCCGGCTTCCTTGAGCCTATCCAGCTCTTCATTAATAAAATTCAGTTTGTCCACGTACTTTCTCTTTAAATTTTACGTATAGGATGCAGATTTTCTTTGCTGGCTCAATTACGAACCTTATACTTCCAGAATAACCTTTCCACATTTCCCCTCCCTCATGAGCTTTATACCCTTTTCATAATCCTTTAATGGGAACTGGTGAGTGAGGATTGGGTCCGGATTAACAATTCCGGATGATAAGAAGCGTGATGTCTTATGCCAGGAGGAAAAGACCTTTCTCCCTGTTATGCCATAGATACGTATCTTCTTAAAAATAACCTCTTTGTTGAGATCAATAGAAACATTTTTTTCGTAAATACCCAGGATAGAGATTCTTCCCCCGGGAGTAATGACTCTTAATCCCTGGTTTAATGCCTGGTTATTGCCTGAGAATTCCAGTACTACGTCTACACCGTTATTATTTGTGGCATCAAGGATGAGAGGGGTTATGTCTTTTTTTCCGGGGTTAATCGCCATATGAGCTCCCATTTTTTTACTGATTGCCAACCGGTAATTATTTGGATCTGATACAATTATTAATGATGCACCACTTGCTCTGGCAATACCGGTGGCGAATAGCCCGATTGGGCCTGCGCCTAGAATTAAGACCGTTTTTGCAGAAACATCTTCCGCCATGACTGTATCGATGGCATTTCCGAAAGGTTCCTGTATTGTAGCCCATTTGTCAGGAATATCAGAATTGTTTTTCCACAGGACATGCTCAGGCAAGACAAGGTATTCTGATAGTGCACCATCAAAATCTACTCCAAGTAATTTGAGGTTTCTGCATACTTCAGGATATCCGTTGCTGCATTGGTAGCAGTGCCCACAGGAAATATGGCTCTCCGCAGAAACACGCTCTCCAACCTTTACATGCGTAACTTCACTGCCGATTTTTTCGACTATTCCAACAAACTCATGGCCGACAATGCGGGGTGGCGTGAAACGGTGTCGTGCCCAGCGTGTCCAGTCAAATAGATGCACATCCGTACCACAGATAGAAGCGAGTATAACTTTAATAAGTACATCCCTTGGGCCTGTCTGCGGAACTGCCACCTTCATAAGCTCCATGCCCTTTGTGCGTTTTGTTTTGACTACTGCTTTCATATAAAAAGATATCCAACAGGTTAATACGGAAAATTTATATAAAGCTAATGGTAGTATATAAACAACAATATATCAAAGTTTATCAGTTGATTAAAACAAAATAAAAAGTGTACTTATTTTCATCCTATGTTAAAATTTACGCGTTGTTCGTTTTATTTGTGTTGTTTTTTAACACTCTTTGAAGCTGAATTATATGGAGGTAATTATGTTAAATATTAACACAAAACAATTCACGATCATCACGCTTTTAATATTTGTTATAATTTTTGTACATATTTCAAATATTGCTTTTGCACAAAAAGAAGAAGAGGCCAGCCAGTTAAACCTTGAAACACTTTTGGGTGATACAACGTCAGCATCCGGAGCAGTGCAGGGTAGCATGAAGTTTCAATACGAAATGGCCGAGCTCCTGGGAGAAAAAGTTGGTCCGGATGATTCTGGAAATGTTCACCATGCGGGTGGCCTTTCAAGCTTTTATACCGGGCCGGAGAAACTCTTTCCCGGAAAGGGAACATACGGAAATCTTTTTAGTTTTCTGCCTGTGATACGATGGTACGATCCTGCACATTACTATAACAGCGGCATTTTTCATCCAGGTAGTACTGTAGAAGGCGAATTCACTAATAGAGAGTGTGTCGCCTGTCACATGGTAGAGAGTCCTGGTATTGTAATACAATGGAAGCAGAGCAAACATGCAGGACCGCCAGAAGGAAAAGATATTGTCGGATGTGACAGATGTCATGGGAAGAATCACAAAAAGCTCGAAATGCCTTCTTACGATATTTGTGGTAAATGTCACGAAAAGCAATTACAAGGTCATCGTCAAAGTGGTCAAGGGTCGCATGCTAATGCATATCACCTTGAATTGATCGAGTTGGGTTGTCAGACGGAGAAGCCTGCCGAAGAGGCGGCTGCCTGTCTCGGCTGTCATGCGGTTGAGAACCGATGTGATGGCTGTCACACAAGACACCGATTTTCTACAGCTGAAGCAAGAAAGCCAAACAGCTGTGCGGTCTGTCACTCCGGTCCTGAACAATACGAATATGAGATGTATATGCAATCATACCACGGTATGATTTTCCAGGGAGAAGGGCAGACCTGGGATTGGAGTAAACCTCTCAATGCGGAAAACTACATAGTCCCG
Organism: uncultured Candidatus Scalindua sp.; assembly: GCA_964344685.1. GTDB lineage: Bacteria > Planctomycetota > Brocadiia > Brocadiales > Scalinduaceae > Scalindua. Next base: position 53,825 of record CAYFOK010000006.1, on the reverse strand, counting down.
ACTTGTGCATACTGTCATATGCCTAAAGGGGACCATAATGTTATCAGTTCTTCTACAGTTTATACATTCATGGGTACTTCTCTTGTAGATAGAGGAGCAGATAAGTACAAGGCGACAAGAGATGCATGGATTACGGTCTGTAAGGATTGCCATTCGCCCCGGTTCGCAAGGGACCATTTAGAGGCAATGGATGAAGCGGTTAAACTCAGTTTTGTTAAATACCGTGAGGCAATGCGCATTGTGATGGATTTGTACAATCACAATCTGATAGATCCAATGCCTGCAGACCTTGCACCAGATTCTACCGGACACAATGTTTTCAGCCTGTTGCCGGGAAAGGGAGAGGTGAGAAAATATAACGTGTCTAATATAGAGCGGCTGGCTTATGAAATGCTGGTGGATATAATTGATGCAATTTTTAAGGCCAAGTCTCACAATGCATATTACAGCCCTGTTTATGGGTATTGGGAATGGGCTCAGGACCGATGGCTTATTATGATTAAAGATGAGGCAAGCAAGCTGAAGCGCTTTGCAGAGATAGAAGAAAAAATTGGAATCAAGCATCAGGCATACTCTTTCTGGAAGCATGGTGAGTATACTGATTTGCTGCTAGGCTGGAAGAGGAAAGAGTGATGTAATGAGACCGAAACGTTATAGTCTTCAGGCCTCTATTTGCTACCATTTTGATTTTTTTTACTAAAAACTTGAGTTTCCGGGCAGAAAACCCCGATTTTAGTACTATACTGAAGATTTAATACTTGAACATGGAATAGACAGTCATTATTATACTGATTCACGGTCAACTTGAGCGTAGATGATGATTTGGCTTTTGCAGGCATATGTCGTTTGCCAGATCAACTTGAAAGCTAGGTAAAAATCTTATAATAGGAGAAAAGGATTATATCATGATTACGGTAAAAGAGATACTGAAGGAGAAGGCTACTGGTATCCTGACAATTACACCTCAGGATACGGTGTACAGAGCTTTAGAAATTATGGCAGAAAAAGACCTCGGTGCGCTAGTGGTCGTTGAGGGTGAAAAAGTTGTAGGGCTATTTTCCGAACGTGATTATGCGAGGAACATTGTTCTGAAAGGGAAATCGTCTAAGGATACATTGGTCAAAGACCTGATGAATCCAAACCCGTGCTATGTTCGTCCGGAACAGACGCTGAACGACTGTATGGCTTTGATAACAGACAAGCGTACGCGTCATTTGCCTGTGCTTGATGGGGAGAAGCTGATTGGTATTGTAAGTATCGGTGATGTTGTGAAACAGTACATTGTTGATAAAGAATTTACCATTAAACAGCTTGAAAATTACATCGCAGGTGGTTTGTGAGACTTAAGGCGAAATAATAATATTATAGCTGAAGCACCCTTGAGAGTAGCGCTAGGTTGTTATTTTTAATGATTAAAAGTTATAAGTCTTTTTTTTGTTTATTTAATATCAAAAGTTATTTAAATTTGCTACAAAAAGTTGTTTTTGGCCTTTTGTTGTAAGTTTCCTTAGGCTGGGTTTTACTAAATAAAAGGTCTTTTAAACTGCTCGCAAACAACAAAAACTTTTTCACCTTTACCTGCTTTTTGCTAAAAATTCCACTCCCTGTGCCAATTATCTAAGTATCACTAAAAATAAAACCTGAACAGTTGGCTGATAAATTTTGTGTAAAATGGTTACGTCGAAGTGCTTTTTTGAAAGGCAGTAAGCGATGTAATTGTCCCGAATTCAGTTTTTTTAAATAAGCTGTTTTTGCCTGCCCCGTCCTTATTCTTTTCAAAATATCTCGAATTTACATACTTAACTTTTATATACATTCTGTAAAGACATTATGTCTATAAAAAAATTACGTTCCATTTGCGAATTGACATTTTGTCAATTATGGTTTTTGTTTCCCAAATAGCGCAACATTGGTCTCATGCGCCTATCTACTGTCTGTATCAGTGCTTATGTAGGCAATAAATGTTGGTTTTTCCTTTAAATGGTTTTGGTACCGCAATTGCTTTAACCATTACTGCGCTATATTGCATAGGCAATATTAAAATCGGCTTTTTAGGGCTTTAGCAGGCTCTTTATTTTATTGGTGTAATATGGGGGGGGGGTAAGGAAGGCCTTCTTATTATATTACGAAATTTTATTTTTGCGTTCCTATCTTGAAAGGGGGGGGAATAGTTAATGAAAGCAACAGTTGATACGTTTACAGGTGCGGCTATCGCGAAAGAGGATATGATTAGAAACAAATTCGGGCAGTATTGGGTTCTCTCAATGCTTGCAGGTATGTACATCGGGCTTGGTATTCTTCTCATATTTACGGTTGGAGCTCAGTTTGCTTCTGCCAAGTCAGTAGCCGTCAAGATGGTCATGGGTTGTTCATTTGGTATCGCCCTGACACTCGTTGTCTTTGCTGGTTCCGAATTATTTACAGGTAACAATATGGTAATGTTGATTGGTTGCCTTAGAGGGAAAACAGGTGTGGGTTGGATGATCTGGCTATGGTTTATTTGCTGGTTTGCAAATCTCGCCGGTGCGTTGCTGTTGGCGCTTATCTATGCAAATACAGGATTGGCAGATGGAAATGTTACCGGTAAGTTTATTGGTAAGGTTGCCGGTGCCAAAATGAACGGGCCCTGGTGGTTCCTGTTTTGCCGTGGTATTCTCTGTAATATGCTTGTATGTTTGGCTGTATGGATGTCAGCAAAGGCTAAGAATGAGGCTGCTAGGATATTCCTGATATTCTGGTGTCTATATGCATTTATCGCTTGTGGTTTTGAGCATTGTATCGCCAATATGACTATATTTGGTGCATCTCTGATGACAGCTCATCCTGCAAATGTTACATGCGGAGGTTTCGCATGGAACATGTCTGCGGCAACTGCTGGTAACATCATAGGTGGAATGTTGATTGGTGTGGCTTACTGGTTCGCCACATGGGCACCTGATGAGCAATTAGTACCTGGTGGTGATGGTGGAAGGTCTAGAAGTCTTGTAGATCCTACACAAGGTGCAATACCAGGGGGTGAAGTAGTTGGTATAGATGAAAATGACAACACGATTGTTGAGGTGCTTCCAAGTTCATCTCGACAGGGATAGTTTTTTGGGACTGAAGTGGGGTAATATTTTTTGCACCTTGTTTCAGTCAGTAATATACGCAGGTGCATTGGTGCGGTTGAGCAAACGCTCAATCGTGTCAATGTTCTGCGACTCCCCTTCAGGCTTAGGGCTTTACTGCCCTTAAACTTGAAGGAAAGTCGCAGATGTATTTTCTCAAGATGGGGCTTAATTAAAGTAAGTATGGCGTTTTTATTTAAACCTGTATATTTTTAAACAAATATCTTCATGGGGAGAATAGAGCTATGTCGTTATTGAATAAGATTAGTGAGTTGCCCAGAGCACCACAACCTCCAGTTGCATGGAAGGTGTTGTGGATTACTTTTGTAGGATCCATGGTTGGTATCGCGCTTACGGCGTTCCTTGCTTTTAAGTGGAAATGCCCCCTGCTGTTAGGACCATTTGGTGCGACTGCCGTTTTAGTTTATGGTGCCTACAAGGCCCCGCTGGCACAACCAAGAAATGTTCTGTTAGGGCATTTTCTTGGTGCATTGATGGGTGTCGCAATATATGATTTTTTTGGCCTCTCATGGTGGTCGCTTGCACTCGGTGTTACTCTGGCACTCATCTTCATGACAGTAACTTATTCGGTTCATCCCCCTGCAGGTGCTACTGCATACGTGGCTATTCAGACCGGTGGTTTAGGCCACGATTACTGGTATATCCTAAACCCTGTACTTCTTGGTGCATTTATTCTGGTAATAACTGCTATTATTATAAATAGAATGGGCAAAAGGGACTATCCTGTAGCCTGGTGGTGATATAGCTTATAACGCTATCTGTGAATTTCTATTCCGTTCAAGTTGTCAAGCATGATGTAGTTGGGTTGTTTTTTTGATTGAGAGTGACAATTTATTTCCTGATAATAAATTAATTATTATGGCTGTTTTTGTTTAATGCGTTGTAATTAATTAGGATCAGGAGTGCACCAATATAGAGCTTGAATGTTTTATCTACAGACTGGCAAAACGCTCTTGAGTCTCAATGGAAAATTATAAATATGCATTTTATGGAGAAAAATAATGAAAATATCGATTAAAAATTACATCATATTAATGCTGATTTTCTTCACTCTTTTACCGTTTGTTTTGCTTAGGATTATCGCATATCCGAAAATACAGTCTGATCTTAAGACGGTAATTATGGATAATCTCGAAACTGTAGGTAACAAGCAGGCAGACATTGTGTCCTCATGGATGAAGGAAAGAAAGACAGATGTTATAGTTGTTGCGAACAATCCATATATTGCTAATAGTATGAAGAGTGCAGGAGGAGATGATAGTGAGGCTACAGAATATTTGGAGCTGATTGTCGCGGAATATGGTTATAAGGGCGCGTTTGTATGCAACACAGATGGAATAGTTACACTTGCTACGTCAGAAGAGAATGTAGGGGCCGATCTTTCTGGCAGAGATTTTTTCCAGCAATCTATGAGGGGGAGTCCATTCGCAACAAGCATAATACCATCTGAAATCTCACTTACGAATGAATTTGATGAGAAGGAAGTAGGTTTGCCTACAATGTTCGTATCTGCTCCGTTAAAAGATGGTGACACTGTAGTTGGAGTTGTTGCCTTCAGGATTCATGTTGCTACCTTGAGTAATTTGCTGCAAAGTCAAAGGTTCGGAAAAACAGGTGAGACGTTCCTTGTCGGTAAAGAGGGATACATGCTTACTGAATCCAGATTTAGCAAAGACTTAAAGAAAACCGGGGCGATTAAGGTAAGGAGCGCTTTGGAGTTGAAGGTTGTTAATCCTGATAATGGAAAGTTAACCTATTCTGTTAACCAGGTTCTTAAAGGCAAAGATGGTTCCAGTTCAAAAGGCTATAAGGATTATGCCGGTATATCCGTGTTGGGGGTATGGCGCTGGCTGCCTGAACTTGACTGGGGCGTGGTTACGGAGATAGACAAGGCTGAAGTTTATGGCGTTGCGTATAACCTCAATACCCTTGGTTGGGTATTGCTGTTTGGAATTGCATTTCCGATTGTATTTTTTGCGTACGTTGTTGGTAAAAAAATATCAGCTCCTATAGTTGAGTTAACCGAAGCTACTGAAAAGCTGTCTTCGGGAGACCTGGCTCAGCGTGTAAATATAGAAAGAGGAGATGAGCTTGGTGTTCTGGCAACCTCTTTTAATACTATGGCAGAAGCCTTGGATAATAAGACAAAAGAGATCGTGGATTCTGAAGCCGCTTATAGAGAGCTGTTTAATGCTCTCCAGGCAGGCATTTATCAATGCGAGCCAGGAGTTGAAGGTAAGTTTACATGGGTAAATCAGTCTTGTGCTGAGATGTTTGGTTATGAATCACCTGAAGAGATGGAGGGGACAAAGGTAAAAGATATATATGTCGATCAGGCTGATAGGAAAAAGCTGGTAGATAAGCTGGAAAAGGAAGGTGTCTGGAAAGATTTTACATCCTATTGTGTAAACAAAAATGGAGAGAAATTTTACACTGAACGTACGTCAAATATGGTGAAAGACGAAAAGGGAAAACCTGTTCGCATCGAAGGTGTGATTAGGGATATTAGCGTTCGAAAGAAAAAGGAAGATGATCAGCAAAAGAGATCCAGAAAAAGTCAGAGCGATAAGAGTTGAATGGTGTATGCCGTAAGGATATAGGCAAATTATATAAGAAGTTTGTTTTTATCAACGAATTTAAATTGTAAATAACACTACACTAAACTAAGGAGTAGGAAATTATGAGTAATGAAAGCTCTAAAGGTCTTTCAGTTAATGCGAAGACTATCATTCTGCTGATACTGTTTTTGGATGTTGGATTTACAGTTAAGATGATTAACAAATACAACGACATGAAGGATGCCGGTTTTGTCAGGGAAAAAACATTTGCTGAAAATATGGAAAAAAGAGTTATGAAAGCTTTTGGTTCGGCAGAAGAGGCTAAAAAACTGGTTGAAGACGCTGTCAGGCTAAAGGATGAAGCAGAGAAAGCTGCAGCGGTTCTGAGAGCAGAGAATGTCGATTTGAAAAATAAAAATAGACAACTTACAGAACAAATTGAAAAGCTTAAATCCAAAGGGTCGTAGTTGTAATAACAAAATAAAATAGCTTAAGAAGAAGCATTGCGCTTGCTGGTAGATAGAGTTTTTTATTAGAATTGTAGTACAATTTAGCTTATTTAATAGCTTAGGTTTGTTACTTTTTTTGAATTCTTCAAAGATTGTTTTCGGTTTGTCTTGTATCAACCGCAATTCATGAGCCGTGATTTAGGCTAGAGTATGTACAGTTACTGATATAGCTGGTAACCATGTAACCGCTTAAATTATGGTGCCTATCATTACGTGCAAAGGAAGGTATTTCTCCTCTCAAAGAGGGGCTGGACAGTTCCTATTCATGATATGATGTGTGGATGTGGTATCGCTTCGGTGGGTATCTCATGTCCTGATTGCAGTTGATTGTTTATTATATTAGTGATATTAATGACGCTTTTTTTGTAGTTTAAAAAAAATATGAACATGTTATAATTTAGCATTATACTAAAGAATTCACAAAGTTCTTAAAATTATCTTTGAGACCTTTTTCTTTAGCTAAACCACACAGACACCGTTGTGAAAAACTCTGGTACCTGGATATATTAATTGAAAGTGAAGATGTGTGGTATAGATGTATTTGTCGATTTATTAATGACATAAGTTTTTTTAAAGTTTTGGGAGGAATAATCTGTGGCATATTTGAATGGTAAGAAAGGAATTAGTGGAAGAAGCAATTTGTGCTGGAAGAACTTTCTTTTCAGTGCAATTGTTGCTGTTTTTGTTTCCATGCTGTGCCTAGGTAATTTAGCATCGGCAGGAGAGAGACTTGAAGGAAAGGACCTTTATAATAAATACTGTGCACCGTGTCACGGTGAAGATGGAGACGGGTATGGTCCATTATATGGAGCCCTTTATCCAAAACCCAGAGACTTTACAAAGGGTCAATACAAGATTCGTACCAACCCTTCGGGCTCATTGCCCACAGATGCTGATCTTATTCATGTAATTTCTGTTGGTGTTCACGGGACTTCTATGATGCCGTGGGATATCCTTGATCAAGGCCAGATTAAGTCGCTGCTTCCAGTGCTTAAGAGTTTTTCTGAAGCATGGCAGTACAGAGAACCAGAGCCGTCAGTGGTTGTAGGGCCAGAGTTGAGGTCAACACAGAAGACAATTGCGAGAGGCAAGGAGCTTTTTCAGCAGAAAGAGTGCTGGAAATGTCATGGTGAGACAGGAGAGGGAGATGGCCCTAGTAGCTATGACCTTGAAGACGAATGGGAAATACCGATTCAAGCCTATAATTTTACACTTGCTGGTAAGTTTAAAGGCGGAGCAACAAATCGGGATATCTATATGAGATTTACAACAGGTATGAACGGTACACCAATGCCATCTTTTGCCAATGAACTGTCAGATGAAGACCGATGGTGTATGGTGCATTATGTTAAGTCACTTGGAGAAAAGAAATCAACTAGTGAACATGCTGAATAAGATTTTTATATAATATAAATTAAAGGAGAATAAGTATTATGAATTACGCAAAAAAACTGATGCTTTTCCTTACTGTGGCGTTGCTGGTTATAGCCATACAGTTCTCGGGATCAGTTCGAGCACATGATGAGGCTGCGGCGAAGGAACCTTACGTGCCAAAGACAGTGGATATTTATGAAGGGTTTCCTGACTGGTACAGTCCTGTCTTTAAGGACAATGTTGGTCTCAGTGAGGGTGCTGGTCTCTTCAAAGACTATTACAAGCCTTTGAAGATGCAGATGTACATGTCTCCTATGAGGCATTATGAAAAGATGGATATTTTAGACCATTCTTTGTTTATTGAGAAAGAGCGCAGAGATCTTTGTATCAGATGTCATGACGGTATAAATACGGGTGCAGTGGTTGACTGGAAAGGGTCCGCACATTTTAACCCGAGGAAGACTCCTTTAATTGCACGGAAGACCAAAATTATAGAGGAGTCTATTGGAAGAGAAATTATCAATGTTGACTGTTTTGATTGCCATGCAGATACGGAGAAAAACGAAATAAGGATGCCGCATGCTGAAGTATGCAGTGAATGTCACGAAAGGCAGGTGCGCCAGTTTAACAGCGAAAAAGACCATGGGCGTCCTAACCACATACAGGCAATGGAAGCAAACGTTCTTGTTCCCTGGTACGCAGAGGCAGATAGAAGGGGATGGTTGGCAGGTAATGGCGGTTGTGATATGTGTCACGGTGTTTCAACCAAATGTGATCCATGTCACACAAGACACTCCTTCTCTGCTGCAGAGGGTAGAAACCCAAAGGCCTGTATGACATGTCATATGGGTCCTGACCATCCGGATGCTGAGTCATATGGTGAGTCAAAACATGGAATAATTTTAGAGATGGAAGAGGAGCACTATAATTTTGATAAACCTCTTGCTCACGTACAGGTTGGTGAAGAGTACCGTACACCAACATGTCAGTTCTGTCATATGTATCAGGGTGGCGGAAGATTTACGCATAATTTCGTTTCAAAGGGTATCTGGCGTATGGGTACAGTCCCTCCTAAAGAAATCATGATAAGAGGGAAACATGTTGAGTATAAATCTTCACTGAAAGCTTATCCTTACGGAATAAATATTATTGCTCCTAAGATCGATGTTTATTCTGATGAAAACCTTGATAAGAGGGATAAGTGGATAGAGGTCTGCTCAAATTGTCATAGTCCTCGTTTTGCGACAACCTGGCTGGAACAGCTTGATGAATACATGTTCCAGGCTTTCAAGATTACAGATGATGCGCAGAAGATAATCGATGATCTTATTGCTGAGGACATTTTGTATCCTTCTGTTGGAGAGCGCGATATTTATCCGCTTGGTGATAAGCTTGCTGAGCTGCTGCCAGCATCCTTAGTCGGAGATGGCGTATATAATGCCTTTAAGACGTTAGGCGGGAAGGTACCGGTTGTCGGTCCAATCCTTGGTGTATATGCCATGTTTTACCAGGGTGAAAATAACCCATCTTTAATAGAGACGGAATATGCCAAGATGTGGTTCTGGTATAAACTTCAGGGTTATAAAGGCTATGCCCACGCCCAGCAGGATATTATGTGGTGGTGGGGCCAGTCGCCTATGCTTCAGCAGCTTGGAAAGATACAATCCGAGGGAATGAGGCTGCGTAGAGAGCATGCTATTGAGCAGGGTCTCGGTGGTGCAAAATCTGTCTCACACAGCAGCAGTGGAAGCGGTAGCAGCCACAAAAGTGAAGTAAAGATACCAGAAGGCAATGTGTGGGAAGTAAAAGATTTGGATTATTAAATAAGTACATTAATGCGGATGATGTTTGTTCGCAGTAATAAGATAGTGGAAAAGGCGCTCAGATAATGAGCGCCTTTTTTTTTGATTAAATTCTAGAGTAGGGATATATTGATTTGCTATGATAATAATTCGTTTACACATTTTAATTAGATTGCTCTATATCTCTTTTATATAATACTAATCATCTTTTAGTTAACATAATTAAGTTAAACGCATATGAAAATAATAGCCTTATTAAGTTTTTTGCTGATATTATTTGCCGGTTTACCTCTTTATGCACAGGAAGGACAAGCCGTAGATGCAAACAGGTATAAGGCACAGGAATTTGAAAAGCTGGGTGAATATTTAAAGGCGGTAGAGATGTATGAAAAAACGGTTCAAGCTGAAAAAGACTCTCCCGATCCGATAAAATTAAATATAGTGACAGGCTTAAATCAGGCCGCTTATTATTATTCTCTGGCCGGTCAATATAAAACGGCTACCGATAAAATTGATGAAGCTTTGAAAATAGCTAGAAAGCTCAAACGGGATGACATAATTGCCGACTGCCTAAACAGCTTTGGGTATTTTTATAATTATTTGAAACAGCATGATGTAGCCGTCAAGTATTACCTGGAGGCTTTAGACATATACAGAAGACTGGGGAATGAGCATAAAATTGTCGCAAACCTTAACTTCATTGGCAATACTTACAACTCTTTGGGACAGTATGATACGGCTATCGAATATCTTGAGAGAGCTTTGGATTTAGACAAAAAGCTCAACCGGGAATCTAATATTGCTGCGGACTTCAATAATGTCGGCAGAGTCTACGAAACCATTGGAAAATATGATAATGCCATTGAGTACTATGATAAAGCTTTGTCCATATACAAAAAACTGGGGCTGGAAGAAGAGATTTCAAATGGGCTCAACAATATTGGAAATATCTACAACTATTGGGAACAATATATTACCGCTGTCAAGTATTATGAAGAATCTTTAAATATATATAGAAAGCTGTGGAAGCAGGATAGCATTGTCTTTCGACGCAGGATTAGTAAGATCAGCGATTTTTGCAAAACTACGGGTCAAAATGAAATGGCTATCAAGTATTACCTGGAGGCTCTGGACATATACAGAAATCTGGGCCAAAGTAGCAACGTTGCTGCCTGCCTCAACAATATTGGCACTGTTTATCAAAACCAGGGCATGCATGAAAAGGCTGTCATGTATTTTGAAGATGCCCTGGGCGTCGCCAGGGAGCCGGGACAGGACGATAATACATCCATTAGCCTGAACAATATCGGCAGTGTTTACGATTCCCTCGGGAAATATGACAAGGCCTTGGAGTATTATGAAAAGGCATTAGATGTGGACAGAAAATTGCAAGCAGAAGCAGGTGAAGTCCTTGAATCAAAAAACCTTGATTTGTATTACCGCTTCTACTGGAACAAACATGACAAGATAATCTACCCCTATGAACAGGTTTTGGCTAATAATAGAAAAATTGAGAAGGATACTGATATTTACAGAGATCTCAATAGAATTGGTACCATTTACATTGTACAAAAAAAGTATAAAACAGCAATTGAACACTTTAAGGAATCTTTATCTATAATAGAAGAGTTACGTAAAAATGCAATCGGAGAAATACGCAAAAGCCTTTTGAGTAATCTGGTACACGCATATCAGTTATTAACTTCAGCCTATATCAAAGATAACGATGCGAATTCCGCCTTGCAGTCTATCGAACTCATCAGGGCAAAGCTCCAGATAGAAAGGTTTACCGAAGGTGTGAAATACATAAAGAAGAAGGAAAAATGGATTCGGCAACAGGAAGTAGAGGAAATTCAGGAAACGCTGGATGATGATACGGTAATAATCATCTATGCAAACGTTAACCTGGAAAATATAGTACAGATTGCTATTACGAAGAAAGGGATTACCGGTAAGGAGATATCGCACAAATCCTTTGTCCAATCATCCATTGGTAAATACGGAGCACAGATAAGGACTTTGTTAGTAAATCAACGTAATCTAAGCGAAGAAAAAAATGATTTTAGTAATATTATCAACTATTACGGCTCTTTATTAAAAGAGCCTCCATTGCATGGCCGCATAGGCAGTGTGACAGATATTTACAGCCCTAAAGAAGGTTTGCATAGGGTAAAAGCCAAGGAGATTGGAAGCTCGCTTTATGAACTACTTATCAAGCCGATGGAGGAACAGATTAAGGGCAAGAAGAACCTTATTATTGTTCCGGGAGGGATTTTGACCTTTGTGCCTTTCGGAACCTTTATAGATGAGAATGGGCAATACCTGGTAGAAAATCATAGTATAAGCTATGCACAATCTTTGGATACTCGTAAGCTTGTCAGGAAGCGGGAATATGATGAAGACCGTAAGCCGCTATTGGCTTTTGGTGGAGCGGTGTATGAAGATTCAGGTTTTAAGGCAGAAAAAATAGAGAACAGGGTCCAACTGGCTGTATTGACAAAAAATATTTATACTAATCTCGAAGAGATCCAGACGGATCTTTTATTGAAAAGTTTTTATCCCGGCCTGGAAAATATACGTTCTGTCGGAAATGCCTACAATGTTCTGGGTATTACTTCGTGGTCTGATCTGCCGGAAACACGGAATGAGGTCAAAAAAATTAAAAACGTATTTAGCAGGTCTAATTTTTATACAGGTAAGAATATAAAGGAAAGAGACATAAAAGAACTATCGGATGACTGGAAATTCTATGATTACAAAGTGCTTCATTTTGCAACTCACGGTCTTTTGGTTCCGGAAGTACCGGAGCTCTCTGCACTGGTTTTATCTCAATTTAAAGAGATGGGAAAAGAAGATGGTTACTTGCGAATCAAAGAGATCGCAAAAATGGAAATCAGAGCCGATCTGGTTAACCTGTCGGCATTTGATACGGGGTTGGGAGAGATTTACGAGGATGATAGTTTTAACCGGCTAATCCACTCTTTTGTATTATCCGGTGTTAAGTCGGTTTCTATATCACTCTGGAGGGTAGCGGGTGAGTCTACATCACGGTTTATGGCAACAATGTATGGTTTGGTTCAAGACAGGGAAATGAGTTATTTAGATGCTGTCACAGATGTGAAACGACAATTTATAGGTGGCGACTTTGGAGAGGAATACAAAGCGCCATACTACTGGGCAACATTTATGTATTATGGAAATTAGATGATAAGTGTCAGTTTTTTACATAATGCTCAGATCTTGGACATGCACCGCAATCCGGACAACCATCTATAAAACAATCAGGTGTAAACTCCTGATTAAAAGATTTGTTTCTCTCGTTTATCAGAAATTCTTTAATCAACCCACAGCTTAGATGCTCCCATGGCAGGATCTCATCTTCTCCTCTATCTCTACATAAGTAAAAATTTTCGTCCAGGCCCGCTTTTTCTAATGCAATTTTCCATTTGCCATAATCAAAATGGTCATCCCATGAGTCAAACTTGCAACCATCCTGCCAGGCGTTGAGAATTACTTGTCCCAGCCGTCTATCACCACGTGCAAATATTCCTTCCAGTATGCTTCTCTCCGGCTTATTGAATTTTACACGAATCCTTTTGTGCCTGATCTTATTCATTATGATGCACTTAATTTCTTTTATTCTTTCCAGTGAAATCATTGGTTCCCATTGAAATGGGGTATGGGCCTTTGGGACGAAAGTTGATATCGTTATATTCACATTTCCATGTGATCCTTTAACCTCTTTCTTAAGACTGGAAATTTTGTAAGCCAGGTTTACTATCTCTTCAACGTCCTCATCTGTTTCGGTAGGTAGGCCAACCATAAAGTATAGTTTAACCAGATTCCACCCCTCTTTATACGCTTCTTTAACTCCCGCAAAAAGATCCTCGTTCGTAATATTTTTGTTAATTACCTTTCTGAGCCTTGTAGTGGCAGCTTCAGGGGCCAATGTTAAACCGGATTTGCGTACCGTGTTGAGAAGAGAAGGTAATCCCGTCAGTTGATCAGAAACCCTCAGGGAAGGAAATGCGATATTTACTTTTTCTTGGTTGAAAGCCTTACCCATATGAGCCATCAAATCTTTCAGATGAGGGTAGTCACTTATTGATAATGCTCCGAGGGATATTTCGTCGTGTCCCGTGTTGTGGTAGCAATCTGTGGCCATATTAAGGATTTTATCCACTGATCTTATTCTATTTGGCCGTTTTGTCATTCCGGCCTGGCAGAATCTGCATCCTTGTGTGCAGCCTCGCATAACTTCAATTGAGATGCGGTCAAAGACGGTCTGTACATATGGGATAATTGGTTTTTCAGGAAAAAATGCTTTTCCCAGATTTCCTATTGATGCTCCATGTACAACAGGGGGAACTCCAGGCAGGTTTGGTTCTATTCTGTTTATGGTGCCGTCGGAGGCATAAGTAACTTCATAAAGAGAAGGGGCATAAAGGTTTTTCATCTTTTTTACAAGTGAGACAATCTTTTCTTCTCTTGACAAATTTTCAGTATTTTTTAGTGCCTTAAAGTGGTCGATAAATTGAGGCAGCTTCTCCTCTGCATCGCCCACAAAGAAGATATCAATAAAATCAGAAATTGGTTCGGGTGTAAGTGCCAGAGGCCCACCTGCAATAATTAACGGGTCATTCCCTTCTCTTTCCTCGCTTTTCAATGGTATCTTTGCGAGATCCAGCATGTTAAGTACGTTTGTAAATGACAGTTCATATTGAAGAGAAAAACCAATAATATCAAATTCCTTTAAAGGCTTGAAAGTTTCCAGAGAATATAATGGTATATCGTGTTCTCGTAAAGCGGCATCCATGTCATACCAGGGTGCAAATACTCTCTCACAAGCCGTATCTTTCCGTTCATTTAAAAGACCGTATAAAATCTGCATACCCATATGGGACATCCCTATTGCGTACGTATCCGGAAAGGCCAGGGCAATGGTAACGTCAATATTGTTATCTGTCTTTTTGATGGAATTCCATTCCTCACCAATATACTGTCCGGGAGTTTCCACAAAAGGCAGTATTTTGTCTTCTACATATTTACGAATATTATTCATAAAATCCATCCCTAGCAAAGGCTACTCTATTTCTCATTCTGACGTTGAATATAAATGATAATGCTATAAAGGATGATATCAGGGAAGATCCTCCATAGCTGATAAATGGTAATGGCAATCCGGTAATTGGTGCAAGTCCTATTGTCATGGCAACATTCGTGAGTATCTGAGCGGCAAACATTGCAGTAAAACCTGTTACAATCAGTCTGCCATAAGGGTCCCTGGTATTTAACGCAATACCTATACAGCATGCAATAAAAATCAAATAAAGGCACAGGATTGCACAAGCTCTATAAAACCCCCACTCTTCCGCTATGACCGAGAAAATAAAATCTGTATGTCCCTGTGGAAGAAAGTTAAGCTGACTCTGTACACCTTTGCCCCAGCCGCTTCCAAAACTGCCGCCGGAACCGATAGTTATTAGTGACTGAATTCTATGATAGCCTGCTCCCCAGCTACTTACTTCTTCGGGCCAGAGAAAACTAATTACTCTTGCCTTCTGGTAACCCTTAAGCACAAAATACCAGAAAACAGGAATTGTAGACAGGGTAAAAGCTATAAAAGTAAGCAAATACTTGGCTCTGACACCGGCAATAAACATAATTGAAAAAAATACAGGAACCAGGATTAAGCTTGTGCCAAGATCCGGCTGTTTCATAATTAATGTCATTGGCAGTAACGTCAAAGCTAAAGGAAAGATAATGCTGCTAAATCCTGCAATGTTTTTTTTATCCACAAAATATCTTGATAGAACTAAGACAAGGGCTATCTTCATCATTTCGGAGGGTTGTATGGAGATAGGGCCTACCATCAGCCATCGTTGTGCACCATATACCTTTTTACCAAATAACAAAACTAAAAACAGACAAAAGAGAACTATTAGATATAAAATGTATGAAATCTTTCCGATTGAATAATAGTCAACAATTAATAGAACAGAAAAAACAACCACTCCAACACCTATCCAGATTATTTGTTTGAATGCAAAGCTCTCTGAAGATGCACTCCAAACAAAGAAAAAACCAGTAGTAAGAAACAGGCATACTAATAAAAATATCAGCCAGTCAAAATTTCTTAAACCAACGAGACGATACATATAGACAATTCTCCTAAACTTTTATTTTTTACCAGATGCTTCTGTGTGTAAGTGTTTCCTCTCTGTTGTGGATAATAAGGGTGGCGTTCTTAATCTGCCCAACTAACTAGATTCCTATCTGTTCCAAAAGTTCCCTGACTATAGGGCCGGCAACTGAAGCTCCGTGCCCTTCCGTATGCTCTACCACAACGACAAAACAGTACTTCGGATTTTCAAAAGGGGCGTATCCAACAAACCATGCATGGTTTTCATTTTCCAGTGATGTTTGTGTTGTTCCGGTTTTTCCTGCCACATTCAATTCTTTCAGACCGGTTCTTTTCGCCGTGCCATCTGTTACTACCTTACGTAATGAATTCCTAATAATATTCATATTTTTTTCTGATATATTAGCTTTTTCTGTCAGCTTATATTTATTGTTTACTAATATATTTCCCTTATGATCGGATATTTTCTGGAGGATATGAGGTTTCGTATACCAGCCTCCATTTGCGATAGTGGCTATCATTCTTGCAATCTGTATAGGTGTGACCAGCATTGCTCCCTGGCCAATTGACAAATTTACTGTTTGGGAAATAGACTTTGAGTGTGGAAAATTTCCTTTCTTTTCATAAGCCAGGCCAACATCGGTTGTATTTCCCATACCAAAATTTTCTGCCCATTTTTTTAATAACGTTCCTCCCAGTATTTTTGCTGTTTCAAAAAAGAAAACATTACATGAATATTGTATGGCCTCTTCAACATTCAATAAACCGTGACCTTGCCTTGTGTGACATCTAAAACGGATATTTCCAACTTTCAATGATCCGTAACATGGAAAGTGTGAGTTTTCATCTATTTTGTGTTCTTCCAGTGCCGCAATTGCAGTGATTATTTTAAAGGTTGATCCCGGGGGCAGGGCACTTTGAATAGGCCTATTGAGAAAGGGCTTAAGGGGGTTCTTGCTAAGGGCTGCATAATCCTCATTAAGAGTGTTTAAATTATATCTGGGAAAGGATGCTATCGCTATGATTTCGCCATTCCATGGGTCCATTACAATAACGGAACCCTTTCTCTCCCCAAGTGCCTTCTCAGCAATACCCTGTATCCTGCTGTCTATGGTGAGAAAAATGTTATTACCTGGTATTGAAGGCCTTTCCAGAATAAGCTTGTCTACACGCATTGTATCAAGAGTTACTTCTTCAAATCTTTCACCCGGAACACCCATTAACCGTGAATTATATAACTTTTCAATACCGCTTTTTCCGATTAAGGCGTCCATCGAAATTGCTTTTTGAGTAAAAAATTCTGACTCTGACTCACTATTGTTTTTAAGATTGTCAAACCATTTTGTTTTAAAATTATAATTTTGTATTTCTTCTTCACCCATCTTTCCAACATAGCCTATTACGTGCGAAGACATATCGCCCTGAGGGTACAATCTTACCGGGCTGGTTTCTATCTGTATTCCTGGCAGATTCAACATCTCCACCTCAAACTTTGCAACTTTTTCCCATGGTACCTGTGAGACTAAGGAGTGTGGTACAGTTTCTTCTCTGATGCGTATCTTTCTTTTATTTCTTTTTTCAACGGAATGCTTGATACTTTCTACTTTGCTCACAATTTTCGTCGCTTTATCGAATACATCTGTATATGGTATATCAAGTAATCCCGCGACCTTCTCTACCCACATTACCTTGTCTGTGTGACATTCTTTACACAGTTTATGGTTTATTGCCAGTTTTTTTACCTCTGAGACTTTGGGTAATATGTTTTGCTTAAAGCATGAGTGCGTGTCAAACAGCTTTTTATATATAACAGTGAGCTCAAAAGAGTGTTTGTCTATGGCTAATACCGAACCATTCCGGTCATAAATTGTTCCTCTTAATGTATCGATGTCAACTGTTCTTATCCTTTTATCATTAGATATACCGCTGTATTTTCCACCTTGAATCATCTGAATGTAAAACAGTTTGCAGAGAATTACCAGGAAGAGTACAGATATAATCCCAAAAAGTATATTAAAACGCTTCTTTTGCATTATCTTATTTTTCTTCTTAAAGAGGGAAATCCGAATGAAGAATAAAATTTGTTGAGTAACCAGAATACCGGAGGAACAATAGCTGCATTATAAACTGCGATAAGTGGACATTTCCACGCCATAGATAATAGACCTGCCGGGGCAAATGATATTGAAAACATAAAAAGATAGAGAAAATTATATAATATTGAAATTATAAACGTAACTGAAATTTGTGTGGCCAGATGTTTGCCATAAATATTATCTCTGATTATTGATATTATATAGCCCGCAATAACAAATAAAACGGTATTTAAGCCAAATATACCTTCTGTAAAACAGTCTTTAGCAAGACCTATTGCCCAGTTTGTATGCAATGATCGTTCGAGTTTAGAGTTTAATGAATGAAAAACAAGAAAGGCTATAAAGAGATCAGGCTGTATGCCCAGAACATTTATGTGCCGCAATAATGTTGTCTGGATTAATGATATACAAAGAATAGCACTTATTATGGTAATCCATGGCATGGTAATAAATTTGTAACTTTAAAAATTGTTTCTCAATTTATTGATTATTTGCTTAAGGTGCAGAGATGTTGTCTACTCTTTGCTTCTTAATCACCAATACATGCTCAATTTTTGAAATAGCAATTCTTGGTTTAATCTTGATGTCTTTGAATAGTTTTGCGTTTTTCTGTTTGACTTTAATAACATCACCTATATAGAGAGATTTTGGGAATGCCCCTCCAATACCAGATGATATAACCTTATCGGTCTCGTTTATTTCTGTCTGTCTGGGCACATATTTCATTATGCATGTGCCATCGGCAGCCCCCTGTACCATTCCCTGTGTCCTTGACTGCAGAAATTGTGATGGAACATTGGACGCCGGATCAGTAACAAGAATTACTCTTCCGGATGAACGTCCTATAGCTGAGACACGGCCTACAAGCGCATTTCCATAAACTACAATATCATCAACAGAAACACCATCTTTTGATCCTACATCAATAATAATACTTTTTCTAAAGTTTGAGACATCATAGCCTATGATATCTGCAACTATTGGTTTTTCATCACTATAATGGCTTTCTTTAAATTTCGATACAATTTTCAGCTTCTGTTTATAAACATTGATAGTATTTTGCTGTTTGACTATTTTGTTTTTTAGGAGGAATACTTCTTTCTCCATCTCTTCATTCTTTTGAGCATTGCTTGCTACGAGTGTCAGTTTTTTAAACCGATGCTTAAAGAAATCAGATGTTTGAGATATTATCTTCTGAACTGGTGCAAGTGGTGACGCAATTGTCACCTTGATGTTATTTGTTATGCTTGCCGGTATGGTTAAAAGCGATATGGATATTGTGACGAGAATGTAAATGATACTATTTTTAACGAGTCTGCCAAAATCAGGATTCAAGTTCCCTATCCCATAAAACATCCTTATATAAATCAAGATCTTCCAGAAGTATGCCTGTTCCTCTTGCAACTGCTGTAATTGGATCGTTCGCCATCTCTACCGGAAGTCCGGTTTCTTCTGCAGCTAATTTATCTAAACCCCTGATCATTACACCACCACCAACCATAACCATACCTGTAGTTAACAAATCAGATGACAATTCCGGTGATGATTTTTCCAGCGTCTTCCTTATAGCATCCAAAATTGCGTCTGTTGTGGGCTGGAGAGCTTCTCTTATCTCTTCCGATGTAATAGTGACTGATCTTGGTAATCCAGCAATGGCATCACGACCTCTCACTTCTGCTGAAAGTTCTTCCTCTAATTTGTATGCTGAACCAATTTCAACCTTAATGTTTTCCGCTGTTCTGTAACCAATATCCAGGCTATAAGTTCGTCTCACATACTGAACTATTGCATCATCCATCGCGTCACCGGCAACCCTTAAGCTTTCATGTGCAAAAATATCTCCTAATGAGATAACGGCTACTTCCGTTGTACCACCTCCAATGTCTACTATCATACTGGCAACCGGTTCTCCAACTGGAAGCCCTGCGCCAATAGCGGCTGCTTTTGGCTCAGATATTAAATAAACCTCTCTAGCCCCTGCTCTTTCTGCTGAATTCACGACAGCACGTTTTTCCACAGCTGTGATACCGGATGGAATTGCGACAACAACCCTTGGCCGTATTCCCCATTTCCTCTTATGCACCTTTAAAATAAAATACTTAAGCATTGCCTCTGTAATATCAAAATCGGCGATAACACCATTCTTCATTGGCCTGATCACAGAAATACTGTTTGGAGCCTTCTCAAGCATAGCTTTGGCAGATTGACCTACAGCATTACCGTTTAATAAAACCTTGTTTGTTCCGGGTTTTACCGCAACCACAGATGGCTCAAACAATACAACTCCCTGACCGGGAATACATACCAGAGTATTTGCTGTTCCCAGATCGATACCCATATCTGTGGAAGCCAACCCTAACATATAATCTAAAGGATGCATGTTTTTGTTATTTTTTTTTGGAGTAGAGATATAAGCTAAAATTTTACATAGGCTTACGACCGCGATTATACGGTCACCTATCTAAATGTCAAGCGAAAACTCTCCTTGTCAGTGCTATAAAAAGGAGTACTGCAGTTGCTGATAGACATGAAATCGCAAATATGTCACCGTGGTTTGTGTACCATGAGTTTGTGGAACTTTCAAATCTGATCTTGTTACACAATATACCTTCTATCTCTTTGTACTCTCCTTCATTTTTTAAATAGTCATATATTTCACCGTTTGGTGCAATAAATGAAGAAATGCCACTATTGGCAGCTCGTGTAATACTGATCCGGTTTTCGATAGCCCTGAATACCATTACAGACAGATGTTGGTCAAGTTCAGAGCTGTCGTGAAACCAGGCATCATTTGTAATATTTATCATAAAGTCGGCGCCATCTTTTCTAAACTTCCTTACTAAAGGTGCCACCGTATCTTCATAACATATTATTACTCCAAATTTACAATGCCTGTCGTCTCTCCTGGTATCAAGCTCAAATATTGTTCTCTCTTCGCCTCCACTTAAACTTACACTATATGGTACCAAATAAGAAAAGAATGAAAGCCACCCTTCAAAAGGGATAAATTCTCCAAAAGGCACAAGGTATATTTTGTCATAACGATTTACATACTCTCCATGTCTGTCGAAATAGAAAGCCGTATTAAAATACAGGGCATTACCATCCCGTATATCAATAGCAGTGCCTCCTAATATCAGGTTAGCAAATGTAGCGTCTGTTATTGTTTGGATAGATTCTTTAGACAATCTGTCAATCTCTCTGTTAAGGAGCTCAGGATCAATATTAAGAATGCCTGGAACCATAGTCTCCGGCCAGACAATTATGTCAGTTTTCTTCCCGGCAGCTTTAAGTGACAGGTCTGTGTATTTCAACAATATCTTTTTCTTCTGTTCTTTATCCGCCTTGATCTTGACGCCTTGCGGGACATTTCCTTGAACAACACAAATGTCGGGGCCTTCCGACAATGCACGATTATCTTTTAGATCAAAATAACCATACACCAGGACCGCAGATATCAAGAGACAAGGTATAGTTATTGTAATCCAGAATACACTTCCAGTTTTATCAGAAAAAACTGCAGGATACATTTCTGGTCTGATAACATATTTAGGCATGAATTGTTCTATCAAATCTGCAATTGCCGCATTAATTGCAACGATCAGGAATGATATGCCATACACGCCAGTGATGTCGACAATCTGTATTAAAGGTAGATGTAGGTATTGACTATGTCCAGCAAAAAACCATGGGAAACCAAAATAGGGAAATGATCTTAAATATTCAAATGTTACCCATACAAACGGAGCGATAAAGAGGAACGGCAGTCGCAGCCTCTTGCGTAAAAAATATGTTACAAGGCCAAAGGTATAGAAGTAAAGGGCTAAAAAAAGAGCTAACAATATCCACCCAAAACCGGTAACAGACCAGAGCCATGTTAAGTTGAAAACAAAAAAAAGGAAGCCGGTTAAATACGAAAACAAACCGATCCTGTATCCATTTGAAATTATAATAAACCATGGTACCAAGGCAATCCAGGCCAGATAGCTTATACATGGTGATGGAAATGAGAACGAAAGTAGGAGAATTGATAGGAAGGATAGAAAAAGATTTATGTAAAAAGGTTTTTTGTACAATATGTGTTTCCTGGTAAATTGCCTGTAGCTAATGCAGTTAAATTTCTGGAATCCTATTGAAAGACCTGCCCTACCATGTTGTTCGGGTGGGAAGACCATTTTCCCGCTTTCGCCAGTAATAAAGATGCCGGACAGGCAGGTAATCCAGTTTACACTCCCTTGATTAATTAGAAAAAAAGTCTTGTTTAAAGCAAACCATCAGTCAGCATTACCTCTACCATATCTCCTGTGTTCAGTTTCTCGACTGACTCACTGATAATCAGCAGGCCGTTGGCCTTGGTCAAAGAAAACAGATCTCCGGAACCGTGCCATTCTATGAGTGAAACCTTCCAGCCTGAGCCTTCCTGCCTTAATAAAGCCGGTCGGTATTCTCGACGCTTTTTTTTGATCTTAATCGCTTTTTCCAACTCAGCATGGATGATCGGATGTTCATAAGATGCATAACCCATCATTTTTTTGATGCATGGTTTTACAAACAATTCAAAAGTAACAAACGTTGACACAGGATTTCCTGGAAGTGCGAATATTAATTTATCACCCTTCATGCCAAAAACTGTAGGCTTACCCGGCCTTAAGGATACTTTTTCAAAAAATATCTTAACGCCAAGGTCCAGTAATACTTCCCCGACAAGATCGTATTCTCCCATTGATACTCCACCGGACAGTATCAATATATTTTTCTTTAAACCCTTTTGGATTAATTTCCGTATTTCACTTCTTTTATCATTAACCTTACCGAGGATCTCGACGTCCGTGACAATCTGTCTGGCTTGAGCAGCCAGTGAGTAGCTGTTACTATTGCGTATCTGCCATGGTTTTGGTTTACGGGTAATATCTACCAGTTCATCACCTGTTGAGATTATGCCTACACTCGGTGTTGCATGTACTTTGATACTGCTTTTGCCAACTGCAGCAAGGATGCCGGTTTCCTGGGCCCTTACTCTTGTTCCCTTTGAAAGGACGATATTGCCGACACGGACGTCTTCTCCCTTTCTGGCAATATTTACACCTTTTCCTATTTTCTTAAGGATGCGCACTTTCTTGTCATTGTCTAAAGGTTTTGTTTCCTCAACCTTTACAACTGCGTCTGCGCCAGCCGGTACTACTGCGCCAGTCATTATTTTAGATGCCTGTCCTCTGCCAATCTTCTTCTTCGGGTTATATCCAGCACGTATACTTTCTATGACTTTAAGCTCTACCGGTGGTTTTATGTCTTTCGCTATTACTGCATATCCATCCATTGCAGATCTGTTGAAAGGAGGCATATTTAAATCTGATTTTATGCTTTCAGCCAGGCAAAGTCCTGCCGAGTTTTCCAGTTTTACTTTTATTGGTGGCAGTCTTTTACCCTTCCTCAGAACGATCTTTAATGCTTCATCAACACTTATCATATTTTCTCCTTTTTATTTTATGGATCCGTATGGGCAATTCGTGGGTTACCTGTACGGGTTTAGTGATATATAGTTTCTATAATCAATAGCTTTCAAATATATCCAGCGTTTGAATTATATGCTGGATGTTTTTCTAATAGGAAATGTAATCATAATAATACTAATTCTTTAACGAAATGTTGTCAATGTAGATTTTGGTGTTTAGAAGGAGAAAGGTGAATCTCAGTGCGATGTTCATTCTGGTGGAAACTGTTACGGCGAGCTATTCCTTTTATGAGACTAACAATATTTTTTCTCTTTCCTTTATGATTTGCTTTTTACAACTTTGGGGTTGTAGAGGAGAAATATATAGAAAACATCAAAAATGAATATCAATATATATAATGTTATAAGAAAGTTATTTTCCGGGTATTTGAGGAAAAATGTTACACTTGCTCCAGAAGTACCGAGAAATTTTCCCCAGGCAACGTGTTTAGATAAGAGTTGAATATCATGATTTAATGCCATCATTACAAATAAGATAGACATCTCAATATTTAAAATAAAGCCCGTTAAAGGTGCTCCGGGCAGATCATACTGCCTTATAAAAAAGAACATGGAAATAAACCCACCTATGAAACCAAGCGTCATTATCAGGTAAAAATTATCTTTTATTATTTTGTGGTTTAACTGTGATTTTCCGTAAATAAAAGATAATATCACGATAACAGCGTCAACAACTGCCCAGCCGAAATAACCGATATGCACAATATCTCCCATGTCCGGATGAGCCCAGAAGGTTGTTGTAATCTCCCATCCAAAATTTAAAAATATTGCAAAAAGCGGTATCTGGACAAATTTATATTTTATTGTGTCTTTAACAACAAAAATATAGGTGTATAACCAGAACGATAAACATATAAAGAAAAACACCAATTGCGTTAATGTGTAATCTTGTAAATTAATCAGTTGTCCCGTCAAAACAGCTCTCCTCTTGCTACCATTAAAACTTCTTTGCAACAATTACTATTTCCAGAGATTCCGGACTTATAGCTGTGCCGGTAAGATCAGAATATAATCCTTCAACTTCAAAACCAATCTTTTCGAATTCTATCCTGAGAGAGTCCTCGCTGTAATATTGTAACCAGTTATATATATTACGTGTTCGTTTCTCTTCGATAATCGTATACTTGTCCAGTACTACTTTTGCTTCGTCATATTTGAACGTATTTTGAAAACAGTAATAATTTTCAGGTGACCAGAAACCATCGAGTCGGCTGTGTTCATATGTCTCCGTCTCTTCTCGCTGGTTGAATGCGTTCAGCGAATATACATCAATCAAAATGGAACCACCGGGTTTAAGAAATTTATAAAACTTTTCCAGTATTGTTCTCCTCTGTGACGGGCTCAATGCGCAGAAATCACACAACAGCAGTGTTATCAGGTCAAACCGTTCTTCAGTTTCAAACTCAAGATAGTTTCGCTGGACATAGTTAATATCCAGTCCTTTCTGCTTTGCCACTTCCCTGGCATGCCGGATAAACGTTTCAGAAAAATCTATTCCGGTAACATCGGCCCCTTTTTCTGTAAGCCGTGCTGCATACGTTCCCATACCACATCCAAAATCTGCAACCAGTCTGTTTCTTTCTATCCCGAAATGCTTGACCATCCAATCCACCGAGTGATTAATGAACTCTCTATTTTGGATTGAAACTTCGATATCTTCGTTCAGGTCAGATTCAAGTATCTTTCTTGATGTGTGATTATCAGTCCATAGCTCAGCAGCCGTATAAAACTGAAAAGGTGCAGGACGAGAATTTATTTCTTCCAGCTCTTTAAACATGTGTGACTCGCTATATTCTCTTTTTGCTGATATTGGCATGCAGATAATCAGAATGAACTATTTAATCTAATACCATCATCCTCAATATCAATAAGCCTTTTCCTGTAGATGGCGCCTATCGCTTTTTTGTATGTTTTCTTACTTACACCAAACCGTTTATGAATAGTTTCCGGGGAGCTTTTATCTGTTACTGAAATGAATCCGCCTTGCTCTTTCAAGACGCTAAGAATTGTATCTGTTATGTCATCAACTCTTTTGTAGCCGGGTTTGTGCAGGCTGAGGTCGATTTTATTATCGTCCCTCACTTTTTTGATGTAACCGGTTATTTTCTGCCCGCTCTTTAAAGGCTGGAACACTTCGTTAGAGTAGAGTACTCCCCAATGCGTACTATTTATAATTGCTTTGTAGCCTATATCGGTCTTATTGCATATCAGTAGCTTTACTTCCTGACCTGCATAAAAGTTGCCCGGGCCGTTGTCAAGGTACCTGTCCAACCTTGTAGTGGCTGCAATACGATTAGTTTTTTTATCTACATAGATTCTGACTATATACGATTTGCCTTTTTCCATGGTTGTGGATTGTTCACTGTAAGGCACCAGCAGATCTTTTTGTAAACCCCAGCTGAGGAATGCTCCTGCAGGTTCGACTGCAACAACTTTCAGCAAGGCAAAGTTGCTGACCATGGCATAGGGTTTTTCGGTAGTGGCAATAAAACGGTCTTCAGAATCCAGGTAGATGAAAACTCTGATGTTATCATCAATTTTGCAGCCTTCAGGAACATACCTTCGTGGCAGCAGGATTTCTTCATGCTCTCCTCCGTCAAGATAGACTCCGAAATCAACCTCTTTTACTACTCTTAAATTGTTTAGTGTACCAATTTTTGCCATGGATAAATCCTGCTTCTTAACGCTATCCCTTTATATTTCCTATGGGTTTCAGTTTTACGATTTTTTTAGTTATACCCACTTCGTCCATGGTTTCCACTACCTCTGATATGTCCTTATAGGCAATACCGGCTTCTTCTGCCAGACCAGACATTGATGCGGTCTTAACATGAATGCCATCTTTGGTCATAGTCTTCAGGAGTTGCTCCCCTCTTACCCTCTTTTTAGCGGCGTGTCTTGACATAGTCCTTCCTGCACCATGCATTGTTGATCCAAATGTATCCTCCATCGCTTTGTGAGTACCTGCCAGAAGATAAGAACCGGTTTGCATTGAACCGCCAACAATAACAGGCTGTCCAACGTTTCTGTAGATTGCAGGAAGCTCCTTCCTGCCAGGCCCGAATGATCTTGTTGAACCTTTTCTGTGGACTAATACTTCTTTCTCTTTATCGTTTATTTTATATCTCTCTACTCTTGCGATATTGTGGGCTACATCATACACTATATCTATTCCAAGATTTTCAGCATTGGTATCAAAAACCTTTGCGAAGCTTTCTCTGATCCTGTGGGTAATTATCTGCCTGTTTGCAAAGGCACTATTTGCGGCACAGAGCATTGCCTTGTAATAGTCTGAACCTTCCGGTGATTTAAATGGCGCACAGGCAAGTTCTCTATCCCTTACCTTCATACCATACTTTTTCATTGCCTTATCGAATACACGAAGGTAATCTGTTGCAACTTGATGGCCAAAACCTCGCGATCCGCAATGTACCATGATCACTATCTGATTTTGTTCTCTGATCCCAAAGACATTTGCCACCTTTTCGTCAAAAATATTATCTATTGTCACCATCTGGATCTCCAGATAATGATTTCCGGAGCCAAGAGTGCCTAGCTGGTTTATCCCTCTCGATATAGCTTTTTCGCTTACCTTTGATGGATCTGCACCGGGTATATGTCCGTATTCCTCTATCTTTTCCCGGTCTTGAGGCAGGCCGTAACCATTTTCTATACACCAGTCAGCACCTTTTTTCATAATTTCTTTAAGCTGTGATACTGAAGCCTTCAGAGGTCCCTTGGCACCCACTCCAGCCGGAACATTCCTGAACAGCTCATTAACGAGTTCCCGAATCCGTGGTTTCACCTCATCTGCTTTTAAATGTGTAGTAAGCAATCGCATTCCACAATTAATGTCAAAACCTATTCCACCTGGCGAAATAATACCCTCTTTGGTATCGAAGGCGGCGACGCCACCAATAGGAAACCCATACCCCCAATGACCGTCAGGCATACAGAGAGCGTATTTCTGAATACCGGGCAGACAGGCTACATTTGTGATCTGCTCAAAAACACCTTTATCCATGTTCTCAAGAAGCGTGTCGCTTGCGTATATCCTCGCAGGGACAAGCATACCTTCCTTCTCTGTTTTCGGGATTTCCCATAAACAGTCTGAGATTTTATTAACCTTCATTTCAGTTTCCATTTTGTTGCCTTTGTATAATGTACTTAAGAATTGATACTTTTAATTGTCTTGCATTATTCGGTTATGTAGCTTTATATATCCAGGATAAATCTGGATATCCATTTGCCTTCCTTTTCATACACTTCAAAAAGGTGAAATGTTATTGCCTTTACGTCGCACCTGAGATCGTGTTTAGATTGGTTAATTTTTTCACCGTGTATTTCAGCATCGAGTTGGTAGTTAGTATTTTTAGTTATTTTTAAATTATATTTACCAAAAAGTATAGATTCTGAATCTTTTAAGTATATTATTTCAGCAAGCCAGTCAAACAGTAATCCATCGATTTCGGAATTCTCCAGGTGCAGGGTTTTCTTGATTTCCGGTTGAATGCCAATGGTATCAGCCATTACTTCAAAAGTTGCCATTGCAGATGCGGTGAACAGCTCCTCCAGAGTATCGCCACGGGATTCTATTGCTACATCGGCAGTTGCTATATCATCGAGAAAAATATACTCTTCCATCTCCAGATTATAGCAGATCACTCTGGAATATTAACGCATTTTTCTTCAATTACGGGGTGGATAAAACACCATTTAAAGGCGAGCTGCTTGATTGAATTATATTGACTGTAAAGCGGTGTGAAATCATTATATCATGCTGAAGTTTGTCTACTTAATTGCTGATAAACCGTAATAATGGGAGAAAAGGGTTTAGGTATTACAATATGAAAGAATGGAGCTGTATAACCTGCTTCCTGTTTTCTTCTAGTTATTCTCCATTATCTTCTTATCACCTTTTCTTCTATCTCTTCTTTCCTCTTTCTTTCCTCTAAGCATCAATATGACAATTATTAGATATATGGTTACCGCTTGAAAAAGAAGCAATAAGGCGTCAATTACACCTCCGTTTTTCAATACCAGTGCACTAATACCCAGCGATGCAGTAAGAAAATAGATAAAAAAACTGTCTGTTTTGCACTTAATCCTAGAGAGGAGAGCCTATGATGAAGGTGGTCCTTTCCAGTGAATTCCAACCACTCTCTGATATTTACAATTTTTTTAGAGGCGATCCTGGAAGTTGTTGTGTACACCATGTCAAAAATAAATATGCCCATTATAAGTATGGGCATAGCGTATGCTTTTATTGGGGCTTCACCACCCCACCCACCCATTAGGACCATACCAGCTAACATAAATCCCATGAAAGTGCTTCCTGAATCTCCAAGGAAAATAGCAGCAGGTTTTTTGTATCTAAAATTATAGGGAAAAAATCCGATGCAGCTACCGGCTAGTGCAACTGAAAGAACCACCAGATAAGGCTGCATTGTCTTAATAGCAAGAATACACAAAAAAGCTGAACATATAATAGTAAGGCCGGTGGCAAGACCATCCATTCCGTCAAAGAAGTTTAGTGAATTGGTTATGCCAAGCATCCATAAGAACGTAATTGCAATCTCAAAGGTGTGGCCCCACCAGGTATTGGGTAGGAAATCTGCAACCACACCGTAAAAGATCATAATAGATACTGCTATTATCTGAATAAAAAGCTTTAATCTTGCACGAAGGGTTACAATGTCATCAACAAGGCCTGTTAAAAAAATTATAGTTGCACCAATCGCAACTCCTTTTAGTTCTAAAGAATAAGAGTTGGTATAAATAATCGTACCTGCAAATGCTGCATACACAGCAACACCTCCAAGAAGGGGAGTAGGAGTGTTATGCACTCTTCGTGCATCTGGGATATCAATAATATTTAATTTGAAGGCAATCTTCCTGACAATAGGGACAGCTAAATATGAGACTAGAAATGCGAATAAGAATATGTATAACCATCCTATTTTAAAATAAAAAAACCAGGCTCTTGTTGTTGGAATTAGAAGGACGATAAATAAAAAGAGGAATATTACTGCAATGTATTTCCATGGAATAATATCCTTCTCACTAAAAATATTAATCAAGTTTTTCAACTTATGCCTTCCTTTTCATGTATAGTTTAAGAACGTCTAGAGTTTTACAGATTTCTTTATCGGTTAGGGATGGATATATTGGTATAGATATAGTGTTGTTCCAGGCTTTATCTGTATTCGGAAGTCCTTTGACTTGAAGGTATTTATGTATTGGTTTAAAAACTGGCCGTGCACAGATGAGTCCTCTTTCAGTAAAAAAATTCAGGGCCTTTGAAACACTTCCTTGTACTTGAATAGGGAACCGGAAAAAAATATGTTTTCTATCTTTATAACGGACAGAAGGAACATTATAAAATTCCTGTAATGCTGAAGAATATCTTTGTGCAATATTTGCTCTTTTTAACAGGAAAGAGTGCAGCTTCTTAAGTTGAGATATACCCATTGCGGCCTGAATATCAGTCATCTTGTAATTATAACGGACTGAGTAGCTTTTCTTATTATCATAGTCTCTTAAATCTCTGATTTTTTTTAGTAGACCTTTTGAATCAGAAACCACCATTCCGCCTTCCCCTGTAGAAAGAACCTTCGTTGCATAAAACGAGAAACAGGAGAGCCTGCCAAAGCTCCCTGCTTTTTTCCCTTTATAAACGGCACCGATCGCTTGTGCACAGTCTTCAATAACCGGTATTCCAAGTGACATGGTCTCGTCAATATCTGCAGGTAAGCCAAACAGATGTGGCAAAATTATTGCCTTTGTAGATCTCTTTATCTTTTTTTTCAGATCTCGAATATCTATATTGTATGTATCAGGGTTAATGTCTACAAGGATTGGTTGTGCGCCAACGTAATTTAATGCGTTTAGCAGGGCCGTGCAGACAAAACTTGGTATAGCTACGTAGTCACCGCTTTTTATTCCTATGGCAAGAAGAGAGAGGTGCAGTGCGGATGTACCCGTATTTGTTGCCACTGCGCCATCTGCACCGATAAATTTTGCAACCCTATTCTCAAATTTCTCTACTACCTCACCCTGGACAATACGTCCCGAACGAATTACCTCAGATACCGAAATTAAATCGTTTTCATCTAATGTGGGCCTTGAATGGGGGATCACAAAATTTTTCACCATCAAATATTTATGAATAAGCGTAAAGAATTAAATGCTTCGGCGTATTCTACCCTTCCCTGGATACCTCTGAAATGTGCCGTAGATTCGGCGGCTTCAATGATAGACAACCCTTCAATGTTCGTCCTTGAAACCTGGGAAACGTGCGCTTCCAGGCATTCAAGCTTTCTGCCAAGCGCACTGGATATATCTACAAATACATTGGGTGTGAAATTTTGTGTAGTTGGTCCTTCATAAAAAAGTACATTTCGAATGTACCTTGTCGCCGATATAGTCGAATCGGACAGGTTTCTATGATCTTGATGCGTGTCGTCAGAGTAATGAACAAAAATGAAACCCGGTTTTATCTCTTTCAGAAAACCTTCTATTTCTGTAATAAGCTTCTGGCTTTGTACGATTTCAGTGTCTTTATAATCACCAAAGTACAACTTTTCTGCTCCTAATATTCGAGCTGAGTTTTCCTGCTCTTCTTGTCTGAGTTCAGAATCTCCTCCCTTGTCACCTTTAGACAATACCAGCATATATACTTTATGACCCTTCTCACTATATTTTGATAAAGTACCACCACACCCAAATTCAATATCATCCGGGTGGGCGCCTATGGCCAGTATATTCATGGTTTCTCCAAATCCAAGTTATTATTGCCTTTATAGTTGTAGTAAAATTTACACAACTTGTTTTACATTTTCTACAAAAAAATATATAATATTTCAGATTTATGATTTATTTCTTACTAAGGGGAGGGGAATCTGTAAATTATGGAACCTGATTTTATATTAGACTGTTACGGTTTACTTTGTCCAATGCCGGTATTTAAGGCATCTCAAAAAATAAAAGAGTTGGAAACCGGACAAATTCTGGAAATTATTTCAACTGATGATGGAATAAAGAGTGACATAAAGGCGTGGTGTGAAAAAACGGGGAATGAATTACTGAAAATAGATGAAGACGATGGAGAGATCCATACCTTTATCCGCAAACTCGCCTCTGATGACTAGTGCTAATATGTACTTTGTCATAAAACAAAGTACATATTAGCCTATAGTTGCTATTAAAACAATCCGGCCAAAAGTATATAATTACTTCGGCACTTTTTCCCAGTCTGCAAGAAAACTCTTCAGCCCCGCATCTGTCAATGGATGCTGTACTATTTTGTTAAATACTTCAAATGGTATAGTTGCAATATCAGCACCCATGAGAGCGGCATCTCTAACATGTAATGGCGTTCTAATACTGGCGACAATTATCTCCGTATCGAAATCATAATTATCATAAATAGTACGAATCTCATCAACTACTTCCATTCCAGTATGGCCCTTATCATCAAGCCTTCCAACAAACGGACTGATATAGGTACCACCTGCCTTTGCGGCAAGCAGGGCCTGGTTTGATGAAAAACAGAGTGTTACATTTACCTTAATTCCTTCTGAGGTAAGAGCCTTTACTGCCTTAAGACCATCTTTAATAAGGGGGACCTTTACAACTATGTTATCAGCTATTTTTGCCAAATCCCGCCCCTCTTTAATGATGGCTTCAGTTTCAGTACTGACTACTTCGGCACTTACCGGGCCTTTTACGATTGTACATATTTCTTCAATAGTTTCCCTAAAGGGCCGTCCGGTTTTTGATACCAGTGTAGGATTGGTTGTAACACCATCCAGGATACCGAGGCTTTCTGCCTCTCTTATCTCATTTACATCTGCTGTATCAATAAAAAACTTCATACTGTCTCCTTCCAAAAAAATAATTATTTAATCTTGCTTTCAATTCCTGCAGTAACAAGATATACATTATCTGCTTCTCTGGCAATAATCTGGTTAGCGTAGCCTGCGATATCACGAAATTGTCTCGATAAAGCATTATCCGGCACAACCCCGCAACCAACTTCATTGGTTATCATTATAACATGAAAAGGCATATTCTTACAAACACTACACAATTTATTTATTGCATCGATTATGTACTCATCTCCTTCTTCTTTATGACTGCCAAGAAACATATTTGTGACATAAATGGTAATACAGTCAATTAATACAACTTCGAAGGCCTCATTAATATTTAAAACAGTCTTATCTAATTCTAAGGGCGCTTCAACAGTTTTCCACTCTGCCGGCCTGTTTTCCCGGTGTTTTTGTATTCGCTCAAGCATCTCTTCGTCATCGAACTGTGAAGATTGCCCGGAATCAGCAGTGGCAATATAACACACCTGCTTGTGTTTTTTTGCAAGCTCTGTTGCAAACGCAGACTTACCGCTTCTTGTGCCGCCGATTATGAGTGTTAGTTCTGACATTAAATAACTAAAAAAGAGAGCAATACAGTCAATTCACTTACTTCATTTAAAGCACCCAGAGTGTCTCCAGTCATTCCGCCAATTTTCTTTTTAATGTATGAAACTAATAAAGCAACAACAATGAACACCGTAAAGAATATAAAAATCCCTTTAATTCCACAAAACAAAAATATAAGTATTCCCGGTATTAGCGCTGAAAACAGGGCATGTCTTATTTTGACATTTTCAATAACTATTTTTCCAGTACCTCCTTCGTCTCGTGCATAACTTGATAGTGAGGCGCCCAGTATTTGAGACCAACGGCCAAGGGCACACATAAAGAGAAGTACTTTACCCTTCTCACAGGCATAGAGATATAAAGGGTTCAAATCAGCTATTGTCTTGTGGTCTGAGATAAAGGATAATCTGGCTACCGCTTCCGGATTAATTGAGGCTAAGCACGCATATTTAAGGCCAACAGTACAGATAAGACACAACGCTCCATAGGTTCCCGTCCGGCTATCCCGCATTATGCCAAGCCTTTTTTCCTTTGTATTACCACCAAAGACACCATCACAGGTATCCGCAAAACCATCAAGGTGAAAACCACCAGTTATAACAATATATACTGTTATAATTATTGCATCGGCAACCAGATGTGGAAAGAATCTAGTCACAGGGATATAAGCAAATGTAAGTATAAACCCTATCAACAGACCAATTATTGGAAACCAGAATACTGCATTTCCTATTTTTGGTTGTCTTTCACACCATCTTTTGCCGGTCGGAACCGTTGTTAAGAAACTGAGTGACCAGAAAAAATCTTTCATGATTTAATGAATAACTTTTCCCTCCATATTCCACGGTATATCGATACCCATACGGTCCAGGACAGTAGGTGCTACATCCATTATTTTCAGATCATCTCTCCTTTCAGAATGATGTCCATTATCACCGCTCATTACGAATATTCCGTGTTGTGAGTGGTTTGCATCATCCGCACCAGTATCATTTTCACTCGCCCACAAAGTATTGTGTCCAACACTACCGATAGATCTCCAGGCCAGATCACCGTAGTAGACTATCAAGTCTGGTGGTATGTTTCTGCATTCCGTGTAAATGTTCTCCGGTTTAAAGACCCTGGTATTTATTTTTCGACCTGTCTCGTCTCTCTGGTCTTCAAGGGCGGCTATTAATTCATTTCTGAAAAACTCATAATTCTGCTTCGGGATTATCCCTCTCGGTTCACGATCTTTTACATTAAAGAATAAACGACCGTAGTAGCCACCCTCTCCCCACACAGCTGTCTTGTCCCAGTCAATCAGATGCTTATTGATTTGCGTAACTTCATCAGGATAATGTATCAGCTTGAGATACCCATTATTGATCAGCCACTCGTTTATACAGATCCCACCTTCCATCATCATGGCACCGTGGTCAGAAACTATTAAGATAATGATGTCATCTTCTAACAGCGCAAGGGTTCTTCCAATTTCACTATCAATATATTTGTAGTAGTCAAATATTACATTCTCATATTTATTTCCCTGCCGGTATCCCGGGTGCCTTTCATCAAAGAACCTCCAGAAGGCGTGTTGTATTCTGTCTGTTCCCATTTCCACCATCATGAGAAAATCCCAATCTTCATTTAGTATGAAATGCCTGGTAAGTTCAAACCGCTTTTTTGTCATTTCATAGATTGTGTGTAAAACCTGCTCTTTCTCTTCATCTCTGAAATCTTTTATGTCCAGTATATAGCCGTCTGCAACCCTTTCCACCTCATGCTTCAACTCATCAGGCCAGGTGTACTGATGATTTTTATCCGGTGTAAGGAAACCACTTATCATTAATCCATTTTGAACAGGTTTGAGAGGGTATGTCAGCGGGACACCAATGATGATCGGCCTTTTGCCGTGCCGTGCAAGTATATTCCAGATGGTCTCTTCATTAACGGTATTTGAATCTGCAAAATGCAGTCCTTCGTAATCATAATTGATTCTATTTCTGAAACCATAGATTCCCAGCTTGCCGGGGTTGGTGCTGGTGACCATTGATGTCCATGCCGGACATGTGATTGCGGGTATCGTACTTTCCAGTTTGCCGGAAATGCCGTTTGAGACAAGGTGTTTTATATTGGGCAGATAATCAAGCCACTTATCGAAAACCAGTTCCGGTGGGGCGGCATCCAGACCAAAAATTATTACTTTACGTTTAGATAAATTCATTAATCTTCTGTAACATTTTCCAGATCGTAATCAAGATTGCCTAAACCGATTTCATGGGCATAATTAAGTTGTACAGTATAGTCAATCTCAGGCCATATATGCCTGAAATAATCTTTCCCTGTACGCTTGTTTATTAAATCTATGGTTGCCTTTTCAACTGCTACCGGATCTTTTGATACGACTATACCGATATCAGGGATATCAGGCTCAAAAGGCTCGTCCATACAGTCACAATGTTTTGTAATGTGTGTAAGGAAGTTGAAGAACCCGGCTTTCTCCTTCTTTTCTTCCAAAATGGCAAGACAATACTCCGCGACTTTTTTCTGTAAATTCGCCGTGTCTTCATCCCAGGCAATCTTGACTGCACTGAATTGACAGACGGCCAGGCACTCTCCGCAGCCAATACATTTTTCCGGGTCAATTACTGCCGTATCCTTTTCCATGTTGATTGCGTCAGCAGGACACCAGATCTGGCACACTTTACATGTTGTACAGTTTTTGCTGATAATCTGAGGTATTACGCCGGAGTGCTGAGCTAATTTACCTCCTCTTGCAGACAGTCCCATGCCTACATTCTTGAATGTTGCGCCCATGCCCGTAGCAAGATGTCCTGTAACATGTGCAATAGAAACAATTACATTTGATGCCTTTGCCACACCTGAGATATGAGCGTTTTTGCACAACTCTTTATTTACATTAACGGTGTAATCATGTTCACCTAACAGACCATCAGCAATTATGATGGGAGCGCCGGTGTTTTCTATGGTAAAACCATGTTCGTGAGCAAGCATTAAATGATCTATTGCATTAGAACGTTTCCCTACATATAACGTATTGGTTTCAACAAGAAAGGGTTTGCCGCCGCTTAACTTTACTTTATCTACAGCAGCTTTGATTATTGGGGGTTTAAGGTGGCCGATGTTTCCTTTTTCACCAAAACTGGTCTTTACCGCTACCATTTCGCCTTGTTTGACAATGTTCCCAAGTTCTGCAGCATCATAAAGGGACTTCACTTTTTCAGCTAATGAAGCAAG
Organism: uncultured Candidatus Scalindua sp.; assembly: GCA_964344685.1. Taxonomy (GTDB): domain Bacteria; phylum Planctomycetota; class Brocadiia; order Brocadiales; family Scalinduaceae; genus Scalindua. The sequence continues at coordinate 18,024 of CAYFOK010000006.1, read as the reverse complement.
TGATTCACCGCTGCTGGTTTCAATAAAAAAAACCTTGCTCTTCCTGGTCATTTTAAATTCTATAGAAAGATACTTAGTGTTAAATTTATAATAGCTTAAAAATTATAACACTGCACAATTTGTTTGTTAAGTACCAAATTGAAACCTGAAGTTTTATAGAAAAAAATATTATGAATGTATGGATTGATAAAGAAATGAGAGGAAAAAGTATAGATATTTTACCTGGTGATGGCACTATTGATTATAAACCCTGTGATCAACCCTAGGAGATTATTAAAGATCCAGAGTTATGTTTCAAAATCATATTGAATATAAATTGCAAGAACCAGGGGAGTGCTTGGAAGGCGCCGGAGACTTTTACCGGACAGCCTGTCGATTTGTGACCTTTTGAAAGAACACTTTTTCTATGAGTTCTTTGGATCCTTCCAATTTATGCCGAGCACATGAAACTGCTGCCTCATATTGTTTTCTGAGATTCCAAATAATTCTGCCAGATCATGATATCTGATTTTTCCAACTTGCTTGTCGTTCTTTAACCTGTTGGCACATTTCTGTAGTATCTCTCTGCGTCCACCGTTAGCAGTATACGTTTTAATAAACTTAGCCCATTTATCTCTGCCTTGCCACTTTTTCTGAAAAATTTCATCTGTCAGTTCGTCAAGATCAAATAGATTCTTACGTGTTTTCCCCTTAACTTCAATATCAAAATAGTTAGTCAGCAGAATGTTAGAATCGCCGGCGTTAATCATGGCTTGGCGTACCCTATTTTCGAACTCTCTTATGTTTCCTGGCCAATCATAGTTTCTTAAGAAATCCAATACATCTGATCGTAAACAATCCTTTTCGTCCTTTCTTGTTTCAACAAGAATGTTCTTGCCGTCTACTTTATTGAATTTTCTGATAAAGTATGCTAACAACTCAGGAATATCACTCTTCCTCTCTCTCAAAGATGGGACTTGGATTTTATACTGGTTTAAACGGTAAAACAGGTCTTCCCTGAATCTGCCGGCTTCTATTAATTCTTTAAGGTCTTTATTTGTTGCCGTAATAACCCTGACATCTGCCTTAATATCCACCTTCCCTTTCATTCTCCGTATTGTCTTTTCTTGTAAGAACCTTAATAGCCGACTTTGTGCTTCCGGTGACGCATCGCCTATTTCGTCAATAAACACTGTCCCGCCTGAGGCTTCTTCAAATAAACCCCTATAGCTTTCGTCTGCTCCCGTAAAAGCACCCTTTTCATAGCCGAAGAGTTCACTTATGAGTAGGTTCCCTTTAGGGAAATCGGTACAGCTTATCATAGTAAATTGTTTATCACGTCTTTCGCTTTTGTCTTTAATTGCTCTTGCAATCAACCCTTTTCCAACACCACTTTCACCCGTAATCAATATTGTTGCGTTTGTAGCAGCAGCATTTAGAATATCCTTACACGCTTTTTTCATAGTATTCGTCTTGCCAATAACAAAGCCAAATTCCTTTTGTAAAGAATTTGAGGTTAAATCCTTATTTTTAATAGCATGCCTGATCTGTTCAGCAAAATTTTTATAAACAATATCCATGCCGGCGATAAGCTGGCTTTTGGCATAAGCAAAGGAGCACCCTGGATAGTCTTCAAGCGTGAAATCGTTATCTACCACTGTACTGGAGAGCATAATAACGGCAATACCGGGGTAATTCTCTTTTAAAAGGCTGAAAACGGTTTTACCTTTATTTCTATTGCCGAATAGCACATCAAGCAATACCGCGTTCGGTTTAAAAGAACTGATCACCTTTAAAGCATTATTGGCATTTGTTTCGTACTTAACTTCAAGGCCTTGTTCCTGAAGTTCTGATTGTAACAATTTACACCAACCCGGCTCGTCATCAATGAGCAAAATTCTATTTTTTCTGTAATTCAATTTTTACCTTCTCTAGAATATTTATTATCTCTTTGAGTCGTTCTACCAGCTTGTCCCCATTGACTAATGCTGTATTTTTGTTTTTTTCTGAATAGCCATTTGATCTATCAAGCAAATCAAACATGACCTTGTAATATCCATCTGCCTCAGAGAGTCGTTTGCAGATATTGCTGTATGTTCTCCCGGGTGTTCTTTCTAATGTATTTTCCGGTTTATTATATAACTCTATCTCCCTGACTAGCCGATCTCTTCCTGTAGTGATGATAACATTTTTCATAAAAAGCCATCTTTTATTCAATTTCATCTTATCCGCATTTTTCAATCGATTAGTACACGCTTCAGTAAGGCATAGGAAATTTCTTAATCCGTGGATTGATGTTTTTATGTTTTCCATATGTTCTGTTTTCCTTCAATGGTTTGCTTTTAGTCCTTGTTGCGGAAACAATTCTTTCTCACCATTGCGCACCGTTGAGGTATTGAAAACGTACCAGTGTTAACCAGCTTGTTTAGGAGGGAGGCCTAGAGCTTATAAACATATTATATTAATGGATCCTGAAACCGAAAATTTGGATTTAGTTTTCAGTGTCTGGCCAGAAATTTATTTTAAATGTTTGGGATATTAGTGCCAGTGTCAAGTGGATTTCTGAAATATTACACAATTGCCGGATGATTTTCAAGCTAAACAGTAACTTTTGTTATAAAACCATAACTTTATTGTTATGGTCTTATAACAAATCGGCACATCAAAATATACCTCTGTTATGTAAGGGGTTATTTTACAGGGCCTTACGCTTGATAATGTTGTTGGCACTATTTTAGCTGGAGTCAGAACTTGCGTTCAATATGGACTGCCATCTGAGCTATTTCATAAAACCGGAAATTCATTATGACATAACGGATAATCTAAAGTTCACCTTTGGTATCGATTTTATTGAAGGAGTTCAGGAAACCTTTTTTAGCCAGTTTGATAATGATGACAGAAGTTATTTTTTTCTGAAATATAGTTTTTAGATTAAACTCTCTAAGCAGGCTTTGTCAAAATTGCCATACTGAATTTCTTTCTTTCACTTTTTTAGATGTGGCTTGTGTGTTGAATATTTAATAGAATGACATGCTGGCGAATGACACTGTTGAGTTGGTATCATCCGGGTATTGAGCATATTTAAGGAGTTTGCTTTCTGAAGCATCAATGACATTCAGCAGTGTATTTATGGCTGGATATCCGCATATTTTTCTGCTGTTGTGGTCTTTCTGAATAGAATTGTTAAATCCTTCTGCATCCAGACTTTCTATATATTTGAGCATAGCAGTGTCATCGGTACGTAATTTATCGAGATATTCATCGTCCTGAAGTTCAGTATCACCAAACCGGGTACCGACATGTGCAAGGTCTACGCTCGCTATTATACAGATTTTCCTGTCGCTCTCCTTAATTGTTTCCTTGAGCGAAGAGACAAATTCATTAAACTGATAAGTATGTGCAGAGCCAGTTTCATTTTTGTCAGCTTCGCCAAATGATGAACAGAGTATCGGGACTATACTGAAATCCTTTTTCTGGTGATAAAGGTATTTAAGGAATACTGCCTGGAATCCAATTGAATGTTCATCTTTGTGGACAAACTCGTCTTCAAAATAATCAGTCTTACTTTTTTTCTGTAACATATTGATAAAGTCTTTGTCCGTTTCCACATTACCAAACGGAGTTTCAAAGGTTTTATCCGTCAGGACAAAGAGGTTATTAGTCCCCGTGTGTGCAATGCCTAGTATTATGAAGAGATCAGCATCTGACGACTCTGCAATCTCTTTGTAGGCCCAGGCGAAACATGGCCCACCGCATCCCAAGTCAATATGTGGAGCTATTACGCCCTTCAATCCTTTCTTTTGGTTTGATTGTGATGGCATGCCTGGTCCTTCTGCGGAGGTAAAGAAACCATCTAACTGCTCCTTTAGCTTATCTTTGTCCGCTTCATAAGCAGTACCCGCATGCGCGTCCTTACGTATGGTTGAATTTCTGAAATCGTCTTTCAGCTTTTTAATAAATTCTCTGGAACGGTTATTATCTAAAAGAAAGTTATTATCCAACTCCCCTATCACCTGTTGGATTATTTCCTTTATATCGCCTTTGCCATGTCTCTGTATATATATTTCCTGTATGTCCATTATGGAGTGATTACCGTCAAAGTAATAAACAATATTGTCGAAAACTTCACGGGGAATAAAAGAGTTTCTGGTATTAAACGGATCTCTTAGGCATACAGTCTGTTGCCCGGATACTTCGATTGGAAAAGCGTCTATTAAACGTAATTTTGGATATTCCATACTATTAAGACAGCACCTTTAATTCTGCTGAAAGTTCTCCTTCCTGTTTAGTAATTATTACATATCCACCATCTCGAAACATACCGGCATTGAAGACTAAGGTGTCTCCTAGTGTATCGCTTCCTCTCGCTTCGTGAATGTGTCCACTCAATGAAATATCCGGTTTATATTTTAAAATAAAATCGCGAACACTCTGACTCCCTACATGTACGCCGGATGATATAATATCAAGCTTCGTCTCTTTTGCCGGCACATGCGGTACCATGATTTTAAATTTTGTGTCTTTAACCTTATCAATGCCCTCCAGTAGAAAAGTCTCAATCTCGTCTTCGCTGAATTCGGTAGGGGTATTGAAAGGTGTCTGGTTTGAACCGCCTACACCAAATATTCCTATGTCCTCCCTGATGAAACCATTTCTGTGAAGATTGATTCTTTTTTCCGTTAAATAATCGTTGACCTCAGGCTGGTCAAGATTTCCTAATTGGGCTAACACGTTCTCATTGTACTTCATTATCCCTTCGATTACTTTTTCTGCCTCTTTTCGTCCATTATAGTTAGTCAAATCACCGGTAACAATTACAAGATCTGCATTTTCGAGCTCATTTTTCAAAGGTGTTAAATTGTTGAGATCTTCATGAATGTCACCAAAGGATATTATTTTCATCTGTTATTGATTTTGTAATTGTACCCTGATTTTCAGGATTTAATGTTATTATTTCAGGCCTATCCGGTATTTCGATTTTTGATTTTGTGCCGTGTAAAACAAGAAATGAGAAAATTATTATAAGTCTCTTAGATTCAACATATTAACAATCCTGAAAAAAATGTTCAAGATATTCTTTTCGGGGTTCTTTTATGTTGACGCTAAAAAGGAGTTTTGATAGTATAAATTTTTTTGCAGCTGAAAGGAAATTAATTTACTAATTCAGGTTGTATCAACCTTTTCATGTCGCAGTGTACCGCATGTAAGTGTTGTACTCTACGATAGATAAATGAATGAAAAAAAACTATTTGTTTATGCTTGTTTTGGCAAGTATATCAATTTGTAGTTGTCTGACAGTAGCTGAATATAGAGTTGTTGATGCCAGAGAAGTCAGTTCGTCCAAAAAAAGATCACAGGATATTTCCCCTGAGCTGAGGATTAAGATTGATGAGTGGATGAAGCTTTTATATTCAGATGACTCCGCAATACGCACATCTGCAGTCATTTCATTATTGGGACTTAACCTGCCCACGGTTTATGATTCGTTAATTGAAATCCTGGAAAATTCCGATAATGATGATGTACGTATTTCTCTGATTAAAGCATTCGGTTTTGCCGGCGATGACAGCAGGGCATTAGATTGTATGATCGATCTGCTTGCTAGTGAAAATGAAGAGATGAGAGTTGCTTCCGCTGATGCTTTGGGAAACATCAGGACAAAAAAAGCGATAGAAGAGATGGTAGACGTGCTCCTGGATGATGGAAAATCAATTGAATCCCGCATTCTTGTTACGGGCGCTTTAGCGAAGACACGTTCACGTGAGGCGGTAGAGCCGCTGATAAATATATTAGAAACTGATAATAACGATTTGCAAATTGCGGCTCATGACGCATTGGTGGAGATTACAAAACAATCTAATGGCAGAGCAAAATCTTTCTGGCAAGAGTGGTGGGATAGAAATAAGGTTAAAACAAGGGAGCAGTGGTTAGAGGACATTGTTGACAAGCTGGAAGGGGGGTTTAAGAAGCTTAAAGAAGAAAACAATCTTCTTAAGGATGAAATAGTCGATAAGACTATACAGATCTTAAAGACGAATAAAGATAGTGACAACATAAGGCCATTAATTGATGCTTTGGAAAGCGAATACCAGGCAGTAAGAATTTATGCTGCAGGGGAACTGGCAAATCATAATGAACCTGAAGTTGTCAAAGTGTTTGTTGATTTAATTTCAGATGATGATACTGAGATACGTGTTCTGGCAGTAAATGTTCTTGGAAAGATTGGTGATGTATCTGAACTGAAAAATTTGATATTGGCTCTGCAGGACAAAGAGACCAGGGTAAGGGAGAGCGCAGCAAGATCCCTGGGCAGACTGGGCAAAAAGGAGGCAGTATTTGATTTGCTGTCTGCTTTAAGCGATCCTGCCAACAGTGTAGTATGCGCGGCCGCAGAAGCTCTTGGTGAGCTTAAGGCAGATGAGGCTGTAGAACCATTAGTCAACTTGTTTGCTAATAAAGATCCCAAGATAAGGGAATCAGCAATAGTTGCCCTTGGCAAGTTTCAGGATAAAAGGGCGATTGATCCGTTGATTAATTCATTAAAAGATGAGGATGAAAGGGTTAGATGGTATGCTGCAGATACTCTGGGAAAAACAGGAACTAAAAAGGCGGTTATACCTTTGATTGCATTACTGTCCGATGAGAGTGCTCGTGTTCGTGAATCTACGGCCGCAGCCTTAGGTTTAATAGGTGATGAGAGTGCTGTAGAGCCTTTAATCAAGCTGCTTAAAGATACCGATAATAGAGTTGCAGAAAAGGCGGCCGATGTGCTTCTTTCAATAGAGAGTAAGTCCTTTGTATTACTTGAAAGTATAGTTAATGCTTTTAATGCAGAAGAGGATTATAAAAGAGTTAAAGAAATGCTAGAGAAGCAAATTAATAATTTTGAAGGTTTACCTGAATACGAACATGCATTGTGGCAGAGCAAAAAAAGGTTGGCAAAATTATATTTCTCAAGTAATGATTGTCAAAAGGCAACACCGCTCTATGAAGAGCTCGTCGTACATTTTGATAAAGATACGGAAATAAAATTTGAACTGGTACATTGTCTGAAAGAAGCAAAACAATATGACAAACTGTTAAGTGTTTTATCATTGTGGATAGAGAGTTTATCAGTAGATAATCGTATGTGGTGGGCTGAGATATACGAAATTATTGGCTGGTATTTTGAAGAAGGATCCTTTGAAAGAGTTAGAACGCTTGTAGATGATTTCGAGAAAAAAAACCCGCATCTGGGAGGGGCGGAATTGAAATCAAAGTTTTTTACTCTGAGGAAAAAAAGTATTGCTGTGATGTCGCCTTAAGGCGGAGTATTTTGAGTATATATTAATTTTACAAGAGCCTGAGAAACACGGAACGGTGCAATTAAGCTATTTCATGTTTTTTCTATAAATATTTTTTCCCAAAAACTTGACTTAAAAAGGGTTATAGATGAAAATTCTCATAATTGGGGCAGGTGCTGTTGGATTCAGTATTGCAAAGCAGCTATCGGCGGAAGGGCACGATATATCAGTAGTTGATGCGAATCCCAAATTAACCAGGAAAGCTTCTGAAAAACTGGATGTTTCAATAATTGCCGGAAATGCTACCTCTCCCAGTGTGTTAGAGTCTGCCGGTGTGCAAGAAGCACAGATGGTATTGGCCGTAACTACCAGCGATGAGGTCAATATTGTCGCCTGCATCCTGGCTAATAAATATGGTAACGGTAACAAAATCAAGATAGCTAGAATTCGCAACAGTGAATTTACCGGTAATAAATCAATAGTTAAACATAATGGGTTCTGTGTTGATCATATGATAAACCCGGAACAGATTATTGTTGAATCTATTCTTAAGATTTTAGAGACGCCGGGAGCAACGTTTGCCGTTGACTTTCCAATAGGTGATGTTATTTTAAGAGGTTTTCATGTCCCAAAGGATGCACCTCTTGTAGGTTTGAATTTTTCAGAACTGGAAGACATTGAGTATACAGATTCATTTTTAATTGTATATATCCAACGTGATGATGAGATAATTACGCCATCTGATAGCACCACAATATTACCGGATGATAATATTTTCGTACTTATATCCAAAACTGGATTGCCTTATTTCCTGCCAATGGTTAACAGAAGGGCGGATGAGGTAGAAAAGGTAATTATATATAAGGCGAGCCGTACTGGTATGCTGCTTGCTGAAAGGCTTGAAAGCAGTCCGATTGCCGTAACAATAATTGAACCGGAAAAGGATAAGGCGGTAATGGCTGCAGCTTCTTTAAGGAATGCGGTAGTTTTACACGGTGATGCTACTGAAATAGATGTACTTAAAGATGCGGCCGTAGAGCTTACAGATATATTTATTGCTCTATCCGAGAATGAACAGACCAATCTGCTTGCATCTCTGCTGGCAAAAAAGAATGGTGCAAAGAAGACCATCGTGCTTACCAATGAACCGGAACTTGTACATATAATTAATCAAGTTGATGTTGATGTGGTTGTAAATCCAAGGCTGGTTACCGCAAGCGCGATACTTCAACATGTGCGGAGGGGCCAGATACTGTCGATTGCCAAGCTGGGAGACAGCGAGGCGGAAGCGATTGAATTGATCGCTGAAGAGGGTTCTGAAGTAGTAAAGAAGCCTCTTCAGAAAATTCGGTTTCCTAAAAAAACTATCCTTGGCGCAATTGTAAGAAACAATACAATGCTTCTGCCGAAAGGTATTGAAGCGATCAATCCCGGTGAAAGCGTTATTGTGTTCACCCTGCCTGATGATATTGAAAGGGTTCAGGCGCTTTTCAGTAAGAAAAAATAGGGCTCACTGTTCTGTAAATTTTATTTTAGCAAATCAGCCTGGTCCCTCTTGATAAAATAGAAACTAAGGTGAATTCTAAAATCAGCTAATACTATGAACATACCTTTGGTGTTGCACACCCTGGGCAATCTCTTTTTACTTCTTTCGGGTATATTATTCATACCATATGGAGTATCTCTTTTTTATGGAACCAAGGAAGAGATATGGGCATTTGTCTTTTCATTCATTGCGACAGGGACGACAGGTTTAGCGCTCAAGTTCTTTTTAAAACCTAAGAATGAAGATATTACCATCAGAGAGGGTCTGGCTATTGTCGCATTCTGGTGGATGTCCTGTGCCCTGTTTGGTGCCTTGCCTTATTGGTTTTCAGGAACTTGTGATACCTTTTGTGATTCTTACTTCGAATCAATGAGCGGACTAACAACTACAGGTGCCTCTATTTTCAACGACATCGAGGCATTGCCGCACGGTATTCTGTTCTGGAGGAGCATGACACAGTGGCTTGGTGGAATGGGTATTGTTGTTTTCTTTGTAGCGATCCTTCCTACGATTGGCGTTGGAGGGCATAAGCTGTTCAGTGCTGAAGCACCTGATCTTACGACGGACAAGATAAAACCCCGTATTGCTCAGACGGCAAAAATATTGTGGGTCATATACATCTCTCTTACTGCCATTTTAATTCCACTTTTATGGTTTGGCGGTATGGATATCTTTGATGCCATTTGCCATGCTTTTACAACGATATCTACAGGAGGGTTCTCTACTAAAAATCAGAGTATAGCTGCCTTTGATAGCCTGTTTATAGAGATAGTTATTATGGTTTTTGTTTTTATTGCAGGCTGCAATTTTATCCTTTACTACCAGTTGGTTACAGGGAAAATCAGAAAAGTACTGGCTAACTCAGAAATTCGCTTTTTTGTAAGCCTGGTGTTTTGTGCTATCTGCCTGGTAACGCTTGCACTGTTTTTCTTTGATTCTTCGTTCTACAATGGAGATTTTAAAGATCATAAATATGACAGTTTTGGTGGATCGTTGAGATATGCTGCATTTCAAACGGTCTCTATAATGACCAGCGCCGGCTATTGCAATGCCGATTTTGATCTCTGGCCTGATTTCTGTAGAGTCTTACTTGTCCTTCTTATGTTTATTGGAGGATGTGCAGGCTCCACTGCAGGTGGTATAAAGGTTGCGAGAATAATGCTTCTCTGTAAAAGTGGAGTAAGGGAGCTCTTTCATGTGCTGAGGCCAAGAGCTGTAATGCATGTCAAACACAGCGGTAAACCGGTAAGTGAGGATATAATTACAAACACACTGGGCTTTATTGTTATTAACCTGGGATTATTTGGTGTCTTTTCTCTTATTCTGACCATTTTTGGTACTGAGCTGATTACATCATTCAGTGCGGTTGCATCAATGATGAGTAACGTTGGCCCTGCCCTGGCCGATGCAGGCGCTACTAAAAACTATAGTGGAATTGCTTACCCCTGTAAATGGGTATTGATTTTTGCTATGCTGGTAGGCCGTTTGGAAATATACACTGTCATACTTATCTTTTTGCCGCTAACATGGAAGAAATAGGTTTGCAATAAATACAAGCAGTCATTTAATTAAGGGTTTGAGAGGGTATAAAGTTATTTATTCTCTAACCCTGATAACCAGGGAAGGTGAAAATGGCAGGACTTGGAAAGGTAAAGAGTGTCGCGGTATATGGAATTGATGCCTATGTACTGGAAATAGAGGTGTATGTTGCAAGTGGGCAACTGCCGTCAACAGTAGTTATCGGACTGCCGGATGCTGCAGTTAAAGAGTGCAGGGACAGAGTAAAAGCTGCGCTCAAGAACTGCGGATACAAATTTCCTAATAAGAATATCACCATTAACCTGGCCCCCGCTGATATAAGGAAGGAGGGGCCTTCCTTCGAATTGTCCATAGCAATGGGATTGCTGATTGCCTCAAGCCAGATGGAGACAGAAAAGATAAACAAATACGGTATAGTAGGCGAGCTTGCGTTAGATGGATGCGTAAGAAAGGTTAATGGTTGTTTATCTATGGCGATAAAGTGCAGGGAAGCAGGTCTGAAAGGATTAATCCTTCCTGCCGATAATGCGCCAGAAGCGGCTATCGTAGAGGATATTGAAATTATTCCAGTTAATACACTGTCTGATACGGTGCGCTTCCTGACAAATGAGTCAGTTGTCTCCCCGTTTCCCTTAAACCTTGATGATGTATTTAGTGAATCTTCTCATTATGAGATAGATTTTATGGATGTTAAGGGGCAGGAGCATGTAAAGCGTGCACTTACTATTGCTGCGGCTGGAAATCATAATATACTTATGATCGGTCCTCCTGGTTCAGGTAAAACAATGTTAACTCAAAGGCTTCCTACCATAATGCCCAGGTTAACACTGGAAGAGGCTATTGAAACTACTGCAATATATAGTTCAGCAGGACTTTTAAGGTCAGATAAGTCACTGATAGCTACCAGACCTTTTCGTAATCCGCATCATACCGTCAGTACAGCGGGGCTGGTTGGGGGCGGGAGTTTTCCACGTCCTGGTGAGATTAGCCTCGCACATCATGGAGTTCTCTTTCTTGATGAACTGCCTGAATATAACAGGAAGACGCTGGAAGTGCTGAGGCAGCCATTAGAGACGGATGAGATTACAATTTCAAGGGCAATGAGCTCAGTGATGTTCCCGGCTGAGATAATGCTGGTTGGGGCTATGAACCCCTGTCCGTGTGGTTATTACACTGATCCGAAAAAAGAGTGTCACTGTACGCCTCGTCAGATTCAAAATTACATTTCCCGGATTTCCGGCCCACTGCTTGACAGGATTGATATCCATGTTGAGGTTCCAAATGTTCAGTATAAAGAGCTGAACAATGTTGTAAACCTTGTTTATAATTGCGTAACAAGTATTTTTGTGGTTGACTATTAAAAAATATAATGTATAAATAAACTTTGCAATGATAAAAGCTAACCATTTACTCAAGATATTCATCTTTTGAATTGTTTCTAGATAATCCATTGTTATCCAACATTTTTATAATGGAGGAAGAAGCAAGGGTAAATATTTCAATTCTTTCTGTCTTACATAACAAACCCACTTGCAAAAAGCAACATACATTCACCTTTTCATTTAAACGATTTTAGCGTTCACACAAAATACATATATTTTAGATTTAGCAGAATCTTTTAAATTATGCTCTGTTAATTCAAAACAAAATTTTTCGGGTTTATATATATACATTTTCATTCTTCTTTTAGGCTTTTTTACATTGGATGTTTTTTCATGGACACATACACGTCTGAGTTCATTAATAATATCATGAGGTTCCGAAACAATTTTTAATCTGCCCAATCCAATTGGTAGTACAGAGTGCAGATAAAAGGATTAACATGATGATAAAATCAGTGTTTTTTGGATTGTTTTTAGTGTTTTTCGTTTTTATAACAGATGTCCAGGTATACGCTGTAGACGAAATAGAATTAGAAAGACGGGCAGAGCTGATTGCAAAGTTACTGGTTTCCTGCAGGGCCGTTATTGCCCAGAATCAAGAGTTGATTAACGACCCAGAAAAAGGTGATAAAGGATTCACTGGAGATTTATACATAAGCAAGGCCAAGGAGCATTTTAAGAATTTAACAGGCATAGAGGTTTATGTTAGTGATGCCACTTCCACAGATCCTGTAAAAAAAGTTCTAGGTACCTTACTTGCTTCCACGAAAAAGATATTAGATGATAGTCAGAAAGTAATAAATATAAGAGGCTTGGGATTTAAAGGTATTATCCCTGCTGTGGTGGGCAGACGGACTAGTTATATTTATAACAAGGCATTGGGTGCAGGCTATTACCTCAAGCAGACCAGTATTAAATACAGAAATCCAGCTAATCGTCCAGACGACTTTGAGTCAAGAATCCTTACAATATTTGAAGAACCTGACTATCCGAAGGACAAGGGAAAAGGGGAGAGCATTATTTATTCTGATGGATCAAAGGTCTATCGTTATATGCTGCCTCTTCCCATAGAACAAGAATGTCTGCAATGCCACGGAGATCCAAAAGGAGATAAAGACATAACAGGTAGAACTAAAGAGGGATACAGACTAGGTGAACTTCGAGGAGCTATAAGCGTAATTATTCCTTATTCTTCTGAAGAACACTGATAAAGAAACTATATTTTATGGGTATACAAAAAAAAATATTAATCTGGTTTATAATTCCTTCCATCTTAATAGCAACAATTGCGGTTGCGTTTTGTTATTACTATACTCGAAAAGCGCTAGAAAATAATATTTTCATCGAGTTAGAAACAGAAGTCGTTGCGTTGCAAGAACATTTACGCACCTTCCTGGAATCAAAAAGTGCAAGGGTTTTGGATTTTAGTTCTGATGGTTTTATAAGAGATACTACAGAAGAAATTACTGGAGGCGAGAGCAGGGTAGAGTATTATACATCCGTCTTAAATAATCACCTTATAACAAATAAAAAGCACCTGGATCAGAATATACATGAGATATATATTGTTAATTTTGAAGACAAGGTAGTTGCATCCACCGACGAGGACAGTATAGGTAACGTTGTCTCTTCCGAAAGGTTTCTTACGGAAAGAATATCTTCAAATGTACTTGTTGATGACCCATATTATGACACTTACTTAAAGGTGTTTTTAATTGACTTCTCCACTATACTCTTAAGTAGGATTGGCCGTGAACCTATTGGGTTCATAGTCAATCGAATAAAGATTGAACAGCGCGGTGACAGGAGTCAAGATGGTAAACCGACTATACAAGATATTATAAAGGATAATTCGGAATTAGTAGCTGTAAATAAAGCCCGTATAGTAGACTTTGGTTCTGATGGCTTTATCAGAGATTACACAGAAGAGATGAAAAGGCGTTTTATTATACTGACCTCTTAACTACTCACCTACATACAAATAAACAACCCCTTGACCCTGATATTCTTTCAGTGTTTGTTGTTAATCTTGATGGTAATGTGATCAGTTCAACAGAGATTGGTCAGATAGGAAGGAATGTATCAGGTGAGGCATATTTTACAAAAACGATAGAAAATGGCACCTGGACAAGTGAATTACGCTGCCCTCAAGGGTTGAGGAAAAGTGGTATCTTTGAGATAGGAGCATTGCTTTTAAGTAATTTGAATAGGGAGCCAATAGGCATAATAGTTAATAGATACAGTAGCGATTATATGGGAAAGGTTACTTATAATGAAAGATCAGACGGATCAAAAAAAGTGAAACGTCCGGAAGCGTTGGGTGAGACAGGTGAATTGTATATTGTCAATCGTGATAAATTAATGGTTACGGGATCAAGATTTATAAAAGACGCTGTATTTAAACAAGTTGTTGATACAGTAGGTGTTCAGGTTGCCAACGAGAATAAAATAGGGATGGTTGGTATATACTCCGGTTATAGGGGTAAATCAGTACTTGGTGCTTCACGGTATTTTGAAAAATCAGGTTGGATTTTGTTAGCAGAAAAGGATGCCGTTGAAGCCTTTGCTCCGCTTGTGTTTTTGAGAAACAGTACTGCCATTTTAGGAATTGTGGGTATTATTGTTATAGTTGCAGTTTCAATCGTTCTATCCAGGGGAATAACCAGGCCTATAAAAAAATTGGCTAGATATTCTCAGAATATAGCAAAAGGAGAGTTGGCTGAACAAATCACGGTTGCCAGTAAAGATGAAGTGGGTTCTCTGGCCAGGTCGTTTGAGAAAATGCGTTTAAACTTGACTGAATTAATAGGAAAAAATAATGAAGCAAGGGAAGACTGGGAATCAACGTTTAATGCAGTAACAGACATAATCATAATTTACGATAAAGACTACAAATTAATCAGGTGTAACAATGTGCTGCTAAACAAACTGAATATCAAATCTGAAGAGATAGTCGGGAAACAGTGTAATGAGGTCTTCAACCAGAATTATAGTAAATACTCACATATATGTCCAGTCATAGAAACTAACAAAAGCTTAAAGTCTGTTACAAGAGAAGTAGAAGTACCGAATATGGGAGGTTTCTATAATATTAAAACTTTTCCGCGTTTTAATTTAGAAGATGATTTTATTGGTATTGTTCAAGTCATGAGGGATATTACTGAGCGAAAAAAGGCGGAAGAAGTGATCACTAAGCTATCGAGTGCTATAGAACAAAGTCCTGCCACTGTTACCATTACAGACACGGAAGGTAACATAGAGTATGTCAATCCGAAGTTTACACAATTGACTGGATACACTCCTGAAGAAGTCATCGGGTGTAATCCGAGCATCTTAAAATCAGGTGAGAAAACTGCCGAAGAATATAGAGAATTATGGAAAACTATTAAATCCGGTGGCACGTGGCAGGGTGAATTTCATAATAAGAAGAAAAACGGAGAATTATATTGGGAGAGTGCTTCCATTTCATCGATAACAAACAAGGAAGGGGAGATTACACATTTTCTTGCTGTAAAGGAAGACATTACAGCACGCAAGCAGGCTGAAATGGAGCTGACTAACACAAATAAAATACTGTTAAGGAAGAATAGGGAATTATCAATCATCAATGACGTTGGTGATATTTTCCCTCATTCGCTTGGTTTTGAAAGAACGTTAGATAACGTTTTGAATAAAATACTGGAGATATTTGAAGTTGAAGTATCAGGAATATATATGATAGATGAACAAAGCGGGCAACTAAGATTGATGGATTGTAAAGGCTTTTCAAAAAGGGCAACTGAAATCCTGGAAAAGTATGCCATAGGTGATAGATTTTACAATAGTGTAGCAAAGACGCATGAAGCAGTTATTATAGAAAATATTAAAAGTGATAAATACCTGTCTAGTGTCATAAAAGGAAAAGATGGTATATTATCAATAGCAGTAACTCCCCTAATATCACAGGAGAAAGTAATCGGGACCCTTTTCCTATTAACAATGAAACATCACCATTTCGCAGAAGAAGATATCCAGTTCTTAACCGTATTTGGCAGTCAGATTGGTATTGCAATTGATAATTGCATGCTTTTCAATAAGATCCGAAGAAATAAAGAAGAATGGGAAGATACATTTAATACTATTTCCGATTCCATTTGTATTGTTGATAAAGATTTTCGTATTATAAGGGCAAACAATGGAACCACTAATCTTGTTGACATGGAAATGGATAATATAACAGGTAAGTATTCTTATGAGATATTTTATGGGACGGGAATACCGGTAGATGAATGCCCGGTAGTTAATTGTGTTGAAAGTAAAAAAGTTCAGTATGCTGAGATTTACAGTATAAATTTAAACAGGTTACTTTTTATAACCGCGTTTCCCAGATTTGATGAGAAAGGAAGAATTATAAATGTTGTACAAGTTGTAAGAGACGTTACTGAACAAAGAGCATTTGAGGATCAATTAAGGACATCATATAAGATGGCATCTCTTGGGCGTTTAACAGCAGGAGTGTTTCACGAGGTATTAAATCCATTAAATATCATCTCTTCCCATATCCAGTTATTGTTGATTGAGGCAGAGAAAGGATCAAAGGCAGAAGAAGACCTGAAATCAATACAAGAGGAGATTGCACGTATTGTAAAGATTTCTGACAGTTTGTTGAGGTTTTCAAGGAAGGAAAATTCTAAGGCTGAAGAGACAGAAATAAATGATATATTAGAAAGGGTAATTTCTATCGTTGAGCCTGAACTGAAGTTGAGAAGTATAAAAATTATTAGAAAATTTGATGTTAATCTACCGCATGTTACAGCAAACAGCGGTGAATTAAGACAGGTATTTCTAAATTTGATAACAAATGCGAGAGATGCCATGCCGGATGGCGGAAACATAATAGTTGAGACACAGAGCTTAAAGAAAGAAGAAAGACCTTTTACAAGAATACAATTTATAGATACAGGTAACGGGATTGAGGAAGAGGTTATTGAAAATATATTTGAACCCTTCTTTACTACCAAGGAAGAAGGGAAAGGGACCGGTCTAGGTCTAAGTGAGTCATATCATATTATAGAGAATCACGGTGGAATTCTTTCTGTGAAGAGTGAAATAGGAAAAGGCACAACTTTTATAATTGACTTGCCGGTGATGACGTGATGATTGGATATTGAAGATCTAGGAAGATGCATGAGGCCGGAAAACATGAAAATTCAATAATAGGCCAACAATGATATACAATATTCAATAGAATATCAGCTCTATACTTTAGCGAGTCAATCTAGTTTACCTGGCCATAAGCATTAATGAAGTAGGCCATACCTATATGTAGATTCACCAGTAGGCATCTCCATGACATTTAATCATTAAGGATGTATGGCATGAACAAGATATTAGTTGTAGATGATGAGGTAAAGACATGTAGTCTTTTAAAGAGGTTTTTAGAAAGCAAGGGTCACGCTATTATTATATCTAATAGTGGTACTCACGCGTTAGAAATGGTAAAGGATAGAGAACCTGACATTATGCTCCTTGACCTAAAGTTACCTGACATGAATGGTATTGAAGTCTTAAAGAAAACCAAGGAAATAAATCCTGCAACTATGGTTATTATTTGTACTGCTTATGGTGACTTCGCATCTGCTATAGATGCTATCAGACTAAATGCATCTGATTACATTGTTAAACCTATAGATTTAGAAAGAGTGCATTTTAGAATACTCAATTGCATTGAAAAACTAGAACTTCAAAGAAAAATCAAACTTTATGAGACGATATTGCCTGTTTGTTGTGTGTGTAAGAAGATACGTGATGATGCACACAAAGAACACGGTACCGGAAAATGGAAGGCAATGGAAGACTATTTGAGTGAAAAGGCCAATGTCGACGTTTCGCACGGCTATTGTCCTGATTGTTTAAAAACAATTTATTAAAGCAAGACTCAATCTTTCCACAGAAGTTTTTCATTCTTTTATTGCAAAAGATGAAGATAATATTCATTGAAGGAATCTGTACCTGTATGTAAAAAATAAAAAAACAAGGCAATAAAGTAACAAAAATAACAATTTAAGACGAAACCTCCCTGAGAAATAACATTTTTACCCATAATTCCATATTATTTCATCTATGCCCACAGCCATAACACCATCATTTCTCAATACTTACACTATAAACAAATGCTCTTTCCAAAAGTTCCACCTTTGTTCCCGCACGGTTGGATGTGTAACACTTACATCTAACGCATTCTTAAACCAACGATTCTATCCAATTGATGGGTATAATTTGACTTGACCTCTTACTCGACAAGCAAGGGGTCACT
>CAYFOK010000005.1:204261-228374 GCA_964344685.1 uncultured Candidatus Scalindua sp. | reverse complement strand
CCATCTTTTTAAGTAATTCAAGAGACTCCTGGTCAGCTCCTTCATAATTCTTTTTGGTCATTTTATGCGCTCCTTTAATTGGGCTATTATCACACTGACTTCTGATAACAGCTGGTCATTATCACTATATGCGGCTTTTCCTTGTAAATCTAAATCTATTAAGCGTTCATTATACGAAATTGTACCCAACAATGGAATATCTTTAAGCTCTTTTTTTAAGAATTCACTGTGAGTCTCATTCATGACTTTATTGCCCACAGCATAAATCCTGTTAATGCCAAGATCTGCAGCAAGTTTTTTTACCTGAAAAGCTGTCTGGATACTTCTTTTCCCTGGTTCTACAACCACAATCATCGCTGTAACAGCCCTGATAGACGCACGTCCTAAATGCTCTATTCCGGCTTCCATGTCTATGATAACAACTTCATCTCTCTGTAATATGAGATGGTTCAGCAGAGTCTTCAGCATGACACCTTCAGGACAGGCACAACCAGCCCCACCTCTTTTAATCGTGCCAAGAGTCATCAACCGCATACCATCGTGTGAAATAGAGTATTTTTCAGGCAGATCGTTGACAGTCGGGTTTAATTTGAAGAATTTACCATATTCGTCCGATGTAGAACCTGTACGCTCTTTTACAAGTTCTTTTAACTCAACGAGAGGTATTATCTTATCTGCATCTTTAATACCCAGAGCTGCAGCCAGATTTGTGTCTGGATCAGCATCTATGGCAATAACCTTACTACCGCCATCAGCAAACAGCTTTGATAAACTGGCGGATAACGTCGTTTTTCCGACACCACCTTTTCCTGAAACTGCAATTTTCAATCTATGTGATACTTTCTTAAATGTTGTACGTATATATTTAAAACGTATAATTTTACAATAGAGTAAAATTCTTGTCAAATATAAACTGATATTTAGATTTGTTTGGCCTGTTTAGTATCTTAAATGTATTACTGTTAATTAAATACATAGTAATGTTTATAATGTTATCGGACCATTTTGTTTTATAGAATAAGCGAAAATTTTTCAGCATATTTTATTGTATTTCTTTTATATTTTTGATACTTCCTCTATTCATGTCATCAAATCATAAGAAGTTAATAGTTTTTGATACAGACGGTGTAATATTCAAAAGCCAGTTTTTGTTACGTTTGTCTAGAAATTCAGGTCTTTTGAATTACATTCGTGCATTATACCTATGTTTTTTGTTCAGTATTAATTATATAAATATACATGAATTACTGGAAAGGGTATATATCAGGATTAAAGGAGTAGAAGAGGAAAGTTTATGGCGAGCTTATAAAAAGACGGAGATGGTAAAGTATGCAAATGAAACCATTCAGAGTATTGTTGCAATGGGTCATTATGTTGCCTTGGTGAGTAGCGGAGTACCTGACATTCTGATGAAGAATCTTTCAGAAAGGCTGAGTGCGGGTTGTGGCTACGGAATAGATGTAAAAATAAACAGTGGTATTTGTACCGGAGAGATAGGAGGTCCACTCTCATTCCAGGATGGCAAGGTCCAGGTTGTCGAAAAGCTGTTAAAAAAACACAATATTACATGGAATGAAGTGGTTGTTGTGGGAGATGATAGCAACAACCTTGAGATCATGAAACTTGCGAAGGTAAGCATTGGATTCAATTCGTATTATCCTGTTCGAAAAGAGGCAAAATATCTCGTAGATGGCAATGATCTGAGAAAAGTCCTTGATTACATAAGTATTGAAGACGAACCAACTTTTGACGAACTCAGCCTGGGTTTAAGACATGAGGCTGCATTGTCGTGGGTTCAGGAATTCAGGCGTAAAGGGGTCCATGCCTGTTCCCTGCTTATCCCCTGGCTTGCAGGTGTCAGCTACTTACTAACGGTAATGGCTATTATAGTAACAACAATACTCTATATAGCTTCTGAATGGGCAAGGCTCAATGGGATCAGATTTCCGCTATTCAGCCCCATTACAAAGTTATGTGTTCGATCCAGTGAGAGAAGAAAATTTGCTATGGCACCGGTTACACTTGCTCTGGGAGTTGTGTTGTCTCTGGTGCTCTTTCCGGCTTTAATAGCGTGTGTAACAATAGCCATACTTGCCTGTGCGGATAGTATGGCAACTATTGTTGGAAGATTTTACGGAAAAATCAGGATCCCATACAATCAAAAGAAAAGCCTTGAAGGATGTGTCGCATTCTTTATCACTGCATTTATATGTGCGGTTATATATGTTCCGTTAAAGACTGCATTGATAGTGTCCCTGGTATCATGTATAATTGAGAGTTTACCCGGAGAATTTGATAATATTTCCATTCCACTCGGTACAGGGCTGGTTTTAGGGCTGTTGATATGAGAATACTTGGTATTGATTTTGGTGACAAAAGGGTAGGCCTGGCGGTTAGCTCTCCGGTGGGTTTTATTGCTCAGGGACTTCCGACGATAGAGCGGATGGACGGTACTGACTATCTGGAAGAATTGGCAGACGTGATCAAGGAAAAAGAGGTCGATGAGATAGTCGTTGGCCTTCCGAAAAACATGAATGATACTATTGGTGAAAAAGCCGAAGAGGTTCTCGTATTTGTTGAAACCCTTAAATCAAAATTTAACCTTCCTGTTCATACTGTTGATGAAAGGCTTACGACGGTGAGAGCCCACAGGGCTATGACTGGAACTAAAATGAGCAAAAAAGGGAAGAAGAAGAGGGTAGATATGATTGCCGCACAATTTATACTGCAATGTTATCTTGATCAAAAACAGTTTGAAGTGCCTGAAGGTTGAAGTGAGCTGAAGTTATGGTAAGGAAAACAACGCATTAAAAATGATTGAACAATCTCAAAAAAACTATAAAAAGCCTGAGCTGGTTGCACCGGCAGGAAGCCTGGATAAGTTAAAAACTGCCATAGAATACGGCGCTGATGCAGTTTACGCCGGTGGCAAAGACTTTAATCTGAGAAATTCAGCATCCAACTTCACGTTGGATGAGATTGGATCGGCAGTTAAATATGTACATGAAAAAGGCAGGAAACTATATATTACTCTTAATATTTTTGCTCATAACTGCCACATTCGTAAAATAGAACAGTACCTGAAGGAACTGGCAGAATATCCTGTTGATGCTGTCATAGTAGCTGATCCCGGGGTGTTATCACTTGTCAGTGAATTTATGCCTGAAACTCCAACTCATATCAGCACACAGGCCAACTGTACCAATACCAGAGCTGCTGACTTCTGGTACAAACAGGGGGTTAAGAGGGTTGTACTTGCGAGAGAATTATCACTCAATGAAATATCTGAAGTAAGTGAAAACAGTGGTTGCCAGACTGAAGTATTTGTTCATGGTGCTATGTGCCTTTCCTATTCAGGAAGATGTTATTTGAGTGCATATATGGCGAACCGTGGAGCTAACCTTGGGGATTGCGCGCAATCCTGCCGTTGGAAATATGCTCTTGTAGAAGAGGAACGTCCGAATGAATACTACCCGATTGTTGAAGACGGAGAATTCGCATCAGTCATGAGTTCACGGGACCTCTGCATGATCCAGCATATTCCTGAACTGATATCCGCAGGTGCTGATGCGTGGAAGATTGAAGGCAGGATGAAGAGCCAGTATTACGTCGCCACTGTGACAAGGATATATCGTGAGGCAATAGATATATTTTTTGGAAATGGAACATACGAATATCAGGACAAGTGGCTGGAAGAGTTGGGAAAGATCAGCAACAGGGGGTACAATACCGGCTTTTTTCTAGGAAGTCCCGGC
Source organism: uncultured Candidatus Scalindua sp. (assembly GCA_964344685.1). Lineage (GTDB taxonomy): Bacteria > Planctomycetota > Brocadiia > Brocadiales > Scalinduaceae > Scalindua. The sequence goes on along the minus strand of CAYFOK010000005.1, from coordinate 224,619 downwards.
CTGGATGGGCAGAGGGTGGGTGAAGATAGCGGATATACACAGGACTATAAGTTTGTTGGCCTGTTTGGCAGGCATAAAGAGGAGAAACTTATTGAAGTGATTGTAAAAAATTCATTTGAAGTTGGTGAAGAACTCGAAGTGATGGGAAAGCATTCGAATCACGACTTCGTACAGATAATCAAGGAGATATACAATAAGGACCTTGAACCGGTGCAAAAGGCAAATCCCGGACAGCGCGCATTCATCATCCCTGAAAGGCCTGTAGAAGAGTATTATATTTTAAGAAGAAAGGTACTTAATCAGTAGTCAAAGGTCATTCGTAAAATTGTCTGATATGCTGTGTGGCGAGTCTTAACTCGTAACTTGTAACCCCAAAATCCACAACTAGTACCTGGACTCCTTACTTGCCAGACAATCAGTCAGGCGGGCGAAAGTAAGGGCTCATAACTCCGAAATCCCTAATAGCAAATTACAAAATACAATGTACGCCTGTCTATCGGTGAAATTGCACTCCATTAAGTAAACAGGGGTAATTTTGGATTTCTTCATTGGAATTTATTTGATATTTGGATTTTATAATTTGCTGCATTTTTTTGTCTCTGCGCCCTCTGCGTTAAGATTTGTATTGTTTCGTGTCACTTTTTGGTAAGCAGTTGCTCAGCTCCGCAAAAAACATCTTCCGGCAGGATTGATGACATGCATATCGGATCGTCGCATGTTCTTTTCCTGCACGGACTGCATGGCAGGTCTTTTCTTATCACTATTGCCTCTCCGCGGTACGGTCCATAGATCACCGGATCCTTCGGCCCGTATATTCCAACAACCGGAATGTCAAGCATTGAGGCCATATGCAGTGGGCCGGTATCTCCGCCTATAAAAAGAGTGGCATGTTTTAATAACGCTATCAGCTGCTTTATAGATGCGGTCTCGCATGCGGGAATTGCCTTCAGTTTCATGTTTTCTATTATTTTTTTAACAGTATCGAATTCATCCGGGCCCCAGGTAAAGATTATATTGGTGTCATATTCTTCCATAATCATATCAGCTAATAAAGCGTAGTTTGATGGTTGCCATTGTTTAAAAGATCCGAATTTACTTGTACCGGGATGTATTATTACAATGGGAAGAGAGGGTTTGGTATTTTCGTTAATGAATTTGGATATATATTCTTCATCCTCTCTGGCCACAGGCAGCTTCGGCCGTATGAACCTGGTTTCAATATCCAGCTCTTTAAGCAGTGAAAGGTTTTTATCTATTCTGTGTATCTTAATTCCTTCAGGATATGCATGGAGTTGTGTAGATAGATAGTTAAATTCTTTGCAGTGGCCTTTCCCAAAACCAAGCCTGTTTTCGGAACCTGTGATCAGATTCATAACTGCGCTCTTCAGATTACCCTGAAAATCTATGACCAGGTCGTAATGGCTGTTGCGCAGTTTCTTATAAAACGAACGGGATTCAGAGATTATATTAAGAGATTTATCTATTCTAAGAATTTCTCTCTGCCATTTTTTTCTTGGATAAATAATTACTTCATTAATGTCAGGGTGGTCTATGAGGATTTCACTGGCTCTGTCCTCTACCAGCCACGATATTTTTGACTTTGGGAAGTGAGAACGCAGCAGGCTGAGCGCAGGGAGTACATTGATTACATCACCTATTGCGCTGAGACGGATAATTAAAATATTTTCCGGATTTCTGGTTAATAACATGTTCTGTGTATTTTCAAAAGATAGAGGCCTGCAGGGGTATAACCCTTCTTGAGAATGCACTTCATTTTACAGATTTTCAGTTGTGAATGGAAATGATTCTTTGAATATTGTTTTTCTTAATAGATTCATGGACATATCTTAATGGTAAGTCTTTTTTGACATGCCAGTCACACTGTAGTATAATCACGCCACAATGAAGAAAGAGGAACTACCTGCTTATTTCTCAACTTTGAATAGAGGCAAAGTAACATTATATGTCAAAAAAGAATATGAAAACCGGATGACAGATAAAGACATAGAGGAGTTGTTTAATCTTTGCAAAAAACCTGCTCCCGTACTAAATCATGCGGGCAGAAACGATCATAACGATTCTTATCAGGGAAGAACATCCTGCAAAACTCTTGTCATGGAAGGCCTTGGAGCCGAGAGTTTTGTAGTCAGGGAGTACTGGCACGGAGGGATGATTGGAAAAATATTCAGGGATTTCTTTTGTGACGAAATGCGCCCTGTCAGGGAGCTGTCGGTATGTGAGGCAGCGAGCAGGGGAGGTATTAATACCACCGAGATAATTGCAATTGTAATAAACAATATATTGGGGCCTTTGTATAAGTTCAGGTTGGTTACCAGGAAGATAGCAGGGTCCGTAGATTTGATTGAACTACTTTTGAGTTCAGGGGAAAGTCCTCGGCGTCTTTTGTCCGGGGAAAATCGGTTACTTAAACAAAAAAGAGGAATTATTGATAAACTGGCAAAAGCCGTGCATGATATGCACGATATGGGTATCTACCATGCCGATTTACATCTAAAAAATATTCTTGTGCAGTCTGACGTGGGTGGATTAGTTAATGTGTATATAATAGACTTGGACAAATCCAGGCAGTATGAAAAGATCAGTTTTCGAAAAAGGATGAACAATATAATGCGCCTGGATAGATCAGTTGTTAAAATGAGAAGAAATAACAGTGATCAGTTCAGCACGGCATCTCCGTTTCCGGTATCGAAAAGTGATAGATTGAGGTTCCTGAAGAAATATTTAGAGTTTGATAAAAAATCTGTAAAACCGCTCAGATACTACATTAAGTCTTATGGTAAAACTCATGCTCTTCATAGATTGTGGTGGGGTGTGGGTGGGGGGTAGCGAGATGCAGGAAGGATAAAGGAGGGGGTATTTGTGATTGTATCATACATCATCGGGATTGTTTTATCGTATTTGCTTGGGGGAATACCTTTCGGTTACTTAATCGCCGTTACCCGGGGAATAGATATTCGAACTGAGGGTAGTGGAAACATCGGGGCTACTAATGTAAGCAGGGTGCTCGGAAGAAAATACGGCTTAATAATATTTTTCCTGGACATGTTTAAAGGCTTTGTTGCCGTATGTTTTATCCCGTTACTTTTTAGCGGAAGTAAATTTCCAACGACTGCTGACAATCTATTGGTAATTCTCTGCGGATTCAGCGCAGTTCTTGGCCACGCATTTCCTGTTTATTTAAAATTTAGAGGTGGTAAAGCTGTTGCCACAAGTTTTGGAATATTCATATGGCTGGCGCCTGTTGCAATCGCAATATCTTTTGGTGCGTGGATTGTAACAGTATTGGTGTCGCGCTTTGTATCTCTGGGATCAATGATTGGCACTTTAGCCGTTGTAGTGGTTATTATATGTGTTGTGGATTCTCCTCATGGGGATCCTATGTACCTTACGTTGCTTTCTGCGGCAGTTGCTGTTCTTGTAATTGCCAGGCACACATCTAATATAGAGAGAATTATTTCTGGAACGGAAAAGAAGGTTTTCACTAAAAAAACAGAAGCAAGAAGTTAGATATAAGAAGCAAGAATATGCACGATAGTGCGCATAGTATTGGCGATTTCAGTCATTTGGAATTGTAAGCATTGATTTGGCATTTGAGCTTTGACATTTGGATTTGATTTGGCAGGTTAACTATTCTGCCAGCCAGCGCGCAGCGTCTTTTGCCCAGTAAGTGAGTATGATGTCCGCACCTGCCCTCTTAATACCCATCAGAGTCTCCATTGCAACCGGTTTCTCATCAAGCCATCCTTTTTCATGGGCTGCTTTAACCATTGAAAACTCTCCGCTGACATTGTAGGCTGCTATGGGATGACTAAAATTGTCTTTTATACGCCTGATAATGTCAAGGTACGGAAGTGCAGGTTTTACCATTACAATATCTGCACCCTCGTCTATGTCCAGAGACACTTCCCGCAGGGCTTCTTCAGAGTTTGGTATATCCATCTGGTACGACCTTCTGTCTCCAAAGCTGGGCGGGGATTCTGCGGCATCTCTGAAGGGGCCATAGTATGCCGAAGCGTATTTGGCAGCATAAGACATTATAGGAATGTTGTCAAAACCGTTATCATCGAGGATCTCTCTTATAGCACCGACACGGCCATCCATCATATCGCTCGGGGCTACTATGTCTACACCGGCTTCTGCATGAGACAGTGCCTCTTTTGTCAGTAATTTAAGTGTCTCGTCATTGTCGATTAAATATTCACCACTCTTTTCGTCTTTCTTTATGTAACCACAGTGACCGTGATTTGTGTATTCACACATACAGACATCTGTTATGATCAGAATATCAGAGACATTTTCCTTAAGTGCTCTGACCGCATTCTGAATGATACCGTCATCTGCGTATGCCTCAGTGCCTAATTCGTCTTTGGTACTGGGAATACCGAACAGGATAACACCCGGGATGCCGAGCGAGGCAAGCTCTTTTACCTCTTCTACAAGAGTGTCTACAGAAAACTGATAATTCCCGGGCATTGTCTGGATCTCTTTTTTAATTCCGCTTCCCGGACGAACGAAAAGCGGCATAATGAGATCTTTGACAGTTAAGTTGGTCTCCTGGACGAGATCACGTATGAGTTTATTACTTCTTAACCTGCGAGGGCGATATTTGGGAAAGTGCATTATAATATTCCTTTAAAAATAGTTTCTATATAACGAATAGATAGTTTATAGTGTACAAACATTTTGTCAAATAATATATTCTATTTGGAATGAACAGACAACTAAGTTTGAAGTGTCTAAAGTTAAAGACAATAAGACTTACGAATTAAGATTTGGGATTTTACGATTTCAGCCATTTGGACTTAAAGCATTGATTTGGTATTTGAGCTTTGACATTTGGATTTGATAGGGAGGCAAACATATTGGAGGAGTTGGTACAATTTCTCTTTGAAGCGGGATATTTAAAAAATGTTGATCGAAGCGGATGGTGGCTTCTTGGGAATAAAAATCCTGAGAGTGTTGCTGAACACTCATTTCGTTCTACAATTTTAGGATACATTTTGGCAAAACTGGAAAATGCTGATGCATCTAAAGTGGTTATGATGTGCCTGTTTCATGATGTACATGAGACAAGAACAAATGATCTGCATAAAGTAGTACAAAAATATATAAACCTTGAAGAGGCAGGAGATAAAGCAACTCAGGACCAACTTGAACCCTTAACCGGTCCTATAAGAGAGGAGATAGAGGGTGCATTACGTGAATTGACAGATAAGGAGAGTAAAGAGAGTATGGTTGCTGCTGACGCGGATATACTGGAATGTGCGATGCAGGCCAGGGAGTATCAGGTACAAGGTTATGAAGCAGCGGTTGACTGGCTCGACAGGGCAGATGACAGGCTGAAGTGCGAATCATCTAAGAAACTTCTCTCAATTTTAAAACAATCCGATCCGAACAAGTGGTGGAAAAAGCTTAAAGATAAGAAGCCTTAGCCTTGCTTTCCATTGTTTTTATTTTGGAATCTTCTTAAAAGAGATGTCTGCATGCCAACTGGAATCCTCACGAGAGTGAGGCAGTTTTTTGTCCGAAGAGATACAAAGACACAGAGAAAAACTAAAGGGAAAACTTTACCACGGAAAAACACGGAATAAGTACTGTGATTAAAAGTAGTGGAGAAATCCAAATGTCAAAGCTCAAAGTTCAAATGAAATCAAAAATCATAATCTCAAAAATTAAAAAAAAATCTACAGTTTACTTCATTTGATCTTCAGGCATTGATTTGGCATTTGAGCCTGGTCATTTGGATTTGATTCGGCAATCTACAATATTTAAATATTCAATCCTTAACGCTTTAGTTTACTTTGATCTTTAGGCACTTTTTCTCCTTATTAATTCTCTCTATCCTGTTATCCTGTCTAATTTTCATCCTTCGCGTATTACTGTCTGCGGCGCCTATTGTCCGGGGATATACGTGTGTATACGTGGTGAAATTAGTGCCTGAAAGAAATATTTTGACAATTATTACTTATTATCCTAGAATTTTGAATTAGTAAGATGGATTTTACATAATTTGAAAAGGGGAAAATAGAATGAAGACACAACTTGACAGAGCCAGAGAAGGCGAAATAACTGAAGAAATGAAAGAGGCTGCTGTCTATGATGATGTCAGCCCTGAGTTTATACGTGATGGCATAGCTAACGGCCACATTGTCATATATGGAAATCCTCAAAGAAAATCCAGGGTTGTCGGTATCGGGGGTGGCCTCAGGACAAAGATAAATGCAAGTATCGGAACCTCTCCTGACATTATCGATTTTGATATGGAAGTGGAGAAGGCCAAAGTCGCAGAAGAAGCAGGTGCTGATACGCTGATGGAACTTTCGACTGGAGGTAACCTGACTGAGATAAGGAGAAGGGTTCTCGATGCAGTCAATTTAACGGTCGGGAATGTACCTCTTTACCAGGCGGCAATGGAAACTATTGATAAAAAGGGTTCTGTCGTTCATATGGATTCTAATTTTCTTTTTGATGTTATCGAACAGCAGGCACAGGACGGGATCGGCTTTATGGCCATTCACTGCGGTATAAATCTGACTACTTTAGAGCGACTCCGAAAACAGGGTTATAGATACGGTGGTCTGGTAAGCAGGGGAGGCTCATTCCTGACTGCCTGGATGAACCATAATAAAAAAGAGAATCCACTGTATGAAGAGCTTGACAGGCTCATTGACATTATGAAGAAATACGACGTGATTTTAAGTCTTGGGAACGGTCTGAGAGCCGGAGCGGTGCATGACAGCACCGACAGGGCTCAAATACAGGAATTGATAATGAATTCAGAGGTTGCTGAATATGCCCAGAGTAAGGGTGTTCAGATAATTGTTGAAGGTCCCGGACACATACCGATAGATGAAATAGAAGCAAATGTAATTATACAGAAGAGAATGAGCAATAATGCTCCCTTTTACATGCTCGGCCCGATTACTACTGACGTGACACCTGGGTATGATCATATATCTTCTGCAATCGGCGCCGCTTTATCATCGCGTTATGGTGCTGATTTTATCTGTTACGTTACACCTCCTGAACACCTTGCACTTCCTACGCCTGACGATGTCAGAGAGGGCATTATGGCCGCCAAGGTAGCTACTCATGTTGGAGACATGGTAAAACTTAAGGATAAAGTTAAAAACCAGGATCTGAAAATGGGTATTGCCAGGAGAGACCTTGACTGGAAAACCCAGTTTGAAACAGCAATCACTAAAGAGAAAGCTGAGGAGATCAGGAGCAGCAGGCCGCCAATGGAAGCAGAGGAGACATGCACAATGTGCGGTGCGGTGTGTTCATTAAAGGGTGTGATGGAATATTACGTAGATGATCTGAAAAATAGCAGGAAAAAGAGCTACTCCGCTGCAATATCAGGAAATGGATTCTAAAATAAGTGAACTAAAGTGAACTAAAGTTTGAAGTGCCTAAAGTTATGGTACCCAATTTTTTATCTTCTTGTTCTCAGCCTCTTTTATTCGGAGAAGAGAGGCCTGCATGCAAACTGGAATCCTCACGAGAGTGAGGTAGCTTCTTATCCAGGGAGCGGTGAACTTCATTTTTAGTCTTTTTACATCAGTGCTTGATCCGTGTAAATCTGTGGCTATAGTTTTTTCTTTGCTTTTTTACAACTTTAGTCATTTTAGTTCACTTTGATCTTTAGGCACTTTTTCTCCTCATAATCCTTAGAAACATGTCCATAGTTCTATTAGAACATCCAAGGCCAAGAACCCCTGAAAGATATGAATCTGTTGTTAATACCCCGCTTTCCGCTTGCCTGATGACCGGCTACATTGCGTCAACACTGAAGTCCAGTGATATTGATATGGAGATTGTTGACGCAAACCTGCATCAGTGGTCTTTCGACAAAACAGTACGGGAGTTGAGAAAAAAGAGCTTTAAACTGTTAGGTGTTCATCTTGTCTATTTGTGGGAGTATACTGACGATATATTTCAGGCGCTCCAGCATCTTAAAAAGTCAGTACCGGACATCCACATAAACCTCTATGGCCACTTTCCCACATTTGCATTTAGAGAGATATTGTCTGAAAATCCATTTGTTGGATCTATAACAATAGGTGAACCTGAGACTACGTTTCTGGAACTGGCAAACACGATTGTGCATAACAGGGGCTCTTCCGCTTTATACGAAATAGACGGACTCGCCTTTAAGGCTCCTGCAGGTAAGGCTAACGGTTCTGCAGTGGAAACCGGCATAGTACAGAACAGGCCGAGGAAGCCGGTTTCAAACCTTGACAATCTTCCATTTCCCTGCCGTGATGACTTCGATCTGAAAAAGAGGAGAGGGATATCTACCTATATACTTGCCAGCAGGGGCTGCTATGGACAGTGTACTTTCTGTTACCTGGACAATTTTTATGGCGATGAATCATACTGGAGGGGTAGAAGTCCTGAAAATGTATTTAATGAAATCTCTGATATTTACGAAAAACTGGGAGAGCGGTATTTCTATTTTGCCGATGCCAATTTTTTCGGCCCCGGCAGAAAGGGGAGAGAGCGCGCATGTGAACTTGCAAACCTCTTAATTGATAACGGTATTAAAATAGCGTTTGGAATTGAGTGCAGGGTTAATGACGTAAAGGAGGAAACGATAGGGAAGCTGGTTAAGGCCGGCCTCACGGACGTGTTCCTGGGTGTTGAGAGCGGTAGTGAGAGGTCGTTGGCCAAATTCAGGAAATACACCACTGTTGAGGATAATAAGAATGCTATTACGATACTCAGGAAGCATGGTATTGAGCCCAATTACGGATTCATCATGTTTGAACCGGATTCAACACTTGAAGATGTGAGAGAAAATTTTGAATTTCTTAAAGAGATGGATATGCTTAAATCACCAAGTATTACAGCACATCTCTTACACCACAAGCAGACAATGTTCAAGGGGACTCATGATTATCAAATAAAAAACAGTGGCTCTAAACCGGTTTCCGGCACCATGTATGAATGTGATTATGAGTTTAAGGATAAGTCCGTAAAAGAGCTGTCAGACAAAATAAATACCTTCTGCCTTCAGTCACTTGAAACTATCTATCGGAACAGAGATGCAGACAACACAGATTTTGACTCATGTGTTTACGATGAAAATGACCTGTTTTCCCGGCAGATGAATGAAAAACTGATCGAACATTTCGAAACGACACTCTCTTCCTATGAGAGAGATACAGCTAACTTAGCCACAGATTAATACGGATACACACTGATGTAAAAGAAAAAGAGAATATCGAATATAGAACAAGGAATGTAAAATGTTGAAGTAAAAAGGCAAAAGACAAGACACTAATTTAACAGATTGACACTAAAAAACAAATCTGTTTTGTTTGTGATAGTCTGTGGCCATAGTTTTTCTTTTTGTGTCTTAGCAGTGAGTTTATTTTCTTCTTTTTTAGTTTTTAACATACAGTTTCTATCTGAGGAAATCTGTGGCTAAAGTTTTTTCCTTTGCGCTCTTTGCGGTGAAATTCTTTTGTCTTTTTTCCTGCAATTCCTGCTTTCCTAAGATGCATATTCTTTCTCTTCTTTTATCAGTGCTTTATCCGTGAAAATCCGTGGCTGAAATATTTCTTTTAGTTTCTCTCTGCGGACTTTGCGTCTCTGCGGTGAACATTCTTTTGTCTTATTTCCTGCAATTCCTGATTTCCTAAGATGCATATTCTTTCTCTTCTTTTATCAGTGCTTTATCTGTGAAAATCTGTGGCTATAGTTTATTCTTCTTGTCCTCGGCGCCTTTTGTCCTGGGAGAGGTGAAGCCTGACCTACAAAGAATATTGACATTATGTAGCCGGTCAACTTAAGAATGTTTGATCAAGGAGCAGGGCCGTAATGTGCTGGATTTGAACAATAGGGGTTTCCACACAGCGGAATCATTGGCCTGGGAGAAGAGCCGTAGTGTGCTGGATTTGAACAATTAGGATTACCGCACGAAGGAATCGGCCTGGAAGAAGTACCGTAGTGTGCAGGGTTCTTGCAATACGGATCTCCACACGAAGGAACATTTGGGCTCCGAGTCTGATTCGCTGACGGAGGCATATAAGGAGCAAATGCTTCACCGAGCCCCAGATTAATATTAATTTTTCCTCCTTCTGCATTACCATCTCTTCCCACACCACCACCTCCAGCGGAACAACCGGAAAGTACTAATAATATTATCAACAGATTTAAGGGAAAAAATAATGACGGATGGTTCTTGTTGCCATACATAATAATCTCCATAAAAAATTATTTACTTTTAATTTCAGGAGTACCACTTATTTCAACATTGGGGGAGACATCCACATTGATAGTTCCACCTGCCGCATTACCATCACGACCGACATATCCTCCGCCAGCAGTACAACCAGCTATAAAGACACATAGTGAAAGTAAAAGTCCAATGATTATGATAATGGTATGGAATACCTCATGTATAGATTTATTTGATGGTATTTTCTTAATCATGGTAAAATCTCCTCATTGCCAGTTTGTTAATTAAATTAAAAAAATATTTTTTCTTCTTAATTGTTCAAATTTGCAATTAATACTGAGATTCAAAAACGACATACGGGCAGGCATATAGGGATCTTTTCCTAACAATAAAGCGGATTCTAAATAAAATAATAATTATGTCAACTATTTTTTACTAGAAAAGACAAGAAACGAATTTCACGGATTGACACGTAAAAGATAAATCTGTTTTGTTTGTGTTAGTCTGTGGCTAAATATTTCTTTTAGTTTTTCCCTGCGCACTTTGCGTCTCTGTGGTGAACATTCTTTTGTCTTTTTTTCCTGTAATTCCTGCTTTCCTAAGCTGCATTTTCTTTCTCTTTTTTTATCAGTGCTTATTCCGTGCTTTTCCGTGGTAAAGTTTTCCTTTTAGTTTTTCTCTGTGTCTTAGTGCCTTCGTGTGGGGAATTGAATTTTAACTTTAGTCACTTTAAATTTTAGTTCACTTTAGACACTTATTTTAAAACAAACAGGATTAAATACAATTCCCAGAGTACTACAGAAATAAAGATCAGAAAAATCAAGATAAACAGATATTTAGCACGAATCTTCGTCCCGAAAATGTAAACATTTTTATATATAAGCAGTAGTACTACAGAAGCGGTGGTCAGCAGATATTTTGCCGCCAGAAATGGTAACGAGCCATATTTCAGAAAATGCTCCATTATTGGATTAACTTCTGCTGCGCCGTGACGAATTAGATAGAGGGTGAGCATGGCGTCAGTTACGCTTAATAGAATTATTGCAATAATTACGCTGAAAACACGCAAACTAAAATGATCGAGGAAATAGCTTTCCTGATGATCTACGTGACGTCGAATCTCCTTTCGACGTCCAAAAAACAGATACCGGAATCCCGGTAATCCTTCATTTTGTCTTCTGGCAGCGGAGTCTGACCGGTTCCTTTCATCTTCCTTTGCTGATTCTAATTCCATAGAGTGCATTCTACTAGTTTGCTATGAAAAAGCAAATAGGGAATAGGGAGGAAAACTTTGGCCACAGATTTTCACAGATAAAAACTGATAAAATAAAACAGAAACAAGATTAAGGAATTGAGGAATTAGGGATTAATAATGCAGTCAAGGGGAGCTTAACCCATTTTTTTCTCTGTTAACAGTTCCCTTCTCTAATTAAACACCAGGACCAACAATTGGATTTTCTTTTGACCCATAACGTCTATATATTACTATTAATGCCCAATCTTTAACCCTCTTTTTTGGTTTGATCCATTTTCTTTCAGGATATAATTTGGACGGTCTATACACAAATGCATACCATGTCCTACTAGAAAATACCGACTGTTTTATATCTAAATTTGCAAGTTGATATCCTCCCCAATCATTAATTTCTTCATCTGTAAAGAGCCCTCCCCTCACTTGATCTTCACGTGCATATGAAAATTCATATACAAGATCAGTATTATGACTAATATACTTTGGATAAAGAGAAGAAAGTTTAATAGGATATTCACCACTGTCTTTCTTATATGCTTCTAAAGCACCAATGATAATATTGCCTTTCTCTGCTACTTTTTCAAGCTCCTTTCTTCCCTTTCCAACATCACCTGCAGAAAAGAGGCATGATGGAAGAAATAAACTGGAAGCTATACATAACATTAAAATCATTAATTTATCTCTCATTTATAGTGTCCAATGAAAATTCCATTTGTAGCATAGGGTCGGACCAAGCTAACCTCTTCGCTTCGTCGAATCTCCTTTCGACGACCGAAAAACAGATACCGGAATCCCGGTAATCCTTCATTTTGTCTTCTGGCAGCGGAGCCTGACCGGTTTCTTTCATCTTCCTTAGCTGATTCTAATTCCATAGAGTAAATTCTACTCGTTTGTAATGAAAAAGCAAATCTTAACGCAGAGAACGCAGAGGAATGTGACAATAATTAGTAATTATGAATTTGTAGTTCATCGTTGATAATTCTTAATTGATAATTGAAAATTGACTTTTAGCCACAGATTTTCACGGAAAAAGCACAGTTATAAGAAATGATACATCTAAAGAAAGCAGGAAACTCAGGAAAAAAAGTTAAAAGGATTATTTAGCCACGGATCTTCACAGATAAACACAGATAGAGGAATGATCAATCGTCAATCTACAATATTAAATCTTAAATTAAAACAGGTATAGTGTCCCCAGATTATTTTTTTATAGACTCCAGTTTGTAAATTGAAATGTTGTAATTCACACCTTCAATGTTAATGTGAAGGGCATTAATATCTGACGGGAAGAATAGTATGCCGGTAATTTTGGTACCCGGCTGTATATTAATGTATTCCGGCATTTTTCTTGAATAGATTTCTTTATCGACTACTATGCTGGCCTTAGCTTTATAGTGTTGATGTCCTTTAAACCCGCCTCCAGTACCACCTAAAACTGCACCTAATGCGGCACTGGAACCGGCGTCTCCTCCTATAGCGCCTATTGCAGCACCAACCGCCGCGCCTATTGCACCGCCTCCAACGGCTCCAAGAGCTGTACCTTTGATGCTTTCAGTTGTATCAGCGGAGTTATCAAGTAATATGTATGCGTCTGAATAAGGGTATGGTTCATATTCTTTTTTGCCAATACCACGAAAATCAGTAAAGTCAAACTCATGTGTAGCCGCGTATTCGTCTTTTTCAGAAGAAGTGTTCTGTAGTGTAAGCCGTACCGTTCTTAATTTGGCTTTTGAGAAATCAAGACCCGAAAGGCTGACATACTCTTCAGCAAACATGTATAATGAGCCCACTTTTACCGCTTCGGGGAGTGTAGTCAGCTCTCTGAGAACTATAGGTTGAGGATTATACTTTTTAGACGTTAGACACCCGGTAAATAAGAGGCATATCAATATAATTATATATTTTTTATACATTTCAAATTCCTTTTTTAGGCACTGGCAAGAAAATTTATTAATTCATTGTCTGAAAGTAATTTTTCTAATAAATTACTCATTCCGTCTGATAACATCTGTTCATTTGTCTTTGCCCCGGGAACAAGTACAACTCTGTCCTCATTTTCAATCCTGTACATTCTCTCAAACTCACTATCCCTGTTTTTGCAGATAACTTTTAAAGCTCCATTTACATGAACTCCATTAGTAAAAACCCCAGTGGAAGTAGAATATTCAAAAAGCCTTAATTCTGCAATTAATTCTCTGTCATGCTTCACATTATATTCTGCAGTATCAAATCCTTTTTTCTTCAATCCCTTTATTATTTCTTCCCTGACCAACCCTTCTATATTCTGAGTTGTTGTAATCTCTGCCCCTCTACCATAGGGACCTCCTCTATGGCCTAATGATTTCGATGGTCTTTCGTCTTTCACTCTTACAGTAATCTTCATGCCTTTTCCAGTGTTTGAATCTATTACATGTATACTTGGAGATATTTGTACTTGTTGTGAAACATAAGCACAACCCACAAAAGATAGAGCAAATATTGATAAAATGACATTTACAATTTTCATTTTTACATTCCTTTTAATTTAGTGCCCTAGCACTGTTATCAGGTATTGTCATAATGCCGACATCCCTAACGAGGCTAATGCCTCTCTATTTTGGCAATTGTACAAATTTAACTTTATCAACACGTTCATCTTTATCATACGATACTTCAAAGATAACCGCATCAGTATGCTTTGTTTTAGGAGATACTATATATTCAGACAACCCATATGTTCCAACCGCAAGCAGAAAGGACCCGGTACCTTTTAAAACCTTAGCACTCTTCCTAGATCCCTGCTCAACTCTAAACAGATCGATCTTATTACCTTCACTGTTTTCTTCAGTGTCAACAGGAGTACCAAAACGTAAAAGGATATCTGCCCTTGGTGTCTCCTTTTCGATACTGCTTTCTTCTATAAATTCTCCACGTCCTATTATGTTAGAGGTAGAGCAGCTGACCAATAGAAGAGCCAATATGGCAGATGCAATATACTGGCAAAATGTTCTTTTCGTTTCTCCCATAATCACGCTTAAATTTATTATAGAATTTGGGATATAAAAGTTAATTTAAAATTATATATTGCATAATGTTATCTGATATTGCTCGGACGTCAACATGGTAAGAATGAGTACAAATTGGGTATATGTTGTACTTGGTGAGAAGTTAGTTTAGTGTTGGTGTCCTTGAGAAAGCAAGGTCTCCTCACTCTCGTGAGGATTCCAGAGTTGCGGGTTACCCGCCTGGATTCACTATTCTGGCAGGTGAGCTGCAGTTTGCGAGTGCGAAGATATGATAATGAGACACGGATTAACACAGATAAAAACTGATAAAATAAAACAGAAACAAGATTAAGGAATTGAGGAATTAGGGATTAATAATGCAGCCAAGGGGAGACTTGACCCCTTGCAGTAGCATAGGGTCGGACCAAGCTAACCTGTTGAATTAATTAAGTCTTCCTCCCAATAATACATGTTTTCAGGCCTTAAAGTGGCTTTTTCGGTATCAAAAGGAACATTGTAAGGCACATATGTATCTTTGAGCTCAAACTGGTCATTGTTCCCTACTACCTTACGCCCCTGCGCTTTCAAACCTAATTTTACCCTTGTATCCTCTACAAACTTCCGATTCCCCATGGCAATACTTTCTGTCCAACACGACTCTCTTCTACTACCATTGTCATTAATGGCGTCTTCAACCCATTGTTTATATTCATTCCTCATTTGATCTATATTAAGCAACCCACATAATTCAATTAATCCATCCAAGTCTATTATGCCATATCTTTCTGGTGGGTTCTGTATCTCATTATATCCACTCATTGCCCATTCTGACGGATGCTTTACCACACCGGCCCTCACCATATTCAGGTCAATATAAATCAAACATCTCCTAAAGTGATGATCTGTTGCTACTGCGGTGGCATGATACCTGTCTTGCCAAAACGCTCCTTTGCGCTTTCTTCTGTGGTTATATTCCTGTGCAGTTCTTCCTGCCACTAATTGAATACTTTTAGGGATCACCTCTCGGCCACTGTCAATGACCATTAAATGAATATGGTTTGATGTGATAGCGTAGTTTAAAATCCGTAATCCAAACCTCTTTTTAGCTTCAAAAAGCCAGTGCTTCCAACGTTTGCGATCTTTTAAAAATCGTAATAGAAATTCTCTCTTATGGCATCTGTGTGTTATATGCCAAACGCAACCTTGTATGTAATGCCTATTTGCACGTACCAAACGATAATACCTTATAGATGTTTTTTCTGCATTAAAAAGTGGTGTTTAAGGACGTAAATATCCACATTTTAGACACCTTCTTCTTTTACATTAACAACTTAACTTGGTCTGACCCCAGTACCTGTCATAAAAAAAGGGGAGGGGTGAGGGATTTATGATTTACGATTTACGAATTACGATTGAAGATTGGTGATTGTAGATTGACAATTGAAAATCCAAAAAATCCAAATGTCAAAGATCAAAGTTCAAATAAAATCTAAAACTCAAAATCCATATTTTGAACTTCGAAATTCTACATTCCTTGTTCATCATTCGATATTCGTTTTTACTTCTGTCTTTTCTTGCCCAGGAGGACTGCTTGTTTTCTCTACTCTACTTCCAACAATTATTCCCTGTGGATTTACTTCCCAGTGAACATAAATATCCTTCCTAGCTATTCTGGCTGATTCCACATAAACCCAGTTCCCATTATCAAGTTTATAAGTGGTCTCCTTCCAACCAGTTCTAGAAGCGTAAGAGTATGGTCTAGCAGCAGATTCTCTAAGTCCTTCTATTGGTTGACCTATTCCACTCTTTGTATACTCATCTAAGGATGGAACCTGTGAAACACATCCACTTAGAAATATTACTATAATCAATATATGCAATTTTCTTAGTTTCATATTGGATATTCCTTCATAACTGTTGCTATTGTTGCTTTTAGTTTCTTTCAGTGGCTAGATAAGAGGCAGTTACAGGATCCGCCAATGCACCAGCATATGTGACTGCACCCGCAACTGGCATCCCTGGTATATTGAAAATGCTTCTAGCTATTGGACCATTCCAGTTAGACAGAGAGACCTGAAAAACATCATGTAGTCCAGCAACAGCATTAATACCAGGAACTTGATTAGCAAATCTAGATACTCGCCCACCTTCTCTCCACAAACTTTTTGGGTCTATTATTCTACTATATTGTCCAACATTATTTGCACCTTCTACTGGATAATCACCCAAGCTTTTTGGAACTGCTTTACCGCCTTTCTTCCAGGTAATATCAAAATGAACAACTTTATTGTATAAGTACCGTGCGCCAGCAGTCATTGCAGAGAGAAAAGCTCCATCTATGAATTTTCCACCTGACACTTTAGATACTACACCACCTGCTGCAGCACTGGCTGCAACATTAGCTAAAGTACCAATTTTGGTATAGACGCCTGCCGCTCCGAAAGCAGCACCGCCAAAGGCACCCATTGCGGCTCCCTTACCAATATCTCCTCCCGTTATAGCAGACGCGGCGGCACCTCCAACCGCACCTCCGACCGCTGCTCCGGTTATACTGCCTATTTTAGCCATGGTAAGTGAAGGTGGTCCCATACCACCTGCTATTCCAAGATGTGAGATAAAGTTACCAACAGCAGGACCAATAAAATAACCAGCGGCAACAACAGCGGCTATTGCAAAGAGATTCTTGGGTTTCTTAAGTGCTTTGAAGAACCCCTTTACCTTACGTTTTAACTTCTTAAACCACCCATGCCCGCTCGGATCGGTATACTTTATCGGGTTATTCAGGACATAGCTGTATCTATTAAGAGCCTGGGGGTTTGTCGGATCAGGCACTATAGTATCAGCAGATATAAACCTTCCCAGTACAGGGTTGTAGTATCTGGCGTTATAGTAATATAGCCCGGTTTCTATGTCAAGCTCCTGAGATGTAAACTTGTGACTTACTTTATATGAGCCTGTGTCGGTACGTGTCTCACCAAACGGATAGTAGTGCACCTCTTCCACTTTGGTCCCACTCGCATTGGTTATAACACTGCTGCTCCCGAGATGGTCCTGATGGTAGTAGTATGTGTTGTCAGTTGATCCGGATGTTACTATCGAGGCTATCCTTGTAGTGCCTGCAAAGATGTACCTGGTTGTTGTTGTGCCTCTCTTCTCATATAGCTTTCCTATATATATGGTTGAAGTAGTCCCCGTCTGCTTCTTTACCCTCGCGCCGGTACCGTCGTAGTAAAGTAATGCCGTTGTACTCCCCTTTGTTATCGATCCCGGCTTGTTGTCGTAGTTGTAGGAGATGGTCCTGTCTGTGTCTGCCGTCATGTTACCGTTATCATCGTAGGTGTATGTCTTGCCGTTACTCGTCGCAGTCACGGCGTGCGGCCTTGTTGTACTACTGTATGTGTATGTAACTCCTCTTTTTGAGGTAAAGTTGCCTATGGTGTCATAGGCGTATGTGAGCGAGCCGTAGCTCGTACTGCTTGCGTTTGTCAGACGGTCAAGTGCGTCATAGGTAAAGCTCTGCGTATTTGCAGAGTTTACGTTGTCTGTTATGTATGTTATGTTGCCTGTGTTGTCAAAGGTGTATGAGCGGTTTATGAGGTCTGTACCGGATGAGGTCTCTGTATCTATTGTTTTTAAAAGGCCGTTATCTGCATTGTATGTATAGGCGGTCTCTATACCGTTTCCGTAGGTAATGCCTCCCGTCTGTCCCAGCGCGTTGTAGCCTGAGTAGGAGGCGTATGTGGTACTCGTGCTTTTTACGGATGAGAGGTTACCGCCTGTGTCGTATGTGTAGCTTACGGTTTCTGAGTCAGGGTAGGTCACGCTCTTCGTCCTGCCCAGGGCGTCGTATGTTGTCTGTGTAGTGTAACTGCTGCTAGTT
Organism: uncultured Candidatus Scalindua sp.; assembly: GCA_964344685.1. Taxonomy (GTDB): domain Bacteria; phylum Planctomycetota; class Brocadiia; order Brocadiales; family Scalinduaceae; genus Scalindua. The sequence goes on along the minus strand of CAYFOK010000005.1, from coordinate 206,296 downwards.
ACGCCATTGGTGACGGTCTTTATAGTCTTTGTAGTCCTGCCCAGCTTGTCGTAGTAGTATCTGGTATTGCCGGTTGAGTCTGTAAGTGTGGTTAGGCGCCCTTTAGGATTTGTGGAGGCTGTCTGATCATAGGTATATGTAGTGTCTGTTCCCAGCGGATAGTCTCTCTTTGTTAGCCTGTTTAGCTTATCGTATGTGTGTGTTATGGTCTGGCTCTTGGCGTCTGTCTGTGACGTAAGGTTGCCGTTTGCATCGTAACTGTATGACCAGTCTCCCATATCCGGGTCTGACATTGTCTTCTTTCTGCCAAGGGTATCGTAGGTCATAGTAGTTACATTGCTCTTTGCGTCTGTAAGTTTTATGAGGTTGCCCGGTGCGTTGTATTCGTATGTGGTTGTAGCGTAGAGCGACTGCGCTCCGCTTGACCCGGTATACTCTTTTACAGTGGTTAATCTGCCGTAGACGTCCTTTATCTCTACCTTCTTGTGTCCGTTTGCGTCTGTATAGGTAGTCGTGCCCTTACTGTAGCTTGTAGTGGTATAGGTACTGTCAGGGTTTGTCACTTTTGTCACACGTCCGATTGGGTCGTATGTGTATGTGGTCCATCTTTTTGTACCGTTTGTAAAGTAGGGGAGTGTTTTTTTCTTTACACGTCCGCTGCTGTCATACTCTATCTCCTCGTAGATTGTCTTGCCGTCCGGGCCCTCTCTCCACGATTTGTGCCTTCGTTCAAGGCCGTCAAGGCAGTCTTCTGACCTGAGGTAGTTGGCCGTACCGTGCTCTTCTGTCCTGTAGGTTACAATCCGCAGGTTTGCATCTCCGCAGTCCTGGTATTTGTATGTCACTGTACCGTAGGTAGAGGCAGTATCTAATGGCCCTGTTACCTTTGTCAGTCTTCCCAGGGCGTCGTATGTGTATGTGGTTGTATTGCCGTTTGGGCCTGTCTCTGATGATATCTTGCCATATAAATTATTGTATATCGTTGTAGCGGTCTGTGACAGCGGATTTGTGGCGGTCTTAGGGTATGTGTATGTAGAGTCGTAGGTTATAGTAGTTGTATTGCCTCTCGGGTCTTTTATAGATGTCTGGTTACCGTATGTGTTGTATGTATAGGTTATTACCGGGTTTGTACCTCCGCTCAGCCATCTCGTGTCTGTAAGGAGGTTGCCGGCTGAGTCGTAGGTGTACCACGCCTCCCGTACCTTTGTACCGGCACTGTTTTTTATGTATGTATGGTCAGGATGTGAGACTATCCAGTTTGTGGTGTCGTAGTCGTATTCTGTGTACTCATCCCTCTCGTCTCCACTCACAGAGGTATCTCCGTATAGTTTCTTCAGTGTTGTATTACCGTATGAGTCGTAGGTAAATGTGGTATTTGTCTGTCTTGCTGTGCTGGTCCCGTCGTATATGTACTCTTTACTTTCACTTAGATACGGATAGGTTACCCCCGTGTAGGGTGTCTTTGAGCTGTATGTACTCTCTATCTTTGTGTAGAGGTTGCCGGATGAGTCTTTTGTCTGCTCTTTGTAGAGGAGTCCCTTGTATACGTCGTCCTGTTTAAACCAGCTCTCCGTTATTGTACCTGCAGGGTCTGTAGCCTTTACGTACCCGAAGCCCCTGAACTCCCTGTCCTGTATGTCGTGGTATCCTTTCGAGTATGTGTAGCTTGTCTTTGATGAGTTCCCTTTTCCGTCACTTACCGTTATTGATGATACTGTATTTACGTTATAGGGAAGTTGTGTATTATCATATGTTGTGGATGGTTTGTAGCTAATGGTGGTTTTTCCGCCTACTCCGTTATCTACTGAGGTAATTATGTCGTGTGAGCTATTGTTCTCCATAACTTTGTATTTGTGCGGTGAGTCACAGAGGTACATGATGTCGCTCATTCCGTCACCACTGTAGTCGCTTATCCAGAAGCTGTCTGCGTTGTATACTCCCAGGCCGTCATAGCTGTGCCAGTTGACGGGACCGTCAAAACCGCTGCCGTTGCTGAGCATGACCACATATTTGTGCGGTGAGTCACAGAGGTACA
>CAYFOK010000005.1:0-204161 GCA_964344685.1 uncultured Candidatus Scalindua sp. | reverse complement strand
TGATGTCGCTCTTACCGTCACCGTTGTAGTCGTTTACCCAGAAACTGGCTGCATTTAGTACTCCCAGGTAGTCATAGTTATGCCAGTTGACAGGGTCGTCAAAGCCGCTGCCGTTACTGAGCATGACCATATATTTATGTGGTGAGTCACAGAGGTACATGATGTCGCTCTTACCGTCACCGTTGTAGTCGTTTACCCAGAAACTGGCTGCATTGTATACTCCCAGGTTGTCGTAACTGCGCCAGGTTACAGGGTCATCAAAACTGCTTTCTGAAGATGTCATTCCAAATGTAGTTGCAGGCAGGCAGGTTCCGCCCGAAACTGCTCCGTTGGAGCTTACCGAGGTATCACTGCCGTACTGCTGCACGCTGTAGAGGATGCTCATGCCTGTAGATGAGCTGTATTGTGAACCGGTAGTATCAGGGTCGGCATCGTATACAAGTTTGTATGCCCTTACAGTGCTGTAACTTGAAACCACCTCTATCGTAATCAACCGTTTTGCGGTGGTAACGGAGAAGTTGGGTATGTACTTTGCATAGGCGTCTGTCCTGGACTCGTAGTGGAACTTTACATAGTTGGTGGGGCTCAGGTTACTGCCGCCCGTGTAGCTTATCTTGTCGAGATAGATCTCTCCTTTATCTTTTGTGTAGCTGTAGGTGATGTAGTTGCCGTTGGTGTCCTCAACTTTGTCTATCATCCATTTGAATACTTTTGAGGAGTTGTCCGGATCGTCCTGTCTTGATGCCGCGGTAGTGCCGTAGTAGTGCTTTGTGCCGTCTTTAGTAGTTGCTGTCCAGCCTCCTGAGCCGTTGTAGTAGTATTTTATAAACGCCCCTTCTCTCTTGTGGCCGTAGTATCCTGTGCCCCAGTCGCCCCGTGCAACGAGTTCACGATTACCGTCGGCTACATAGTCGTTTTTACTGTAATTAACACCCCGTTTTGTGTTCCTCTGGATAAAGGATGTCTTTATGTCCCATCCCACGCCTATCCAGCCATTCCGCTTATTTGAGTTGTAGGTGAGGGCGAGGTTGGGGGCCATGCCGTTTCTGCCGGGCGGGACTTCTATGGGGATGTTGATATTTGCCGCGCCTGTGTTGGGGTCTGTACCCACGCTTGATGTTGTGCCTCCCATGGTGGATGGGACTGCAGTGTTACTCGCTGCGGCATGGACAGCGGTTATGGCTAGAAAGAATATCAGGATGCTATAGATTATGCTTTTTTTTAATAGTTTGCAGGAAATCATATTCTGTCCTCTCTTTACGCTCTTTGCGCCTTAGCGGTGAAAGTTTTTTTATGTTTTGGAGTAGATTAGCAGAATTTGAGAAACGGACAACCGGGTAAAAACCGGTATATAATCGGTATGCAAAATACCAGTTATTTGTAGAAAACGCTTTGAGGGTAGAGGGTTAGGTGTTGACGATTGAGGAGTTTTACTTTCGCTTTTTGTGACTTTGTGTGAGGAATTAAGTGAATTGAGAGTTGTTAATGTCCTCACTCTCGTAAGGAGTCCAGAGATGGAATCCTGATGAAAGTGAGGAAAATACCCTTACTCTCACCCGCCTGGGTGATTGTCGGGCAGGTAAGGATTACAGAGTTGCGAATTGTTAAGATCCTTACTTTCGTAAGGAATCCAGGGACGAGTTGGGTTGTTAATGTCTTTACTCTCGTAAGGAATCCATTACAAGTTGCGGGTTAAGGGGAAGGACCGTTTAAACTTTTTAAACCGCTGAAGTAATAAGTCGTTTTGACATTATCAAGACCTTTGCTTTACAGTTAAAGGAGAGAGTAACATTCTTTTTATACTCTTTGCAAACTCGTACACTCCTATTGTTTTTAATAATGTTATTATACGTAATTTCATGTTGTAAGGGTCCACCAGAACTGCCCAGTTATCATAGTAATACGAGAGCATCTTCTTATGTTCCTCAGAATATTTTAAAATAGTTTCTCTACGTTCGTTAGAAAATTCAAGAAACCGCTCTTCGTCCACAAACCCTTCTCTAAAACATTTATCGCCAAGTACTGTTCCTCTATACGGATAAAAAATATTAACTGCACTTGTAGTCGGGTTAAGTCGTTTATTTAAATTCAGCGTATCTAGTATCATCTCTTCACTTTCTCCAGGGATTCCAATTATATTGATTGCAAGTGTTTTGATGCCATGTTTACGGCACAAATCAAATGCATTAATAATATCTTTATTTGACATTTTGCGCCCCATTATTTCATTACGCATTTTTTCATTGCCAGATTCAACACCAAACAGCACTTTGAAGCAACCTGCACGTTTCAGCAGAGATAATAGGTGATCATTTACCATTTCAACCCGAGCTTGAACCATGAACTTTTTCTTAATACGCATTCTGTATTTTTCACAGAACTCTTCTCTCCATTCATTATTTAATCCAAAGATATCATCCAAAATCCATATAAATTTAATAGATTTACTATATTTTTTTACCACTTCTTCGATTTCCTGGATACATGTTTCCGGGCTCCTGAATCGTGGATAGTTTCTTTTTCTTTCATATAGTTCTGCAACTGCATGATTGCTGCAATATGTACACATAAAAGGACATCCTCTGGCAAAGAAGAAAGGTGCATATCCCAAATCTGCTACTGTTCTCTTATACGGGTATATCTCCTTATCAGGATGTGGAAGTAAGTCTAAATCTGTTATCAGGGCTTTTAATTTATTCCGCATAACTACTCCATTTTGGATAAAAGCAAAATTATCAGTCTCATTAAATGGTTCACCTTTGTCTATCTTATTTAAAAATTCTATAAACGATAATTCTGACTCTCCCACAAAGAAACCATCTATCATTCTTGTTTCTAACAAGGCATTGGTATTAATAGTTGGATGAACACCTCCGCAGACTTGAACAACTGACGGAAGCAATTCCTTAATTAAGGATGCTATCTCTTTAACATAGTTGAACTGGGATGATACAGAAGAAAAGCCGATTACCTCTGGCTTGAACGATTTTACATCATCCAATAAAAGACTGTACTCTCTTTTATTAGAAACAATAATTACCTTAACATTATGCTTAGCTTCTCTAGTAACACTTACAATTGATGCCAATCCAAAGTGATAATTATCATAATGAAATCCATTTATGTTCGGATAGATAAATAATACATTCATAAAGTGATCCTATATCTGCTTAACTGTAATAACATCATACATCCTCTGTCAGTGAATATACTTACATGTTACATGAATCAATTCACCATTCTTGACACCAGAGCCCAAAGCTACGTAGAAAAAAAATGGTCTCAATTAGTCAATTTACAATCTTAAAATCTATCCACACTCCATCCATCCATAAGATTCTAAAATCATATGTTTTAATGTTAGGAGAAGGTTATCAGATATTGCGAAATGAACAACCGGGTAAGAACCGGTATGGAATTGGTATGCAAAATACCAGGTATTTGTTTGGTATTGGACTCCTTACGAAAGTAAGGCCGCCTCACTCTCGCTCGCATGACTAATTGTCTGGCAAGCAGGAGTTCCAGAGTTGTGAGGAGAGGGGGGGGTATCGATTGAATATTGACTATTGAAGATTGAAAAGGAGAAAAGCTTATTTCCTGTAATTCCCAACTGAGTCGGATCTGAAAGTTGCTTCAAGGGGCGCCTAGGGAGGCCTGCTTTCCTGAGAGGTATCATTTCTTTGTTTGTTTTTGCGCTCTTCGCGTATTTGCGGTGAGTGTTATTTTTACTGACAAAATACGTGTCGTTTATCTATAATATGCCGAATGAAGAATGATGATGTTCAATATCTTAATGAGTTAAGTTACGGCTATTGGAAGGCTCAGGCTCTTTTTGCGGCTGTTGAGTTTGACGTGTTTACACTGATCGGTGTGCGGGGGAAGAGCGGTAAGCTCATTGCCAGGAAGCTCGGAACGGATCCCAGGGCGACAGAGATGCTTCTGAACGCACTCGTCTCACTCAAACTTTTGAGAAAGAGTAAGGAGATTTACAGTAATACAGCTGTTTCCAGGCGTTGTTTAACAAAAAACAGCCCTGCTTACCAGGTTGACAGGATTCGGCATTTTAAGAATATGTGGGAGTACTGGTCCGGACTGGGCAGAGCAGTAAAGACCGGTAAACCAACGGCACTCTATAATTCAAAAAAGGGGGTTGATAAGAAGAGGTTAAGAGTGTTTATCAGCGCTATGCACAACACTGCCACAGTACATGCCGATGAAATATACACGAAATTAAAGATAGAGAAATACAGTAGGCTGCTGGACCTGGCAGGGGGGCAGGGATCATATTCAGTAATATTTGCGAAGAAAAACCGAAATCTAAAAGCTGTTGTCTTTGACCTTCCTGACGTTATTAAGCTCACAAAGGAGCATATTAAGGAGTCCGGAATGACAGGTCAAATAGATACAAAGGCGGGAAACTGCCTTGAAGATAATCTTGGTAAAGATAAGTATGATATAGTCTTAGTGTCTCATCTATTACATGCTTACGAAGCCTCTGATAACCGGAAAATCTTAAAAAAGTGCTGGGATTCATTGATGAAAAGAGGTATAGTTGTCGTCCAGGAATTTATTTTGAATCCTTCTAAGACAATGCCTCTCTTTGGAACGCTCTTCAGCCTTAATATGTTAATGGGTACGCAAGGCGGTGCTTCGTACTCCGCAGTTGAGATGAAGGAGTGGTTAAAAAAGGCAGGATTTAAAAATTTAAAGAGAATTGACCTGGGTATGGGCTCAGGGCTAATCATTGGATGTAAATTGTAAATTTAGAAATATGAATTAGGAGAGAGTAATGTTTAAGGTAATTGTTATACCGGTAGTACTGTTTTTATTTGTTTTGCAGACAAGCAGTTCTCTGTTTGCAAATGAGGGTGCAGAGGCAAAGCCAGCTGAAAGCGCTGTTACCGCAGAGGCTAAAGCGGAAGAGGGTACAGCTGCTGTGGCAGAGGTTAAAGAGACTGCCGAGGCAGCAGTAGAGGAAAAAGTTGAGGCAGTTGCAGAGAAGGTAGCCGAGGTCGTAGAAAGTACTGAAGCAGTGGCGGAAGTTGTGGAAGCTGCTGAAACCGCGGTAGAGAAAAAAGTTGAGGCAGATGCAGAGAAGGCAGTTGAGGCTGAAGAGAGTGCTGAAGCAGTGATTGAGGAAAAAGCTGAAGCCGTAGAAAGTACCGAGGCAGTAGCGGTGACTGAAACAGATGTTATTGCGACCGTAAATGGCGAAGAGATCATACGTAAGGATTTTGACAGGAGGCTGAATGTTTTCAGGCGTATGAATCAGGATATAACACGTGACGTTGAAATGCAGATTGTTAACCAGCTGACAAAGAAAATGCTGCTTAAGCAGTTTGTTGAGAAGCAGGGTATCGTTGCCAATGAAGAGGAGATCAAGGAAGAGCTGGAGAAAATAAAGTTCTTTTTGCAGAATAACCCTGCCAATAAAGACAAACCGCTGGATGAGATCCTGGAGACTCAGGGTTCCAATATAACAGAGTTGGAAGAAGAGGTGAGCAGGGCGCTCGCATTAAGCAAATATCTGGAGAGCACAGTTACAGATGAAGACAAAAGAAGCTATTTTGATGCAAATAAAGACGCTTTTAATGGCTCAAAAGTAAAGGCCAGCCATGTCCTGATTGATACAAGGAACATGAAGACAGATGCTGAAAGGGAGGAAGCAAAAAGGATAATAGAAAGTGTAAAGATAAAAATAGATAAGGGAGCTGATTTTGCAGAGATGGCAAAGGAGTACTCAAATTGTCCGTCTGCGGAAAAGGGAGGCGACATTGGCTTCTTTCAAAGAAAAGGTTCTATTGTAGAGGAGTTTGCTAAAGTTGCCTTTGCGATGGAAGTGGGAGAGGTAAGTGATCCGGTCGAGACGCAGTTCGGGTATCACATAATAAAGGTAACGGAAAAGGAAGAAGGAAAAGATGTCAGTTATGAAGATGTGACAGACATGGTTGATTTTGTTTTCATGCAGATAAAAACCGAGAACCTTTTAAAGGAGTTGTATGCCAAGGCAGACATTAAGGTAATGCTGTAAACGTTGTTCGGGAAGAGAGTAATGCCCGTCTACTATTTCCTCAACTCATCGGTGTCTTGTTAGCACATTTTCGTGATAACCGGATGCCGATGACGGGAGGAGGGTTACAATTTTTTTACTTTTTTATAAATATCCGGTAGTTTTTTTATTATTGCCTGTAATCTCTTTTCAAAAGTAATTGGTTTCGCGGGAGATCCCCATACAATGGCTCCAGGCTCCAGGCTCTTATAGACATTAGACGCCGCACCTACCATACAATTATCTCTGATTTCTACATGATCAGTAACACCTACATCCTCTGCGATCATTACATTCTTACCTATCTTTACAGCACCAGCAAGCTTCGCATAAGCAATTAACATAGAGTTCTCACCTATAGTGCAATTATGAGCTATATGGGAGTGGTTATCAATTTTTACACCAGAGCTTATGATGGTTTTATCCAGGGCGGCGCGTGCGATTGTTACGTTTGAGCCGATAGATACGTCATCGCCAATCTCAATAGTCCCTACCTGAGGGATCTTGACGTGTTTGCCTTCTATTTGAAGATAACCAAAACCATCATCGCCTATGGAAGCACCGGATTGGATTGCTGCCCGTTTACCTATTGTGACTTCTTCTCTGATTGTAGCATTAGCATATATTGTTGAGTCATCACCAATTTTGCATCTTGTACCTATGTAGACATTGGGGTAGATAGTTACATTATTGCCTATTTGAGTATCGCCATCAATTACGACATTAGCACCTACTGATATATTGTCTCCAATGGAGGCGTCTTTTGAAATTACAGCAGATGGATGAATGTCTCGTGGCCGCAGCTGCTTTTGATCCGAAATAACCTTAAGCAGTTTGATAAATGCAAGAAAAGGATTCTCGACAATAATTAAAGTCTTTTTGGTTTCTTCAATTAACCGATGTGATACTATGGCAGAAGCATTTGTATGTAACATCTTGCTTACAAGGCTTTCATTCTTTATAAAACTGATATCACCTTCTTCAGCATTTTCAATACTTGATACGCCGGTTATGCATAAGTTGTCATCCCCTGATATTTTGCCACCAATAATTTCGTTGATTTGTTTTATGGTAAATTCCATATAAATTAGCTCCTTTCTGTCACTAATTTATGAAAGTTTTGCTGTGCAAAACAGAGATTAGAAGATTCATTATGCATCTCCTCTCAGAATTATTGATCGTTAAATCAATTAAAGGGTTGTGCTAATTTATATCACAGCTGTATAGGACTGTCAAATTGAACTTTCATGTTGACAATATCCAATGTTGGAAATAGTATTCTATCTAAAGAGTGAGCAATTTTAAGTATCCAACGTTACTTTTGAACCTATTATAATATTTGTTTAATTTTTGTTTAATATTGGGGAAAGATTAAATACCGCCATGATAAACTCTAAAACTATTGAACATTCCAAAGAAGATAAAATTTCACTGTTGTGTGATGAGACTATTAAATTAGGTGCAACGTTTTCCAAATTGATTTCTACGAAGAGTATTGTAGTAGAACCATGGGTGCAGTTGAAGTGTAGATTTGGATGTCCGAAATTTGGAAAGTATAAAACCTGCCCTCCTTATACACCAACCTATAAAGAGACCCAGGAGCTTATGGAGTGTTATGAAAGCGCCATACTGGTTGAGGGCCAGCCACCTGCAAAACAATTTGAAGAAATGCTTCTTCATATCGAACATAAGGCAAATTTTGCCGGTTTTTATAAAGCTTTTTCTCTAAATGCAGGACCGTGCCCACTATGTGCAGAGTGTGATGTAGAAGGTGCTTGCACAATGCCTAAAGAGGCAAGACCGTCAATGGAGGCTTGCGGGATAGACGTCTTTAAGACAGTTCGTAATAACGGCTTTGAAATAAAATTTCTGGAACACAAAACTGAATATGTTAAATATTTCGGGTTAATTTTGATTGATTAGCAGAGAAGGTCTTTCATTTGGACACGGATGAACGCAGATAATAAGGATTTTAAATATAAGGAATTAACTGAAAGAATTATAGAAATTTTTTATAGAGTTTATAATAAACTTGGTTATGGTTTTCTAGAGAAGGTATATGAGAATGCCATGATGAAGGAATTTGAAACAGAAGGTATTTCTGCTACTTCCCAGTCTGCAATAAATGTAGTATATGAAGATGAAATAATAGGTGAATATTTTGCTGATATACTCGTAGATAATAAAGTGATTGTAGAAATTAAGGCATCAAAAAGATTAGCAGTAGAGAATGAGGCTCAGTTCTTAAATTATTTAAAGGCGACTGAAATTGAAGTTGGCCTATTACTCAATTATGGTCCCAAGCCTGATATAAAGCGAAAGGTTTTTGATAATACGAGAAAATAGCTATCTGTTTTTTCTGTACAAATCTGCGTCCTATTAATATGAGGAACTGTTTATGTGTGGGATTGTCGGTTATATTGGCGGACGAAAAGCCTGTCATATTCTAATGAACGGAATAAAAAGACTCGAATACCGAGGTTACGATTCGTCAGGGATATCTGTTATTGAGGATGATAAAGTACTTTCTGAGAAATCGGTAGGATTTATTAGTGAATTAGAGAAGAAGATAAATGGAAAGTTCAGTGAAGGTACATTAGGTATCGTTCATACTCGATGGGCTACACATGGAGCCCCAACGATTGAAAATGCACATCCACATGTTGATTGTACCGGTAAGATATCGATTGTACACAACGGCATAATTGAAAATTATAACTATCTGAAGTCAAAGCTTGAACAGGAAGGTCATACTTTCAGAAGTGAAACAGACTCAGAGGTGATTGCTCATCTAATTGAAAGTTATTTTGAAGGGGTGCTGGAAGATGCAGTCAGGGCCGCTTTAAAGGATGTTGAGGGCGCTTACGGATTAGCCATAATCTGTCAGGAGGACCATGGTAAGCTGATTGCAGCAAGGCGTGGGAGCCCTTTGATTGTTGGTATTGGTGAGGGTGAACATTTTGTGACGTCCGATGTTGCTGCTATACTGGAATATACGAAAGAGGTAGTTTATCTGGATGATAATGAGATTGCCGTATTAACCAAAGATACTATGAAAACCATAGATGTAGATAATGTAGAAATATCAAAGAGAGTAGATGAAGTGCAATGGAACCTTGATAAAATTGAAAAAGGAGGATATGAGCACTTTATGCTGAAAGAAATTTATGAACAGCCAGAATCGTTGTGTAGTGCAATGCTGGGCAGATTTGAGAAAGATAGTGATCTTGTCCGTCTGGGAGGTTTAAAAGATAAGGAAAATGATCTTCGCAACATCAGACGTATTATAATAGTTGCATGCGGGACTTCATGGAATTCCGGACTTATTGGAGAGTACATGATCGAGGAGCATTTGAGTATACCGGTTGAGGTTGAGTATGCGTCAGAGTTCAGGTACAGGGATCCCGTTATTGAAGCAGACACAATGGTGATAGCAATAAGCCAATCTGGGGAAACTGCTGATACGCTGGCAGCTATTCATGAGGCTAAAAATAAGGGAGCTATGATTCTCTCCATCTGTAATGTTGTCGGCAGCAGTATTGCGAGAGTGGCTGACTGTGGAATATTTCTTCATGCCGGTCCTGAAATAGGTGTGGCCTCAACAAAAGCTTTTACTTCTCAAATTGCGGTATTAGCCATGCTGACTCTTTTCATTGCCAAGGTCAGAGGCAAGGATGATGTGTTGAATAGTGAATTGGCCTGTAAACTAAAAGAGATACCGGAACAAGTTCAGGCAATTCTTGATAGTAAAGACAAAATTGCTGAAATTGCACAATTATATAAAGATAGCGACAATTGTCTGTATCTGGGTAGAGGTTATAATTACCCTGTTGCCCTGGAGGGTGCGCTGAAGCTGAAGGAGATTTCATATATACACGCTGAAGGGTACCCGGCCGCAGAAATGAAACATGGACCAATCGCACTTATAGACAAAAACATGCCTGTAGTTGTTATTGCTACTACGGATAAAGTGTATTCTAAAATATTAAGTAATATTGAGGAGGTTAGAGCAAGGGGCGGAAAGGTAATAGCAATAGCGAGTGAGCATAACAATGAAATTGCGAATCTGGTAGACCACGTCTTGTATATACCCGAGACAATTGATGCATTAGTTCCAATCCTTTCTGTAATCCCACTCCAGTTATTAGCATATCAGATTGCGGTGATGAGGGGTTGCGATGTTGATAAGCCTCGCAACCTTGCTAAGAGCGTTACTGTTGAGTAGCTTATTTAGAAGTTGAAAGTGCCTTATGTTTGAAGTGAGATGAAGTTATAGTAAAAAACAGATTTTTAATTTTTTAACTTTAGGTATTTTAGTTCACTTTAGACACTTCCAGTCCGAACGGCTTACAAGTCGGGCAAACTTTGTTGTGGCGTTGACACACTATGTTATAAATTCTCTTGTAATTTTCTCTCCGTTTCGGTTAAGGTGTAAATGGATTTGAATACTTTCTCCCCGTTGCGTGTCATTTTCTTATTCCGTCTTGCCATCATGCGTTTTGCTACCTGTAATTCTCTTCTGATATCATAGGCCCTGGTAATGTTGTCAGAGTACCATGAGAATGAAGGTATGAACTTAGGGGGGGTATTTGTCAGGAGAATATTGCAGGCAAACCCTATAATGCTTCCGGTTGTAAACTTTGTGTTTATTGCCGTTTTTGTATGGTCTCCCATGATCATACCGAGAAATGTTTGTCCGGTATCTATTATTTTATCAAACATTTGTACCTTCACCGTCCCGTATACATTCGTGAGATTACTGTTTACGGTACCAGCACCGAGATTAACCCATGAGCCTATATAGGAATCTCCTATGAATCCGTCATGCTGCTTATTAGTGTAATCCTGGACGATTGTATTTGAGATTTCTCCACCTACTTTACATACCTTTCCTATATTTGATCCGGCATGAATTCTTGAAAGAGATCGAATTTCAACATTATCATCAATGAACACCGGGCCTTCTATTACAGAGTTTGCAGATATTGTAACATTATTACCAATGTAAATTGGGCCTTTTTCTGCATCAAGAACGCAACCCGGCTTAATTATTGAATTCTTTCCTGTAAATATTTGAGTGGGCAGAATAAAATGGACTCCCTTATATCTGCTTTCCTGTTCAGGTATATCTTTAATGTATGACATGAAGTCAGATGTGATCTGTTCTTTGTTGGTATGAATCAAATCCCACGGATAATGCATCAGGTTTGCATCCACTATTTTAATTTTAAATTTCTCTTTTAATTCGTTAATGAAGTCTTTATCTAGAAAATTTTCCGGAGTTACCGTAAGAGAGTTTTTTTTGAGCAACCTGGCATAAACAATGGTATTATTGCAAATTCCTACCTCTTCTTTCCCTGAAACAGCAATAGGCGTTGACATTAAGAGCCTGCCGTTTATAAATAAACAGCCATCGTTATCGCTCTTAATTTCATTTACACTGTGAGGAAAGCTTTCTGCCAGTAAGTTTTTAAGATATTCTCTGCAAAAAAGATTAATCTCACTATCAGGGTATTGTAGAACTATTCTTTCAAGAAAGCTGTAAATGCCGCTTCGTAGTTCATAAACTGGCCTGTTGTAGGTCAGAGGCAGGAAGTTTTGATATGCATCATCTTCAAAAATACATACGCTTTTCATCTTTTACAGAATACGTTGTTGTCCTTAAATTGTCAAGGTGAATGAAGTTATATTTTCCTTGTAATAGATATTTGCCGTTTTTATAATTACTCAAGTTCTTAAATGGTTCTCCACTGGACAGGGCAGTGCAAGTGGGAGACTGTTAATTACAGTTATTTTCAATTTATCATATCAGCATTACTCCATAATTTGCAGTGTAAGTGATAAGAAGAGGGGAAATATGAGCTATAAAGCATGGTTTCAATGTTCTTCAGGCTGTGATGAACGCTATGAATTAAATGAGATAATATATAATTGCAAAAAGTGTGGCGGCTTGTTGGAGGTACAGCATGATGTTGAAAAATTGAAACATCGCAGCCCCGGATCGTGGATGAGGCTTCTCGATGAACGATATAGAAGAACTAAATGGCCATTCGGGAGTTCCGTCTGGGGGAAAAAAGAGATGGTTTGTCCGAATGTGGATAACAATAACGTAGTATCACTCTATGAGGGTGGGAGCAATTTATTCTGGGCCGAACGCCTGGGTAATATTATTGGTACAGAAGACCTGTGGATCAAGCAGTGTGGCAATGCTCACACCGGTTCATTTAAAGATCTTGGTATGACTGTATTAGTCTCTATGGTTAAACAGATGATATCAGAAGGAAAGGACATAATGGGGGTTGCATGTGCTTCAACGGGCGATACCTCTGCCGCCCTCTCTGCATATTGTGCTGCTGCAGGAATACCTGCAATTGTATTCCTGCCAAAGGATAAAGTTTCTACTGCGCAATTAATTCAGCCAATTGCCAATGGTGCGTTAACACTTTCACTTGATACTGATTTTGACGGATGTATGGAGATCGTCCAAAAGGTTTGTCGGGAGAATAAGATTTATCTTGCTAATTCAATGAATTCCCTCAGGATTGAAGGGCAGAAGACCGTGAGCATTGAATTGGTTCAGCAGCTTGATTGGGAAGTACCTGACGTTATAATAATTCCTGGTGGTAATCTAGGAAACGTTACTGCTCTGGGCAAGGGTTTTCTCCTGATGCAAGAATTGGGTATGATTAATAAACTCCCAAGAATTGTATGTGTTCAGGCTTCGAAGGCAAACCCTTTATACCAAAGTTATTTGAAGGGCTTTAAAGAATTCGAACCGATTCAGGCTCAGATGACTCTGGCCAGTGCGATACAGATAGGCAATCCAGTCAGTATTAACAAGGCTATCAAAATGTTGAAGTTGTTTAATGGTGTTGTAGAGCAGGCGACAGAAGATGAACTTGCTAATGCAGCGGCTTTAGCTGATAAAACGGGGCTTTTTAATTGTCCTCATACCGGGGTTGCGTTAGCTTCACTGTTTAAACTATTAGAAAGAAATGAGATTAAAAAGGATGAGAGAATTGTAATTATTTCAACTGCGCACGGTTTAAAATTTACAGATTTTAAAGTGAAGTATCATGAAAACCAGTTGGAAGAAGTTGAATCAAAGCATGCAAATTCTCCCGTTGAGCTTCCTCCTGAATACGATAAAGTGAAAAACACAATTATTGATAGAATATCTGACTTTAAGTAGCTGGTTGTAGAAATTAAAAATTTCAATCACTCCATGTTAGTGACTAATTCAGTCAATAACTATGTAAATCCTCAGATCTTTTATTAAGGCCATGTCTTACTTTTTATTCATTAAAAGCATCTTTCGAATTATGTCGGCTGACTTCATAATCACTATGCCATCTTAGTCTTAAGAATGGTTCCATGTAAAATTTTGATTCGAAAGATTTGAAATTTAAAAATAAAAAGTAATAATTGTTATTTAGGTGTTAATTGTCATAAGATTTAAGTGTATATAGGGGTTAGGAAAACCTCTAATACGGATTCTAAAATATAGAAACTGTTTTTATGTGAAGTCACAACTGTTTATTTTATAATATGTTACGCCTGTGATTTTCTGTTGCTTACATTGTCACTGTCCTATCAAATAAACGCTATATACTTGACAAAAAAAACCATTATCGTATAATTCCAAATTGAAGATTTGTGGGTAATGGGCTTGTATGTTATGTATATAATATCAGGTGGGTAAAAGGGAGTTTGGAAGCATATAACCATTTCTTCAAGTCTTATTTTTGACAATGGATTAAAGCCGATAGGAGGTATTTTTAAATGATTCGTTATAGCTGCGATATGTGTGGGCGATCACTGATTCCTGAAGAAGACGATAGATATGTTGTTAAAATTGAAGTTTACGCTGCTTGTGACTCTATGGACGCCGATTGTGAAGATGAGGAGTTTATAAATGATTTCGAAGAAGAGGACGACGATGATGGCGATGAAGCAGATAATGAATGTGATAATCTTGATCCAGATGAGATAGAAAGTATTGAATATAAAACCTTTCGTTATGATCTTTGTTGTAAATGTCACAGTAGATATTTACAGGATCCACTCTCGATTAATTCTATAAGAAGAGGACGTTTTTCCGAAAATTGATTCTTTAGGATATAAAAAACCTTTGGGAATACGAATGAATGAGGCTTTGGTATTTAGGCCTGCTTCACCCACTGAATGGATGATGGTTCTTTAGACGTGTCTGCAGCATCCGATCTAAAGCCTGCAAGTACTAAGGTTGCGTATAATATACTAGACTGACATCAAGTCAGTCCTTTACTGGAAGGTATGTTTTCGCACAAGCGCATCCTTTATCCCTCATAATGTTAGTAAGATATTCCAACTGACTTGAAATAATCGATTTAACGTATATATAATAATTAATTAACTTTTTGTATTTTTAAAACAACTATGGGAATGACAATCACAGAGAAGATTATTGCATCGCATTCCGGGAATCAAGAGGTAAAAGCCGGTCAATTTGTTTATGCTGATGTAGATATATGTTTGGGTAATGATATTACTGCTCCTATTGCTATTGAACAGTTTGAAACGCTTGGAGTAGAAAATGTATTTAGCCCTGATGGTATCGTTCTGGTTCCTGACCATTTCACACCAAATAAAGATATTAAATCGGCTCAAAACTCTAAACTCCTTCGGGAATTTGCACAGGCACACAAGATAAAGAACTATTTTGAAGTGGGTAGAGTGGGGATCGAACATGCGTTACTGCCAGAGCAGGGAATAGTTGTTCCCGGTGATTTAGTGATTGGCGCAGACTCACATACGTGTACTTACGGCGCTCTGGGTATTTTTTCTACTGGTGTTGGCAGTACCGATCTGGCGGCTTGTTATGCGACAGGAAAAGTGTGGTTGAAAGTTCCGGAAACCATAAAATTCGTTTTTAAAGGTAAGTTAAATAAATGGGTATCCGGAAAGGATTTGATACTTCATGTTATAGGTGATATTGGAGTTGACGGTGCAAGATATAAGGCGATGGAGTTTTCAGGCCCGGTTGTGACAGACCTATCTATGGATGATAGACTTGCAATGTGCAATATGGCTATTGAAGCCGGTGCAAAGAATGGGATAATTGAGCCGGATGATTGTACGGAAAACTACATAAATGGTAGAGCCCAAAGAGAATACAAATTTTACACAAGTGATGAGGATTGTGAGTATCATGAAACTTATGAGTATGACGTAAGCACCCTTTCTCCTCAGGTAGCAATACCCAATCTACCTGAAAATGTACATCCGGTAGAGGAGTTATCTGGTACAGCTATTGACCAGGTTGTAATTGGTTCATGTACTAATGGCAGGATTTCAGATTTAAGAATAGCCGCCCAGATCCTTAAAGACAAGAAAATACACCCGTCAATACGCTTGATCATAATACCGGGCACACAGGAAATTTATTTAGAAGCTTTAAAAGAGGGATTAATAGAAGTATTTATTGAAGCTGAGGGTGTAGTATCAACGCCAACATGCGGCCCTTGTCTTGGCGGCCATATGGGCATTCTTGCAGAGGGCGAACGTGCTTTATCTACTACGAATAGAAATTTTGCAGGTAGAATGGGTCATCCAAAATCTGAGATATACTTATGTAGTCCGGCAGTAGCTGCGGCATCTGCAGTAACTGGTACAATAACTCATCCGGATGAAATTGAATAGAGTCCAATTTTAATTGTAACAGCTATTAAAATATTATTTTATGTCTTTGACGTGTCGTTGTAAAAGGAGACTGTTAAATGATTAGAAGTATTGAAAATGGTCCGCAGAAGGACCAGAGAAAATATCTTGGCATAGATATAGGCTCTGTGAGTGTAAAGGTAGCATTAATTAATGCTGACCGTGAGGTATTAGAGAACCACTATGTGAGGTCACATGGTCAACCGTTTGAGACGGTTCTGATTGTACTGAAAGAAATTTTCAATAGGATTGATATTGATGATATAGAGGGGATAGCTGCTACCGGATCAGGTGGAAAGTTATTGGCGGACATTATAGACATAAGTTTTGTTAACGAGATAGTTGCACAAAGCACGGCAACATCAGTTTTACACCCTGAAGTGAGGACGGTAATCGAAATAGGCGGTGAAGATTCAAAGCTGATAATGCTAGAGCCTGACGAAACAGGAGGCAACGGCTTGAAAGTGTCTGATTTTTCTATGAATACCATGTGTGCTGCGGGGACGGGATCATTTTTAGACCAGCAGTCAACAAGAATTGGAGTTTCCATAGAAGATGAATTTGGAAAATTAGCTCTTAAATCAAAGACACCACCAAGGATAGCAGGAAGGTGTAGTGTATTTGCAAAGTCAGACATGATTCATCTACAACAAGTAGGTACAGAAATCCATGATATTGTTTCCGGCCTGTGCTATGCGCTTACAAGAAATTTCAAGAGTAACATTGGGAAAGGTAAGGAATTTGTAAAGCCTATATCATTTCAGGGAGGTGTTGCGGCAAACTCTGGAATAGTCAAATCCTTTGAGGATATACTGGATTTGAAAGAAGGGGAACTCATAATACCTGAATACTTTAATACTATGGGTGCGATAGGAAGTGCACTGTCGTTAATTGAAAAAAATATACATTCTCCATTTAAAGGTTTTAAGAAAATTGAAGAATATCTGCAAAAACGTAAAGGAAAAGCTTCTAATCTGAAAAGACTGCATTGCAACAACTATGATATTAATGTTGATAGACATATTCTGAAAGGCAGTAAAAAGGTTGACGCTTATGTAGGCGTTGATGTTGGTTCAATCAGTACAAATGTTGTTGTCATTGCTGAAAACAGAGATGTTTTAGCCAGACGTTACCTTATGACAGCAGGTAAGCCTCTTGAGGCCGTAAGGCAGGGCCTGCTCGAAGTAGGGGAAGAGGTTGGTGATAATGTCATAATAAAAGGAGTTGGTGTTACAGGGTCGGGAAGATATCTTACCGGAGAGTTTATCGGTGCAGATATTGTTAAAAATGAGATCACTGCCCATGCAACAGCTGCTGCCTGGGTTGATAAGAATGTTGATACAATCTTCGAAATAGGGGGGCAGGATTCAAAATATATCAGTTTGGAGAACGGGGCGATAGTTGACTTTACTATGAATAAAGTATGCGCTGCCGGGACAGGTTCATTCCTTGAAGAACAGTCTGAAAAACTGGATGTTAATATTAAGCAGGAGTTTGGTAAGCGGGCGCTGGACTCGTGTTGCCCTTCTCAGCTTGGAGAGCGATGTACCGTGTTTATGGAATCAGATCTCAACCACCATCAGCAGTTGGGGGTGCCTAAGGATGATCTGTTGGCAGGATTGAGTTATTCAATTGTATTAAATTATATTAATCGTGTTGTTGAAAAAAGGAAAATTGGTGATACGATTTTCCTGCAGGGTGGAGTTGCTGCTAATAGAGGTGTTAAGGCTGCTTTTGAGAAGGTGACCGGCCGATCGATTATAGTACCACCGCATCATGACGTTATGGGTGCGATAGGTTCTGCAATAATTTCCATGGAAGAGAAGTCATGGGATGAGTCAAGGTTCAAAGGATTTGATTTAAGAGGAAGAAAGTATGAGACAACCTCATTTGTCTGCAAGGATTGCTCAAATATATGTGAGATAAGAAAGGTTTCAATAACCGGGGAGTCTCCACTTCATTATGGAAGCCGCTGCGGCAAGTTTGATGACGAAAAGAAAGTAAAGAAGTCAAAGAATTTACCAAGGTTATTTAATGAGAGAAACAGACTCTTGTATGGCCCCTATTATACCGATCGTAAGACTACAATAAAAAAGAGTGAAAATAACACAAAGACACGAGGACGTATAGGCATACCTCAGGCATCCACGTTTTTTGAATTATTTCCTATGTGGAGAACATTTTTCACAGAATTAGGATTTGAGATAGTTATTTCAAAGAACACTAATCGAAGCATCATCAATAAAGGGATTGAATACGTAAATACGGAGACATGTTTCCCTATAAAAGTGTCACACGGACACGTTGTTGACATGCTTGATAAGGACATAGATTATCTGTTTCTACCCAGTGTGATCAATATGACCCATGAATCTTCTAATCTGACACATTCTTATGCTTGCCCATACATTCAGTGCCTTCCTTACATAATTGGATCGGCTGTGGATCTGGAATCCAGGGATTTTAAGCTGTTGCAGCCTGTAATACACTTTGAATACGGTGAATCTCATGTAGAAAAAACATTTGTTAAGATTGCCAGCGATATTGGTGTGAGAGGAAGAAAAGTAATCAAAGCAATAAGGAAAGCCCGGGACGTACAGAAAAATTTCTATAAACAGATGCAGGACAGAGGCAAAGAGGTGTTAGATAATTTAGGTGAAGACGAAACTGCATTAGTCATTATTAGTCGTCCTTATAATGGTTGTGATTCTGGTGTTAATTTAGATCTCCCTGAGAAACTCAGGGACATGGGCATTCAGGCAATACCTATGGATTGCATACCAATGGATTTAGAAGATATTTCTAGAGATTATCCCAATATGTATTGGAAGTATGGCCAGAAGATACTCGCCGCAGCGAGATTTATCGCAAAAGATAAGAGACTGCATGCCCTTTATATTACAAATTTCGGGTGTGGTCCAGATTCGTTTATCTCCAAGTTCTTTCCTAAGGAAGTTGGCGGAAAACCGTATTTAATGATCGACATCGATGAGCATAGTGCTGATGCCGGCGTAATGACGCGATGTGAAGCATTTCTGGATAGCCTGAAGAATGCGAGAATTAAAAAGTTTAAGAAGATGTCAGACGCAAAGCGTAAGTACGCGCTAAATAAGAAAAGGACAATGTACATACCTTATATGAATGATTGCTGCTTTATGGCTGCCGCTGCAATGAGAGCAAATGGTGTTGATGCTGTGGCACTGCCAATGCCGGATAAAACAAGTCTAGAATTAGGGAGAAAACATACGTCCGGAAAAGAGTGCTATCCGGCCATACTTACAACAGGGGACATTGTGAAAAAGGCAAAATGTCCGGACTTTGATCCGGACAGGAGTGTTTTCTTTATGGCAACTGCGTCAGGACCCTGCAGATTTGGTCAATATAATACAATGCACAGAATGATCCTGGATGATATAGGTTTGCCCAATGTACCAATATATACACTTGATCAGGGAGACGACTACCAGGAAGACACAAGCAAACTGGGAGCAAATTTCCGTAAGCTTACCTGGAATGGAGTAGTATTTGTTGACTATTTGCAAAAACTGTTACACGAAATAAGGCCATATGAAATAAATAAAGGTGATTCGGATATTGTATATAAACAACATCTCAGAAAAGCAGAACATGCGATAGAATTCGGATACGATCTTCTTCAGGTCGCTAAAGAGGCACGTGATGCATTGAACAGGGTTGCTGTCGACAGAAGCTTACGGAAACCAAAGATTGGTATTATTGGTGAGACATATGTTCGCGGCAATGAGTTCTCAAATAACTTTATCGTAAGAACGATTGAAAAACTTGGCGGCAAGGCAGTAGTGCCTCCTTTTAGTGAGTGGCTGGACTATATTGCCCATATCAGAAGGGAAGATTGCATAAGGGAAAGGGATTTAAATGCACTCTCAATAGAGATACTGACCGAGGTAATACAGAAGCATCATGAACGCAAAATGTCTGGCCCGTTTAAGAAAAGCGGGCACAAGCTATTTAAAGAGAGCTCTATAAAACAGTTGATTTCGAAGGGTAAATCGTATATCCACGATTCTTACAGGGGTGATCCGGTTCTCAGTATGGGAAGGGCTGTCGAGTATATTGAGGATGATTATGACGGTATTATTAACGTTATCCCATTTCATTGCATGCCGGGAACTGCCGTTAATGCCGTATTAGAGAAATTACAGAAAGACCATCAAGAGATTCCAATGTTAAAGTTAACATTTGACGGTCAGGAAGAGACAAATGAGGAGACACGATTAGAGGCGTTTATGCATCAGGCATACCAGAGAATGGAAAGTAGAGAGAATAGCAGGAAAGAACATGTAACTGTGAATTGATAACTAAGAGAAGAAAGGTACTAGCAGATTTATGATAAATGGTAAATGCTGGAAATATGGGGATAATGTTAACACTGATGAGATTATCCCTGCCAGATATTTAAATACAACTGATGAAAAGGAACTGGCCGCTCACTGTATGGAGGATATTGACAAGGATTTTGTTAAAAAGTCCAGCGTTGGTGATCTGATAGTAGCTGGAGACAATTTCGGTTGCGGATCTTCCAGGGAACATGCTCCAATATCCATTAAAGCACTGGGGATTTCATGTGTGATAGCTAAGAGTTTTGCCAGGATATTCTTCAGGAATGCTATTAATATTGGCTTGCCGATTTTTGAGAGTGAAGATGCAAGCACAGAGATTAGTGATGGCGACAATGTTAAAGTAGACCTGAATTCAAGCGTTATCACTAACTTAACAACAAACAAAGAGTATTCCTTTACACCCTTCGCCGATGAGATGAAGGAAATAATACAGGCAGGGGGGCTCATGGAATACACAAAGAAGAATTACTGCAGTTCTTAACTATTGCCATTACAAATTGATTTTCGGTTTTCATAACACGGACTTACCTGAGCTTTACCTGCCACCAAAATCACTCGTTAAGCATGCCGTTTTTCCAGAGTTGTAATCTGCTTGAAGTGCCCAGATCATTCCTTGCGAATGTAAATAAATACTGTTGTGCGTATCCGGCATATGTACCGAAATAATCTAAACCGAATTCTCTTATCTTTTCGTTACTAATTGTAGTATTTTCAAAATATAACAACTGCATTATTTTCTTTATCCATGTGTCTACCGGAAAAGCCTGAGTGAAACCAAGAGAAAAAAGTAAAACACAATCAGCGACTTTGTCTCCAACTCCGTTTATTTTCTTTAATTCTTTTTTTGCATTATTATAGGACAGTGTTCTTAAAGAGTTAAGATCGTCAATGTTTACGGATTTATTTGCATCAAAAATATACCTTGCACGAAAGCCTGTTTTTGCATTTACAATTTTTTTGTAGTTATTAATGCCGCCTGGAGTTGGAAATGCGTAATCACAGACTTCGTCCAGTGTAATTTTCTTGCCGAAACTTCTGGAGAGCCCGTAAAGCTTTGACTTGATTCTGGGGATGTTGGATGCAGAAGAGCAGATAAATGATATCAGGCATTCCCATGGATCCTGTTTAATTAATCTCAGGCCGCGGTATTTGTCTATAGATTTCTTCAGGTATTTGTCTCTATTTATTTCCTTAAGTATTTTGGGAAGGTTTTCATCTAATGAAAAGAAATGAATGATGAATTCTTTGTCAACACCATGAAATTCTATCTCATTTCCAGACTGGCTAATTTTAAAGAATTTATCCTGTGCATTAACATAATACCAGCCATTTTTTCTGTTAAACCTGAATATTTGTCCACATTCCAGTGTATATTCTAAATTAAAATCACTTATCTTTATTTTAGCCATGGTAAATGCTCTTATGTCCTTTTAAACAAAACAATTAAGTCTGCAAACATATCGATATTTTAACTAAAATTTGCTTGTAAAAGATAGGATAATCTAATATATATAGTACTTTAATTTCAGGGATTATTCTAAGTATAAACTATGGCCAAACTTCTGATAGATATAATAGACACAGTAGATAAAATCAGCCACAAAATCATAAAGGGCAAAAACGGTTATTATCTACCCAAAATTACTTCAGACCAACTTAGCTTTGAAAGACATCTCCAGGGATTATCGGGTGAGGTCGCTCCTGATAGCAGCTTGAATAACGCTATTAAGAAATCACAGTCTCATCTGCTCAGTGAACAGGAAGAAGGGCAGTATTGGGCTGGTGTATTGGAGGGCGATGTTGCATTAACTGCGGAATATTTAATGTTAATGCATTTCCTTAAAAGGCTTGATGTCAAGAAGCAGGAAAAAGCCATCAGGTATATATTAAAAAAACAGGAGAAGGACGGTGGCTGGAGTATTTATCATGATGGATTTAGTGATGTCAGCATTACGGTAAAGTGCTATTTTGCACTTAAGTTAGCGGGTCATTTAGGTGAAGAACCTCACATGCAGAAGGCAAGGGAGTGTATTCTGAAATTAGGAGGGATAATGAAGTGTAATACGTTCACGAAAATATACCTTGCTATTTTCGGGCAATTTGACTGGAAAGGTATTCCGGCGTTACCGGTAGAAATAATACTTCTTCCCAGGTTCTTCTATTTTAACATTTATGAAATGTCCTACTGGTCACGATGTATTGTCGTTCCTTTAGGTATAATTATGGCACACAGGGCTAAATTTCAGGTTGGCAGCAGCGCGGCACTGGATGAATTATATGTGATACCTAAGGACAAGGTCAGTTATCGTTTGAAGAGGGATCAAAACAGACTGACCGTTAAAAATATGTTTATAAACTTTGATACAATTTTAAGGCGATACGAGAATCGGCCTATTTCATCATTACGAAAATTAGCTATTGAGAAGGCTGAAAAATGGATGTTGGAACGTCTCGAAAAATCAGGAGGTTTGGGAGCGATATGGCCCTCTATGGTAAATTCTCTTATGGCAATGAAATGTCTTGGATATAAAGATGGAAATCCAATCGTGGAGAAGGCAATTGAGGATATAGAGAACCTGGCAGTATGTGATGATGATACAATGTTCCTGCAGCCATGCGTATCTCCAGTATGGGATACGCCATGGGCGATAATGGCACTCCTGAAATCCGGCTTACCTAATGACCATCCGGCATTGGTCAGGGCAGGGGAGTGGATGCTGGAAAAGGAAGTAAAAAGTTTTGGGGATTGGAGTCTGAAGAATCCTGTCAGGGAGCCAAGTGGATGGTATTTTCAGCACGCAAATGAGTTCTATCCTGATAATGATGATGCATCGGTTGTGATGATGTCTTTACAGCTGTTAGATTTGCCGGATAAAGAACGTAAGAATCAGGCAATTCTTAGAGGTTTCAAGTGGCTTATGGGTATGCAGTGCAATGATGGCGGATGGGGCTCATTTGACAAAAACAATAATAAAACGATACTGAACAACATTCCTTTTGCTGATTGGAATGCACTTCTAGACCCAAGCACAAGTGATCTTACGGCTCGTGTCCTGGACTTGATGGGTAAATTAGGGTATGACCTGAACTTTCCTCCAGCCAAAAAAGCTATTAAATTCCTGAAAAAAGAGCAAGAGAAAAATGGTTCCTGGTTTGGACGTTGGGGTACTAACTACGTATATGGGACATGGTCGGTATTATCCGGTCTTTATTCAATTAAAGAAGACATGACAAAGGATTATGTAAGAAAAGCGGC
This sequence comes from uncultured Candidatus Scalindua sp., assembly GCA_964344685.1. Classification (GTDB taxonomy): domain Bacteria; phylum Planctomycetota; class Brocadiia; order Brocadiales; family Scalinduaceae; genus Scalindua. The sequence continues at coordinate 180,778 of CAYFOK010000005.1, read as the reverse complement.
GTCGTGGTTAATAGATTTTCAAAATGAAGATGGTGGATGGGGTGAGACGTGTAAATCATATTGGGATACATCTCTCAGCGCTACCGGGAGGAGTACCGCTTCTCAAACATCATGGGCAGTTTTGGGGCTTTTATGTACTGAAGAAAGAGATTCCGAGGCGGTAAGAAATGGTATTGGATATTTAATCAGAACACAAAAAGAAGATGGCACATGGGATGAAGAAGAATTTACCGGCACAGGATTCCCCAAAGTCTTTTACCTCAGATATCATATGTACAGAAGCTACTTCCCGCTTCTTGCGCTGAGTAGATATAGAAATATGATTGAGTAATTTCGCATATAATGTCATACAAGTTCTTCTGCTTTCGTTATTTTTCCCACAGCTGCCGTCATAATAATTCGGTTTCAACTTCAACTACATAAATCAATTCCGGTTTGGTTCTGGAGTGGATGCAGTTGAAGATGGCAGAATTGGGAAAATTATTGAAGGCTGTTCTCCGGTTAAGGTTCGCAGAAAAACCACAATTTTGTTTGTTTCATCATCAGTAAGTTTTAGCCCTAGCTGATGTTCAGCCATGATATTCACTGCTTCATTCAAATCCCATGTGCTTGCATCGTGAAAGTAGGGGGCGGTTAATTCAATGTTTCTCAATAGTGGTACCTTGAATACGTATTTGTCTGTTTCCTCTTTTGTTACGTTATATCTGCCAAGTGTATGGGTGTCATTGTCATACGGTTTTGCAATTCCAAATCTCTGATAAGAGTTTCCACCTACACCAACACCGTTATGGCAGGCTATACAGCCTTTGCTCTTAAACAGAATATAGCCTTCTCTTTCTACTTCTGAAATACTGTTATCATAGCCTTTTAACCAATAATCAAACCGTGAGTTTGGAGTGGTTAAAGTTTCCTCAAATGCTGCAATAGCATCAGTGACTTGATCAATAGTAATTATTACGTCTTCATAGATTTCATCTGTCCCGTATATTTCGCTAAACCATTGCACGTATTCAGGTATGGATTGCAGCACACTAACAGCTAACTCATGGTTTGAACCCATTTCGATTGGATTAGCGATAGGGCCTCCTGCCTGGTCCTTCAAGTCCTTTGCACGGCCATCCCAGAATTGTGCCAGATTGAATCTTGCATTCAGCACGGTGGGTGAGTTTATGGGCCCGAAGAACCATTTGTGTCCGATAGAGGTTGGTAAGTTGTCTGCACCTCCTGTCGAGAGGTTGTGACATGAATTGCAGGTAATCCAACCGGATTTAGACAGCCTCGGTTCAAAAAACAATTTTTTTCCTAATTCCACCTTTGCTCTGTCATAGTCAAAACTTATTGGGATTGGCTGGATAGGCTCCTTTGATCGATCTGATACTAATTCTCCCAGCATACTCTCACCTCTGCTGCCATAACCCATATCAATCAACCCTCCGGCAATAGTGAATGTAGTCGGGAAATGGCTGATGACTATTAAAGTCAATAAATAACTGATTGTGGAATATTTAATTATTTTCATCTGTGATTCCTTTTTGTTAATGGTTATTTTATTACAAGCTTTCCAACACATTTCTGATAAAGCCATCGTGCTCAACAAGTTGTTTTCTGGCTTCATTATATCCTGTTCGGAGTTTATGCATGACAATTGCAGTCTTAACGTTGCCCTGTGCCTCTTTTAACAGTTTATCTGCTGCAGCCCTGTCAGTGCCGGTAACAGTCATTATGATACGTTCGGCACGATCTTTGAGTTTCACATTCTTAATCTGAAGGTCCACCATGAGATTCTCATACACCTTACCCATCTTTATCATAGATGCAGTAGTAAGTGTATTCAGGATAAGTTTTGTTGCTGTACCAGCCTTCATCCTTGTAGAACCGGTAATTACTTCCGGTCCGGTTAACGGCCTTATTATGACATCCACTTCTTCGGCAGGGTCCGTATTCGGGTTACAACATAAAAATATAGTGGTGGCACCTATCCTGTTAGCCTGAACCAGCGCACCGTGAACGAACGGAGTAGTACCTCCTGTTGCGATGCCAACAACGGAATCTTGAGGAATTATCTCATTGTTTTTTATTGCCAGTTCACCATCCTCGTGTCTATCCTCTGCACCTTCAATTGATTTTGTAAGTGCATCTAAGCCACCGGCTATGATACCTTTGACTAAATCTGGGCTGGTGCCGAAAGTAGGGGGGCACTCTGAAGCGTCAAGTACTCCCAGCCGTCCACTTGTTCCCGCTCCGATATAAAAAAGACGGCCTCCGTTATTGAATGATTCAACAATAAGGTCGACAGCCTTCGAAATATTCCGGCGTTCATTATGAACAGCATTTATAACGTTTGAATCCTCAGTGTTTATAATGTCAACAATTTCTAAAGTTGATTTACTGTCAATGTCAAGACTGTTAGGATTTCGCTGTTCAGTAATCAGTTTTGAGCGGTCATTCATTACTTTATTAGCTGCATCGAAAAGTTATGTATTTGACTTCCCGCCTTACAAACTGGCGGGCAGGTAGGCACTTTTTAACCTGTGACTTACAGATTACGGATTTAATGATCTGACAGGCCTGACAAATGTAGCGGGAGTTCCCGCCTGCACCTGACTGATTGTTCCATTAACATAGGTTACGATCCATATCAGCCCTCTATCAGATTTATCACCTGTCCATGTTCCCCATTGCTTATCATCAAAGATAGTGTGAATAAATTTCTCATTCTTTGCCCCAAATTCCAGTAATGTTGCTGCCTCCTCCAGAGTAGGTAAACGCCAGTCTGTAAAGCCTGCATAGCCATTCTTGTTAGTCTTCTTCAGCCATTTATTTGCCTTCCTCAAACTGAAATATTCAGAGGATCCTGACTGGTGCCACATTAACTCTGTTGTATGGTCAATGACAACTTCGCCATCTCCGATTGGTTTCAACTCGTATCGGTGATTTATTGAACTGTGGCAGAGAAAAATATCATTATTTTTTTCATTTATCGTTATATATGGTAATGTTTCAACTTGAGAATCTGATATTCTTTCGTATGTTGAACGCAGCTTTATTAATTTGTCAGGAGAATATTTAGTCTTTTTATCGGCTGGAGAAGGTTCTGCTCCAGCAGGTCTAGATATTGGTTTTTCTACAACTTTCTCAGGTTTAGGTTTAATCACAGGTGTTTTAGGTGCTGTTGGTTCTACAGTTTCAGCACTCTTTATTGCCTGTTCAGCTTTAATCTTTGAGGTGTCACTGATTTTTTCCAGATCTGCAGTTAACGAAATATCCTTTTCTGCTTTAACTTTGATTGTTTTTTTCCATGTAACATATCCGTCCAACACGATTTCAACCTCATGTGTGCCAACAGTAATGTCTGTTAAACGTTTAGGTGTAGTACCAACGTTATTACCATCCAAAATTATTTTTGCGTTCTCAGGATCACTTTCTATACTAATTGAGCCGATATTTACTTGTAGTGCTGCGTTTAAGCTTATTTCTTTATCCTTTTTTATATTTATTGATTTCTTCCATACTTCGTGACCACCGGTCCTGATTTCAACCTCATGGGTGCCAACAGGAACAGAACTTAATGTTGCCGGAGTAGTACCTGCCTCCTCACCATCAAGATATATTTTCGTATTTGAAGGAGTGCTTGTGATGCTGATTGACCCTGTAGCTTGCTGAGGCAAAGCAGCCAATGTACTTTCTTTGTCATTTTTAATCTCTAAGGTATCGCTAACTTTTTCCAGATCTGCAGTTAACGAAATATCCTTTTCTGCTTTAACTTTGATTGTTTTTTTCCATGTAACATATCCGTCCAACACGATTTCAACCTCATGTGTGCCAACAGTAATGTCTGTTAAACGTTTAGGTGTAGTACCAACGTTATTACCATCCAAAATTATTTTTGCGTTCTCAGGATCACTTTCTATACTAATTGAGCCGATATTTACTTGTAGTGCTGCGTTTAAGCTTATTTCTTTATCTTTTTTGACAATTATAGACTTCTTCCACTCTTCGTGACCACGAGCCTTGATTTCAATCTCATGAGCGCCAACAGGAACAGAATTTAATGTTGCCGGAGTAGTGCCGGCCTCCTTACCATCAAGATATATTCTTGTATTTGAAGGAGTGCTTGTGATATTGATAGACCCTGTAGCTTTCTGAAGCGAAGCGACTATACTGCTTTCTTTTCCTGCTGTAACTTCTATACTTTTACTCCAGATCTCAAATCCTTCCAGAAATACTTCTGCCTGGTGTAATCCAGGATTTAAGTTTTTTATGGTTTCTGGAGTAGTGCCTGCATTATTACCGTCTATGAGTATTGTGGCATGTTCAGGCTCACTTTTAATATTGATGGAGCCTGTCAGCTCTTTTAGTGATGCTGTTATGGTATACTCTTTGTCTGAAACAACATTTATACTTTCACTCCAGACTTCGTACCCGTCCATTCTTATTTCAACCAGGTGCGTACCGCCAATTATATCTGCTATAGTCTCAGGAGTAGTTCCGGCTTTTTGACCGTCTATAAATATCGATGCGTCGGCAGGCATGCTATTGATAGTAACAGTGCCCTTCACCTCCTGGAGTATTGCCTTTAATTCACTCTTTTGTTTTGGCTCAACCTCTACCTTTTCGCGCCAGGTATTATATCCGTCTATACTGATATCAACTGTATGTGTGCCAGAGCTTAAGTTATCTATAGTCGCAGGAGTTTCACCGTATTCATTCCCATCTATAAGAATCGTCGCATTTGAGGGTTCACTTTCTATTCTGATAGAACCGCCTTCTCCACGGAGTACTGCTGTCAGGTAAGATTCCCTGCTTGATTTAACTTCTACGCTCTCACTCCATACATCATAGCCATCCAGCTTTAATTCCACAATATGAGCACCGCTTTCCAGGTCACTAATAGTTTCTGGAGTGGTACCTGTTTCTCTACCATCTATGAAAATCTTTGCATCTGATGGCTTGCTTTTTATAATGATAGAGCCTGGCTTTTCCTGAAGTACGGCCTTAACGATAGTTTCTTCACCTGGAATAACTTCAGCATCTTCACTCCATATCTGATACCCTTCAAGTTTGATTTCAACAGAATATTTTCCGGATTTTAATTCAGCTATTGCTTCAGGAGTCCTTCCTGCCTTTTTGCCTTCTATAAATATTCTTGCATCAGAGGGGTTGCTGATTATCATTAAGGAGCCTTTTCTCCTTTCAAGTGTAGCTTTAAATGCGTGCTTTCTGCCAGCCTTTATTTTTATTGTCTTATTCCATGAGATACAACCGTTCTTCTGGACCTCAACTTCATGTAAGCCTGTTTTGATACCAGTTATAGTTTCAGGAGTCTTACCAATTTCCTTCCCATCTAATAATATCATTGCCTCTTCCGGGTCGCTCTCTAGAATAATGGTACCTGTAATAGGCTGAAGAACGGCATTTAATGTTGTCTCTTTCCCTTTTTTAATATTTATTTTCTTCTTCCATTCTGCATGTAAATCGCTCTTGACTTCTACCTCATGTGTTCCTATGGTAGCAGATTGTAAAGAGTATGGAGTAGTACCAGCTTCTTCACCATTTAGATATACAATTGCATCTGAAGGGCTGCTGGTTATACTTAAAGAGCCGGCTATCTTCTTTAGCTTCGCAGTTAATACATTTTCTTTGTCGCCGCTAACTTTTACACTCTCACTCCATGTTTCATATCCTTCCATCCTGACCTCTACAGAATGATTACCCGGCTTGATGTCAGTTAGTGTTTCAGGAGTAATCCCGGCTTTTTTACCATCTATGAAAATCATTGCGTCTGGTGGTTCACTATTTATACTGACTGAACCCGCTTTCATTTGAAGATCGGCAGTTAAAGTTAACCCGATACCAGGTTCAGTATCGATACTTTTATTCCATACTTCGTATCCATCCATTTTTACTTCCAGCAGGTGCTTTTCGATGGTCAGGTCAGTTATAACCTTGGGTGTAGTTCCGGCTTCTTTGCCATCCATATATATCATTGCCCCTGGCGGATTACTTGTGATGCTGATTGATGCCGGATTCATCTGAAGTTCAGCGGTTACTGCAACTTCTTTTCCCGGGTCTACATTTATGCTTTCACACCACATTTCATATCTGTCCATATTGATTTCCACCATATGTTTACCTTTGCTTAGATCAGTAATTGTTGCGGGAGTGTTACCTCTCTTCTTACCGTCTATATGGATAACTGCATCTGATGGCGTACTGCTTACATTGATGGAACCTGTCATTTCAACAAGTTTAGCCGTCAAGGAACTCGTTTTGGCAGCTTTTATCTTTATAGTATTTTTCCATGAAAGATAACCGTCCTTCTGTATCTGCACTTCATGTGTACCAATCTTTATACCAGCCTTGTTCACTGGAGTTTTGCCAATCTCATTGCCGTCTAAGAGCGTTGTTGCTTCTGAAGGCTCACTCGCAATACTGACGGTACCGGTATTTGGCTGAAGGACTGCATTTAGTGTAATTTCCTTCCCTCTCTTTATGTTTATTGTTTTTTTCCATTCTGCGAATCCATCCTTTTTGACTTCAACTTCATGTACACCAATTGAGATTGACTTTAAGGTGTCTGGAAAAGTGCCTGTTTCTTCACCATCCAAATATATGGTGGCGTCAGAGGGAACACTTATGATATTGACCGAACCGGTAATTTTCTGTAGATCTGCGGTTAATGAATTTTCCTTGTCTCCCTTGACCTCCACACTCTCACTCCATGTTTCATAACCGTCCATTTTGACTTCTACAAGGTGTGTGGCAGGTTGCAGATCGGTTATTGTTTTAGGTGTTTTGCCTGTGCTTTTGCCGTCTATGTAGATCGTTGCTTCTGATGGATTACTATTAATACTAATTGCTCCTGCCTTCATTTGAAGGTCTCTGGTTATTGTAATATCCTTCCCTGATTCAAAATCAATACTGTCTTTCCATGTTATATAACCATCCATCCTCAGTTCCACCACGTGTTTACCGGGTTCCTGGTCAGTAATAGTCAAAGGAGTCAGGCCGGCTTTCTTACCCTCCACAAGCACAATAGCGTTTGATGGATTACTTTTTATACAGACAGATCCGGCTTTTGTTATAAGTGACGCCGTCAGGTTGATCTTCTTACCGGGTTCAACTTTAATTTCTTGACTCCAGCTTTCATATCCCTCTATCTTGACTTCCACCTGGTGCATTCCGGGTTCAAGGTCACTTAGACTTGATGGAGTATTGCCAATTTCTTTACCATCGACAATAATCTTTGCGTTTGATGGCTCACTTTGTATGCCAACAGTACTCGGTCTTATTTGAAGTGTCGCTGTGAGTTCAGATCTCTTGCCAGGCACAATATTTACAGTTTCGCTCCATGTTTCATAACCTTCCATCCTTACCTCAATAGAATGTTTGCCAGGATCTGGGTTTTTGATGGTTAAAGGTGTTTTTCCGGCCTCCTTGGTGTCTATAAAAATTGATGCATCAATTGGCTCACTATATATACAGAGAGACCCTGGTATAATTTGAAGTGCTGCCTTTAAGTCAGTTTCTTTACTGTGTTCTATATCTACACTTTCACTCCATTTTTCATAACCCTCCATTTTGACTTCTACCAGATGCTTGCCGGGTTTAAGGCCGGTTATGTTGGCAGGGGTGTTTCCGGCTTCATTACCATTAATAACGATTACTGCTTTTTCCGGTTCACTTCTTATATTGAGTGAGCCTGTTAAAAGCTTAAGCACAGCAGTCAAATGTTTCTCCTGGTCCACAGCGATATCTATATTATCTGTCCAGCTCTCATATCCTTCCATTCTGACTTCCACTTTGCGGGTGCCTGATTTCATGTTTTCTATCTTATCAGGAGTAGTGCCGGATTCGATTCCGTCTACAAAAATTGTACCACCGGGTGGGGTGCTATTAATACTGAGAGAACCGGGTATAACCTGAAGTACTGCCTTTAAGTCAGTTTCTTTACTGTGTTCTATATCTACACTTTCACTCCATTTTTCATAACCCTCCATTTTGACTTCTACCAGATGCTTGCCGGGTTTAAGGCCGGTTATGTTGGCAGGGGTGTTTCCGGCTTCATTACCATCAATAACGATTACTGCTTTTTCCGGTTCACTGCTTATATTGAGTGTGCCTGTTAAATGCTTAAGCACAGCAGTCATATGTTTCTCCTGGTCCACAGCGATATCTATACTCTCTGTCCAGCTCTCATATCCCTCTATCTTGACTTCCACTTTGCGGGTGCCTGATTTCATGTTTTCTATTTTACCAGGAGTAGTGCCGGATTCGATTCCGTCTATGAAAATTGTACCACCGGGTGGGGTGCTATTAATGTTGAGGGAGCCGGTTCTTATCTGTAGAATTGCTGTTAAAGACTCTTCAGTGCCCGGCTTGATATCCACACTCTTTTTCCATGTTTCGTAACCGTCCAGCTTGATTTCTACAGTATGTGTGCCTTTTGAACCGGACATTACAATTTCGGGTGTAGTGCCTATTTCTTTACCATCAAAGAAGATTACAGCATCTGCCGGTTTACTCTCTATCATTAGAGATCCGGTACTTCTTTGAAGTTTTGCAGTTATGCTGTTCTCTTTACCTGCTTCAATGTTTACGGTCTCACTCCAGACGTCAAATCCATCCATTTTGACCTGTATTTCATGGGTGCCAGGGCTTATAGAAAGTATCTCCTCCGGAGTGGTACCAACATGTTTGCCATCTAAAAATATTTTTGCGCTCTTCGGTTCACTCTTAACATTAATAGATCCTGTCTTAATCTGAAGCCTTGCAGTTAAGACCTCCTCCTTGCCGGATACAACAGTCACACTCTTCTTCCAGGCGCTATACCCATCCTTTCTTACTTCTACTGAGTGTGTGCCATGAGGGACAGACTTCAGGTTTGCAGGAGTTGTTGCAACTTCAATATTATCTAAGAATATTTTTGCGTTAGCTGGTTCGCTGTCTAAAGTGATTGATCCATACTCTAATACAAGTTCGGCGGTTATTGATACCTCTTCTGCTGCTCCAACGTCTATTTCCCTGCTCCATGTTTCATACTTGTTAAGCTTGAGCTCAATTTTGTGCTTTCCGGGTTTTACATCAGCTATGGTTTCCGGAGTGGTACCCACACTGTTGCCATCAAGAAAAACCTCTGCATCTGACGGCTCGCTGGTGACAGCTATTGATCCATCTTTACCTTGAAGAGTGGCTTTTATTGAAGTCTCTTTATTTTCCTTTACATCCACACTCTGATTCCAGACAGCATAACCTTCCATCTTGATTTTTACTTTATACCTGCCAGGAAGGATCTGGGTTATGATAGCAGGGGTAACTCCTATATTATCACCATCCAGATATATTTCTGCTGATAACGGTTCACTCTGAACCATTATTGATCCTGTCTTTATTTGTGGTACAGGGGAGTGCGGTTTCTTCCTCTCTTTTTTTGCCGGTGGTATAGGTGGGAGCTCTTCAGTTATTGTTCTAAACTCACATTCAGGGCATTTTGGATAATGAGATTTTTGTCTTCCTTTACATATGAATATACTTATTTCGTAATCTTCTCCGGGGCAATGGCGAAATGATTTTTTGGTCTTACTTTCCATAATGTTGTTTGACTTAAAATCTCAAAAAGACACTATGTGGCATAAATTGGTTAATCTTCTACCGCTTTGTGCAGTGTCGCTTTGAACCAAAACTTAATATGAAAAAAGTTGCATTTGAGCCACTGAATTCTTACATTAACCTTATGCAACTTAAAGTGTTACAATAATAGTAGAAAATACAAATTAATAAGTGCAATGAAAGCCGCAATACATTTTATCACATACAATTTAAGAGCGCAAGTATCTCATTGGTGGCGATTTATACATATTGTGGTATGATTTAGTAATATTAACAGGCCTGAATTTGCTGAAAACATTAAAAATATCCACTATTTCTTTATTTGACCGTGAACTATTTTTGAAAATGAATAAGATTGAAAATAAAAAACTCTCTCGTAAGCTGAAGACAATACCAACCGGCACCGGGGTGTATATGATGAAGGATGCAAGAGGAGAGGTTATTTATGTCGGTAAAGCAAAGGTCCTGAGAAGCCGTGTCAGAAGCTACTTTCAGAATTCCGGTGATGAAAGGTTGTTTATAAAATTCCTGGTAAAAAGAATTGCTGATATTGACTTTGTTTTAACGGATACAGAGAAAGAAGCTCTCATACTGGAAAACAACCTGATTAAGCAATTCAAGCCCAGATTTAATATAAACCTCCGTGACGACAAAACATTTGTATCCATAAAACTGGATATGAATCAGAAATTTCCGTATCCGGTAATTGTCAGGCAGATTGAATCTTCTACAGGTAAAGGTAAGGGGCCAAAAAAGAGCAGCAATAATATTCTCTATTTCGGGCCGTACTCTTCCTCAAGGGCTGTACGTGAAACATTGAGATATGTAAACAGCCTGTTCCCAATCAGGAAATGTTCGCAAAATGTCTTCAAGAGCAGAGTAAGGCCGTGCCTCTACTATCAGATTGGTAAATGCGTGGCACCGTGCTGCGACCTGGTTGACGAAGCCACTTATAAAGAGTTGATAAATGAGATTATCCTTGTCCTGAAAGGGAAGAATGTTGAGTTGCTGAAGGTTCTAAAAAAAAGAATGTATAATGCATCTGCTGCATTGAAATACGAAAAGGCTGCAAAGTACAGAGATCGTATACATGCCATAGAAAAGACCGTGGAGAAACAGAAGATCAGTACCCTCGAATTTGTGGATAGAGATGTATTTGGATATTATGGTGAGGGGAATAATTTACAGATACAGGCGATGTTTATACGTAACGGTAATCTGGAAGATATTGCATCATACAGGTTTTCTACGATGAACGAATCGTTGAACAATATCTTTCGTTCGTTTTTAAATCAATTTTATATTCAGACAAGGTTCATTCCCAATGAAGTAGTAATGCCGGTAGAGAGTGAGGACAAAGATATTCTTGAGGAGTTGTTAAGTGAGAAAAAAGGACAAAAGGTAAAGGTCATATGTCCAAAACGGGGAGAGAAGTATAAGCTGCTGAAGATGGCGACAATGAATGCCGCAAACGCCTTTAAAATCAAACTTAAATCAGGCGATGATGCTGAAACCGTTTTAGCCTCTTTGAAGAAACAGTTGGGTCTGGCAAATATACCGAAGAGGATGGAATGTTTTGACATATCTAATATAGCCGGAAAGCAGGCGGTTGGTTCTATGGTCACCTCCGAGAATGGCGTGCCGGCAAAGAGTAAATATAAGAGATACAGGATTAAAACAGTTTCCCAATCAGATGATTATGCGATGATGTACGAAGTACTGACCAGGAGATATACAAAGGCTTTTAAGGATGATGATTTCCCAGACCTCACTGTTATAGATGGCGGTAAGGGTCAACTCGGTATAGCCAGAAGAGTGTTTGATGAGCTTGGTGTTGAAGGAGTTGATGTTATAGCGCTTGCAAAAGGTAAAAAGAGATCGACAAAACATGCTGATTCAAGCCAGCACAGTGATGAACGTGTATTTATAGCTGATAATGCTGATCCAATTGTGCTGGACCAGGATTCGCCGGAGTTAAAACTTCTGGTAAATATCCGCGATGAGGCACATCGTTTTGCAATAGCATATCACAAGAAATTGAGGAAGGATCAGTACTACAAATCACCCCTTGATAAGATTGAGGGTATCGGACAGGTTAAGAAGAAAAATCTTTTAAAATACTTTGGTGATATACAGAAGATAAGGAGTGCGTCATTAGATGAACTTGGGAAGGTGAAAAGCATTACGTCTAAAGATGCAAATAATATATTCGACTGTTTCCATTAAAACGGTTTATCTACCAATATTACGCGGGATCACATTATGAATTGGTTCCTTATGCTGTTACTGCTTCCGGCTCCGGTTCCAGGCCTGCATCAATAAATGCAGCTCCTATCGAATCTCCCCAGACGTTTATCGTGGTTCTGCACCTGTCTAAAAACCAATCAATCATCAATATCATGGAAATCCCTTCTATTGGTAAACCTACAGCTTCTAAAACAATCACCATTGTTACGAGGCCGGCTTCCGGAATACCGGCGGCCCCGATAGCGGCCAGAGTAGCAGTTAAGAATATTATGAACAGGTGGCCTGTGCCTAAATCAATACCGTATAGTTGAGCAATAAAGATTGCTGCAACCGCTTCATACAGGGCGGTGCCGTCCATGTTGATGGTTGCGCCAAGAGGTAATACAAAACCAGCTGCTCTGGGGGAGATTTGATTATTGTCTTCTGTACATTTTATAGTAACCGGCAGAGTTGCAGAACTTGATGCCGTGCTTAAAGCGGTTAAAAGGGCCGTACTCATCCCTTTTGCATAAGATATAATGTTTCTTTTTGCTAAGAACTTCAAGATTAATGGAAGAATAACAACTGCATGTATCAACAGACCGGCTATAACCGTAATGGCATAGTAGCCTATTTTTTTGAATTCGAGCCCGAACTTTTCTATACCACCAGCAGAACCGAGTTTTCCGGCTATTAAGCATGCGATTCCTAAAGGTGCGATGAGCATTAAAAGTTGTACGAATTTAAGAATTGTTTCGTTTGCACCAATAAAGAAATTTATGACAGGCTTACCCTGATCACCAAGAGTTGTAAGAATGGCCCCAAATATCATTGCAAAAATAATTATTGGTAGGATCTTCGTCTCAGCCATCGCTTTGACTATGTTATTTGGGGCCAGGCCTAATAATACATCCTTAAGAGTCTCACCAATAGTTTGCCCCTGTTTATCTATAACTTTGTCCGATAAAGACAGATCAAAAATAACTCCCTTACCCTTTATCATTGGAACGGCACCTACCGCCTTGTGAGTTGATTCATCCTCCTTGACCCAATGAGTTACAATAATAGTTCTCTCGTCTCTATTGCTACTGATATTGCCTCTTATACCCTTCTGGTCTTTAAGAATGACCATATATCTTTCATCAAACCTGTTTTCTATACGGCCCTGCTCGAAGGTTATCTGATTGCCGTCTATCGTATAAGATAACTCTGAAAATGAGAAACCTCCACGCAATCTCAGCTGCTCCTCTTTAGTATCAGCTTTTCCTGGGCCTATAATAACTACTAGAATGATCCCTATCAGGACAGAAATACCGGTTGTTGCCATATAGTAAATAATAGTTTTCCTTCCCAGCCCTCCCAGTTTCCTGATATCACCCAGGCCTGTAACACCTGCAATCATAGAGGTGATGACCAGAGGAACGACGAGCATTTTCAGGTATCCAATAAAGAAGTCACCTATAAATGCCATTTTCTTACCGGTTTCAGGCAGAAATCCCCCAATAACTATCCCGAGAACTATTCCCGCTATCATGAGGTACAGTAGGATTTTTCCAAATTTTCCACCGGTCATAAAAATTAACCTCTTATTCCTGATTTTGTTGTAATGCTCTTCTAATGTAGTCAAATAATGAAACTTACAGCTATCTTCAATATGTCCGGTCAATATATATCAGATAGTCTGAATATAGCAAGGTTTTTTGAGGAGATTGCCTGCCTGCAGCTTTCCATTTACTGTTTATTGATGGACTTAACGGCTTTCCAACTGAATTGAATCTTTAAGCTGCTCCAGAGGCACCTTTATGCTGGTAGTTCGTTAAGCAGTCATTCAGCAGTCTGGTAAACATATTGTTGGACATGTAAGAAATTTACTTAATAATTATTATTAACAAATATTACACTTGACTTAGAACTGCTATTTGTAAGAGTTAGCTAACAATCTGATATCAAGAAGTGACAGTTTTCGGTGTTAAGGTGGCAAGGATGCCATAATTTTAACTGCAAATTCTAAATATTATATTTTTTAAGAGGAGAAGATTGTAATGAGGACTACTTTCAGACGTCTTTTTTCCCTATCAGTGCTTGTGTTATTAGTTGTCGGCTTTTTCTCTATGAGTACGGCTTTTGCCAAAAAGAGAAAGGATAAAAAATATGGTACAAGCTCAGGCGCAGGATGTTGGGAAGCTCTATCCTCAGCTTGTCAGTTACAACAAAGAGGCTGATAGATATTACCTTGACTATAACGGTATTATTCCGGTCCTTGTTGAAGGTGTGAAGGAGTTAAAGGTTCAGCAGGATGTCAGGGTAGAGGCGCTGCAGACAGAAGTCGAGTCTCTAAAGTCTGAGAATGAGCAGCTCAGGAAAGTGCTTACAACCATGTCAGAAAGGCAGTCAGCCATCGAGGATATGCTCCTTGCACTGTCAACTGAACTGCCTAAAGAGAAGTTGGCAAGCCTGAAAACAGACAAGAAGTAAGATGTTAGAAGCAGGAAGCAGTGACTTAGTAAATAGCCATTGGTTATTAGTAATTTGATTTAAAAGGGGATGGGAGCCATTTTGGCTTTTGTCCCCTTTTTTTGTAGTGCAGGAAAGCATAATCACCGCAAAGGCGCAAAGAACGCAGAGAAAAACTGAAAGAAAAGTAAAGAACTAGATGCAAGAAACAAGAAGACAGACTCGAATTTCACGATTCAGTACTGCTTACATAGTATTAGCAAACAAACTAAAAGTTTTTTGTAATCCCTTAAAATCTGCGTTTATTTGCATCCAGTTATAATAAAGGCTGCTAAAGTATTATCTTGAAAAGAAGATAATATCTCATAAAATAGCTACTGTTATTCAGGTACAATTTCAATAGCAATAGATTACTATTATGACAGAGGTAGAGAAAAAAGTTAAAAGTAAGGAGGATGCATTCTTAGATGATGAAGTACTTGAATGTATCTGGGTAACTGCAGAGGAGCAGGGCAGCACACATGTAGACTCTTTAAATAAGAAATTTGGTGAAGAGACTGTGGGCGCTGTCCTGTCAGAAATGGTTGAGAAGAAGCTGTTAACCATTCGTAAATCAGTGATTCACCTGACTGAAACCGGACAGAAAAAAGCAGTGCCGATTATCAGGCGTCACCGCCTGGCAGAGAGATTGTTAAATGACGTACTGGGGGTAAGTGATGACGTTTTTGAACGCGGTGCGTGTCAATTTGAACATTTTATAAACGAAGACATTACCGCAAGCATATGTACTCTTCTCGGGCATCCTACAGTGTGCCCGCATGGCAAAAAAATTCCGCCGGGAGAGTGCTGCTTGCATACTAAGCGGAAGTTACAACCGGTATTCGGACCGCTTTCCAGGCTGAGGACCGGTATAAAGGCCAAAGTTGTTTACATCTCAACCGGTTCTCCGGAGAGTTCAGAATGGCTCTCTTCTATCGGTGTTGTGCCCGGGCTTGAATTTACCGTTCATCACAGGAAGCCCAGTCTTGTTATACAATTTGATGATACACAACTGGCGTTGGAAGATGACATTGCCGAACATATTTACGTGCGTGTAATTAACAAGTGAATTTAAACCTTTATTCGAACTGTTATGCCGGCATTTACACTAAGCAAGAAAATCTTTATCACCTTCTTTCTCGTGGCGATGGGGACAGCATTTTTCTTTGCCTGTCTCAACTCTTATGACACGACACATTTCTCAGTTGATCAGACCAGTCTTCATTATAAGGGCAACGAGGAGGGTCAGGGTTATGGAGAGGATTTTTCTTATGCAATGTCATACAGCGAGGTTATTGAGGTAATGCATGTACACGCATTCCTGATTCCCCTGATCATATTCGTTATGTCGCGTATTATGTCCATGACCGGAGCAGGAGAGGGTGTCAAGCTCACCCTTTATATCGCAGCTTTTATAGGCACTGTTATGAACCTGTCAGGGCCTTATTTAATCATATATGCGTCAGAGATATTTACCATGTCACTGATGGCATCTTATGTAATTCTTGGCTCCTGTTTCATCGCTTTCATCTCCCTTCCAATAGGTAAAATGTGGTCTCGCAAACCCGCTGAAGAGATTGATTACTGGTTGTAGACAATATAATGAAAGAGTCTTTAAAAACAGGTATAACCTTCGGTCTTACATCAGGGACAATCACCACTCTGGGATTAATGATTGGTCTCTATTCAGGTACAAATTCACGGGGTATTGTGATTGGCGGTATACTGACAATTGCAATTGCAGATTCACTTTCGGATGCACTTGGAATACATATTTCTGAGGAGGCGGATCACACACGTACAACAATACAGGTATGGGTAGCCACGATAGCAACTTTTCTGTCAAAACTTTGTGCTATTACATTTGTTATTCCTGTACTGCTGTTTGATTTGCCAACTGCCATAATCATTAATCTCTCCTGGGGGATTCTTTTATTAACAATTTTAAGTTATTATCTGGCAAAATCTCAGGGTGTTAAACCCTGGAAAGTGATTTCAGAACACATTGCTATAACAATCATAGTCGTATCACTTACTCATTTTCTAGGTAAATTAATTGCGGAATATTTTGGGAGTTAAAACATTATAATTTGAAATTCCGGGGGGAGGTGGTTATCTGCAGTTTGCTGCTTGATAACCCACAGTCTGGTCAGACCTGTGGATTAACCTGTCTTGGGGAGACATGGGTTTAAGCAGTACTATTGACTGATTGAAATTCTATCTGTGCCATAAAGTTCTGTGCTTCTTTATATCTGGCCATCACACTTTCGATACTGCCGGCTGATACCCTTTTGTCTTCAGCCCTATTATCTGTATACGCTTCCATAGTACTGGCGCCGGCGGAGGCACTCGATGCTCTGCTAAGCTCTGCACCGGTTTCGCTTATTTGTACCGAATCGGTTTTTTTGTTTCGCTGAGTGGTTGCGTCGGTACGGTTCGATACCTGCTGTTTCGCTCGATTTCTAACAGACTTGATATCCGTTGGATTAATATTAGTCTCAGATGCACTTCTCATTAGCCGCAGATTATCACTTGCTACATTCATAGTTATTTCCTTAATTCTATCCTACAAATAATTTTTCTTTATTGTAGTTACATCAATAAGTAACTCAAATTGTGTGCCAAAATTCCTTACAATATAAACCAAAAAATGTGATATACCTTAACATCTTGTAATACTTTAACTAAGACTAAAAAATTAAATATTTCGTCTACTCTCTTCAGTACAAATTTTATCGTATAAGTTGGGGTGATTTACCCTAGGCAATATAGCTAATAAGCAATATTTGTTGTGTTATGTACCAAAATTTAAAGATCTTACAATTTACAGGGGTTAAAATCTTTACCCTGGGGTATTTTGTACCCCCATAAAGTTTATCAAATAATTCACTGTTGATTAATCCACAGATTGGTCAGGCCTGTAGGTTAACCTGTCTCGGAGAGACATGGGTTTAAGCCGTACTATTTACTGATTGAAATTCTATCTGTGCCATAAAGTTCTGTGCTTCTTTATATCTGGCCATCACACTTTCGATGCTGCCGGCTGATACTCTTTTATCTTCGGCCCTTGTATCTGTAGAAGCTTCCATAGTGCTGGTAGCAGTGGAGGCACTCGAAGCTTTGCTTAGTTCCGCACCGGTTTTACTTATTTGTACTGAGTCAGTTTTCTTCTTCGGCTGAGCGGTTTTAACAGTACCAGCTGTATTGGCAGAGGTACTTCTAATTAGCTGCTGATTATTAATTGTAATATTCATAACTTGCTCCTGAATCATACTGGAAACTTGGTTTTTCTTAGTTTCTAGTTCAACACATGTCACAAACTGTGTGCCAAAACCCGTTTGTTATGTAAACAAAACTATTCGACATGTTCTAACGCTCAATACAGCAACTGATTACATCTTATAATCAAATTATTTGTGGCAATTTTGTCAAAACTCATTTGCTTATACAGGGTGGGGTGAATTACCCCGAAAAATTATCTGACATGCAATATACTCGCGTTAAGTAACAATGAATCTGTATGTTACAACTATGGGAGTTAAAATATATCCTCTGAGGGTTTTTATACCACCCTTATATTTAACTTAGATATTATTCATTAAAACAGTATCTATTTATATTGTAGCGGAAGGTTTTCCACCTGTAAGTATCCGTTCGGAACGGACGGTTAGCCATCCATTACACGCTTAGAGATGATAAGGAAATCTAAAGGCTTTTGCTATATTTTAATATCTATGATATTACTAAAGAATGGGGGCAGAGGCTCAACCCTGCCTTCACAGTAATTATGATTATTAATATAATTAATACACGATTGTGTATACATTAAATAATTTGACTTTATCATCTTTTGTTTATAACATGTAATTGATATTGAGTCTCATTTCAGGTAAAGAGCACTGGAGTTGTATCTTACTAAAATATCAATACTTATGTGAAGGCACTGTAAATGCAGGAAGTGAAATCTAAAGAAATTGAATCTAAGGCATTAGATTATCGAATCGCGCTGGTTGGTAACCCGAATGTCGGTAAAAGCGTACTGTTTGGTTTATTTACCGGGAAGTACGTTACCGTATCAAATTATCCGGGGACAACTGTGGAGGTTACCAGGGGCATGTATGCCGGATCTAACGATACGATAGAGGTGGTTGACACACCTGGAGCAAACAGCCTGATCTCGCATTCAGAAGATGAGAGGGTTGCACGTGACATCCTTCTGAGAGATGAAGATAAGAAGGTAATCCAGATAATCGATTCCAAAAATATTCATAGAGGGTTGTTAATTACAACTCAGCTTGCCGAAATGGGTCTACCTATTTCGATTGGGTTAAACATGTGGGATGAGACACTGGACAGGGGAATGTCCATAAATACTGATAAACTACAGAAAATACTTGGAGTGACGTTAACAAAAACGATTGCAACTCAAAAGTATGGAATAGGGGCGCTGAGAAACTCAATTAACTCAGTAAAAATTCCTAATATTAGCATTGACTATGGCACGGCTATTGAGGAGGTTATAAAAGAGATTGAGACTTTACTGCCGGATAACTCCACTGTGAGAAAAAGGGCGCTGGCAGTAATGTTGTTGTCTTATGATGAGGATTTAGAAGAGACAATAGATATCGATGAGGAAACCCTTGGGCGGATACAAAGTGTCAGGGATGGATTACAAAAAGAATATGGGCATCCGTTAAGTTATGTGATTGCTAAAAAACGCAGCGATTATGTTGGTGACTTATTGAAAGGAATTGTCAGTTATACAGAGCATGAAGAGAAGGCAGGTGCAGTTTTACGAAATTCATTTTTCTTCTTTTTTATGCCTCTGTTTACCTTCTTTGTTGGATACAAGGTTATAGACTTGTTGATGTTTATGTTTGCAGGTTCCCTTGATACAAGCGGTCAGGCAGCAATGATATTGAGGCTGACAGGTGGTGGTGCATCTGTTGGTTTTTTTTCATTTTACCTGTTTTCAAGAGAGTACAGGTCGAACCGGAAGGTTACCAGTATTCTGGGAACTTTAACTATGCATCCTGCACTGGCCTGGCCAATGTTGATAGTGGTTTTATGGTGTATTTATAAAATTGTAGGACAGTTTGGTGCGGGTGACTGTGTTGATTTTGTTGAGAGCAAAATTTTCGGCTCGTCTCTGGAACGATCAGGCGGGTTTGATTTTAAAGCGTTCATTCCTTTTACGGATATAGAGTACGTATTTACCCATGTTAACTTTCAGGGAATCAACTATTATCTGGGATTGTTCTGTCAGACTTTCATGAGTCCTGATAATTTCTTTTTCCAATTGTTCATGGGTGAAGATGCAGGTCTGATACAGGTCGGTGTAACTTACTCCATTGCCATAATATTACCAATTGTCGGTTTCTTCTTCATTAGCTTTGGTCTGATGGAAGACAGCGGATATTTGCCGAGACTGGCGGTAATGCTAAACAGGTTTTTTAAGATAATCGGATTAAACGGTAAGGCTGTATTGCCAATGGTATTGGGCCTTGGCTGCGATACTATGGCAACAATGACTACGCGTATACTGGACACAAAGAAGGAACGGGTTATCTCCACACTCTTGCTTGCCCTTGCAGTGCCGTGTTCGGCACAACTGGGCGTTATTGCCGGGATTTTGGGAAGTGTGTCAGGCACACATTTAGCAATCTATTTTTTCGTAATATTTTCTCAAATGCTGCTGGTAGGCTACCTTTCGTCGAAGATTATAAAAGGTACCGGGTCAGATTTTCTTATGGAAATGCCGCCATTTAGAAGGCCAAAGATAGCTAATATATTAATGAAGACATATTATAGAACTAAATGGTTCTTGAGGGAAGCGGTTCCTCTGTTTGTACTAGGTACTTTTATATTGTTTATAATCACAAAACTTGGTATTTTGACTTACATTCAGAAAGCGGCTGAACCGGTAGTCAAGCATTTTCTGGGTTTGCCGGTTGAGACGACGCAGGGTTTTATACTGGGCTTCCTTCGTCGGGATTATGCAGTAGTAAGTATTTTTAAGGCATTGGAGAGGAATGCAGGCAACCTGGTAATTGATCCAAACCAGCTTATTGTTTCCCTGGTTGTTGTCACACTCTTTGTGCCTTGCCTGGCAAATTTCTTTGTTATGATTAAAGAGAGAGGCACTAAGACTGCCTTTCTCATGCTCGCTTTTATTCTCCCTTTTTCTTTCCTTGTTGGTGGGACATTGAGGTATGTGTTGCAGCTGCTGCCAATATAAAATGTCTGTTAATGTAAGGAGTTATTTTTATGTCTGATGAGATTCAAATTGAAGAGATGCTTGAATATATTTGGATTCTTGAAGAGAATAATGGGAAGGCGGAAAGTGGGCGAATGGATGAGAAATTTGGCGCTGATATCGCTAATAATTATTTAACTGAAATGGTGGAGAAGCAGTTAATTAATCTTCGTGATTCAAGGATTGTATTTACTGAAACCGGTAAAGGAAGAGCAAAACTTATAATAAGGCGTCATAGAATTGCGGAAAGATTGTTGAATGATGTATTAGAGATGCGTGGCGATGAATTTGAGCGTGGCGCCTGTCAGTTTGAACACTTTGTAAATGAAGAGATTATTGCAAGTATCTGTACTTTGCTGGGTCATCCGGCTGTATGTCCCCATGGTAACAAAATTCCACAAGGTGAATGTTGTATAAGTGCTAAAAAGAACCTGGAGCCTGTAATTAGTCCATTGTCTTCAGTAAAAGCCGGCAAAATGGTAAAGGTCGTATATATTTCAACTAAATCACATGCGAGCCTGGACAGACTTTCAGGAATCGGAGTAATTCCCGGGCTTGAACTCACAATTCATCAGAAATTTCCCAGCATGATTCTGCAATATGGTGAGACGCAGCTTGCTCTGGATAATGATATTGCAAAAAATGTATATGTTCGTATAATTCAAAACTGAAATCATCACCCAGCAGAATAAGTCATTACTTATCTCTCACATTGGACTTCGGGCATCGAAATATTGTTTCTTTACAATTCAAGTCTATTAACTTTACATTATTTTATGAAAAAACTAATTTTATTGAGGTTTTTATATGAAATGTTTAATGTGTAGAATCCTGATCAGCCTTTCCTGCATCCTGTTAACCCAAGGTCTTTTTGTAAAAGTGGAAAATGCGTTTGGTAAGGACAAGACTGTACAATCTGCACGCCATAAAGCACAAGATCCATTCTTGAAACCTGAGAACACTGGTGAGGGTGGATATATTAGTGAATCTAATATTTTATTCTCAATTGATGAGGCTGATGAAGATGCTGCACGACAGACTGCTACTGAGAAGAAAGAAGGCGAGAACGCACTTACCCATAAATTAGTTTCAGAGTATCTGAGAAAAGGGAATAAATATGAAGCAAGAAATGCATTGTCTGATCTCTATTTCAGAGAAACTGATAAAGCAAAAAGGGAAGAGATTAAGCTTAAGCTTGATGAGTTGAATAAGGTACTTGTATTTTCAAGAGCTCCCAGTCCGGATGCGTTTTTTTATAAAGTGCAGGCGGGTGACTCGCTGGTAAAGATAGCACAAAAATTCCATACCAGTTATGCATTTATTATGCGTATTAACAATAAATCTCGAACCCTTATCAGGATTGGAGAACGCTTAAAGATCTTAAAAGGAGAACTATCGCTTCTGGTAGATAAAAGTGATTATACATTGACAATTTTGCTTAATGGCCACTTTATAAAGCAATATCCTGTTGGTATTGGCAAGGCTGATAAAACGCCTGTAGGAGAGTTTATTGTTGACAACAAGTTGATTAATCCAACATGGTATTCTCCGGATGGAGTGTATCCATATGGGGATCCTAATAATGTATTAGGAACACGTTGGATAGGCTTTGAAGACAGAAATGATCTTTATGGTTATGGGATACACGGTACGTCTGACCCCGACTCTATAGGTAAAGATATGTCAAATGGCTGTATACGAATGAGGAACGAGAACGTTGAGGAGCTGTTTGATTTTGTGAAGCCAAAGACACGTGTAGTTATGCAGGAGTAGCTGTGTTCGTTGTGCTTTGACTTGATGTCATTGATGTGTGCAGCAGTGAACGATTAATAATCATATTACGGTAAGAAAGGATTTAATTAGTGGATTGGAGTATTAATAAGGGATCGCATGTCTGTTTTTTGTGTGAAAAACAATTTCCGGAAGAGGTTGTTTATCTTTCTGCTCTTTACGATGAAAACAATGCATTTGTAAGGAAAGATTTTTGTGATGAGTGTTGGGATAAAAGAGATAATGAGAATCTCTTTTCATATTGGAAGACAAAGATATCAAAAAAACCTGTAAAGGTAGAAAAATACGTAAAGGTAGATGTTTTTTACGATCTATTTAATAAACTTGAGAATGAAAAAGATTTGTCGAGGGTGAATTTCAGGTATGTAATTTCGTTATACCTGATGAGGAAAAAAATTCTGAAGATGGTATCTACACGTAAATCTGAAGAAAATGAATATCTGGTGCTGCATAACGTAAGAGAGGGTAGGGATACTGAAGTGCTAAAGCCACAGTTAAGCAAAGAAGAGGTGTTGGCAGTTACAGATGAAATAGGCAAGCTTGTAAATTTTACACCACAAGTTAACCCTGGAAATGCAATAACTGAAGTAAAGTCGGAAGTTCCCGAAGTTTAGAGTGAACTAAAGTTACAGCAAAAGTGCTTCTTACCTTAGTCACTTCAAACCTGGCAGAGATAATTTGATTTTATGCAGTTACGGCAGGTTCCTCTACTGTTTCCATTGGTACATTGTATGAGCAGCCCTCGCAATCAACGGCAATTCCCTGATTCTTTTTCTGCTTAAGTTTTAATCGCAGTTTATCGAGTGTTTTTTCTGTGATAGACGGATCTCTCTGCAACCGGAACAAATCACGTCTTATTCGTCTTGTCTTTTTTATGCTCGGGCATACTGACCTCGAAACCCTTGATGGGCATATACTAACTATTTTCTTTTTGTTTATTCGTTTTTCCATATCTTTCCCTTAAATGTTATCAGTGTTTACCTCAAGAAACTCTAATGTTTTTCTTGCCGCTATTTGTTCTGCTTCCTTTTTATTGTTTCCTAATCCGGTACAATGTTCTACATTGTGAATCAGGGTTACTACTTCAAAAGTCTTATCGTGATCTGGGCCGCTTTGTTTGATAATTTTATACCTTGGTATATGTCCCTTTTGTCTCTGGCAAAAATGCTGAAGTATGGATTTATAATTCTTATCATGCTTGTTGTTACATACAATATCAATTTCATTCTTCAGGCATCTAAGGGTAAAATCATAAGCTGCCTTTAAGCCGCTGTCTAAATAAATTGCTGCTATAATAGCTTCAAAAACGTTTGCTACAAGTGACTTTGGAAATGAACGGCTTGCCATCAACCCCTTTCCTACGGAGATGAATTGCTCCAGGCCCATTTCTGTTCCAATTTTAGCCAATGTTGCGCGGCTTACTACAACCGATTTGATTTTTGTCAACTTTCCTTCTGAATAGTCAGGGAATTTTTTAAACAGATATTCAGAGATAACCATCCCCAGTATGGCATCACCAAGAAATTCTAATCTTTCATTGCTGGGATTATAAGCTGTTTTGAAAGATGTATGTGTCAGCGCATTTTCAAGCAGTTTAATATTGTCGAAAGAATATGCAAGCTTCTTTTGGCAGTCTCTGAGTTTATCCTCCAATTCATTATTATCAGCTGTTTGTATCATTTTTAACGAATTTTTTTTCCTTAAATAACATCGACTCCTCAATCGCCGTATATTTAGTAGATGCTTCGATCAGTTCTACAGCCGTACTCTTGCGAAATGATACAACCTCAACTCGGCAGCCATGGGCCTTTAACATCTCCACAAGAGGTACGAAGTCGCCATCTCCTGAGACGAGAACTATTGTATCAAGTTTTGGTGCTATTGCAATAGTATCTATAGCTATCCCCATGTCCCAATCGCCCTTGGCAGTTCCATCCGGTCTGAGGCGCAACTCTTTAGTCTTTATTTCATATCCCAGTCGTTTGAGCGCATCAGTAAATCCGGACTGATCAACATCCGGTTTGTGTACAGCATAGGCTACTGCCCTGATTAATTCTCTATTCTCCACTACTGCCTGTAGCAACTTACTATAGTCAATCTTTGATTGATGGAGCGCTTTTGCCGAATAGAACATGTTCTGCACATCAACAAAAATTCCCATCCTCTGTTTAAACATTGTAACGGGTTCGTTTGTCATATTTTATCCTGTAATAACTTCTTTTTATTATAAGTAAAAATGAAACAGTGTTTATATAAAACTTAAAATAATGCAAAATACATAGTTATAATTTCTAAATATGGTGCAATATACGCGAATACAACTAAATCTATTTTATGAATTTATGGTCTTCTATACAAATAACGAAATACGTACAGAACTATATTTACAGGCTGTGATTAAGGCCTTAAGCCTTTAGCCCACAACGAGTTACTATTGGTGTGAGAAAAACAGACTGATGGCCTTCATGTCAAGACAGCTCATGCGCGGTAAGGCCTTTATATTTAACAGTTTAAAATGGTTTAGCACTTTCACTTAGAACATATTTTATCCACTTTTTAATAACAGTCAACAAATAAAAAAAAATGACGGGCATCATTTATTTCGAATTGTTATTTTGTTGACAGTACGGGTATGTTTTGTTATATTTCTGGACTGTGTAATATTCTATAACCTACTGAAATTATTAACATTTA
This sequence comes from uncultured Candidatus Scalindua sp., assembly GCA_964344685.1. Lineage (GTDB taxonomy): Bacteria > Planctomycetota > Brocadiia > Brocadiales > Scalinduaceae > Scalindua. The sequence continues at coordinate 155,709 of CAYFOK010000005.1, read as the reverse complement.
TGTACTTCTCTTGACAAAAAAAACACATATGAATCTTGATAAATTAAGGGGGAAAATTGACGCCTTAGATTCGAAAATTATTGAACTATTCAATGAAAGAGCAAATGTCGCAAAAGAAATTGGGGCGATAAAAAATCGCAAAAATGCACAAATTTATGCACCTGATAGGGAAAAGCAGGTTTTTGAGAAGGTTTCCGCAAAAAACAAGGGACCCCTAAGTGATAAATGCCTTTTTGCTGTTTATAGAGAGCTTATGGCAGGTTCGATAATGCTCGAACGACCTGTGAAGGTTTCGTATCTAGGGCCTGAAGGTACCTTCAGCTATTTTGCGGCAAAGGAGAAATTTGGTTCTTCAATTGAATATTTGTCGCTAAATGGAATTGATTCAGTCTTTAAGGATGTAGAGAGTGAAAGGGCAGACTACGGCATTGTTCCTGTTGAGAATTCAACTGAAGGAGGTATCAGAGAGACACTGAATATGTTCATCGAGTGTGATGTAAAGATTTGTGCTGAAATTATAATGCCGGTACATCACAATTTGATGGCGAATTGCAAAAAAAGTGAAATTAAGAAAATATATTCAAAACCTCAAGCGCTCTCACAGTGCAGACTTTGGCTGACGAACAATTTTAAAAAAGTTGATCTGCTGGATATTGGAAGTACTACGGAAGCAGCCAAAATTGCATCAAAGGAGAAATATTCAGCTGCAATTGCCCACTCGGAAGTCGCCCGGATTTACGGATTGAAAATCCTTAAAAGAAATATCGAAGATTATGCAAATAACATCACAAGGTTTTTTGTTTTGAGTAGAGAGTGTCCGCCTCGGACAGGTAATGATAAGACTGCTATTATGTGCCATACTAAAAATGAGGCAGGTGCTCTATTGAAAATATTGGAACCGTTCAAGAAGCATAAAATAAACCTTGCGGATATCGAACCACTTCCAACAAGGAAGAAGGCATGGGATTACTGTTTCTTTATTGACTTTGCCGGACATGCAGATGATGCGAATGTAAAGAGCGCACTTAAGGAAGTTGGCAGAAAATGTATTGATATGAAGGTAATGGGTTCTTTTCCTGTTGATTCGGTAAAAAGATGAAAAAACAGTTTATAGCCGGTAATTGGAAGATGAATCTTACATTAGAAGATGCCAGAGGCCTTGCAAAAACTCTTCGTGCTGAACTGGCGGATTCTGAAGCAGTTGACGTAGGGGTATTCCCTTCGTTTGTTTATTTAAAAGATATTTGTGATATTCTCAGTGGCAGCAGTTTAGTGGTTGGTGCACAGAACGTAAATATGGAAAAGAGTGGCGCTTTTACCGGAGAGGTTTCAGGGGGAATGCTCAGAGATGTTGGTTGTACCCACGTAATAATAGGGCACTCAGAGCGTAGAGCAATGTACCATGAAACAAATTACGTAATAAATTCGAAATTGAGGGCGGCATTGAATAATAACTTGCAGCCGATTCTGTGCGTTGGTGAGAAGCAGGAAGAGAGAGATGCTGACAAAACCAGAGAGGTTGTAGCGGACCAGTTGTCAGGAAGTCTGGAAGGCTTAACATCTGAGCAGGCAACCGGGTTGACAATTGCATATGAACCTGTATGGGCAATAGGCACTGGCAAAACGGCAACGCCTGAACAGGCTAATGAGGTGCATGCATTCATCAGGGATACAATTAGAAATAGATATGACAATGTCACTGCTCTAAGCATTAGAATCCAGTATGGAGGAAGTGTGAATGCTGAAAATGCGAAGGACCTTCTGGGGCAGCCTGAAATAGATGGTGCACTGGTTGGTGGTGCCAGCCTGGATTCAGATTCATTTTTAGCTATAGTGTCTGAAGCAATAAGGCTTTCATAGACTTTTGTTTCAGATTAATGATTTTATTTTATCTGTAAGTTTTATATTTGTTTTAAAAAGAGGTTAATTTTATGAATTCAAAGTGGATTGGGGCGGTTGTTATTATTTTTGGCTTGCTGACCGTGTTTTTTATTCTTGGATGGTCTACGGTCTTAAAGTCTTTATTAATATTTTCATGTATTGTCTTAATCGGTTGCGTACTATTGCAATCAGGGAAGGGTGGCGGCCTGGCTGCTATTGGCGGCCTTGCAGACCAGTCTGCCATGGGCACACAGACGGGCGGCATCCTTGCGAGAATTACTTATCTTGTTGCAGCGATATTTATTGTCGTTACTCTCTTCCTGACAAAGTTAACTTTAAACTCGATGCATGGGACGGATTCTTTACGAAATGAGATGACTACTTTGATTCAGCACGAACATTCCGGCCATGAAGAAGTTGTTGATGAACATGCGGGGCATAATCACCCTCCTGGAGAGCACCCGGTAAATGAACAACCACAGGCTGTGCTTGAAGAAGCAGCTGGAGCGGTAAAATCGGTGGGGATGAAAGCTGTAGAGGGTGCTAAAGACGTGCAGAAAGAAGTAGAGACTAAAGTTCAATCAATAACTGAAGAAAAGACTGATGATTAAAAGTATGACTGGTTTCGGTAGATCTGAATTGAAAGACGAAATGAAGGCAGTAGTTGTGGAACTGAGATCTGTAAATAATAAATATTTGAAGATTAACAGCAGAATACCTGAATTGTTAACCGGATTTGAAGACAGGATTGAAAAACTCTTAAGGAATGAGTTGGTTCGAGGAACCATTAATTTGACAATAGAGTATAAAACTTGTGATCAGGCGCCAAAATGTGTTATCAATAAAGATATACTGAAAGAATACCACAGCAAAATCGATGAAGTACGAAAAGAGATATCATTTCAACAGGATGTGACATTGGACAATCTTATCTCTCTCCCGGGCGTTCTGGAATTTAAAAAGGAACCTGTGAACGGGAGCGTAGATGATGATAATTTCTGGCAGGAGCTGGAACAACTTATAAGGCTCTCGGTTAAAGATCTGATTAAGATGAGAGAGGCAGAGGGCCAGAACCTGAGAATTGAAATAGACAAATGGAAAAGTAAGATTTCCGCCTTACTGGATGAAATTGAAACTATGGCACCTAAAGTAGTTCAAGAGTACAGCAGCCGAATCCGAGACAGGGTGTCTACTCTACTGGATGGTACGGATAGTAAAATAGACAATAGTGATCTTCAAAAAGAAATTGCGATCTTTGCAGACAGATGCGATATTTCTGAAGAATTGGGAAGGCTTAGGAGCCATATTCTATTATTTGATAACGTGATGGATAATGAAGAACCTAATGGAAGGAAATTAGAGTTCATAGTACAGGAAATGTTTCGTGAGGCAAATACAATTGCATCCAAAGCAAATAACTCAGATATAATTAAAGATGTGATTTCAATTAAAACAGAGATTGAAAGAATAAAGGAACAGATATTAAATATAGAGTAGATATATAGAATATTAAATTAAGTTTTGGTACGATAGTGTCGGGTAATAGAAAAAGTTGTCGCCTGGTAGTAATTTCAGGGCCGTCAGGGAGTGGTAAGACCTCTATCTGCAACGAACTGACAAAACATCCGGATATAATACAATCTGTTTCTTTCACAACGAGGAAGCCCAGAGATGGTGAAAGAGATGGTGTCGATTACTGCTTCGTAGAGAGAAGTGAGTTTGAGGAACTGATCAGGGACAACAAATTTATTGAATACGCTGAATATTGTGGCCATTTGTATGGTACCCCAATTGGGCCTATTAAGGATGCAGCTGACGATAATAAAATATTCCTGCTTGCCATAGATGTTAAAGGGGCAATGCAGATAATGAAGAAAACGCCTGACGCTGTTTATATCTTCATAATGGCACCTGATGATGAAACTCTAAAGCTGAGATTGAAAAACAGACTTACTGAAGATGAAGATGTAATCAATAAAAGATTCAAGGCGGCCAAGGAGGAGATGAGGTCCAGTAAACATTATGATTATTGTGTTGTTAATGACCGATTAGACGATGCTGTAAAAAAGATTAAAGGGATCTTGCAAATATAGTTACTTTTGTTATGATCGTCTTTGAGGAGATTCTGATAATCGTTGATGTTTCGAAGATCCTCTGTCAGGATGATAGATACTCTATAAATTATATGGTCATTAGTTTAATCTAATCCTGATCTGAAATGGCAAAAAATATAATATTAGGTGTCACTGGTAGTATCGCTGCATATAAGGCTGCAATTATAGTTTCAAAGCTTAAAAGCCTGAACTTTGATATTACCGTAGTAATGACAAAATCCTCACAGTATTTTGTTCACCCACTGACGTTTAGAACGCTTTCTCATAATAAGGTTGTTACCGATATTTTTATTGATGAAAGTGTGTACGACCCCCATCATGTTTCCATTGCACACAAGGCAGATGTTATCTTAATTGCACCGGCTACCGCTAATCTTATTGGGAAGTTGGCATCAGGAATTGCCGATGACGCCTTAACCAGTACAGTTATGGCATCAGACGTTCCTGTGCTGATTGCTCCTGCAATGGAAGAAAACATGTACACGAACCGGATAACACAAAGGAACATAAATACTCTCAAAGAGGCGGGATATAAGTTTATAGGGCCGGAGGAAGGCAGATTGGCCTCTGGCCGAACCGGTATTGGACGTCTGGCAGACGTGGATCTTATAGTTCAGACAACAGTAGAGGTGCTTGATAAAAGTTTAGATCCTGAGGCTGGTTAGCGGGTATACCTAACAGTCAATGTTAACTGTCGAGAAGGAAGCAATGCAGAGAATAAAACTTAAGATAAAGAGGAATAAAAATTGTGAGGATCTGCCGTTACCAGGTTATATGAGTGAGGCTGCAAGCGGTATGGATCTTTACGCGGCAGTTGAAGATCAAACTGTCGTAGAGATAAATGACATTAAATTAATTCCTACAGGAATTTCTATTGCCTTGCCTTTCGGGTTTGAAGCACAGGTCAGGCCTAGGAGCGGACTTGCTTTAAAACATGGAATAACATTAGTAAATTCACCGGGAACAATTGATAGTGATTACAGAGGAGAGATTGGTATTATCCTGTGCAATCAAGGAAAAGACAAGTTTGTAATCGAGAGAGGCATGCGTATAGCTCAATTAGTGGTCCAGCCTGTTGTCCATGCTGAGCTGGAAGAAGTAGATGATTTGGATGAAACCCATAGAGGAGAAGGTGGTTTCGGACACACAGGGCATTAATTAAAAAATAATTAATAAGGTAATCATGTTATGAGTTTTTATAAATTAGCAACCTGATAACAAAATTTATTTCTTTCTAAGGAGCTAATTTTATGCAAAGAACACGAGTTTTTCATTCGGCATATTCTATTATTATCTGTACGGTTGGAATATTTATATTGATAAGTATTACAACATTTTCACCAAACGATCCCCCATTTGCAAACTATCCAGTCAACAACCCTGTGCAAAATTACTGCGGCAAGATAGGTGCCGGTGTTTCCGGTTTCCTGCTGACATGTATTGGAATCACATCTTATATCTTTGCGTTATTAATAGGTGCGTTGGGAATCTCACTGTTTGTAAAGAAGAAGATTGAAATTTTGTGGGCACGAATACTTGGAGGGGTACTGCTTGTTTTCTCAATTTCTCCAATACTTGGTATTCTTGACAATTTTGCAGGTTTATTTTCTTATCCACTCGAATCAGGTGGTATTATTGGAATGATTGCAGCGTTCAGGTTAACTGAATATCTTGGTATACCGGGGGCATGTATCCTGTTAGCTATGGGATTTATTATTTCTCTTATGCTTATTTCTAATAAATCATTGGAGTCATCTTTTGTCTGGGCGTACAGGAACATAAGAAGGTTGTTTACAGCAAAAACTTCATCCTCAGATGAGGGCCAGGCCGTTTCCGACAGAGATCTGTCTGAAGATACATTTCCAACGGAAATGGACATACTCGAAGAAGATGATCTGGAGACTGCCTTTGTTCCGCCGCCATCAGTGGAACTGAAACCAAGAAAGAGAACATCTTTGTCAAGAGAGAATGAGCTTAAAATTCCTAAAGACAGGCACAACCAGTTTAAAAATGTGGATTTTGTCCTTCCTTCGATTTCTCTCCTGGACCCTCTTAAAAAACACAAGTTTGACAGTGATGAGCACGTCATGGAAAAAGCTAGTGTATTAAAGGAAACATTGGAACAATTTAAAATTGTTGCTGAGGTAGTTGGCCTGGAAAAGGGCCCCTCTGTTACCATGTATGAGTTGGAGCTGGCTCCCGGTACAAAGGTAGGTAAGATATCAAATCTCTCTGATGATATTGCTATTGCCTTGAAAGCTCCAAGTATACGCGTGGTTGCCCCAATACCTGGAAAATCAACTATCGGAATAGAGGTTCCAAATACTCATAGAAAACCCGTACAGATGCGGGAGCTGTACGAGACCGCAACCAAAGAGAGTCACAGCCGTACTATACCTTTGCTGTTGGGTAAAGACATTGCAGGGTACCCTTTAATATCAGATCTTGCAGCTATGCCTCATCTGTTAGTTGCAGGCACTACCGGATCAGGAAAATCCGTATGCTTGAATTCCATAATATTAAGTATTCTCCTTTTCCAGAGACCTGAAGAATTGAAGCTGATTTTGATAGACCCAAAGATGGTTGAATTTTCCGCATTTAAGGATATTCCTCATTTGATAGCGCCTGTAGTAACTGACATGAAAAAGGCTGCGGCAATCCTGGAATGGGCTGTTGCCAAGATGGACGAACGATATACTCTTCTGGCAAGGGCCGGAGTTAGAGACCTTGCCGGATATAATAGGATGAGTGATTCCGAGAAACAGAGAAAGCTTGACCCTGAAGGGGATGCAAATCTTGACGATATTCCATTCTATATGCCTTGTATGGTGATTGTTGTAGATGAATTAGCTGATTTGATGATGGTAGCGTCAAAGGAGGTTGAAGCATCAATTATCAGGCTTTCTCAGAAATCCAGAGCAGTTGGCATCCACCTTGTAGTTGCAACCCAGAGGCCATCGGTTGACGTAATCACCGGACTCATAAAATCAAATTTACCGTCAAGGATATCATTTCATGTATTTTCAAAGGTGGATTCACGTACTATTCTGGACCAGAATGGGGCGGAAAAACTTTTAGGAAAGGGTGATATGCTGTTCCTGCCACCCGGGACCTCCAAGCTTTCTAGAGTGCAGGGGTCTTATGTCAGTGATAATGAGATCAACAGGGTTGTTGATTATCTTAAACAGATTTCACTTCCGGAATTCAGTCCGGAATTAAAGGTTTGGCAGGGTTCATTACAGGAAAGCAACGTAGTAAAAGATGAACTTTATGAAGAAGCGGTAAGAATTATTTTAGAGACTCAGCGTGGATCTGTCTCGCTCCTGCAACGAAGACTGGAGATCGGTTACTCCCGCGCAGCCAGGCTGATAGATTTGATGGCTGAAGATGGAATAGTTGGTGAATATAAAGGGAGTCAGGCGAGAGAAGTATTCGTTACGCTTGATGAATGGCAATCTCAGAAAAAGTAAATCGATATGGGTATTGAAGATACAAAAGCTGAAGTAAAGGAAGTGGAATTTAACTTGAAAAAAAGTGTTATTTTTAATATTCCCAATAGAATTACTCTTTCTCGGCTTTTTCTTGCTATTGTTTTCTTTGTTTTTCTAACATACCGGTGTTTTAATGTGGCTCTGGCTATCTTCTTTGTTGCAGTTGCTACAGATTGGCTGGATGGTTATTTGGCCAGAAAGTGGGAATTATCTACCGACTTAGGACGCCTGGTTGACCCTTTTGTTGATAAAGTTATTATCTGTGGAACTTTTATAATTTTTGTGCAAGTTGCAAAAGAGATTATTACACCATGGATGGTAATTACAATCGTGGCTAGAGAGTTCCTGGTTAGTAGTATAAGAGGTTTTTCCGAATCAAAAGGGGTTAAATTTGCCAGTAATATATGGGGGAAAACCAAGATGTTTATACAGTCATGGACAATATGCGCCCTGCTTATATACTATGCTCATTTTGAAAATACAGGTTGGGCTGAAAACGTAGTCTCTGTCTTCATGTGGATTACGGTTGTCGTTACTATCGGTTCCGGGATAACCTATGTATACTCTGCAAAGAAAACATTACTAGCTGCTTAATGAATTAACAGCCAGTAATAGTTTTCAATTGATTAACTACAGAACATTTAATATTTCGTTGTTATTGAAATAATAAATGTTCAAAGCACAGTATTACTCTTTTACAACAAACATTCCTTCCATGTTACCCGTCAGGACAACTTTGATTCTTTCGTGCCAGAGTTTGCCAAACTCTTTAATCTGCTCATCAGAACCGCTTCCACTGACGGACAGAGGCATTAGCTCTCCCATCTTTGGATCGGCCGGCAACATACTGTTGTCATACGTCACTTCTACTTTTTTCCCGTTGTCAATCCTTTCAAAGATTGCCGAACATATCGCACCTGCGGGTGCTTGACTGCTCTCATCAAATGTCAATAGATTGTGTCTGTTGAATTTTCCACCCCCCAGTCCATGAAATCCGCTTTCACCTGCAGCTCCTGTTATGAGTGTAACAACTTGAGAAATCGGGCCATTAACCCTGTATCCAATGCCGCCTCTAAATGTCACCTTTATGTTCCCTCTGACCGGTATTTCATCATCACCATGAAGATGCTTTAATGCAGTCTGTGTTAATCTATACGCGCCTGAGACTGCAGGACATGAATGGCCGGCTGTCTTCACTGCATCCTCGTATCTATACACAAATGGTTCGTCCTTATCCATGGCCCCTAAAGCAACAGCAAGAGGGTCTTTCATTTTAATTGGTTCTACCTGGTCTAAAAAATCTATGTTAAACTTAGTCTGGCCTTCTGCCATTACTATTCCTCCAAATATGATTGTTGAAAACAATAAAAAAAATAAAATATTCAGAAATATAAAATAATTCAATTTTGGTTGTCTCACCGTTTAGCTCTCCCTGTAAATCTACTTACTGTTAATTTTAAAAAGAAATCCTTTTATGATAATTACATACGATCCTATACCAAGCATTAAATTAAAAAGATTAAGGTATATTGGTAAAAATTTAAGGCGGAAAGCCACAAAGGATAATATTAATAGTGCAGTACCTAATAAAAAGTAGAATATTATCAAAAACCAGTTTAATTTTACTATTGACTTCTCGCAATTTGTGCATTCATATGTATGCGTATTACAAGAAGGTAAAAAGCCGTAAATAATACCGGTCATCTCTTTAAATTGTAATGGTTTTGAGCAATCTGGGCAATTTTTCATAACGTAGTGAGATTATTAAAAAGTTTAATTATAGGTGGTGAATGAGAAAAATCAACTTCTAAAATGCGGTCTGAACATTAACTTTATACTTCGTTTCGAAATGCGTGTCTGAAATGCTTATCATACAGTTTTGAATAGTCAAAATTTCTTGAGAGTACATCGCCGACAATAATCATTGCTGTATTTTTGATTCCATTCTGAATTGTTGCATCGGCGACATTTTTAAGATCAGATATAATAATCTTTTCGTCCTTCCAGCTTGCCTTGTAGACTATTGCAACAAGGCAGTCATCGCCATATGCCGGTCTGAGTATATCTGCAACCTTTTCAATCTCCTTGATGCTCAGGAATATACAGAGTGTTGCCTTTGTCTTTGAAAGCATCTCTAATTTCTCTGTTTCAGGCACAGGAGTTCTGCCTTCAATACGAGTTATTATTATTGTTTGTGAAACACCTGGTAGAGTAAGCTCCTGTTTTAGCGCAGATGCTGCGGCAAGAAATGAACTTACACCTGGTACCATCTCGTAATCGATACCACGTTTGTCCAGTTCGGACATCTGCTCCTGTATGGCACTGTATATAGATGGATCACCTGTATGCACCCGTGCAACATCTATATTTCTCTCCTTCGCTTCCTCCATTACCTTAATGATCTCATCGAGAGCCATGGAAGCTGAATCATATATTTTAGTATTATCACTGCAGTATTTAAGGATCTCTTTGTTCACTAACGATCCCGCATAAATACAGTAGCCGGAAGATTCAATTAATCTCTTGCCTTTAACAGTTATCAGTTCAGGATCACCGGGGCCAGCGCCTATAAAGTATACTTTCATATAATCTAAATTAAAAATATTTAGGAATTCAAAGATTAGAAATTATTGACTTCAGTGCAGGTTGAGTGAAACGAAATATCCCAAACAAAACTACATGAAATTCCTTATATGTACTTACCAGCCGGAAAATGAGGCTTTAATTATATAGAAGAATATGATAGTTAATCCCGCTCCGGCAGGAATTGTAATAACCCATGAAATGAGTATATCGCGAATAGTTGTTAGATTCAGGGAGCTCAAGCCCCTGGCAAGCCCTACGCCGAGGACTGCTCCAACGAGAGTATGTGTGGTCGATACAGGCAATGCCAGTTTTGATGCTAATACTATCGTTATTGCGGCACCAAATTCAGCAGCAAATCCTCTGGTTGGGGTAAGTTCTGTGATGTATCTTCCGATAGTTTGAATGACGCGCCATCCCCATGTTGCAAGTCCGACAACAATGCCCAGCCCACCCAGCAGGAGAACCAGCATGGGAACCTGGGCTTTCATCTCAATCACACCTGACTTTATTGCAGAGAGGACTCCCGCTAATGGCCCTATAGAATTCGCTACGTCGTTTGCTCCATGAGCAAAAGCTACAAAGCAGGCACTCAAAATCTGCAGATAGACAAATATCTTTTCTACCGTCAGGTAGTCAGTGCTTACGTGCTTTATGTGAGTGTATTTCTCTAATTGATTTGTGATCTTTTCTGACTGGTCCAGTATATTAGCGACTTCATCAGTAAGTTCTCCTGTAGTAGACTCCTTTATCCTTCTCAGATGCATCACTACCTTCTGCATACTTCTTTCTACCTTTGGGTCAAGAAGATCTTCTTCTTTCTCTTCCGGTATGGAGGATTTGATTCTATAGACCAGAGGAATACTGATCAGCGCACCAAGAAGACCTACGAGGCTGGCAAGAGTTAAGGCTTTCCCAAGTGTCAGATCCATATGAAGATTCTTTAGGCCCTTGAAAACCATTACCAGTGTCAATATTCCAACAACAAAAAAGACCAGAAAAGGAGTTATCTTTTTTGCCGCTCGGACAGGTGTCTTGGAGTAAAATATCATTCTCCTCAAAAGGCAGAAAATCAAAAATGAGATTGTACCGCTTAGAAGAGGTGATACTACCCAGCTGGCAGCTATCTTTGATACAGTATTCCAGTGAATAGAAGCAAAACCGCTGAATACAATACCGAAGCCAAGTACCGCTCCAACGATTGAATGAGTAGTGGAGACTGGCCATCCTTTAAATGAGGCAATATTCAGCCATGCACCTGCCGCCAGCAACGCGGCTATCATACCATAGATATAACTGTTCGGGTCACCGACGAATACAACAGGATCAATGATTCCTTTTCTGACAGTGTTCGTGACATGAGATCCTACTAAAAATGCCCCTGCAAACTCCATGAGGGCGGCAACAACGATTGCCCACTTGAGGGTCAGGGCCCCAGAGCCAACAGAAGTACCCATGGCGTTGGCAACATCATTTGCGCCGATATTCCATGCCATGTAGAAACTGATGACTAAAGCAAGAATAATAAGTATGGTTTCAGGGGTCAAGGTGGTGTCTCTATAGTATTATTTATTCAAGATCTAGTAAATTGCGGATACGGTGGGCTAATTTTTCAGAGGTGTTGGATAATGTTCTAATTTCCTTTAGAATTAATAACCACAGATGGAGTTCGCCATGAGTAAACTGATCTTCATTGCTGAAAATGTTCTTAAGCAGTTGACGTTGGGATATATCGGCTTCATGTTCCCTTAGAGCAACATCTTGAACCATAGACTTGACTTTTTCTGCTTCACGGCCGGAAAAAGATGTTTCAAGCAGGTTATCAAAATCCTCTATGATGACTTTGATGAGCTCATATGTTTCAATGTTCTTTCTTAAAAAGTTCTTAAAATCCTCTTTGAAGATATCTTTTAAATTAAGCTCTCTAAGTGTAAGTAATATTCCAATGTCCTCGCAGTCATCAGCAATATCATCCTGTAACGATAAGATTTCCAATAATGCGCTTTTACTTATAGGCATAAAAAGGCCGCCCGGCAGATGGTTGCGCAATTCATTTTTTGTGGTATCAGCTACTGCTTCCTGCTTTGATATTTCTATGGCTATCCTTTCGACTGATTTGGTATCGCCTCTTTCTAACGCCTCGAATATCTCTTTTACTTTAACTACACACCCATTTACATCCTGCATATGTGTTTGAAGTGGTGCAAATGGGGATTTTGCAAATAATTTTGCGAACGTTCTCATGGCATTCAATCAATAAATTCAGCAGAAATTTAACTTCTGAAATACGACAATATCAGCGACAGTATTAAATCAGAAACCTGTAAGATTACAATGTTATTTTATAATTATTTAGCAGTTACTTTTCCATAGAAACTGGAATCATATGGAAATGAACGGCTTACATCAATTTCCCTTTTTTCTAAGCTGTATGAATTAATATCTATGAAGCTGACATACGTTTCATAAGTTTTTTGGCATCATCCAGCATCTCTTTAGCCTGTTTCCTTGTCACTTCACTTTTTTCTGTACCTCTTATCATCTCTGCAATCTCTTCAAGTTGTTCTTTTGAGGAAAGCATATCGATTCCTACAAATGTCTTATTATTTTTGACCGTTTTGTTTACCTTAAAATGCTGCTCCGCATAACTGGCTATCTGGGGCAGATGAGTAATGCAGATTACCTGGTGAGACTGAGCAACCAGTCTTAGCTTTTCGCCTATAACCCGTCCCATTCTTCCACCTATATTTGCATCGATTTCATCAAATATAAGTACAGGGGTTTGATCTGCCAATGCCACATGCCGTTTCAGGGCAAGCATAACTCTGGAGATTTCACCACCTGAACCAATCTTTCTAAGCGGCTTGAGATCTTCTCCCGGATTAGACGAGAACATGAACTCCACACGGTCAAATCCTGAATAGTTGGCCCCTTCCAGTCCCGTTTTATCAGAGCTTTTATCTATATTTGAGATGTCTATATCAAACCTGCCGTCGGTAATTCCCAGGTCTGTCAACTCATTCTTAATAAGGGCAGATAGTTTTTTACCTGATTTTTTACGGTGTTGTGTCAACTTGTTACCCGTATTAATTGCAGCTTTTTTAAGCTGTTTTAATTCTTTCTCTATAATCTCTGTATCTTCATTTTCCTTTAATAAATGGTTGAGCTTTAATTTGGAATCTTCACAGTAGGACAGGATGTTGCCGATTGTATCTCCATATTTCTGTTTAAGCCTTCTAATGCTTTCTATTCGTTCTTCAATTTGAACTAACCGTTCATGGTCATAATCATATTTATCAACATCGTTTCTCAATGAATTTGCAACATCTTCCAATTGATAGACAGCCTGGTTGCAAACTTCAGCAGTATTTTTAAAATCTTTATCAATATCCACTATTTTGGAAAGCTCATTAGCAATCTCTTTAAGTCCGGCAATTATAGAATCGTCAGATTCATATAAGTTGTTAGAGCATAATGAGAGCACCTCTTGAATTTTCTCAGAATTTGCAAGAATATAACGCTCTTCATCCAGTCTTGTGTCTTCTTCAGGCTGCAATTGTGAACTTTCAATTTCGTTAATTTCATGATGATAAAGGTCAATCTGCCTTTTTCTCTCATCTTGTTGATCATTTAACTGCAGTAACTGTTTATCTTTCTCCAACGCTTTACTGTAGTTACTGGAAAACTCAATTCTAAGGCCGTCCAGTTTTCCAAAACCATCAAGAGTTCTGAGCTGTTGAAGTGGGTTAGTCAAAGATTCATGTTCGTGCTGGCCGTGTATATTTACCAGTAGCTCTCCGATCTCCTTTAATAAGGAGACCGTTATTGGTTGATTGTTGATCTTACATCTGTTACGACCTTTCGGGTCTAAACTCCTCTGTATGATGATCGCTTCATCATCGATATCTTCGATATGTTCTTTGATGTTTTGACGAATCTGACTGCTTTTAATAAAGAATAATCCGCTGACAGTAACTTCTTTCTCGCTACTTCCGACAATATCATTCGTTGCCCGGCTGCCCAGAAGAAAGTTTAATGCGCCGATTATCAAAGATTTGCCTACACCTGTCGTACCGGTAAAAATATTTAAACCTTCATCGAATTTTATTGTAATCTCATCAATCAGGGCAAAGTTGGAGATAGAAAGTTCATTCAACATAATTTGAATTATAATAATAAAATTCTTTTTGTTTACCAGAAAAAACCATAAAGTCATAATGAACATGCACTTAGGGGATTATAATGCTATTTCCATTAATAGGATTGAACAATCAGGGGATCATTGTCTGAACACACTGAGTATTAATTATATTTAGCTATTGCGAGGGTATTCTGGGAATGAAATAGACAAATATCAGAACTACTACTTCATTAATTCTTAATTCAAAACTACGGCTGTTATAATTAAATCTCAACCAGAGCGGACTGATTTCTCTATTTTCATATTTTTTTCTGGATTTGAATGTTTCAAATGAATGTGAAAAATTGCACGGATTATTATTGACATAAGCAAATAATTCGTTAAATTACTCTAATATCACCCCTTGTAACTATTTAAAGTTGTAAAATATGTCAGGAACTATAGTATTTTTATACAGAATATTATAGGATGAAAATATATCAATCACACCAACATACATTTTTTTATTCCTTGATCGATATAGAAAAAATATGTTAATGGTGTATCTGTTTTGAATTACAAAGCGGCCCAGAAAAATCTTTAAGGAGAAATTTATGGTAAATGATAAATCAAAGAAAGCAGAAAAAAAATCTGCTGGGAAGGCTGCAAGTTCTTCCAAAAAAGCAGCACCAAAGAAGAAAAGCGCTGTTACAAAGAAGAAGGCTACTGTCCAGAAAAAGAGCCCGGTTAAGAAAGCAACAACAACCCCCAAAGCAAAAAAACCGGCAGCAAAAAGTGTTGCGAAAAAACCATCCGCAAAGCCCAAACCAAAAGTGTCCGCTGTCAAGAAAACCACAACTGCTAAGACAAAAAAACCGGTGGCAAAAAAAACTGCAGCAAAGAAACCGGCGGCAAAAAAACCTGCAGCTAAAAAGAAACCTGTCAAGAAGGCAGCTGATGATCGTACTGCTCTAAAGATTAAAGATGCAAGTACAACTCAGATGAAAACTATGGAAAACGTTATAGATAAACTGTCTCATACGAAGGAACAGCGATATGTTACGACAGTGCCTGGAGTTTTCAGGAGGACACCTGCTGTAGAGAAGACTGCATCATCGGATAATAAGGAATTGCCAATTACAGGGTTATTAAATTATTTAAAGAAAATGTTTTAGTAGGTGTTCTTAAAAAATTAGCATCAATTTTCTTCTGGTAAGAGAGCATAGGCATATCAAGATATTGTATTGTCTTAAAATTACATTACAGAGCGAATAAGGATAAAGTCGCTTTGATACCATGATCTGTATGGGCTGCGTTTGTTCGACTGGTGGAAATTCCATGCGGGTGTAAAACCGCACCGATCAGGTCAGCTTGATTATGCCAGAGACACCAGTAAGGATTTATGAAGTCTATCGTGCACGCATTTGCTTCTAATGTATGCTGTTAACACCCATCCTTTCGCCCCTTTTGTGAAGCTTATAATGAGCTTTAATAGTATACTGCGCTTAATTACTGTATCTTCTTCATAGAAAGATAATTCCTTGTCGCTTATTTACAAAAAGTCCTGATGAAAAAATGAATATTATAAATATAAATAATGTCCGGTGCGTTTTAAATAAAAACATTTTTAAGAGTTATGCTCAATTAATTGCTGATTTTTATGACAAAAGAGGTAATATGGTTAGACTGATAAGCAATAAGATGGAAGGGGCAGGGGAGAAGTTTTCAAATATAATGATGAAGCTATCTATAATAAAGCTGGCACTGGCGCTGGTAACGCTTATAGTAATGACTGTTTTGTTTGTCACGCATCTGCACGTTTTTGATCCGATAACTCTACACTTTTCCAGGTGGACAACCTCTCCCTTAATCTGCTTTATTATGTTAGTCGTATCAGTAAAATTTGTCGGGCTATCGACAGGTTTGGCATTGACGCTGATGTCAACTAGGAAGCTCACTTTTGAAAGTTTACGATTACGGTTTACTGGTTATTTCAGATCCGGACTTTGTTTTGTGTTGAGAAGAAAAGTACAGCATCAAAGTGTATAGAGCTGTTCTAAAATAGTTCCGGACTGCAAAGATTAAGTCTCATACCAGCTAAAGCTCTGTATCCAAATTTATTGAACTTCATAATTCGGATTACAGATGAATTGCTAAAAGCGAATTTAATGATTAATGTTGCCCCTTTTTCAAGATACAGGCTTTTAATCCTAACTGCACTGGTAGAGGGTGGAGTTTTAATTGCCGCCTTGCTCATGGCGTGGTTTTTTGGTATTAAGTTATTTCCTTTAACGCAGGATATATTTCACGACCTGGTTATTGGTACATTTGGAGCTTTAGTACCTCTGGCTCTCTTTGTTTTGCTGCTTTCTGGTAAGGCTGATAATATTCCACTGCTGGGTTCACTTAAAAAGACAATATTAAATGATATTAGAGTTATATTTTCTAATTCCAGACTGATAGATATCTGTATAATTTCTGTATTAGCAGGAGTTGCTGAAGAGTTGCTGTTCAGGGGAGTAATTCAAGTCAAATCAGGTATTATCGGGGCAAGCATAATTTTTGGGCTTTTACACTTTATAACTCCAGCGTATTTTATTATAGCTACCATTATGGGGTTTTACCTGGGTTTTCTATTCCAGTATTATGAGAGCCTTCTTGTACCTATTCAATTACATTTTGTATATGATTTGGGCGCGTTATTATATCTTCGATATTATTATTTTGACAGATAACAAACTGAAAAATGCCGGGATATCATAGAAGAAAACACCGTGACAAGCACTATGGCTATTACCGCCACAACTATCACCGCCATCACGCTCACTACCATCATCACAGGATAAGAAGGTTTAGAAAAAAAGTGTTTTATCTGTTGCCGATTATTATCCTTTGTGTTGGTCTTGCCGCCCTGATTACTGCCGGAAGTTCAAATTTTCTTACTGCAACCGGTAATGTTATTCTTTACGGTATTATGGTTTTTGTGCTCCCTATATTAGTCATATTTTTTTTGTGCAGAGTATTTGCCGAATGGATTTTCGCGGCTTTAATGTTTCTGTATACATTGTTCACTAGAAAAAAACACAGATAAAAGCCGGATAGTAATTTATTAATGTGCTATGATCTTGAGCTGTTCCGGTGTTAAAAACCAGCAAAGGATACCGGCATTAGAGTGCAGTTGTTCTGTATTAATATGACAGACTGCGCCCGGCTCGAAGTAGAATGAAATATTTGAAGTGTTGCTCAGTAATTCTGATGCCAGGTAACCGAGTAAAGGTAGATGTCCGGCAATCATAAGCCTTTTTACATCTGTAAAATCATTTAAATACGTTATTGTATCTTTCGGAAGTGCGGTTGGTACAAGTGTCTCAGTTATCCTGATCTCTTCTCTTAAATAGCCAACCTCTTCGGCAATAATATAAGCTGTTTGGAGGGCACGGATTTTGGGGCTGCTGACTATAAGATCAAACCCAATGTCTAATCTCTTTAAGGCTCTTCCTGTCATACGGCACTGATCAATTCCTTCGTTGTTGAGGTGCCTTTCGGGATCTTCTTCTTTCGAAAGGGCTGCTCCATGCCGAACAAGGTAGATTTCCATTATCAATCTCCTTTCCTGGAATAAGTACATTGTATCTGTTTCATTATAGTGCCGGAGATTTTCAGTCTAATGCGTTTGATAAAGACGCTCCGCCGCCTCCTCCAATAAAATCCCAGACAAGGTCTTTGTAACTCCAATTATTACGTCTGGCTTTATCGTTTATCTCTTTAGCTATGCCGCATGAGCTTGAGAAGGCGAAGCCTGTAATACTTGCATCGTCTTTACTGGCGTTACCCCATCTCGCTGCTGAATATGCTGCCGCACTAATTAGAAACGAAGCAGTAAAATGCTTTAATTTATCCCTGGCAAACCACTTATCCTCTCTTGTCGAATCAGGTGGTATTGTTCTCTGATATGTTGCACAGCCGGTAAGGTGAACAATCAGCAGTGTTATTAATAAAAGCCGGAAGCAGTGCTTTGACGTCAACATCATAGATGACAAATTGATTAATTGTTTTTATCTTTGAAATCATCATCTTGAAGAACTACTTTGATTTTAGATAAAAGATCATTGCAAAACTCTTTTTCCAATTCGCTCTTTCTCAGGACAGTTGAAAGTGTGATAGTCTCCTCCTTATCCAACCCGATTGTAACCTCCGGTAAAACCTTTTTCCTGTCAACAACTCTCATAACAAAACTCCTTGTCTTCTTTTAAAGTTAAGTTAATTACTAGATTTTATTTTGATTCAATAATATTAACGATTCCTGCACCTCAGGGGGACGGCAGGATTGCCCATATTCTAGTCTGGCCGCCAGAGCCTCCTTCAATCTTTATTGGCGCTACTATTAATGTTATTCCTGCAGGTGGAAGCTTATCAAGATTCGCTACGTTCTCCAGAATATATTTACCTGCACCATTTATAACATGATGAACTGCGAAGTCTGTTGAAATTCCACAATCAGCACTTAGCGTGTCGATGCCTATCCCTTTAATATCTCTTTTTTCTACAAGAAAAGTGGCAGCTTCAGCGGAATAACCGGGAAAGTGAAGCTTATTTGCATCATCCATATTTTTGTATTCATCGTAATCATTCCATCTCCTCCACCAGCCAGTATTGAGGAGAACAATAGAGCTTTCCTGTATCCTGCCATTCACTTGCTCCCAATGGGAAATGTCCGTTACCGTTAGTTTATAATCCACGTTATTCTCAACCTTACCGGAAATATCTATAACAACTGCGGGGCCTACAAGAGACTCCAGGCCGATCTTATCAACTGAGGGCTGGTTATCTTCAAAGTGATTAGGAGCATCTATATGTGTGCCAAGATGTTCCGGCGTAGAGTAGGCCCCTGAGTAGACACCATCATCCTTAAGGGTGGCCAAAGTTTTATAGGTAAAAGGCTCATAAGAAGGTGCCGGCCAATAAGCATTGCTTTTGTTTAAAGGGTATGTCAGGTCTATTATCGTACAATTCCCATTCGTTATATCATCGATACGGGTAGAGGAGATTGCAGAATAACTGTGACATGAACAAAACAGTACCGCTGCTAATATGAATGTCAGGCGTTTAATCATTACAATGATTAGAAAAGTGTCAATTATTAAATTATAATGATGATTCAGAATGCTTTTAATAAGTGTAAATCTGGTAAATATTTTACAAAGGCAGATTTTAATAAATTTTCCAATTTAAGGCAAGTATCCAATGATTTATTTATATTGACCCTCTATTATGTTGCTGTTAGAATCGTTAGTTCAATTCAGGTAAAAGGCGCAGAAAAGGAGTCTTACACTGTAATTATGGCGTATAAAATTTTAACAAAACATGTAATTCTGCTTATTTTCTCGGTTTCTATTCTTGTAGTCAGCGGATGTATGGCTGCAAAGAAATCAAGCGAATTTGTTGAATCACTAAGGAATCCTACCTCTTTTCCAGAGATATTTAATCCTGAGATCAAATATATTGATGAAATTGTAGAAGAAAAAAATCTGGCAGATGACGAGAACGTCAAGATTATTCCACTGGGTTTAGACAAGAGTTCCAGCCTTTACCTCTTTCAGATCAGACAAGGCGCTGAGATTGATGACCATTATCACAAGGAGCATGATGTAGTCTTATTTGTTAAGCAGGGGAGTGGTCTGGTAGAACTTAATGGTACACGTCATGTTGTAAGAGAGGGTATGGTTGTGATGATTCCGAGGTTGAGTGGACACAAATATATTAATACCGGAAATGAGACCAATATCACCGTTGCAATGTTCTCTCCTCCTTTTGATGGTAAAGATATTAAGGTGTTAAAAACTACAATAAACTATAAAAAGAAGAAAAAGACTATTTACGACAAGGCAATGAAGAAGTCTGTTAAGGAGTTAAAGAAAGAAAAAGGTGAAAAGAGTAAATGGTTCGCTAAATGGGGGAATGACGAAGAAGATGTTGCCAAAGGCGAGGGGGAAGAGGAAGGTGTAATTCCAGAGGAGCAGAAAATACTGGTATTGACTGATGAAGGAAGAAAGAGGATCAGGGAGGCGCGCAGGAAGGTAAATGCAGAAGAAAAAGCGATAATAGACAAAATTGTCCTGGATGAGAAACTAATGGTGCTGCAAAGGTTGAAACGTGATGGGTTGATTAGTGAGAAAGAGTTTGAGGCTACGAAAGCAGAAATAATCGAAGAGAGTGGAGTGAAAGATTAATGAACTGCAGAACTGGCAGTATAAAATGATTCATGAAGATTATAGTAACAAATGATGACGGCATATACTCTCCGGGAATCCTGGAACTGAAGGAAGCGATGATACCTTTCGGGTCTGTTACTGTTGTTGCTCCGGACGTACAGAAAAGCGGTGTCGGGCATTCGATAACCTTTAGTCACCCGCTGAGAGTCAGGGATGTGTATACCAATGGCTCTTTTGTTGGATACGGAATCGACGGTTCTCCTGCAGATTGTGTCAAGCTTGCTGTGAGAGAAATACTGAAGGAGAAATCTCAGTTACTGGTTTCAGGTATAAACATAGGCGCGAATGTCGGGATTAATGTACTGTATTCCGGGACTGTTGCCGCCGCAATAGAAGGGGCGCTTTTAGGTATTCCTTCTGTCGCAGTCTCTCTGGAGATATCAGAGTCGACACCGGATGTCAAGGGGGCTGCTGAGACAACAAAGGATATAATAGCTCTTATCATGAAAAAGGAATTACCAAGAGGAACGCTGCTCAATGTAAACATACCGAATATATCAAAGGATAAGATTAAAGGAGTAAAGATAACAAAACAGTTTTCCGGTGATTTTGACGAACACTACGAGAAACGGACCGATCCGCGTGGTATAGCATATTACTGGTTAGCAGGTACCGGCTGGCCTAAGGAAGATGTTATCGGTACAGATATGCATGCACTTAAAGACGGCTACATATCAATAACCCCGCTCAGATATGATCTGACAGACAGAGCGTTCCTTACAGAAGTAGAGTCATGGGAATGGAATTCATAAAGGTTCAGTCTTCCAATTGTCAGTAGTCAATGGTCATTTGTACCTCGCATCTCGAAACCCGCAAATCGTAACCGTTAAACTAAACAATCTACACAACAACCGCTGTAACTTCCATTTTTACTTGATTTTATATCATTTTAAACGTAAATTAACTGTTTTAGAATCTTAACGACTGATTAGAACACAAGGATTGACAATTCAGTAGTTCAGATGTATGAACGTTCGTAGGCTGGGTTATGCAAAATGGGCCCGGCAAAATCTTTTCTGGTAACATAAAGTGCAGAATCTAAAAGAGAATCGATTGTCAATATATCTACTCATTACTGCAATTACTGCTGCTCTTTTTTCTATTTTACTGGGGTCAGTTGTAATAGTGGGTTGGCAAACCGGCAATAAGGTACTGATACAGGTACTGCCCCTGTTTGTGCCTATGCAATACAATACCGCACTCGGATTTGTGCTGTGTGGTTCAGGCATGATACTTGGAATATTATTCAATAATCGTTATGTTTCACCGGCGATTGGTTTACTGGTTATACTCCTGGGCGGCTTAACACTTCTTGAATACATATCAGGGCTGAATATAGGAATTGATGAGCTATTTATGAAACATGACATAGTTGTCAAGACTTCACAGCCCGGTAGGATGGCTCCAAATACAGCCACTTGTTTTATTCTTTTTGGAATTATTATATCATTTCCTTTTTTCACCAGCATGTCAGCTTTAGAATCTCTCTATAAGTCGGTGCTTGCATCATTAGTATTCGGCTTCAGTGTAGTGGCATTATCAGGCTACATGACCCACATTGAGTCTGCTTACGGCTGGGGCAACCTTACGCGAATGGCAGTGCATACTTCTGCCGGGTTTGTTGTGCTTAGTATAGGATTGCTGATGTATATCTGGCGGCATGATATAAATGATAGATCTGTAGCGCCATACTGGCTGCCTGTTCCGGTTGCAATCGGTGCCTTAACAATAACAGTCTCTTTCTGGCAGGCACTGCAATCAAGACTTGATCCGACTGATATAATAACTGCTCAACCATATCTTTCTACTGTCTCATTAGTAATAGGTATACTCTTTTCATTAGTACTGAGTTTAGCCATTCATTTTGCATTGGCTTTCAGAAGACGTACGAAGGAGATTGCAGCTGTAAATATCAATCTTGCTGCTGAAATAACTGAACGCAGGCGTGCGGAGGGGGACTTGATAAAATACCGGGATCACCTGGAAACTCTTGTTGAAGAGAGGACGAAAGAGTTAAGTGAGTCACAGGAAAAATTGATAAATTCTGAACGTCTGGCTCTGTTGGGTAGATTTTCAAGCGGTATTGCCCACGAGATACGTAACCCACTGGCATCTATCAGCAGTTCAGCATATTTCCTGGCGAAGAAACTAAAGGATGCGGACGAAGTTATCCTAAAAAATATTGACCGCATAGCAAACGAGGTAAAGGAGTCTACCGCTATTATACAGGGACTACAGGACCTGACTATGATGGATAAACCGAAGAAGATCAGAATAGATATTGCTGAAATTATTGAAGAGTGCTTGAATACCTCAAAGATACCCCGGGATGTCAATGTTGCCATGGATATTGAGAAAGGCGATTTCTTTGTAGACGCGGACAGGAAGCAGATATCAATAATGTATAAAAACATTCTTACCAATGCAGTACAGGCGATGGAAAACAGGGGTAACATATGGATAAAGGCAGATAGGATAGAGAGCAATGGTGTTGAAGTATCGATCCGGGACTCAGGGTATGGAATCAAGGCTGAGGATATGAAAAAGATATTTACTCCATTCTACGGGACAAAGACAATCGGGTTCGGGTTTGGGCTCAGCATATGTCAGATGGTAATGGACAAGCACGATGGTGAGATAGATGTTAAATCAGAATACGGAAAAGGGACTACATTTGTAATCCGCTTTCCATCAGTTGAACAAAACATAGGGAAAGGTGTGCTGTGAGCATTGGCAGAAAGATACTCGTTGTAGACGACAATACAGGGCTTTGTGACTCCCTCAAGGATATATTATCGATAGATGGTTATGTTGTTGAGACTGTTGAAAATGGCAGTGAAGCAATTGGCCTTTGCGGTAATAACACATATGATATAGCTATTATAGATATCAGCCTACCTGATATTTCAGGCATTAAGGTAGTCGAAGAGATTGCCAGGTTATCCCCTTTGACAGAGTTTATATATATGACAGGTCAGGCTACGATTGACAGTGCCATCGAGGCGGTAAAACAGAAAAATGTTATCTCGTATGAGACAAAACCATTAGATATGGAACGTTTCCATACCTTAATTAAGCAGGTTGTAGAACGCAGGCATATAGATAATAAGCTTAGTGAATCAGAGGAAGCTCTTCAAAGATCAAATTCGCTGCTATCTTCCATTATTGAGAGCCCTGATAATATTATTATTTTTGCACTGGATACGAACTACAATTATTTGAACTTTAACATGGCTCATGTAAAAAGGATGAAAGAGGCATATAACGTCGATATTGAGATTGGCCGGAACATACTGACTTATATTTCCGTAGAAGATGACCGTCTGCAGGCTGAAGAAAATTTTAAACGTGTCTTGAGGGGTGAGCGATTTGTCAAGATCGAGGAGTATGGACATACCGGTAATCGGGGTTGGTATGAATTGGTTTTGAACCCGATTTATGACAATAATGATGTTACAGGGTTTACTGTGTTTGTGATAGATATAACAGAGAGGAAGCAGATGGAGGAGGCACTTCTTCAGTCAGAGAAACTTAAGTCCATTGGGACTATAACTGCCGGAATATCCCATGAGTTTAATAATATTCTTTCTATTATTTCCGGAAAGGTACAGTTACTGGAGATGGACTACGAAGACAATAAAGAATTGAAAGATGAGCTCAGGATTATAATGAATGCCGCCGATGATGGTGCTGAAATATCCAGTAAGATGCTTCAATTTACTAAAACAAGACAAGACCGTGATGAGTTCGTACCTTCTGATATCACGGATCTGATAATAGAGTCTATTAATTTTACAAGACCCAGATGGATCAATGAGGCGCAGGCAAAAGGCATAAACTATCAGATTGATAGAGCAGGAATGGCCAGGGTTCCATTTATAAAGTGTAACCCTACTGAAATAAGGGAGGTTTTTGTAAATATAATTAACAACGCACTTGATGCAATGCCAGGGGGAGGTAGTATCACTTTCAGTACATCGAGTAATGATGATGCTTTTTTCGTAGATATCACCGATACAGGAGAAGGTATGACCGAGGATGTGAAGAAAAATGTTTTTGATCCATTTTTTACCACCAAGACTCCGGAAGGGACCGGATTGGGCATGAGTATGGCTTACGGTATAATAACCAGACATGGAGGCAAGATAGAGGTGCAAAGCGAGCCAGGGAAGGGCAGTAAGTTCAGCATTCAATTCCCAATTGACGCAAAAACCGTAAGTACAGTATCGAAACTTGAACCGCAACAGGAAACAATCGAAAAGAACCTGCATATCCTGGTGGTAGATGATGAAGAGGATATACGAAACATACTGGATCAACTCCTTTCAAGAGATGGCCACAAGGTCAAAACTGTTGATAACGGTGCCGATGCTATAAAAATGGCAGAGGGTGAGGATTTTGACCTTGTGCTGTGCGACCTTGCCATGCCGAATATCTTTGGATATGATGTGGTGAGGGTTCTTAACGGATTAAAAAAGAGGCCTAAGATAGGAATAATTACCGGTTGGAATGATGAGCCTGCACTGGCATCAGGTAAAGAGTTAAAAGTAGACTTTTATCTACAAAAACCTTTTAAACACTCAGTACTGTTCAAACATATTAATGAGCTGTTTATTTAAAAATTAAAGAATGTTTTAATCTGTTTTAACCTTCGGAAAGAGTCGTTATGGTGATCATACATGAAAAAGAGTTTTTTTATATAAAATCTTCAACATTTCAATTCAGGATCCTGAATTGAACCCTTATATAGCAATACCTTATATAATTTCTACTTGATTTTATAACACTAAAGACGTACATTAAATCCAATTGCTCACCGTTTAGCCGTATATAGACACAATAATATATTAATTATTTATTGAAAAGCTGGATTTTACACTCACAAAAGCAACAGTTTTTTACACTGCTTAAATAAATTAAGTATTAATATTTTGGGTCTAACGGTATGTCTATCAGACTAAAACTAATAGTAGTTTTTCTTGCAATTGCCATCATCCCTATACTTACCATTGGTATTATAAGTTATTCTGTTGCCAGGAATGCCTTAATGAATGCTCGGCTTGACGCATTGGAAAGCATTGCAGATATTAAGGCTAATAGTATTAAGTCATTCTTTAATGAAAGAAAGGCTGATGCCAGAACTATTCAAGACTATTATAATATCAAAACTAATCTTCCAATCGTGACTCAGTTTGCAAATGACAGAACGAATCCTGCCTACATAAAAGCTAAAAAGATGCTAGATGGTCAGTTGCAAACATTTCAAACTGTTTATAAATACGAAGATTTTATGCTCGTAGACCCTGAGGGTAAGATTGTATATGTGACTAATGAGACACATACTGAAGCTTATTTAGACAATCTTCTCTCCGAATTGGAAGCAAGTGTGTTTGAAGAGGGGAAGAAGGGGATTTACTTTTCTGATATTTTTTATAGTAGATATCCGGAAGATACTTATTTGATGTTAATCACCGCTCCCATTAACGATTTTTATGGAAATTTTGCAGGAATAGTTGCCATTGAGGTTGATATGGAATCTATTTATAAATTAATTCAGGAAACAACCGGACTGGGTAAAACAGGAGAGACTCTTATAGGGAAGAACGTTGGTAGCTCGGCACTATTCTTAAATCATCTTCGTCATGTTAGAGATTCAGCACTGAAGAAAAAAGTGGATTTTGGAGCAAAAACTGCTTTCCCAATTCAGGAAGCCGTACAAGGCAGGAGTGGATCAGGGCTATCAATCGATTATCGTGGTCAAGAAATTCTTGCAGCCTGGAGATTTATCCCTTCTCTTGGTTGGGGGTTGGTGGCCAAAATTGATACTGGAGAAGCCTTTGCTTTAGTAGATTACTTAAGAAATATGTCAATAGTAATAGTGGGTGCTTTTATGGCAATAACAATAATAGTTGGGTTGATATTTGCCAAAATATTCTCCGGGCCCATCATAGGGTTAACAAGAAAAACGAAATTAATAGCTGGAGGTGATTTAACACCTAAGTTGAACATTACAACAAAGGATGAGGTTGGTCAACTGGCAATATCATTTAATACTATGGTCCATTCGCTGAAACAGGCGCAGGACGAACTGGTAAAGAAAGAAAAATTAGCTACTCTTGGCCGTGTATCAGGTTCTATTGCCCATGACATCAGGCATCCCTTGTCAACAATTAAGAACTCTGCATACTTCCTGAATATGACACTGAAGGATCCGGATGAAATGACAAAGAAGCATCTCAATCTGATGAATAGCGAGATTACCCGTGCAAATGAAATTATTACAAGTCTTATGCGCCTTGCTGGATTAAAAAAACCAGAAAAGAGCAGGATCAATATTAATGATTTAGTGAATGATTTCTTTTCGGAATTCCCTTTGCCGGAGTGGATACAGCTTATTACCGGACTTGATAACCAATGCCCTGATATAATGATTGATTGCCTCCAGTTTAGACAGGTATGTGCCAACATCATGTCAAATGCGGTACATGCCATACCGAATAGCGGTACGGTTACCGTGAATACTAGAAAAGTTCAGAGCTCGGAGCACGAAGGAGATTTCGTGGAAATATCTTTTGCCGATACCGGAAACGGGATGAAGAAAGAAGTCATTGAAAAGATATTCGAACCTTTCTTCACAATGAAAACAAGCGGGATTGGAATGGGTCTGTCAATAGTTAAGGAGATCATTACAGCTAACGATGGCAATATTACAGTTGAGAGCGAAGAGGGAAAAGGAAGTACGTTTAAGATTGTATTTCCGGGAGTAGAGGATTTATGATTGGAAATACAAATGCTGGTATCTCGCAAAGACGCAAAGCACGCAAAGAAAGAGAAAAGAAATTTATTATGACCAGGTGCGAACTAGCATAAACAACCTACACTTTTCAGTATTTTTTCTGAATCTTTAAGTTTTTTTCTTAGCGAACTTAGCTCCTTTGCGAGAGAATATAAACAAGTCAGTGTAATTCTGTGAATGTTGTAGTGAAAATTATTAATCAATCCAAAGAAAGGAAGTGAAGTGAGCAATAACCTGTCAGTACTCATCGTGGATGATGATATCAATTTGGCTGATTCACTATCTGATATATTAGAAGCCAAGGGGTATAACGTAAGATGTGCAGGCAGTGGCGAAGAGGCATTAAGCTTAATTAAGGAAAATATATTTGATGTTGTGTTTCTGGACATCAAAATGCCTGGGATGAATGGAGTTGAAACCCTCAAACGTATCAGTGAGATATCGCCAACAATAGAAATTATTATGATAACTGCTTATGCGGAGGACGAGCTTGTAAATCAGGCAAAAAAGCAAGGGGCGTTATGGGTATTGCCAAAGCCAATTGACATTGACAAGGTTATTAGCTTCCTGATAAAGCTGAGAGATGAACATGTACTGTTTTTAGTTGATGATGACGTGCCATTCTGTGATTCCCTCAAAGATGCGCTTACAATTAATCATTTTGAAGTTTCTTCTGCTAACAATGCAGCAGATGCTGTTGAGCTGCTTTCTAAACAGAAATGCGGTATCGTTATGCTTGATATGAAACTTAATGGGAAGAGTGGGCTGGAAGTGGCAAAGACAATCAAAGAGAGAGGTTGTAAATGTACTATAGTACTGATGTCCGCCTATGCAAAGGAGTTTCAATCACAGATTGATGAAGCACTTAAGGCACACATAGCGCAAAGTATTATTGAAAAACCGTTTGAAATTGACCATCTCATAATATTCTTAGAGGAACTTTCGAGAGAAAAGCTGAAAGAAGCGCTGAAGTGATGGGGTTGGTGATTGGTGATTGGTGATTGGTGATTGGTGATTGTATATTGAAGATTGGGTATTGGCGATAGGAAATCAAAAATCATTTTATGGAGAAAATAGCATGGATGCTAAAGAATTAAAGAACAGAACAAAGGAATTTGCTCATAGAACTGTTAAACTTGCCATAACTTTACCTAAAACAGAATTGGGAGTTCATATAAGAAAACAACTAATAAGAAGTTCTACTTCTGTCGCAGCAAATTATCGTGCAACTCTCTTAGCACAAACAAAGGCTGCTTTTATATCAAAAATTAGTATCGTGGTTGAAGAATCGGATGAATCTGAATTCTGGCTGGAATTCGTTATAGATGAGAAAATAATGCAAAGAAATAGAGTCTTGCCACTTTTCAATGAAGCTCATGAATTAACCTCTATTTTTATTGCAACAAGAAAAACTGCACAAAAGAGAAACTAAATAGACAATCAACATTCGACAATAAAAAAATCCAAATGGACAAACCAAAAATTCTAGTTATTGACGATGATGAAGCTCTTTGTGAAAGTATAGTAGACATAATAGAGATGGAAGCTTACTCGATTGAAGCTTCTCATACCGCAGCAGATGGGTTAAAGAAAGTCGAGAGTGATTTCTGCAATATCGTCCTGCTGGACATGAGACTGCCGGATTCAGAAGGGCTTACAGTGCTTGATGAGCTCAAGAAGATCTCTCCTGATACGGAAGTAATCGTCTTCACTGCTTTTGCACAGATGGAGACTGTTATAAGGGCAATGGATAAGGGCGCATTCTCTTTTATACCCAAGCCGTTTGAAATGCCATACATGCTGACAATCATTAAGAGAGCCCTGCAAAAGCAGGCGATGATACTGCAAAACCGTATACTGTATCAACAAACAATTGAAGAAGAGAGGGAGTGGGAGGAAACCTTTGATTCCATTTCAGATATGATCACTATACAAGATAAGGATTTCAACATCGTCAGATGCAATAAGGCCGTTGTTAAAAATCTTAATCTAGAATTCAGGGATATTGTTGGGAAGAAATGTCATGAGGTGTTTCATAGCAGTAAAGAACCCTCGCATGTCTGTCCTGCCGGAAGATGCATGGAGACATTACAGACTGAAGTAGTAGAGCAAAACTGTCTGGGCGGCACTTTTCTGATGTCGTGCTCGCCCCGGTTAGACTCTTCAGGTAAATTCAATGGTGTTGTACATATTGCAAGAGATATAACTGAACAGAAACAATCAGAAATGGTTTTGAAGGAAAGCGAAAGTAAATTCAGGACTCTAGTTGACAATATACCCGGAGCAACCTATAGATGCAAAAACGATGAAAATTGGACTATAGAATATATTAGCGATGTAATCGAGAGCATAAGCGGATATCCATCATCAGATTTCATGAATAATAGCATAAGAAGCTTAGACAGTATTATCCATCAGGACGATCGTTCTCTGGTAAGAAATGCAGTTAAAGAAGGTATCAAAAACAGAAGGTCATTTGAGATGGAATATCGCATTATAAACAAGGATGCAAACATTATCTGGGTCTTTGAGAGAGGGACGGCGGTATTAGATAATAATGACAAGGTGCTTTGGCTGGATGGAACTATTTTTGATATCACTGCACGCAAAGAAGCAGAAATAAAAATTATCAGACAGAGTAAAGTTCTGGATGAAATCAATAAGTTATTTAAATTAGCGTTGACACGTACAACCGAACGGCAGTTAGCAGAGGCATTTCTGTCAATTGCAGAGGAAATAACAGAAAGTAAGTTTGGCTTTTATGGTGAGATTAATCAGAAAGGGTTTTTTGACTGCCTCGCCTTAAGTGACCCGGGATGGGGTGCCTGCAAAATCCCTGAGACAGATGCGGAGAGATTACTTAAAGACATGATGATCCGCGGAGTTGATCGTTCAACAATGAAGGAGGGGAAGTCTCGTATAATAAATGAACCTGACTCACATCCCGATAAGGTTGGGGTTCCTGCAGGGCATCCGCCTATAACCAGCTTTATGGGCATTCCATTGAAAATAGCCGGAACAACTATCGGCATGATTGGTTTAGCCAATAAAGAGGGCGGCTATGATCTTGATGACCAACTGTCCATAGAGACCTTATCCAGTGTTTTTGTGGAGATACTTATCAATACGCGAGCGGAGAAGGCATTATATGAAAGCGAACAGAAATTCAGGGCGATCTTTGAAAATACATTCCAATTTATAGGTTTGCTGGAACCGGATGGTACCCTGATTGAAGTTAATCAAGGATCACTAAATTTCGCAGCTATAAAACGCTCTGATGTCATTAACAAACCGCTCTGGGAAGCACCCTGGTGGTCACATTCAGAATCCCTTCAAAAGCTCCTGTATGAATCAGTCCGGAAGGCCAGTGAGGGTAATTTCATACGTTTTGATGCAACACATGTTAAGCATGACGGCACATTAGCATACGTAGACACTTCACTGACACCGGTCAAAGATAAGGATGGTAATATAATTTTCATAATTAAGGAATCCCGAGACATAACCGAACTTAAGCAGACAGAAGAGAGAGTTCACATGTTGTCACAGGCTGTAGAACAGAGCCCTGTGACAGTTGTCATTACTGACACAAAAGGTAATATCGAATACGTGAATCGAAAATTCTGTGAATCAACCGGTTATCACTTTAGTGAAGTCATTGGGAAGAATCCGCGAATATTGAATTCGGGTGAAAAAACAGACGAAGAATACAGGGAATTATGGAAAACGATAACTTCAGGTAATGAGTGGAACGGTGAATTTCATAATAAGAAAAAGAGTGGTGAGCTGTATTGGGAGAATGCCTCCATTTCTGCCATACGTGATAAAGAAGGGCATATAGCACATTTTCTTGGAGTTAAGGAGGATATCACAGAGAAAAAGATATCAGATCAGGCATTACAGGAGAGTAAAGCAAAATTAGCGGTGTCATACAAGATGGCCTCTCTCGGGAGATTGACGGCAGGTATATTTCATGAGATACTGAATCCTGTGAATATCATTTCATCTCATATTCAATTGTTATTGATGGAGGCTGAGAAAGGGTCGAAGACAGAAGATGACCTGAAATCAATTCAAGAAGAGATCCAGCGCATTGTGAAGATTACTGATGGACTGTTGAGATTTTCTAGGATAGGAACCTCAGAGGCCGAAGAGGTTGATTTAAATGATCTGCTGGAGAGGACGATAGCCATATTGGAACCTGATATGAAACTGGAAAGCATAAGGTTTGTCAGATCATTTGCTGACAATCTGCCGTACGTAATTGGCAGCAGTGACGAGCTTAGACAGGTATTTCTGAATTTAATAACAAACGCAGGTGATTCGATGATGCCGGATGGCGGCACTATTACGGTGAAGACCTGTTTAGTGGAGAGTGAAGAGATGAAGATAGCAGGGCTGGGCACTAAACACCCTGGGCTCAAAAAAGATTTTGTTATGGTCACCTTTGAAGATACTGGATGTGGACTGGACAATCACCAGTTAGATAGGATATTTGAACCGTTCTTTACCACTAAAAAAGAGGGTCAAGGTACAGGTCTCGGCCTCAGTCTATCATATAATATCATAGAGAACCATAGTGGAGATCTTCATGTGGAGAGTGAAAAGGGTAAGGGAACAAAGTTTATCATCAGTTTGCCGGTTAAGATTGATTAATGAGGATTGGTTATTTTGTAATTTGGCATTTGTCAGTAGTCATTACAATAACTTTATAATCAATGACCTTAATTTAAGTGATTCTTTATCAATTACATTATCATGAAACTGAAAAAACAGGTATCTCTGGGTATTCTCGTTATATTGCTGGTCACATTTGTCCTGGTAGAATACAATCACCTTCAGCAAACCAAAACTGAAATCATAGATGATATAAGATTTGATGCCCAGAATATACGAAGCATACTTATGTCTGTACGCCGTGTCTATCACCATCAGTTTCTCCAAAGTGGCATACCATTGACAGACGAAACCATAGGTTTCCTGCCTGCCTCTGCAATGAGTCGTATATCTGGGGATTTCAAAAACTGGTCTGTTAATGACATTTACTTCAATAATGTTTCCGATCGTCCCAGGAATCCAAAATATGCTGCAGATTCCATAGAAAAGGAGGCAATAGCCTTTTTCAATCAAAACCCGTCAGAAAAAGAACGATTTGTTCCGTACAAGTCTGAAGAGGGCAGGCTGTTTTACCATTTTTCAACTCCTATATGGGTTGAAGAGTACTGTCTGAAATGCCACGGCAAACGTGAAGATGCGCATATTTCTATCCGTACTAACTATTATGATGCATATGATTATAAAGTTGGCGAGATACGGGGGATTATGAGTATCAAGATTCCTGCTACTGAATTAGAAACACTTGCCTGGAATACCAATGCAAGTGATTTCTGGTTTGAAGTTGGCGGTTTGATAAGTGTTTATTTTCTAATTGCTTTTTTGCTGAAACGTTCTATTTTTACTCCGTTATCTAAAATAAATAATGGTATAAGTGCAGTATCAGAAGGTAAGTTGGATTATCTGGTAGAGGAATTGCCGGGAGAGATGGCAGAAGTTTCCAGATCATTTAATAAAATGGGTAAAAGCTTAAACGAGATTACGGTCTCACGTAATGAGTTGGACAAAGAGGTAAAAGAGCGAAAACAGATTGAAAAGTTATTGAGGGAAAGCAAAGAAAAATTTGAACTGATAAGTACTTCCACCAAAGATGCAATAATTATGATCGATAATGAGAGTAACGTTTCATTCTGGAATAGGGCTGCAGAGGAGATTTTTGGCTACTCAAGAGACGAAGCGGTTGGGAATTCAATTGCCAGTTTGATTATACCGGAGAATCTTCGTGAAGACCATATTGCAGGATTTGAAAAGTTTAAGAATACAGGCCAGGGTAATGTTGTTGGAAAGACAGTGCGATTACCTGCTGTAAGGAAAGACGGGACTGAATTCCCGGTATCGCTGTCTCTTTCATCTGTAAAGATTAAGGATAAATGGAATGCAATAGGTATAGTAAGAGATATCACAGAACGCAAACGAATAGAGGATATGCTGCATGAAAGTGAAGATAAATTCAGAAGTATAAGTGAATCAGCTAATGATGCCATAATTATGCTGGATAATGATGAAAGAATATCTTATTGGAATAAATCAGCCGAAAGTATTTTTGGCCACTTACGAAACGAAGCTGAAGGAAAAAAAATTTACAACTTAATTATACCAGAGAGATTTCGAGAAAAACATAAAGAAGGGTTCGAACGCTTCAGGTCTACTGGGACAGGTAACCTGATAGGAAAAACGGTAGAAGTGGCAGGTACTAGAAAAAATGGGTCAGAAATTCCGATAGAATTATCCCTTTCGTCGGTAAAATTAAAAGATAAATGGTGTGCGATTGGCTTAATAAGAGATATCACTGATCGTAAGAGAGCTGAGAGGCGTCTTAATGCTCAATATGCTGTGACACGTACATTGTCTGAGTCCACTACACTGAAAGACGCTTCTAAAAAAATTCTGCAGGTGATATGTGAAGCACTGAATTGGGAGTTTGGCGAGATGTGGCTGCATGACCGTAAGGACGATGTTATGCGTTGTTCGGAACTATGGCATGTGCAGGGAATCAAAGTATCTGAATTCAATAAGGCAACAAGAGAGATAAGTTTTGCCTTCGGTGTTGGATTGCCGGGACGTGTATGGGCAAGCGGCAAACCTGCATGGATAGTCGATGTTGTTACTGACTCAAATTTTCTACGCGTATCCGTTGCAGAGAAAGCAGGGCTGCATGGGGCATTTGGCTTCCCTATTATTATCAATGAAAGAGTTCTCGGGGTACTGGAATTCTTCAGCCGAAAAAGAGAAGAGCCGGACAGTGATCTGCTTAATATGATGTCGGCTATTGGCAGCCAGATAGCCCAATTTATAGAACGCAGGCAGATGGATGAACGGCTGAAAGTATCTCATAAGATGTCGTCAATAGGCAGGCTTACAGGAAGTGTCTTTCATGAAATACTGAATCCGGTTAACATAATTTCTGCCCACACTCAACTGTTATTGATGGATGCAGAAAAAGGTTCAAGCGCAGAAAAGGACTTGAAATCTATCAAAGAAGAGGTTGAGCGTATTGTCAGCATAACAGAGAAATTACAGGAGTTCTCCAGGAGTGATAAGGGTGAAACTGAGGTAGTTGAGATCAATAGTCTGCTGGAGAATATATTGTCTCTGATAGAGCCTGAACTAAATGTAAGAAGCATCAAACACATAACAGTGTTTGATAAGGCTCTACCGGAGGTTACAGTGCATGGTGAAGAGTTGAGGCAGGTGTTTCTGAATTCAATAACCAATGCAATGGATGCAATGCCGGATGGTGGAACACTTAGCATCAGGACCCTGCTCACAGGAGATTTTGTAGAGATATCAATTGAGGATACAGGCTGCGGTATTGCTGAGAAGGACATTGATAAGGTATTTGAGCCTTTCTTCAGTACAAAAAAAGAGATTAAAGGTGTCGGACTCGGTCTATGCACATCGTATGCAATCATTGAAGGCAATGGTGGGAAGATGAGAGTAGAAAGTGAAGAAGGAAAAGGGACAACATTTATATTTGAGTTGCCGGTTAAGAGATGAGTAAATGTTATTGGCTATTTGACATTTGTCAATAGTCATTGGTTATCAGTCGAATTTTAAACAAGGAGGTTTAGATGAGGCATGAGTACATTATAAAATGAATTAATGTGAAGAGAGTAACTTATGAGTAAGATATTAGTTGTAGATGATGAAATAAAGGCGTGTGATATTCTCAGGCGATATCTGCAGGCAAAAGGACATGAAGCGGTAACTGCCGGAAACGGTGTTGAAGCCTTGAAGAAGCTGGAAAATGGTCCGATTGACCTTATCATAACCGATATACTAATGCCTGAGATGGATGGGTTCCAGTTGTGCAGGGAGTGTAAAACTAATGATAAGTTGATGTCTATACCTATTATTTTCTACACTGCTACATATGTAAGCAAAAAGGATGAAGAGTTTGCCATGAAGCTGGGTGCAGCAAAGTTTATTGTTAAACCATTAGACATGGATAAGCTGCTGAAGATTGTAGAGGATACTATCAAAGAGACTCCGGATCAAGACCTTGTAACGATAGAAAGCCCAATAAATGGAGACAAAGACTATTTTGCAGGGTATAGTAAGCGCCTGGTAGAAAAACTTGAAAAGAAGGTTGTGGATCTTGAGAATGAGATCAGATTGCGTAAGAAGATGGAAGCGGATATTATAAAGGCACAGAAACTTGAATCGTTGAGAACTCTTGCAGCAGGCATTGCTCATGATTTCAATAATTTCTTATCAATAGTCCTCTATAACGTGACGTTTGCAAAAAGTTGTACAAATCCAACAGAAGAAATATTTGGATATTTATCTTATATAGAAAAGGCAACTAAAGAAGCAAAAAATTTAACAAAGCAGCTTGGATCATTCTCTAAATGCGGAGAACCTGTTAAGCAGACTATCTCTATTGCATCATTAATAATGGAATCAGCCACCCTTGCATTGAGTGGTTCAAAGATCATTTATGAGCCTGACTTCCCGGATGACATATGGCCGATCGCCGTAGATAAGGGCCAGATGAATCAGGTTTTCAACAATATTATCTTCAATGCCAGACAGGCAATGCCCAGGGGCGGTAAAATTACAATAGCAGCTGAGAACAGAAGCATTTCAAGTGAAGATGCATTACCTATAAATGAAGGAAAATATGTAAAGGTGTCTATAAAAGATGAGGGTTCAGGAATACCTCATGAATTTCTACAAAAGGTTTTTGATCCCTATTTTACTACTAAAGAGAAGGGGAGCGGGCTTGGGCTTGCAATCAGTTATGCAATTATCGGGAAACATGAGGGGCATATCTCTGTTGAGTCTGAAAAAGGAGCAGGTACAGCCTTCACCATCTATCTTCCCGTATCCCTGGAGCAAAAAGAAGAAGCCTCTTCTGTGTGAAGGATCAACGGGTTAAAGGTTGTGTTTGATTTGCCGGTTAAGGGATGTGGATTGTAGATTGCAGATTGAATATTGGAGATTGGCGATGGGAAATCAAAAAATTTTATTATGGAGAAAAGCATGGAAACTAATGAACTAATTTCTAATTTTATCACAACAAAAAAGGCAGCCCAAAAAACGAATAAACAATCAATAATAGAAAATCATAAATCCTAAAGGATGTTGGCATTATAATGCTGACAGCGATTATAGACGAGGGTATTGCGGACGAAGCATTAGAATGGGTGCGGATGACTATATATCAAAGCCAGTTCAGGTCTCATTTCTTGAATCGAGAATCTTTCTTGATATTATGTCAAGAAAGATAATAAGGAAAAAGTATAGAGATCATGATTCTGAGAAAATATCAGGGGATGATTATTTCGGATAGTATCTCACTAATAACTAATAACCAGCAGACAATGAAAGGAGTAGATTATTGAGTAAAATACTGGTAGTAGATGACGAGGTAAAGGCGTGTGAACTTCTCAAAAGATTTCTGGAAATGAAAGGTTATGACGTAATTATGTCCAATAGCGGTGAGGATGCGATCGAAAAGGTAAAGAGTGAAAAGCCGGATGCCTTGCTCTTGGATATAAGAATGCCCGGGATGGAAGGCACAGAGGCCTTGAAACGGATAAGAGAGTTTGACAGGGATGTTGGTATTATAATGGTAACTGCCGTTAAAGAGGAACATATTGGTAAGGAAGCCTTAAAGGCAGGGGCAGACGAATATGTAACCAAGCCTATTGATTTTAATTATCTTGAGACCAGTCTTCTTGTTGACCTTGTGTTGAGGAAAAAATAATATCATATAATTATATAAAGGAACATGGATTTATAAGATGGAATAAACTGCAAATTAATGGATTATTTTTGTTTCAATTGTTTTAGTTGCTATAAAATTATTAGGAGTTTATACAAATGCAACATGTTTCCGGAATACAACACACCGTCTTCAACTCATCCGTTTCTTTTAAGTCAGGTAAATATTATCATATAATCTTCATAGGTGTGTGGATAGTTGTCCTCGCGTCTATTTTTCCATTCTTAATACAGTCATCATACATGGGATCTGCAGACCTCCATGGTATGATAGAGATGGTAGGTGCCATATGCGGTATGGTCTCAGGTTTTATCTTTATTGTGCACTTCTGGGCACTTTCCAGCCGATTATTTCTCTTTATAGGCCTGGCCTTCTTCATAAACGGGGCTGAGGATTTTGCACACGGATTTATGGGATTCAGCAGTTTCCATGATTGGATTGGACTGCCGGTCTCCTCTCTGGCAAAGTTCATTCCCGGCACATATGTTACGGGGCGTTTTGTAATGGCCACAATCCTTTCCGTCGTGCCATTTCTTCCCATAATGTCAGGCAAAAGCCATAACTCGCATACCGAGGCGCTTTGGATTTGCCCCATTACAGTGATAATTGTTTCTCTGTTAACGGTAGGAGTCTTCTACTTACCTCTACCACAGTTCATCTTTCCGGATTGGGCCATCTCCCGACCGGTAGATTTCTTATCTGCCTTCATTTTCTGTATGGCCCTGTTCGGTATCATACGGTTGTATCATCGAACTTACAACTTACTGATCCTGTGTGTAGCCTTTTCGATTGCCGCTAATACAGTAGGCCAATTTATTATGTCATTCTCCAGGGTACTCTTTGACCCTTGCTTTGACATTGCTCACGTTTATAAGGTCTTCGGTTACATCATCCCCATGCTGGGCTTTTCTCTGTATCAGATACTGGTGGTGAACGAGCGTAATCGAGCTATTGAAGAACTCAGGGCACTTACTGACACCCTTGATCGCCGTGTTACCGAACGTACTGCGGAGCTGAGAAAGTCAGATAAAGCTCTCCGTATTGAAATCTCAGAACACAAACGTGCAGAGGAACAAATCAGAAAACAAAAAGATTTTTTAAACAACGTATTCGAATCTATCACACAGCCCTTTTATGTTGTAGATGCCAATGACTACACGATCAAAATGGCAAATAGTGCCACCAGTGCCGGTGATTTATCACAAAAGACAACATGTTATGGGTTATTTACACACAAAAGAAATACCCCGTGTGAGGAAATACTTTGTCCGCTTAATGAAGTAAAAAGAACAAAGAAACCGGCAACAGTGGAACATATTCATTTCGATAATGATGGCAAACGAAGAAAGGTTGAGGTGCATGGCTACCCGTTATTTGATGATAAAGGGGATGTCGTTCAGATGATAGAATTCATAATAGATATCACCGAACGCGAGAAAATGAAGGATCAAGTAATGGCTTCATATAAGATGGCATCTCTTGGCCAACTTACGGCAGGTATATTCCATGAGGTTTTAAATTCCGTAAATATTATTTCATCCCATGTCCAGTTATTATTGATGAATGTAGAAAAGGGATCAAAGACAGAAGAAGACCTGATATCAATTCAAGAGGAGATTGCACGAATTGTGAAGATTACTGATGGTTTACTGAGATACTCAAGGATGTCAAAACGGAATGTTGCTACAGTTAATATAAACCGCCTGTTAGAGAACATAATATCAATCATAGGACCCGAGTTGAAATTAGGCAACATAAGCTTTGTAAATGAGTTTGATTCTGACTTGCCTAAAATTATGGGAAGCAGCGATGAATTGAGACAGGTTTTCCTGAATCTGACAACTAACGCGAGAGACGCCATGCCTGATGGCGGCACGATAACAATTACCACGCAGAGTATTGAAACAGATGAAAATCCCTCGGTCAGGATAAGATATACTGACAACGGCTGTGGCATAGACAAGAAGAATCTTAAAAAGATATTTGAACCCTTTTATACTACTAAGAAAGAAGGCGATGGGGTTGGTCTTGGACTAAGCATGTTATATACTATTATAGAAAACCACCATGGAAAAGTCAGTGTAGAGAGTGAAGAAGGAAAAGGGACAACATTCATCATTGATTTACCCATTGAGACAATGGTGAAAAAGGACAACATCCAGATATAACGTAAATGGTAAGCTCAGGTTCAGTGTTTAACACATAAATTATTAGCAATTGAAAAAATTAATTTACACAATATACATGTCAAAACCGGCACTCACGTTTTAATATTTTACCAATAGTTAAAAATCAAATACTCATGTAAACTGAATATGTTCCTTCGTTTTGTAATAATCAATTTTTCTCCGTTTGGCTTAGGACAATCTAGTATATTCTTACAGTAGTTTCTTCCTTCCAGATTAGTGATTCATTAATTATGCAATATTGTACCTGAAATGTGATTAATGAGTGTAAATTATGTTTTAACCTTGTTTCAACAGGTAGATTGCTGAAAGCAGGATAATAATCAACCAAAATTCAATATTGTAAGAATATGCCGAATTCTTATTCTTGTTGACATTTAAAGCTAATAATCTATAATTGCAAGTTCATATTTATCAATAGCTTCTGTATTTTAAGCGGTTTATTTATTTTCTACTGAATATACATATTATTGATCAGGAAGTGAGTGGTTTATGGCAAATACCTGTGTTATTGGGTTACAGTGGGGAGACGAAGGTAAAGGTAAAATTATAGATATCATGGCAAAGGATTTTGATGTTATCGTCAGGTATCAGGGGGGAGGC
Organism: uncultured Candidatus Scalindua sp.; assembly: GCA_964344685.1. Taxonomy (GTDB): domain Bacteria; phylum Planctomycetota; class Brocadiia; order Brocadiales; family Scalinduaceae; genus Scalindua. The sequence goes on along the minus strand of CAYFOK010000005.1, from coordinate 115,819 downwards.
AATGCGGGGCATACGCTTATTATAGGTGATGAAAAGTTTGTTTTTCACTTAATACCGTCAGGAATACTGCATCAGGACAAAAAATGTGTGATTGGTAACGGAATTGTCCTGGATCCAAAGCTGTTGCTGGATGAAATTGATGGATTGGCAAAGAAGAATTTTAATGTAAATGGAAATTTATTTGTCAGCGACCGTGCACATGTCGTTTTCCCGTACCATAAGAAACTGGATTTACTCCAGGAAAAGCAGAAGGGTAATTCGATGATTGGTACAACCGGACGGGGCATTGGACCGTGTTATACCGATAAGATATCACGGGAAGGTATACGTGTCGCTGAACTGATGCATAAAGAGTATTTTAAGGAGAAACTCAAAAAGAATGTAGAAGAGAAGAACAGAATTTTTGTTAACGTGTTTAATGACGAACCTGTTTCCTGGGAAGAAATTTTTGAAGAGTATTGCACGTATGCCGATAAAATGTCTCCGTTTGTATGCGATACTGTTGACTTAATGGCAAAGGCTATAAATGATAATCAGAAAATCCTTTTTGAAGGAGCCCAGGGCACATTACTGGATGTGGATTTCGGGACGTATCCCTTTACTACATCGTCTAATTCAGCAGCAGGTGGAGTCTCTTCCGGCATTGGGGTCTCGCCCAAGCAGATTCATAATATCATTGGAATAACCAAGGCATACACGACCAGGGTGGGCAGCGGCCCTTTTCCTACAGAAGTTGAAGGTGAACAGGGAGAGCATATTCGTATAAAAGGCGGTGAGTTTGGATCTACTACCGGCAGGCCCAGGCGGTGTGGATGGTTTGATGCGGTGGCGATACAGCACTCTGTAAGAATCAGCGGTGTGGACTCGCTTATTGTAACCAAACTGGATGTACTTGACGATCAAGAAACTATCAGGATTTGTACGGGATATAAAAATAATGGGAAATTGTATAATACCTTTCCTGCAGATTTAGATATTTTAAATAATTGTGAGCTGGTCTATGAAGAAGTATCCGGCTGGTGTGAAGATACCTCTAACGTTAGAAGTGCAGAAAATCTGCCGGATAAGGCTGTTGATTATATTAAAACAATAGAAGAAATTGTTGGAGTGAAGGTGGAAATGGTCTCTGTCGGTCCGGAACGTTCGCAGATTATCAGTATTTGAATAATGACTAAAAAAAACAAACTGCCAAATCACATTGCTATTATCATGGACGGAAACGGACGTTGGGCAAAAAAAAGAGGCTTCATGAGGGTCAGGGGGCATGAAGAGGGTGTTAATTCTGTCAGGGAAATAACGACGGAGTGTGCTAAGAAACATATAGGCCAGTTGACACTCTACGCGTTCTCAAATGAGAATTGGAAACGTTCAAAAACTGAAGTAAACTTTCTGATGAGGATGTTGAAAAAATTTCTGATCGCAGAAAGAAAAACAATACAAGATAATGACATCATACTGAAAACAATCGGACGGACAGAAGCTCTGCCTGATAACGTAAAGAAAGAGCTGTCTATCAGTATTAATGAGAGCAAAAATAATAAAGGGATGATACTGTGTCTTGCGCTGAATTATGGTGGAAGAACAGAGATAATAGATGCAACAAAGCAACTTGCAGCAGATGTGAAGAAAGGAACACGCAAGCTTAAAGACATTGATGACGATGTTTTTAAGGAGTACATGTATACAGCGGGTATGTCTGATCCCGATTTACTTATTAGAACAGGTGGTGAGATGCGTGTAAGTAATTTTCTGCTATGGGAGGTCTCTTATGCGGAGTTGTGGTTCACATCAGTCTATTGGCCGGATTTTAAGAAAAAGCACCTGGAAGCAGCTTTAAAAGATTATGCGAAAAGGGAAAGAAGGTTTGGCGGGCTGATAGAATGAGTGTGCTTAAGACAAGGATTATACTTGGCACCGTGATGCTGGTTGTTTTTTGCGGCATAATTTATATGGATTATGCTTTTGACTCTGATATCGGTATTGGTATTCTGGGCATTCTTGCCGGAGGGATCTGTTTACTTGAGTTTTATAATATAGTTGAAAAGAAAGGCTTTGCACCGTTCAAGGTATCGGGTATTATTGGAGGTGCTATAGTCTTTCTGGGAATCTGGTTGTCAGCTTATCAGGAGGGGTTAAAGCCTATATATTCCTGTATACTGTTTCCTATTGTCTTCTGGCTGTTTATTGTACAGGCTATTAAGAGAGGTGTTGATGATACGATTAAAAATGTCTCTGTTACTGTTTTCGGGATAATATATATATGTCTGTTTCTCTCATTTATTATGCCTATTCGGCATATGCCAAACGGGCTGAGTATAATACTTATCGTGTTGTTATTGACCAAAGGCGGTGATATCGGAGGATATCTTTTTGGCAGGAAGTTTGGGAGGCATAAGTTTTCATCATTTAGCCCGAACAAAACAATTGAAGGAGCATCATTTGCTCTGTTTAGCAGCCTGGCGATTGCTGTAGTGTTGAATGCACTGCCGGGAATGAGGGTGATGCCTTTCTACATGATTGTGCCTTTTGGCCTTTTGGTTGGTGCGTCCGGTATTATTGGGGATTTAATAGAATCTATTATAAAAAGAGATATGGCGGTCAAGGACTCAAGCAGTGCTATTCCGGCCTTCGGCGGCCTGCTTGACATACTGGATTCATTGCTTATAAGTATACCGGTTGCATATTTATTCTTAATAATAAGTAAAAATTAGTTCTGAGGAGAATAAGTAACGTTATAGATAGTATGAGTGAGGTATCAACTGAAAGCACAATTATTGAAAAGACTATACATCTGGAAGACAACAACGAGGCATCTATTTTGTTTGGCCACCATGATAAGAACCTGAAAACCATGAGGGCTGCCTTTGGTGTTAAGATTGTTGCTAGAGACAGTATTTTGAAATATGAAGGTGAGGCTGAACGAGTAGAAAAGCTGACTGATGTTGTTAATGGCTTATTGCAGATTATAAGAACGTCCGGAAGACTTGATGAAAGCGACATTGATATAGCCATAGCAGACATGGACAGGGGAGTAGACAATATACATCCTGATCAGTCAATTGAGATTTTTACAAAAGGACAGACAGTAAGACCAAAGACTAAGGGGCAGGCCAGGTATATTAATGCGATTAGAGATAATGACCTTGTTTTCTGTATTGGCCCTGCAGGAACAGGAAAAACATTTCTGGCTGTTTCGCTTGCCCTTTCCACAATGAAGGGCGGGTATCTGAGGAAGATAATTCTCGCTCGCCCTGCTGTTGAAGCTGGAGAGCGTCTGGGATTTTTGCCGGGTGATATTCAAGCCAAGGTTAATCCATACCTGCGGCCGCTGTACGATGCCCTTGCAGAAATGATAGACGTTGGACAGGTAAAGAAGTACATAGAAAATGATTTGATAGAGGTACTGCCGCTGGCATTTATGAGAGGCAGGACACTTAACGATTCATTTATTATTCTTGATGAAGCTCAGAACTGTACTGTCAAGCAAATGAAGACATTCCTGACCCGATTCGGGATAAGAACCAAGGTAGTGGTTACAGGAGATATTACTCAGGTAGATTTACCATCTGGAGAGAAATCAGGGCTGATAGATGTTCAGGAAAGATTGAAAGGCGTTCCTGGGGTTGACTTTGTCTATCTGTCACGGAAAGATATAGTGCGTCACAGGCTTGTTCGTGATATTGTTGAAGCTTATGATGAATAGCGTTAGTAAATTTATAACAGTAAATCTAATGAACATAAAACTATTAACAAAGTGAAGGTAGAGATAGCTAATTTACAAAAGCACTATGAGATAAAAAAAAGCGTAATAAAGCGAGCAGCAAAAGAGGTATTAGGTAAGAAGTTCAATGACTCAAAACTAAGCATCGCCTTTGTTGACAATAATGAGATTAAGAAGCTTAACAGGAAATATTTTGACTCTAATGAAGTGACAGATGTTATTGCATTCCCTTTAAGCAGCCACAAAAGTGCTTTAAGTGGTGAAATAGTTGTGTCGGTAGAGACTGCAGTTGATACTGCAGTCAAAGAAAATGTGGACGTTGAAGGTGAGATAATCTTGTATGTTGTACACGGTTTACTGCACTTGCTGGGATATCGTGATGGTAACAGAAATGATGCAGAGATCATGCATAATAAGGAGTTAGATGTTCTGAAAGCCCTCGGTTATAATATGCCGAAAGTAGAAGGTGGATTTCTGTAAGCGGGTGCAAACTTGTTGGAGAGTGTTTTCATTCTTTTGCAGACGGAGAACATGAGTTAAGTTGTGGTTTCAGGAGGTCATCAGTACGTTCTTTTCTTCAGGATTAGATTAAAAAATATTGAAAAATTATTTTCCTTTTACACTAAATAATATGTTCTAAATGTGGAGATATTTTATGAGAAAACAATTGTTTGTGTTCTTCATTCTTGTGACATTCTTCTTTATTGGTACAAAGGCATCAATTGCAGAAATGGTATGGAGTGGAGAAACAAGTTGGGTTGATCCTGAACAACTGACGAGAGAGACGACTAATCAGCGATACAAATATGCCGTCGCATTAATGATTAAGAGGGAATATATAAGTGCCATAGGGATCTTTAAAGGTGTAGTTAAAGACAACCCCGGAACAGAACTGGCTGAGGAAGCGCAATTGAACATAGCTAAGGCATATTTTCTGGCAGGCGATTATAAGAATTCCTTCAGGGCTTATGAGCAACTGATTGAAAAAGATCCTACCACTCGCAGGTTACAGGAAATTCTAGACAAAGAGTTTCAGGTAGGTGTTTCACAAATGGAACGAGACGAAAATGGAGCTATTAAAGTATTTGAAAGCATTATTGAAAAAAATCCCCTTGGTTTTATAGCTGCCGACTCACAAGTAAAAATTGCAGAATGTTATTATCAAATGCGTCAATTTGAACAGGCAGAGGATAGTTTTATGGCCGTAATGGAAAATTATCCTAATAGTGAGTGGGTGCCGTACGCTCAGTTCAGAATTCCGTATTGCAAATTAAGTAATATCCGTGTACAGGAAAGAAATTATGATTTGCTTACCAAGTCGCGTGACGGTTTTGAAGTATACTTGGCGAACAACCCCCAAGGGGCTTTGGTTGACGCAACAAATGAGATTATTAAAGAGATAGATATTAAACTTGCTGAGAGAGAATATGAGACCGGTATATTTTATTTGCGGCAGAAGAGACCGGATGCAGGGTTAATCTACTTTGAATCTGTAATTGAGAATTATCCGAATACTGAATGGGCCGCTATGGCAGATGAGAAAATTAAAATGCTAAAAAAAGTGGGAGCAATAAGATAATAGGATAAATACTATGAAAATAATAAAAAGAAAGCAGAAGCTTGTCCAGACAGGTTTTAGTAGTAAGAGAATTTCGTGCAGGCGATTAACATGCATTATAGTTCTTTTTGCACTAATATCAGGATGTGGATATACAACTAAATCATTGATCAGTCGTAATGTCAATAGTATTTACATTCCTATTTTTGAAAATGATACTTTCAGAAGAGGTCTTGAATTTGATCTCACCACTGCATTAAAAGACGAGATCATGACCAAGACGAAATTGCGAATTGTTCAGCAGGAGGATGCCGACACAATTTTATCTGGTAAAATAGCTAAAGTAACTGAAAATATGCTTTCGACGAATTTTGCAGATAATTTAATTGAGAGCAGGGTGACAATATTTGTTGACATAGAACTGGTTGATAGAAGAACGGGAAGAACACTGTTGGCCGTAGACGGATTAAAGAATTCGGCAGAATTTATTATAAATCGAGGTGAAAACATTAACTCGGCTTCTCAGGAGGGCCTGAAAGGCCTTGCAGAAAAAATAGTTTTTCAACTAGAGGAAAAGTGGTAATTTTTTTTGATTATAAGACACGACAAAGGTTATCTTGATACAAGTGAAAAAACACTTGTGATGGGTATCTTGAATGTTACTCCGGATTCTTTTCACGATGGGGGCAATTATTATGACTTAGAAAGTGCATTAAATCGTGCGAGAAAAATGATCGATGACGGTGCCGACATAATAGATATTGGAGGCGAATCTACCAGACCGAATTCAAGTTATATTTCTGCAGATGAAGAGATAAGACGTATTGTTCCGGTTATTAAAGAATTAAGCAGGGAAACGCAAGTTCCTATATCTATTGATACCTATAAGGCTGAAGTTGCAGAAAAAGCAATTAGGGCTGGTGCTCAAATCATTAATGACATCAGCGGTCTGCAGTCTGATAAAGAAATGGTAAGAGTTGCAGCCTCAAACAACACACCCATAATTATCATGCATATTAAGGGTCACCCACATGATTTTCCTAAAGATCCGGTTTATAATGAACTAATCCCGGAGATTATCTCCTTACTTGAAAGAAGAATTGAATACTCTGTTAAATCTGGTGTAGCACATGATAAAATAATAGTTGATCCTGGTATTGGTTTTGGTAAGGGGGTTAGACAGAACGCAGAGATCCTCAGGCATTTGAATGAATTCAAATGCCTGAATCTTCCAATTATGATAGGGACTTCTCGTAAATCTTTTATCAGTAAAGTGCTTGAGCTTTCAGAAGACAATGATATTAATGAAAGCGATTCGTCTCTTATCGGCACATTAGTAACGTTGGTGATTGCGGTTTCTAAAGGTGCAAATATAATCAGGGTGCATGATGTCAAAGAAGCTGTTCAGGCTGTCAAAATGTACCGATCCATTGAAGCATCAAATTAAGAAGAGTGAATCAGTATCAACATTTAGGGAAGGAATTGATGGATACTTTTTTAGGATTTTTTGAAAATCTACATAGCATTATTCATCCCTACTGGTGCAACGGATGGATGTTAATAAAGTCGTGTGGTGAAATATTTATAATTTTCATAGTATTGTATACGATACTGCGAATAATGCAGGGAACACGCGGAGCCGGCATACTTCGCGGGATGGCATTTACGTTAGTAATCGTTACTATAGTAATTCTGTTTTTTATAAAGAAACTTGAACTTTATACAGTCAACTGGCTTGTTACCGCTTTTCTGCCTGTTCTGATTATTCCGGTTATTATTCTTTTTCAGCCGGAATTCAGACGTGCACTTATTAAATTGGGCCATAGTCCATTTTTTAGAATGTTTGTTAAATCAGAGATACAGGTTTCTAAAGAGATTGTAAAAGCGGTGACCGATTTGTCTGAAAATAAAATAGGAGGCTTGATTACAATTGAGCGGGAAGATGGACTGCATAATTATATAGAGGGCGGGATAAAGACAAATTCCAATATTTCAAGCGATCTTATCAGTACAATCTTCTGGCCGGGTACTCCACTTCATGATGGTGCGGTTATTATACAGGAGGTAAAGATAGCCGCTGCCGGATGCTTATTCCCGTTAACCGAAAATGAGAATATATCAAAAACATGTGGTACGCGTCACAGGGCTGGCATTGGTATTACAGAGGAAACGGATGCAATATCGATAATAATTTCTGAAGAGACCGGACTGGTATCTGTAGCTGAAGGGGGAAAGTTAAACGAAAATGTGACACCGGAAGAGTTGTGGCAAATATTAGAACAGATGTCAACCGATGCAGTACATGAAGAACGGAGTGGATAGTCTTGATAAAAAGAGTTTTTTCCCGCAATCTAAGAGCAAAGGGAATGGCGCTGATAATGGCAGTTGCACTCTGGTTTTATGCCATTAGCAAGCATACCAGTGAAATTAAAGAAGATCTTCAGCTGACAATTAAGGCTCCTTCCGGTCTGACAATAATGGATACCAGCAGTGATACAGTAACTGTAGGTCTGAGTGGCCCTCAAAATATAATTGACAAAATATCTGAAATGATAAATGATAAGAAAATCAATGCAAGGGTTGATATACCTGAAATAAATGACAGGAAAGAGGATAATTTTAAAAAAACAATCCGGCTGACAAGAAGGAACTTTAATTTTCCAAAATCAGTCAGGTTAATCTCATTGGTACCTAATGAAATTGAGCTGACATTAGGGAGATTAGAAAGCAAATACGTAAAGGTACAGGTGCAGAAGAAAGGGATACCGGCACTTGGTTACGAATTAAACAGTGAATTTTTTTATCCGAGAGAAGTGCTAGTTACAGGGCCTGCGAATATTCTTAAGGAAACTGATACTATTAATACAAATGTAATAAATATCAGGGGAATAACAAGCGAACAAAACAGGACGTTTCCATGGGTAGTGGGAATAGAGAATACAATTTCTATAGTGAAAGATGATAAATATATTTCTGTGCCTGTTAAGTGTTCAGACGAAATAAATGTGTGGCTGCATGTTGCGGAACAGTTGGATACAAAAATGTTTGACAACGTTAAGGTGAATGTGTTTCATCCAATCAATTACGCTTTCAAAGTTAAATTGAAGGAGGAATATATTAGTTTGTCTCTGAAGGGGCCAAAATTAATGCTGGACACGCTGAGCTCAAAAGATATTATGGCGTATATAGATGTCAGTTCGTTAAGTCCCCCGGGTCCATACAACCAACCTGTTATTTGCAATATTCCTGAAGGGCTGGAAATTGAAGGTTCCCCCCCGGAGTCTCATGTTGATATTGTTGAAACAGTAGTTGAAAAGTAATAATTTGATGATTTTTACGGTTTGAAATTATGATTAAGCTGGGCGTTAATGTTGATCACGTAGCTACAATTAGACAGGCAAGGATGACTTATGAGCCTGATCCTGTAATCGCTGCCGGGCTTGCAGATCTTGGCGGTGCCGATATTATAACAATTCATCTCAGAGAGGATAGAAGGCATATAATAGATAGAGACCTTAAATTACTGCGGGAAACAGTCTTTACTAAATTAAATCTGGAGATGGCAACATCTCAGGATATTGTTGACATTGCCGTTAAAATCAAACCGGCTCAAATAACTCTCGTACCAGAAAAGAGAGAAGAGATTACAACAGAAGGTGGCCTGTCTGTAACGTCACAGATGAGTTTACTTACTGATGTAATTAAGAGGTTTAGAGACAGTGATATATACGTAAGTCTTTTTATAGATCCTGATAAAGATCAAATCAATGCATCTAGAGAAGTTGGAGCACAGGCAGTCGAACTTCATACCGGAAGTTATGCCAATGCTGAGAGTGAAGGTAAAAGTGCAGAATTGATGGAAGTGTTAAAACAAGGCGTTGAAATAGCAAGGGGTGTGGGGTTGAGAGTAAATGCCGGACATGGCCTTACATACAAAAATACCGGTCCTATTGTGGAGAGTCTGGATATAGAAGAGCTGCATATCGGACATAGCATAGTTTCCAGGGCAATTTTTGTTGGAATTGAAAATGCTGTCCGGGAAATGAAGGATCTTATCTATAAACATTATGTGATAAAGCAAAACCTCTGAGTAATATCCAGGTTTGTTGTTATAACAGAAAATAAAAGGTAGAAAAAGAGGAGGTTAATTTTATGTTTACTGGATCAATAGTTGCCATGGTTACACCATTCAAGGATGGCGAAGTCGATTATGACAAGCTTGGAGAGCTGGTGGAATACCATATCGATAATGGCACAAATGCAATTTTACCGTGTGGAACTACGGGAGAATCGCCCACATTGACTCACAGAGAGCATGTGGAAGTGGTAGCCAAAGTGGTCGAGGCTGCTAATGGCCGTATTCCAGTTATAGCAGGTACTGGTTCTAATAATACCAGTGAGGCTGTCAGCCTGACCAGTCATGCAAAAGAGGCTGGTGCCGATGGTTCATTATTAATAACTCCTTATTACAATAAACCTACTCAACAGGGAATGTATGAGCATTATAAAGCTGTCCTGGAAGAGGTGGACATTCCTGTAATTATTTATAATGTTCCATCAAGGACAGGCGCTTCAATTTCAGCGGAAACAGTGGCCAGGCTTTCTGAGTTTGATAATATTGTCGCTATTAAGGAGGCAACCGGTGATATTGATCAGGCAAGCAAGATTCTAAACCTGTGTGACATAAATGTGTTATCAGGTGATGATTCTTTGACTCTTCCAATTATGTCCGTAGGGGGGAAAGGTGTTGTTTCTGTTCTTGCTAATATTCTTCCTAAAGAGGTTGCAGAATTGACATCAAGCTTTCTCAAAGGAGAGATAGAGAATTCACAGAGGCTGCATAATAATCTCTTTCCGGTATGCAAGGCAATGTTTATAGAGACAAATCCGATTCCCGTAAAGACGGCAATGAAGTTACTGGGCCGGCTTAATGGCGAAATGAGATTACCTCTTTGTAATATGAGTAGCGAACACGAAAGACAGCTTAAGAAAGTATTGGAAGAGTACGGATTAATTTGATTCTAAAAGATAATTCAATAATATTATAGTGCAAATTTAAATAATATTAAATATAAGTACAATGGATAAAAAAAAGATAACTAAGGCTGTAAAATTATTCCTGGAAGGTATCGGAGAAGATCCCGAACGGGGGGGGTTAAAGGATACGCCAAAACGTGTTGCTGAGATGTGCGAGGAAATATTCTCGGGAATTGGTGTAGACTCTGCAAAAGTAATTAAAGTTTTAAAATCTGAGGACCATGATGAAATAGTGCTTTTAAAGGACATTTCTTTTTTTTCGGTATGCGAGCATCATTTGCTACCCTTTATAGGAAACGCTCATGTTGCTTACATTCCCAATGGTCCAAAGGTAACCGGTTTAAGCAAGCTGGCAAGAGTAGTAGAAATTGAGTCAAAAAAATTGCAGGTACAGGAGCGTCTTACTACTGCAATAGCTGAAGCAATCATGAAGGCACTCAGGCCAAAGGGAGTAATGGTTGTTATAGAAGCAGAACATCTATGTATGGCAATGAGGGGAGTGAAAAAGGCAGGGAGCAAAGCCCAGACATCTGTGGTCAGAGGTATTTTCAGAAAAAACCCTGCTACTAGAGCTGAGGCAATGTCCCTCATTATGAACAGGTAAACGTGAAATGTTTTTAAAGACAAAAAACATAATTAAGATACTTTTTCTTTTCATTTTAGCGGTGTATCCGATGATAAATCTGGAAGCAAAGAGTGCCTATATAGAGGCTCTTAGAGATATAGGAAGAGTGTTTCCTACGGAAGAAGCCGAGATAATTGACGACTATGCTGACGATGTGAATCCGGATGTAGAGTTTAACACGAACGATTTAAAATTTCTCAAACTGACTTTAAAAGACTCTATAATCCTGGCCTTAAACAACAACTATGATATAAGAATTTCAAAAATGGATCCGACTATTAAAGAGAAAGATATAACAATTGCAAAATCAGAGTTTGATCCTCTTCTGAATGTGACAGGAAATGCTGAAGATTCAGAAGAAGCATCCAATAGCGGTGTATTAGTAGGTATTGGAGGTACGCCTACTGATTTCAGGAGAGATTCAAATACATTAAATGCCACGCTGACAACTCTTATAGCAACAGGAGCTACTATTACGATGGAATTTGACCTCAGCCAGGAGTTTGTAGATCCGGTTTCTGCTTTTACTTTAAATAATCCCGTAGCGGACTCAAGAATGATAGCGAAAATTAGCCAGCCTCTTTTAAAGAATGCCGGTATTTTTTACAATAGAAGTGATATTCATATAGCAAGAAATGATAAAAAGCGGTCTATCCTGGAATTAAAGGAGACTGCAATAGAAGTGATTAATACCGCACAAAAAGCTTATTGGGAGCTAGTAAAAGCAATTGAAGAATTAAGGGTAAGAAGAAAATCGCTTGAGAGAGCTGAAGATCTGTTGAGGAAGAATAAGATTCAGGTAGAGGTTGGTACTTTAGCACCTATTGAGCTTTTAGTGGCTGAAGAGGGTGTATCGAGCCAAATGGAGGGGGTTGTTGTTGCTGAAAATGATATTAAAGATAGAGAAGATGACCTCAAGCAGGTTATGAATTTAAGTAATAATTCATTATTATCTGATGTTTCGATTGTACCTCTGGACAGAGCATCTTTCAAGGTACATGATATTGCGCTTAACGAGTCTATTGAAATTGCACTTGAAAACAGACCCGAAGTTTATGAACAGGGTTTAGATATTGAAAACGCAAGGATTAAGGTAAGACAGCAAAGAAATCAACTACTCCCTACACTTGATTTTGAAGCCGGAATACGCTATCAAGGACTTGATAGTAATAAAGGAAACGCAATTGACAGGGCGCTTTCTCAGGATTTCCAAAGTGAATTTTTTGGAATCATGTTTGAAGTTCCTTTAGGAAATCGTGAAGCAAGGAGCAATTATTCAAAAGCTATACTTGAGGAGAGACAGACAGTATTCAATACCAGAAAAGTGCGACAGGAAATAGTTGTTGAAGTCAGGAAAGCCGTTCGCCAGATAAAGACTAATGCAGAAAGAATTAAAGCATCAAAAAAAGCGAAGGAATTATCACGGGAGAGGCTTGTGGCTGAGGAGAAAAAATTTAAAGTCGGACGATCAACAAGTCTGGAAGTTATTCGCGCTCAGGAAGACCTTGCAGTCTCAGAAGGCAGAGCGACTAATGCATTAGTCGATTACCAGATATCTTTAGGTGATTTGGATGCAGTTCTTGGTACAATTCTTGACAAATACAGCATCATAATAGAAGATAAAGATCTTGTAATTAAAAAAAATATTACCGGTTGATTATAGAAAGAGAAGGATATATAGAATGTCAGAATTCACAGATGAACAGATAAGCAGGTATTCAAGGCATATAATTTTGCCTGAGGTAGGAGGAAAAGGACAAAAGAAGCTACTGGAATCGAAGGTGTTCCTTGTTGGTGCCGGAGGGCTGGGCTCTCCGGCTGCATTTTATCTCGCTGCAGCGGGGATTGGCAAGATAGGTATTTCAGACAATGATGTTGTTGATTTTTCAAATCTTCAGCGTCAGATATTACACTCAACTAAGGATGTTGACCATTCTAAGGTCCAGTCAGCAAAAGAGACTCTCGAAGCCTTAAATCCGGATGTTGAGGTGGTACCTTATACAGAGCGGCTTAACTCAGAAAATATTCTTGATATTATCAAGGATTATGATGTAGTACTTGATGGTTCGGACAACTTTCCTACCAGATATCTTGTTAACGATGCATGCGTTATGCTTGGTAAACCTTTATCACACGGCTCAATCTTCAGGTTTGATGGCCAGGCGACAACAATCTTGCCCGGGAAGGGCCCATGCTATCGCTGCCTATATGAAACACCACCTCCTCCTGATTTAGTGCCTTCATGTCAAGAGGCTGGGGTACTTGGTATAATTGCCGGAATTATTGGTGTCGTACAGGCAACTGAGGTGATTAAACTGCAACTTGGAAAAGGAAACCTTCTGAATGGAACACTTCTTCTATATGATTCATTGAACATGGACTTTAAAAAGCTTAACATACAACGTAATCCTGCATGTCCAATGTGTGGTGAAAATCCAACAATAAAAGAGTTGATTGATTACGAAGAATTTTGCCAGGTTAATTTTTAGTACTTTTAATATTGCCGCTTTTATATCACAGTTATCACGTTAAATGTTTTCCTGAAAACAGATAAATTTATGAAGATCGTCCGGAAGTTGTTTTCCATTACATTATTTGTGGTTTTTTGCCATATAGGAATACAAATAGTTTTTACAGAGAAGGAGCTTTATGCAATGGGATTAGAAATCAGAAGTAACGCTTTTGATGAAGGTGGACTCATACCAAAAAAATATACTTGTGATGGAGAAGATGTTTCTCCACCTTTAACCTGGTCACAGCTCCCGAAAGATGCGAAAAGCATAGTGCTTATATGTGATGATCCTGACGCTCCTATGGGAACATGGGTCCATTGGGTGCTCTTCGGGTTGTCACCTGATACGCTGGAATTGCCTGAAGGTGTTTCGAATGCGAAAGAGGTATTAGGTGGTGCTAAGCATGGTTTAAACGATTTCCGCAGATATGGCTATGGCGGGCCTTGCCCTCCGGGAGGCACCCATCGTTACTTTTTTAAGCTATATGCGGTGGATAAACAGGTAAATTTGAATGCAGGGGCTACAAAAAAAGAAGTCCTTAATGCTATTAAAGGGCATATACTGGAAGAAGGGCAACTGATGGGCCGCTACAGCAGGTAGAATTTATCTTCTTAAGTCCATGAGTGTTTTCGAGAGGTATACGGCCCGGAAGGTAATCGGAAATTATCGATTATTTTTTTTTCAAGACTTGAGAGATTCATTCAACTCTTTCAATAATTGATCTAAATCGGTGTGATGCATCTTTGTTGCCTGGCCCAGGTTTACGGCTCTTGTCATTGTATTTCTGAGAATTGGATTTTTAAGCTGTGTAAAACCTTTGCTGATCAAAATGTCCATTGCCGGCGGATGCTGTTTTATGAGTTGATGTACGTTTGTCGATGCAGAAACAGTGGTTATTTTGCCGTGCTCAACTTCCTCTCCGGAACCTTGCCGCTTTCCTTCACTTAAAGTCCTCCAGATATTAATACCGAACAAAAGTATTGCCATGCTCTCTATAAGACCACTTATTCCCATTATTTGATAAGCGGGTCCCGATCCGGTATGCACGGCAAGTGGCTGGAAAATAACTCTTATTGCACTTCCTATATTAATTAGAATAAAAGTCATTAATAAAAGTGAATAACTGTGGAGTTTGATACCCTGACTTATAGGTATTATTCTAGATGCATAACCAAATATCATCATTGTGATAAAGCCTACAGTGACCGCGTGTCTATATGCTCCAATTAAGGCATGTGATGTTGGAATACCGGTAAATGATTCCTGAACAGTAAATACCATCATTCCAATTTCAGCAACAATCAGCCACAAAATGCCTGCCCATACAAATTTTTCATAACTCTTCTCAATCTCCATTCCGGAAAAATCAACCTCCGGTTTCGAAAGGATATTCAGATTAAGCAGGAATAGCAGGATGGACAGGAACTCTACACAGCCTGATGTGAAGTATAGCGTGTTGAAAACATAATAATACGGTAGATCGAAATCTGCATAGTAAACCATTAAAGGCTGGGATACCGCTCTCACTAGAACGGATGCATTCAGCATGAACATAATAATCAGGTTCATCTTTGCATTAGGCGTCTTCAAACCCAGAAATGCAGGCAGTGTTCTGCTGAGAACACCAAAGATCACCAAGGTTATGAAACCCATTACTTGTATGTGGCGGAGCGAATAAATTGCTCCATGCGGGAATACCGTTTCATTGGCATTTATCATATACAGAACGATGCCCGCATGTGCAACTGTCACGATAAGGAACCATATATAACCGGAAATCAAAAATGTTTCGTATGTTTCCAGTTCCTGCTTTTCAGCAGAAAGAACTGTCTTGACTGCAACTATCAGGAACATTATTACGGCTAAGACCTCTAGAAAACATCCTGATAGGATTAATGCCTTAAAGAAAAAGTGGTTATTTAGTGGCAGGAGAGTTCTGTATGTAAATACCATAAAAATACCAATAACCATGAAATAGAATGATAAATTGGCAAGTTTACCGCTATAGATACGGACAGCATAAAATCTCGGGAGTACAAAGTATGATACTCCCATTATGAATAGCCCGCACCATCCAAAGATCTGAGTATGACCGTGAGTTTCTATCAAAACCTTTGAAACAGCGTAAAGCGATTGTTGCAAGCCCATGTAGAGCAGTATAAATGCTCCGTAAACGCATCCAGTTGTTAATGCAATAACAATTGCAGTCTTTATAAATTTCTCGTAAATGTTTTCATATGCTGATTCCGCTTCATCAACAGCTACTTCCGGTGCAGTTACCTTTCCACGGATAACATCATTGAGCTCCTTTATCAAACTGTCAGGGTCAACATTATGTACCCGGGCAAAAAAGTAAACTGCTTCTTCAGGGCCGTATTCACCTCCACACTCAAGTAATCCATATTTAGTAAAGACACCTTTTGTTTCAGGATTGTATTTTATAATATCTTTTACTGTCGTATTTCCTGTTATCTCTCCTCCCTCTTCTGAGCCTGCAGTGTCATCAACAGGAGGGGAATCTGCAATTATAGTGTCATCCTTAGCTGATTTGTCTTCCGCTTTGTCCGGTTCGGGGGCAGGAATGGCGTCATTCAGTGTCTTTAAGACCTCATCCAGATTGACGTTACAGGCAGCAGCAGTTTTTTCTATACTTTGTATTCCCCCACAGCATGTATCTACTCCATACTTGGTGAATATTTCATTAGTTTGAGGATATTTGTTTACAACATCATTGACAATCATATCCTTTGTAATCATATAATACCTCTGATTTATAAAAAATTTATACTTTTCTGCCGTTTCAATAAATGCCAGTAATTAAAGCAGTTATTCTAAATGGTGTAAAAATTCAAAATATCAGATAATTCCTGATTATACAGAAAAGAAATTTTTAAATCCATTCTAAAATGTCTCATAAGGTAAAAAGAACTTGCAATATTATTAGCCATGTGATTTATTGACAACTGTTTTGAAGAATGGACTGATAATGGTATTTACAGGCGATGGAAAAGGAAAAACAACGGCAGCAATGGGTCAGGCATTAAGAGCTGTTGGACAGGGGATGAAGGTATTGATGCTTCAGTTTATTAAGGGGGCATGGGATTATGGCGAGCTGGAATCAATAAAAAGGCTCGACCCTGATTTCAAGATTAAGCCTATGGGTAAGGGGTTTATACGCTCAAAATCAAAATTAAATGATCATGAGGCTATAGAAAATATAAACCGGACATGGGAACAGGCACAAAAAGAGATTCTTTCAGATAAATATGATATGGTTATACTTGATGAGATCAATTATGTCATAGATTTTGGCATGCTGCCGATTGATAAGTTGTTAAAATTATTCGATAAAAAACCGGAGCGGCTTCACATAGTATTGACCGGCAGAAATGCTCATGCAAAAGTGATTGAAAGAGCTGATCTGGTTACTGAAATGATGGAAGTTAAACATCAATATTCCAAAGGTATAAAAGCACAAAAAGGAATTGAATTTTAAAGGGAGAGGTTCATGGGACAATCCAACCTGAAAGTTATTTTATTGAATCATACTCAAGATCCAGAGAGCTTAATCGCTCATGCGGCCAAGTTGTGCTACAGCCCCAGTTCAGTGGAGGAGCTGAAGGAGAAGATTGAAAAGTCAGATAATAGTAAATTTATTGAAAAGCTTCTTAAAATGGGACATATGTCGCCTCTTGAGCATGTTTCATTTAACTTTGGTGTTGAGGGGATTTCCAGAGTATGCTCTCATCAGCTTGTCAGGCACAGGATTGCATCGTATTCTCAGCAAAGCCAGAGATATGTGGGTGAACACAGTAATAGCCTGCATGGTGAAAAGACGTTTGATTTCATAATACCCCCGGCTGTCGTAAATGCAGGGAAAGGAGAGTGGTTTGAGGACAAAATGCGGGAAATACAGGAGTGGTATGATGAACTCGTAGAGGCGTTGGGCGATTCCGGAGAAAAGTCGAACGAAGACGCACGTTTTATCCTGCCAAATGCTGCTGAAACCAAGATTATTGTAACAATGAATGCCCGTGAACTGCTCCACTTCTTCAGCGTAAGATGTTGTAACCGTGCGCAATGGGAGATAAGAGAACTTGCCACTGAAATGCTGAGACTGGTTAAGGGCATAGTTCCCGGTATTTTTTCAGAATCAGGCCCTAATTGTGTTGCAGGTCCATGTACAGAAGGTAAAATGACCTGTGGAAAGATAGATGAAGTGAGAGCGAAGTTTAAAAATTTGTAATTACTGGAATCCCCACGAAAAGTTCTCGTTGTCTTTTGTCCGGGGAAGTGGGGAACATGTCCTTACTCTCGTAAGGAGTCCACGTCAAGAATCGGTATCCGTAATCTTTTTAAGCTCTACATAAGGAGTCAATTAATTTGTTAAAGGGAAATTTTTCAGCCACTGCTATAGGCAGTTATCCTCATGATAATGTTGATGATGCATGTAATCTTATCCTGAAGACCCTACCGGAAATTCCGTGCTGGCCACAGTTACCTGAAAGAGATATGAATGAAGAGATGTTAGTCCAGTACACAGAAGGTCTTCCTTTCCTGAAAGTTGATCAGGAGAAAAAGAGCGTTTATATGGATTTGCCTGAAGACAGTACTGACGAACTGGAAAAGTTTTATACCAAGTATTTATCAGAAGAAGCAGGGCTCTTTTCCATAAGCGATAGTCATGCTCTTGGTTTCTCCAGTATGATCAGACTCCTTAAGGAGAAGAATCCTGGAAGTCTCCGTGCAATTAAAGGACAGATTGTAGGGCCCATAACACTTGCCGGTTCGTTAAAGGATACGGAGCAGATAGCCATGCTTCATAATCCGGTACTTTTTGATGTCATAGTTAAATTACTTTCAATGAAGGCGTGCTGGCAGCTTGATCAATATTCTGAATTTGGACTACCCAGGATTATCTTCCTGGACGAACCATATCTATCAAGTTACGGCTCTGCATTTGCCAGTTTAAAAAAAGAACAGATTGTGGAATCACTAAATGAGATATTCCAGGCAATTCATAATCGAAGCTCACTTTCAGGTATTCACTGCTGCGGAAATACCGATTGGACTATGCTAATGGAAACTGAGGTAGATATTATAAATTTTGACGCTTTCGGTTATATGGATACCATGCTTATTTACAAAAATGAGGTACAGGCTTTTCTTGATAGAGGCGGTATTCTGGCATGGGGAATTGTCCCGACAACCGACAGTATTAGAGAGGCTACGATAGATAACTTGATGGATAAGATGGTTTCAGCCGTAGAGTGTTTAGTAGACGGTGGAATCGACCAGAAATTGGTTGTTGAGAACTCACTGATCACTCCAAGTTGCGGAACAGGAACCATGCCGTTAGATGAGGCGGAAAAGGCGATGATGTTAACTTATGAGTTAACAGTAAAGCTTAAAGAGAAATATAAAATAACATAATTTAAACTTGTCAATAGCAGCACGAAGATTTTAAAGGTCAAAAAATGCTTAATGGACATGGTGGTAATGTAAAACAGATAGGTGATGAGTATGGATTGAATCCGGACGATATCATTGATTTCAGTGCAAGCATAAATCCGTTAGGTTTCCCTGCAGTTGTTCAAAAGGCTGTCTTAGAACATTTTAACAATATCCAGCACTATCCTGATAGTCACTGTACAGACTTGAGAAAAAACATTGCTCAAAAGATTTCCTGTAAAGAGTCAAACATAATTATAGGCAATGGATCGAATGAACTTTTCTATCTGATTCCACGTGCCCTGCAACCAGCCAAGGGCGTTTTGCTACATCCCACTTTCGGTGAATTTAAGGATGCGTTTTGTAATTCGGATATAGAAGTTGTGGAGTTCATAAATGATGATAAAGACTTTCCGGTGATTAACACTAATATCTCAAGGCTGAAGAGTTTCGACCACTGCATGGCTTTTTTGTGCAATCCGAACAATCCTACAGGACAGCTTATACGTAAAGATGACATATTTGAAATCGTAAATGATTATCCAGACCGTCTTATTGTCATAGATGAGGCTTTTATGGACTTTGTTGAGGATGATGAAAAGTATAGTGTTATAAAAGATGCACCATTAATGGATAACCTGATTGTTGTCAGGTCGTTGACAAAATTCTACGGATTTCCGGGCCTGAGGCTTGGGTATCTTGCTGCAAATGAAGCTCTTGTTAATAAATTAATGCGATACAAGGAACCATGGACAGTTAACACAATTGCTCAGGTTGCTGGTATGGCAGCAATTAATGATTATGAGTTTGCTGCCAATACACGGCAATATGTTGCCGGAGAAAAAACCTTTCTATATAACGGACTAGCTATGATAAAGGGCATCTATCCATTTCAGCCGACAGTTAATTTTATACTGGTTAGGATTGAAGATAGTATAAGTACAACGTCAGAGATTCAAAAGCTTTTACTTAAGAATAACATTCTTATAAGAGATTGTTCGAACTTTGTTGGCCTTGATGGAAGCTATTTTCGTGTTGCTGTTAAAACCAGGGAGGAAAACAGTAATCTTTTGAGTGCGTTGAAAACAGTAATGGATGATCATTTTTCTCGAAAAAAAAGCCAGAATGATCATGTCCCGGAGTTTATTACATGAGAAATGTAAATACATTTTATTATGGAGAAGACTGGAGCAATGAAAAGAACCTATGTGGCCGAAGTGCTTGAAGGGAAGGATATTGACAAGGAGATACAGGTTAAAGGCTGGGTCAGGACAAGACGTGACTCAAAAGGGGGGTTCTCATTCATTGAACTTAATGACGGCAGCTGCTTCAGAAATCTTCAGATAATTGTAGATGCAGATCTGGATAACTACCAGGACGATGTTATCAAGCTTTTTCCCGGAAGTTCAATTTCTGTTAGAGGGGTGCTGGTTAAGTCTCAGGGCGGAGGTCAGAGTGTTGAGGTTAAAGCCAGTGAAGTAAAGGTATACGGATTCTGCGATCCGGATGAATATGCAGTCGGCAAGCAGCGTGTTTCCTTTGAACGCTTGAGGGAGATTGCTCACATCAGGGTCAGGACAAACACATTTGGGGCAGTTACCCGTGTAAGAAATAAATTGGCCAAATCTACACACGATTTTTTTCAGGAGCGTGGCTTTTACTACATTAATACTCCGATTATAACTGCCAGCGATTGTGAGGGCGCAGGTGAGATGTTCAGGGTTACTACACTTGACCCTGCCGCTATACCCAGAAGTGAAGGAGAGGTCGATTTCAATCAGGACTTTTTCGGTAAGGAGTCTTTCCTGACGGTGAGCGGGCAGTTGAGTGTAGAATGTTTTGCATGTGGTCTTAGCAATGCATACACCTTTGGGCCTACCTTTCGGGCTGAAAATTCCAATACTTCCCGCCATCTGGCAGAGTTCTGGATGATAGAGCCTGAGATGGCTTTCGCAGATCTTGCTGATGATGCTGATCTGGCCGAGGAGTATTTAAAGTATCTGATTACCACCGTTCTTAATGAGTGTGCTGAGGACATGGATTTCTTTAATAAACGTATTGACAAAACTATTCTGCAGACACTCACCCACGTCAATGAGAGCGAGTTTGTCCGTTTGAGCTACACAGATGCTATTGACATATTAAATAAATCAGGGAAAAAATTTGAATATGAGACGAACTGGGGCAGCGATCTGCAGACAGAGCATGAACGTTTTCTGACCGAACATGAATTTAAGAAACCGATAATCGTCACCGATTATCCAAAGGAAATTAAGGCTTTTTACATGAAGCAGAATGACGACGGTAAGACAGTTGCAGCTATGGACGTTCTTGTTCCAAGAATTGGCGAAATAATCGGTGGATCGCAGAGAGAAGACAATCTGCAGAAACTTGATTCCCGTATTAAGGAACAGGGAATGGAACTGGAGCCATACTGGTGGTACCGTGATCTGAGAAAATTTGGAAATGTACCACATGCCGGTTTTGGGCTGGGTTTTGAACGTCTGGTGCAGTTCATTACCGGTATGGAAAATATTCGTGATGTAATTCCATTTCCCCGTACACCTAGATCAGCTGATTTCTAACGTGAATACACCATCAGCACTATTTTTTATGATATCTTATCGCATGGGCCTGAATTTTAAGTCATACTTCGTACGGCTGTTAGAACAGAATCCCACTTTACGCTTTAATTGTAAAACATTTGAATGTGACATTTTCAGGGAATATTATTCATTTACGTATTGTCTTTAAAATGAATAAAGGAACAATTTCTGCTGGATATATGTATGGTATGGTAATATCATTATAATATCTTTAACGTAATTTATAATTATAGTTAATATTGTAAGAAGGGGCACGTTATGGTTTTAAATACAAAAAGAATTTTTCTGGCGATCTTTTGTGCTGTATTTATTTTTGGCTTTTCTATAGTTTCTACGGTTACTGCTGAAGTCAATCCATTTGCTATCAATGATTCTGACGGTATCGTTAAATTAGTTGGATGCGGCGAAGGAAAATGTGGCGGCGAAGGAAAATGCGGTGGCGGAGAGCACAGCGATCACGATAAAAAAGGTGAACATAAATGCGGCGGTGAAGGAAAGTGTGGTGGTGAAGGAAAATGCGGTGGTGGAGAGCACAGCGATCACGATAAAAAAGGTGAACATAAATGCGGCGGTGAAGGCAAATGCGGTGGTGAAGGCAAATGCGGAGGTGAAGGTAAATGCGGTGGTGAAGGCAAATGCGGAGGTTAAAACGTATTCACCTTATTTAATTTTTGATAGTAGAATGTAAATAGATTCTTCGGCTCTGCTCGGAATGATGTCACACTGAGCGGAGTCGAAGTGTGGTCAGTAATAAGCACAAACTTCAAATTCAAAAACGTTAATAATGTTTATAAGCAGACGTACATTCCTTCTACGTGTGACAGGTTTTTTTGCCACACTTTCATTACCCCCGTTCATAGTACGTGCGGCAAAAAAAACTCCTTCAAACCAACTCAAAGATCCCTGGGCGACTATTAGCGTTGTTCAGAATCATCTATTTCCATCAGAGACAGATTCACCTGGGGCAAAAGAGATAAATGCAATAACATATTTACATAATGTTATTTCAAACCCGGCAATAGATCAGGGAGAAAAGGAATTTATTCTGAATGGTGTTAAATGGCTGAATGACCTCTCACTTGAAAAGCATGAAGTTATTTTTACTCAATTATCATATATACAGCGTGTTGAACTGCTTCATCAAATTGAAGAGAGTAAAGCGGGCAGGAGATGGATTTCTAAACTGCTTACTTATATTTTTGAAGCTTTTTTAGGTGATCCTGTATATGGCGGTAATCCTGCCGGCATTGGATGGAAGTGGCTGAATCATCATCCGGGGTTTCCCCGTCCGCCTAAGCATAAACGCTACTGGAACTTACGAAGAGTATGAGTACTGATTTTGACGTATGTATTATTGGGAGTGGTGCCGGGGCAGGCCCTGTAGCACTGACTTTAGCTGAGGCAGGATACTCTGTAGTTATTCTTGAAAAAGGGCCGTGGTTTGAGGAAAAGGATTTTTATAAAGATGAACTTGCTTTCAGGTACGGTGCTTACTCTCCCAAATTAATAGATGAACAGCATGTGATAGAGAAACCGGATGGACATGGTGGATGGACAAGTCAGTCTACATATGATTCAGGGATAAGCTTTTGGCGCGGAAACTGCGTAGGTGGCTCCTCGAATTTCATGAGTGGTTTCTTTTTCAGGCTGAAGCCGGATGATTTCCGGTTACTTTCAGCTTTTGGTCCTATCGATGGAGCTAATATTACAGATTGGCCGATCTCATATGATGATCTTGAACCTTATTACACTAAGGTAGAATCCACAGTTGGAGTATCCGGTCGTGTAGTAAAGCATCCAAATCTTGAACCGCGCTCTACCAGTGATTTTCCATATCCTCCTACACTTGAACATCCGTTTTCAGGATGGTTTGATGATACATGTAACAATTTAGGATTGCATCCTTTGCCTACACCACGTGCAATTCTATCGAGCATGAACAATATGCGGCAGAGTTGCGGCTATTCAGGATGGTGTGGCAGCTATGGTTGTGCGACAGGCGCTAAAGGAAGTTCTCGTGCGGCATTATTGAACCCTGCTCTTAAATCCGGACACTGCGAAATCAGGCCTCATTCCAAGGTTTACAAACTTAAAAGTAATTCCAAGGGCAATTTGATAGCTGCTGAATATTATGACAGGTCAGGCAGAACACAGCAGGTGGATGCCAGAATTTTTGTTGTTGCGTGTCAGGCAATAGAAACTTCACGTCTGCTTCTGAGCTCCACTGGACCTCGTCACAAAAACGGTCTTGCAAACAATAGCGGTCAGGTTGGCAGGAACCTGATCTTTTCTGCCGGAGGTACTGGAGGTGGAGATTTTCTTTATGAAAATCTTGATAAGGATAAGGTAGAGTCATTGAAGTATCAGGGACGGTTTGTTAACCGTGGACTGCAGGATTGGTACTATATTAATGAGCCTGAGTGGGGGGGGAGAAAGAAGGGGGGAACTATTGACTTTCTTCTTGAACATCCGGGCCCTATTGCAAAGGCAATAGATCAGAAATGGGATGGAGACGGCAAGCTTATATGGGGCAAGGATCTTAAACAGGCAATGAAATCGTACTTTACAACAAAGCGTCATATTAAATACGAAACATTCTGTGACTGGCTGCCGACAGATAACTGCTTTGTTGCCCTGGATACACAGGTTAAGGATAAGTGGGGGACTGCCGTGTCGAGGGTAAGGGTTGGATATCACTCACACGATATCAAGGTAGGCAATTATCTGGCTGAAAAAGCGGACAATGTGTTAAGAGCAATGGGTTTGACAAACATTCATTCCAGTGTCAGCGGTAACGCACCGGCAAACCTGGTAGCAGGCGGCTGCCGGTTTGGAACAGATCCAGATAAATCTGTTCTCGATCCGGACTGCCGTGCACATGATGTTGAAAATCTTTACGTTACCGATGGTAGCTTTATGCCTACAGGCGGAAGCGTTCCGTATACCTGGACAATTTACGCAAACGCATTTCGAGTGGCAGATAAGATTGTTGAACACCTGGGTGGATAGCTGAAAAATCAGCTGATTTCTAATTTGAATGGACACACCTGCAGCAACCCTTTCCAGCCGTAAGTTTTTATACTTTCTTACTTCAAATACATGACTTGTAACTATCATGCCAATTGACCCTTATGTAATAAAATCACCGCATGCCCTAATCGATATATATTAAACTACTAAATTTATTGGCAATATTGCCGATATACATATTGTCTTTATAGAAGAGGAGTGAAACAATTACTGCCTGGCAAGGGGGGATTTGCGTTGTAAGATAGATTAACAAAAATCACAACTAGAATATTGTTTTTCTATTTTACAAATAATCGGAAATCGTTGATTAAGGCAGGAACTATCATATTGTTAATTCAGATTCTAAAAAAATAATACAAATATCCTGATCATTTACATTTTTTTTAACAAGAAAGTGTTAAAGTGGAAAAACGTAGGAAAAAAGTCTGGAAGCATTCGAAGCTTAGTAGTCGGGTGGGTTGGAAAAGAAAAAGAAAAAGAAATAAAGAGATAAAAATGTACATATCAGTCTTTCTTGTATGTGTTATTATCGCAGGTACTCTATCTTTTATTACCGAAAGGATACCTACTCTAATACAGGAGACGAAGATAAGCAACTTGCATCAAGAGGCCATGTATCATGTAAGTCTTAGACAGAAGGTTAAAGACAGGTATATAGATGACAAGAGGATAGTGGCATGGTGAAGTAATGAACATATTCTGACGGTCCTATCTAAGGAGCTAACCTTGTATATTGGCCAATCTCATATGATGATCTTGAGCCATATTAGTGGTTAGTTGAGAAAATATCAGAATTGACTATTTAAGGACAAAATAATCAATATCCTTTTTTAATACACCTTTCCAAAGCCCAAACATTTTATCAGGTTCTACATCCTTAACCTCTGTTATCTGCTGAATCTTTATTTGATCAGGCCTAGGCGGCCGCCAGAGCATCGCCATATACTCGCCGGGTGCTCCAATATTTTTTGAAGAAGCCACAATAATGTTTTCTTTTTGAAATCCAAGTGTAGTCAGGATAGCTTCAGCCTTATCCTGTAGATCGTCTCTTCCGTGAAGGAAAAGGTAAACATCTTTCGTTGGATCTATTTTAGCAGCAGTCTCTATTTGATTCATTACAACGCCAATATAAAAGACAGTTCCAATCGCTATAATTATCCATATAAGCTTAAACTCTTCAAATCTTAACCTCTCAACTATCAGTTGAAATTTCCCTTTTTTATTCACCATACTTATCCCCCCCCGCTTATTATAAAGAGTTACCACAATGTTTACAATAATGTGCATCATCATCATGCCATCTGTAACCACATCCTTCACAGACATTTGTAGAAACCTTGTTGTGATGTCCCATGGCTTTTGTCATTTCCGCAGTGACAATACCAGTTGGTACAGCAAGAATTCCATATCCCATAACCATTATTATCATTGATATTACTTTTCCTATATGTGTCTGAGGTGTTATGTCTCCATAGCCTACTGTTGTGAGAGTTACGACGGCCCAATAAATACTTTGCGGTATATTGGTAAAACCATTTTCAGGAGATTCTACGATATACATTACAGAACCAAATATGATAACAATGGTAATAACGGAAAACAGGAACACGGTAATTTTTCGTCGGCTGGACCGTAAAGCATCTATTAATAAATCAGATTCACCGATATACTTGACGAGTTTAAGTACTCGAAAGATCCGGAGTACTCTGAGAACCCGTATTACAACCAATACATAACTGCTTGGAAGAAAGACACTGATATAAGTTGGGATAATAGAGAAAAAATCAACAATTCCAAAGAAACTACGAGCGTAGGCAACTGGTTTTCTGCAGCAGATTAATCTCAAGATATACTCAATAGTAAAAATTATGGTATATGCCCATTCTGCTATACGCAGGATGTTACCATACTGCAGCTCGATCGTATCTACAGTGTTAACGATTACCGTTATCACACTTAAAGCAATAATAACGATCAAGACAATATCAAAGGATTTACCGGCAATTGTATCTGCTTTGAAAATAATCTCATACAAAACTCCCCGCCAGTCACTACTGCTTTTTTGTTCTACCGAGTGTTCCGCCTTTTCTTTTGTCGTGGTACTCATGTTGACAATACCTGTGTATTTTCAGGACTACTAAATTAACTAAAGGTTTAATGTGAGTGTTACAATACCGTGTACCCGGATTTACCCAATATATTATTTATCTATTCAGGTTTTGCTTTCAAAGGATCACTGTCAAATTTAATTCCTGACCAACCTGTTTTCACAAAATTGCGAATATTCTGATGGTCATTACTATCAGGATGTTGTAATACATCATTGCGATAGTAAGTTCCAAAACAGGCCAGTGTTTTCTCCGGTGTTAAATTATGAAGACGGGCAAATGAGAAGATTTTGCATGATCCTGAGTTTTGACCGGCTTCATTGATTAACTTGCCGTTCTGAAATGACGTTGGGGTAAAAGTATACAGTGAATCTATAGTTGTCATGGTATCACTGAATTCAACTTTTTCCGGACACTCCTGCAGTTTTTTGAGAAATGGCTCAAGCATCATAATAATTGTCCTTATCAAATTAATCCAATTTTAGAAATAGTCTATCATATAACAGTACGAATGTACAAGTATCATATGGTACTATTGCCATGCATAGATAACCTCTGTTCATCCATAAGTATACATGGGCTCTTTCATACAATGTCAATAATACCGTTCTTTATTTCCTTTATATGGATCAAATTTTTATAAAAATTTGTTTTAAATAGAAGGAGGGTACTTATTATGAATATGAAGATACTGTTTTTTCTAATTACTCTGATTGTTATTTTTGCACTGGCTGCACCCGCTAAGGCTGATCTGGAACATAGAGGTGCTGATAATTTTGGTTATAATCTGGTGTATGACATCGATCTCGATATCACATGGTATGATTTCAGTTACTATGCACCTGAATATAAAGACGCGGTAAACTGGGCGGACCAATTGTCAGTAAAAGTCGGTACAATTGAATTTACAGACTGGCGGCTACCTTTATACCTGGAGGTAAAAAACTCACACTCCGATATGCCATCACACAGTGAAGTTGAGCATCTTTATCTGTCTGAACTGCCAAACTACCAGGTTTTGCATCCATGGGCATTTCCGGGAAAATGGAGATACTTTGACAACCTGCCAGGAGGGTTTTACTGGATTATTCAGGAAAAAGAGTGGCAAGGTCTGGGAGTTACAGATGTCAGAGAAGCTCCTGCATATAACTCTTTTGATCGGAAACCGCATTTTATACCTGCCTCCGGTGTAGATAGGCCGATATCCGATAAACACACTTTGTTCTATGATAAAAATAAATTCCTGGGTATCGCAGTTCATCCGGGAGATATAATTGGTAGTCAACAAAAACAATCAGAATAATTCAAAACATCCATCAAAAATATTATTTATTGATATAGGTTTTTTATTGACTTATCTGGATTTGAATTAAAATAGACAACTACTTGTTGCTTTAGCACAAATAATTACTGATATACTCGGGAGGGAAACCACAATGAAAGACCATTCAAAAAGATTTTTGTCCATCGTTGATGATGCCAGAGGACGTATTAGCGAAACGGATGTGCATCAGGTCAATGACAAATTTGAACATGGAGATAAATTCTACTTAGTCGATGTTCGTGAGGAGAGTGAATGGAATAAAGGGCATATAACGAATGCCATACATATTGGTAAAGGGGTTATCGAACGTGACATAGAAAAGAAAATAGATAATACAGATGCAGAAATTATACTATACTGTGGAGGAGGATTCCGTTCCGCTTTAGCAGCTGATAATTTGCAGAAAATGGGTTATACAAATGTATGCTCCATGGACGGCGGTTACAGTGGATGGGTCAAGGCTGGTTACCCTACTGAAGCTTAATAATAAATAACCATGAATGTAAGGTTGTCAGTGCAGATGATACTATAGAAGCGCTTTCAACAGAAGATAGACAGCATAAGCACCGGGATCTACTTTTCCAGCTCCTTTCCCTTTAACAAAGCGTGTTCGGCCAACCTTTGCTTCTAAATTACAGGTATTTTCAGCACCATCCTGTGCTGCCTGAACCAGGTGTTCCATCCCGATCTCTTCCTCAGCACTCCTTCTTTTCAGCTCGTCGAGAACAGGATACAACGCATCTAATAAAGTTCTGTCTCCTCTGGTACAGCCTCCTAACTCTTCTATACCGGATAATCCGCTTTGAATTGCAATTATCCAGTGTTGTAAAGATTTCCATCTGTTTCTGTTATTGTTGTTGGAATTGAATGCAGCGGCAGCACGGATGAAGAATACAGCATATAATGGCCCACTCGTACCGCCTACTGAATCAGTCAAGCAACGAGCAATTCGTTTAAACGCTTTACTGACATCCTTGATACTGAAGTATTGCAGATTATTCATTATGGCTTTACAGGCTGTGGATAGCGTCTCACCGGCATCACCGTCTCCGCACTCACTATCTAAATTGTTCAGAGTTTCCGCGGCATCTATTCCGGCCTGGCATACTTTATATATAATACTCATGAATTCCTGATCTACAATATCATCTGTCCCGCTATTGCCACTCTCTAAATCATTATCCGGAGATTCTGTGGCATCTATATATATTGATGAATGTGAAGGAGAATAATCTCTGTCTGGTCTCCAGTTGGTTTTAGTAAAGTCAGCACCGCCAACATCAAGCAGATCCAGAAATCTATCATCAACCACCGTCAGCAGGGTCAGTGAAATTCCTCTCATATCAAGACAAGTCATATATGTCCCACAATAGGCTCTGGATACCTCGTATCCTTTTTCACTCAGATATGACATAGCCTTTTTGTGCACAATTCCCATCTCTAATCCAGATACAGATCCCAGATTGTTAGTCAGCAGAACCACCCTCTTGCTACTGGTATCTGCTGTCTCGTGTTTCTGCTTAGCAGTCAGAATTTTGTCAATTAGAGTTATAACAATCTCATCGCTGGGCTGTACCGGTATTCGTGATACTCCCCGTTCTCCATGTATCCCGACGCCGATCTCCATTTCACCTTCCGGTAAGGTAAAAATAGCAGAACCATCCGGTCTGTGACATGAACTTAATGCACATCCCATTGAATGGATATTCTTGTTCACTTTCTCTGCTATTTCATATACTTTGTCCAACTGCTGTAGAATGTCAGAACTATCAAATTGTTGTTGAGATGCAAGTGCTCCTGCAATTTTATATACCAGTACAGTACCGGCAACACCTCTACGATCTTTGATGTCGGGAATGGAAACATCATCCGCTACAATCAGTTTCTTTAATAAGATGCCTTCAGAGGAGAGGATTTCACTGGCCATTCCAAAATTTATTCTATCTCCCGTGTAATTTTTAATAATCAGCAGGACCGCTTTTGGAGAGTGTTCATTGCAGCTGACAAGGGTACGAATTCCATCTACTATGGCACCGACACCTGGAGATGCAAATACATCACCGCAAATGGCTGCTGACAGCATTTGGTGATTAACAAAAGACGAATGTGCCGGTTCATGACCGCTGCCTCCACCGCATACTATGGCTACATTGTTTCGATTTAGATTCTTCGACGGATTGATCAGAATAACATTCTTATTACGTACCAATACCAGGTTGCCAAAAGATCCGTGCGCGACTCCTTCCAGAGCCTCAGTTGCACAGGCACTAATACTATTAACAAAACACCGCATTTTTATATCCTAATCCTGCAGTTGCTCAGAAGCTTTATATATTTCAATAGATGCCCATTGATAAGTGCCGCCGTTATTCTGGATTTCTATACCTGTGAATCTGTTTTTAAAATAAACCTCGTGTGTATCAAGGACGATATCATCGTCAATAAAGACATTCATAACACCGTCTCTGTACCTTACCCACTTAATTTTATGCAGCCTGCCGTCATCTATCTGTGGAAATTTTGTGGAAGCTTCAATAATAAATTTTCTTCCTTTGTTTTCACGTATTATTTCTATCGGACGGTCCTGTGATCCATTTTTCTTATAATTAAGACGATAGCGAGGAGTCAGGTTCTCTGTGCCCAGCAGAACAATTTCCATTTCACCCATTTCAGATTTGGAAACGAATTCTATATCGATTTCAAAATCAGGGGTGATGCTTGCTTTCGAGTATATGGCTGCAGGCTGAATAACCTGTGCAGGGCGCTCGGATTTTCTCTCCGGCTCTGCCTCTTTTTTATTGCCAAAAATACCATCAAGAACAAGACCAATTGCCTCTTTCTCAAATGATTTATCCTTTCCTGGTCTCTCTCTAGGTTCTACAAATTTGGCAGTAACAGTATTTGACAGTTGGCCCGCTTCGTTAACAAAAAAACTGCCGGATTTAACGATCCATTCAGGACTATTGGTATAATCACCATCTTTGAAATTATCAGAAAAAAACAGCTCCTTTATACGCGATTTATATTTTGCAATTAAATCGCGCAGTTCTTCTAAAAATTTAGATTGCGCAGCCAGACGTTCATTTTCAACAGCAACCTTGTTCTCCAATTCACTGATCATCGCTTTCAGTTCTACATTGCCGGATGGTTCAGATGCTGCTGTCACTGATGCCGTCGTTAGAAAGAAGATGGCAGGAAATGTTAATAACATAAAATAGGCTTGCAGTACTTTCATAGGTACTCCTTTCAAGCTAAAGTTTATTCAATAAATTCTTTGCGATCTATGTTGTGGATGATTATTTATCTTTACTCTGTTTATCATAAGAAAATCACGGTCATTCCTGCTGTAACTGTAGAGGTCACTATAAGAGCGTACATTCCAGCAATTACATCGTCCAGCATAATGCCATAGCCGCCGGTAACATTCTGATCTGCAAATTTAATAGGCCATGGTTTCCAAATATCAAAGATACGGAAAGTAAGGAATGCTACTGCTGCAACTGGGATAGAAAACAGCCAAAATGAATTTGGGTTGACTAAGGTATATAGAAACGGTAAAGGAAGCAGTGCTATCCATTGACCTACCACTTCATCAACAACAATAAACCCGGGATCTTTTACTTGAGCACTATCTTCAATATTGTCAGATACCCAAATACCAATGAAGAACATTGCTGCGATACCTGCTATCAGGGCATAGGGGCAGGAATATATAGAAATTAAATATACAAAAGGAATAGCAGCCAGACTTCCCCATGTTCCCGGAGCTTTTGGTAAAAGTCCTGAGCCAAACCACGTGGCTATAATCCAGTTAAATGTATGCCTATCTCTTTTCATGTAATGCAAGATCAACGGTGTATTAAAATTAAATAAAACAGTACAGGAATTCACCTGTTTTATCAAGTTTTACCTTACATGTTTTTTTATATATGGTTAGTATAGTGCTGATAAAGTATCTGCAGAGATTAAATTTGCTACCCATTCACATCCAAATTTTGTTATTATACTCATCATTACTCTTTAGGTGATAACATGAAAAAGCATTCTAACATACCAATATTTATCCCTGAGTTGTCTTGTCCGCATCAATGTGTATTCTGTAATCAGCAGAAAATAATCGGAACAGGCTCAATCCCTCAGCCGGAAGAAATAAAGAGTATTGTAGATCGGTATATTGAAACAATTCCAGAAAACAGAACGGTCAATATCGCTTTTTTTGGAGGGAGTTTCACAGGTCTGCCTACAGATCTGCAGGAACAATATCTGAAGGAGGCCAACAGTTTTGTTGACATCGGGAATGTGTCCGGAATCAGGATCTCCACAAGGCCAGATTATATTAATGGTGCTGTTCTTCAGTTACTCAATAAATATGGAGTGACGGCTATTGAGTTGGGTGTGCAATCTACCAATCCGGAAGTTTTAAAGAGGTCAGGTCGTGGACACACTTTTGAAGATATAAGAGATGCATCTAATCTTATTTATAAATATGGTTTTCAACTGGGACTTCAGATGATGATCGGATTACCGGGAGACAGTTATGAAAGATCAATTCAGACAGCAAATGATATCGTCTCGCTAGGAGCCGGTAATACTCGAATCTATCCTGCAATTGTTGTGAAACATACATCACTGGAGAGATTATATAAAAAAGGGGAATATACACCATTAACACTTGAAGAGGCAGTGGAGTGGACAAAGGATATTGTTCACATATTTGAGAAGAACAATGTGTCTGTTATAAGAATGGGATTGCATCCATCTGAGGAGTTGGTTTCCGGAAGATCCTTGATTGCCGGACCGTTTCATCCCTCTTTCAAAGAGATGGTGATGACACAAATCTGGAAGGAGATAATTGACGCTGAACTGCAGAGTATTGACTCAAGTCCATCGAAAAAGTTTAAAATAACCGTATCCGATAGACAGATACATTATGCGATAGGGTACAGGAAATCCAATAAAGAACACTTTAAATCACAAGGTTTCAATGTTCGTTTTGAACGCAATTCTTCATTTTCTAAATACCAGCTAAATATCGGATAAATGATTGCTATAATTGACTCCAGGTCTTCAAGTCTGTCTATTAATAATTTAAAAAAGTATGTTACGGACATTTTCACGTTTGAAACAGACGGGATAACCGGCAACTCTATCTCCGGACACCCGGATATTTTTATATATCAGCACAGGGACCGGTTGGTGGTTGCTCCAAATGCACCGTTTGAGCTGTTTGCGTTCTTTGACAGACACAACATTGCCTATCTCAAAGGAGAAAGGGATGTTGGATGTGAACATGAAAACAGCGTTCAATACAACTGTCTGAGTACATCCCAATACCTTTTTCACAAACCTGGATTTACCGATCCTGCAATTTTAGAAATTAATAAGGACAAAGAGTTCATTTCATTGCCTCAAGCTTATACAAGGTGCAGCCTGGTGCAGCTATCTGAAAACAACTACCTGACGTCTGACAGGGGCATAGAAAATGTGTTTCTACAAAAGGGGCTTTCCTGCTTCTATTTTGATCCAGAAGAGATAATCATAAAGGATCATAAAAACGGCTTTATCGGAGGTGCTGTCGGTTTATGTGGTAAGAAAATATTTTTTAATGGAAACGTTGAGCTGCATGCTGACGGACAGAGATTAACAGAATACCTGTTAAACCTTGATTTAGATATAGTAAATCTATCTGACGGGTTTTTGTATGACGGCGGTTGTATTATCTTTGTTTGATTAACTAAAAAGAAGGAATTTGACACATATTGCACAAATTTATTTTAAGTTAAAAAATCAGCTGCGAAAGCAGTCTGATTAAACGATAGATGAAATGGTGGAAATGACAAAAAACAATACTCTCAAATACCCAATATTTTTATTGAAACATATTATGGAATATGTAATGATTGTTGTTTAGGCACTATTGTCTATTAGAGATAAATGAAGCAGACCTATTTTAGAACAGATTTAGAAAGGGAGGAGTTATATGTATACGGCTAAGGATTTCCCAAAGGTTCCATCGAACCTGAAACCCCATATTACGACTGATGTAGAGAAATATATCCATAGACAGGTAAGAGAGACCGGAGAGGACAAAGCGTTTTCTGCGGAGAGAGAGCACCCTATTGCGATGGCTGACTTGCCGTCATTGAAGTATAGTGTTACCTTTGCCGGAATAACACCCAATTCTCACGGAAGGATGCACCGGCACACGTACCACGCAATTTCTGTTATTACTAAGGGAAAAGGGTTTGTATTAATAGAGGGTAATAAATTGGAATATGAAGCTGGTGATGTTTTTGAAGTTCCTGTTTGGGCATGGCATCAGCTCCACAATCCGTATGATGAGCCGGTTGAGTATGTCACGTTTGAAAATGCTCCTGAGCTGCTGAACTCCGGCACTGCTCTTCGTGAAGAGCAGTAGTCCTTTAATGCTTGATTATTTATAGACCTGTGAGATAATAACCTGATCTATTAATTTTTGCTGACATTCAATAAAGAGGAGATATCGAGATTATGAGCAAGAAGATATCAGGAATAGTCACAATATGTTTGCCCTGTCTTTTTCTGATTACAGGTTATGCAATTGCCGACAAGCCGGAATTAGTTGAGACAAAACTTGAGACAAAACAGGCAGAACATGAAGTAAAAAAGGCTGAGCGGGAGACTGAACTCGAAGCAGAAAGGCTTGAGAGAGAGAAAGAGAAAGAATTACGAAAAGCAGAGTATGAAGCACAACAGGCTGAACTGGAAATTGAACGTGAAGCTGAGAGACTTAGGAGAGAGAGAGAGAAAGAATTATTCAAAGCAGAACAGGCAGCAAAAAAAGCAGAACGAGAACTTGAACGCAAAGCGAGAAAAGTTGAAAGGGAGGAAGAGAGAGAATTAAGCAAGTCGGAACGGGCGGCAAGAAATGCTGAACGTGAAATTAAACGTGAAGCAGAGAAGCTTAGAAGGTCGTCTGAAAAAGAATTGCGTAAAGCGGAGAGAAGAGCAAAGAAAGAAGCAAAAAGGGCAGAGAAGGAGGCACGTAAAGCTAAACGAAAAGCTGAAAAGGCCGCTAAAAAGAAGAAAGAGAGAAGCAGTGATGTAGATTAGAGCAAATAGATGGCCCTGATATAGGACTTTGAGTGCCATCGATAAAAACGCTGGTATCCGTATATCTATCTGTCACAAAGGCATCATTTTTTTCAGGAATGTCGTTTGACGGTGTGTAGTATTGCAAACATTGTTCTATCAAGGAAAATTTTAAATACCTATTTTATATATGCTCTTGTATTGTCCGGAACATGGATGACAAGGGTTTTTTTTATTGTACCCTATGTCTAATTGGAGTGAAACCCTGTTTGGGAGATTAAAATAAATTGATCAGAATCGAGTTTAAAATGGTAAGGACCTTTTTGTTGTCTGTATGTGCGATTTCGTTGGCTTTTGTTATTACCTTAGACTCTTGTGCCGATCTCATTGACAATGGTGATGGTACTATTACCCAAATAAGAAGTGACGGTACAAAACTAATGTGGACTCAGGATACATTATTGGCAGGAGATTCGGGTATACCGGAAAACAGTATGAACTGGAGTGAAGCCAGACTCTGGGCTGAAAATCTTGAATTTGCAGGCTATAGTGACTGGCGTCTTCCCAGAACTCCCGGGACCACTACTAACGGGGTA
Organism: uncultured Candidatus Scalindua sp.; assembly: GCA_964344685.1. Classification (GTDB taxonomy): domain Bacteria; phylum Planctomycetota; class Brocadiia; order Brocadiales; family Scalinduaceae; genus Scalindua. The sequence goes on along the minus strand of CAYFOK010000005.1, from coordinate 80,179 downwards.
ACTGTTGAGGGTGAATTGGGTGATTTATACTACTCTGAACTGGCAAACCTGAATAACCTGGATACATTTAAGATGAGTGATACACATAGCAACGTATTCTGGACAGAAACGAAACATGATGAATCCTCTGTATTTATTGTAAACTTCGGTAACTTTAAGAGGAAATATAGTCACAGCTTTCAGCAGATCTGTTCTAAAGAAGATAATCGCCAGGCCTGGGCAGTTCGTGATGTAGTAGATGTACCTGTTACTGAATCCACTGGAGTTAAAGAAATTGCAGAAGCTAATGAAGCCGCTAAAGACACTGGAGAAGTTGAAACCACAGAAGTCATTGAAGCTGCTAAGGTAAATGAAGTCGCTCAAGCCGTAGACGTCGCCAAAACTTCAGAATCTGTAGATGTTGCAGAAGCTAATGAAGCCACTAAAGACACTGCAGAAGTTGAAACCACCGAAGTGACAGAAACCATTGGAGTTACTGATACTACTGAAGCCCAGTAGAAACAGAACCTTTTGGAGGAAAATCGTTACTGTATTTGATTTAATAAAGGTAGTTATATAAAATGCAGTTAGTTTGTAATAGACATCCCAGTTAACGTAATGCATCAAGATCATATCAGACAGTTTTAAAGTTTGAAGAGTAATCGATAACAAAACAGAATTAAAGTGTGTCATGGCACACTTTGCACACCTCCAGGTTGGCACATAAATGCAAGTTCTCCATCACCCGCAAACGAAAGAGATCGCGTTGTAATAATAATCAAATTGAGTCATTTTGGTAATACCACTGTATTATTTTTCTACAGCTATTCCTTACAAAGCCACAGTCGTAAATTTAATTAATGAAAGCCTGTCAAATTATCGTTGCGAACTAACGACTTACAGCAATTGAAAATAATTTAAAAATAATTATTCAGTGGCATAGACTTTGCCATACATTACTGTAGCCATGGAAGGCTTTTATGTTAAGCAGTAATGGATTTGTAGAGACTGGAGGGAAGAGATGAAGAGAGATAAAATATTTTTAATGTTTATTGTATTTACCGCTTTTGCCGTTACAGGTATACTCCATTTTATAAGATCTTCGGAAGTGCAAAAGAGAATTGTACCTTACTTATCCGCACTTGAGAGCTGTTTAAGCGTGTTTGATGAAGATGGGTGTACAAATGAATTTTACAGCTACAACAGCCAGCTGAATCCCGGTATCGCAAGCGCAGTTGAGAATGCTATTCCTGTAGGGTATTTTGTCGAAGAACAGCGAATTATAGAAGAATTCAACATTGAAATGCTGAATAGACCGGTTTTATACAGTAATGTGCCCACAGATTATACTTCCTATTACCTGTCATTAACGAATGCCGTGGATATGAAGAGTGATTCTCCCGAATTAAAAAAGGAGGATAAGGAGTCACTTGACTTAATAATTCAGGCGGAGCTCAGAAAAGCAGGCATAGCAAGCAATAATCGCAGCATCATTCACAAGATAAGGGCTAATGACAGTCTTTACAAATTGGCAAAGAAGTACTACAATGATGAGTCAAAGTGGGAAAAAATATACCAGGCAAACAGAAACAAGATGTCAGATCCGGACTCATTAACGATTGGCCAGGAGCTGCTTATCCCCATAGGCGCTGTGTCTGTGTCAATTTAAGTAATTGGAAACAGTTGCCAGATTAGACAATGATCATTCGTCATCAGCTACTCACAACCTGTATCTTGTCAATTCTTAACACACCTACTAAGAATACAAAGGGTAAATCTATTAGTTTTTTGTTTTCTTAAATTTCACCTTTTCAAACATCAATCCTTGCTAATCCTGTTATCCTGTCTAACTTTTTGTCTTTAGCGATAGCCATTTGATATTTTTTTGTGCTTTGACATTTGTATTTGACCATTATTTTCAGCTTCACCGTGCCCGCATGAATGATTTAGTCGGGCAGCTAAATCTGTGGTTAAGTTAGTCTTTATTTGATAAAATATCTGACTTGCAAAGGTATTCACCGTAAAGGCACTAAGAGTGCAAAGAAAAAAGCGTAATTTAAACAGATAAAACTCTAACTTTTGCTCACTTTAAAATACCGCCTATCAAGCTAGCGGACAGGTAGGCACTTTTAACTTTTAATTTAAGTTTTACTTATATGGTAAAGCTCATTATGGGACAGGGACGGAATCGGATGTCTAGATGTCGAAAAATCCTTATAGCACTAATTTTCTTTATTATTCTCGCATCTGCCGTATCCTCCAATGCCGAAGAGGTTATAGAAGATTTAATAGATATCGCAGAATCGAAAAACAAGGTTATAGCTGTTATAGAGGGAACAAGGACAAATCCCGTGAATCTCCGGCAAAATGAGAAGGTGCTGTGGAGTGATTCAAGAGGAAATCTTGGTGCATTTCTAACCGATTCCCGTTTTTTTGTCATATCTACTACATCAGGTTCCTGGTATGGACTGCGTTTGAAGTTGGATGAACCTGAGAAAGCAGTTGCATCCTTATCTCCATTTCTGGCTTTACTGGTAACTGATGATCGTGCTATCGGTTATAGCGCTTCGACAGATAAGTTTATTGAAACCCGGCTTTCACTTTACGAAGAGATGATAAAAGTGGAGACAGGAAGATACGTTGCAGTGGTGATCACGTCCAGCCGGGTACTTGGTTTGGGAGTTGAATCTGCATCTTTTATTGAGGTTCGTCTTAGAATTAAAGAGACCGTAGAAGAGGTACAAGTAACTTTGAATAAAGTAACAGTTCGCACATCAGATCGTTTGTTGAGTTTTGTATCCAACGGTTTCTCATGGAAAGAGCACAGGTTTTAATCTTTATTCACTACCCGTCACTACCTTTTAACTCGCCCAGTAACTGGAACTCATATAAACCTGTAAACCCGCTATTTCCATAGTTTGACACTAGTTGTAGCTTCAGGTACCTGGAAGTTACTTCAGGAAAACTGAATTGCTGATAAGGCGTACCGGTTGACCCTCCGTTCTGAGCCTGAAATTTACCAATGGAACGATATGGTCCTGTCCATGAGTTATCAGACACAAGCAGCTCGAACTCCTTAAGATTAGAATCATCTTCATCAGGAACGTAAATTACGAAAGTATTAAATGTTGCCAGTTTTTCGTATTTGAACGCGTAAACTGCCGATGAATATTCCGGAACAAGAACCTTCAGCTCTGTACCGTCAATTGTCTGCTTCCAATCATCCTGAGGGGCCATCAGCAGTTGCCCTCCATGATCCTTCAACAGTATATTGTCACCATATAGATCATCGGCAGATACCATCGAGGGTGGCTTCCCTTTCCCGATATCCTCAAGACATCTCTTCAATTGACTGGAGTTATCCGCGGCATAATAGTTCCCGCCACCTTTACTCGCAATATCTTTGAGTTGCTCTTTCATACTCTTGTCTACGCCAAGTCCTGTAACCTGGATTTTAACATTTATACCCATTTCCTTTCGAATGCGTTCCGCAGTACGTATTGGGTCACCGTTGCATGTATCTGTTCCATCGGAGATCAGCACTATAGTCTTTTCCCCATCAACCAGGTTCAGAGCGGCAGCAGCTTTGTCAAGTGCAGCAGCAATAGGCGTATCTCCGAATGCCTGTAGAGAGTCGATTTTTTGCCGCATCTCATCCATATCCAACTTGCCTATCGGAACTATGATCTCTATATCATCACATCCTTCCGTCTCTGTATGCCCATAGACTTCCAGCCCCACACTCAAATTTGCCGGAAGAGTACCGACAAAATCAGATAGAGCCTTCTTTGCCGCTTCCAATTTTGATTTATTATTTTCTAAGGAGTCGTTCATACTTCGAGAAGAGTCAAAGATAAATAGCATATGTGACTTCTCAGTACCTTTACCTGTATCATCGTCTTTAACAGTTCCAAGCTTTTTCCCGGGCTTAACGGCTGTAGTAATCCCATCCTGAGTAGTAATAACAACATCACCCTCTATATCTGCAACTATCAGATCACCGGTTTCAGGATCAACTTTTACATACATGGCTTCACTTTGATCTATCGAAACAGTACCTGCTTCAGTTGCAAGTGCAATAGATCCATTCTCAGAGGATATTGAAGTCTCATCTTTCACCTTATCAACTGAAACCGAGACTTTCTCGTTCTTTTCCACTATAGCAGTCCCAACGGTAGTTACAACATCTACAGTGCCCTGTGACGATGATACTTTCACAGTTCCGGCTTCAGGAGCGGCAACATCAAGTGAAGTTCCCGGATTTATATCGAATCGAACTTCGTTTCCGGCACTGTTAAAACCCAGCAGCCCCTGGAACAGACTGATAGACGTTATTCCGGTAATATAACTGATATCCAATTTAGTACCTCTGACAGTGGCAATACCGGTGGCAGTTTCAAACTCCGTCAATATCGACTTACTAGGCGTTATGTTTGCTATCAGCTTACCCATATTAACATTGATGCTCCTGACAATTTTCTGCTCTGCAATGGCGATTTTTCTAAAAAATTTTCTTTCAGCCCTGTCCCTGCCAGTCATTAATTTTGTACCAATCAAGATACTTGAACTTTCACTAATATCAAAGCTGGTGTTGTCATTGAAAACAAGGTTGGCCGTTGATGCAGAGCCTGTTGTGACTGTGTCTCTATTATAGACAGAGGCATTCCTGATTCTGTTGCCAACAGTCATTACCGGCTTATTCATCAAATTGTGCCGGACATTAACTTTGCCGGTGTATTTTGATACAACAGCCAGCCTATCCTCCTGTGACAAAAGAGTCTGAGGGGCTGAAAGTAAAAGAATAAGAAATGCAGCTGCCGGAAAAAAGTATCTTTTAAACATAAGATCTAAGTTAAAATTCATTGTTTATTTAATTGTTGTAAGAATATAGCAAAAAAAGTGCCATAAAAATACAACAGGATTTTCTGATGGAATAAATCACTCACCGCAAAGTCGCAGAGAGGGCAAGAGTAGAAAAAAGAGAGAAGAAAAATTTCACTACGGATCGGCCTGAACGATGTAGTCGGACAGGCAGGTATAGATGAAACACTGATTAAAGATAGATTTGAAATATGTAAATAACAAATCTGTGCTAATCAGGTAAATCTGTGGTTAAATTTGTCTATTTTTGATAAAATGTTGTGCTTTGGCTACTCTCTCGCTTAGGTGCAAAGGGTGCAGAGAAAGTATAACAGATGCCAGAAGTTAGTAACAAGATTAAGGAGCTTTATTATTATGGCAAAGGCTATTATGGTACAGGGGACGGGGTCGGATGTCGGCAAGAGTATTTTGGTATGTGCGTTATGCCGTATTTTCCGGCAGGAGGGATTAAAGGTTGCTCCGTTCAAGGTGCAGAATATGTCCAATAACTCGTACGTGACAGCAGGGGGCAGAGAGATGGGTAGGGCACAGGTTGTACAGGCGGAAGCGGCTGGGATACTGCCCGAAGTGGAAATGAATCCGATCTTGTTAAAACCTTCCGGCAACAATGGCTCTCAGATAATAACAATGGGAAAACCGCTCAGGCACATGACTGCTCATGAATATTATGAGAATAAGGATACGATGCTGGATATAGCAAAGAAAGCGTATGATTCGTTAAGCTGCGAATATGACGTTATTGTCATCGAAGGCGCCGGCAGCCCGGCTGAAATTAATATTAATGATAACGATATAGTCAATATGAAGATTGCAGAGATTGCAGATGCTCCGGTAATTCTTGTTACTGACATCGAAAGGGGAGGGTCGTTTGCATGGATAGTGGGCACGCTTGAACTGCTGAATAGTGACGAAAGAGATAGAGTGATGGGCGTTATCATAAATAAGTTCAGAGGTGATATTGGAATACTAGAGTCCGGTATCACAATGCTTGAGGAGAGAATTAAAATACCTGTTCTGGGTGTACTCCCATATTTTACAGATATTGATGTTGATGATGAAGACTCTGTGAGCCTTGATAATAGAAGCAGGAATATAGAAGCAAGAAGCAAGTCGCCAGATGCACCCCTCGGAGTAGCTTCAAGGTCCGACTCTGCCGGTAAACAAAAGGCCCAAATAGATATTGCTATTATAAGATTGCCTAGGATTTCAAATTTTACCGATTTTGATATTCTTATGAGAGAAAAGGATATATGCGTAAGGTTTGTTGAGGACGTCAGGTCGTTTGGGAATCCGGACATGATAATTATACCTGGTACCAAGAACACCATAGGTGACCTGGAATATATTAAAGAGCAGGGAATTGCTGATGCCATTATTGATCTTGCAAAAACCGGTACCATGGTTATCGGGATTTGTGGAGGTTATCAGATGCTTGGCAAGGTTATCCGTGATCCTGAAAGTGCAGAATCTAAAACGTCAGAGACAGGGGGGCTGGGTCTGATCGATGTGAGCACACTGTTCAGGATGCAGAAAAGTACGCACCAGGTAAAGGCAAAGCTTCATAATAGAAGTTCTAATATCTTTAAGAGTTTGAATAGAGATAATGAAATAACCGGTTACGAAATTCACATGGGTGAAACAGAGTTACTTAACGGGACTGAACCATTCTTACAGATAACAGAGAGATCTGAAAAGGAGGTGTGCATGGACGATGGGGCGATCTCTGGTGACGGAAACATAATAGGATCGTACCTGCACGGAATTTTTGATAACGATGAGTTCAGGCTGGTACTTATTAACCATTTAAGAAAAAGCAGGGGGCTTACTCCCTTGCTGGCTGAAGAGCTGTGCACCGTTGATAAAGAGAGACATTATGATAAACTTGCAGATCTTTTCCGGGAGCATATTGATATGGATATGATATTTGGAATGATCAAAGAACGTTCACCGCAAAGGCGCAGAGGGGAAAAAATCAAGAGGCAGGAAGTATAGAAGTAAGAAGCAGGATTGAATACTGGCTAATGACTACTGACCATTAACTAATTAGAGTATTATTTATGAATGATTATTTACCAGTACAAATTGGTATTGCATTTCTTCTGGACTTTCTGATAGGGGACCCGAGGTGGTTTCCTCATCCTGTCAGGATGATAGGGGTGTGTATAGAGTATACTGAGAATATACTGCGTAAGCTGGTTCCTTCAGAAAGGGCGGCAGGTGTGTTTCTCGCCTTTATTATAGTTGTCGGTACATATCTGGTCACTATTCAAATTCTGGTCTTTTTTTATGAAATAAGATGGTCTCTGGGAATTCTTGTCAGCATTATAATTATCTTCTTCACACTCTCCACACGTGACCTGTTAAAGGAGACTGGTAAGATATTGAATGCACTGAAATCCGGCAACCTGCAGAAGGCACGCAAGAATCTTTCAAGGATTGTTGGAAGGGATACTCATAATCTCAGTGAACATCAGGTTGCAGCAGGCTGTATTGAGACTTCTGCGGAAAATATTGTTGATGGTATTATTGCCCCGCTATTTTATGCTTTTATAGGCGGACCGGCACTTGCAATGGCATATAAGTCAATTAATACATTGGATTCCATGGTTGGTTATAAGAATGAAAAGTATCTCAATTTTGGCTTGGCGTCTGCAAAGCTTGACGATATAGCAAATTTTATTCCGGCAAGGATTGCAGCGGTAATATTGCCCGTATCTTCGTATCTTTGCGGTGCGGATTTTTCAAATTCAGTGAAAATATTAAAAAGAGACGGGCAGAAGCATCCAAGCCCTAACAGCGGTATTCCGGAAGCAGCTATCGCTGGAGCGTTAGGGATCAGGTTGGGGGGGCCCAATGAATATAATAATGTACTCTCAGACAAACCCTTTATAGGAGATCCGCAGAAAAGTGTCACTCTTGATGATATCAGCTGTACTTCAAGGATAGTTATGGTGTCGGCAATTATTGCAGTTGTGCTGGGAATCTCCTTTGTGCTGATTAACGGCTATCTATCAATGAGTGGTAATGATTTTATACTGGGAACAACCGACTCATCACCTGGTATATTTTACAAAATGGATAGATTTTAATGTTTTAGCTCACCGCAGATACGCAAAGAACGCAAAGTTAACTAAAGCATGAGACTAGGGGTAAATCAAATGCCAAAGCTCAAAGAACAAATCAATGCCTAAAGATCAAATAAACTATGCAGTAGGTACCTTTTGAAGTTTTTAGTTTTAATTGCGAGTTCATTTGAACTTTGCACTCTTAGCGCCTTTACGAGAAAATTCTTTCTCTACTCTCCTTTTTGTAAGGAGTCCAGATAGGAGTTAGATATATTGAATCACATACCAAGAATTATGGTTGCGGGTACGAATAGTGGGGTTGGAAAGACTACTGTTACTCTGGGCATTATGTCTGCTTTGGTGCAGAAAGGGATCAATGTACAGGGTTTTAAGGCTGGCCCGGATTATATAGATCCGTCTCATCATACTCTTGTTACGGAAAATGCGTCCAGGAACCTTGATACCTGGATTATGGGTGAGGACGTCTGCCGTGAACTCTTTGAACGTTCTGCTACTGCCGCCGATATATCCGTTATTGAGGGCGTGATGGGCCTGTATGACGGCAGCATTGATTCTACCGGACACGGAAGCAGTGCACACCTGGCAACGGTCCTGAATACTCCTGTAATATTAGTGGTAAATGTCAAAGGCGTTGCACAGAGTGCTGGGGCTATGGTAATGGGTTTTATTGAATATAATAAGGTGGTAAATATTGCCGGGGTAGTTCTTAACAATGTCGCCAGCCAGAGCCATTATGATTATGTCAGAAAGGCGATTGAGAGCTCCTGTTCTGTTGCCGTTCTGGGGTATCTGAAGAAGGATAGTGGTATTACTATTCCTGAGAGGCATCTGGGATTGATCCCTTCCGGAGAGGTGAATGTCAATTCCAATCTTTATGAGAAGCTGGGGAAGATGGTACTTGAAACAGTAGATATTGGCAAATTGATGGACGTAGCTGGTTCGGCAGACGGTTTTCCTGATTACAACAGGACAATCTTTATAGACAGGAAGGAAACGATGAAAGTAACATTGGCAATTGCCAGGGACAATGCATTCTGTTTCTACTATCAGGATGATATCGATCTGTTTGAATCTCTGGGCGCCGAGATTAAGCAGTTCAGTCCTCTTAATGACAGCCGTCTGCCGGATGATATAGACGGTATATTTATGGGAGGGGGGTTTCCTGAATTGTATGCCGATCAGCTGATGGGGAATAAGAGTATGGCGAATTCAATATTAGAGGCATGTAAGCAGGGGAGTGTGATCTATGGCGAATGCGGCGGAATGATGTACCTGCTGGAAAAATTAATTGACTGTGAGGGCAGATCGTTTAAGATGAGTGGAGTGCTTAACGGTACGACCAGGATGGAAAACAGGAGGCAGGGGCTGGGATATGTTGTTGCAGATGCGGCTTACGACAACATAATCTGCAAAAAGGGGGATACGTTCAGAGCACATGAATTTCACTGGTCTAAGATGGAGGATGTCCCGGATAATACAGTATTTGCCTACAATACTAGAAAGAGCAACGGAAAGAAGACCGGTGTTGATGGTATATGTAAGGGCACTGTATTAGCATCTTACACACACGTGCATTTCAGCAGTAATCCGGAACTTGCAGTAAATATATTGTCTGCCATGGCAGACAAATCAAAACGTAAGCTGGTAGCAGAAAGGACGTAGTCAAAATGAGTATAAAAACAGGTGTTATAGTACTTGCTCATGGAAGCAAGGTGAAGACTGGTAATGAAGGTCTGTTTAAAATAGTTGAGATGCTTCGCGGAATGGGAAAGTGGGATATGGTTGAAGCAGGATTCCTGCAACTTGCAAATCCAGGGCTTACAGATGTGGTTGCGGATCTTGTAAGCAAAGGGGCAAGTAGAGTCGTAGTTATGCCTCTTTTGCTGTTCAGTGGAAATCATGTTTTAAAGGATATCCCTGAAGAGATTGATAATGAACGAAAAAAATATCCGAATGTGGAATTTTGTTATGCAAAGAATATAGGTGCAGACGAACGCATAGCTCTGATAGCATCGGACAGAATAGAAGAGGCTGTAGATATAGGTCAGGTACAGCAGACAGTAGAGAAATAGTTCGTTATGACTGCAGGGTAGACAGTTGTTATCATAATTTTTTGATCAAATTGAGATAATCAGATAGAGATATTTATGGATAATCAGGAACAGGCAAAAGAGTATTCAGAGAACCCGCAGGACATTATAAAAGAAAGCTTTGACATTATTGATAACCTTGTCGACTTTGACAATATCCCGGAAGAGTTCAGGCCAATAGTTAGAAGGGTTATTCATGCAACAGGTGATACTGACTATGTGGATAATCTGATAATAAGCCCTAAGGCTGTTGAGGCTGCTACAAATGCGATAGCTTCAGGCAAATCGATAGTTACTGATGTCAATATGGTCAAGGCAGGGATCAGTGCCAAGGTGATAGAACGATTTGGCGGCAAAATAATATGCCGAATTGCAGACGAAGAGGTTGCCGAAAAGGCAAGAGAAGCTAAAAGAACCCGTGCTATTACCGCTATGCAGGAGTCCCTGGCTGACATATCAGGAGGAATAGTTGTTATAGGGAACGCGCCAACGGCTGTATTTTCAATTATAGACCTCATCAGAAGGGAAGTGGTGACACCTGCTCTTGTAGTGGCTGTGCCAGTCGGTTTTGTAAAATCAGCTGAATCTAAGGAAGCGTTAAAAGTATTTCTCGACAATAAGAAGGACCATCAAATCCCATACATAATAAACACCGGCAGAAAGGGCGGCAGTGCAGTTGCCGTCTCAATTGTAAATGCATTGATAAACATCACCAAAGAGACGCGTAACGTATAGCTCTTTCTATGGATGTTTTGAAGGAAATCAACGACAATGTCAGATAATTTCAAATATGGATATACTACCGGAAGCTGTGCAGCCGGTGCGGCAAAAGGTGCGGCCTATGGACTTCTTCAGGGAACCATTCCAGATTCTGTAGATTTACTGACTCCGGCAGATGTTAAACTGCAGTTGGAACTTATTCACTGCAAGGTGGGTGACGGGTTTGCAGAATGTGCCGTTCGTAAAGATTCAGGCGATGACCCTGATATTACAAATGGCTGTGAAATTCATGTAAGGGTCGAAAGATCCGGAAATAACGGGATCAGGTTTATAGGTGGAGATGGAGTCGGTACGATTACAAAACCGGGGCTACAGGTACAGCAGGGAGAGCCGGCTATAAATCCCGTACCGAGGGCCATGATCAAACAGGCGCTGGAAGAGGTGCTTGGTTTTGATGAGGGTATAGGAGAGGGCCTGGATGTTATTGTTTCCATCCCAGAAGGCAGAAAATTGGCAGAAAAAACTTTCAATAGACGGTTAGGTATTGTTGACGGCATCTCCATAATAGGGACAACTGGTATTGTCAGGCCGATGTCTCTAGATTCATTTAAGGTCTCGCTTTTATGCGGGCTTGATGTTGCAAAGGCGGAGGGCCACGAATCGATTGTTCTGGTCCCCGGAAGCATTGGTGAAACCGGATTTCATAGCCATTTTGATATTGACGAGGATCAGGTAATCCAGATGAGTAATTTTATCGGGTTTATGCTGGACGAGGCTCTTAAGCGCGGTTTTAAGAGTGTAATAATCGGCGGTCATCCTGGTAAGCTTGCAAAATTGATACGCGGTGATTTTTATACACACAGTTCCAGTTCTGAACCGGCAAATGATGTTTTGATAGATATATTCAGAAAAGAACAGGTAAATTCTGAGACGATTTATGAACTTGGAGATTCTCCTACGGTTGAGGGAATGGTAGAGATCATGAGAAAGCATAATCAACTGCATATATTTAATCGAATTGCCGATGATATACAGGCGTCGGCATACTGTTATGTCTCTTCCAATGCTGAAATTGGAATAGTACTGTTTGATATGAAAAAGAATATTGTCGGCGAATCGAAGGGTTTTAAGGTTTGGCAAAAAAGATTGTAAATAAAGTAACTATAGTTGGCTGCGGGCCAGGTACCAGGAAGTATTTAACCGGTTATGCAATGCAGCAAATCAACAGTGCTGAAGTTTTGATAGGCAGCAGAAGGCTTTTGTCACTGTTTCCTGATGTAGAAGCAGAAACATTTATTCTTAAAAATAATTACAAGCTGCTTATCACGAGAATTGCTTCATTAAGTAAGAGAAAAAAAGTTGTTGTGCTTGTGAGTGGTGATCCCGGATTTTTCAGTTATGCTAAGCTCATAATTGATAAGGTCGGTATTGAAAGCTGCGAAGTAATTCCCGGTATCAGTTCAGTTCAGCTGGCATTTGCCAAAATTGGGAGGACATGGAATGATGCCTGTTTTATGAGTCTTCACGGTCGCACCGGCAAGCTCGGATCAGTTGTAAAGAAGATCATAGATAACGAAAAGGTTGCAGTTTTAACTGATAACTCTAATAATGTTAAGCTTATTGCCAGGAAATTATTAGAATCCGGTGTTAAAGACAGAAAGATTTTTATCTGTGAAAATCTCTCTTTGGAGAAAGAGAGAATCAGGGAATTTGATGTTTCTGCAATTTCGAAAATACAGGTGAGAGACTTAAACGTTATTATATTCCTGGATGAGGGCTGAAACTGGTATGACAATTGAAGCTGGAAATTTTTATGGAATCGGAGTGGGTCCGGGAGACAGCGAACTACTGACAGTTAAAGCAGTTCGTATTATAAAGGAAGTAGACTGCATTTTCGCACCACGTGCAGATTCAAAAGTGTCCAGTCTTGCATTGGACATTGTTGCGGACGTTTGTAATGGTAAACGAGTCGTCGAGCAGGTCTATCCTATGGTAAAGGATAAGTCAAAACTTGAGGCGGCCTGGCTGGCGTCCGCAAATGAGATAAAAAGCGAAATCGACACCGGAAACAGCGTGGCGTATCTTACCATAGGTGACCCGTTGACATTTAGCACATACTGTTATCTTTTACAGCAACTTTCTAAAATAATCCCTTCACAAAACATTCACACTATTCCAGGAATTACATCTTACAATGCTGCTGCAAGTCTGGCCAATTTTTCATTGATAGAGCAGAGCGAAAAACTGGCCATAATCCCTGTTTCCGGGGAGGTTAATGAGTTACGGCCGATACTTGACAGCTTTGATACAGTAATTCTAATGAAGGTGGCTAAGAAGCTTGATGAGGTGATTGAACTATTGGAAGAGAAGGGCCTCGCTGACAATTCCCTCTTTGCTTCGTATATTGGATTTAATAATGAGATTATTACCAGGGATATACTCTCGCTGAAGGGCAGTGGGAAGGGGTATTTATCTGTTATTATTGTCAGAAAACCGCTAGAGACATAACCTCTCTTTTTAAAATAGCTATTTCTAAACTATTTATAGTATATTATTCAAAATAAAGTTGCAAGAAACATCATGGAGACCGAATGGAAAAATTAGAAAAATTTAAGAAACTGGGATTGTCTGATAACACTTTGAAGGCCCTGAATAAGAAGGGCTTTGAGGAACCTACACCTATTCAGGAAAAATCCATTCCAATTCTACTTAAGGAAGATTGCGATTTAATTGGCCAGGCACAAACCGGTACGGGAAAAACTGCAGCATTTGGACTTCCTATTCTAGAGCAGATAAAAGAGAAGGCTAAACATACCCAGGTTCTTATTCTAGCACCAACCAGAGAACTGGCAATTCAGATTTCAGATGAGTTGAATTCACTAAAAGGAAATAAAAAATTACATATAGTTCCTATCTACGGAGGGCAGGCTATTGATCTTCAATTGAGAAGTCTGAAGAAACGAGTTGACATTGTGGTGGGGACGCCGGGCCGCGTAATAGACCATCTTAAAAGGAAGAGTATGGACCTGAAGGAGATTTCACACCTGGTATTGGACGAAGCAGATGAAATGCTGAATATGGGTTTCCTTGAAGATGTAGAGATTATTTTGAATGCTACAAATCAAGACAAAAGGACCATGCTCTTTTCGGCTACTATGCCTAAGGAAATACTCCGTATAGCTAAGAAATATATGAAGGGTTATGAGTTTGTAGCAATTAAGAAGGAACAGTTAACTGCTAACCTGACTGACCAGATATATTTTGAAGTGTCTACCGCAGATAAATTTGATGCATTGTGCCGGATCATAGATATTGAGCACGATTTCTATGGCCTGATATTCTGCAGAACCAAAGTGGACGTTGATAATATAGGCAGACGTCTGGTTGACAGGGGGTATGATGCTGACGCTCTGCACGGTGATATTTCTCAATATCAGAGAGAGACGATACTGAATAAGTTTAAAAGGAAAAGGACTAATGTTCTGGTCGCTACAGATGTTGCAGCGAGAGGTATTGATATCATTGAACTGACCCATGTGATTAATTTCTCCCTTCCGCAGGACCCAGAATATTATGTGCACAGAATAGGAAGAACCGGAAGGGCAGGAAAAGAGGGTACTGCCATTACTTTCGTTACTCCGGAAGAGTACAGAAAGCTTCTGTTTATAAAAAAAATAACAAAAGCAAAGATCAGGAAAGAGAAAATACCAAAAGTTAAGGATATCATAGAGTCAAAGAAAAAACGGATTAAGACACAGATTAAGAGCATTATCAGAGACGAGAAGCATAATGAATATATTCATATGGCACAGGAAATTCTGGATGAACAGGAACCCGAGCAAATTGTCGCTGCCCTGCTTAAGCATTCCTATCAAGACGAGCTTAGTGGTAAAAGCTACAGTGAGATCAGCGATATATCTGTTGTTGACAAGACCGGAACGGCCAGGCTGTTTGTTGCGCTTGGTAAATCTGATTCTATAACACGCAGTAAATTGGTAAAACTTATAAAGAAGAAAGCCAATGTAGAAGAACGCAAAATAGACGACGTTAAAATATTTGATAACTTTTCCTTTATAACAGTACCTTTTGAAGATGCAGAAATAATTCTACATGTTTTCAAAAAGGAGGGTAAAGGGAAGAGGCCGATTGTGGTACGGGCAAAAAAGAAGAAGTCTAAGAAGTGACTTTCTGTATTCTCTGCATGATTACAGGAGAGTGGAGTATAACATAGTATGGTTAAAATCAAGTTACTATGTCTGATGAAAAGAGCCTTGCTTTTCCTTTCTGTTTTTCTGTTCATGTTTTCCACATTTGTTTCAGCGCAGGCGAGGACTCCCGGAGAGCTTTTTCCTCCTGATAAGATATTCCTGCTTGAAGAGCCCAGAGATTGGCAGGATACAGAGGAAATTATGGAAAGATTGCATGTGAAAAGCGGTGATATAATTGCCGATATAGGTGCAGGATCCGGTTATTTCACTATACCATTTGCATCCAGGGTAGGGGATACAGGCCTGGTATTTGCCGAGGATATTCAAATTGAAATGATCAACTACATTACCAGGAAGGTTGAGGATTTGGATTTAAAGAACGTCAGAGTGATTTTTGGAAAAACAGATGACCCTTCGCTTCTGAATAACTTTTTTAATCTTGTCTTCCTGGCAAATACATATCACGAGTTGGAGATGCCTTATCAAATGTTAAAAAATATATACAAGGATCTGAAATACTCCGGTAAACTGGCTATCATTGATTGGGACCCGGCAAAGAAATCACCTTTTGGGCCTCCGATATATGAAAAAGTGCCGGAAGATGTCCTGATTCGAGAGGTAGAGAATGCCGGGTTTGAATTGGTTGAGAAGCACAACTTTATGCCATATCATTACTTTCTGGTATTTAAAAAGAGATATTAATAGAATTTTTAAGGAGTAATACATGTCAGCACTTATTGACGAATTCAAGAAAGAGCACTCTGAGATCATGGCAATTCTCAAGGAAGTCAAGGAGCTTGGCATCCATTCTGAGGAGGGCCGGTCTAAACTAATGTCTGCAAAAGATCATCTGCTTGAGCATCTTCACAATGAGAATGAACAGCTTTATCCGGTCCTGAAAAAAGAAGCAGAGCATAATAAAACACTGCAAGACGAGCTGGACATATTTGCTATTGATCCTGAATATCTTACCAGGGTTGTGACAGAGTTCTTTGATGAGTACTCTGGAGGAGCTGTCGATAAAGATTTTCAGATAAATTTTGACAGTCTTTTTGCAGCTCTAAATGCCAGGATTAGGAACGAAGAAGAGTCTCTTTATATGGAATACGAAAATATCAGGAAGAAGAATCCCTAAAAAATTTAATCCTTTTAACGTCTGATAAGATATCTTATGTTATGTTCAGCAGATTGTTTCATATTCGCTGATTTCGGGATATCTTCTTAATTCCTTTGTATATAATGTGTTAGCTTAATATGGCCAAAAATGCCTCTTTATTGCGTGTAAATGAGTTATTTGTAAGTATACAAGGCGAGTCCTCTTATGCCGGTATCCCCTGCATATTCATCAGACTCACTGGATGCAATCTTAGATGTTCGTACTGTGATACAGCTTATGCCTATGATGAGGGTTCGGAAATGTCATTAACTGAAATTATTAAGATAGTAAAAAGACATGAATGTAGAAATGTATGTATTACTGGCGGTGAGCCGCTATTACAGGAAAATATTAATAAACTTATAAATCTATTGAAAAAGAGTAATTTCAATGTATATATTGAAACAAACGGTAGCCGTAACATTGATACATTACCAAAAGGTATTGTAAGAGTTGTTGATATCAAGTGTCCCGGCAGTGGTATGGATCAGGAGATAGATTGGAAAAATATAGAAAGGCTTAGGAGCAAAGATGAAGTAAAGTTCATAATATCGTCTAAAAGTGATTATGAATGGGCAAAAAAAATTACCAGGAAATACAATATAATAGACAGGGTTACGGTATTATTTGGGCTTGTACATGGCAGACTTAAACCTAAAACCCTTGCCGGCTGGATATTGAAGGACAAATTAGATGTACGCCTTCAACTTCAGCTCCATAAGATTATCTGGCCGGACAAAATAAGGGGTGTATGACGCTGTGAATGCTAAATGTACTGAGGGGGATTGAGAAAATTGAAAGTAATCGATATGTCAGAAAAAAATGTTGCCGTGGTCCTTTTGAGCGGAGGTCTGGATAGCTGTGTTGCCATGGCGGTTGCCATGGAAAAGCACAATATAGCCCTGCTCCATGTGGGTTATGGACAACGTACGCAAACGAGAGAGTATAACTCTTTCAGGTCTATAGCAAGATTTTACAATATCCCTGAAACAAGGACACTTGCACTTGAACTGGATTATTTAAGAAAAATTGGAGGATCCAGTCTTACTGACCCCAAAATACCTGTAGATAAAGATGCTGCAGTTTCAGGTGTGCCCACTTCTTATGTGCCTTTCAGGAACACTCACCTTCTATCAATAGCTGTCTCCTGGGCTGAAGTTATTAAAGCAAATAGTGTTTATATAGGTGCTGTCCAGCAGGATAGTCCGGATTACCCTGATTGCAGGGCAGAGTATTATGACGCCTTTAATAAAGTAGTGGAGGTTGGTACAAAACCGTCAACCAGGATAGAAGTAATTACCCCCCTGCTCAATATGAGCAAATCAGAGATAGTGAAAAAAGGACTTGAACTTGCCGCCCCCCTGCAGCTTTCCTGGTCTTGCTACGAACGAAATGACAAAGCCTGTGGACAATGTCAAAGCTGCCGACTGCGACTGAGGGGATTTGAAGAAGCAGGAGTCAAAGATAAAATCCACTATGTTTAAGGCCGGGGCGCAGGTTAACAGAGATGAAATCTGGAGTACAAAATTATTCGAAAGGCTCTAATATTTCCACATCATCAGGCAGGTCCAGGACAAATATTTCGTCAGGAATATCCGGGTTGGTTTGAATATTAGACAACTCGATAGTGTTTACAATTTCTCCATCACTCTCAAACATCTGATATTGGACCGGCAGCCAAAGCCCCTCCCTGATCCATATCATGATCCTGTCATATTCGGAATCAAATGTATCTTTTGGAATGAGTTCAATGTGATATAGTGCCTCCTCTTCTGTTGAAATATCGTCAAGGAGAGTAATGCTGTAGTTCTTTTTCACGTTGTCTGTTGTATATTCGTATCCTAAATCAAAGATGTCCATCCCTTGGGGTGAATCCATGTCGCTGCTCATTTCATACTTTTCTACCTGCTTTTCATTCAGATGATATACCCAGATATACGTACCATCGATGACATTAATTTCATTGCGTGGAGGGAAAAAATTAATATTCAACATTTTAGGTTTTTTGTATTGTAAATATCCGGTGGAAACATCTTCTGAGTCAAGCAGAGTAATCACTCTTGAGTATTTAATGTCTGCGTCCATCGTCTTAAGACGGGAGTTTGCATTTTCCACCTTTTCTAATATTTCATCAAGACTGTAGATGATATGACCGTCAGAACCATTAGAGTTGGCCTGGCTGAATGCCAGGAAGCAGATAGATAAAGTGATTATGTAATATACTATTTTATTTCTAAACATCTTCTGATTCTAGCATCGGTGCTCTATTTTTCAAGAAATAAGTACAAACAATCATCACGCAGAGCCGCTATGAACGCAAAAAAATACAAATAAAGGATTAGGTGACAGATAATGAGCGTGGTCAATATTCAATGGACAGTAGTCAGTAGTTTGTCGCAACTCTCGACTTTTAACCCTCCCCTCCCCCATCTCTCTTTATGAGTTGACAGTAAAATATGCAGCTGATACGATAAAGTGGCTTTTACTACAATTTTAGTTCACTTCTAGCCTTATTCATTTTTAATTTTTAAGAATAAGTAATTTATATGTATATTTTAAAATCAAAATATTTGATAAAAGATCCTGACTGCGTGGTTGACCACGGTGCTGTTCTGGTTGATGACGATGGAAAGGTAAAGTTTGCGGGGCAACTCAAGGATTTTAAGGGCTTCGAGTCGTATCAAACAATTGATTTTGGTAATTCGGCAATAGTACCGGGATTTGTAAACACGCATGCTCATCTTGAGTTAACCCATATGCATAAACGTATTAAAGGTGATGGTAATTTTATCGATTGGATCAGGCAATTAGTAGATATAAAAAAAGAGTGGTCTGAAGGTGAATATGCACTGTCAGTTCGAGATGGTATTCAGAGCAGCCTTCGATCCGGAACTACAACAGTTGCTGATATTACCAGAAACGGTATTGCATTAAGAGAATTGTCGGCAAGTAAAATTAGAAAATCTCTTTTTTATGAGATTATAAATTTTGACTCTGATACTGCAGATGGCAGTATAAAGGATTTTAAAGAACTGGTTTCCGGTATAAGCACAGATGATCTTCTATCAATCGGAATATTTCCTCACGCGCCTTATACTGTATCAGACACGCTTTACAGAGGCTGCATGAATGTTTCTGAAGAACTTGACATTAAGATAGCAACACATATAGCTGAAACAGAAGATGAAGTTGAGTTTCTCACAAAGGGTACAGGCCATTTTGTGTCTCTGTTGAATGATTTCAACATGTTAAATAACTGGACGCATCCCGGGCTGACTCCTGTTAATTATCTGAATAATATTGGATTTTTAGAGAATGAGTGTATACTTATTCACTGTAATTACTTAACAGAAGATGAAATTGAGATTATTGAGAAGTCTGGATCAAGTATCGTTTTCTGTCCTAAGAGCCATGAATATTTCCGTCATGAAAATCATCCTTTCTCTTTACTGAAGGATAGAGAGATAAACGTTGCCCTGGGAACTGACAGCCTTGCCAGCAATGACACGCTCAGTATACTGGATGAAATGAAGTTCATAAGGAATCATTACGCTGATATAAAACCGAATGATATCTTTTACATGGGTACAATTGCAGGTGCAGCCGCATTGGGAATGGAGCACTGCATTGGAAGGCTATTACCGGGATACTATGCTGATGTTGCAGTTATCGAAGTAGAGGAAACAGGTATCAGTAATATATATGACGAAATTTTCTCTCAGGATGCTGAATGCATAATGACAATAGTTTCCGGAGAAATCTGTTATGATAAATTTGAGATAAGCAATAAGTATAAACTGTAAGGAGTGACTAATTTATGCTGGATATAAATATTGTTCGTAATGACATAGAAAAGGTCAAGCAGGCGGTAATTAATAAAAACGAAAATGCCAATCTTGATTCACTGTTGGAAATAGATTCAAAACGCAAAGCGCTATCTATTGAATGTGACGATCTTAGAAACACGCGAAATATAACTTCTAAGAAAATCAGTGAATTGAAATCAAAGAAGCAAGATGCTTCTGATGTGATACAGGAGATGAAGGGCGTCTCTGACAACATTAAACAGCTGGAAACTGATATAAAGGCGTTGACTGATGAATTGGAATCAATACTTCTAAGAGTTCCCAATATTCCGGCTTCAGATGTGCCAATTGGCAAGGATCAGGCATCAAATGTCACTGTGAAATCATGGGGAAATAGAAAAGAATTTTCGTTCACCCCCCGCCCCCACTGGGAAATCGGTAAAGCATTGGATATTCTGGATTTTGAAAGAGCAGCAAAAATATCTGGTGCCGGATTTACACTATATAAAGGTGCCGGAGCAAGGCTGGAACGTGCGCTCTACAATTTTATGCTGGATCTTCATTCGCAGGAGCATGGGTATATCGAGATTTTTCCTCCTTATCTTGTTAACAGGTCTTCAATGACAGGTACAGGGCAATTGCCTAAACTGGAGGAGGATATGTATAGAATTCCCGAAGATGATCTGTTTCTTATACCTACTGCTGAAGTTCCGGTAACAAATATCCATGCAAATGAGATTCTGTCTGTTACAGACCTTCCTGCCTACTACACCGCCTATACAGCGTGCTTCAGACGGGAGGCAGGTTCACATGGTAAGGATACTAGAGGTATGTTGAGGGTACATCAGTTTAATAAGGTCGAATTGGTAAAGTTTGTACGGCCTGAAACATCATACGATGAGCTTGAATCTCTCCTGTCAGTTTCAGAGAAAGTATTACAGTTGCTGGGACTTCAGTACCAGGTTTTAAAACTATGCACAGGAGATTTAAGCTTTGCTGCGGCAAAGTGCTATGATATTGAGGTATGGTCGCCTGGAGTAGACAAGTTCCTGGAAGTATCTTCGTGCAGCAATTTCGAGGATTTTCAGGCAAGACGAAGCAACATACGTTTTAGAGATGATGAAGGAAAGGTAAAACACGTACACACTCTGAATGGTTCAGGAGTTGCACTTCCGAGGACAATGATCGCTATTATTGAAAACTATCAAAGAGAAGATGGTACAGTTGAGATTCCGGAGGTGCTCAGACCATATATGAATGGATTAGAAATAATTAAGAAAAATTAGAGATTGTATAGATATGTTTCATTTTTGAATTAATGTGGCTATCGCCTGGGCAGCAGCACCTTCTGACCTGCCTATATAGCCGAGCCCTTCAGTTGTTGTTGCTTTAACGTTCACTCTTTTCGTATCTACCTTCAGTATCTCGGCAATGCGCTGCTCCATCTCTTTCTTCTTTTTACTTATTTTTGGTTCCTGTGCGATGTAAATAACATCTACATTATTTACAATCAGTCCCTCTTCATTTACCAATTCTATTACCTTGTCGAGGAGTATCTGGCTTGAAATCCCCTTCAATTTACTATCTGTGTCCGGAAAGAGTTCGCCAATATCTCCTAAGGAAGCGGCTCCCAGAATTGCATCTGCGACTGCGTGCAAAACAACGTCGGCATCAGAATGCCCGGACAATCCTAAGGGATGATCAAAACTTACACCGCCTAATATCAGTTTTCTGTTTTCTACAAATCTATGAACATCGTAACCTATTCCTGCATACATCATGGGGAGAATGATTAAGTTCTATTGTCCTTCCTGCTCGAGTTGCTCAAGTCTTGTTTTGGCTGTAAATCGATATGCTTCATCTTTATTGTGCTTTAAAGCCTTACGATAGTTTTTTATTGCTTTTTTATAATCCTTCAGGTGTTTATCATAAATCTGCGCGGCTTTAAAGCGGGCCGGCTTGTCAGTTTTGTCATTGAGTTTGTAACATTTGACATAGTAAAATGCAGCGGCTTCGTAATCCTTGAAATACCGACTCTCATAAATGGTTGCAAGCTCATAGGCCGCATCATCTACTTTATCACTTTTAGGATAGTCATCTATTATCTTTTTAAACCTTGCCTCTGCAGATTTGAGTTTAGCCTTCCTGTTAACGATGTTATGTGATTTCGCGTATGTTTTACCATCTTGAAATAATATATTTGCATCCTCTATGTTTTTAAAGGGAATAATTTCTGTTATTTCCTCACTGGCTGTCAGGTATTTATTCACTGGTACTTTATTCAGCGCCTTTAATTCCTTTCGTGCTTTTTTCAGCCTAGAGTGGTTTCCAATATCCATGTAATATTGAATCAATTCCTCTAATGCATTTTTATACTCTTCACGCGTAGATGTTATCGTATGTACAATGCTATCCTCTCTGGATTTCATATCTGTGAGCCTGTTGGAGAGACTTAATTCGCACTCTGTACAAAATTTCTTATCGCCTGCGATACTTTCGTAGCATCGTTCGCAACTGGCAGCATATGCAACGCCTGAAATGCACATAACGAGAATAAACAATAAGAGTAATGAGATATGTCTCATACTTCACCTCTGCAGTTAGTGATTTGAGTTCTTATGACGGGCCTATTGGGTACCGCTTTTGCGAATTAAATCTTTAGTCCGTTCTGAAAGAACCTTTAAGTCGGTAATTTGTCGATTAACTTCTTCCCTTTCAGACCATCTATTATCGCGGTAAGAAGATATTCTGTTCCCGATGTCTTCGAGAACTCTATCGATGATTTTCTCAAATTCGAACAGCATCATATTGTTGAATCTCTCACACATAGCATCAACACGCTGCATGAATTCGTCTCTATATTTTTTTCGTTTTAATGGGAAAATTGAGAATCCTATTCCTCCCAGAATTGATGCGACAATAATACCCAGGGTGTTAGGGATAAAAAAAGTACTGAGTCCTATAATAATACCAATTGCAAGCCCCTCCAGAATAACGAAATTAATAAAACCACTTTGTACTACCCTGTATACCTTTGCCCCTTCTAATTCACCATCCAATTCCTGGAATTGTTTTGCATACTCCCTGATATTAATATGCTTATCCTGTCCACGGGCGGTAAAATGTCGATCTTTACGCATAATAGAATCGTCATTAGCCTTACGTTGTAGAGCAATCTCAGATTCGATATAATCATGGGCCATATCCCACAAAACATCGTTGTTTCTGTCAACGTAATCTATTGCATCATTTATTATTCTTTCCAATTCCGTCCTGGGATTTGCGATACCAAAAACCTCTCTCTTAAATTTATTATCAAATTTTTCGCGTGCAAATTTCATCGTAATGACAGATCTTATATTTACATAATAATTTAGAAAGTTATCAACTTTTTCCTTTAGTCTTGTGAAAACAGATTGTGTCTCTGTCTTGTATTTGTTAATATATTCAGTCATATCCTGCTTTTTATTATTCAGGCGTTTTTCAAACATCTCTACGCTCTTAATCTCATTATTACAGTGAGAAACTTTCTCACTTAAAACGTCATTGAGGCCCTCAAAAACATTCACTAAGTACTTTAATGGGCTCAGTATTTTGAAGTCCATCTTTGTGTCATAATCCATTTTTTCAAAGATAAACTGCTCTATAGTTTCAATATTGCTCTTCTGAAGCAGCTCTGCATCGCCGGTAGTCTTAGCAAGAAAAGCGTCTTTAGTGGACATACTGATTATTTTTGGTTCAAAACCAAATAGTCTGTAAAAGTTCTTCTCTATAAAAGTGACTATTTCTGCCTGCTCTTCTTCGCTTTTTAAATCGATCTTATTTAAAACGAATAAGAGCTTTCTGTCCCATTTGCCCTTAAGTAGCTGAAGGAAAACCCTCTCGCTTTCTGTGAAAGGGTGATCTGCAGATGTGACAAAAAGTACCACTTCTGACCTGTGAATAAATCCTTCAGTGATTAGCTGATGCTCAGCTATAATTGAGTTAGTCCCGGGTGTGTCCACAATGGTAATGTCTTTAAGCGCTTCTAGAGGGTATGTCATTTTGCACTGATGGTCATCAACCTCTTCTGAGGAGACTGAATCGCCGTGTGTAAGTAGTGTAATCTTGTTAGTTGACGGGGTTGGACCGTCTTTGAGGATTCTTTTACCGCATAGCGCATTTACAAAACTGGATTTTCCAGAATTGTACTCACCTGCAACAACCAGGTACAACGGCTCACTGATTTGTGCTGCCATTTCAGAGACTTTCTTCTCAATATCTACATCCCCTAATCTATAAAAGAATTTTTTTGCATCATTTAGGAGATTAACAACTAGTTGGAAGTTTTCCTGACTATCCGGTGATTTTGCAACTTCTAGCATGATTTAATATAGATCCCTGATTTCTTATATTAAAAAATATAAAGAATCCCTTTGGTACTAAATACTTATGAAGATAAATTATAAGGCATCACTTCATTGCGTCAAGTAAATTTTCTTATGTATTTATGCAGGCAATGGCATCTATTTCGATTTTGACATTCTTTGGTAATCTCGAAACCTGTACAGTAGATCTTGCCGGCATCGATTTGTCAAAGAATTGTGCATACATTTCGTTGACTTCTACATAATCTTCCAGGTCAGCTAGAAATATAGTAGTTTTTAACACATTATCAAGAGATGAACCGCCTTCTATTAAAACATTATTGAGATTCTCAAGTATCTGTTTTGTCTGCTCCCTGATATTTCCCTTCAAAATTTCACCAGATTCCGGTTCTAATGGAATCTGACCGGAAAGGAAAAGAAGATTGTCGAATTGAACAGCCTGTGAATACGGTCCAATTGCCTTAGGTGCTTTGTTCGTCGAAATGATCTTTTTCTGCATAATCCTCCTCCGAGAACTCTTTATGTTAAAATATACAAATACACATTATATTCCTTTTTTTTTGCTTTGAGAAGTTATATTCTTGAATTTAAAGAGTTATTCTGATAATTTTACTCTGTAATCGTTCTCATTAAAACCGTATAATTTTTTTTTAATCCTGTTTTTCCCTCCCCACATGCAAAGCAATTGATTAATTCGAGACCATTTTATACTCATAGGGATCATATTCACATGAAGCGTGAAGAGAGTTATGCAATTATTGAAAACCAAAATTGAAAGCGACTTAAGTGATATTGAAGAGAAGGTCATTAAAGGCTGCCGTCTTGATTTTGAAGATGGCATAAGATTATTTGAATCTTCAGATATCCTAACGATAGGCAGGCTTGCAAATATGGTTAGAGAAAGAATCAATGGAAACAAAGTTTACTATATTATAAACAGGCACATAAATTATTCAAATATATGTAAAAATAAATGCAGGTTTTGTGCATTCGGCCGCGAAGAAGGAGATGAAGGTGCATACCAGATGAGTATAAAGGAAATTTTAGATAAGGCCTCTCAGATCATTCATGAAAAGGCAACTGAGCTTCATATTGTCGGTGGCCTGCATCCCGAGCTGGGGATTGATTTTTATGTCGATATGATCAGCTCGATTCATAAACGTTATCCGGAAGTTCACCTGCAGGCATTTACTGCAGTTGAAATAGCTCATTTCGCTGAAATTTCCGGAATAACAACTTATGAAATATTGAAAAAACTTAAAGAGGCCGGGTTAGGATCTCTCCCAGGAGGAGGCGCGGAAGTATTTTCTACAGAAATCAGAAAAGAAATTTGTCCTGAAAAACTAAGCGGTGAGGAGTGGTTAAATACGATGCGGACTGCACATAATCTAGGTTTGAAGAGTAACGCTACAATGTTATATGGTCATATAGAGACGAATGAAGACAGAATCAACCATATGCTGAAACTGCGCGAACTCCAGGATGAAACAGGTGGATTCATGACATTTATACCACTTGCTTTTCATCCAAAAAATACAGATTTGAAAAATATCTCCAGCACTGCAGGTGTACTTGACTTGAAGGTGCTGGCCATAGGGAGATTGATGCTGGATAATTTTGACCATGTGAAAGCTTTCTGGATAATGCTTGGCATTAAGATTTCTCAGATAGCACTTAGTTTCGGAGTTGACGATATTGATGGCACAGTAGCTGAAGAAAGAATCACTCATGCCGCTGGTGCTGAAACACCGGAAGCGTTAACGGTGGAGGATATTAAATCATTAATAGAAGAGACAGGACGAGTGCCTGTTGAGAGAGATACCCTTTATAACCGAATAAATTAGATGGTTATAAGAGTATTACTATAATAAATCTGCAGTTTAATACCTCTAATGATTATTTTGTCTGCCAATAAAAAAAGGCCCTTTAAAGCACCGAAACGGATACCTCAAAGAGCCTTTATTTTAATAATTAGGGCTTAGCGTTAAAAGCTCTAACTATATTAACCAGCTTCTGAATTGCGTCAGCAGAAATTCTTCCTCTGCACTTTGTACAACCCTTATCATTTGCTTCAAGAAATTTTACAAAATCTGCATCTGTTTTTGAAGCCTGCCAGTCTGCGTCTGTGAAATCATTAACTCCTCTTTTTCTTCCTTCTGAAGTTCCTTTGCCGCCATTACCGTGACAATATACACATGTTTCCATTGTACCGAATGAACCCTGTATAGCACCGGTCGCAAATACAAAGTAATAGCTCTTTTCCGGATTACCAATCAGGTCATCCAGCTCATCCGCCTGACTTGAGAAGCTCAAAGCGAAACATGATACTGCAAGTATCCCTATTATGCACAAAAAATTCAACTTCTTCATATATCAAACCTCCTAAAATCTTAATGATATTCAAATTTTATCTATGTTATAAGAAATAAGAAACATAATTTACATTTAAATTGCAAAAAACAATTAAGGTCTTAATCTTTTTTCTGTCTGATAGACCTTGTGGCATGCCTTGCATGAGAGATACAAAAATCTCATAGAATGTCCAACTGACTCAACAGCACCTTCTCCTGCACCGCCGGCTGCTGTAACTATGTTCTCAAGATGATGGGAGACCAGTTTAGTAATTGCTGCATGATTCTTGTCAACATGAGTTCTTTTTGCTTCATTCTCAAGAGCTTTTTTTGCTGCTTCTTCAACGCCTTTGTAATCATAAGGATTAAATTCATCACCAGGGAGTAGACCATCGTTCATCTTTATCTTAGTGTAATATTTAATCTGTTCCTTGCAAATATCCCCATCTGATGCGTATCCGGCAGTTGCACCCGCCATAAACATTACTGCTGCGATTAAGCCTGCTAAAAAGAAATTTTTTCCCTTCATTGTACTTATGCCTCCTTTAATTAAAAAAAATGTAAGCTCCTTTCACTGGTTAGCCAAAGAGTAAAGCCTAAGTCTGTATACTATGATAATAACAAACCCTGTAAAGTTCTACATATCAATTATTTTATGATATTAAACTCCACCCCCCTTCCTTTACAAACTGCTTGTTTAATTGACCATTTGCTGCTCTTACATCTATGCCAAAATTAAACAAATCTGGCTAAATATATCATCGTGCAAGAACAGAGTCAAGTAAAAATTCATAGTAACTTTTAAAGGAAAAAAAGCATGTTTTCAGCCGTTTAAAAGTACTATCTGCTATCCTTCATGTTTTTTCTTGTATAAATTTGGATAAATGTGGATTTTCAGATGCTTATGGCATATGGCACAAGTTTGCCTCAGACGCCTTACCTGCCATTGCTGATCTTCAAGTGCACCGTCCCGATCCTTGTTTTTTGCAACTTCAGCCATTTTTTCTGCTTCTACTTCCATCAATTTCATCTGTTCTTCATATCTGGGATCATCTGGTCGTGCATATTTTGCCCGTACTTCCTTTGTTACTTTTACAATATTTTCACCAGCCTTAAGAATCTTCTTCCATTGCTTCTTCTTATACTTATAATAACCTGACATTTCCTCCACTAATTTGTAACTTTCGTCTATATCCTGCATCATTAGGGCTAATTCACTCTTTTCCTCTTGAGGAACTTCGCCCATAAGTTCGTCTGCCTCTTCAGTTTGCTTAGGTGATGCAGAATCCGAACCCATAGCTATGTTGTATTGAACACTACTAGTAATGGCAATTAAAAAGACAGATAAAGTAATTAAAACCTTGAACATAATTAAAATCCTCTCTAAATATTAATAAACTTAACTTGTAACGCAGATTACGTGCCGATAGGTCTGAACAAAAAAACCTAACGTAAAATATTTAAAAATAACACCTTACATAATGGCACATAAATGAAGTTTTTGATTATAGCAAATGAACGGCTAAATTCAACCATTATATTGAAGCATATTCGCCAAGACCATTAATTTCTTGCAAATAATTCCAAGCGTCAATATAATCTTGATCGCAGTTCGGTATAGTGCGGGAAATTTGATTGAATTAATTGATGCATTCAAAATCTGTCGAGCCGTCAACTATTCAATAAGTATTTTTAATACAAGATGTTAAGTAATATTAAAGGAATTGTTTTTTATGAAGTGGTCACAGACATTTATTCCAACTTTGAAGGAAAACCCCAGCGAAGCTGAAGTTGAAAGCCACAAACTCATGATCCGTTCCGGTATGATCAGGAAATTGTCTGCTGGTGTCTACTCGTACTTACCGCTCGGCACAAAGATACTGAACAAGGTAATCACAATTATCAGGGAAGAGATGGATAAATCCGGTGCGATTGAACTCTCTTTACCTGCCTTACAACCATTAACGCTCTTAGAACTTAGCGGAAGAATAGGCGCCTTCGGTGACGACCTGTTACGCATGAAAGATCGCCATAAAAAAGATATGGCCTTAAGCCCTACTCATGAAGAGGTTATTACTGATATAGTAAAGAATGAGGTAAGTTCTTATAAACAACTGCCTTTAATTCTTTACCAGATACAGACTAAATTCAGGGATGAGGCCAGACCGAGATTTGGTGTTTTACGAAGCAAAGAGTTTTTAATGAAAGACGCTTACAGCTTTGATATAGATTTTGACAGATTGAACGATAGCTATCAGAAAATGTACGATACTTATTGCAGAATATTTGATCGATGCAAACTGGATTTTCTTGCTGTAGAAGCTGATACTGGCGCAATGGGTGGTGACGTTTCACACGAATTCATGGTTCCTAATGAAAACGGAGAAGACGTAATCGTAAAATGTGTGGGTTGTGACTATAGTGCAAATCTCGAAAAGGCAGAACCTTATCCCATTGAAGCTGATGATGAAATTATGCCAGGCGAGCTAAATGAGGTCTCTACGCCAAATATGACAACCATTAGCGAGGTAAGTGATTTTCTTGGCGTAGAATCAAATAAGCTGGTTAAAACATTGATTTACACTTTTGATGACAAAATTGCGGCTGTCCTTGTACGTGGAGACCACGATGTAAATGAAGCAAAACTGGCAAAGGTGCTGTCGTGCGATAAAGCAACTCTGGCGGATGAAAATACTGTTGTAGGTTTGACAGATGCACCTGTGGGTTTTGCAGGCCCAATTGGCTTAAAAGCGCAGATTATTGCAGACCAGGCGGTCTCAGTCTTACAGAGTTGTGTTGTCGGAGGAAATAAGGCGGATACTCATATTATGAACGTAAGCCCTGACAGGGACTTTAAAATTATTAAAACTGCTGATATTCGATTTGTTACGGAAAATGACAAATGTCCTAAGTGCGGTGAAGCCCTAAATATTTCTAACGGAATTGAACTGGGGCATGTCTTCAAGCTGGGAACAAGATACAGTGATTCACTTGGCGCTAAGTTCCTTGATAAGAATGGTAAGGAACGGCCTATTATAATGGGATCATATGGCATTGGTGTTAACAGAATTCTGGCAGCGACCATTGAGAAATCACATGATTCAAACGGTATAATCTGGCCGCTGCCACTGGCGCCATACGAAGTACTGATTGTGCCTATAAACTTTAAAGATGAGCTTATCATGAACACTGCTACAGAGCTCTATGATGAGCTACGTGGAGCCGGAATCGATACACTGCTGGACGACAGGGATCAGAGACCGGGTTTCAAATTCAAGGATGCTGATCTCATCGGAATACCGATCAGGATAACTGCCGGTAAAAGTCTCAAAGAGACTGGAGAGATTGAGATCAAGCTGCGCTCTAAAGATGAAGTATATCATGCCAAGCCGGAAGATATTCTAACTGAAATACAAGGACATATGGATTCATTGAGATAAATCCCAACCTGACCAAGCAGACCTCTCTTTCGAGAGGAATCCAGAGTAGGATCTTAGATTATGGCTGATATTAATCTACCAAAACCGGTAAAGCTCTTTATAGGGGTTCTCTCCAGTAAACAAGAACTTTTAGCTGATGCAGAAAGCCTGCTGTCAGAGCGTTTTGGCAAGATAGATTTGAAAAGTGATATCTTTCCATTTACTTTTACGGATTACTACACAAAGGATATGGGGAAGAGTATCTCAAGACAGTTTATATGTTTCAGAAAACTTATAAACCCTGATGAACTTTCCGCTATTAAGATCTGGACAAATGAACTGGAAGAGAAATTCAGGTACGATAATAGGTTTGATGTTGTCAGACCAATCAATTTAGATCCCGGCTACCTGACACACTGCAATCTCATACTTGCATCTACAAAGGAGTATTTCCATCGAATTCATCTCCAGAGTGGTATTTATGCTGAAGTTACGCTGTATTATCAACATGAGGTTTTTAAGAATCTGCCGTGGACATATCCTGATTATCAGACTGAAGAATATAAAAGATTTTTTTTAGAAGTAAGGAGTTTATATGCAAAAGACATTAGTAATAATTAAGCCTGACGCTACACCGCGCCGATTAATTGGTAAGATTATCAACAGATTTGAAGAAAAAGGGTTGGAAATAATAGGACTAAAAATGAATGTTATTTCTGAAGAACAGGCAAAGGAGAATTATTCTGCTCATGAAGGCAGGGACTATTATGAAAAACTCATAAAATACATTACTGCCGGACCTGTAGTGTTCATGGTATTAAGAGGCAAGAATGCTATAGAAGTTACTCGGATGTTAATGGGTTCTACATTCGGATACGAAGCTGCTCCAGGAACGATTAGAGGTGATTACGCTATTAGTAAACGCTTTAACCTGTTACATGGTTCAGACTCAGTCGAGTCAGCAGAAAAAGAAATTGAAATTTTCTTTAAGGATGATGAAATTATCGAACACGATCAAACAAACTTGAAATGGATATACGATATGTCAGGTGATGAATCTAACGGGAACTTTATTTAGATGCGATTCAAAACATTCATCTTTATTCTTCTCTTCCTCCCTATCGGCTGCGCTACTCAAAAAGCCAGGCCTTACATTAGTGAAGAGTTATTAGGCAAACCAGGTATTGATCTAAGCAAGGCCCAGACTCTATCATTCACGGAAGTAAAAGAGACAATACGTTCGGAAAGATCAGGATTTAACACACTAAAGGCAAAAGCTGATATATTAATTACAACTCCGCAGATTAAAGGAGAGTTCAGGTGTAAGGGAGTTGTGAGATTCCAGAAACCAGGTAAAATTAGAGTAATAGGCTCCAAGCTCGCAAGAACTGTATTTGATATGCTTTCTGATGGAGATGAATATTGGTTTTATCTGCCGAAGGAAAAAGTAGTTTATACCGGGAAATGCGATACGGTAAACAGGGGAGATACCGGTGCATATTTACTCCCTTATGATATCGCCGCCCTTTTAGCATATGATAATCTCTTTGAAGGAAGACCCGCCTACATGGAAACATGGCCGGCTTTCTGGTTAGTTCATGTATTAGACAGTGCAGGTGGTAAGTTTGTGCCTTACAGCAGTCTAAGGGTTGACAGGATTGATAACAGGGTCACGGAACTCACCATTTTTAACCCTGACAGTTTTATCAGGGCACAGGCATCGTTTTATGATTATGCAGAGATAAACGGTCAGTCTATCCCTCAAGAGGCTCAGATCTACTGGCCGGATACAAATACTACTTTATCAATAAAACTGAACAACATTCTTATTAATGAACATCTCAAACCTGAAATATTTCATTTTAAAAAGCCTAAAAAAGCAGAGATTATTGAGACGAATTAGTTGATAATAGTTTCTATTCTCAAGCATTACTTCAAGGCTTTAAGATTATTCTTAAAATGCTGTAACCCTCAACCATGTTTTTGCCATATTATTACACCCGGTTTTATCATTCCGTTAAAAACAGTTAACATACTCATTCTTAAGCGTCTTCAATATGTTTTAAGCCATTAGGATAGTTTTATGATTTTACTACTAAAGTTTTATTATGATGTGACGATATTTAACTATATGTAAGGTTACTTTAAATCAGCATACGTAATTCATAAATAAAAATTTTCTTAAAAAATATCGAAAACTAGTTTTATTTATATCGAGTGTTATTAGTCAAGAATTGAATATGAGTTGAGATTAAAAGGTATATCTATCTTGGGGACGTTATTATTATAATTTTCTTTTAAAATGAGGAGAGCATTATGGAAGATTATTTTTGTAGAATAGTAAACAAAAAGGATAAAGAGATCATTTTGGAACAGGGAAAAGATCCGTATTATGCCTACGTTTTACTAGAAGGATTGGCACGTGTATATAAAGATATTGATAACAAACGAATGTTGGTAGGTACAGTTGAAAAAGGTGAAGTTTTTGGGATGCTGAGCTTTATTCGAAACGATAGAAGATCTGCTACGGTTGTTGCCGATGGTAAAGTAAAAGTTGGTATGATTTCAAAAGATACATTCCTGGAACATTTGAATTCACTACCAAAAGAGGCTTATGATAAAGTCGTTGAACTCAGAGACAGTCTGTTTACAGTAAATGATACGAAGAGTCGTATGTTGGACTGTCTGAGTAAAATTGAAAGAATTAGTGATGGGTCGTATACACGTAAATATTTTGAAGATGAGGCTAAAGTAGGTTCTGAGCTTTTGCTTTCTGTGACTGATCTTATGCTTGAGCGATTTGATTCAGCATCTGATGAAATACAGGACATGATAAGCAAATTAGAAGAGATCACTAAAGGTGCATTACAGCTGAATTAGCGGACCTACAATGATAGGCTGATTCATTGTTTACTGGTAAGATTGTAGCAGCCTGTTTCCTCATTCAGGGTTCAGGCTGTTCTTTCCTGTTTGCATAAGTAATGTCTTTTAGGTTGACGTTTAGATGTTTAAATCTCAGCTTGTAAAGTCAGCTTGATTCTGCATCCATAATCTTATCGACTCGCCTGGCATGTCTGCCGCCCTCAAACTCTGTTTCCAGAAACAGCTTTAACTTTTCATCAAGCAAGTCATGGTCTACTACGTCCACACCCAGGCACAATACATTGGCATCATTGTGTCTTCTGCTCATCTCCACGGTAAATGGATTATGACACACAGTTGCCCGCACGCCTTTAACTTTATTTGCTATAAGTGACATACCCAGGCCTGTTCCGCATATAAGGATGGCACGATCACATTCTCCACTTGAAACGGCCTTTGAAGCCTTAAGTCCGTAATCAGGATAGTCTACAGAATCATCTCCGTTCTTAGTCCCAAAGTCGACTGGTTCGTGACCCATATCGGTAAGATGTCTTGCAATTTCATTTTTAAATTCGAATCCTCTATGATCCGATGCTAAAGCAATCTTCATTTAAACACCTGTTAAGCCTTTCTTTTGCAATTACACCATGACGAATAATTTCAAATGTATCGTCACAAATTTTTACTATAGTAGACGGTTTACCCGCTTCTGCAGGCCCGTCATCAAGAATAACATCAATCTTATCTGAAAAGCTGATTATTACCTGTTGTGCGTCAATTGCAGGAGATTTTCCTGAAATGTTTGCACTCGTGGATGCAATTGGTATTCCCACTGCATTGATTAGATCTCTGATAACACGATTATCCGGATTTCTAAGACCTACGGTACTTTTGTTTTCTAGTTCCAGTATGATTGTCAGCGGGCCCGGCCAGAATGCATTTATCAGTTGTTCAGCAATTGGTGGTATCTGTCCTGTGTACTTTGCTATTTCTTCCGTATTTGCAATCATGATAGATAATTGTTTGTCTCTGGGTCTTTGTTTGATACGGTACAAATTATCAATGGCATCACTGTTGTCGCAACGTACTCCCAGACCGTATACGGTTTCAGTTGGAAATGCTACTATCTTACCGGAGTTCAATGCTTCTGAGGCAATATTAATATTTTCCGTATATTTATCCGGATTTTGCATATTGAGAATTTTAGCCGTCATAATATTTACCTTTCGCCATGCGTGCAGGATGTGTCAAATAGTTGCGGACCCATAAAGCCTTTAATCTATCTGAATTCTTAAGATCCTCAACGGTACATAATATATGTTCAATTATCTGAAATATATCACCTTCAAATTGTAATATCAATATATATTATGTTCTAAAAAACGATGTATAAGCGTGAAACAGTAATAGCTAACAGTAACCCCTTTTCACCTTGACAAGAAAATAACAAGCTGATAGATTCAATTCTGAAAACTATATCTGTTTTAGTAAGCAAGAAATTGATGAATATAAGAAAAACACTATTCTTCTGTTGTACAGTATTGATATTTTCATCGCATTTAGCATCTGCATGGGAAACAATGGATACTGATGAGATCACATCCGGAATGATGGGATATGGAAGAACAGTCTTTTCCGGTAAAAAGATTGAATCTTTTGACGTAGAGGTGCTGGGAGTATTAAAGAATTGGGAAGCAAAGAACGACATGATTCTTATAAAGATGACTGGTGGCCCATTAGAAAGAACCGGAATAATTGCCGGTATGAGTGGCAGTCCGGTTTATATAGATGACAAGCTGATAGGAGCTGTATCTCATGGATGGAGCTATTCAAAGGACGCAATTGCCGGAGTGACGCCAATAAGAGCAATGATAGACGTATTGGAAATTGATGTACGAAACAGAAAAAGTATTCAAGCAGGTAATAACGAGCCATGGAGTACATCACTGAAAACACAGGATTCAGATGTAGTAGCTAAATTAGAGTTATATGGGCTGATGCATGAAGATGAAAGGTATGAAAATGTCAATTCTCAACAACCGTTTATATTTAATCTTGTGCCCATACAAACACCATTAATTTTCTCAGGGTTCGATTATAAAAGCCTGACTAGAATTAGCCCTCTATTTGGTCAAATCGGCAGCTTTTCTCTTCACAGTGGTAGCGGTGAAAATGGTTCACCTGCAGATCTAAATAACTTCATGCCCGGCTCGTCTGTTGCAGTTCAATTAATCAGGGGAGATTTGAGTGTTTCAGCAATAGGAACCTTAACATACAGAGACGGAGATGACATTCTTGCTTTAGGTCATCCAATTATACAGATCGGTAACACGGATATGCCTATGTCTACGGCCGAGGTCCATGCCATACTTGCAAATCAAGATACCTCAACTAAAATGGCCTCACCTGGTAAGATTATCGGAAGGGTCACTCAAGACAGGAAATCCGCTATTGCAGGTAAAATTGGGGAATATACTCAAATGATACAGTGCCAGGTAGCAATAGAGGGATCATTAGATATTAAATATAACTTTGAGGTAGTTCATGATAGAATTTTGACACCACTTCTTGTTCAGATGGCAGTTGAGAATGCTTTACTCACAACTGAAAAAACTGTTGGAGATAAATCCATGGTGTTAGAACTCGATATCGGTATTGCTGACAGGAAAGAACCAGTAAGGATAGAAAATGAATATTTTGATTCAGGACCATCCTGGTTTCCAATTTTCAACGTTATTGAACCGATTTCAATGTTACTCAATAATGAATTCAAGACTGCAAAAATAGAATCTATTAATTTAGTTGCCAGTGTTTCAGGTCAGAACAATATTGCCTTTATTGATAATATCAGGGTTAGCAATAAATGGGTCTCTCCGGGAGAGGAGATACTCATAGATATCAGATTAAGACCGTATGCGCGGGATTATACATCTATTCCGGTGAAAATCAAGGTGCCTGATGACGTTACACCCGGAAGTAATATACAGGTAATAGTATGTGATGCTATGAATAGTAAAATGCTGGAAATGACGAGTGCCCCGGGGCGTTTTTTGCCATCCAGTTTCGAACAATTAGTACACCACTTGGAAGATGGAGAACGCAACAATAACATAATCGTCAAATTTAGGCTAAACAAAAAAGGCCTTACTTATATGGGTGAAGATTTCCCGTCGCTTCCAAATTCATTATTAAGCATAATGTCCCTTTCAAATCAAAGCGGTGTTACTCCATTGAGAAGTGAAATTGTTAAACGAATTTCTACTAAATGGCTTATCAATGGAATGCAGACTATTAACCTGTTTGTAGATGGCAAAAGTTAAATTTTCAATTTATGTGGGCCGTACCCACCTTGCTGATTAATGTTAAAAGTTTGTAAAAATTACGGATTGGTCATCATCTTGATGGTCATTACTTTATTAACGTTTAATGCACATTTTGCCTATGCGGTAACGACCAAAATGTGGACAAACAGTGATAAGGCTGATATTTCAAAAGGAAAATTACAAAATGTGTCGGTAAACAGTTTAGGCAAATTCACATTATCGCCCGGCAAAAGCAGAATAGATGAAATACCGGCTGCATATGTCTGGTGCCTGGTGGCAGATGGTACTGATTCGCTATTTGCTGGTACCGGGGATCCCGGTTCGATATTCAAGATCAGTCGTGATGGGAGTGTTGAAGAGTATTTTAAGACTCCTGAGCTTCACGTCCAGACCCTTACCATAGATTCTGCAGGAAATATTTTTGCAGGTACATTGCCTAACGGCAGAATTTACAGGATCTCATCCAAGGGCGTGGGAGAGGTATTCTGTGAACTTCCAGATCATTACATATGGGACATGATTTCTGATATGAGTGGTAACTTATATGTGGCTACAGGTATCAACGGTGTTATCTATAAGATTTCTGATAAAGGTATTCCAAATCCCTTTTTCGATTCTCCTTTTTCAAATATACTTGATCTTGTTATTGATAATGATAGTAATGTTTATGCCTCATGCGAGCCTGAGGGCATTATCTACAAGATAAGCCCTAATGGTAATGCTTCTGTCCTTTATGATGCGGATGAAGATGAAATTCATTGCCTGGCTATCGACAAAAATGGTGTTTTATATGCAGGTACATCATCCGGTACACCCCCGATACTTCGTGTTCCCGCCCCACCAGAGCAGCCGGAGACTTCATTACCTCTGCTTATGGAAAATATTCCCGGCGAACCAAGTGATGTTTGGTTAAATGGTTTTTTGTCTGAAAACGGTATTGAGCCAACTGCTCCTCCTCTTATGAAGGACACACATGCTGAGAACGGAATGAAAGAGATACCCGTGATGCCAGAAATGAACACGGTGTACCGGATTGATAAAGATGGAAGAGTAAGAAAAGTATTTGCCGTGGAAGGCTTTATACTTTGCCTGGCCATTGATGACAACAATGACATCCTTGTTGGTACGGGAAATAAGGCTGCGCTGTTTAAGATTGACAGTAACTATGAGGCCAGCTTACTTTATGATTTCAGCGAATCTCAGGTTTTAGATATTCTTTCGTATAAAGACGGAATCAATTATATGGCAACCGGTAATAATGCAAATGTTTACCAGTTATCAAACGCATACTCACGTGAGGGTACATATGAGTCAATTGTCCACGATACAACATATCTCTCTTCGTGGGGATGTATCTCATGGAAAGGTACAACACCATTACAAACAAATATCACGTTGTCTACAAGGTCTGGAAATAATAGAGAACCTGATATTACGTGGAGTGATTGGACACGAGGATACCAATCAAAAGGTGAAAAAATAGAAAGTCCTTCAGCACGCTTTATACAATACCGTGCCACCCTTACAACCGAAGACCCGGGAATTACACCATGCCTTGACAATGTCAGTATCGCTTACTTACCTCAAAATCAACCTCCGATCGTAAGAAAAGTTAAGGTTACAACCCCTAGACATTTTCCAGACAATGCTTCGGATAATAATACTTTAAATATGTTTGAAACGGCTCCTTCCTCACCGGATGACCTATATCTTGAAAGAAGCCGGAAGAATCAAAAAAATGCTTCTGATGATTCCAGGAAGCTAATAACCTGGGAGGCAGAAGATCCTAATAATGACAGGCTGGAATTTGATCTTGAATATAAGAGTGTTGATGAAAGCAAATGGAAAAATCTGAAAAAAAATGTAAAGGAAGTTAATGAATATTATTGGAATATAAATAGAATACCTGACGGATACTATCAGGCAAAAGTAATAGCGTGTGATGATCTTGATAACCCGCTGGAATTTGCACTTAAGGAAGAGGTGGAGAGTGACAGCTTTCTTATAGATAATACAAGGCCGGTAGTATTAAATCTTAAAACTGTTATCAAGTCCGACGTAACGGACAGTCACGGTAGGCCAGGTCATACCATAATTGTCTCTGGTGCTGCAAGAGATGCAATGAGTAATATAACTGACATTCAATATTCTATTGATTCAGGAGAATGGCAAACAGCATTTCCTGAAGACAAGATCTTTGATTCAACAGAAGAGACATTCCTTCTTACAATCCCATACATTTCTTCTGATGAGCATACTATCGTAATCAATGCATTAGATTATGAGGGTAACATAGGCAGCAGTAGGATCGTGTTCAATCCATAGTTGCTAAGTGTCTGTTGGTTTGTTTGTATACAGGAGTTACAAAAGAATAATCGAGTTATGGTTGAATTAAAAAAGATTATTGAAGGTTTCAAGCATGCTTTTGCATCTGATAGTGCGAAGCTTGATGATTGTGATACTGCATTGATCAGGAAGCTGGCAGACTTTGTAGTGAGGAGACAAATGTCCGTACCCGCTATCATGTTTCTTGAATCTGTCAGACCATTGAATTTTGTAGGCAGCCAGGCTATGGTATTTTTCAAGCCGATTATCTCACGTTTTTTCACGAAAGTAGAGTATGATAAACTGTCTGCCATGTTGGAGAAAAGAGAAGTTATAGAACAGCTTATAAAAGAGATTGAGCAAAAGACAAAACAACATGACTGAAAATCTTAACGTAATAGTCGCAACAGATTGCGGCAGTACGACGACAAAAGCTATCCTTATAGAGAAAAAAGGTGATGAATACAGGCAGACCTTTCGTGGTGAAGCTCCGACAACTGTTGAGGCCCCTTTTGAGGATGTAACGAAAGGCGTACTCAACGCCTTTGCCGAGCTTGAAGAGTTGTCAGGTAGAAAGATACTGGATGGTGAAAGAATTATTACACCTGCACAAGGTGATACTGGCGTTGATATTTATATATCAACAAGTAGCGCCGGAGGCGGCCTTCAGATGATGGTTGCCGGCGCGGTTAAGACTATGTCAGCTCAGAGTGCACAAAAGGCTGCTTTAGGTGCTGGTGCCATAGTCATGGATGTAATAGCATCAAATGACAAACGGCTTCCTCATGAAAAAATTGAAAGAATAAGAGATCTGCGCCCGGACATGATACTGTTGTCAGGTGGAACTGACGGCGGTACAGTATCACACGTCGTAGAACTGGCAGAATTTATAGGAGCGGCTAATCCCAGGCCACGTTTGGGTATGACGTTTCAACTGCCTGTTATATATGCCGGTAATAAGGATGCTCAAGGCAGAGTTAGTGATGTTTTAAAAGATAAGACAGCATTACGAATAACAGACAACCTGAGACCATTGTTGGAGAGAGAAAATCTTGGTCCTGCAAGGCAGGAGATTCAAAGCTTGTTTCTGGAACACGTAATGGCTCATGCTCCAGGGTATAAGAATTTAATGTCATGGACTGGCATTCCGATAATGCCCACTCCGGGTGCTGTTGGTGAGATGATACAGACAGTCGCCAGGAAAGACAACATTAATGTAGTCGGGGTTGATATAGGCGGTGCGACCACAGATGTATTCTCTGTCTTTGATGGAGTTTTCAATCGAACTGTGAGTGCTAACTTTGGGATGAGTTACAGCATATCAAATGTTATTGCGGAAACAGGTATTGATAACATTATGAAATGGCTCCCATTTGACATTGAAGAAGCGGATATTCGCAACAGGATAAAGAACAAGATGATTCGCCCCACTACTATTCCTCAATTGCTTGAAGATCTGATACTTGAACATGCTATAGCAAGAGAAGCGTTGAGGCTCTCTTTTGTCCAGCATAAGGCACTTGCTGTTGGATTAAAGGGTGTTCAGAAGCAGAAGGATATATCAGAATCTTTTGATCGGGTAGCGGAAGAAGAGACGCTTATTGAAATGAAGAGCCTTGATCTTATCGTTGGCAGCGGTGGTGTTCTTTCACATGCACCAAGAAGATCTCAGGCGATGATGATGATGGTTGATGCCTTTCAGCCTCAGGGTGTTACCATGATAGCGGTAGACAGTATATTTATGATGCCACATCTTGGTGTACTTTCCACAATTAATGAAAAAGCTGCGGCAGAGGTATTTGAAAAAGATTGTTTGATCTATCTCGGACCATGTATCTCATTGATAAATACCGGAAAGCACGGCTCTCAATGCCTGGACTGTGTAGTTACATATTCTAATGGAAAGAGAAAGGAAGAATCATTATTGTTTGGAGAGATTAAATTATTTGAATTGGGTGCAGGAGAAAAAGCTGAAGTTGAGGTGACCCCGGCCAGACAGTTTGATCTGGGCGATGGAAAAGGACAGAAAATAACAAAAGAGGTTACGGGTGGAGTAGTCGGCCTTGTTGTTGATGCGAGGGGCAGGCCGCTTGATCTTGACAGCAGTAAAGGCAGGGAACCTATGGATAAGGTACTATCAAAGTGGATTACGGCATTCGATGCATACCCTGCTTAAACTTTTATGAATTATTTTGATAATTTCTGAAATCAAATTATGACACACGCTTATACGCCAGGATTACGATTGGCTGATAAAATACAAATAAGAAAAAATAGAAACCTCCCACTGCCCGGTGATGTAATTGTCAAAAAAGGGGATACGGTAAAATCATGTGATATTGTTGCCAGGACAAACCTGCCTGGTAAAGTTCATTCTGTAAACGTCATAAACCGTCTTGCCATTCTACCGAATGATTTACGTAAGAATATGCTGAAAAATGAGGGTGATAGTGTAGTAAAGGATGAGCCAATAGCAGAGACCAAGCCATTTATTAAAATGTTCAAGTCTATCTGCCTCTCCCCTATCACCGGAATTGTTGAAAGTATTTCAGATATTACAGGCCAGGTTCTATTACGAGAACCTCCTAAACCTGTCCAGATAAGCGCGTATATAGATGGGAAGGTTGTTGAGATCATAGAGGAAGAAGGTGTCGTAATAGAGACGAATGCGACATTTATTCAGGGTATTTTCGGTATTGGAGGTGAAACGACGGGTGAGTTGCAGGTCGTAGTCAATTCCCCTGACGATGTTATAAATCCGGAGGATATTAAAGAAGGCCACAGAGGTAAGATCATTGTCGGCGGCTCAATTATCTATTTTGACGCAATCAAAAAGGCATTGGATACCGGTGTTAATGGTATCGTTGTAGGTGGTATACGCGATAAAGATATTAATGAGCTTCTTGGCTACGACTTAGGGGTTGCAATTACAGGATCAGAAGATATTAATATAACAATTATTATTACTGAAGGCTTTGGTCAAATCAGGATGGCACAGAAGACATTTGAGATGCTTAAACATAGAGCAGGTTCTATCGCATCTATAAACGGTGCTACACAGATAAGGGCCGGTGTGGTCAGGCCGGAAATAATTGTCCCCTACAACGAAAATGACACTTCCGGGATGCCAGCAGAAAACAGATCATTTGTAGACGAGGAATCTGCGGGAATTTCAATTGGTGATCAGATTCGTATAATCAGGAACCCCAATTTTGGAATGCTTGGCAAGGTTAAGGACTTACCTAGTGAATTACAGACAATAGAAACAGAAGCCAAGGCTAGAGTTTTAGAAGTTGAATTTCCAGATGGACGTACTGCCATTGTACCCCGGGCAAATATTGAGGCTATTGAGGAGTAATAAAAAATTAACCGCAGAGAACGCAGAGATAAAACTAGCTCTTTGTGACTTTGAGGTACAAAATATTTTTTGTAATAATATAAAGTAATGCGCAAAACACTATTCACATTCACATTATCAATATTAATTCTTTCTTACTCTTCTACCACATTTGCCATGGGAGGAGGCGAATCTGACTTTCAAGCTTTTGATACTCCAAATGACAGTGGCAAGAGTATAACTCTCAGGTGGCCGGCTTCTTCCGATGAGTCAGACCATGTTCAATATGTAGTATATGCCTCTACTAATAGAGACGGGCCGTTTGAGATAGAAGCTCTGCGTATCAAATCTAATGACATGTATGAGGAGGGTTCAGATTCCCGATATCATCTTGCAAACATAGAGCCTGATAAGTTATTCAGTAAAGAAGCCTTTGATAGTGATAACAACATCGAATATTTCTTCAAACTTGTTAGGATCTCAAATCTTGATAGTACTAGTATAGGAGAGATTGCATCCGCTACACCGAAGGGAAACTGGTTTAACAGGTCGAGATTAAATAATTTTATAATGATGATAATTTTTTCGATCCTTATATTATGCTGTATCAAGCATGCGAAAAAAGTACCGGGTATGTTTATCAGAAAAATAAAGGGATTGGATGCCATAGATGATGCTCTGGGAAGAGCGACAGAGATGGGCAAACCGGCACTGTTTGTCCATGGCCTTAACGATATGGACAGTATTTCTACAATTGCAGCCATAAACATATTGGGTCGGATTGCGCTGAGGGTTGCAGAATATGATACCCCGCTCAAAGTGTCTAATATTTATCCGATTGTTTTGACTGTGAGCCAGGAGGTAGTTAAAGAATCATATTTAGAGGCAGGAAGACCTGACGCATATGTTGAAGATAATGTATTCCTTGCGGCTTCAGAACAGTTCCCATACGTGGTAGCATTAAGCGGCATAATGACCCGTGAAAAACCTGCAGCAAATTTCTTTGTGGGGTACTTTTATGCAGAATCTCTGATCCTTTCCGAAACCGGTGCCGCCACAGGAGCTATCCAGATCGCTGCAACTGACGCATTTACCCAGTTACCGTTCTTTATAACGACGTGTGATTATACCCTTATGGGTGAAGAGCTGTACGCGGCAAGTGCATACCTGTCAAGAGAGCCTCTGCTTCTTGGCAGTTTACGTGCACAGGATATCATAAAGGGTGTTCTTATTGGTGTAATAATATTCGGGGCAATTCTTGCAACATGTGGAGTAGATTTTATCAGTTCCATCTTTAAGCCAGGTTGATGTAACCGTTTTGCAGCTTGTATTTTTGATTTAAGAAAGGAAACCGACTGAATGAACTTTTTTAAAAGAACTGTGCCCATGATTATTGCATTTGTTATGGGTATATTGATGGCCTTTCAATATTATGTACCTCATGAATCATCACAGGATTTATTGAAGGTTGTAACCAGATGGGGAATGATAATATCCGGTTTCGCCATGTTCATAGGAGCTTACAGTCTGTTTCATATGCATTGGAACAGAATTAAACAGAAGGTATCAGGATGGGGTTACAGTATATTTGTTTTCTTCGGGGCAGCTATAACCATCATCTTTGGCTTGTATAACGGGGGTGAGTTTTTCTGGAATGACAAGCAGGCCGGAACCATGTTTGATTGGATATTTAATTATGTACAGGTACCTGCCGGCGCAACGATATTCTCTATTCTGGCATTTTTCATGGCTTCCGCAGCGTACAGAACCTTCAGGGCCAGGAACCGAGAGGCGACAATTCTGCTGATTTCTGCAATAATTGTAATGCTTGGCCGTGTCCCTGTCGGCACCATGATTTCGCAGTATGTCCCTATAGCCGCCGACTGGATAATGTCAGTACCAAATCTGGCAGCTAAAAGGGCTATCTTAATAGGGGTATCTATCGGTGTTATTGCAACGTCCATAAAAATAATTTTTGGAATAGAAAGAGCCTATCTGGGGGGTGGTGATTGATGGAAAAGCTGCTCAAAATTGACAGGCGGATAATATTTATTTTTGTTGCG
The DNA here is from genome assembly GCA_964344685.1 of uncultured Candidatus Scalindua sp. Taxonomy (GTDB): domain Bacteria; phylum Planctomycetota; class Brocadiia; order Brocadiales; family Scalinduaceae; genus Scalindua. The sequence continues at coordinate 36,206 of CAYFOK010000005.1, read as the reverse complement.
GTGGCAGTTACAATCCCTTTAATCTTCAGGTTTAAGATGCCTGTGCCTCCAACACTGCACGTTCAGAGTATGTATGACAAAATTGATTCTCTTCCTGAAGGCTCACATGTACTCATATCTTTTGATTATGATCCCTCTTCCAAAGAGGAGCTTCAGCCGATGGCTCGGGCCCTTCTGCACCACTGTTTTATGAAAGATATCAAAGTTATCGGGATGACACTTTATCCTGCCGGTACAGGCCTGGCAGAAAAGGCGATTACGGAGGTGGGAAACGAGTACGGAAAGCAGAGTGGAGAAGACTATGTCTTTCTGGGGTTTAAGGCAGGGAGCTCTCTGGTAATATTGAATATGGGTGAGGATATCTATTCGGCATTTCAAAAAGATTTTTACGGCAGGGAAACGGATGGTATGCAGGCTCTCAGAGGAGTGAGTTCGTTACGTGACATCGATTATGCCGTTAATCTTACGGCCGGTGGAATCTATGAGGCCTGGATAGTGTATGGTAGAGAGAAATACAATTTTGATCTGGGTGTCGGATGTACCGCTGTAATGGGGCCTGAGATGTATCCTTTCATTCAGTCCAATCAATTGACCGGATTTATGGGTGGGTTAAAAGGTGCTGCGGAATATGAGACGCTGGTAGATCAGAAAGATAGAGCTGCTGCCGGTATGGCGCCGCAAAGTGCTGTTCACGTACTGGTTGTCTGCTTCATTTTATTTGGTAATTTTATATATTTTGTATCAGGCAGGAAGAAATAGAACGAAACAATCAATAAACTGAGAATTAACAAAAAACATCATGATAAAAAGAATAGATATTTCAATAACGACCTGGATACTCATTGCATTCGGTATTGTAAACATTGTTTTCCTATCAACAGGTAAATTAGGGTTTAATGCAAAGGGTCTCGGCATAATTACGGCAGTTGCATTAACACTTGCCATGTACAGCTTTCTTTATAAAGATAATCCTGTTTTTAAGATTGCAGAAAATCTCTTTGTAGGTGTTGCCATGGGATATTCGCTTATTATCATCTGGTTTAATATCCTCAAACCTGATGTCTTTGAAGCCTTAATAGTTCCGATGTTTAAAGACACAGAGATGGGCCCTCAGTATTCGGTGATAATCCCCACGTTGCTTGGTTTTTTCATGTTCTTAAGATTTTCAACAAAACTTTCATGGCTCAGCAGATGGTCATTTGCGTTTATCGTAGGCATGGGGTCTGGAATTGCTATTCCGAACTTTATAAATGCCATATTGCTGAGACAGCTTGAACCAATGTTCGCTCCAATATATACAGGTAGTTTCTGGGGAACACTGAATACGCTGTTGGTTCTTGTTGGAGTAGTGTCGGTTCTCTTCTATTTCTTCTTCTCAATGGAACATAAAGGCGTAATAGGTGGGGTTTCTGTAATCGGTATCTGGTTCCTGATGATAGCCTTCGGTGCCTCTTTCGGTTATACAGTAATGGCTAGAATGTCACTCCTGATAGGACGAATACAATTCCTGTTAAAAGATTGGCTTGGGATAATACAGTAGAAGGCGTTGGGATTGAGTATTTAATATTGTATATTGAATATTAAAAAGGAAAAAACCGGACGAGGATTTCTGCAGATTGGTGCCCTTTTCTTCATTTCATTAGTCTATTTTGAGAATCAGGCATTGATTTGAACTTTGTCATTTGGAGCTGTTTTGACGTAAATCATAAACCTTATATCGCCATTCGTAAATTCCTAAAGCTCACTTCTTCATCTTCAACCCGGCCAGAATGCCTAGCCTCAACAGTGGTAGCATTATCTCATGATGGCCTGTGATAGAATATCCATGTGTTGTAGGACGCTTCACTACATTCGTCTGAGGCCGGTAATGCTGTATCATATCCATATTAACCGTAGTGAAATTTCTGACTTTTCTGCCAAGGTTCCTTGCAACGGTTATCGCTTTTAGGAATACCTCCGGCATTATGACGGCTGAACCCACGTTCAGCCAGACCCCTTCCTCAAGTTCTGATACTACTGAACATAGCTTCTTAAAATCGACAAAGCTCGATTCTCCCATATCACTTCCGGACACGCAGGGATGCATATGAATTATATCCGTACCAATCGCGACGTGTACTGTCACCGGTATGTTCAATCGGACACCTTCTGCCAGGATACTATGTTTTTTATGCTTATTCTTGTCTTTTATTATTTTGTTTCCGAGTGCACTGCCCAATCCACTTTCATCTGTTGATGCCGCATCCTGAATTGCTTCTGCAGTCTCCTTTGCCATGCCGAAAGTTCCATCCTTGAGACTATGCGATACATCTTCAGATGTCTCTCCTATTAACGAAATCTCATAATCGTGTATAGCGCCGGATCCGTTCATTGCAACTGCCGTTATAATTCCTCGTTTCATCAAATCGATTACGATGGGTGATAGACCGCATTTTATAACGTGAGCCCCTAATGCCAGAACTACCTGGCGGTTCTTATTGTGTGCCTTAACGATATTGTCAATTATGTTTCTCAGATCATCGGCAGCCAGAACCTTTGGCAGTGAATAAATAAATTTATTGAAATCCTTAATCTCAACAGGTTTGCCGAATTGCTCTGATTTGAAAAGGTTCTTCCTCTTTTTTATTGAATATGTTTTGATCTTTTTCAGGTCGATCGGTTTATTTTCTTTTTTCTTTTTTTTCAAATTTAATCCTCTATATTCGTCATATCAAAGGAATATGGTAATATATAATATAACGGTTAAACAAAAAATGTTAATTTGACACATTGCGAGAGTATGGTAATTTCCCTCTCTTTCCAGAGGATTCCAGAATCAGCTCAGGATTTAAATACTCTATCTATTGCCTCTTTATACAGATCAGCCCCTTTTGTAATCTCTATTTCAATCTTCAGTGATAGTATATTAGCATCTTTTATATTCATTTTCCTTATTTTTACCATATCTTTTTGTGTAACCACGATTGCATCAGTACCAAGTGATTGTGCTTCTGAAACTGAATCATCTATTTCCTGTTGAGTGTAGATATGATGATCCTGAAATATCCTGTGCTTTACCACATCGGCTTTAAGCCCCTCTAAAGTAAATGTGAAAGATTCCGGGCTGCCTATTGCAGAGACAGCATAAACCCTCTTTCCTTTCAACCACTCTACTCCGAGATCTGGATCATACATAATATTTTCAATATGAACAGGAGTGTGAATCGATTCACATACAGGAGTGTCGCTGTTAACCCGGTTTAATCTAGTATATATTGATTTTAAACCTTCTTCATTGATTTGATTACTATGTGATATGATAAACAGGTCTGCACGTTCAAGGTTATTAAGCGGTTCTCTAAGACTTCCTCTTGGTATTAAGTTCTCTCCACCAAATGGATTTAGTGCATCTATCACAACAATGTCGAGATCGCGCTTTAGCTTAAAATGTTGAAAACCGTCATCAAGTACTACGCAATCCACTCCAAAGTCACTGATCGCTTTTTCCCCGTTTCTTACCCTGTTACTGCCAGCCAGAACTGGTACATCCTGAAGGTTTTCTCTTAAAGCAAGACATTCGTCATTAGCTATCTCTTCACCGTCCTGTGAAGGGCTGCTTCCGCCATAGCCACGGCTCAATATTGCAGCCTTCTTGCCTATCATGCCGAGATACTTGACAGAATGTTCTACAAGTGGTGTTTTGCCGGTACCCCCTGTGGTGATATTCCCGATACTGATAACCTTTACCGGCAATCTTGTGCTTGTGACAATACCGTTTTTATAAAGAGCGTCTCTTGTACTCAGTACTGCTAAATATGGTAATGTGAATGCAGAAAGGGTCGATCTGATTAAAGCAGCAACAACACCTCTTTGCTGTCCGGACAGGATAGATAAATAATATTCCTTTACCATAGTGGAAATTATTAAGGCATTATTATTCCAGAGGAACTGACCAGTAAGCACTGTCCAGAAATTGTTTCCATGAACTGTATTTATTTGAGCCTAGTTTTAATTGAATAATCGGGCAACTCCTCGGCTTAACCGGTTCACAAATCAACTTCATTCCGGCTTCTGACGGCCTTCTGCCGCCCTTGTTCTTATTACAATTTGTACAGGCACATACTATATTCTTCCAGCTGCTTGTACCGCCTTGAGTTTTAGGTATAACATGGTCCAGGCTTAGCTCCGATGTGGGAAACTTTTTGCCGCAATACTGGCACCTGTTTTTATCTCTGGCAAATATGTTTTTTCTGTTAAATTTGACATTTGCTTTAGGAAATTTATCGTAAACAACTAGCCTGATAATCTTAGGCACCCTTATCTCAAAAGACACTGTCCTGATGCTTTCGTACTCCTCATCATCCGATATTCCGTATTCTGCCTTGAATGCGGAAACATCCAACCAGCTTGTGAAGTTGTAGGAATTATACTGGCCGTCATCTACAGATACGACTTCGGCACTCTCTTTAAACAGCATCGCAAACGCCCTCTTTGCACTTACGACATGTACCGCTGCAAAGAATTTATTCAAGACCAAAACACTGGATTCTAATGCGATGCTGCTCTGCATAACGACTCCTATTCTGATTTTTGGCTTAGCTGCCCTGTGCAATACACTCCGCTATAAGGTCTCCCACTTCAGATGTTGAATATCCCATCTGACCAGCATTTACACCTTTTAGTTTCTTACCTACAACATCTATTACGGCTCTCTCAATAGAAGCAGCCGCTGCATCCTCGCCTAATTGATCGAGAAGCATTGTAAGTGCAAGTATAGCTGCAACCGGATTTATAACATTTTTTCCGGTATATTTCGGAGCCGAGCCTCCAATCGGTTCAAACATGGAGACTCCCTCCGGATTTACATTTCCGCCTGCGGCGATTCCCATTCCACCCTGAATCATTGCACCCAGATCGGTAATAATATCACCAAACATATTGCAGGTTACAATGACGTCAAACCATTCAGGATTTTTTACCATCCACATACAGGTGGCATCAACGTGGGCATACTCACGTTTTATATCTGTGTATTCATCACCTACTTCATTAAACACCCGCCACCACAGATCGTGTGCAAAAGTCAAAACGTTGTTTTTAGCACAAAGTAACAGTTGTTTTCTCTTACCTCTTTTCCTTGTATACTCAAATGCAAATCGAATACAGCGCTCTACCCCCTGCCTTGTATTGATCATCTCCTGTGTCGCAACTTCTTCAGGAGTCCCTTTCTTTAAGAACCCCCCTATTCCCGCATACAACCCTTCGTTATTTTCACGTACCACAACAAAATCAATATCATCAGGCCCTTTGTCCTTAAGCGGACAATCTACGCCCGGATACAATTTTACAGGCCGTAAATTTATGTACTGTTGTAACGCAAAGCGTGCTTTCAGAAGTAAGCCTTTTTCAAGGATGCCAGGCTGTACATCAGGATGTCCAATCGCTCCCAGAAAAATTGCATTACACTTCCTGAGATCCTCAACTACGGAATCAGGTAAAATTTCTCCAGTCTTTAAATATCTGTCACCACCAAGATCATAATCAACAAGTTCATACTTAAAACCGTGTTTCTGCGCTGCTGCCTCAAGTGCCTTTAATCCCTCTCGAACGACTTCAGGCCCTGTTCCATCTCCGGGTATAGTTGCTATTTTATACATTGTTATAAGTTCATTCCTTTAATTGAATTAGAAAACTGTTAAATAAAGATACTAACAATAATTGACACTTTTTCAAGAGTAAAAGTAAAATATCATTCACCGGTTTGATCTGTAAAATCGGCTAAGCGGCAGCCTTTTCCCGGCATTGACGACTCTTTTATTACTTTAGTTATAAATCTTTTTGCAATTGAAATTGAACTGGCCAAATTATTTCCTTTTGCCAGCTCTGTAGCAATTGCTGCTGAATACATACACCCTGTACCGTGAACGTTGCTGCGTTTTATACGTTCTTCCCTGAAGTATTCAAACACCTTCCCGTCGTAAAATAGATCTACAACCTCTCCTTCTGCATCTTCTCCACTTCCATGGTTCATGGCATGTCCACCCTTAATCAATACATTGGATGCCCCCTGGTCAAAAAGAGCACCGGCAGCATCCTCTAAACCGGAAGTATTCTTAATCTTACGGTTTGTCAAGATTTCTGCTTCAGGAATATTTGGTGTTACCAGGCAGGATAACGGGATCAGGTCGGCAATTAGCCTCTTAACACCTTCATTAGAAAGGAGCCTTTTACCCGCATGGGATGTGATGACAGGGTCTACCACCATGTTATTCAGATTATACTTACTAACCATACCGCAAACCACATCCACCACCTCCTCACTTACAAGCATCCCTGTTTTCAGAGAGTCAGCCCCCATGTCAGAAACGACTGCATCTATCTGTTCGCTGATAATTGATACAGGAACGCTGTAAACGGAATTCACTCCGAGAGTGTTCTGCGCTGTTATTGCGGTAATTGCACAGATACCAACAGCACCGAGTGCATTTATGACTTTCAAGTCTGCCTGTACACCGGCACCGCAGCAGGAATCGGAACCTGCAATTGTAAGTACTTTATTCATTATTGTATTATAACAGAACGCAATGTCTGAAGTATCCTTAAATTAGGTTGACAATTCTAAATAAAACAGTTATATACTCAATTAACTACATAGTTTATGTATAGATACATTAGTCTTTTTTAAGATTACGCAGGAAACCATCAAAATATGGCTTTAATAAAAAAAATAGTAACCGTATGCGTTCTAATTTGCGTGGTTATGACTATACAATCATGCGGTGCCAAGCGGTCTCCAATTGAACGGATATCTGCAAATCTGAAAAATGTTCCCGAATATACTGTTATACTGGAAGACATGCAGAGCAGAGGCAGCGTATTCAGGCAATACTACCATAAATACAAGGTGATCATAAAGGATGATATTCAGTACACAGGCTTTGTGCGGGTATCAGAACCTTATTACAAGAAGAACGAGAACTATCTCGGAATGGCGCTTTTGTCAAAGACAGAAGATGGTTACATTAAGACACCTTCCCCTCCGGGCTATCAATATGTAGGAGATACCAGATATGGTGAGTGGAAGCAGGACAGGTCCGGTAACTCATTCTGGGCATTCTACGGTCAATACATGTTTATGTCTCATATGTTCGGGATGGTCAGCAGGCCGGTGTACCGCAGTGATTACAGCTCTTATACTGATTATCGAAAAAATAACAGACCATATTACGGCAGTAAAAACCAGTATGGTACAAACGGCACAGTAACAAAACAGACACACAAGAGCTTCTTCCAGAGAAAGATGGCAAGACAGAGAATGGCTAAACAGACTTTTGCGCAGAAGGTAAAATCAAGAGTTGGAAGAAGCCAGAGTCCATTCCGCAGTAGAGGAGGAGGGTTCGGAAAATAATGAATTTTGATAATCTATACTCAGCTGCTATCTATCTGGTATGTTGCTATTTCCTTTTCTGGTTAGGGAAGCTTGCATACGACCTGATTCACAGGGACATCAAAGTAAAAGATGAGCTGGTCAAGAAGGACAACTGCGCATTTGCTCTTTCTCTAGTTGGATATTATCTAGGTTTAGTATTTGCCATAGGCGGTGTTGTAGTAGGTGAATCAGCCGGTCTGGTATCTGATCTGATAGACATATTTATTTACGGGCCAATTGCGATTATTCTGCTGAACATATCCACTTTCATTAACGACAAGGTAATTCTTTATCAATTCAACAATAAGAAAGAGATAATAGAAGACCATAATGCGGGTACAGGTGCAGTTGAGTTGGCCATCTATTTAGCTACCGGAATGATAATTTTTGGATCTATTTCAGGGGAAGGCGGTGGTATAATCACGCTGCTGGCATTCTGGGTTATTGGGCAGGCATCTTTCATCATCACCGGTTATGTTTATAACCTGATCACACCTTATTGTATACATGATGAAATTGAAAAAGACAATGCTGCCGCAGGTATCTGTTACGCTGGTGCCATTGTCGGAGTTGCAAACATCGTCAGACATGCTATCGGTGAAGACTTTACCAGTTGGGGTGATAGCTTACTTACTCTCGGTTGTTTTTTTGGTTTTGGTATCTTCCTGTTGCCTCTGATCCGACTGTTCACTGATAAAGTCCTCCTGCCGGGTGCTAAACTAACCGATGAAATTGTCAACCAGGAGAAACCCAATCTGGGAGCTGCGTTTATAGCTGCTTTCTCCTATATAGGTTCATCATTCCTTATAACCTGGTGCTTATAATGCGTAGCGTTGTATTACACGTTACTTCAGGCAGGCATGACAAATAACGAATGAAAATTCCTTTACCAAATTCCCTTATCCTGTTACCCGTAATTCGTAACTAGTAACCCAAACAATGCCAAATCCACTTTTAGCATCCCAGAGCAGAATTCTCAAGATATGTATTTTTGCCACCGGCTGCGCCGGCATCGTTGCCGAATTTGTTCTTTCCACTCTTGCGAGTTATCTCCTCGGGAATCCCATACTCCAATGGACAATATTGATGTCTCTAATGCTCTTCGCAATGGGACTGGGATGCAGGATCAGTAAATACATACTGAACAACCTGCTTGATAAGTTCATATTCCTCGAATTTGCCCTCTCCATCCTATGTGGTGCTTCAGTAGCACTGTGCTATTGGACTTCAACATTCAGTAAAAGTACCGGTCTGTTTATATATGCATTCAGTATATTGATCGGTCTACTGATCGGTGCGGAGATACCTCTGGTAACCCGGATGAACGAATCGTATGAAGAGCTCAGGGTAAACATCTCATCCGTTATGGAGAAAGACTATTACGGCGCCCTGGCCGGAGGCATCCTGTTTGCTTTTTTTGCCCTGCCTTATTTCGGCCTTACATATACTCCAATTGCACTTGGAATAATTAATTTCATGGTAGCATCAATACTATTTTGGAGATTTAAACATCTGCTTCTTTACAAGAAGTCAATACAGACCTCATTCTGGTCAATTACCGCGTTCTTCATGATATTTATCTTTGCAGTCAAGCCTATTATACTGTTCAGTGAACAGAAGAAATATAAGGATCGAATAATCTTCGAACAGCAGACTACATATCAGAAGATAGTCATTACACAGTGGAAAGATAAGTACTGGCTCTTTATAAACGGGAATGAACAGTTTTCAACATTTGACGAGGAGAAATATCACGAGCCTCTTATACACCCGGCAATGTTGCTTTCAGAGCAGAGAAAAAATATTCTGGTGCTGGGTGGTGGTGAAGGACTGGCAGTTAGAGAGATTTTGAAATACAGTGACGTTGAGAATGTAACGGTTGTCGACCTAGATCCTGTAATGACAGATCTGGCAAAATATAATCCTATCATCACAAAGATTAATCAGAACGCAATGGTAGATCCGAAGGTTAATGTTATAAACCGGGACGCCTTTACATTTATAGAAAATAGTGAAGAATTTTACGATGTCATTTTTGTCGACCTGCCTGACCCCAATTCCGTTTCTTTGTCCCGGCTCTACTCCAGGGAGTTCTATTCGCTCTGTCAACGTCATCTAAATAAGTACGGCATTATCGTCACACAGGCATCCAGTCCGGTACACTCTCCTAATGCATTCGCCTGTATAGTCAAGACAATGGAGTCGGCAGATTATACCGTACTTCCATATCACAATAATATCCCTACACTCGGAGAATGGGGCTGGTGCCTGGGAATGAAAAATGATGTTGTACCAAAAGATATGCTGAAGAAAAAAATAACGGAGATTGAACTTCCTCCCCTTCCTACCAGATTCCTTAACAAGGAGGCCATTATTTCAATGGTGAATTTTGGAAAAGGAGTTCTTGAGAGAAAGGATAAGCTGAAAATTAATAGTATCCTCGACCCTATTTTAGTAAAATATTACAAAAAAGGTGCGTGGGACGTGTATTGATTTACTTAGGAAAAAAATAAGATATGAGAAGAATAAAACAAAATACGAGGCTTAAAAGATTTATAAAAGATATCTCAATTCACACGCCATTCACAAACATGATTGTTCTTCTGGTTGCCTTGTGGCTTGCTTTTTCGACAGGAATATATTTTGCCGAAAGAGGTGTTGAAGGAGCCAAGATAGTCTCTTATGGAGATGCCATATATTGGGGAATAGCTGCATTTTCAACTGCTGGCATAGCTGATACGCCGAAATCTGATGTTGCCAAGTTAATTGGTGGTATTTGGATAGTAGTTGGTTCCGTAATTTTTTTCGGAACTATAGTGGCAACTATAACAACGTATTTTATGCGTCCCATGCAGCGTCCGTCCAAAAGGATAATCGATACGATTGAGTACAATCTAGAACAATTAAATGATTTGGAAATAGACGAACTTGATATTCTGAAGGAGACAGTTGATACGCTTATTATTCATGTAGAGAACCTTAAGAAGAAGCAGCTACAGAAGATGAAAAAAAACCCTCAATAATAATCTAATGACTGATTACAGTTATCCCTGCTATCAGAAGTAATTTGTTAATTATTAAGACTTACCCAGATTATCTATTCAGACTTCCAAATGGGAGCGCCTGGCCCCTATTTTTATTTGGAGCGGTTATTAATGTATTTAGATAAGTTCTTCAATCCTCAGAGTGTAGCCATCATAGGTGCTACAGAAAACCCCCAGAACATTACATCAACTATTATACAAAATCTCTTTGAAATGGATTTTAAAGGTAGAGTTGTTCCTGTAAATCCGCATCACAATAAAGTGTTTGGACTAAAATGCTATCCTTCACTTTTGGATATTAAAGAGAAAATAGAACTTTCAGTATTAGCAATCTCTTCAAAACATGTTATTGATATTCTTGATCAGCATGTAGGACCCGGGATAAAAAACAGCATTATTATAAGTGGTGGATTTGCGGAGACAGGTAATAAAGGAGAGGAGAATGAAGAGAATGTAAAAAAAAAATGCATAGAAAACGGTATCAGAGTAATTGGTCCGAATTGCCTTGGTGTCCTTGATAATTATTCAGATTTCAGCACTTTTTTTCTGCCGTGGTCAAAGGTCAAGCGCCCTCCGAAAGGGTATTTGAGTATTTTGTCTCAAAGCGGCTCCTATTCTATAAGTATGCTGGATATGTTATCTCTTGAAGGTATTGGTGTATCAAAATTTGTAAGTTATGGTAACCGTGCTGACGTTGGTGAATCAGAATTGATTGAATATCTAACAGAAGATGAGACTACAAACGTTATTGGGATCTATATGGAATCAGTAGATGATGGGAGAAGGTTTATCCGTGCCTCCAGCCGCTGTTCCAGGGATAAACATATGGTAGTGTTGAAGGTTGGAAGACAGGATTCCGGTGTTGATGCGGCAAGGTCTCATACAGGGGCCATTGCCGGTAAATATGAAATTTATAGAGCTGCGTTTAAAAAATCAGGAATTGTAGAGGTAAACAACCTGGAGGAGTTTATCGATGCGTGCAAAGTTCTTTCAATGCAGAAACCTGCAAAGGGAAATAAGATCCTGGTATTGACTAACGGAGGTGGATTTGGTGTCTCGGTTTCAGACATGTGTGGTGCTATAGATCTGGATGTAGCGAAAACTCCATCTGTAATCAAGGAGTCACTTTCAAAACATTTTCCGGACTATTTTATTTTAAATAACCCGATAGATCTGACCGGCAGTTCCGGTGATAAAGATTTCGGTACAGTACTTGAAACAGCTTTTGTTAACAATGACTATTTTGATGCTGCGATAGTAATCCCATTAATGCCTCCACAGACTATGACGGAACAAGTGGTTGATATTATTTCACAGTCTGCTGAGAAAGCCGGCAAACCTGTTGTCGTTTGCACCATTTGCGGAGAATATACAAAAAAAGTTAAGGGATTGTATGAGTTGAAAGGCATTCCAGTCTTTCCATCTCCGGGAAGAGCAGTTAAGGCAATGAGTGTATTGGTAGATAGAGGTAAGATGCATGGTATATGATGCTGCAAGGAAGATTGAAGTAGAAATGATAGTGGAAAAGATTTCAGATTCCGGGAGAAAGATTGCCCTTCCCGACGAATCGCTGGATATAGTGAAGCTAGCCGGAATTGAAATACCTGACCACGTTTTAGTCAAATCACCCGGAGAGGCTTTAGAAGCGTCTGTTGAAATTGGATTCCCACTGGTCATGAAGATTGCATCAACAGAAGCAATCCATAAGAGTGAAGCAGGCGGTGTAATCTTAGGTATACATGATGTACAGGAAGTAGAAGAGAATTATAATAAGATCATGACGGATCCGAGCATAGAGATTCCGGGTTCTCAAATTTCAGGTATCTTATTACAAAAACAGATACCTGAATCCACCCATTTAATTGTAGGTGGATTATACGATGAACAATTCGGGCCTGTGGTGATGTTTGGCATGGGAGGTATTCTGGTAGAGTTGTTTAAGGATGTGTCGTTCAGGATAGCACCTGTAACAGAGTCAGAAGCATTAGAGATGATTAGAGAGATAAAGTCATTTCCTGCCCTGTCAGGTTACAGAGGTTCCAGATCTCTTGATATAGAACAGATTACCAAATCAGTTATTATTATCTCCGATTTAATATCAAATATTAGTACAATAAAGGAAGTGGAACTAAACCCTTTGCTGGCATACGAGAAAAATGTAATGGCTGTTGATGCGAAGGTTATCTTAAGATAAGATATTAATTACATGACTTATCAGGTATATATATCTGTATGTTTATGTGTGAGAAGGTGTTAAATGAAAAAGAACGGTATTATTAAAAGAGTAAGATTTCATGGAAGAGGCGGGCAGGGTATGAAGACTGCAAGCCGCATTCTCGGCACTGCTGCGTTTATAGAGGGATATTATGCTCAGGATTTTCCTGTTTACGGTGCGGAGAGAAGAGGTGCCCCTATAATAGCATTTACGAGGCTGTCTGATAGCCCTATACTTGAAAGAGGCATAATAACGCGGCCTGACATCAACATCATAGCCGATGAATCTCTCCTTGACGATAATGCCGCTAGAGTATTACAGGGTACGGATAGTGGAACGGTAACAATGGTTAACACACACTATACACCGCCTCATGTTAAAGAGACTTATAGGGTAAATGGAGAAGTTGCTGCTGTAGACATAACAGAAATAGTTTTGAAGATTATTAATAAACCTGCTCTCAGTAGTGTAGCAGCGGCCTGTGCATGTAAGTTAACTGGCATGATCTCAAAAGATGCATTAAGAGAGGCCGTAATCAATGAATTGTCAGACATACATCTTAGAAGAGAATCTATAGACAGGAATGTTGAAGCGGCGCTGGTCTGCTTTGACAAAACACCGGATATCTTTGCATCCGAAATCAAGCATTCAGAAGGACACAATGGAAACAGGATTGTAAGGCTGAAATATGCAAATCCCTGTGTGGGTACACCAAGTGTTTACGCAATGGGAAATACGATTGATAAAAAAACAGGAAACTGGCGTCTGTACAAACCGGTAATTGATTATGAAGAGTGTTCCATGTGTCGAGCCTGTTTTGTTCACTGTCCGCACAGCTGTATCACTATCGATGAATCAGGTTATCCTCAAATCAATTATGAAAACTGCAAAGGCTGTTTTATATGTATGGATGAGTGTCCAAAGAGTGCTGTTTCAAGAGAACGCGAGGTAAGAAAATGGTAAAGGAGATGCTAACCGGAAATTATGCGGCGGCATGGGGAGCAAGACTGGCAGATGTAGACTATGTACCCGCCTTCCCTATTACTCCTCAATCGGAGATTATTGAAGTTTTGTCAAAATGGATTAATGGCGGTAATATGGATGCGATTTTTACCAGTATGGATTCTGAGCATTCAATGATTACGGCTGCCGGTACTGCATCAGCCGCCGGTACAAGGGTTTTTTCCGCTACATCGAGCCAGGGCCTGCTGTACGGATATGAAATGCTCTATAATATTGCGGGATGGCGAGTGCCACTGGTGTTAATTAATGTGTCCAGGGCGATTTCTGCCCCGATCACACTTGAACCGGACCATAATGACGTTCTCTCTGCCAGGGACACCGGTATTATTCAGATACATGCTGAAACATGTCAGGAGATACTGGATACCATCTTGATGGCATACAGAATATCCGAAGATGAGAGAGTCCTACTACCGGTTTTGATCAATATGGATGGATTTTACCTCTCTTTTACGAGAGAGCCCGTGTTAATTCCGGACAAGGCTGAAGTCAAAGGTTTTCTGCCTGAATACGCACCAAAGCACGCGTTTATTAAAGCATCTGAGCCTATGGCACAGGGTGTAGCAGTCCTGGGCGGCAGCGCATATTCATATTTTAAGTATCAACAGCATTTAGCTTCATTAAACGTGTTAAAGGTATATAACGAAGTGGCAGGTAAGTTTGAAGAAATTTTTGGAAGGGCATACTCTGTTATAGAGGAATTTATGATGAAAGACGCGGAATATGTTCTGATAATGAGCAACTCATTTACAGTTAAAGGCAAGGCCGCTGTAAAAGAGTTCAGGGAAAATGGTACAAAAGCAGGCCTTCTAAGGTTAAGGCTTATCAGGCCATTTCCGGATGCAGAACTCAGGCGGCTTTTAATAAACATAAAAGCTGCTGCCGTTATCGACCAGAACATCAGTCCCGGTTCAGGTGGTATTCTCTATAAAGATGTATCCGCGGCGCTTTATCATGAGACACACAGGCCTGAAGTATTATTATCATTCATTGGTGGATTGGGCGGAAAGGATATCAGCCATGTCGAATTTAAATACATTATAGATGTGATGAAAAAAAGCCTTGATTCCGGGGTTATACCCGAAACAGAGATTCTCTATACAGAAAATGATATGCAGCAGATGAACAAACTGCTGAAAATTGCCGGGAAAACTAATGATTAATTATTCATTGCAGGCCTTGCTCTCGCAAGGAATCAAGTAATGGAATCCTCTCGAAAGAGAGGACATATAGAACAGAATACTCGATGTCTTTTGTTCGGGGAGACAAGAGGAAAATTTTTTTTTGAGCTCTCTGTGCCTTCCTGCCCGACTAGCTATTTGGCGGGTGTGATGATTAATTTTTATGATTTTTTTACTAAGAATTTGTATTGATGAAAACGGAAACTTATAAAGGTTTTAAGAGTATTTCTGCTGACGAGAACATCTCGCCCGGGACACCACTATGTACCGGTTGCGGCGGGCTTCTGGCCTTGAGGCTTGCACTCAAGGTTTTAGGGAAGAATGTTGTTATAGTAAACGCAGCTGGCTGTTTTACTCTATTGTCAGTCTATCCATACACACCGTTCAGTTCGTCATGGATGTACACGGCAATGGCCTGTGCGCCGGCAGGCGCCCAGGGCATAAGGGACGCGCTTGACATACTTATCAGAAAAGAAAAACTGGAAAAAAAAGAGGATCTGAAGGTGGTAGTCCTTACTGGAGACGGCTCGGCAAATGACATTGGCTTACAGTCTACTTCCGCAGCAATTCATAGAGGGTTGGACTTCTACTATTTCTGCTATGATAACGAGGCATTTTCTAATACAGGTTTTCAGATGTCGAGTGCTACTCCGTTTGGCTCAAGAACAAATACCTCATTTCCTGAAAAGTTTAATCCAGGTGGAACGGTACAGAAGAAAAAGGATCTCTTTGAGATTTGGAGGTCTCACAAACCGCCCTATCTGGCTACAGTCTCACCATCACATCCTGCTGACCTGTCAAACAAATTCGAAAGAGCGTCTGGCTTCAATGGCCCTAAACTTTTTATTGCTTTCTCCCCCTGCCCTCCGGGATGGTCCTTTGGCTCTTCAAAATCGGTTAATGTTGCGAAACTTGCGGTACAGACGGGTATTCTGCCACTCAAAGAAGCTGTTCATGGTAAAGTAGAACATACTGTTATCCCGAAATTCAAACCAGTGGAAGAGTATCTCAAAACACAAGAGAGGTTTACACACCTCTTTGAACCGACAAAACAGGTGGACATCATAAATACAATTCAAAAAGATGTCGATGGTTATTGGAAAAGCTATTTATGATGATGAAGCTGTGAGTTGTGAGTCGCGGATTGCAACTAACGGGTTAAGATGCGTTGAGCAGGCTTACTGCCGTCCCCGCCATAATGCACGTCTGGCTGGCGAACGGTTTAATCCGGGTGGGTGACAATCCTTATAGATGACCTGATTATTCTTACTGCACTATTTCTAAAATTCTAAACAATTTATACGTTGTGTCAGCTCTGCATGTTTGAAAGGTTTTTTGAGTATAAAATCTACCTTGAAACCTTCATCATCAATTGCCTTAATATTATCGTCCCAACCTGATATTATACCAATCCTTGGTATTTTACCTAACTTATTAATAGCCATTATTACATCATATCCATGTACGTCTGGCATAACCAGATCACATAAAACGAGATCAAACTCTTCTTTATCGGCAAGCTTTAGAGCCTCTGCGCCGTTATTTAAAGTCTTAACGGTATGACCAGATCTGGTAAGTAAATCACTAAGGATCGAACGCATATCCTCATTATCATCTACTACTAAAATATTCAGTTTTCTCGCAATTGACTTACTAACAGGTTCAGGTGGTTCAGTTTTTCGTACTACATCCTTTTGGATTGGGATGCTCAGACTAAACGTTGTTCCCTTTCCCTCATCACTCTCTACCTCTATCCTGCCACCATGCCTCTCTACTACTCCATAGGAAACGCTTAAGCCTAATCCTATTCCCAGCGGTCTCCGCGTTGTGAAGAACGGGTCAAATACTCTCTCTTTCACATCTTCATGCATTCCACTGCCGGTATCGGAGATGCTTATAAACACATTACCATCCTCACTCCATGTGCGGAATGAAAGACGGCCACCATCCGGCATGGCATCAAGGGCGTTATTTATAATATTTGTAAACACCTCCATCATCTCTGTAGGGTTACAAGATACTTCCGGTACTTCTATCATGTCTTCTCTATCTATGTGATATTCTATTCCTTTAGCTTCAGCCATATTCTTCCATCTGGGCCTTGTGAATTCAATCACATCATTAAGTAAGTACCTTATATCAAAAAGGATGTAATCGGATGTTTCCGTTGCTTGAGATTTAGCATACTTAAGCATATTTTTTACTATATCGGCCCCATCGTCACCTGCTTCGATAATTGTATTCAGTCCATCTTTCAATTCCTGTTCGTCTTTAAATCCTCCACCAAGAAGTTCTGCTGTACCTATGATTACCGAAAGAAGGTTATTAAACTCATGGGCAATCCCGGCGGTTATTACACCCAGGGACTTATATCTTTCTGCCTGCAAGAGCGCTTCTTCCATCCTTTTTCGCTCGATGATTTGATGTATTAATGGCAGTATATGCTTCAAATCTATTGGTTTGGTCTCGTAGGATATTACACGTCTCTGTTTAACAGCTTTTATGGCACTATCTAGTGTGGCAAGGCCGGTTATATATGAATTCTGTTGAAGGGGATAACCTAGTTATTTTTTCTACAACCTCATTGCCTGAAATATCAGGCAGGACGATATCAATAAAGGCAATGTCAAATTTATTATTTCTAGCCAGCTCAATTGCATCATTACCATTAAATACATATTTAACAAGATAATTGTTTGCTTCCAGAAGATCCCTAATACTCTCACAGAGATTACAATTATCATCAACAACAAGTATATGTGCTTTAATATTCATACGGTAATTACTCTTATATTTGCCATTATATTCACGGTAACCGATTATGTTCCCGGTAGTATGTTTGTGAACTGATACTCTTCTACATAATTACCTACAGATGCTTCAAATTTATCCTCTCCCCACTGCTCTATAGTAAGTGTCTTCTCTTCTGATAGATCGTAGTAGTCCCAGTACAGAAACTCGATTCTCTCTTTTCCTCCCCCCTTACAGAAATAGCCGCCGCTGCCCTCATCAATGGAGTACTCTACCCCCTCATACTGTATTACGTTAGGGGGATCATCATTTTCCTGAATATGCCTGCGCAGTCCGCGACCCAGACTCTTGAATGAGATTTTCCTGGCCAGAATCCACTCTGGCTCATCATCGTCCTCAAGTTCCAGGTATGCAACTTCATTTCCGGATTTGAGCTCCCATTCATAGCTGTGATCTCCATCGTCCCAGTCGTATACGTTGTATTCAGTGACCTCCCATGTCTTCATGTCGTAATCCACAAGATATCCAACCTTGAGTTTAGACAATACAAGGTCCTGCAGAGGATCCAGCTCTTCCTTATTTTTTTTCTTACCAAACCAGGCCATATTAAATCCTTAAAAAACAACTCCCCGAAGACAAGAACGCCAACTAAATCATAAATTGGAAATCACAAACGACTAATAAATACAATACACAATGATATAATGAGTTAAATCAGTTTGTTTGGAATTTTGGATTTCCTCATTGGCGTTTATCTGTTATCTGGATTTTATTATTTCCTGCTTAACTCTGTTCCAACAACCCCATCTTTGCTTTAAGCGCCAGGAGTTTGTCGCTTGGGGCGTTTAGTTGATTACCGCCCAGTGCGGCATTAATCTCGTCATCTACACTCGTCTCTGCGGATGCAAGCTCTCCGTAGGACTGTGCCAGTGACTCATCCTCTTCAACTTTAGCCTTCATCTTTTCAAGCATTGCAATAGTACCGGAAGAGTCTACCCTTGCCACCTGTTCATTAATCTTACGTGTTGCTGCTGCAGTCTTGGCCCGTGCCCTAAGGGTGATAAGTTCGTTTTCGTATGTTGATACAGTAGACCTCAATTTGGTTACATTCGCCTGAAGCTGAGAGGCCATCTTGTCCTGCTGTTCCCAATTCTGCATAAGGCTTATAGCCTTCTGGCTGCAATCCTCTTTCCTGTTCAGGGCTTCTGTCGCCAACCGTTCTGCCTGTGCAGCATCAATGCCTCCGCTCTGCATCTTCTGGAGCAGCATCATCGCCTTGCGCTCATAATCAGCGGCCAGCCTCTTATTGTCCTCAGCCTCTTTCTTCAACCGTATGGCAACACCCTTAACCTCAGCCAGGCTCTTCATGGTCCCCTGCAGATCTTTCTTAAGGTCTCTTATCCCCTGTTCTGTCATCTTGATAGGATCTTCAAACCTATCCATCGCGCTATGTGCATGGGACTGCCCCACCTTAAACATCCGCTGAAATATACTTGCCATTGTTTTTACTCCTTCTCAATAATTATTTATATTAAAATTACAATATTCTTTTTCTTCAATAAATCCTAACTCTTACTAAAATCTATAAGTTCACCTGCATACTCGGCCAGGGCGATACTCAAAGCGTTAATTGAGCCTTCCAACTCATTTTTATCCAGATTTTCCAACTGCAGGGTGTCTCTGAAGATGACTTTATTCCCCTCTTCATCCAGTACAAATGCACCATGTACCAGAGTGCGGTTCATCTGGAGCAGTCGTTTAAAAAAACCCTCCGTCTTTTCCGGAACATCCATAATTACCTGTTCGAGAACTAAGACAGGGTCTTCGCAATCTATAATCAGGTTTTTGATACCCTTCTCTTCATCATCTATAACGACCAATTCCTCTGCCCCATCCTCACTGGAGATAGAAAGCTCTAGCTCATCTAAATAATCCTTCACCTTTTGCAGATTCTCAGACATCACTTTTCTCCTATTTCAAATTTATAAATCATTAAAAAAATTTTGCCACGAAGGCATTTAAGTCACGAAGTAAACATCTTTTCCTCTTGCTACTCGTCACTTGTATCCTGCCTCATGACCCTCTTGAATTGTTTAGTTTTTAATCTGTAATATTCGTATTTAAACCTTATACTCTTTGCGTTTCTTGCGTATTAGCGAGAGGCTCTTATTCTTTTATTTACCAAAATGCGGACGTTCCTGCGCAATAAGGACCAGATCATCTCCCGGTTTTATAGTATAATCCATTGGAGGATTAGCCGCCAATTTATTCTCTTTCCCCGATTCAATTGCTACGATAATAGCGTTATATTTCTCTTTTATATGCTTTAGTATATCAATAAACTTCATGCCAACAAAATTTTCAGGTGGTTTTACTTTATAGAGTTCATTACCGTATCGATTACTGACAAGTTCGGTAATTATCTTGGTTATGCCGTGGTCAAGGGCAGCCTGAACGAGTAGATTTCCGCTCAGTTCTCCTATAACTATTATTTCGTCAGCCCCAGCCAGTTTACCATGCTGCATATTCCTTGCATCAGAGATCTCAACACAGATATAGACTTTCGGGTTTTGCTTACGTATGGTAAGTGTGTTCAATACGACTTTCGCATCCCTTGAGTAAGAATCAAGATTTTCGTCTGTCAGGACCATGACAACTGACGCTCCATTCAAGTTGGCCTTCTTCAATATATCAATATCAACTTCGCCATGGATAAAAAACGTGTTCTCGTCTTTGATTGGTTTCTCAGGGATGTCAGCAACAATAACTATTGGTTTGTTTTTTACCTTCTTATCTGCACGCAGCTCTGCAATAATCTCTTTTGCCTTGTAGCTCCAGCCGCATATAATAAAATGGTCTTTAACCTTTACGTCGTTCACGCCTTTTCCCTCTTTGAGCCTGGTATCAACAAAGGCACTGGCAATCGTTGCCGTAAACATACCCAGAATTCCTATGCCGAACACCATAACAACGACTCCGATAATCCTTCCGCCAATCGTTGAAGGTGTTATGTCACCGTAACCTACCGTAGTAATCGTTACGAAACTCCACCAGAATGCATCAATAATGCGCGGTGTTTTCTCAAAATAGTTCAGCCCTAATCCACCGATAAACAGGGTTGTTATTGTTAAACAGAATAGTCTAACTATCTTGTTTCTGCTTATTCGAAAAAAAACATTTAGCATGGTTAATGATTGTGTGTGTTTTTATGTAAATTATATCTAGTGTTATGTGTAACCTCATACAGGCATATAATTTAGTAAATCAGTTGATAAAGTTGTATTTTACAAATACCTTCTAACATCACATAAAGGGAATGTCAAGCTCTTTCATATGGGTTATGGGATTTAGAAACTAGAATAAGTCATGAAATAGATATGACTTGTAATCATAAGGGACTTTATGTAAAATTCCCCACATTAGCAAATAAGGACTAAAATCATTAATAAGGTTAAATTTATGGCAGAGCTGAACCTGGAGAAGTTGAGTGTGCAGGTAAGCGATCGGATGGGGCTTTTCTTCCGTGAAATCCTCTCATCTTATGCAAGCCAGATTAAATCCATATATGTAATTGGCAGTGCGGTTACAGATGACTTTGATATAAAGGAGTCTGATGTCGATTCACTTATAGTATTGAAAGAGAAAAATCTTGATATATTCGATTTCATCGCGCCAATTGGAAAAAAATACGGTAAGCGTAAAATAAGAGCGCCGATCATAATGACTGATGATTATGTACGGACTTCGCTCGAGGTCTTCCCTATTCAATTCCTGAATATGCAGTCAATTAATGCTCTTGTTTATGGTGATGATGTTCTCAGTAGTATCAGGATTGAAAAGTCAGACTTGCGGCTTGTTTGTGAAAGAGAATTAAAGGGGTGGGTCCAGAATCTGGGTCAGGCATATATAAAGTCGCGTGGTGATGACCGTATCATAAAAGGGCTGTTTGTAAGTTTTCTCTCGTCATATATTCCCATATTCAGGGCAATACTTTTCCTCTATGACAAAGAGATACCCAGAACCAGGGATGCAGTTCTTGACGAGTGTGAAAAGGCACTGAATAAAAGGATGAACGTCTTTAGAGAGTTATTGACAATTAAGAGGGGTAAATCAAGGCCATCACATGAAGATCTGAAAAATGATTTTCAACGAATGTATAATACGCTGGATGATATCGCGAACATAATTGATAAATTTAAAATATAGACATGTATTATAAAAATCTTTTCATATTAGCTATTGTCTTAATTGTACAGTCCAGATTCACAGTGACAGCTTTTGGAGCCGTTAATATTCCCGTTCCTGAAATGCATGTTTCAGATAATGCGAATATAATTGAAGAGGAAACTGAATACAACCTGAATAACTTTCTGGCGGAACTGGAGATGAAGACAGGTGCCCAAATGGTAGTATTGACGGTTAACACAACAGGCGGAGTACCGATCGACCGGTTTTCAATAGATGTTGCTAATCAGTGGAAACTTGGTCAGTCTCAACTGGATAACGGTCTGCTTATGGTTATAGCTCATGAAGATAGAAAATACCGCATAGAGGTTGGTTCAGGACTGGAAACGGTTGTTCCAAACAGCTTTTGTGAAGAGATAGGCACTCATCTTTTAACTCCTCACTTCAGGAATGGTTACTTTAGTGAGGGTATTTTTCAGGGTTCGATAGCTATATTGAATAGAGTAGCAGGTAATGTCGGTGTTACAATATCCGGTGCACCGAAAGAGATTCATCTTCCGAGACGAAGAAGCTCAGGCCTTTCATTCCTGCCTATTCTCCTTGTCTTTATACTGCCAATATTATTGGGAGGCAGACGCAGAGCTTATGGCAGGAGTCGTTGGGGAGGAATGCCGCTTTTTATGATGATGCCGTTTATGTTTGGCGGCTTCGGCGGTTTTGGTGGAGGCCACAACACTGAAGGAGACTCTTTTTCGAGCGGAGGCTTCGGTGGTTTTGGCGGTGGACTCGGTGGTGGCTTCGGCGGTGGAGGTTTTTCTGGTGGATGGTAATTACAGTAAAAATTCTGATAACAACAACAGGTTTTACCAATCAAGCGGCTGAAGTGATTTATCAGTGACAAATCTTGTAACAAGACCAAGCAGCCATGTGTGCTTGTTTATTTCAAACTCTTTTCTGGATACCTTTGCCTTTACAAGAGCCATTTCTGAAGCTTTATGGAATTCTACAGACTTAACAGCTACATAGTTTATATCTACATTGACGATACCACGTGAACCAAAATTCCCATAAAGATCAACACCATCGAAATTATACGCCTCAACATTTTCACCCTTTTTCCTTAGTTTAAAAGAGAATCCTCCATAAAAGACCAGTGCTTGAGCCTCCTGCTCCATTCCCACTCTGGATATTCCATACCCGTCACCGTAATTCAAGCCAAGCTCTACCCTGTCACCGTTGAATGAAACTTTATAAAATGGCTTTTCTTTATTTGTCCTGGACAGGAAAACATCAGTGATGTTTCTCGGGAATTCTCTGTCGGTAAATACCCTGCTAGAGATTAAAAGTTTTATTGTCAAATCACGATCGATATTAAATTCATCTTTTTCGATTGTAGCATACCAGGATATGTAATAAAGCATGGTATAAAACTGCTCAAGCTTAGATCTGAGAATGGAGACATCAAAGAGCGCAATAAGCTCCCTGTCCATCTCCTCAATTTTATGATCGAACAGCTTTATATTCTCAGAATCTACAAGTGCGTATACGTCATTGAGTACCTGTTCTACACTAAAGTCTGACTGTTTTGCCTCAGTTTGATTGGATCTATTTGCGATTGCATAGACCGGACCTGCAGATAATATTAAAATCAGTACTACAAAAAGAGAATTTTTGAACATTTTTTTCTACTATATATAACGAAAGCCGTCTGCCGGGCAGACGGCTTGACAGGAAAACTATTTTTTCGAAACCTTAATCAGTAATGACTTAAAACTTTTATTATATACCTGAATTTCAACAAACACAATAATATATTATCGGTAATCTTCTATAAAATTTAACTGTTTTATTTATGAATATTTAAAATAAATGTATCAATTTAATTGTTTGTTAACATAATCAACCCATGACTTTGCTATTAAAGCGTGGCCAGCCGGAGTTGGATGTACGCCATCTGGTGCCCAGTAATCCGGTGGATGGTGTGAGCAGGCGTCACGAAATATCTTGTCTAATGGCAGTAATAGAGTATTGAATTCAGCTGAAAGTTTATGTACTATTTCAATTTTTGGATTCAGATCATCCCTGTATGCATTATCATCTCCCAGTAGAAGAAATGGTTCACACATTATAATTTTAGAGTTCAGCACTTCTTTTGTCCGCTTCAAGAGAAGACGGTATTCATTTTCAAACTTTTCTTTAGGAGTGATCATTGTATCGTTTACACCTATCAGGATAGATAATATGTCAGGTTCCAGACCGATACATTCATTGTCCCACCTAAGCTGAAGATCTCTGATTTTGTCACCACTTATTCCACGATTTAAAAACCTCAGATTACAATCTGAGTACTTGACAGCAAGCATTTCCGTTATCAGACTGACATACCCGTTTCCCAGGCTAAGCGGGTCTGTTCTGTCTCTGTTACAGTCAGTAATACTATCACCTTGAAAAAGTATTACAGAGTTTTCTTTAAATTGTATAGACATTTTTGGTTTACATTAAAAGTGTAAAAGCAGTCTACGCTCCTGCTCTTGCAAGGAAGTCAGATAGCATTGACTGTGTTGTGCTATCCATTGTGACAAACTCAACTCCTATACTTGCACTGTCAGTATCTCTTTTAACACTTCTCTGTTTTGAATCAACATTTAGCTCTTCTTCTATCCCAGGAAGAAAAAGCCCCACACAAATTTTGTCATTTAGTTCAAACAGGTTTGTACCGCCTTCATTTTCAGGTGTTTCAATAGTAAACAGGCACCCTGCCCTGCTAATATCTGTAATACTTCCCTCAATTGTGTGTTCAGCAATTTTTATTTTTGCCGGCAGAAAGCACTCAACCCGCTTATTTCCTCTAAAATCAAAACTATCAATTTTATCCGGATATTCAATAAAAACCAGTTTAAACGGCTTGTGGATAAGGTCAATAATTCGGGATTCAAAACCAAATATAGTACCCTTATAGGTGTACTTGACTGCTATTTCTTTACTTTTGATCAAAAGGTTTGAAATATTTTTCATGGTGTGTAGTGGAGGCATTTTGACAATCAGATACTTACCATCCTCTATACCCACCAATTCACTCGATAGCCGTCTACTAGCTCCCTCTAACTGCAGTCTGAAAGTTATTCCGACGTTCAACAGTATGCTCCTTTTTGTTATTGTTTTATTGGTAAGTAAATTTAAAGTAATCGTAAAAAATCTTCCACCTTTAAATGAAAAATAAAATCTGCATAGTTGTCAAGAGGGGTTTCGGATAGGGTTATAATCGCAAGGAGTGCACCATTCTCTTTTGCAATCGACGGGAAAGAGCTTGCCGGCTGTACAACAAGTGTAGACCCGATTACAATCATCATCTCACACGATTTTGCTAGATCATCTGCCCTCTCCAGATCCTCTTTTCTCAATTGCTGTCCAAATGATATAGTATTGGGCTTTAAAAGACCGCTGCATTCCGTACAGATCGGGACTCCCTGTTCCAGGTCTAAACCCTCAAATACCTCTTCAGAAGGCAAAGTGAAACCACAATCAATACAAGTAACTTCCAGATTGGTACCATGAAGATTTACAATAATCTCTTTTGGCAATCCACTTTTCTCATGAAGGCCGTCTATATTCTGTGTAATGAGGCCTGTGAGTTTGCCCACTTCATAAAGTTTCTTGAAGAACATATGCCCTTTATTGGGAGAGGCTGCGCTTAAATCTTTCCACAACTCTTGCTTCCTCTGCCAGTAGAGTAGTCGTTTATTTCCATCTGAAATAAACTCATCAAAATATACTGGCTTGAATTTATCCCATATGCCACCCTTGCTGCGGTAATCTGGAATACCCGACTCAGTGCTGATGCCTGCCCCAGTAAAACCAATAATCTGTTTGCTATTATCTACTGCAGTTTTAAATGCATCTATTGAATTGTTGATATCAGTTTCTTCCATAAAGGAAATAATAAATTACAAATTTCGATTTATAATAAAGTGCCTGTCCGCCGGGAAGCAAATCTTACACGCGTTTAGCCAGCAGATTAGTCATACGTTCAAGGGCTAGTGATTTGTCATCAGGATCTATCTGTACATCAAAGATACAGATGTCTTGAGTATATTGACGAGAGAGCTGCAGTGCTTCTTCAAGATTATCTTCCGTCTCTATCTTAAAACCCCTGCCTGTTTTTAGAATATCAGGGATAGAACTGTATTCCCAGGGTTTCACATCATTGAAACAGCCGTCCAGCATTGGGCGTTCAGTACCATAACCACTGTTATTCAAAATAATAATAATCGGACTCAGCTCATATCTTGCAGCGGTTGAAAGTTCCATTCCTGTCATCTGAAAAGCACCATCTCCAACTAATACGATTGGACGCAGATCCGGATTAGCTAATTGTACTCCGATCGACCCAGGCACGGCAAATCCCATTGACGCATAGTATGCAGGTGCAATAAACTCAGTTTCATCGTGTATAGTCATATCCATAGAGCCGAACATTGAATCTCCTATATCAGCAATGACAACGGAATTCTTGTCAAGAAAGCTGTTCAGACGCTGAAAGAGGTGTTTTACTGTGATTTTCTTCCCGGTAACCGGTTGGAGTGGTTGAAGGGGTTTCGGTCGAGGAATTTCTCCCGACTCCTGCCTATTGATATTAATCTGCAAAAGTCCTTTGAGAAAGTCACTCAGGCATACATTTTCATAAGCGTGATAATGAATATATACCTTTTCACTTGTTGCATATATTGACCGGCCCTGATCAAGGTGAGCTGTAAACATGCCAAGATTAATATCTGTCATAAATGTACCCAGAAGGATCAGGCAATCACTCGTTTCTATATAATCCCTAACATCGTCACGGCCAATAGCTCCTTCATAAACCCCCATATATAAAGGATGATGTTCACTGATAACCGATTTACTGAGAGGTGAGGCAGCAAAGGGGATTTGTGTTTTTTCTATAAATTGAAGTAAATCATTCTGGATGCCGAATCTGTGCATCTCTATTCCTGCAATAATTGCAGGTTTTTTAGAATCGTTGATGATGTTACCAGCTTCAAGCAGCGCTTCTTTAAGGATATTGTCATTCTGAGGCAAATGTGTTTCCCGGGGCAAACTGTATGGTATTGCAGCAGTAGAGACCATATTACGTGGAATTTCAATATAAACTGGTCTTTTGTGATGCAGTGCAGCATCAATGACACGGTCAATTTTGCGGCATGCAGTTTCAGGATTGTCAACTGCAGTTGATGCTATAGTTATATGTTCAAAGACCTTCAATTGTGTATCAAAGTCTCGAACTTTGTGATGTAGAAGCGGTGATTTAATTCTTTCGTTTGTGCCAGGTGCTCCACTTATAACAACAACCGGGGATTTTTCAGCAAAGGCTTGGGCGGTTGTATTGGCTACCTTTAAGCCACCAACACAATACGTAACACACACAACTCCCAGTCCATTTACTCTTGCATATGCATCCGCTGCAAAACCGGCGCCCTGTTCATCGCACGTATTGATAACCTGTATATCGCTGGACTCCAGTTCATGGAAAAAACTCAGGGCATAATCACCCGGTACTCCAAATACGTGCCTGACACCATGCGCGTAAAGTTTTTGGATAAGATAATCGCCGATAGTTTTTACGTCAGCCATAATTCCTCTATTTCTCACAGATAGTTTACTTTTACAACCTGGATGTTAATAACCAGATTTCAAACTAATTTATGAACATGGCCATATAGTATGGTTAGTCTGCTATATAATATTCTCCCAGTATATCATAGTGCAGTAATGCCGCAACTATTCTCTTAAATTTTCTTAAAAAGTTTTGAATAATTTATTTATTAATTTTTTCAATTATGCCAACGATGGACGTCTGTTAACAATTCTTCCGTTCCTTGGTTTTCTGGATTTAGCCACTCTTTTCTTTTGCTCAGTGCTCGTTGCAAGAGTAAGTTGTTTCTTCTTCTAAGAGAAAAACAGGTCATAAGAAAATCCTGCGAATAGACCGCCAATAATAGGCCCAATCCACCATACATAGTGATTTGCAAAATGGCCTGATGCGATTGCAGGGCCAAAAACCCTTGCAGGATTCATTGACCCGCCGCTTATAGTACCTCCTACCATAACCCCAAACAAAACAACAAACCCTATTGCCAATCCGGCCAATGCGGGGGTGGCTCTCTTGTCTATAACTGTTGCAAATACGACAAATACTAATAGAAATGTAATTACAGCTTCCATTCCAATTGCCTGTGATATACTAACACTTGAACCCAGTACGCACGTGCCCAGGAAAACACTGGCCAGAGCCTTCGGAAAAAGCAGCTTTAACAAATAACCGGCTAATGTGGCACCTGCCACCTGTGAGACTATATACATGGTACCAACACCCGGTTTCATCCGCCTCGTAGCAACCATAGACACTGTTACAGCAGGGTTAATATGTGCACCGGATATATAACCCAAAGAATAAGCAACGGCCACAACAACAAAACCAAAAGCAATAGCGATCCCCAGCAGACCAAAACCCTGTGAACCACTTTGTACTAAATAATAGTCTGCACATACACACCCTGCCCCAACAAATACAAGAGCGAATGTTCCTAGTAACTCTGCAAGGTATTTTTTATAATTTTCAGCTGCGGAAGCCAGGCAGACAGCACCTTTACCTCCCTCTCCGCCGAACATTAGTGCGAGCCTCTCCAACGGCCCCAGTTGATATCTTTTTGTAACACCCATGATTTTTTCCTAAAAAAAATTAAAATTATTTAACCAGCGTATTTGATGTTAAACACCATTTATTTTTAATGTCCAAATACCCCCCTCCGGATCAAAATTGATAATTTATTTGTTATCTGTCCAAAAGCAATGTCTATACCAATTAATTTTTTTTGCCTGAATTTATTAATTTGTTATATGTAAGTACTTAATCTGTAAAGTAATAGATAAATGCGGAAAAAGTAGATTTATAATTCCTACAAATGTTAAAACTCAAAGAATTCCGAAATGAATGCGCTAAATTATTAAAAGGTTTAAAAAAGACGAATCTTTTGCATATGCAGTTTATTGAACAATTTTAATAGGTCTAATCCGCAGAAAATTTCAACTATATAAAGTTTTCAAATCCAAACAATGTTGTGTCTACATGTCTAACATGGAAAACTGTAAGAAAAAGCAATATCCAAAATGCGCATTTATTTCGCAATAAATATCTACCGAAAGATCAATATTGAAATATTTGCGCATTTGCTGTCTGATACGAATGTAATATATTTTTTAGTATTTATATTGGATAACTGTATAGCATGGATATGTATAGACTTACATAATAGGTATAATCAACTGAATGTAAAAATTTCATAACAGGCATCAATATTGCAATACAGAGGTATTAACAGTTTTTTGTATTTGAAATCGATTATTAACTCTTTATATCTGCGAATAATATTGATGTCAAAGCAGTAGTAAGAAATTTTAACCTGGCTATCGAGATAGAGTCACTTGTTCAAAAACTCTTTTACGATAGCATTAATAAATTTTAGGAGAGGAATTTTCAATGGCTAAGGCAAAAAAAGCTAAAAAGACAAATTATACTTTAAAAGATTTAGATAGGATGTCAGTTGAGGAGGTACAAAAGCTACCATTTGCTACAAGGGATAAACTGCTTGATTTAGTAATTGCTGATAGTAGAAAAATTGGAGGAAAGCAGCCTGCAAGGCAGGTTGGATTGATGTGTGACTGGTTTGAGGAAGATGTTGTTCGTTTACAGAAGATTAAGGCTGTTAAGATAAATTGTGGAGGGTTTATACCAATCGCTGCAAACGGCGAAGTCCCAACATTAGACCCAAACGGTCAATTCAAACTAATATTTGAAAATGTGAAGGCTGCGTTAAAAAAAGCTGATACAAGTTTTGACAGAGTTGTTAATGCCGTAATCTTCATGAAGAATATAGACTATTGGGGACAGATGAATGATATATACAGAAAATATATTAAATGTTCTCCAACACGTGCCGTCATTGGCTGTCAGGATCTTAACAAAACATACCAGATTGAAATTGTCAGTCTGCATGCATACAAGGTTGCAAGATAGTAAATTTTTTGCCCGATATTCATTCTTTACACTACTTAGATAAATAGTGTTATAAGAAAATATATTTAAGAAATGCTGAATATTAAAAATTTCAAAAATGTGAATCTGGCCGGACAGCCTGAACGATCAGGATTATATGACCCGAAATATGAACATGATGCCTGTGGAGTCGGTTTTGTTGCAAACATAGATGGAACACCAACCCATTCGATCGTTCAGAATGCCATTCAGGTTTCAATTAATTTAGAACATCGTGGCGCAATCGGGAGTGATAAACTTACCGGTGACGGAGGCGGGTTGCTCCTGCAGATTCAAGACGATTTTTTTCGTCAGGTTTGTTCTGAACTGAATATTGAATTACCTCCTTCCGGAAAGTATGGCGTTGGTATGATATTCATGCCCGGTAATGCGCACAAAATTGAAAAATGTAGGCAGGCAGCAGAGCAGATTGTTGAGGCTGAAGGATGCAAATTAATGGGCTGGCGCGATGTTCCCAGTAATGGAGATTCTCTGGGAGAGATCAGCCGCTTAACTCAACCTACAGTACATCAGCTTTTTGTAACATGCGAGAGTCATGAGGGTGAGGATTTTGAAAGGAAACTGTATGTCATAAGGCGATGTATAGAGAAGGAAATTGACTCATGGACAGACGATGATTTCAGTCAGTTCTACGTCTGCAGCTTCAGTCATAAGACAATTGTTTACAAAGGATTACTCACGGGAAGCCAGTTGCCTGTATTTTATCCTGATCTCGGTGATCCGCGTTTTACATCAGCATTTGCGATAATTCATCAACGATACAGCACGAACACATTTCCCGCCTGGAATCTTGCTCAGCCATTTCGGTGCCTCGCACATAATGGAGAGATTAATACTCTCCGCGGAAACATTAACCAGATGAAAGCACGTGAAAAGAATCTGGAGTCTAAGCTACTAGGCGATGATATAGAAAAAATAAAACCTGTAATACAGAATGAGTACGGAAGCGATTCAGCAGTTTTTGACAATGTTTTTGAATTGCTAATTAAGGCAGGCAGATCCCTCTCTCACTCTGCAATGATGATGGTACCTGAAGCATGTGGTAAAAAATATTATATGAGCGAAGACAAACGTGCATTTTATGAATACCATGCAGCTTTTATGGAACCATGGGATGGTCCTGCTGCCATTGTTATTACAGACGGACGTTTTATTGGAGCAATGCTGGACAGGAACGGATTACGCCCGGCACGATATACTGTAACAAAGGATGGCATGATCATTATGGCCTCTGAGACGGGTGTACTTGATATACCAGGAGAGGAAGTGCGTCAACGTGGTAGATTACAGCCTGGTAAGATGTTTCTTGTTGATTTAGAACAGAACAGGATTGTTCCTGATAATGAGATTAAGGCAAGAATTTCAAGACAGGCACCATATCGACGATATTTAAAAGAGAATCTTATAGAGCTTCGTGGGCTGTTTAACCCTTCAAGAGTTCCTGAAATTGATCTGGAGGTGTTGAGAAGACAGCAACATGCCTTCGGATACACTGATGAGGACATCAATATTACTATTTCTCACATGGCAAGCCGTGGACAGGAACCAATAGGCGCTATGGGTAATGACAACGCACTGGCTGTGCTGTCCAACAAACCCCAACTGCTATTTCACTATTTCAAGCAGCTGTTTGCACAGGTAACTAACCCCCCTATTGATCCGTTACGTGAAGAGCTGGTTATGTCTCTGATGAATTACATTGGTAAAAAAGGCGGGTTCCTTGAAGAGACACCTGAACATTGCAGGCAGATTAAATTATCACATCCCATCTTGACTCCGACAGATATGTGGAGGATTAGAAATGCGAATCACCCAGATCTGATGGTGAGAAAGATCGATATTCTTTTTCCTGCTCAAGGCGGAGGAGAGGCGTTAAAATCTGCAATGATCTCATTATTTGAAAAAGCGGAAAGGCATATTTCCGACGGTGCAAATATACTGGTACTGACGGATAGACATATCACTAAGGACAGATGCCCTATTCCTTCACTTTTGGCGGTATCAGGCTTGCATCATCACCTGATTAAGAAGGGACTGCGCAGCTCATGCGGGTTGATCCTTGAAACCGGTGAGGCGAGAGAGGTGATGCACTTTTCGCTTTTGATCGCATTTGGAATTACTGCGATCTGTCCTTACGTTGCATTCAGTACAGTAAGAGAGATGGCAGAGCAGGAATACCTGGTAGAGAAGAAAGATCCTGAGGATGCAATGGACGCATATATTTCGGCGGTAAAGAAGGGACTTTTAAAGTCGTTCAGTCGTATGGGTATTTCAACTATTAGAAGTTTCTTTGGATCTCAGATATTCGAGGCAGTTGGCATAGATAAGTCTGTAATTGACGAATACTTCTGTGACACGGCATCACGCATCGGAGGTATTGGGATGGAAGAGATAGCGCAGGAAGTCTATGCACGTCATCGTAACGCATTTCCACAGGAAGGAAAACCTGACGAGTTTCTTGATGTCGGCGGTTACTATTCAGTTAGACACGGTGGTGAAAAACAT
Source organism: uncultured Candidatus Scalindua sp. (assembly GCA_964344685.1). Lineage (GTDB taxonomy): Bacteria > Planctomycetota > Brocadiia > Brocadiales > Scalinduaceae > Scalindua. The sequence goes on along the minus strand of CAYFOK010000005.1, from coordinate 3,784 downwards.
CTCTGGAATCCGGAGACAGTTTACAAGCTGCAGCAGGCAACACGAAACAATGACTACAAGATTTTTAAGGAGTTTACACAACTTGTTGATGGGCAGACAAAAGAGCTGGCGACGTTACGAGGCCTTTTTGAATTCAAAGAGTGTGATAAGATTGAATTAGACGATGTCGAACCCGTCGAGAACATAATGACACGATTTATGACTGCTGCCATGTCATTTGGTTCAATCAGTAAGGAAACTCATGAGTCAATTGCTATTGCAATGAACAGGATTGGAGGAAGAAGCAACTCAGGGGAGGGAGGAGAAGATCCTGAGCGGTATATAAAACTTGATAACGGCGACTGGAAGATTTCCAAAATCAAACAGGTTGCATCAGGCCGCTTTGGTGTGACCAGTGAATATCTGGTAAATGCCGAAGAGATTCAGATTAAGATGGCACAGGGAGCTAAGCCGGGTGAAGGTGGCCAACTGCCAGGGCATAAGGTAAGTCCGGATATTGCAAAGGTTCGCCATACAACCCCGGGTGTTTCGTTGATTTCTCCTCCGCCACATCACGATATCTATTCAATAGAAGACTTAAAACAGATAATTTATGATCTTCATTGTGCTAACTCGAAAGCAAAGGTTTCCATTAAGCTGGTAGCGGCGGCAGGTGTAGGAACAGTTGCTGCAGGTGTATCTAAAGCCAAGGCAGATCAAGTGCTGATCAGCGGTTATGACGGGGGTACAGGAGCTGCGCCATGGTCAAGTATAATGCATGCCGGGCTGCCATGGGAGCTCGGGTTGGCAGACACACAGCAGACTCTTGTGGCAAATCAGCTTCGTGACAGAATTGTTGTACAGACGGATGGTCAATTGAAGACAGGAAGAGATATTATCATCGCAGCACTGCTTGGCGCTGAAGAGTTCTGTTTTGGCACATCTGTACTGGTTACGTTAGGTTGTGTACTTATGAGAAAATGTCACTTGAATACCTGTCCTGTAGGTGTAGCTACTCAGAATCCGGAGTTACGAGCTAATTATAATGGCCAGGCTGAATTTGTTGAACGATTCTTCAGGTTTCTCGCTCAGGAGATGCGTGAATATATGGCTGAGCTTGGCTTCAAGACAGTCAATGAGATGGTAGGTCGTGTAGACAAACTTGATGCGAGAAAGGCAATAGATCATTGGAAAGCCAAAAAACTGGATTTCAGTGCACTTTTGACTCATCCTGACCCAGAAGGTAAAACTGCCTTACACTGTATCAAGAAACAGGACCACGAGCTATCTACGTCTCTTGATAATGAGTTAATTAAATTATCTGAAAATGCTTTAACAAAAAGAGAACCGGTTGTAATTGACATTCCTATACGCAATATTAATCGCACCGTGGGCACAATACTCAGCAGCGAAGTCACACGAAAGTATGGATCTGCAGGACTCCCTGATGATACGATCCGGCTCAACTTTAAAGGATATGCCGGTCAGAGCCTGGGTGCGTTTCTGGTTCCGGGCATTACTATCAGTGTGGAAGGAGATGCTAATGATTATGTCGGAAAGGGAATGTCGGGAGGTAAAATTATTGTAAACCCCTATAAAGGGTCAACGTTCAAACCGTATCAAAACATTATTGCAGGTAACGTGATTCTATACGGAGCTACAGGAGGGGAAGTATTCCTTCACGGTATGGCTGGAGAGCGTTTTGCTGTACGGAATAGCGGTGCAACCGCTGTCGTTGAAGGAGTTGGTGATCATGGATGTGAATATATGACAGGAGGCACTGTGGTGGTAATCGGACAGACAGGTAATAACTTTGGAGCCGGTATGAGTGGTGGCATCGCCTATGTTTACGACGAGCACGAGTGGTTCGGGATGAAATGCAACCTGGATATGGTCGATCTGGAGAGTGTATGGACAGACGAGGACAAGGATCTTCTGCACACATTATTGACAAAACATTATGAATATACACAAAGTGTGAGAGCAAAAGATATTCTCGATCACTGGGACAGCCGTCTGCCACTGTTTGTTAAAGTAATGCCTATGGAATATAGACAGTCACTCGAGCGTATCAGGCAGGAAGAGCATCGCGACGATGAGCTTGTTTTAGCAACAGAGGAGGTGTTTAGTGGGTAAACCGTCAGGATTTCTGGAAATTGATCGCCAGGCAGGTGTCAAACTGCCGGTTGAGGAGCGGATAAAAAACTTTAGTGAATTTGAAGGCAATGTGTCTGACAGTGAATTGGAGGCACAGGCAAGCCGCTGTATGGATTGTGGTGTTCCGTCATGCCATGCATATGGATGTGGTGTTAGAAACAGAATACCGGATTGGAACGATCTTATTTATAAGGGTCATTGGAAACGTGCACTGGCACTATTGCATTCGACTAATAACTTTCCAGAATTCACAGGAAGGGTCTGTCCGGCAACCTGTGAGGCATCCTGTACATTATCGATTAATAGAAGACCTGTCACTATCAGGCAGATTGAAAAACAGATCGCTGAAAGAGGATGGGCTGAGGGATGGATACAACCGCAGCCAGCGGAAGTTAAGACGGGAAAACGTGTGGCTATTATTGGCTCCGGGCCTGCCGGACTCGCTGCAGCCCAACAACTCGTTAGAAAAGGCCATGACGTTACTGTATTTGAGAAAGAGGACAGGGTCGGCGGTATGTTACGCTATGGTATACCTGACTATAAAATAGATAGAAGCGTCCTTAATAGAAGGCTGAATCAGCTTAAAGAAGAGGGTGTCTCTTTTGAGACACAGGTTAATGTGGGTATTGATATCTCTGCCATGTATCTGTCACGTACATTTGATGCTGTAGTGATAAGTGTCGGTGCACAGATTCCCAGGAATCTGACAATTCCCGGGAGGGGTTTGAACGGTGTACATTTTGCAATGCCTTTTCTGATCCAGCAGAATCGTAGAATTGCGGGCGATATCATCCCCGAAAATGAAGTGATCACGGCGGAAGGGAAGAACGTTATAGTCATTGGAGGAGGAGATACAGGGTCTGACTGTATCGGAACCAGCATTCGTCAGGGGGCTGCCAGTGTAAAACATATCTATTATCAGGATGTTCCTCCAAAAGAGCGTCCGCCCTGCAATCCGTGGCCGGAGTGGCCGAAAACATTTAAGACAAGTTCATCGCAGGAAGAGGGTTGTGAAAGATTCTGGAAATATCAGACAAAAGAGTTTATAGGAAACAACGGTGTACTGACCGGATTGAAGGTGACTGAACTTGACTGGACCAGGCCTGCAGATGGATCACGAGGTATCTATACTGAAATTCCAGGTTCTGAAAAAGTTATTCCTGCAGACCTGGTGTTTATCTCAATAGGTTTTCAGCATTGCGAGCACGGACCACTTCTTCTGGACCTTAAGCTTGAACTTGATAAAAGAGGCAGGATAAAAATAGATGAAAACAAGATGACATGTCTTCCCGGAATTTTTGCTGCCGGAGATGCAGAGTTGGGAGCAAGCCTTGTAGTGAGTGCTATCTTCAGCGGCCGTCAGGCTGCTGCAGGTGTTCATCAGTACTTAATGTCTGAAAGGACGTTGAAAATTACGGAAAAAAACTAAATCGACAACAGGTGATACCGCACAATTCCAATACAACCGGAGTGAGTGAATGACAACAAAGGTTAGAATTCTTATTGCAGATGATGAGGAGATCCTGTCTTCGTATAATGTTTCATTTGTTGAGCAGAGAGGGTTATAGCTATGTCCGCTAAGGTCTCCAATAATTATTTGAGATAGTTTATATTTAATCTGACACTTCAGTAGTAATATTGATATGAT
>CAYFOK010000004.1:0-237513 GCA_964344685.1 uncultured Candidatus Scalindua sp. | reverse complement strand
TTCGACAAACAAGGGGTCACTGGTTCGAGTCCAGTATCGCCCATATTCTCGTACAATGACTTATGATAAGTGGTATATGGTAAAATCCTGAAAGGTGTGACCATTTTGTGACTAAAATTTTCAAGGGGTATGGTGAGCAAATTACCATATCCCTTTTTTATAAATCATTATTTCTCAACCATAAACCGCACTTTCCCTTGTGATTAAGACCGCTTTACATAAAATAGGGGCACTCCACTATGCAGCCAAAGCGACTACTAAGAATACACTTGAAACAATTCTGATATATTATAGACTCTGCTATTAGACGGAAACTGCAGAACTGTCTCGGATACAGGTATGGTCTGGTTGCTGTTTTTACGTTACAAAATAAAAGATTTTTTATACCATTAAAATTATTATATGTATTACAACTATGTCTTGGAGGTGTATGATCTATGACAAAAGAAATCGATCCAAACAAGCCAATCTTTCCAATTAGTGTGGCCGCAGAGATTCTGGAAGTAAACCCACGTACTTTAAGGATATATGAAGAGAGAAAACTTATTAAACCAACCCGAAATGTTGGAAACCGGCGCCTTTACTCACTTAAGGACATAAGCGTATTAGAATATGTCCACTATCTAGTACAAATCAAGAGAGTTAATGCTGCCGGTGTGCGAGAGATACTCTCAATCATTAACACCTTACCGGAAGAAAACCGTGATTTTCTTACCGCTAACGTTGAAAAGAATATCGAAAAGCTTCCGAAGGATAAACTGGAGCTCTTTAAAGAGGGCAGTAATGAGATTACCGAAGATTTGGTTCCTGAATAGATTATTTTCAGTTGATATTAATCAATAATAGTTAATAGTTCCTTTCAAATGTACAATGTGAAACTTCATAAAGCTCCGCATCTTTCTTCAATCCTAAAATTTTTATCATCATATGAAAGCCAAGGGAATCTGCATATTCACACCTCATCGACTGAAACCAACAACCCCACTTTATCAGATAAGTATTTCGTATTATAGAGTAGTATAACACTAATCATTCTGCTTTGCTCACTCCTTAACTAAGCTTGAAGAATGTTAAGCACTAGCATTAAAATATGATATTTGTCATAACATCTGTTACATATGTGCTTAAAATCTTTTGTGTTTAGTGTTAAAATAAGATTTCCTAGAAAAAACATTATTAAAGTATATCAACAGTCCCATACATTTTATCACGTCTGATATATACTATCTTGCATTTTTTAACATATTTATATTGCGACTTTGATAGTAATTATGTTAGCATGATTCATGTAAAGTAGTTATTTATTTATATTGTAACTATTGCTCATAAATACATGCAATATACATACTTTTATATAGTAAATAATTACAGGGTGATTTGCGTATAGTTTATTGATTAATACAGCGTATTGTTGTAAGCATAAAAATGGAATATTAAAAGCATAAAAAAGAGGAAAGAAAGAGTTATGAAAAAAATAGCTTTTATTATTGGCATAGTACTTATTATATGTGTCATGGCTAGCAGTATGGTTATTGGTTCAGGTACTAAGTTGGATCAAAAGATTGTAGCAGTAGTAAATGGAGAAGAGATAAGGCGTAACACGCTTGCCAATGCACTTATTAATATTTATGGGAAAGAAGGTCTTGAGCGGATAATAAGAAGGACTCTTATTAAACAGGAAGCCAATAAGCACAATGTTACAGTAACAGAAGAAGAAATTGAGGATAGGTTTGAATTACATATTGATAGCCAAATCCAGCAACAAATGCAAAAAGGTGGCTTAAAAGATGAGCAAGACCTTAACCGAGAACTTGAAAAAGCAGGTATAACTTTGGAGCAGTATAAAAAGAATATGGCCAAGATGCTTAAACTTACGAATGGTCAAATTGAGGCTGAATTATTAGCGGAGAAAACCATAAAGACAACAGTAAACCTTACAGACGAAGAACTTCATAAAGTTTTTAAAGAGCAATTTGGAGAAAAAATTCTTGCCAGGCAAATAGTGTTTCGTACTTACAGAGATGCCCAAAACAGTATGAAACGGCTTAAATCAGGAACTAATTTTGAGGCCTTGGCAGAAAGGGAATCCATTGATAGAAATTCAGCTTCACGCGGAGGTAAAATGCGCCCGTTTGGACCACAAGGAATTTTGGGAAAAGCAGTGGCAAAATTAAGAAATGGAGAAATCAGTGACATCATAAAAACAGATAGCGGATACCATATCATTAAACTTGTAAAACGGATACCTAGAAGTACTAAAGAATTTAGAGAGGTCAAGGATGAACTTATAAGATTTGTTACTGCACAAAAAATACAAACCAGATTAAATCCATGGTTTATAAAACTTGCTGAAAGTGCAGAAATTACAAGAAACCTGTCTTATTAAAAATAGCTTGGATTAATGGCTGCGTTGAAACACTATGAAATGACTACGAGGGTATTTTCATATTTGCATATTAAATATTGAGCTTAATTGGTGAAAATCGTCTGATAAAAACGAATTCCCAACCTCCATTCTATTTCTAATAATAAAGATTTCACAAGGTAAATATTTATGACAATCAAACGACACAGAATTCAATTTCCAAAGAATGAGTGCCAAAATGCAGACCAAGACGAAGCATTTTTTTACGTGATAGAGTCTAAAGGAAGAAAAAAGATTCGGTTTCATGATTACGATACGATTTATAATATTCCGGGATTATATGAACAGATATTTTATGATCGTCTTAAATGCTGTTCACCGAAAAAGGTGACTGAAATTCTATACTCAAGTGTAGCACAAACGTTTGAGAACTTCACAGAACTTAAAGTTTTAGACTTAGGTGCAGGAAATGGACTAATGGGTGCAGAACTCAAAAAATATGGTGTTTCCAGGCTTGTAGGCGTTGATATTATTCCTGAAGCACAACGGGCAACTGAACGAGACAGACCTGATATATATGATGCTTATGAAACTCTAGATTTTTGTAATTTAGAAGAAGAGGAAAAAGAGGATTTGTCTTCGTGGGCTTTAAACTGTTTGACATGTGTTGCCGCTTTGGGGTTTGGTGATATTCCCCCTAAAGCGTTTATGGTAGCGTATAATATTATTCAGTCAGAAGGCTGGGTGGCATTTAATATAAAAGAAACATTTCTTGATACTAGTGATACTAGCGGGTTTTCACGAATGATTCGAGAATTAATTTTTTCGAAGTATTTGGATTTATATTATCTAGAGAGATATCGTCACCGTGTTTCAATAGAAGGAGAACCGTTATATTACTTTGCTGTTGCAGGAAAAAAGAAATACGATGTTCCCAACGAATTTTATGATAAATATTTTGATTAGCCTGATTTGTAGAAAGAATTTCTTATTATACCATGTTTAATAACCATATGGATCATCCTGATGTTGTCAATCTTATTAGCAGATGGAAGGGAATGCTTCACTAATATAAAAAAGAAACCGTTAAAGAATCTCAATAATGGTTAACGGTATTTTGTCGCCATTGTGCTGCCCTACTATAAATGACGGCGTGGGAAAGGGAGAAATTGCTAAGCTTCTCCCTTTTCTATTTAACAACAATAAAAAGTAAACATAATTTATAAGAAGCGTTTGAACAAAGCACAGGCAGCAAAAGGTAATATTATATGGACGAAAAATATTTAAAATGTACATGGCTGGAGTTTGAAGGAGTGATAAGAGATCTGATTCGATCAGATTTTAAGTGGTGCATAAACCCAGAGGACACTCCTATGAACAGGAAGGTGCTAATAAACCTAATCAGGGAAGATATTGAGCTTAACCATGGAGGATTTCCTAATAAAAATGCACTTATAGAGAGAATTATAGATACTGAGTAAAGATTGCAATTTTAATCAGTATGGTACTGAAATAATAGGGCCTGATTAAGGCGACATTGCTTAAGGGTTTGTCTAAAACCCATCACTTGGGTGAACTGAAATTTTTCTTCTCCTTTCACAGTGTACCCGGCCCTATTCCAGTTTATGCTTGAAGTGTGACTATATTGAAGCAATTGTATCACTTAAACCACAAGCTAAAGAGCTTTAACACGTTACTATACCAATCAATTCAAAAGAATAAGAAGTATTTAGTCGCCATTATACAGCCCTGTAAATGGCGGCATGGGAAAGGGAGAAGCCTAGCCGCTTCTCCCTGACTCATTTAACAATAAATAAAAAGCACATGAAGTAAAGGAGATATAATATGGACGAGGATTATAACAATTGTACATGGCAAGAGTTTGAAGGGATAATCAGAAGCATGATTAACTCAGATTTTAAGTGGATCATAAAGCTTGATGACAACCCCATGAACAGGAAGGTAATAATAGAAATTATTAAAACAGCTATTGAGCTTAACCTGGGAAAATTTCCTGATAAAAATGTGCTTATAGAGAGGGTTCAGGATATTAGTTAAAGAATATATTTTTAATCAGTATAGTTTTATATAGAACTAGTAGGGTATCTATGAGGGTTAGTTCAAAGACCTCATAGATGGGGGCACTGGGTTTTTTCTCACTCCTATCGCAGTGTACCCCGCCCTGTTTTATAGAGGATACTTAAAGATAAATATATTGAAACAGTTGCATCACTTATAGAGTCGTTTCTTGATAATAGACTGATTGAAAAAGACCGTGGTCTTTTTAACTTATAAATTCAATTATATATAATGTTTCTTTAGCTTTAATATAAAAAAAAATGAGAAAAAATGACACTGGCAAAGACAGGAGATAAAGTAAAAGCTTATTACACCGTCTCTTCAAAGGAGGGTAAAATGTTTTACTCATCAAAAAAGGAAGAGCCTGCATAGTTCGATAGGAAATATACCTCCAAGGCATTATGCCTTGGAGGTAATAAAACAGCGGTTTAAAGCCAAAAGAATCGCATAATAGCTGGGCCAGAAAATGGGAGACCCTCAGTAATATCACGCCATGTAAGGGTAGCACTCCTCGATCTATTTTTCCACGAATTGTAAAATTTAATACAGCTTGGGATAATAGCTGAGATTTGATTTCTTCTTTTAAAATGATCGAATCCCACAAAGCCCCTAAGCCGGTGTCAGGGAGCGTCCAAACCCGATGTATACCTTTCGGTGTATCCATGTTTGTCTGAGGCATAAGATTGCTTTTTACCATTTTTTCTCCTCCTTAAGATCTACTTAGAATGTTTCTGGGCTAAGTCATTAAATTGATTAACCATTACTTCTTAAATAGAAAGCCAAATGAAAATGTATAACAACCCTTCTGCCTTTGCTACAGGACAACTTCTAGGAGATAATGGTTGGATTTTTAACTGCAGTCTCTTGCATTCTTCTTGGAACTACATCAAGCGGTTCGTGAGAAATGATCAAACTACAAACAAAAATTCTGACAACCTCTGAAATTGTTACAAATCAATTTTGTCCAACTAAGACGCTTTCTTTGATTTAAAGTCTAGCATTGAGATTAAACAACCTGAAAATAAAAAGTCAAGTACATTTTCTGGAAAATGTACAAAATATTGTATGTTTTCGGGTTTCATATACAACATTTATAGTCACAAAGACCTTTTCATTCTTTGAGTTACAGAAGAGAAGAGAATTGTTAAAATTTAATGATGTTTTTTGTTTTAGCACTGTGAATTAACATCATATTGGATGCTGTGTAAGCTAAAATACAACATATAGAGTGTCAAGAAGGTTTCCAGGAATCAGCAAGTTTACATTCCTTCAAAACCTGAGACTGTCATCTTGCTAAGACTTACAAAAGAGGGTGTCAGTTGTTTCTAATTATCAAGTCGAAATCGCAGGATGTGGTATCGAATAGATAATGTAAGGATATGAAGCTTAATTAAGTATTGAAGTTAATAAATGTTGTAAATATTAGCCTACTAAATTGATTTTATAAGTGGTTTTGGTATTATCTGTCAGTAGAAACTTATAATAAATGCATGTTGTGGACGCAAATTAATCCACTGGCAAGGCTATTAACTTTGTGATTCGCAACTCTACGGGGCGCTGTGTCTTTTTTAATGGTACTTTATGAAACAAAATTTTGATCACTTATTTAAAAAACCTTGGTGTCCATTATTTGGATGGTTGGGGGGCGAGTTTGATGAAATAAGGTACGCTGATCCATATTCACCGGCAGCGCGCTGTATCAATATTATTGAAGAAGGGAGGAAGATATGGGACATACTGCCATGTTTTCTGACAGACACTTCATGGCCGTTAGAAGATGATATGCCGGAATACCCAACAGGGATATCACCTTTTGCGAATGTTGAAGAAACGGCAGAGTTTAAGAAATATTCTTTTTGGAAAACGAAACAGGCAAGAGAAATAGCCAGAACCCGTATTCAAGTCTACCAATATCTTCTTGAACCAGGGGAACCAATTCCAACACCTGATAAAGAGTGGGAAAAGGTGTTAGATATTGTTAGAAACTGGAGCATGAAAGATATTTCTGAGAAAATTACAGATTCTGAAATATTAGCAGTTCTGGCAATAGAAGACGCATGGTTTTCACTTTGTTGCATACTCGAATACGGTGAAAGCGAAGATAGTCCAGAAGTTTTAAAGACGGTACATATTGCATCAGGGTTGCTTGCAAAGGCGCAGGAATTAGAATCTAAGAAAATAATAAAAGACAAAGAGCAAATTTTGCAGAACAAAGAGGATGTTATAGAAAAAAAGGATATAACTATAGATGTTTTGGTGAGGGGTGTTAAATCATTAGCCGCAGAAAAGGAAGGACAGATTGAGAATTTCACAAAACAAACTACAAAATATGTGTTTAAAGAAGAAGTTAAGTATTTTAAAATTGTATATGCAGGACAAGAGTTAAGTCCAATTCAAAGTTATGTAGGTTTAAGGTATATCGCACAATTATTATTTAACCCTGGAACTTCATATAATCCTTATTTTCTGAGTCAATTAAATACGAAAAATGATTTGTCGGAACAACAGATTGATTGTCGTTCTATCAGCAAGGACAACTTAGGAAAAGAAGGTTTAAGTATATCAAAAATGAATCTTAGTTTTCAAGATCTGATAGACAGGTCCACAGTAAGCCAACTAAAAAAAGCAGTCAAGGAATTTGAAAAGGACAAGGTAAAATCTGAATCAGAGGGAGATGTGGACAGAAAAATAGAGTGTGAAGAATCAATAGAAAAAATCAATAGAGAACTTGTAAACAAAAAAAAGGTATTCTTGGATTTAAATCTAAAGAAAATTAACGATAACGTTAGAAAGGCTATTAACGAGAGCATAGAAAAAATTAAGAACATCTCTAAACCATTAAGTGAACACCTGAAGAATAGTATTAAAAGGGACAAAGCTGGTTACTGCTATATGCCGCCAGAACCCATAGAATGGCATAAAGATTAATACTTCTTTGAAGGGTGACATTTCAACTTGTTTTCATAACTTCAACACACTCCAACTTTTTCAAATAAATTTATTGTCTGAACACCTGGTCACTTAACAGCTTAACCAAATTGTTCAAAAATGCTACCTCAAAAGTCGTTTTTGCGACTTTCAAAGTCGCACATTAAGACAATAGACACGTTTGTTGTCGCAATGACTGCTTCATGAATCAACTTTAAAGAGTGGTAATATAAAAACTACCGGAGAAATTTGTAAAGAATTAATCGTCAAACCGTATCAGGTTGAGTATCTCATTCGAAATAGATTGGTACCTGAACAACAAAATTTAGCATTCGGCTAAAGAGTATATACGGATGGATCAGAGAGAAATTATTGGAAATTAGCTTGGGATGACAATGGATCAATCTTTTTCAAAAGGAGCCTTTCTTTTATCACGTTCTCTTTTCGATTCAGATATATGGATGAAACCACCAGAGTACGTCAAAATTTGGTTATATTTAATAGGCAAGGCCAATCATAAAGGACGCAGTTATCGAGGGTATTTTTGCGACAGAGGCGAGTATTTTTGTGACTATCAAGAACTTCGAGATCAGCTTAAATACAAGATAGGGTATCGAAATAAACAATATCATGAAAATCACATGAAGAATATTATGAAGTTCTTACGAGACACCCAACGAATAGCTACAGCGAAAAGACCTAGGGGGCTACTTGTAACCATCTTAAATTATGATGCTTATCAATCTCTTAAAAGCTATGAGAAAACCACTGAAATACACAGTGAAGAAACTGATTGCAATCCACCTGTAAACCAGATGCCTCCTTCCATTAACAAGAATTATAAAGAATTAGAAAATGATAAGAATTTAAAAAATACATTTAGCCAAAACGCTGAAGAGTTTAGACTTGCTGAATTATTATTTAATCTCATTCTAGAACGTAACCCTGATTATAAAAGACCTGATTTGCAAAGGTGGTCGTTACACGTAGACAGAATGATTCGTTTGGACTGCCGCAGGACTGAAGACATAGAAGCCGTTATTAAGTGGTCCCAGGCTGATGGGTTTTGGCAAAACAATATTATATCTACACAAAAACTCAGGGACAAATTCGATCAACTTTATATGAAAATGGAGGCAGACAATGCAAAACCTAAAACAAGTACTAAATTCACAGGACTTAATGAAAAAAACTATAATGAAGGAGCCTTTTGACGAGGACGAATTTGAGGAACGTAGATTAAAACAAATTATATCATACAACATAGAGTCCTCTATGATTCCTGACCGCTATAAACGTATGAATTTTTCTGATTACGAGGAATTGAATGATAATCAAAAAGAAATTAAAACGGTTTGCAAGGAGTTTGTAAATGGCAAATATGAGAGTGGAATAATATTAACAGGAAAAAACGGGACAGGTAAAACTATGTTATGTTGTCTAATTTTAAAAGAAATGATTAAAAACAATCCTCATGAAAATCGTGGTTATGATTCAGATTGGCGTCTATATACAGAGGCAGTTAAAATTGTCAGGCAGATAAAAGATACATGGGTGAAGAAGACTGCAGAACAAGATGCAATAGACAAATATGTTAAACCAAAAGTGTTAGTTATCGATGAAATCGGAATGCAGTATGAAAGTAATACAGAAATGCAGTTTCTTACTGAAATTATTAATGATCGATACAATCAAAAGAAACAAACAATTTTGTCTGGTAACGTAACTGTTTTAGAAATGCAGAATATTCTTGGTGATCGTGTAATCGATAGGTTTAAGGAAAGTGGAAGGGTACTGGTTTGTGATTGGGAATCGTATCGGATTAAAGATGTAAATATTTAAAAAGGTACTTTGACGGCATAAAGCTGTACGGGTGCGAAGCGATCGCAGTTTTTCGCTAGCGATGCAGCCTGAGAAGAAGTTTACGTTACTTGGGCTGGGAGAGCTTTTAGAAAGAAGTCCAATGTAGTTTTTTTTGTATGCGTTGGAGGCTGTCTGAGGTTTGAGTATTTAAGCAAACAAGGGATTGTGCTGTTTCGTATATTAAGTTTAGAATTTAGTATGCAATCGATTAGAATCAACCAAAAGTGTAAATCATGGATATTGTCGTTACGTTACACAGTTTCATGGATAAAGTAAAAAGAATGAACATAGTATATGGTAGAAGACAGCAACCATATTAACATGGTCTACGCATACGATAAACATACTCTATGAGTATATTTTTACATTGTATCCTTTAATTTAAGATTTTATTTAAAAAGGGTTCTTATGCTTTCTGTCAAAAAATGTAAAGCAATTCTTAATGATAACTCTTACACTGACAAGGAGATTGAGGAAATTAGAAACTCCTTGTATCAGGCCGCGGAATTATTAATTGATAAATTCGTAAAAGATAGGAAAGATAACGGCAGAAAGGTAATTGAAAATTAGCAGTCAAAATGTATACTATGGGCGTATTTGAAATTATTGTGAAGGTAAAATGATGAAAGCAATTATTTATTGCCGGGTTTCTACAACAGAACAGGCCAATCAGGGTTTCAGTTTAGAGGGACAGGAGAAAGAGTGTAGGGAGTTTGCCGTAAATAATGAATATGAGATTGATAAGGTTTTCATTGATAGAGGTGAGAGTGCTAAAACTCAGGACAGAACTCAGCTAAAGAATCTAATAAAATATTGTATTGGTAATAAGAAAAAGATCTCAGCCTTGATCGTCTGGAAGTTGGATAGATTGACAAGGAATGTTTTTGATTACGCAGAACTTACACAGCACTTTGGTTCTCTAGAAATCCCAATATTATCAGCAACGGAGAACAATGAAGACAGTTCAACCGGCAAGTTAATGCGGAATATTATAAGTTCTTTTGCTCAATACGAAAATGATATTAAGAGAGAAAGAACTATAAATGGCATGAAGAGGGCCATTGAGGATGGCCGTTGGGCGTGGCGGGCACCTATAGGATACAGACAATCACGCGATGATTCGAACAAACCACTTCTTGTTCCAACCGATGAGAGCATGTTTGTAGTTGAAGCGTTTGAATTGGTTACATCCCGGTTGTACACCCAGGTAGAGATTGTACAGATATTAAAGAAAAAAGGCTTTAAGAGAGTTAGTAAGAGCCTTTTAAATAGGATACTGAGAAATGAAATATATGCAGGCTTCATTAAAGTGCCCTGGTACCCGGAATACATCGAAGGAAGGCACGAGCCAATTGTTTCTAAAGATATATTCTTTAGTGTACAGTTAATTCTGAACGGTAAAAAACCTGTTATTGCTCCAAAAGTAAGGAATCATCCGGACTTTCCTCTCCGGAACTTTATAAGATGCCCGAACTGTGACACCAAACTTACAGGAGGCTGGTCTACAGGAAGGAAAGGGGTAAAGTATGCCTATTACCATTGTAGGACGAAAGGGTGTTCTTTAAATGTACGCAAGGCAGATTTAGAAACAGGTTTTTACAAATACCTTAAAAGCTTTCAGCCAAAACAAGGTGTCTTGGATTTGTTTGAAGAAATTGTATTAGATGTGTGGAGAGACAGGCAGTCAAAACGAGTCAAGCAGGAACATAGGCATGAACAGGAGATTAAAAAGTTAAGAGAAAAGCAGGACAGGGTTGATGATCTAATGATTCAGGGTACTTTTGATGAAGAAACCTATAGAAGAAAGATGAGTGAGATAAAAAGTGAAATGATGACAACCAGGTTAAATCTTAGTGATGCAAAGACTGAAATCGTTGACATTGAAGGATGTCTCACTTACTGTAAATACTTCCTATCTAATTTAGCAGAGCTGTGGGCAGTTTCTGACCACAACCTCAAACAGCGGTTCCAAACACTTATTTTTCCGGAAAAAATCTATTACGAAAATAAAATGTTTCGAACCACTGCAACCGCCTTACTCTTCAAGTGTTTACGCTCAGAAAACCGCCTGAAATCTTATTTGGTACCCCCAAGGGGATTTGAACCCCTGTCTCATGGCTGAGAACCATGTATCCTAGGCCAGGCTAGACGATGGGGGCGTAAATTACTTTTGCTGGACTGAAAATTACAGTAAAGGAATCTAACAGAATTAAATTAATTTTTCAATCTAAAAGTATTTTTGCCGGGATCGCTTAATATAAACAATTTTTTCTACTCTTCAGACATAAATGGATATCTATAGTCTGTTGGGGGTACATATGTCTCTTTAATTGTTCTTGGGGATACCCAGCGTAGTATATTAAGATAACTTCCGGCTTTATCGTTGGTTCCGCTCGCGCGGCTTCCGCCAAAAGGCTGTTGGCCGACAACTGCTCCTGTCGGTTTGTCATTGACATAAAAATTGCCTGCTGCATATGCAAGAGTTTTCTCTGCCATCCTGATTACCTCCCTATTCCGAGAGAAAATCGAGCCTGTTAAAGCGTATGGCGAAGTCTCGTCACACAAATGAAGTGTCTCTTCAAATTTGTCATCCTCATAAACGTATACGGTTAGAACAGGTCCAAAAATCTCCTCCTCCATCGTACGGAAATGAGGGTTGGTAGTAATGGCAATCGTGGGCTCAATAAAGTACCCCTTGCTGCTGTCATAGTTTCCGCCACACACAATCTCTGCCTCATTGCTTTCTTTAATGAATTCTATGTAATTAGTAATTTTGGTAAAGGCCGGTTCATCAATTACCGCATTAATAAAATTACTGAAATTCTCAACATCACCCATCTTCACAGTTTTTATCTCTTCAAGTATGTAGTCCTTTAAATTTTCCCATAGACTTCTTGGAATATAAGCCCTGGATGCAGCTGAACATTTCTGCCCCTGATATTCAAATGCACCCCGAATCAGGGCAGTACCCAATTCTTCTATCCCGGTATCTTTGTGCACAAAAACAAAATCTTTACCACCTGTTTCGCCTACTATGTGGGGATAGCTTTTATAGCTTTCAATATTATTTCCCACAGTCTTCCACATGTTCCTGAATGTAGCTGTGCTTCCAGTAAAATGAATACCGGCAAGATCTGGAGAGTTCAAAGCAACCGGGCCTATCTCACTGCCGCTACCGGGTACAAAATTAATTACTCCGTCCGGAACACCTGCTTCCTGGAAAAGTTTCATTACATAGTAAGAAGAGTACATTGCAGTTGAGGCAGGCTTCCACAGCACTACATTTCCCATTAAGGCAGGTGCGGATGGAAGATTACCGGCAATTGAGGTAAAATTAAATGGTGTTACAGCAAAAATAAAACCTTCCAGTGGACGGTATTCCAGCCTGTTCCAGGTACCGGTGATTGAGACCGGCGGCTGTTGCTCATATATAGTCTTTGCATGAAAAGCATTAAAGCGTAGAAAGTCAATAAATTCGCACGCAGCGTCTACTTCAGCCTGGAAGACGTTCTTGCTCTGGCACAACATGCTGGAGGCGTTTATCAATGAACGCCAGGGCCCGGCAAGGAGATCTGCTGCCTTGAGAAATACAGAAGCACGGTCCTGCCAATCCATTCCAGCCCACTGCTTGCGTGCCTTAAGGGTAGTTTCAATGGCCATTTGAACTTCCTTCTCTCCAGCCTTGTGGTATGTGCCCACAACTGTTCCATGGTCATGTGGAAGCACACATTTCCCCAGGTTTCCTGTTTTTATCTCCTTGTCGCCGATAATAATCGGAATCTCTATCTGCCTGTTTTTTAATTCCTGCAATTTAGCTTTGAGGTCATCACGCTCAGGAGTATGGGGGGCATAGCTCTTGATTGGTTCATTAGTAGGTAAGCTCAGGTTGAATTTTGCATTTGCCATATCAACCTCCTTAAGAAAAGTTAATGTATTGATAAAATTAATTACCTCTTCAGTCCGGAGAAATAATAAAGAGGATATCCAAAATTTGACTGTTTATGAAATTACAATATTATAGTATATTATAGCAAAACGGTTAGCTTGATTAAGTAGATTTTAAAAAAATGCAGAAGGAAGAACCATACACAATTGCACTGATACAGATGGAGTGCCAGAGAACCAGAGAAGAGAATCTCCAGCATGCCAGACACCGTATCGTTGAAGCTGTTGAGAAGGGCGCCGGATTGATCTGCCTTCCGGAGCTTTTCAGCTCAATCTATTTCTGCCAGCAGGAGGACCCTCGTTTTTTTGAGTTGGCCGAGCCTGTTCCCGGCTACACAACGGATTTTTTTACAAAACTGGCTAAGGCTGTGGATAGCGTTCTGGTGGTTCCGGTTTTTGAGAAAAGTGAGGCAGGAAAATATTACAACAGCCTGGTTGTGATTAATTCGGATGGCACTATAGCAGGAATGTATAGAAAAATGCATATACCTAACGATCCTCAATTTCAGGAAAAATACTATTTTACACCCGGCGATCTCGGCTTCCAGACTATTCAAACTTCTGTGGGGAAGATCGGACCTATGATATGCTGGGACCAGTGGTTTCCGGAAGCGGCCCGCATGTGTTCACTGGATGGTGCAAGAGTATTAATATATCCAACGGCAATCGGCTGGCTTCCGGGAGAAAAGGAGGGGGAGGGAAAAATGTATCTCGATTCCTGGAAAACAGTCCAGCGAGGCCATGCAATTGCCAATGGAATTTATACGGCTTCTATAAATCGAGTTGGAATAGAACCTGACCAGGCAGGAGATTCCGAGATTGAATTCTGGGGACACTCTTTCATTGCAGATCCACGGGGGCATATCATTGCCGAAGCATCCGGGAAAGATGAGGAGATAATCTACGGAGTGATAGAACCGCAGCTGATATCCGAAACGCGCCAGACATGGCCTTTCTTCAGGGACCGACGCGGAGACACATATCATAGAGTTGTCGAGTGAATTATTGATTCCTGATGCACATTCAAATGCACAAAGAAAATTCAATTCATTATCGCATGCCTGCTGAATGGGAGCCTCATAAGGCAACATGGTTGACCTGGCCACACAACCCTACAGACTGGCCCGGGAAAATGTCCGCGGTGCAGAATGTATATGCGGAATTGGTCCAAAAACTTGCTGCTGTTGAGGAGGTCTGCATCCTTGTAAATTCTGTAAGAGAAGAAATGAGGGCAAGGAGATATCTAGAACATGCACAGGCAGATCATGCAAATATTTCTTTTCATCACATACCAACTAATCGTAGCTGGATTCGTGATTACGGGCCGGTATTCGTAGCAGACAACCGGAGGAAGAGGAACCTGAAGAGGATCATGCGCTTCAGGTTCAATGGTTGGGCCCGGTATCCCGCACATAAAAAGGACAACAGTGTGCCAGTAGAACTGTCACACCGGTTAAATCTTAAACCTGTCTATGCAAAATGGAAAAGGGTGCCACTGGTTCTTGAAGGGGGGAGCATCGATGTGAACGGATTCGGCACATTAGTCACTACGGAGGAGTGCCTGCTGGACCAGAAAATACAGCCGCGTAACCCCGGTATTACAGGAAGCGAGCTGGAGAAGCTGTTCCATGACTACCTCGGCATTACCAACGTTATCTGGTTGAACCGGGGCATTGAGGGTGATGATACACATGGGCATGTAGATGACATCTGCCGCTTTGTTGACAGGCAAACGATGGTGTTGGCAATGGAGACTGACTCATCTGATGCTAACGCTAACATTCTAGCTGAAAACATGGAACGTTTGAAACATGCAAAATTAGAGAACGGGTCAAGGCCCGCAGTGGTAACACTTCCCATGCCAAAACCGGTCTATTACAAAAAATGGAGACTACCGGCAAGTTATGCAAATTTCTACATTGCTAATAAGAGAGTCCTTGTCCCCATATTCAATGACCCTGCAGATCGAAAAGCGCTTGATATCCTGACTGACCTTTTTCCCACTCGTGATGTGATAGGTATTCAAGCGTTGGATCTTCTTATTGGATTAGGAGGGCTTCACTGCATAACACTTCAGGAGCCTATTTAGGTATATAGCACAAAAGAGAATTATGAAAAGAACAATTGCAATAATTAGTATTTTTCTGCTTATGATAGGCTGTACGGATAACAGCACAAAAGAAGACATGGAGAAGGATGTTACAGAGATGATGGGCTATGAATCTGTAGAGAAATTTATAGATCGTACAGTGGAAGAGGCGATTAAGCAGATATTAAACGGAACAGAGGAGGAGGATGTATTAAGCGAATCAAGAAAGAGAAAGATCCATGAAATAGCGAGGCAGGCGATTGAAGAACATAGAAATAATAATTGAATAATACTAATGGGTAGAAAGATGACGTTCCAGGCACTTCAGGATTGAAGTAAGTCATTGTAAGAGAACAAACTGGGGTACCAGGATTCGAACCCGGACAAATAGAACCAGAATCTATCGTGCTACCATTACACTATACCCCATTGGTTTAATATTTTATTTCATATCTCTTCAATATCAATATAAAAATTATTGTTTTAGATGATTTGTTAAGGATTTGCGGGTTTCTCGCCTATATGAATTGTAACAATACCTAATGTCCGGGTAAAAAACTTAACATTTTTCAAGCCGCAATGCTCCATTTTTTTCTTCAAGTTTAACCTGTCCGGGAAAGCGAGTACTGATTGTGGCAGATATGAATATGCATCATCCTTGCTTTTGGATATCAACCGCCCTATCAATGGTAGTATTCTGGTAAAATAGAAAAAGTATATTCTTTTGAAAATAAAATTTGTCGGTTGGGAGAACTCCAGTATGACAACCTTGCCGTTCGGCCCAACTACTCTTCCCATCTCTTTTATCCCCTCTTCCAGGTTAGAGACGTTTCTTATGCCGAAAGCAACAGTGGAAATCTCAAAGGCGTTGTCACGAAAAGGGAGATGCAGCGTATCTGCTTCTACAAGTTTAATCTTATTCTCCAAATGTCTCTTTTTGATTTTGGGTAACCCATATTTCAGCATGTCATGGCAATAGTCACTTCCGACTACCAGCCCGCTTCCATTTAATAGCTTTGAATGTGAAATGGCCAGATCTCCAGTGCCTGTACAAACATCCAGCACTTTGGTACCCGGTTTAATGTCACTCACTTTTGCTGCAAATTTCCGCCATGACTTATCGAAGTTAAGGCTCAATAGCCCATTCAGAAGATCATATACTCCTACTATAGAGCTAAACATACTTTTGATGTTTTCAGATCTCTTTTTCAAGAGCTCTTCCTGTTGTATTCCCTTATCAGTATTCATTAGTAGTAATTAGATAGTGAAGGATGTGCAATGCTCATCGACACGTTAGCTCACTTTTAACTCTGTTTCGGAAAGTACTTCATTCATACTTCCGCTGCGATAACCTGCCAGGTCCAGGGTAACATAAGTGAAGCCTATCTCTTTAAATCTGGCAGCTATCTCTTCTCTAGAAGGTGAGTTAGTAAGAATATGTATGTCATCAGGCAAAACCTCAATTCTGGCAATTGTTTCATGATGCCTTACTCTAAATTGTATCAGCCCTAAGCCTCTCAAATACTCTTCTGCTTCTGAAACCATATTCAGCTTCTCTTCCGTGATAGACTGTCCATATGGAAACCGTGAAGATAGGCAGGCATATGCGGGCTTATCCCAATTAGGTAGATTTAAGTATTTTGAGACTTCTCGTACGTCTTTCTTTGCCAAACCGGCTTCTTTTAAAGGGCTCCTGACTTTCAGCTCTTTGGAGGCCTGCAATCCGGGCCGGAATTCCTGTGTATCGTCCAGATTCGCACCGTCCGCAACATTTAGAAAGCCGTGTTCCCCGGCTATATCTTTCAGTTTTCCGAATAGTTCGGTCTTACAAAAATAGCACCTTTCAGGTGGGTTATTCGCGAATCCTTCGATAGCCAGTTCACTGGTATCTATTACCAGATGCTTAATCCCTATCTCCCCGGCCAGCTTTTGTGCCTCCTTAAACTCAAAATCTGGATATGTTTCCGACCTTGCCGTAACCGCCATAGACTTGTCTCTGAGGGTATCATAGCATACTTTAGCTACAAGTGTGCTGTCCACTCCACCAGAGAATGCGACGACTACACTTCCCAGCTCGCTGACAACAGCTTTTAATTTAGATAGTTTCTCTTCTGCGTCCAAAAATATATCCTCGATAAATTTATTATCCTGGCCTCATAAGTGTGCCTTATAAGTTGTCCAGATTAACGCAATAAAATTAAGTTTTAATTAAAGATGTTAACACACACACATGATGAATGCAAATATCGATTTACAACTTTTGGTGGTGAGTATAGTGGAGACACTTCGCGTCAAATCCAGACATTTTTATCAGAAATGATACTCAGGCAGGCGTCAACAACTTCTGAATCGTAAAGAATACCTCTGTTCTTATAAATTTCTTCTTGTGCCATTTCAATTCCGAGAGCCGGCCGGTAGGGCCTATGTGGTACTATAGCATCTACAACATCAGCTACGCTCAGAACCCTGGCTTCAATGAGAATATTTTCGCCATTTAAACCTGATGGGTAACCGGAACCATCCAATCTTTCATGATGTTGAAATACGAATTCTGCAATAGGCTGTTGAAATTCAATAGTCTTTAAAATGTCATAGCCGGCCTGTGAATGCGTCTTTATCATATCGAATTCCAGTTCTGTTAATTTGCCGCATTTACTGAGTATCTCAGTTGGTACCTGCATCTTTCCTATATCATGGATTGTTCCAGCCAGATGAATATTTTCAATTTGCTCCTCTGGGAATCCCATCCTTTCTGCTATCGAACCTGCAAGGTCAGCAACCTGACGCTGGTGACCGGCTGTGTATGGGTCCCTCATTTCTACTGTCATTGCCATGGCACGGATGGTACCTTCAATGTTTGTCTTTATCCTGTCTGTGCTTTTCTTGAGTTCTTCATAGAGAGATTCACTAAGTTTAACGTTCCTATGGATAATACCATAAGATTCTACAGCGCTGACTACTGTATCCATAAGCTGTTCAGGATCTCCTTTTTGAACATAGGCGTGCGGCCGGAACCGCCTCCTTAAGTCTCTTCTCTCTTCCTGTCTGGTGGCAGCACCTGTGTGGAAAATTATAGGCACGTATGGGTTTATAGACTTTATTTTTTTAAATACCTGCTGTCCGGTCATATCAGGCATGTTAATATCTAAAACCACGGCATGAATATTATCATTGAATTTATCAATAGCCTCCTTACCTGTTGAAAATGCTTCAATCTTATAACCTTCTTCCTCTAATATAAGTGTGGTTGTTTTGAGGACGGAATTGTCATCATCGATAACTATTACTTCTGCCTTTACATGTTCATATGAGTTGACATCCATGTCATTTCTCCTTTGTTATACTCTATTAAACTATCTTATACTGTTTTTCTACAGCATTAATTGTTAATTGCATTAGCTCTGACAAATCAGCAGGTTTTGCTATATGTGCAAAGGTTCCCTTTGATACGGCCTTTTTTGTAAAATTATCAATATTCTGACTTGCCATCATTATTACGTTTGTTGCCGGATCAATCTTCTTGATCTCTTCAAGTGTTTGAAGCCCGCCTATTCCGGGCATCACGATATCTATAAATATAATATCAAAGTGTGTATTTTTTACTATTTGTATTGCAGTATATCCACTTTCAGCAACATAAACTTTGTGCCCCCTGTCTTCCAGCACTTCCTGCAGCATTTCTCGAATTGCAGATTCGTCATCAACTACAAGTATAGTGGTTTTTGCCAGGTCTTCCTTTAAAATTCTCAAGATTAAATTCATGTCCAGCGGTTTGTAAAGGATTGCCTGTGTTTCCAGTCTGGCCGCTTCATTCAAAGTATCTTCAGAAATAAAAGCGGTCATGAAGAATATAATGGTGTCAGGGCTGATACTTTTGATTTCTTTAAAGGTTTCAATACCATTAATTCCGGGCATTTTCATATCTATGAATGCGACTTTGAAATCCATATTTTTAGCAGCTGCTATCCCTTGATAGCCATCTTCTGCTACAACAACATTATAACCCTCGTCCTCCAGGATCCCTGCCAGTGTTATTCTTATACCGGGCTCGTCATCAATTACTAATATATTAGACTGATTCTGCATCTTTATCCTTTAATGGCAACTTAATAAACATTTTTGTCCCCTCTCCTTGCTTGCTTTTCACATAGATAGACCCATTATGTTTTTGAATAATTCCATAACATACTGCCAGACCAATTCCGGTACCACTGGGCTTGGTTGTAAACAGTGGATCAAATATTTTCTTCAACTCCTTTTCAGGAATACCACATCCCGAATCACCTACTTCTATTTCCAAAAAACTTTCAGACTCTTTCGTATTGATTGTCAGTTCTCCGGGGCCAGTTATCGCCTGGCAACCATTTTCAATCAAGTTTATAAGTACCTGGCCTATTTGATTTGCGTCTATCATTATTATGGGCAAATCTGGTTGAAGGTTTTTAGACAGTTTGATGTTCTCTGCTATCTCCACTCTCGATAGAGCTTCATTAACCACTTCATTTATATCAGAACGAAACCTGGTGGGTTTAGTAACACGTGTAAATCCTAAAAGATCATTTATGATTTTGGAGTACCTATCAATCTCCTTGTCAATTATCTCAAGAAATTGAATAATCCTTTCGTCAACGTCCGGTATCGCACTCTTGGATAATTTTCTTTTCAAAAGAAAAACAGCGTTCTTTATGGAACTCAGAGGGTTCCTTAATTCATGGCTTACTCCGGAAGCTAGAGTGCCTACGGCGGCCAATTTCTCAGTTCTTACCAGCTGTTCTTGTGCCTCATTCAATTGTTCATTTTTCTGAATCAGCTCTGCGTTTATCAATGATAGTTCCCTGTTTACATTTTTAAGCTCATCCATAACGCCCTCTTTTTCATCAATGAGTTGTTTTAAACTCTTTGTCATTTGATTAAATTGAGATGCGAGTAGACCTATTTCATCTTTGGAACTTATTTCAACCCTTTGACTTAAGTCACCGGAGGCCACCTTATCCGTTATTTTTACAAGGTGTTTAACAGGTTTTACAACACCGCTTGCTATGAAATACGAAACGCCTATGCCAACTAATACAATAATAAATCCCAAGGGTATACTTCTTGTCCACAGGACTGCTTGCATCTTTTTGTTAATCCGTTCCGGGGTCAAACCGATCTGAATAATTCCCAGGAGCTTCTCCTCGAACTGTTCATAATCTTCATCTGAACCGAAAAATTGTGCAGCAAATTCTTCTTCAGCAATTGAACGTTTTTCATAAATAGGGATAACAAAATTATAAAATTTTTCACCATTGTCTACAGTGTAAACATTAAAAACAGGACCTGTAATACTCACAATGTTTTTGTGTACTGGTATAGTGTTAATTCCGGATTTAATCCATTTCTCTTTTCCTTCAAGAAGCGTTTCGTGTGGAACCAGCAGTATACGCCAATAAGCCAATTCCTGCTCTATGTCTAGATTACGTAACCGTCTAATTGGTTCGTCAAAAAATGCTTTTTGTGCAACGCTCATAGTGTCCTTAACCTCCCCATCTTGTGCAAGCTGGGCTATTAAGGAATAACCACGTTTCTTCAGCTCTTCTTCAAGCTGCTTCCTTGTTTGAGTGGAGAAAAACCAGCTGCTGGCGAAGCCTATAATTGCAATTAGCAAGCTAGTGAAGAAAATGAATTTGAATCTTATTCCAACTTTAATCATTTAATTTTCGAGTATTTAAATTTTTATGGAAAAATATTTATCTTTGGGTCGTTCTTGATCATTTTTAATTCTAATCCGAGCTTTTCAGCCGTGTCAGTATTTATCGTTATTTTAAAATGATCTGGATAGACTATACCAAGTGAGCCAATAGTTGACCGTTCTAAAATTTTTCTGGCTAATTCTTCTGCCTGCCTCCCAATGCCTTTATGATCAGCAGATACGGATACCAGGGCACCAGCCTTAACAAAAACATCTGATGTGCATAGTAAAGGAACTTTGTTTTCAAGTGTTGTTAACTTAATATAACTAAAAGATTTTTTCGTAACTACGGTACTATCAGGCAATAACCACAACGCATCAATTTTACCTATTAGGTTTTCCATAGCTTCGGATACTTCTTTTGAGGAATCAACTGCGTATTTAACCAGATTTATACCAGCGTTCTCTACTTTTTTCTCAGTGTTTTCGATAATGTTTCCTGTCTTAGAGGGGTCATAAATTACGCCCATATTCTTAAACTGTCCTAAAATAGATTGAAATCCTTCTAATTGATCTTCTATAGCAATTTCTGTGGATATACCCGTTATGTTTGGCTTGCTAAGCTCAAATCTTGCATGGTTGATTACCATACAAAACACTATAGGTATATCCTCAATCTTCTCCTTTACTACAGTTGCCGCCAATACTCCTATTGCTAAAATAATATCAGGTTTTTGCTTTCTTACTTTACGTACTATCTTTTGCCCAACCTTCATCTTGCCATTCAGATCATAAATTGATTTTATCGTAATTTTGTTTTTTAAGCATTCGTCCTGGAATCCTTTTGCAACTTTGTTATATGCGGAGAGGTTCTGGCTCTTTATCACAACTGCCGTTTTTTCTGCATAGGCACAGAAAGAGCAATGAAGAAGTACACTGAGGATTGTAATGAGTACCAGATATATGCGGGTTTTATTAATCATTGTTTAAAACTGATAACGAAGCTCAATTATAACCGATCTGCCAGGTTGAGGATAATCTGTAGGGACAGTGCTCATTGGGGATGGGTCATCATAACTTTTATCAAATATGTTAAATACTGATCCTCTAATCTCAAAATTGTTTATGAAGTTCTTCCCGATTAGCGTAAAATTTGAGAGTGTATAGGAGGGTAGGTCCCGTCTTGTATCACCATCTTCTCTCGGCCTTGGTCCACTGAGAAAAGTATTCCAGTTGGCATTAGCGTATTTCCAGAATCCAATATTAACACCAAAATTTGCTTTGTGCACAGGGACAAAAGCCATGCGGTTTCTCATTCTTGTTTCTTCAGCATCCTGGAAGGTGTAATTCGCATAGGCGTAATTTTCGTTGCCCCAATCCGCCTTTAATTCAGCTTCAACCCCCTTTATTCGTGCGCCTCCCTGGTTTTGGTCTTGTGATGGTGATTGTGAGTCTTTTTGTATCCTGTCCCTTATTCGATTGTAGAAATAATTCAGGTTACCCCTGATATGCTCAGTAAAGTTGTAACCCAGGCCTGCCTCAAATGTATTTATCTTCTCCGGGTCTAGGTTTGGGTTACCTACTTCAACAGGGTTATTTACAAAGAACATTTCATTAAAATTGGGCGCTCTGAAGGCGGTTGCGAAGAGGAGCTTCAAGTGTGCGTCCTCAATAAACCTCCATATCATCCCGAACCTTGGATTGGTAGTGCCTTCAAAACGGGTAAACCGGTCATGTCTTACGCCGGCCGTGAAATCAATATCCTTCGTAATGCTCCACTCATCCTGCAGATAAAAAGCATATATGTGCCTAGTCACCCTTCTGGTAAATGGGAGGTCATTACTGAAATCAGTGAATGATGCAAGAGCTACGTTTGTTATTGGATGAATATTTGTTGCATAATGTATGTCGCCCTGATGGATCCACTCATATTGAAGCCCAAACGTCAATTCGTTTCCTTCAAACAGGTTATAATTAAGTTGGGTTTCAAAGCCAATAGTCTCTTCCTTATAACGCGTGACCGCCTTTATACCATCAGGATATGTTCCGGATAAAAACCCTTCAGGGCGTGACTCTACCCAGGAATCACTATTGTAGTAATCATAATATAATTTTGGTGAAATATTCAGTTTTTCACTAAGTTTTAACTTATAATTCAACTCAACAAATGCATAGGTATCGTACCATGTTGTATCATCGCTAAGGGCGTGATCAATACCTATGTAACCTTTCTTCTCTCTATTCATATATTTTGAGTTGATCTCCAGGTTGTTATACGACAGTTTCAGATTCAAGTCTGTCCTTTCCTTCTTGTTTTGAGATCTTCCTGGAGTCAGTGAAGCTGCATCTGAGAAGATAATATCCTCTTCAATTTTTTTACTGAATCCTTCCGTATCGAAAAAATCAATGAACCCTGAAATCTTCAGGTCCTTGTATTCCTTTCCAAATAACATGTTATAATTCTGGGTATCAAAGTATCCGTTACTTGCAGTTACTTGAAAACCATTGATATCGTCAGTATCTTTTGTTATGACATTAATGACAGCAAGAAAGGCATTCTGGCCGTACAGGGCTGAACCGGGGCCCCTGATAATCTCAATCCGTCTTGCATTTTCAACTACAAGACTGTCAAAAAGCCAGGTAGCCCCGCCTGTCGCCGGTTCATTAATGGAATGTCCGTCTATTAATACCTTTACTTTTGATGAGTCGGTAAGAAGGATGCCCCTCACTCCAATTTCCCTGGTACCGTTTTTGTTCATGGTGATATCAAAACCCGGTACCATTTCTAAAACATCTGATAACGTCCTGGCCCCCATTTGCTTTATTTGTTTGGACGTTACCACACTCATAATGGCAGGAGATCTTGAAACAGTTTGGGGTCTTTTCAGGGCACTGACAACTATCTCTTCTTCAGAAAAGATTGCAAACATCTCTTCAAGCCCCGTTGATTTGCTCTGAGCATAAGAACTTCCGGCAATGGAGAGTGTGACAATTACCAATGCGAATAGAGCATTTTTAAGAGGTATGAGAATTCTTCTATATTTAGAATTTTGGCTTGTTCTTTCTTCTAATGCCATTAAGAATTTATTCTTCATAATAAATTCAGCAAAATAGCTTGTGAGAATTTAAAATTTAATAAGCAATAATGTTACAGGTGACAGAAAAAATAACGAAAGCATTCAGCATACAGCCTCTACAATATCACTGTTTTTCTTACCATTAACACCCACTAAAGGATATCTGTGTAATAGATTTTGAGACATAAAATATCCGTTATCCATTAATTTCCATAAAAAATGGGGATACCTTGAAATCGGAATAGGAGGATTTCTGAAAATTCGTCTAAGTGTATTGGATGCAGAATATGTTTCTTTCCAGACTTCTAAATATAAGGAATCCAGTTCATGAGCACTCATGTTCTTTGGTTGAAAGACTGAATTGAACGCATCATAACAAGACCAGTTTTTTGTAATAATCCGGTTATCTTCATTAAGTTGATCAAAAAGCCTGGTTCCATAAAAAGGTGTTAAGATATATATAAATGGCATATCTACACCTATTTCCTGAATTATAGATGGCATCTTCCTGATTGATTCAGCCGTATCTTCATCAAAACCGATTATAAATGTAGCTGTAACGTAGATACCATAATCATGAAAGGTCTTGATTGCATTTTTATACTCTGAAATCTTGTTTTGGCGTTTTCCAATATTTTTAAGGGCTTCCTGAGAAAAAGACTCTATCCCAATTGTACAAGAGATACACCCACTTTCTGCTGCCAGCGTCATCAGTTCCCTGTCCTTTACCATATCTATCGATACCTGGCTCCACCACCATTTCTTTAAAGGTTTCATCTTTATGAAAAGCTCTTTTGCATATTTTTTGTTTGAGATCAGGTTATTGTCCATAAACATTATCATTTTATTTTGAAGATAATTTCGGCCTTCAAAACAGGTGATATCACGAAGCACCTCATCTATGGGGCGCATCCTCAAGCTTGGATAAAATGATATGATAGAGCAGAATGAACATTTATAGGGGCATCCCCTTGTCGCCTGAACGGGGTGGGTAAGAATATAGTCTTTTCCTATAAGATCGTATCTGGGCACAGGAATCCCTTTGAGAGAATGCAACTTTGTGGCTTTATAGATTCTCTTGAGAGCCCCTTGTTTAAAGTCCTCGATTATTTCAGGAAAGATCTCTTCCGCTTCTCCAACTACAACTGCATCCGCATGTTCAAGCGCTTCTTCAGGAAGAAACGAAGCGTGAAAACCTCCCATTATAACTGGTGTTCCTCGTTTTCGAAAACGGTCAGCAATTTCGTATGCATGAGGTGCATTTGATATAAGATAGGTTATTGCTACCAGGTCTACGTCTATGTCATAATCAATCTGCTGGATTTGTTCATCGCATATTGTTACATTAACATCGGGAGGGAACAAGGCGGCAAGATAGGGTGACGTAAGAGGGGCAAAAGCAACGTTTTTCTCTAACCCTTCATATTGGCTTTCCCAGGCATTTATAATTTCAACATTCATATGAATTTCCTTTTCATGTTGAGGCAGAAAATAACCCGTTTGAAACGTTTTTAAGAAACAATATGCTCAGATTGCAACTTCTTACTTCATGAGAGGGAATATAAATTATGCCGTATTTAATTCGTAAATTAATCTTGAAGTCTGTCTGTCTCTAATTGTTGCGCTCAAATATGAAATAAAGATAGATGGTAATAATGTGACCAACAATGGGGAAAAAGCCGTTAGAGTTAAGAACTGGTCTAAGAAATATTTTTTATAATTCTTCCTGTCTCTTTTGTGCGGATTCAAAAATATGTCCTTAATCAACGACTGATATGCAAATTCATATATTTTTTTTTGTAATCTGTATAAATTTATATCTAATCCGGATACCTCAACATCCCCTTCTTTGAGAGCTTCTAAAAAATCTGTTTTATTTCTTGTAGAATTATTATGGGTAAATACATCTCCTATAAAAGATTTTGTGTGAGCATCACTTCCACCAGAAATTTTTTTAGAATAATTCTTTGCAATGTCTTTTGCAAAATTATTTCCCGTTCGGGTGTCAAATCCGTTTTTGACTTCAATTCTGTCAATATAATTCATCAATTCATCAATTAATTTTATAGAGAGGACAGCTTTTACCGGATTAAGATTTGGATGGGCCCAGGAGTGAATTATGTCATTTTTTCTAGTGTATTCACAAGTCTCTTTAATCCCAATGTTTTTAAGGTCAGAGAGGTCATTATGCTGCTTTTCATTAATATCATATACCAATAAATGAATGATGTGTCCGTCATCTGATGCTTTTACATCTAATTCTTCCCCGATGATGACATCCGGATATTTAGAATCTAAATAAAGAGCGGCTTCAATTGAGTGATGATCTGTTATGCCAACAAAGTCCATGCCCTTGTTCTTGGCGATTTGATATACTTCTTCAGGGAGTACATAACAATCTTGTATTCCGATAAATTTAAACGGTTCCTTATCGGAAGTCGGGTATTTTGAAAACTTTGTATGTATATGTAAGTCTGCTTTAACCATATTTATATTTCCTGATTTTAGGTAATATACTTCGAAAAGTGATAGGATGCAAAACAGTTTCAATTTATTGTTAGAATTTGTGGGCTTACTACATGGTATACCACATAACAATAGCTGCTACTGCACCTGCGTTTACTGCCCATGGAACCACGCGCTTTGATACAGAAAAAGCTTGTTTGGGATATAGTACTATTGACATTATAATCACACTACTTGCAACAAAGCAAAATGACATAATTAACTTAAGCGGAAAAAATCCTGACAGATTTTCTTTTGCAAGCAGGCATATTATTAAGACATAGATACATCCCTTAATCCAGTAAGTTGTTCTTTTGCCTAAAACAACCACCGTTGTTGTGGTTTTGGCTGCTATATCATCCTTATAATCATACAATTGATGTACCAGCAGTGCTAAAGCGATTCCAGAAGAAAAAATCAAACAAACTGATAATACATGACCATCCCAGAAGATGCCATATGACCATGCTGAAGAAAGGAACATTAAGCCACCCATACTGGCATGGGTGGACAAATCCAAATAAGGCATTGCCTTCAATCTAACAGGTTTCCAGGAGTACAGAAAGGCGATAACAATAAGTGCAGAAATAATCAAGAATACGGTAATTCCAGCAATCATTGCCAGCGACAGACTTATAATACCGCACCCAACTGCTACTATATAGCCGGTACTTTTTGAAGCTTTCCCTAACGCAATAATATTTCTTGTAGAGCGTGCAAGCATGTCTTCAGGTGCATCTTCAATATCATTGAATGCACACGTTGCTGCCATTGCAAACATATTGGCCAGCCCAATAAGTAAAAGGGATGATAAATTATGTGAACCTCCTGCAATGTTTAACCCAACCATTGTACTAAAAAAACATACCGGCATATAAGCCTCTAATCTGGCAAGTATAAGTATATTGTAAAGATTCAGTCCTTTCGGTAAGTGGATAGTGTGTTTTAATATCCTATCAATCTTATGTTGTGCTGGTTTCAGGGTTACTTGCATGTCAGGGTATGGTGCTTTCGTGTGAAGAAATGACCTTTTTATCATTTTTTTCCCCTTAATAGTTTCTGTGTATACAACGAAAATAGAGTATTATCGATTTTCTGTGATTTACAGTGCCCTGAATAGACATGGGTTTCCGATCTGAGAAAAAGTGTTAAAACTAATTACAGATGGATGTTCCTGTGGCGTTGAATTTAACTGTCCGTGAAATGTATTTTGTGTAGTAACATCCATGTCAATTTGGTTTGATTAAAATTGGCCTTCCTTGCCCTTGTTTGCAATATTATACAGTACATTTTAAAAGTCAAGATATAAATATTTCTTTTTTCGGAGTTAAGCCTGTCAGTCTGGTTTGATATGGCTTGCTAACAGGTCACTTAAGTATGGTTTACTGATTTCCTTAAGTTCATAATTTGCTCTTACGACAGGCTTGTTTATCCTGATTATTTTGCCTAAATCTATTGGTGTGCCTAAGATAACTGTATCACACTCTATCTGGTTAATGGTCTCTTCAAGCTCTAGGATTTGCTTCCTGCTGTAACCCATGGCAGGAAGAAGCTTGTCAATATCAGGGTATTTTTCTAATGTGTCCTTTATGCTGCCGACTGCATATGGCTTAGGGTCTACAATTTCGGATGAACTATATTTTTGGGCTGCCAGAACTGCAGCACCATATGCCATTCCTCCATGAGTTACCGTAGGCCCGTCCTCAACAGCAAGAACTCTTTGATTCTCTATTTTGTCCGGGTTTTCAACTGAAATGTCCAGAGTTGCGTCAATAATGGCAGCATTTGGATTTATTTCTTTTATGTTTTCTTTAACCTTGATTATGTTTTCAGCATCAGCATATTCCTCTTTGCTTATGATAACTAAGTCTGCTAGTAACAGGTTGGTTTCTCCCGGAAAATATGTCAATTCATGTCCCGGCCTGTGCGGGTCTACAAGAGTTATATGGAGGTCCGGTTTAAAAAAAGGCAAATCGTTGTTCCCTCCATCCCATACTATTACGTCAGCTTCTTTTTCTGCCTCTCTTAATATTGCGTCGTAATCAACTCCCGCGTAGACGATGATTCCCTGTTCTATATGAGGTTCATATTCCTCCATCTCTTCTATTGTACAGTCATGCAGGGCAAGGTCTTCATAAGTTTCAAAGCGTTGTACTTTTTGCTTTACCAGATCTCCATAAGGCATAGGATGCCGAATAGCTACAACCTTTTTGCCTGCATCTTTTAATACTCTACATACTCTTCTTGTAGCTGCACTCTTTCCGCATCCCGTCCTGACAGCACAGACGGCCATAATGGGGACCTTGCTTTTGAGCATGGTTTGTTCAGCTCCCGGAATGACAAAACCGGCTCCGGCAGCCTGGACTTCACTCGCTTTATGCATAACATATTCGTGTGGAACGTCACTGTATGAAAACACCACTTCATCAATCTTGTATTCCTTGATAAGCCCTGTAAGCTCTTTTTCATCACGGATGGGAATACCGTCAGGGTATAACCTGCCGGCAAGTTCAGCCGGATATTTCCGGTCAGCAATATTCGGAATTTGAGTTGCCGTGAATGCAACCACCTCATAATTTCCATTGTCTTTAAAGATAAGATTGAAATTGTGGAAGTCTCTTCCCGCAGCACCCATAATCAGAGTTTTAATTTTTTTCATATTTCTTATAGACTTGAGATAATTATTGTTAAATTGGCATTTTATTTCTGCTCATAATTACTACAGCGTGAAACAAATATCAATAAAAAACAGTATTGTTTAGCGTGCTTTCGTAAAATCCGCTTGCCTTGTTTCCGGATTGGGAATACAATTGCTTCAACTTCCGGAGATAATTGTTGCAAAAGTACTCTTTTCTGCATGTTTATTTTAACATAATAATAAGTAGCGTAACAATGTTTCGATTATCCATAATATGTTTCCTCACTATTTTACATTTGTTAATGTTTATGAACACATCTACTGCTGAACAGATTAAACTTGATATTAAAGAACATCGTTTAAAGAATGGCTTAAGACTGATAGTAAACGAGGACCATTCCTCTCCCATAATAAGCGTTCAGGTTTGGTATAATGTGGGATCTAAAGACGAAAGGCCAGGTGTAACAGGCATTTCACATCTCTTTGAACACATGATGTTCAAGGGTTCAAAGAACTTTGAACCGGAAGAGCACAGCCGTATTATTCAACAGAATGGTGGTACGGATAATGCCTTTACCACTAAAGATATGACCGCCTACTTTGAAAATCTTCCCAGCTCCCAACTTGAGTTGGCAGTAAGACTGGAGGCAGACAGAATGGCCCACCTCCGGCTCACTGCTGATACCTTATCGTCTGAAAGAGAGGTAGTTAAGGAAGAGAGGCGCCTGAGATATGATAATTCGCTTTCAGGTAAATTGAGTGAAGGGCTTTACTCAACCGCATTTACAAAGCATCCTTATCGATGGCCTGTAATAGGATGGATGTCAGATCTTGATGCTATAAGTCTGGATGATTGTAAAGCTTTTTATCGTTCACACTATACACCAAATAATGCTACTATCATAATACTTGGAGACATAGATTTTAAGGAAACCGTATCCATTGTAGAGAAATATTTTGGAAGTATACTGCCCGGAGAACTTCAGGATAAATTAATACCTGTGGAAGGCATTCAGAAGAAGGAAAAAGAGAAAGACATTTTTGTTGATGCCAGCTTCCCATGGCTTGCTGTTGCCTATCACATTCCGGAGGCAGCCCATGACGACATACCTGTACTTGAGTTGATAGGAAATATACTTACAACCGGACGTAGCTCCAGGCTCCACAGGAAGGTGATATATGAAGATCAATCAGCACTGTCCGTCTTTACTTCTGTTGACAACTACAAGGATCCGGGGCTTTTTGTTGTTATGGTAAACAGTATAAAGCAGGGGCATACTCCCGATGAGGTAGCATCAGTAGTCAATGAAAGTCTTGAGCGGCTCAAAAGTGAGATGGTAACTGAACGAGAGCTTGAAAAGGCAATAAATAAAAAGGAAACAAATCTCATTTTTGGTCTCCAGACCAACTTTGTAAGAGGCATGCGAATAGGGTTCAGCCTGGCAAGGACAGGAGATCCGCTGGGGTTTGTAAAAAAACTTGAGAGTTACCGACATGTAACTGCGGAAGATGTACAAAAAGTGGCAATGAAATATTTTACTCCTGAGAACCGAACTATAATAAGACTGCTTCCTGGGGAAAATTCAAATAGATCTGTAAGATAAACCTGCGAGATACATATGATGGTGATTACCGATTTATCAATTCGCAATTCGGTTTTCGTGTTACGGATTTAATGTCCTGATATTGCATATGCTTACAATCACAAAATCATGTCTCTGCCGCTATGTTTTTGTAATTACTTTGACCTTATTTACTATCCTTGTTAATGTTGAACACTTGAGCGGCGAAGGGAATGTGAAATCCATGAAGTACCGGAAGGCAACACTTGATAACGGGTTGAGAGTTATCATGGTAGAACACCATGAATTACCAGTCCTGGCAATAGAGCTGTTGGTAAAGGCTGGCTCTGCACATGAACCCAGGGAGAAGCCAGGGCTTGCACATATTGTTACACAGCTGCTACGTGAAGGTACGCGCACAAAAGGATCTCTGGAGATTTCTGAGAGTATAGACTTTATTGGAGGCACACTGAATGTTGATTGTGAATACGATGCGTCATCAATTACGACAACTGCACTTGTAAAACATTATGAAACTATTCTGGGACTACTTTCTGAGGTTGCAAGGTTTCCTGCGTTTAATGTGAAAGAGATAGAACTCCACAGAAATAAGGCGATTACGTCCATACTCAGGGAGAAGGATAATAAGGCGACTATAGCCGGCAGACATTTCAGTGAAATGCTATACGGTGAGCATCCCTATGCCCACCCTCCTATTGGTACGACTAAAGGCCTTAAGGCTATATCAAGAGATGAGATCATACAGTTCCACAAGACTCATTTTATTCCTAATAATGCTATTCTGACAGTAGTCGGAGACATAGATTACGAAAAGACACTTGCAGGCATTAAAAAGACCTTTGGGGACTGGAAGAGGGGAGAGACTTCAGAACCGACATTACCTCCTGTGCCAAAAATAGAAGGTTACAAGATAAGGATTGTGAATAAACCGGATCTGACACAGACAGAGATACGACTGGGGCATATGGGTATTGCACGGGACGACCCTGATTATTTTGCAATGATGTTACTGAATTATATTTTTGGCAAAGGGCCTACGTCCAGACTCTATACTAAGGTAAGGGCAGAGAAAGGCCTTACTTACGGTGCTAACAGTGGATTTGCAGCAAGGAAATTACAAGGCCCATTTTATGTAAGGACATATAGTAAAAATGAAACGGCTATTGAAACCCTTCAACTGGTAATTGACGAACTGAACAGGCTGAAGTCAAGCGGTGTGACAAAGGAAGAACTGGCCAGCGCCAAATCTTTTTATATTGGCCATTATCCTTTGAGTATGGAGACACCTGCTCAGATTGCATCTAAGATTATAGTTCAGGAATTTTATGGACTGCCTGAGAATTATATAGATAAATACCTGGATAATGTAATGGCTGTTTCCATGGAGAATATCAAAGCTGTAATAAAGAGGGTGCTTGATCCTGGTAATCTGGTAATTACTCTCGTAAGCAAATCAGAAGATATCCTGGAGGATACTAAGAAATTGGGAGAGGTGGAGTTGAGGGAGCTATGATGGAAACAGAAAAGCTGAGAATATTTTACATTTGGCCTATTCAAAATTAATTCTCTGGATTAAGAGGGGAGCTGGGATGGCAGAACAAAAAGCGACTAACATCAAATGGCATCATGGAAAGATAACAAAAGAGGACAGGGAGAAATTATTGAACCAGAAAGGAGCAACTATATGGCTCACAGGCCTTTCAGGTTCAGGAAAATCTACAATAGCGGTTGAACTCGAACATGCCCTTGTTGAGAACAAACATCAAGCGTATATACTTGATGGTGATAATATACGGCATGGCCTGAACAAAAATCTTGGCTTCTCACCAGAAGACCGCACGGAGAACATTCGCCGGATCGGTGAAGTAGCAAAATTATTTACGGAAGCTAATTTAATAACAATTGCCGCTTTTGTATCTCCCTACAGAGAAGACAGGAACAATGTCAGGAAACTTCTGAACCATGGTGAATTCATAGAGATTTATGTCAAGTGTTCTCTTGAAGTATGTGAGGAACGTGATACAAAAGGCCTGTATAAAAAGGCACGTGCGGGTGAGGTTAAAGACTTTACAGGTATTTCAGCGCCTTACGAGGAACCATTGAATCCTGAGTTGACAATTGATACCTCAGAGTTGTCTGTGGAAGAGTCAACAAGATCCATCTTAAATTATCTTGAATCAAATGGATATGTTCAGTTCTAATATCCAACATACAGGCTGAGTCGTGTTACGATTTCTTTCGCTGCACATAAGCTCTTACCAGTTTTGCATCATCATAGCTTACAGTACCTTTGGAATATTCGACAATGGGGCCGGTATGCCATGTCTTGAGCTTTAAAAACATCTCTTCGATTGTATTGCGTTTTGCGGGGTCAATGAGACGGTCTATTACTACATCTCGTCCATCTTTTATCAGGCTTTCAAGATGCCCTGTGATAGTGGAAGCCGCAAGATTACGGGTTTTTGCAATTTCCTTAATTGAAAGTCCCTTCCTGGAAAGTTCATAGGTTTTTTCGATTGTTCCTCCTTTTACCTTTTGCGGTGACATATCGGCCGATTGGGCAGCAGGTTCTCTTTCAGGAATTGAAATTTCCGGGTTTTTATCAAGATGTGCTTTTATCTCCTTTGTAAAGTCAGTGCCGTAACTTTTAAGTTTGGTGTCTCCGACACCGCTGATGTTTATCATCTCGTCCAAAGTTGAAGGAAAGTAAACACACATTTCATGAAGCGTCATGTCTGAAAAAATAATGTATGGAGGTACTTTATGCTCTTCGGCAAGTCTCTTTCGAAGAACACGAAGTTTGTCAAACAGGACTTCATCATAAGGCTCAAATCCACTGACTCTGAATGCTTTAGGCTTCTTCTTTATCTCTTCTCTCTTTAATCCATTAATCTTTTCTCTACCTAGGAGGATGTCTGTACCTTTTTTTGTCAAAACCAGAACCGGATATTGGCCGCCATCCTGTACAATAGCTTCCTGTGCCAGCAGCTCGTCGACAATGAATTGCCAGTGTTTTTTAGCTTTGTGTTTACCGGCACCGTAGGTCTTAATCTCGTTATGCTGAAGTTCACGTATGCGCTTTGTATCAGCACCGGCAACAATATCTATAATATGCCTGGCACCGAAATACTGGCCGGTTCTTGAGATAGCGGACATCAATATCTGTGCATCAGTGGTTATATCAACTTGCTCAACATTGCCCAGACAGATATCGCATGCCCCGCAATTCTCATCAGTATAATTTTCACCAAAATAGTCAAGAAGCTGCCTGCGTCTGCATACATTATGTGACGCGTATGTAACAGCCTTATTCAACTTCTCCATGGAAATTGTCCGTTCTTTTTCATTGGGTATCTGATCTATAAAGTACCTGATCTTAGGGATGTCCTGCCTGCCAAAAAAGAGAATGCAATCAGCCATATCTCCATCACGTCCTGCACGTCCTGTTTCCTGGTAATAGCCTTCTATGTTTTTTGGTAAATCAGCATGGATAACAAAACGTACGTTTGATTTGTCTATTCCCATTCCGAAAGCAATTGTCGCCACGATTATGGTAACTCTGTCCTTGCTGAATGCTTCCTGGTTTCTTTTACGCTCTTCAGGACTCAATCCTGCATGATAAGGCAGTGCACTGATACCCTGATCTACCAGAAACTCAGTTAATTTAAAAACCGAGTCACGTGTAGTACGGTAGATTATTCCGGGTTCGTCCGTATGCTCTTTAAGGAATTCCATTATCTGAGATTCTAATCCTGCCTTGCTTCTTACCTGATAAAAGAGATTTTGACGATTAAATGATGCACGTATTATATGAGGAGACCTTAAGCCGATTTTATTGATAATATCCTCCTGAACCTTCGGTGTTGCTGTTGCCGTAAATGCAGATACAGGAATGTCTGGAAAGGTTTGTGTGAGGCCGGAGAGACTCAAGTAATCAGGTCTAAAATCGTGTCCCCATTCCGAAATGCAATGTGCTTCGTCTATTGCAAAAAGAGAAATGGGAATAGCCTTCAGCGTTTTGAGGAAACCCTGCATGGCAAAGCGTTCCGGTGCAATATAAAGCAGCTCAAGCTCATTACTATTCAGTTGCCGGTATATGTCTGACATCTCCTGAGAGCTCAAAGAGCTGTTTAGAAAGGCTGCAGATATTCCGTTTTCAATGGCTGCGTCTACCTGGTCCTTCATAAGAGAGATCAGTGGGCTTATAACAACGGTAGTTCCGTTCATCATCCTGGCCGGCAATTGATAACAGAGCGATTTGCCACCTCCGGTCGGCATTACAGCAAAAACATCTTTTTTGTTCAGGATACTCTTAATTATCGTTTCCTGATTAGGGCGGAAGGATTGGAATCCGAAGACCTTTTTGAGTGTGTTGTGCATAACGTAAATTTTGTTTTGGTTCTGTTTATTGATATATATAGTCTAATGTAATTAAAAAACAATCTGTGCTCAAAAAGTTATTATCAGATATGGATCGCCTTGCCTTCAATCATATGGAAGGCTTCGGCGAAAACCTCTGAAAGTGTGGGGTGTGGAAAGATGTTGGCACTGACTTCCAGATTTGTTGCATCCAGGCTCATGGCAAGGGACATACCGCCTATCAATTCTCCTGCTTCGTGTCCTATCAGATGCACTCCGAGTATCTCGGCGCTTGACTCATCGGTAATGACTTTTATGAAACCCTCTTCTTCACCTATTATCTGAGCTTTACCATTGGCAATGAATGGAAATCTGCCAACTTTCACATCGTGGCCTTCCAACTCTGCCTCTTCCTGAGTCATACCAATACTCGCTACTTGAGGATTCGTATATGTTACTTTCGGGATGGTTTTGTTGTTTATAGGCGGATAGTCCATGCCGGCAATATAGTTTGCAACAAACAGGCCCTGTGCTGATGCAACATGTGCAAGAAGCGGTGGGCCGATGACATCTCCAATCGCATAAATGCCAGACTGGTTTGTATGCATGTTTTCATCAACTGCTATAAACCTTCCATTAAATTGAAGATTAAGGGCTTCCAGGCCTGAATCTTCAATTTCAGGCTTTCTGCCCATGGCAAGCAGAACTTTTTCACTTTGCAGCTTTTCTGTTTTTCCATTATCTCTCTTTATCGTTGTCTCAACTGCACAATCCATGATTTCAATGAGACGAAGTTCCGTCTGAGTAAGGAATTTGATACCTCTTTTTGAAAGGCTCCGATTTAAAGCACTTCCTACGTCCTTATCGCTTGTCGGAAGGATTTCGTCCATCACTTCAATCACGGTTACTTCACTTCCAAGTGCGTTATAAATATAGGCAAATTCGATTCCTACTGAACCGCCTCCAATGATCAGAAGTGACGATGGTATCTCTTCCAGCTCCAGAATATCATCACTTGTTAATACGTTTTTTTTGTCATGGGGCAGGCCTTTAAAAACCACCGGTGAAGAACCGGTGGCAATAATGATATTCTCTGCAGATATCTCCTCTATGGTTTTACTACCGTCCTTGACAAGAACTTTGCCGGGAGCTGCAATCTGACCGGATCCTTTAAAAAGGTCAACTCCGTTTTTCTTGAGTAAGTGTTCCACTCCACTAAAAAGCCTGTTGACTATTGTCTGCTTTCGCCTGTGAAATTCACTGAAATCTGCACTGACACCTTTTGTGGTTATACCGAACTCTTTACTTTTTTTGAAAAGCTCGTACAAGTGAGTTGATTGTATCAATGCCTTTGTAGGTATACAACCTTTATGCAGACAGGCACCTCCGACCTTATCTCTTTCAATCAGCCCTACGATCAGACCCAGCTGTGCACCCTTAATTGCGGCAACATAACCTCCGGGACCACCGCCAATAATCAACAAGTCATATTTTTTCACTAGATAGTTTTACCTCTTCCTTCATCCCTTCTTTAGGTAGGAGGGCCAAAAAATTCATTTTGCAGTTTTTATTAATTCCCTATTTACGAAGGAGGATTGAAGAATACTTATTTTGCTTCCTCTTTATTTAATCCCCTCCTTTAGAAGGAGGGGAATGAGGGGTGGTTGTCATAATATCGTACAAGACACCTTCAATATTATTTAAAATATCAGTGTTTGTATATCTTAACACTTTTATTCCCAATGCTTCTATCTCTTTTTGTCTCTGTTTGTCATAAACAATCCTGGAACTAAAAACATGTACATCACCATCAATCTCTATTGCCAACTTCAGCTCAGGGCAATAGAAATCAACTACGTAATTATTAATGCTATACTGTCTCCTGAATTTCAAGTCATTGAGCTGTTTCCCTTTCAGTTTTGACCAAAGAACAATCTCTGCTTTTGTCATGTTGTTTCGCAGGAATTGCCTTTTCTTAATAAGCTCTTTTTTATTGAATATTTCCGTCATATTCAAAATATCTTTTCTTTTGCTTTCTTCTTGCGAAGGAAAAGCTGTTTATTACCACCCCTTTGTCCCCCCCCTTCGTAAGGAGGGGATTGCCTTGCTTGCGTCCACTGTATGGGAATTTACAGGAGTATTGTGACAAGTTATTTAGGAGGTAAAAAGGCTTAACAATGGTTTAACATGATTCCAATTTGTCTATTGGATTTTTTCAACTTTAGCAGCGCAGATTTTGTATTCTGGCATTAAGTTTGAGTTGCCGTTTGAACGTGAGGAGCTGCAAGGATCTTTTGTAAGCAAGTTTGCCGGAGCACTTATAAAGTGGATTGGGATCCAGACCTGTTTTGGCATTACCCTGTTAGTAATATTGGCCGTGAGAGATATCTGGCCACGTTTTGTGGTTACCCTGACCATTTCTCCGTCTTTAATTCCTGCATCATCAGCATCGTCTTGTGATATTTCTATGAATGGATAAGGCTGCTTCTGCATACTTCCCTTTGCCCTGTGAGTCATGGTACCACTATTAAAATGGTAAAGAGTACGACCTGTGCTGAGAATAAACGGATAACTCTTGTCAGGTTTCTCAAGAGATGGTTTGCTTTCTGTTAAGGAGAACATCGCCTTTCCATTAGGGAATTTCTTTTCGTATAGAAATTTTGTACCTGGGTGATCAGTTTTTGGACACGGCCACTGTATTCCACCGTTATCTAGTCTTTGATAATTGATTCCGGCAAAATTGGGTGAGACCTTCCTGATCTCTTCCCAGATGGCTTCCGGTGAACTATAATTCATTGGACGTCCCATGCAGGTGGAGAGCTCAGATATTATATTCCAGTCTGCTTTAGCCTTACCCGGTGGTTCAACAGTTTTTCTTATTCTCTGAACGCGTCTTTCTATATTGGTAAAAGTACCATCCTTTTCGGCAAAGCAGGCTGCCGGCAGTATTACGTCAGCATATTGAGCCGTATTGGACATGAATATATCCTGTACTATCAGAAAATCCAGTTTACTTAATGCCTTCTTTGTTCTTGTCGTATCGGGCTCACTCATCAACGGATCAGTACCCATAACATACATCGCCTTGACCTTGCCTTTGTATGCACCGTCAAATATCTGTCTGATTTGCATACCTTTGTTTTTAGGTAATTTTTTCTTATAAATCTTTTCGAATTTTTTGCGCACACTGATATCTGAAACAGGCTGGAAATCTGTATAGAAATCTGGTATAGCTCCCATGTTGAAAGCTCCCTGTCCGTTGTTCTGGCCCATAAGCGGAAATATTCCGGAATATTCTTTACCTATGTTACCTGTAAGTAAAGCAAGATTTACTAGGCTTTTTACGTTATCTTCTCCTGATCTATGTTGTGTAATACCATTCCCATAAATTATTATGGCGTTATCAGCATTAGCGTAGGTTTCGGCAGCTTCTTCAATTGCATCCTGCGAGACACCGGTTAGTTGTACGACCTTATTAATATCTGTTTTTGCAATGGCGTTATTCAGTGTTTTAAACTTTTCAGTTCTTTTTTCTATAAACTTTTCATCATGGAGTTTCTCCTTGATGATTACGCTAATAATGGCGTTAATAAGAGAAGCGTCAGTTCCGGGTTGAAGGTTTAAGAATGTCCGGGCTTTCTTCGCCAGCCACACCATACGTGTATCTGCAACTATTAAAGTTTTGCCTTTACGGAGTGCCTTTTTTATCTCAAGCCCTAATATAGGATGCGATTCTGTAACATTTGCACCAATTACAAATATAACATCAGCCTTTGAAATTTCTTCAATTGAATTTGTTGTGGTACCCAAACCAAGGGTGTCTCTCAGCGCATGTGAAGTTGGTGCATGACATTCTGTTTCCGATTGGTCAATATTATTTGTCCCAATTACGGTTCTGGCGAATTTCTGCATTAGATAATTTTCTTCATTTGTACACCGCCCTGAACTTATAAATGAGATTGAGTCTGCTCCGTGATTTGACTTTATGCCTTTAAGCTTTTCTGAAATCACATTATATGCATCTTCCCAGCTTGCTTTCTCAAGATTTCCATTCCTTCTCACCATGGGAGAATCAAGTCTATCCGGATGGTTTATGAAATCGTATGCAAATCTGCCCTTCATACACAGGTTTCCGTCGTTTGGTTTAGATCCTACTTCTGAGGTGATTTTATTTATTTCCTGATGATTGGAATGGATATCAATCTGGCAGCCGATACTGCAGTAGCCGCATGTTGATCTAACCTTACTGGTCTGGTAAGAACGTCCTTTGCCGGTTGGCTGTTTTTCACGTATTGCTCCTACAGGGCACGTGGACACACATTGGCCACACAACACACATGGGCCGTCCAGTAATGTTTCGCCAAAAGGTGTGGCAACCCACATTTGAAACCCTCTTCCTCCAAATGCTATTGCATGTTCCTGTGTTACTTCATCACATATCCTTACGCAACGGCCACATCTAATACATTTAGGCGTTTCCCTGTAAATCAGCTCATTCTTGTCAGGAATAACTCCGCCTCTTTTTTCCTCACTCCTGTACCTGTCTCCCTTGATGCCGGTAGCATATGCAACATCCTGAAGTTCGCAGCAGCCTGTGGCCTCGCAGGTCATACAGTCAAGAGGATGATCTGACAAGATGTATTCCAGGACTCCTTTTCTCGTCTTGCGAATATTCTCAGTTTCTGTCCTTACAACCATGCCTTCATTAACTTTTGATATACATGATGGCATTAGCGACCTTGCCCCTTCTATTTCAACCAGGCATATTCTGCATCCACCATATGGTTCAAGGCGATTATCATGGCAAAGGGTCGGAATCCAGATATCGTTTGCTCTTGCTACTTCAAGTACGGTCTTACCTTGCTCCGCTTCATAAGTTTTATCATTAATGGTTAATTTTACTTTTTCCATGTTTATATTAATATGTATTATGTTTTTTATTATACGTTTTAAGTTTAAAATATGCTAAAAAGAGAGTTAATTTTACATAAACAGATAAAGAATGCAAACAAAACCTTTAAGAGGTGTAAATTTGTCACAATAATAGTTAAGGTATTGCTTTGATCTTTAGAGATATTATGGATCTCGGCAGATTTATTTACTTGAAATTAAGGAACTAATCGGTCATATTTTATGTTTGGTATGTTGTGTGTTTATAACAATTTAAATTTTATTTTAAGCTAGAATTTTATATTTATTAATAAGGAGACAACTTATGAAACGTATTGGATTTTTTATAGGTGCTGTCGTTTTTATGTTTGTGCTGGCAACAGCAAATACTGCGATATTTGCTGACAGTTGCTGTAATGCTAAGAAAGACACTCATGAATGTAAAAAAGAATGCGCCGATGGCTGTGTTAAAAAAGTTTCCAGTGATGAAAGCTCTGATAAAACATGCCCAGTTTGTGGAGAGGCGGCAGACAGTAAGGGGCAGGAGGTAGATACCAAACACGCAGGAGAAACAATTCACCTGTGCTGTGAGGGCTGTTTAAATGCATATAATAAAAACCCTGATAAATATTCAAAGAAGAAAAAACGCAGGGAGGTTCCAGTGAGAAAGCAACGAAATACAGCATACTAGTTAGTAGTATTGCAGTATTATAAAGTATTTCAAAAAAGGCGTTCTTGTGTTATTTAAGATGCAGGAACGCCTTCTTTATTTGATAAAACTTTTGAGGTGGTTCCTAAACCTCAACGGTCATTAAGTCTTCAGCCAGCACTATCTCTCC
Organism: uncultured Candidatus Scalindua sp.; assembly: GCA_964344685.1. GTDB lineage: Bacteria > Planctomycetota > Brocadiia > Brocadiales > Scalinduaceae > Scalindua. The sequence goes on along the minus strand of CAYFOK010000004.1, from coordinate 196,682 downwards.
GCTGAATTCCTCTCTGCATTCTCCCAATATATCGTAATCATCACAGATTGGGTAGAAGTGTGTCAGTACGAGTTTCTTACAGTTTGACTCTCTTGCTATCCGTCCTGCAAGTGTTGAATTAAGGTGGCCATCCATCTTAATTTGTTTAGGGTAAGAACATTCCAGCAACAGCACGTCAACGTCCCGTGCCAGCTCAACAATGCTTTGACAGTAATCCGTATCTCCGGAATATACAAGGCTTTTTCCATCTTTAGATTCAACACGATATGCGAGACTGCCTTCGTGATGATTGATAAGGCTTGATGTCAGCCTGAAATCTTCAAAGTCAAGATAACCGCCTGGTAACTCGTTTACAGTCAATTCATATCCCCTGGGTTCAATAAAATTATTGAAGGTTTCCGTAAGATTACGGTGGAATTCCTTCATTCCTGCAGGGCCAACTATGGTAATATCCTTACTTGTATAGTTACTGGGTATCCTTCGTGCAAACAGGAGTGAAACCAGGTCAACAACATGGTCCGGATGAAAATGTGTGTATATTGCATAGTTGATGTCTTGAAAGCGGGATGATGCCTCTGCAATTTTTCTCAATGTCCCGGATCCACTGTCAAGCAGCAGAATCTTGTCAGCAATGTTTATAAGGTATCCGGATGATCCTCTCCTTGCTGTAATAATACCCGTTCCTGATCCAAGAATGGTAAGTTTCATAGTGAACTTTATTTCTTTTAAATTATACAGATCCTAATATAGAATAGATTATATTACTAAATTTGTCAGTAAAGGTACAGATATTAACATTAGTCCGTATTTGGCTAATATTTGTACTTAACAAAAATTCTTTTTCAGAAAACTTTTAAAGGGTGATCACGAGTTTTTAATCTCACTTATTTGTTTCTTTGATTTTTCCTATATTAAATAAAAAAGCCCACAAAATGTGAGCTTACTTTAATAATTAAAATCGGCTTTCTCAACTCTGACAGTATAAGGTAATTATTACACTGAGATTTATCCACCAGAAATATTGATGAATGGAGAAATAGAGATAATTCTTACCGCTTCATACTTTCCATCCTTCTTTGAGTAGTTGCATTTTATATAATCGCCGGCCTTTAAGTCTTCGATATTCAATCTGTCTTTTACAGGAAATTCAGTACCTCCTCTTATTGAAGTTATATTTGTCATTTCATCTCCAATATAGAATTCAGCGTCTTTAGAAAGAATCAATGGTTCGCAGCCAAAAAGATCGCACTTCTCAAATATAATATGTCTCTTTTCCAGATCGATGCTTTTTATTGAGCCTTCCATTACGGCAAGGCTCGAAGATCCTGCAGCAAAACCGGGCCAGTCAACTGACTTTCCAGCAAAAGTATTTAAGCTAAATAAAAGTGCTCCTAAAAAGAAGGCTAACATTGTAAGTTTTGAAGTAAACTTCATTTTCATACCCTCCTTCTTTAATTACTTATTTAGTTATTAATTTCTTCTCTCTCTTTTAATTATAACAATTATCATGCTGATTTAGTTTCCAGGCTTAATAAGGCAAGTTGTTAACTTTGCTGGTAATGAAATGCTGTAAATACATAAATTATATTTTAGAAATTATATAAGGTTTCTGATACCATTTCCTCATGGAATCCAGTGGTTTAAGGAAAGAAATTATCGATTTGATAAACAGGAGAGGGAAGATAACTTTTGCCGATTTTATGGAATTGGCCCTTTATCATCCTGAATATGGATACTACACTTCCGGGAAGGAGAAGATAGGTAAAAAGGGTGACTATTACACAAGTTCAGATGTTCATTCCGTATTTGGTGAACTTATTGCCAGGCAGCTGGAAGAGATGTGGCGGCTTCTGGGAAGTGGCAGATTTACAGTAGTAGAGATAGGTGCGGGTAAAGGATGGCTATGTCATGATATACTTAGTCACATAAAAAATGAATATCCGGAATTCTTTGAGAAGGTTGATTACAAGATAGTAGAAATAAGCCGGGACCTGATTCAGAGGCAATCTAATACCTTAAAAGGTCTGGAAGGAAAAGTATCGTGGGAATCATTTTCTGAAGACGGTTTTTCGTTTGATCCGATTGAGGGGTGCTTTTTATCAAATGAGTTTGTAGATTCGCTTCCGGTTCATCAGGTGATAGTAGAGAATAATTGCCTGAAAGAAATATATGTAACGATTAAGGACGATAAGTTCTGTGATGAGATAGATGATCTGTCAAGTCCGGTATTGAGAGAATATTTTGATAACTCGAAAATAGGCTTAAAAGAGGGGCAAAGGGCAGAGGTGAATTTGAAGATGCCTGATTGGGTGAAGAATATATCGTGTTACTTAAACAGAGGTTTTGTAATTACCATAGACTATGGCCATCTGGCTGAAGAGCTATATTCAGAAGAGAGGTACAGAGGGACGCTGATCTGTTATTACGATCATACGACAAGAGAGAATCCGTACGAGAGGGTCGGTAGCCAGGATATAACATCCCATGTAAATTTCAGCAGCATAATGGAAGAGGGGGCCAGGTATGGATTAAGCACAGCCGGATTTGTCAGGCAATCAAACTTCTTAATAGCGCTTGGTATTCTTAATAAGATGAATAATGCTCAAGGTGATCTCAATAAAATTTTGACAATAAAGAACCTTTTCCTGCCTGGTGGGATGGGGGATGTGTTTAAGGTATTAATACAGAATAAGGGAATTGACAATCCTGAATTAATTGGTTTGCGGAGTATGTCAGAACCCGGACTAGAGAGGGAGATTGAAGAGTGCTGACTTTGAGAATTACGCGGTTTGCTTTATTCTTGACTTGCCATATTGTGAGACTTACACTAATTGACGCTAAATTATATCTAAACATAAAGTGATACAAGAACTTGTTCTTCCATGGATGAAACAATAAATATAACGAACCTGGGTTTTAAATCATGGGCAATTCTTATTCCTTGTGGTCTTATTGCCTTGTTTGGAATTTATAAAATCCTTCGACAGAGTATATCATTGATATTCTGGATAGCATTAGTCGTTATTGGCGCCCTAGGTATAGGTTATGTCTTGAAACCTGATGCTACGAGCCAGGTTATTACTAAAATCAAATCTGGAGAGATTAAAAACCTGATTTCGGAAGAGAAAGAAAATGCACAGCATTAATATCACGACTTGAAGCAACTATGTTTGCCTTCCAGGAAAAATCCTCAAACACTTCAGTTAGTTTAAAAAGACGTTTTTAGTGTTTCGAAATACGGTTTACATCAATGTACTAAAATGAGCTTACGGATAAAAAAGAATTTATACTGGATCATCGGATTTGTAGTATTAATTTGGGTGGTTGAATTTATTAACTTTTCAACAGGCCACCGTCTTTCCGATTGGGGTATACTTCCACGAACATTAAAAGGATTGAAAGGGATTCCTTTAAGCCCCTTTTTACACGCAAGCTTACTCCATACTATAATGAATACGGTACCCTTAGCAGTACTCGGAGGATTTGTTATACTGCAAGGCAGACAAATTTTTTTTGAAATATCCATCATAATCATTCTTGTAAGCGGCACAGCTCTATGGCTGTTTGGTCGCTCATCTTATCATGTAGGTGCCAGCGGTCTGATCTTTGGATACTTCGGTTATCTGGTTTTACGTGCATGGTATGATCGCAGTTTGAAATCGTTTATTATAGCCTTTGTTACCGTCTCTCTTTACGGAGGTATCATATGGGGTTTGTTGCCGACATTTTCACGTATTTCGTGGGAAGGTCACTTTTTTGGGCTGCTTGCCGGATTTCTCGCCGCTCGTCTGGAGAAAATAAAGGAGTAGAATGGATAAACCAATTGGGAGTCATTTACAGATTAGATTGATGATAGAAAGGTGAATTAAAAATGCAGAAACACTATAATATTTACACTACTATGGTAATTTCCCTCCTGTTTGTACTGCAGATCATTTCCGGTTGTGCGACGACAGTGACAAAAGATTTGCGAAAAGAGGAGTTATACAAAAAGGATGTGCAGAAGGTGGAGGAGGTTACAGAGAGTTTACACAAAGAAGAACTGGTCAAAGAGGAGTTGCAAAAGGAGGATATGGACCTGGTAAGCCAGAAACTTTACCGTATTAAATGTTCTCTCTGTCATGACCTGCCGGATACTAATACATACCCTTATACTCCGGAACAGTGGATAAGTGTAATCGATAACATGCACGATACAAATGAGTCCAGGAAGTTTATAACAGTAGAAGAGGAAAATAAGATAAAGGATTATCTGGGAAAGTTAAGCCAGGCAAAGTAAGCTGCTGTTGCCCAGATCCTCAATAAAGAAAGTATTAAAATAACCATATAAAGGGAAGGGTAGATAAAATGGAAGATAAGCCAGAGCAGAAAACAACATCATGTTTAGAAGAAGGGCTAAGTCGAAGAGATTTTGTAAAACGTGGCCTTGCTGTTGGACAGGCCGTCTTCATAGGTGGTGTTCTGGTTGGAAACTTTATGGGCTGTACGACAGCGTCAAAGAAGGCTAAAGAAACTGCGGCCGGAAGGAAGAAGGCCATCAAACTTGCCCACATAACAGATACACATGTTACATTTACCGGAAAGAATGGAACTGCCCTGTTCGAGGAAAGCTTTGACATCTTCAGGGATATAATTGCTCAGCTTAACGAGATGCCTGACATAGACTTCATCCTCTTCGGCGGTGATAATATAAACAACACGGACCCGGGAACAGAGGGATTTGATGAGTTCATGAATATTATGTCAAGTGTTAAGGTTCCCTATTTTGCACAGTTCGGTAATCGTGAGGTGTCTCCCATCCCTCCAGATGTTGCACTGTCGAAAGGGCAGTATGCTGAAAAAATGAGGGGTCATGGGCTTGATACAGGTCGTTATTCATGGAGTGTGTCACCTGTGCCTGGATTGAGGATATTGGGCCTGGACACTACTATAGAAGGGCATGATAACGGAGAGATTCCTGAGGAGGAACTAAACTGGATAGAGGAAGAGATTTCTAATCATCCGGATGATATGATTATTACACTCAGCCATCACCTCCTCCTCCCTACATGGGGAGACAGGGATATACCAAAATGGAAGAAGAAATATCTCATTAAGAATTATAAAGAAGTTAATGCAATCCTTGATGCTTCTCCTCAGGTTAAAGCCTGTTTGATGGGCCATCACCATGTTTCAAAGGTCCAGACGGTCAATGGGCTTCACTATATCTCATCCCCCGCAGCCGTTCAATACCCGCACGCCTTCAGAACGATAACAATTAATGACAATGAAGCAAGGCTGGCGTTCCATCAGGTCAGAGCCCAGGGGATAATAGAACTGGGACAGCACAAACTGTTAATGAGCAGGAATGCGGAAGAGTACGCAGGCGGTAGTGCCGGAGATATACTGGCGTATTGTCATGGCGGTGCGGGTGATAATGATGTTACTTTGAAACTCAGGTGAGACGAGAAGCAAGAAGCTTAAATAAGTGACTAAATTGAGCTAAAGATCAAAGTGACTAAAGTTATGGTGATCAATGGCCATTAGTCATTCTTTGTACTTTTGATTTTGGATTTCATTGGGATTTTGAGCTTTGTCATTTGGATTTAACCTAAATTTTGTTTTTTAGCGCTCTTTGCGGTGAACTCATCCCTCTTTCAGCATCAGGAAATTCAGGTCTTTTTTTCATATTGATTGGGTCATAATAGGTGCATATGACCCATAATCACGCTTCTCTCCTGTAACTATTCCCATGGCATGCCGAGAGTCGTTCGTCGTAACATCCTTTTATATTACCGCTTATGTCAAGTTTAAAAAGAAGGTATTGATATGGAAGATTCATGGCATGTAATGTGCGATATTCTAAACAAAGAGTATTATAACATCACTGTCAATTTCAGTAATAAACATGACAGCAGGGTTATATAACTTTTAGATAGTGAGGAAAATGGTATGCAAACGAAAGAAAAAGAAGCTGATAGAAGATTAGATCAGAGGCATGAACTTCCATTGCAAATATCACTTTATGATCAAAGTGGAAAGGCGATAAATATCAGCGCCACCGGAGTCTATTTCGAGGTGATAACAGATGACATTGAAGCATTCTCTCCGGGTGCAGTAATTCCGATTCAAATAACAGCGTCTACTTCAACACCCGGCATTGGTGAAAGGAAGATCAAGCTTAACGGAAACGGAACAGTTATTAGGTACAAGATAAAAAATGTTACGAGTCACGGTAATGAACTGGGTGTGGCTGTGCAATTTGATGAGCACCTCAATGTTTCAGACTTCTCCGAGTTGTAACAAAAAACCAGCAGTTTATTGAGTTAAAATTTTTATCATGCTTTTGTGGATTTTTCCATTTGAAGCAGCGACACTTTTCATCATCAGATTGTATCTATTTCCCTTCGCATCAGTAATTCTTCCACCGGCTTCCGTTAATATTAAACTACCGGCTGCAAAGTCCCATGGATTCAACATTAATTCCCAGTATCCGTCAAATCTACCGCAGGCAGTATAACAGAGATCCAGTGCGGCTGAACCGGTTCTTCTGATGCCATGGACGTTTTCATAAAAGAACTTTTTCATCTGTGAAAGGCTTTTCCTCATCAACAGGCCCCTCTCATAGTAAAACCCTAATGCCAGTAATGATTTATTAAGCTTGTTTGCGTTGGAAACATTTATTTTTCTGTTATTGAGGAATGCACCCTTACTTTTTTCTGCATAGAATAGCTCATTCTTAAGTGGATCAAATACAACACCGATCAGAGGTTTCCCCTTTTTGTACAATGCGATTGATACACAAAACATCGGGAATTTATGATAGAAATTGTTAGTACCGTCCAGCGGATCTATTATCCAGCAATAATCTGACTTGTGTGTCTCTTTACCGGACTCTTCTGTTAATAGAGAGTGGTCAGGGAATTTATGTTTTATGATACTTATAATTTTGTTTTCAGAGGCTAAATCGGCCTCTGTCACCAGGTCATATGTGTTCTTCTTAGTAGTGGCATCTACATTTTCAGAATAATAATCTAATATTATTTTTCCGGCTTCCTTGGCCGCCTTTATTGCTGTTCTTTTCATTATTGTTCTGTCACTCTTCTTATCGCTTTAAAAGGTAGTAGAGCTTGCCGTAGGTATTTAAATTTCCTGCCTTATACATGGCACTATCACCTATTCCAAAAAAAACGTCTGCCCTTGCTGGTGTCTTGATGGCGCTTCCGGTATCCTGGTCCAGGGCAAAGAATGATTTGTCCGCATGCCACTTCTTCTTTGATCTGCCGGAACCTCCCGGCCTTTGTGTTCCAATCGCGGCAAAGGCTAAACCTCCCGGTGGAAAAACTTTTTTGTCGGTTGCTATACTACGCATCGATGTTACAGGCACACCAATAGAGCCGTGAGGGACAGCATGCGGTACTTTCTTAAAAAATATATACCGGTCGTTTTGCCTGAGATAATGGTCCAGTTCGCCGGGATGTTGTTCAAAATATTGTATTAATACGGGTAGAGTTAACTCCTCTTCATGCACCTTGCCGTCCAGTACTAATAACCGGCCTATACTCGTATAAGAGTGTCCGGAGTCTCCGTTATATCCGACATAGATTTTCTCGCCTGACGGAAGCCTGATCTGGCCGGAACCTTGAACGTGGATGAGATATGCTTCCAGCTTTGACTTGAGGTAGGCGATTTCATTTCCTCTGAGCAGATTACGTTCCTCAATTTCACGACGTGTGAAGTACGGTTTCTTAAAATCAGCCGGTTTGCCAAAAAGCGGGTAACGAAACGTCTCTGTAGGCGTTAAGCTTCCATCGTAAATGGGAGTTCCGTAACCGGTAAAATGTACTTCACCATTGTACATTGTCCCAATAGCTTGAAAAACCCTGAAGTTATCAGAAACAAATTCGTTCAGCTCCTGCGCATTTTTACACCGAATGAATCCATCCCGGAAAAGCTCTAAAGTCTCTGTCTGTGTTTCAGGAGTAAAGCCTATTGAATTAAAGGTTTTCGGGTAAGATCTTATTTTTTTGAAATATGCTATACTGTTGTTTATAGATTGTAATAAAAGCTCTTCGTCATAATCATCTCTAAAATCGGGGAATTGATCCGGGTTTGAAATTTCAGAAAGACCTAGCCCCGGTTTCATTGGCAGCAGAGCCGGCTTCTTAATTGCTGTAGAACAACCTGCCTGAAGAATAATAAACAGCAACATAACTGCCAACAAGCGGTTTAGACGGTTATTTCTTGAATTCATTAAACACTTGCTCCTTTTTCTGAAAAATGCAATGAATAAATCTCTATCTTATTGATATTGGACAATCTAACCTAATTTAATTATTATAATACCACATTATTTTGTATTCTTACTATATGAATTCCAGAATTAGATTCTTAGAAAAAATATTTTAATCAATTTTGGCAAAAAATAAATTCGAATATCGAAATTTGAAGAAATTCCAGAGTTTCGAGTTGCGTGTTGCAAGCTTCGTGTTAGAGTCATTACGTAAGTAAGGATGCCTCACTCTCGTGAGGATTCCAGTTAAGGATTTTGTGCTTTGGATTTCTGATTTTCCAGCTTGTCTGGGTTAGGGATTTTAAAGATTACTAAATGCAGATTATTAATATTTTCTCCGGAGGATTAAATCCATGTTACGAAAATTAATTATTGTATTTGCGTTGTGTTCAATAACCTTATATGGGTGTGTTACTAATCCTGTTACCGGTAAACGCGAGCTGGGATTGGTGCCTCAATCTTATGAACTCCAGATAGGCAGTAAACAGTACTTGCCCAGCCGCCAGATGCAGGGCGGAGATTATGTAGTCGATCCGGGATTAACAAAATATGTAAATGAAGTTGGTCAGAGATTGGCTGCGGTAAGTGACCGTAAATTGCCTTATGAATTCGTGGTCCTTAATAACTCTGTACCCAATGCCTGGGCTCTTCCGGGTGGGAAAATAGCGGTTAATCGTGGATTATTGACGGAACTTAACAATGAAGCTGAACTGGCAGCGGTATTGGGACACGAAGTAGTTCATGCTGCGGCAAGGCATGGAGCTAAGGGCATGGAACGAGGAATTCTGCTTCAGGGAGCAGTGGCGGCAGCCGGTATCGCTTCCCGCGGCAGCAATTATGAAAACCTTGCTGTACGTGGGTCTCAGACTGCAGCAAATTTGATCAACCAGAAATACGGGCGGAGTGCTGAGAAAGAATCAGACCTCTATGGTATGAAATATATGTCACGCGCAGGGTATGATCCAAGGGCTGCCATTAACCTGCAGGAAGTATTTTTGCGTTTATCAGAAGGGCAGGGGACGGATTGGTTGTCCGGGCTGTTTAGCAGTCATCCACCATCACAGGAACGTGTAGAAGCAAATCGTGCTACAGCCAAAACCCTGCCGGAATCTGGAGAGCTGGGAGTTCAGCGTTATAAAGATAAGATTTCCCGTTTGATACGAACTAAGGATGGTTACCATGCATTTGACATGGGGCGCAAAGCGCTCAGTGAAGGAAAAACCAAAGAAGCTTTGTCTCTTGCACAGCAGGCAATTCTCGATGAGCCAGATGAAGGACAGTTTCACGCTCTGGTTGGAGACATATATATGGAGAAGCAGCAGTACAAGGACGCCCTGGTGAGCTACAACAGGGCAGTAGACCTTAACAGTGAATTTTTCTATTTCTATGTTCAGCGAGGTTTAAACAAACAGAAACTGGGTGATCAGCAGGGGGCCCGTACCGATCTTGAGAGAAGTACAAAGCTGCTTCCTACCGCTCCGGCTTTAAATGCTCTAGGTAAAATGTCCCTGGCACAGGGGAATCTGCCGGAAGCGATACAGTATTTTAAAGATGCTTCTGTTTCTGATTCAGAATCTGGCAGACAGGCTGAACGGTCATATGTGAAGCTTGACATGCATCAACACCCGGACAGTCACATAAAAACACGTGTAAGCCTGAATCGCAAACGATATGTTGTCATCACAGTTGCCAATCCTACTCCAATGTCTGCCAGTGGCGTAAAAGTGAGAATGCTTTATCCGGGTCAGCAGGGCAAGCAGCTTGAGATGGTAAAAGAGGTAAGTGGTATTCTCCCTTCCAGAAGGTCAGCGATTGTGGATACAGGAATTGGGCCTGTTGATTATCCTGAGACGTTAAGACAAATGAGAGTAAATGTGATTAAGGCTGATGTGGTGGAATAATCATGAAAAAAACAATATTTTTCCTGATATTAGTCCTTCTGTTTTCTTGTCCGTCTGTACAGGCTAAAATGTCTATGAGAATAATTTCCAGGAACATACAGTCGCATGAAAAACAAGCAGCTGCTGAAAATAGAGAGACGAAAGAGGAGGCAGAGGAAACGGAGATAAATGAGACAACAGAGGCAATAGTAACAGAGGAGGAAGAAGCAAAAGGGACAACAGTGGCAACGGAAGCAACAGAGGCAGTAGAATCAACAGAGGTAATAGATGCAAAAGAGACAGTAGGGGTAAAAGAGGTAGAAGAGGCAACAGAGGCAACAGAGGCAACAGAATCAGTAGGGGTAATAGAAGTAAAAGAAGCCAAAGAGTTAGAAGAGACAGGTCCAGTTGATTATAAAGCTTTGGGGCTTCGTGCTGTAGAGTTAAATCCAAACGATTATCCGGACGAAGTCATAGCCCTGCTTGAACCGCATAAAGACAACGAGGGCAACAATAATGTCCTATTCTATAGCAGCCTGGGATTGGCTTATAAAAGCAAAGGGAGGCTTAAGGATGCAATTGCTTCATACAAGCGAGCATTAGAATTAGTAACAAACGTACCGGCACCTGCAATCCTGTATAATTTAGGGATTGCCTATTATTACAATAACGAGTTGGATGAATCATTTAACTGTTTTCTAAAAAGCGCTGCACAAAGGCCCGGCCACGCCGGAACGATAAAGTGGGTTAAACACCTTGCCGCTGAATTAGACGTATATAATGTTCCCGACACCAGTAAGTTAAAGCTGATTTATAACCAGAAGATAAGCGTTAACAGAAAAAAGCCTGATAAAGAGTCAAGGCTCAGGATATATTTAACACAAAACGGAGGCCGGATCCAGGAACTGTCAGTTAAGGAGAAAATATATTCCTACGGCATTGACAGTGATACTGAGAGGCCGGTTGATTATATTATTATTGATAATGATGGTGATGGGCTTTTTGATAATGTAATAAATACAAAAGGAAAATTTGGAGTTCCAGCCTGGGCTTATAATCCCGACTAGACCCCTGATAAGGAATTTTAAGAAGTATGAAATATCCATTTATTAATTAAAATTATAAACCTGCAAATTACTCGATTATGGATTACATTAGAATAATAATCGGGAGAATTATTACGGCATGAAAGTTGGAACAAGACTAAAAATCCAGATTGAAGGTTCTAAGGCGAAGCTGGAAAGCGAACTGATGGGTGTGGAAGATAATCAATACCTGATAATTAAGATGCCTCCAATATATACGGTAATCAGTACATCAAATTTTGCTTACAGGGGGAAGGCGATTTTTGTCAGATACCAGACCAAGGGTTCTGTATTTGGTTTTCAATCCAAAATAATAGCCTTTAATTCAGAAACGGAAAAAACAATCTCCATTGCTTATCCGAATAAAATTGAGAACTATGACCTTCGCGGGAATAAAAGAATTGATTGTTATCTGCCTGCTAAAGTAATAATTAAAGATAACATAGTAAATGGCGGTATTATAAATATCAGTGAAGAAGGATGTTTAATTATCATAGATCCTGCAGAAACTGAAAATAGTAAAGAGCTGCTGAGAATTAATGAAAATGTAGATATTAGTTTTCAATTACCGGGAGTGGAAGACTCCTTAAATGTTACAGTCTTACAGAAAAACCTCGTGATGAGCATGGAAAGTATGCGCATCGGTACTAAGTTTTTAGATATGGATCTCAAGGTACAGGCCAAACTTCACAGCTTTCTTTCAAAAGCCGTAGTTTAATGTAAATGACAAGTACGAAACGCGTTGCGGGTTGTTAATCACCTTACTTTCGTAAGGAGTCCAGAGATGGAACCCTCACGAGAGTGAGGAATCGTCCTTATACCTGGAATCATCACTAGAGTGAGGAAAATGTCCTTACTTTCGCCTGCCAGAATGAAATTGTCGGGCAGGTAAGGAATCCGGGTACGAATTGAAGATTGAAGAATTTATTATCCGTGTAAATCAGTGAAAATCTGTGGCTAAAGTTTTTTTCTTTGTGTTTTTGTGGCGAAAAAATGATACCTTATATACATAATATAACACATGATATCCTCCCGCCTCCAATAGGTGAGATTGACTATATCTATAACGATGAACAAATCATCATTGTAGAAAAACCGGCAAACATGCTTTCAGTGCCCGGAAGAACTCCCGATAAACAGGACTGCCTCATTAAACGTGTTAATAAGCTCTATCCTGAAGCCCGCATTGTTCACAGGCTGGACTTTTCCACTTCCGGCCTTATGGTCATTGCACTGAACCGGGAATCGCACCGTGAATTGAGCCGGCAGTTTGAAAACCGGGAAACTGAAAAAACTTATGTTGCAGAAGTATATGGCCAGCCCGGGCAGACATCAGGTCTGATTAATCTGCCTTTGCGATGCGATTGGGAGCGGAGGCCTCTTCAGATTGTTGATTACCAACTGGGGAAAGAGGCATTGACACACTGGAGAATTATTGAACGTCTTGAAAACAGCTGCCTTGTGGAATTGTCTCCTGCTACCGGGCGTACACACCAGCTGCGTGTACATATGCAGGCCATGGGACATCCAATCCTTGGAGACGAGCTCTATGCTCATGAAGCCGCATACTTAATGGCTGATCGTCTTAACCTGCATGCTAAGGAACTGATTATCAACCATCCGACAGCAAATAATCGCATGACTTTCTCCAGTACCAGCAAACCATTTTAAAAACCCATGAATATCACAACTTTAAGACCTAAAGACATTGCTTTCTGGGACAGATTTGCTCCGTGGTATGAAAAATGGCTCATGCGCGGAGGATACCATAAAGTAATATTACATGAACTCAGAGGTATTATAGAAAAAGAGTGGAATGTACTTGATATTGGGGCGGGAACGGGGGTGTTATCTATACCAATGGCATCTTTTGGGTGCGAGGTGACTGCAGTTGAACCGTCAGGAGGAATGATTGACATCTTCAGGCATAAACTTGAAGTATTAAGCATTCCCAATGTAAGAGTACTTAAGCGTAAATGGGAAGAAATCAGTCATCAGGATTTTCAATACGACCTGATTATAGCATGCAACAGCCTGCATCTTGTGCATGGGGGCTTTATCAGCGCTATGGAAAAAGTCTTTGAATTCAAGTCCCTTAATGTCTGCCTGATAACTGAAATCAATAACGACTACTATATTGATTTTAAGGAGATAGACTCTTTGCAGAACGAATACAATTTTCTTTTTATAAAGACCTACTCTGTTGACAGCAGTTTCTGCTTTAAGGATATGAATGAGGTTGATGAGTTTCAAGAAGTAACAGACAGCAAAATAGATTTCCAGATGGAGCAGGATACTCCGGTGCAAATCGACAAGACTGATATTGCCATTCTGTGCTGGGAAAGGAAAAGCTGACTACTGAAATAAATCGGGGGACATCATACTTATTTAATGCAGCCGGGGGGAGATTTGGCCCCTTTATCTCACAATCTAAAGAAAAAAAAGACACTTACCGCAGAGACGCAAAGGGCGCTCCCCGGACAAAAGGTGCCGAGGACAGGAAGGAAGAACAAAAATTTTGCCAGGGATACACACAGATTAAACACTGATAATAAATCATTCGTAATTCATTGTTCCCCACCTCAACGGCGAGTCGGGAAGGTATATTCGATATTCTCTTTTTCATTCTCTTCAACATCAGTAATTTTCCATCTTTTTTCATAGTTTTTTCTCTTATGACTTTCCTTTGCGTCCCCGCCTGACCAGTCAGTTCGGGCAGGTTTGCGGTGAGATAGTCTTTTCGACCACCAGGTAAAACTCCTCAATCGTCAACTCCTAACCCTCGACCCTCAAAGCGTTTTCTACAAATAACTGGTATTTTGTATACCAATTTTATACCGGTTCTTACCCGGTTGTCCATTTCTCAAATTCTGCTAATCTTCTCCAAAACATAAAAAAACTTTCACCGCTAAGGCGCAAAGAGCGTAAAGAGAGGACAGAATATGATTTCCTGCAAACTATTAAAAAAAAGCATAATCTATAGCATCCTGATATTCTTTCTAGCCATAACCGCTGTCCATGCCGCAGCGAGTAACACTGCAGTCCCATCCACCATGGGAGGCACAACATCAAGCGTGGGTACAGACCCCAACACAGGCGCGGCAAATATCAACATCCCCATAGAAGTCCCGCCCGGCAGAAACGGCATGGCCCCCAACCTCGCCCTCACCTACAACTCAAATAAGCGGAATGGCTGGATAGGCGTGGGATGGGACATAAAGACATCCTTTATCCAGAGGAACACAAAACGGGGTGTTAATTACAGTAAAAACGACTATGTAGCCGACGGCAATCGTGAACTCGTTGCACGTGGCGACTGGGGCACAGGATACTACGGGCACAAGAGAGAAGGGGCATTTATAAAATACTACTACAACGGCTCAGGAGGCTGGACAGCGACTACTAAGGACGGCACAAAACACTACTACGGCACTACCGCGGCATCAAGACAGGACGACACGGCTGATTCCACCAGAGTATTCAAATGGATGATAGACAAGGTGGAAGACACCAACGGCAACTACATCACCTACAGCTACACAAAAGACAAAGGAGAGATATACCTCGACAAGATAAGCTATACGGGTGGTACCGGCCTTAGCCCTGCAAAGTACATAAAGTTCTACTATGAGACCAGGACAGACATCCCCGTGATGTACACATCCAACTTCTCCGTAAAGACAGCAAAACGTCTTATTACCATACAGGCAGTCTCCGGAAGCAGCACCGTAAGGGCATACAAACTTGTATACGATGCCGACCCTGATACCACCGGTTCACAATACAGCTCATCTACAGGCAGGAGTGTCCTCTACAGCGTGCAGCAGTACGGCAGTGATACCTCGGTAAGCTCCACAGGGGCTGTTTCGGGAGGTAGCTGCCTGCCGGCAACTACGTTTACGCATCAGCAACCTGATAACGGCTTTACACAGACCGTATGCCCGCTTAACATCTCAAGAGAGGAGAACGCCCGCATACTTGTACAGGGCGATTTTAACGGAGACGGGAAGACAGACTTCCTCTCCGCATGGACAGACCCGTACAGCAGGATCAGTGACTCCAATACCCAGACATACGTCTACCTCTCAGATGGTGACGGCACATTTACTAAAACACTCTACCCGCTGGGCATCTCAAGGGACGCAAATGCACAGATACTGGTACAGGGCGATTTTAACGGAGACGGAAAGACAGACTTCCTTACTGCATGGACAGACCCGTACGGCAGGATCAGTGACTCCAATACACAGACATACGTCTACCTCTCAGATGGTGACGGTACATTTACTAAGACACTCTGTCCGCTGGGCATCTCAAGGGACGGCAATGCACAGATACCTGTCCAGGGCGACTTTAACGGAGACGGTAAGACAGACTTTATCACTGCATGGACAGACCCGTACGGCAGGATCAGTGACTCCAATACACAGACATACGTCTACCTCTCAGATGGTGACGGTACATTTACTAAGACACTCTGTCCGCTGGGCATCTCAAGGGACGGCAATGCACAGATACCTGTCCAGGGCGACTTTAACGGAGACGGAAAAACAGACTTTATCACTGCATGGACAGACCCGTACGGCAGGATAAGCGATGCCAATACACAGACATGTGTCTACATATCAAAAGGTGACGGCACATTTACAAAAGAACTCTGTCCACTGGGAATCTCAATCGACGCAAATGCCCGTGTACAGGCCCAGGGCGACTTTAACGGAGACGGCAGGAGCGACTTCCTTACCACATGGTCAGACCCATACGGAAGGATAAGCGATGGCAATACCCAGACATACGCATACCTCTCAGATGGTGACGGGACATTTACCAGGGTGCAGTACTCAATGGGTATCTCAAGTGACGGCAATGCCTGTATACAGGCGCAGGGAGATTACAACGGAGACGGGAAGACAGAGTTTATTACTACCTATGCGGACTCTTCAGGCAGGATCTGTCAGTCAAACACCAAGACCTGCCTGCATCAGGCAAAACCCTTGATCCCCGACCTGATAACCTCCGTAGATAACGGCGTCGGCGGAACAACAACTATTGCTTACAAGCCATCCACAACATATGACAATACACAACTCCCGTTTAATGTAAATACCGTCTCATCAATAACTGTAAGTGACGGAAAAGGAAACTCATCAAAGACAAGCTACACATACTCGAAAGGATACCACGACATACAGGACAGGGAGTTCAGGGGCTTCGGGTACGTAAAGGCTACAGACCCTGCAGGTACAATAACGGAGAGCTGGTTTAAACAGGACGACGTATACAAGGGACTCCCGTACAAAGAGCAGACAAAGGACTCATCCGGTAATCTATACTCTAAGACAGAAAACACATACAGCTCCACAACACCCAATACAGGCGTAAAATATCCATACCTGACACAAAGAGATGATTATATATACGATGGTACAAGTACAGCTAAGAAAACAAAGACCACCTTTACCTACGACTCATACGGTAATACAACACTGAAGAAGCTATACGGAGACACCTCGGTAAGTGGGGACGAGAGGGACGAATACACTGAATACGACTACGACACCACAAACTGGATAGTCTCACTTCCTGACCATACATACATAAAAAACAGTGCCGGTACAAAGGTAAGTGAGGCGTGGTACACCTACGACTCAGCCGGCAACCTCCTTACAGACACGAGATGGCTGAGCGGAGGTACAAACCCGGTAATAACCTATACATACAACACATACGGTAACCAGACATCTATAAAAGACCCGAGAGGTAATACAACTACTATAACCTACGACTCTACATACATATACCCGAAGACAGCTACAAACCCGCTGTCACAGACCGCGACAACGATATACAATAATTTATATGGCAAGATATCATCAGAGACAGACCCAAACGGCAACACAACCACATACACATACGACGCCCTGGGAAGGCTGACAAAGGTAACCGGGCCATTAGATACTGCCTCTACCTACGGTACAGTGACATACGAATACCAGGACTGCGGAGATGCAAACCTGAGGATTGTAACCTACCGGACAGAGGAGCACGGTACGGCAAACTACCTCCGGTCGGAAGATTGCCTTGACGGCCTTGAACGAAGGCACAAATCGTGGAGAGAGGGCCCGGACGGCAAGACAATCTACGAGGAGATAGAGTATGACAGCAGCGGACGTGTAAAGAAAAAAACACTCCCCTACTTTACAAACGGTACAAAAAGATGGACCACATACACATACGACCCAATCGGACGTGTGACAAAAGTGACAAACCCTGACAGTACCTATACCACTACAAGCTACTCAAAAGGTACGACCACCTATACAGACGCAAACGGCCACAAGAAGGTGGAGATAAAAGACGTCTATGGCAGATTGATCACGGTAAAAGAGTACACCGGGTCAAGCGGTGCGCAGTCGCTCTACGCTACAACTACATACGAATACAACGCACCGGGCAACCTCATAAAACTTACAGATGCAAAGAGTAACGTAACCACAATGACCTACGATACCCTAGGCAGGAAGAAGACAATGTCAGACCCGGATATGGGAGACTGGTCATACAGTTACGATGCAAACGGCAACCTCACCTCACAGACTGACCCTAAGAACCAGACCATAACACACACATACGATAAGCTAAACAGGATAACAAAAAAAGATTATCCACTGGGAACAGACACTACATACACATATGACCAATCATTTTCAACCCAACCTAAAGGACGTCTTACCACACTTACAGACTCAACCGGCAATACGAAATACTACTACGACAAGCTGGGCAGGACTACAAAGACCATAAAGACTGTCACCAATGGCGTAACTAGCAGCAGCTATACGACAGAGACAACATACGACGCCCTTGGCAGGACAAAGAGCGTGACCTACCCGGACTCAGAGACCGTAAACTACACATACGACACAGGCGGTAACCTCTCATCCGTAAAAAGCACAAGTACCACCTACGCCTCCTACTCAGGCTACAATGCACTGGGACAGACGGGAGGCATTACCTACGGAAACGGTATAGAGACCGCCTATACATACAATGCAGATAACGGCCTTTTAAAAACAATAGATACAGAGACCTCATCCGGTACAGACCTCATAAACCGCTCATACACCTTTGACAACACAGGCAACATAACATACATAACAGACAACGTAAACTCTGCAAATACGCAGAGCTTTACCTATGACGCACTTGACCGTCTGACAAACGCAAGCAGTACGAGCTACGGCTCGCTCACATACGCCTATGACACCATAGGCAACTTTACCTCAAAAAGAGGAGTTACATACACATACAGTAGTACAACAAGGCCGCACGCCGTGACTGCGACGAGTAACGGCAAGACATACACCTACGATGATAACGGTAACATGACGGCAGACACAGACAGGACCATCTCCTACAACTACGACAACAAGCCGGGATCGATAACAAAGGGGAGTACAACGGCATTACTTTACTACGACGGTACCGGCGCGAGGGTAAAGAAGCAGACGGGGACTACTACGACCATATACATAGGAAAGCTATATGAGAAAAAAGGTACAACAACAACCAGGTACATATTTGCAGGCGCTACACGGATAGCCTCGATAGTAACATCCGGGTCAACTGACTCCACATACTACTACCATCAGGACCATCTCGGGAGCAGCAGTGTGATCACCAATGCGAGTGGGACCAAGGTGGAAGAGGTGCACTACTATCCGTTTGGTGAGACAAGAACAGACACCGGCTCATATAAAGTAAGTCACAAGTTTACTTCGCAGGAACTTGACATAGAAACCGGGCTATATTACTATAACGCCAGATACTACAACCCTGTGCTTGGAAGGTTTATATCTGCTGATACGCTTGTACCTGATCCGACAAACCCGCAGGCTCTTAACAGATACAGCTATGTCCTGAATAACCCGATAAAGTATACCGATCCGAGTGGGCATGGGGCTTGGGATTGGATTAAGAAGACTGCCAGTAAAGCATGGAAAAAGGTCACAAGTATTTTTACTAAACCGGAAAAGGTTTTTGAGCAGAATTTTAAACAGGCCACATCCTTTAGCATTGAAAACATAGTAAATGCTGGAATTGATGCAGGTCTGAGGTATATAGGAGTTGATCCCAATGGGCCACTTGGATTAACTATCAAGGCAGTTGCTGAACAAGGTGTAAAACAGCTAACTAGTAAAGCATATGAGGCTTCGGAGAGGGATAGTCAGCGTAGTTCACATAACAAAGTAAAAGCGCCCAGCATGCCTTTTTACGGGAAAAATCCTAATAATAGAGGTAAGACTCACCATAGACTTGCTAATCATGGCTTAGTAGATAGTAACCCGTACCTTGCAGACAATTATAATCCAGAAGACGCTGTTTGGAGACTCATGAATGCGGTACAGTCAACTAGTGGTAAAAAAGAGATAGGCAATAGTTCTCAATCAAACTTAAATACAGATTTAATTATGGGTGGTTCGGTACTTATAGGTAAAGGAGTTGTCTTTATAGCTGGTACTTTTACTACTCCTGCAATTATAGTGACTGGACCTGTTGGGCTTGTAATAGTTGGTATAGGTGCTTATACTTTCCTCGCAGGATTAGATATAGTACCAAGTGATCCATGGGATTTAGATCAACATTTTCCAAATAAAGGAATTCAGAAATGAATATTCAAAATAATTGTATAAAGAGTAAAAGAGCTAAAAGATGGTGTTTAATATCCTTAATTTATATTAATATATTATTTATGCTTCTGCTCTATTATGTACTGGCAATATCACCAAAAGAAGTTGACGCTGTAAGGCTATCAATTGCTTTTAGCTTGAGTTGGCTGCCATTAAACGTAATATTTATTATTCTATATCTTAGAGTTAATAATGCAAAAATAAAGGGCATTCCGAAGCTTTTTAATTCTTTGAACGATTACAACCGTAAGAAATTTGTAAAATATGTCCTTGTAGATTTTGTGATTACTATTTTAGTGGTAATAATGCTTTTTAAAGGTATGACAAAGCCGGCTTTATTTATCTTGTTTGTCAGCTTATTTGCTCTTATCTGTTATTGGAAAAAGCTAGTAAGGGAGTCAAGGGAAACAGAAGTGAAACCTGGGGGTCACCTATAGAGATAATAGTCAAGAGTAAAAACAAGACTCCTACAAGATGATTCCTCAATTAATCAAATTACTTCACAGTTACACTAAGATTAAAACCTCTTTTCACCCTTCACCAAAAGAGAGTGAAATAATCTGGGGACACCATACCTATTTAATTTAAGTTAGAAAGTACAAAGCACTGGGGACTGACTAGGCTATCAGGAAGGGGTCAAGTATGCTGATGACTTAACTTAGGTTTATATCTGCTGATACGCTTGTACCTGATCCGACAAACCCGCAGGCGCTTAACAGATACAGCTATGTCCTGAATAACCCGATAAAGTATACCGATCCGAGTGGGCATGGGGCTTGGGATTGGATTAAGAAGACTGCCAGTAAAGCATGGAAAAAGGTCACAAGTATTTTTACTAAACCGGAAAAGGTTTTTGAGCAGAATTTTAAACAGGCCACATCCTTTAGCATTGAAAACATAGTAAATGCTGGAATTGATGCAGGTCTGAGGTATATAGGAGTTGATCCCAATGGGCCACTTGGATTAACTATCAAGGCAGTTGCTGAACAAGGTGTAAAACAGCTAACTAGTAAAGCATATGAGGCTTCGGAGAGGGATAGTCAGCGTAGTTCACATAACAAAGTAAAAGCGCCCAGCATGCCTTTTTACGGGAAAAATCCTAATAATAGAGGTAAGACTCACCATAGACTTGCTAATCATGGCTTAGTAGATAGTAACCCGTACCTTGCAGACAATTATAATCCAGAAGACGCTGTTTGGAGACTCATGAATGCGGTAAATTCGACTGGTGGATTTAGCAAAGAAAAAAAGGACAAACATAATGATGCCAACCCAACAATGGTAGAAGCTGGTGGCGCTTTAATAGCATTAGCCCTTAAGATTTCTAAAACCGATCTTCCTCAAATCTTAAAGCTTCCAGGAGTTCTCTTTTTTGGGGGCCTCGGATCATACTTTGTAGGATCGGGTATGGGTTTTTATCCTTTAGACGCTATAGCAGAAGAAGCTATTGATGAAACTATTAATGGGTATCTTCCAGGTTATGGTAGACCAAATTATTTTATGCAAATTCCTGATGGAATTTAGAAATGAATAGTAAAACTTCAGAGAGTTTAAAGGTTTGGATTAAAAGGAATTTATATCAAATAAGCTTCAATGTTATTGTGCTTATTATGTTCGTTTTCGGATTTCTGAAATTAGAAGATAGTATAATACGTTTAATAATAGCAGCTTTCGTTTTGTTCTTTACCATAAATCTTTGGTCGGTTATAAATTGTTTTAAAAGAGTTCAGGCGTTGAATGTAATTAATAGAGACGATTTAAACAAAACTGAGAAAAAAAGATTAATAATAGCTGTCTCAATAATGTATTTTGTTGTGGGAATATCTTCGTTATTATTATGGGTTAATAAAAATGTATTAGGCATAAAAACAATTTTGTGGATTATTGCTATTATATCACTTGTGAGTGGTACTGTGTTTATTATTTATAATTTCACTATTAAAAAAGCTGCACTGAGAAGAAAACTTGAACAAAACGGACCAAAAAGAGATCAAATCTCCCCTTGACTGCATTATTAATCCCTCACACTAAGTCACTAAGAACACAAAGCTGTCAACCATTTTTTGATGACTATCATGAAATAATTACGCAGGGAGAATACAATGAATCTTAAGCAATTAAAAAAATGGAAAAAGGTCAGAGTTAAGGGGAAATTCCGTTTTGTTTTGCTACATGGAGTACTTAAATGTGGAGTTCCGGCAGCAATTTTATATAGATTATATAAGATCTCTAATTTGTCAAATAGCTCATTAGATGGCGAAATACCTAATAGTGCGGATTTTAGTTCATTTTGTATTGATCTAATCTCCTTTTCAATAGTCGGGTTCATTGTTGGTCTATGGACGTGGGTACAAAATGAAAAGGAATACTTATTAAGAAAATATGAAATAATAAAGTCAGATAAGGAATCTGTCAAATTTGACATCACCTAAAGATAAATAGGTATAGATGTATATGCTCACTAATTGAACTTTCATCTTTGACATTTGGCTTTTTAATATTCAACCTTCAATCAATAATCTTCAATCGAAGATCAGGGTCAGGCCTGCCCCTTTATCGCACAATCTAAAGAAAAAAAAGACACTTACCGCAGAGACGCTCCCCGGACAAAAGGCGCCGAGGACAAGAAGGGCGCAAAGAAAGAAATTTAACCACGGATTTACCTGCCCGAAAGACTGTTCAGGCGGGCACTGATAAAACACGGATAAAAATAGAGGAAAATTACCGCTTAGGAAGGCAGGAAGAGAGAAGAATATAGCCACGGATACACACTGATGAAACACGGATCAAAGAATTTAAGGACTCATAATATAAACTAATGAATTTGTTTTCTAAGTCTTTTTCCTGTTTTCCTTAGCGGAATATCTTTTTTGCCCTTCACCTTATTGTTAATTCGTGAAATTAGTGTCTGTGTTTTGTCTTGCAAATCGCCCCCACTTTTTTATAATAACAGTCAATAAGCAGTTATTACAATTCGTTTTACCACATTCTAAATATCTTCAAAAAGATAGTTTTACTTGTTTATACGAGTAAGATTTTTCATATAATTTAATACCTAAGATACGGCCCTGTAAAACTTAAGTCAATTAAATAGGTATGATGTCCCTAGATTTCTCAATAGTGGTATTGTACAGGAACTTTATGTTGTCTTTCTTTATTTTAGAAAATGAAAAACACTTACAAAGGTTTTAGGCAATTATCGGAAGAAGATTTCAAGTCCCTATGGGAAACAGCGGTATTTGTATTTGATGCAAATGTTCTCTTAAATTTATATCGTTACCAAAGTTCAACGAGATATGATCTATTGAGGGTTATTGAGAAGCTGGGTGATAGGATATGGATTCCTTATCATGTAGGTCTTGAATTTGAGCGAAATCGATTGATAGTAATAGCAGAGCAAGAAAAAAGGTTCTCAGAAGTTAGAAAAACCGTTGAAAAGTCAAAGAATAATCTAATTACAGAGCTGGAGGGTCTTCAACTAAGCAAGCGACATTCATTAATAAATCCAGCCAGCCTTGTTGACGGGTATAAACAACTAACGAAAAAATTTCTCAATGAACTTGGCGAATTGCAGAAAAAGCAACAAGGCCTTACAGCTCCTGACCCATTAAGAGAGAAAGTAGAGAGTCTTTTCGATGGTCGTGTCGGTAGCCCACCAGCAAATCAGGAGGTTATAGATAAAATAAATGAAGAAGGCACAAAACGTTTTGATCTCAAAATCCCTCCCGGTTTTGAAGATTATGATAAAGGAAAGGAAGAGGCAGATGAATTCTTGTGGGGTGGAATATTATATAAAAGAAAATATGGTGACTTTATAATCTGGAAGCAAATACTTGATCATGCAAAGAGTTCAAGTATTAACTCTCTTGTTTTTGTTACTGATGACAACAAGGAGGACTGGTGGCAAAAAATAGACTCGGATGGCCCTAAAATAATTGGACCACGGCCTGAGCTTACTGATGAAATACTTATAGAGGCAGGTGTTGAGACGTTCTATATGTATAATACAGGAAGCTTCTTAAAATACTCCAAAGAACCTCTTCATACTGAAGTAAAGGAAAAGACAATAGAAGAAGTCAAGGACATTTCTGTCAGTCGCTATAGAGCTAAAGATGCTAGCGAATTACGACGGAAAGTGATATCGGCTGAGAAAGCTGTTTATAGATGGGTGAAACTTCGTAATGAAATAGTTGAGTATGACAGATATTCATTTCCTGACATTATTGCTAGAAGTGTTGATAATAAATATGGGTTCGAAGTAAAGCTTGTGCGGAATCCAAACACATTGGAAATTCCTTTACTAAAGCTGTTGTATCAATCTGAATATCTTATCAAAGAGGAAGATTTTGACGAAGTATCTATTGTGCTTGTATTCACGGACATGACAGCTATGAATATAGTGACAAAGAATTGTACAACATTGGCAGATAAAATGCCTACAGGCTTAAGAATTGTTATTGGTTTTGTTGAAACTGATAGATCAGGTGAGATAATAGATTTTTTCCCTCACGATATCATCAGTTCTAAATAAAGCTAATTTGATTTGCACTTGGGGTTGGAGTAAGTCAATGTATAGTAATAATAGAATTTAAGTTGAAAAATGATTGGAAAAATCAAAATCTACGATCTTATTCCAGATGCAGCTGTGTTGCTTGGACTAGCTCCAGAAGAGGTGGCTTTCAGTCTTTTAAAAGTTGCTTCTAATAATCTTGAAAATGGAAAAGTTCACCGTGACACTGTTATTGCTATAAGTGCCCCAGTGAGTCAAGAACAACCATACAACAACGCACAAACAAGAATTCAGGTAGAACACGCATTGATAGAAGCTCTCCATTGGTTAGAAGTTAACGCGATTTTGTTACCAGAGCCCGGGACAAATGGTCAGAATGGTTGGCGATTTCTTGGACGTCGTGGTAAAGAGTTAGTTGATCGCGATAGTTTCGACAAGTTCCAAAGGGCAGCTGCATTTCCCAAAGAATTACTTCATCCGTCGATAGCTGACCGAGTCTGGGTATCCCTGGCTCGTGGTGAACTTGACAATGCTGTCTTTTTTGCGTTCCGCACTGTAGAAGAAGCAGTGAGAACAGTAGGCGGGTTTGCCGACACCGACATAGGAACTGATCTAATGCGCAAGGCATTTAACAATAACGATGGTCCATTAACTGATAAAACACAACCTATAGCCGAGCGCGAAGCATTAGCACATCTTTTTGCAGGAGCAATAGGTTCATATAAGAATCCGCACTCACATCGGACAGTAACGATTAATGATCACACAGAAGCACAAGAAATGGTTATGCTCGCTTCCCATCTTTTAAGAATTATAGATTCCCGAGAAAAAGCATAGAAATAATCGTTATGAAGACAGGGTCAGGTCTTTAATCTTGAAAAATCGGGGAAAAACATTATATAAACTAAGTGACTAAATAAACTAAGTGTCTAAAGTGAGCTAAAGTTTGAAATGCCTAAAGTAGAAACTAAGTGACTAAAGCTAAGTCAATGTTCAATTATCAATTAGTAATTAATAGTTCTTAATTGTTTTTTCATTTCTTTTGCGCGCTTGGTGTTTTAGCGGTGAGTCAGTCTTTTCAAATCCTCGTCCAGTAAGGGAGCTTTTGTCTTCCAGAAAAACTTTTCTACAATACGGATTGCACGGTCCGGATTACCATCCCACAGGCTGTTATTCTCGATTTTCGCAGACAGTTGAACCAGCCGTTCGGCCAGTTGGTCTGCTCCGCCTTTAAAGAAAAAGTCTTCGTTGCCGGAATCAAGCTCAAGTGTTTCGGGATAGGCCAGTTTTTCGGGAACAATGGGGAATGCCCCTGCCGCTGCCCCTTCCAGCACGCTGAATCCGAAAAACTCATGGTCCGCGGTAGACACAAAAACGTCTGCTTCAAAAAGTGCAGTTTCATAATTACGACGCTCCTGCTGATATCCCCAACGATCTATATGGTTTGCGAACTCCTTTCTGGCAGAGTGAAAGATGTCAGGGTGCTGCCTGAACTGCTCACCCATAACACTGATCCTGAATTTGATTTTTCTGGCTTTTAGAATCCGGAGTGCATCAAAAAAAAGTTCCGGATTTTTATCGTGTTCCCATCTTGCCGCCCATGCAATTCTGATGGGACCGGGAGTTCTCTTCTCCCTCTCTGGAAATTGATCTATGCCCGGATGTCGGACAAGAGATTTGTTTCGAATGTCCTCAACTGCTTCTAATGGATGGAAATCCGGCATTCGCTTCAGGAAATCCCGAAGTTCGTCCAGAAAGATTTCCTTATGGTATGAAGAGTTGAACCAGACCTCTGTGGCAGCCAGTGCGGTAATGAGGTTCGTCAGCACATAATGAAAATCAAATTCCTGCGGATGTGCGACAGGGTAGGTCAACTGGTTCTCATGGAAATAGACTATGGATGGAAGTTTCTGAATTGATTCAGGCACTAAGCCCAGATACTCGGCAAGATTGAGCATATCAGAGCAGAGTATGATATCCCACTCTCCTCCCTCGGTTATTTTTTTGGATGTTTGACTGGCAAGGGTTATTGCTGAATGACGCATGCGCCATTTCCATTTCCAGGGCGGTAGAGTGAGCAGTGTCCACTTGTGGATGCTGTTTTGCATCCAACCATCCAGGAATGCCTTATGGCTGCCGCCATAGTACGGTTCCAGTGCAAGGACTTTAAGTTTTTGAGTCATCGTTTAATTTCTGGAGAAACTTTCAAAATACAGAACCTTGCTTCCCCGGACAAAAGGCACCAAGGATTTCTCGCAAGGAATCGAGTACTGCAAGGTTACCAGTACAGGCCGGTGATTATACTATAATATTGTGCCTGAAGTATGTAAAATTACCGTACTATGATAGAAACAACATTTACAGAAGGAACGGAGTTTATTTTTCTCAGGCACAGTAAAATATTCCCCGGAAGAGTATCGCTCCTGTTTCTGCACGGGCTGGGTGAATCCGGGCAATGTTTTAAGGAGGTATTTGAGGAGAGGCAATTTGATAATTGCAATATCATTGTTCCTGATCTGACCGGATATGGAAAGAGTTCAGAATCAGCAGATGGAGATTACGGGTTTGAGGCTCATGTAAAAAAACTATGGAGGATAATAGCAGATTTAAGAATTCATGAACTAATTGTCATAGGACACTCTATGGGTGGTGATATTGGAACCCTTTTATGCGCCTCGGACAAAAAGGATAGAATAGTAAAATTTGTGAATATCGAAGGAAATATAACGCACTTTGATCTGTTTATTTCACATGAAGCTGTTAAAGCAGCAGAGGCCGGTAATTTCGACCATTGGTTTCAAAACGAGTTTATGACTGAAAAGGTCCTTGAGGAGTGGGGGCAGAAATATCCATCATGCAGAAGATATCACTCATCTCTACGTGATTGCCGCCCGGAAGCATTTCTGGCAAATGCACGGGAATTATGTCAGAGGAACAGGGCATTACCTGGAAAACAGAAGAGTGAAACCGGCCGGATATACTGTTCTCTCTCTATACCAAAAGTATTCTGTTATGGAACGGAGAGTATAGCTTCCGGGACAATCGGTTTTCTGAAAGAGAACAAGCTCGAATATAAGGTATTTGATGACGCATTTCACTGGCTGATGATAGATAAGGCCAAAGAATTTTATTCCTTTTTATACGAGTTTATTTATACTTGAGAGTATTAGCCACAGATAAATGAATATCGAATATCGAACAAGGAATGTTGAAGTACAAAGGTAAAAGGCATAAATAAAAGAATTAGCCACAACTTTAGCTCACTTTACACTTTAGGCATTTTAGTCACTTATTTTGATTAGCTGAAAGGTACACAATGGCATATAAAGCTGTGCTCTTTGACCTTGACGGAACGCTGCTTGATACATTAGAAGATATAACCAGTTCCGTTAGTCGGGTTTTAGAGCAAAATGGGTTTCCTGCTCATAATATGGATACTTACCGTAAATTTGTAGGTGATGGTGCCCTTAAACTTGTTATCCGTGCATTACCTGAAGACAAAAGAGATGATACTATTGTACGCCAATGTTATGATGCATTCCTGGAAGATTACAGTCGAAACTGGAATGTGAAGACAAGGCCTTATGATGGAATACCGGAGTTGTTAGATAAACTTACTACTCGTGGTCTGAAGATGGCCGTCCTTTCTAACAAACCGCATAATCATACAATAAAATGCATGGAAGGCTTTCTGTCCGATTGGAATTTTGATGTCGTCTTCGGTCAGCGTGATAATATTCCCAAAAAGCCTGACCCGGCAGGTGCACTGGAGATTGCAGAGCATCTGAATATTTCACCTTCGGATTTTCTTTATCTTGGTGACACGGAGACAGACTTGAAGACATCTTTTGCTGCCGGAATGTTTCCGGTAGGGGTACTCTGGGGTTTTAGAACTGCTGAGGAATTACAGAAAAACGGAGCAAAGGTACTGATTAAAAGACCGCTGGAAGTCCTGGAACTTCTGGACTGAAGACATAGGGATTGAATATTGACTATTGTAGATTGACGATTGAGAAGAAGAAAACACTCACCGCAGAGGCGCAAAGAACGCAGAGAAACAAGAGGCAGGGATAAAGCGAATATTGAATGTCGAACAAGGACCGTTGAAGTGAGCTAAAGTTGTGGCTATATTCTTTATTTTTCAGATAAAGCTCGAAGGCCGGGCAGGTCGCCTTCGTTAGCAATGTATTGCAGCATACCATTCCCGGCATTACACCGTTCACCCAGCTTTTCAATATCAATCTTGAACCGCCTTGAAAACAGATTAAAGCCGTGATTGAGTTCGCCACCGCCGTACACTCTGAACGCCTGCCGGTTTTCCAGGAAAATACGGGCCACTTGAAATGTTCCGAACCTGAAAGACCTGTTCTCCAGTAATCCAAAAGGGCCGTTAGCAAGTATGGTTTTTATGCATTTCTGCTCTATTGTTTTTTTATATAATTTCATGGTCGCAGGGCCATTATCCAGTGCCTCTTCTCTCGCGTTAACTTTTTCTTTTTTCAAAAAATTTACGTATTTTATATTACTCACCTTTAGTTTGTCTTCGCCGGTTATCCTTCCCACTCTTACGTCTATTGGGATATGTATTTGTTCCCCAAAATCAACCATCATCTGGTGTATTATGTCATCATGGCCGGAATCTATTATTGACCCACCTATACGGTAGTTTTGTAGTTTCAGAAAAGGATTTCTCATGGCACCACCGATAAATATTTCGTAACCCTTTCCCAGTAATTTCTGAAATACCCCGATCTTATCCTTTACCTTAAACCCGCCTAAAAATGCAGCTGCAGGAAGTTCCGGTTTGATAAGCCTTTCCATACGGTCTATTTCCTCCTTCAACAAGAAACCGATAGCAGCTTTTTTGCTTTGTTGGGGCAGGTAAGATACGGATGCGTCTCTGTTCTGGCAGACAGACAAAGCGTCATTGACATAAATATCAAAACATGAAGAGAGGTGTTTCGCAAATTCCAGTTTATTGCTTTCAGTTTTGGATTGCTCCCCTTTTTCATGCCTCAGGTTCTGGAGTAACAGTATGTGGCCCCGGGGCAGGTTCTTGATACGAGTATTTACCTCTTCACCGGTACAGGCGTCTATAAATGATATCTTATCGGTATAGATCTTTTTTAAATAATTGAAAATTATTTTGGCATCAGTGTTCGGGTAGCTGTGTAACAGGTCTTTTCTGGTGCCGGCCTTTTGAAGGTCCGGTCTGCCAATATGTGTACCTAATATAACTCTGGCCCCTTTATCAATAAGGTAGTTGATGGTGGTGTAATGGGCCTTTATCTTTGAATCATCGAGAATTTTTTTGTTTACTATTGGTACATTGAAATCGGTTCGCAGGAATACTCGTTTATTACCAGTGTTATACTGACTGAGGATTTTATATTTCATTTTATAGGTTTTGCGAGAGTCCTGTTGGTTGACGATTTACAAGATTGGATTCTGTTTGATATAGGTTAGAAGGCTAAATAAGTGAACTAAAGTGACAAAAGTTGTGGTGGTCAAAGAATTAATATTGAGCTTTGACATTTATTATTAGTTATTAATCCTTACTATCTTGTAAATTTGCGCCTAAGGTGGACATAACCGTCTGTCAAATTTTTTTTGTGTAACCGTTTACACGTTATCTAACCGGAATTGCTTCGTTTCGCATTATTACCTTATCAGCACAATTATCAAAGAAGTCATATCCGGAGCCAGCTTCTCCGATGAGATGTATCATCCTGTCTGCATCGGTAATTCTTACTCCGCCCATGACGGTGACACCTCTTTTAAAGAGAGGTTCAGGGTAAATACTTGCAGTGGGGCCAACAACAACAATCTCGCTTGCATTTTTTGCAAGATCCAGTATGGGGCCAAGTGTGTGATTCACGAGCGTGACACCAGTAATAATTAATATATTGGCCTTAGGTATTATCTCCTCCAGGCGGTCTGCAGATTCTATCTTGAATGTATCATCCTTGCCGACAACCCTCGGGTTTTTTTCAATTACAAAAAGCTTTTCCGTAATCTCACTGATTTTCTTGATAAAAGGAGTGAATGCCCCCACCATTGCAATTGTATCGTTACCGGTTATATCCACCAGTTCGAGGGCATTGCCATATGCTGAAGGTTTATATCTGCAATCATCGCCTGAGAGTGGAATGGCAGAAAGCGCGTTTAATGTCGCCATGCCAACGGCCGCCTTAAGGACATTTTCATCGAGTGCATAATCCATAAGCTCGGTAATCTGTTTGTTCAGCAGCTCTCCTGCAGCCGGCATTTTGGCGTGTGATCGTGGGCAGCATACAGCTTCCGGTATCTCCTGAACAGGTGTGTATGACATACCCGCATGACCACTGCTTAAAACAACCCCGGTATAGAATACACCAATACGGATCTCTTTTGGGGTGATATTAAATTGATTTATTACACCGGAATCCTTAATAAAGTCTATCAATTCCCTCGTAATGTCTTTTCTTTTTTTTATATCCTGCATTTTTGTTTACACTCCTTAATACTCAAAAAATATAGAACGCAGATTACAAAGATGTTTGTTTCTTGATGATCCTCAAAATCAGCGTTTATCAGTGTCCAGATTGAAATTATTAAATATCAATCTAACCCTATCACCTTAAAAAAGCAAATAAAAAGGTTTTATCGTTTTCAGAAAATACGCTTAGATTTTTGGGCTTGCCATTTATTTCACTGTACTATACAGTTTCACCATATTATTTATAGCAATCATTGTATTAATATCCTTATATATCTTGTTAACATCCCACAAAGGAAGTTTTATTCAAAATGAAAACAGGAACTGCTGATCTGCCATTACATTATGGTAAGGCCCCCGCCTGGCTGTTTCAGAGGATGAAGAATCTGGCACGGGAGATTACACTTGTTATTGTGAATGAGTTCGGGCCGTAAGAGTTTTTAAGGAAGATATCCGACCCATTCTGGTTTCAGGCTTTGGGGTGTGCGTTGGGTTTCGACTGGCATTCAAGCGGAGTTACTACCACTGTCTGCGGTGCGTTAAAAGAGGGGGTAAAAGGTATAGAAAAGGAGGTAGGTATCTACGCTGCCGGAGGTAAGGGAGGTGCTTCCAGAAAGACACCTTCAGAAATCGAGGGGTTCTGCAATTCACTCTCGCGTAATCCTGAAGATCTCATTTATGCCAGTAAGATGAGTGCAAAGGTAGACAGCAGCGCAGTCCAGGATGGTTATCAGCTCTATCACCACTGTTTCTATTTTACAAAGGACGGCTTCTGGACAGTCGTACAGCAGGGCATGAATGATAGTAACAAGTTTGCAAGAAGGTATCACTGGCTGGGCGAGAAGGTAGATGATTTTGTTGTAGAGCCTCATTCCGCGATCTGCTGCGACAGCAAGGCGAAGACCCTGAACCTGGTTTCTCCGGCTAGTGAGGAGTCAAGAAAAACGTCTACTCTCATCACACAGGAAAAACCTGAATCGCTCATCAAGCATATAAAAAAGATACAGACACTGAAACTCCCGGCACATCACTCAATCCTTCCGGAAGACCTTAACCAGAAACATTTATATAGAATTTTCACCAAACTATACGATAGAGTGCCAGAGAATTTTGAGACCCTCATAGGTATACGTGGGGTTGGCCCGAAGACGGTCAGAGCTTTATCTTTGATATCCGAACTAATCTACGGCCAGAAGCCCAGTTTTGAAGATCCTGCGCGGTACAGCTTTGCTCATGGCGGGAAGGATGGCTATCCGTATCCGGTAGACAGAAAAAATTATGACAGCTCTATTGAAATCCTGAAGGATGCCATTTCACAGGCAAAGATGGGCAATAGAGAGAAAATGGAGGCGATCAAGAGGCTTGGTTAAAATGTTTACAACAGGAAAACAGTTTTTCGTCAATTTCTAATTTTTTCAATTTGTAATCTGTCACTTTTTCTTTGCTTTTCCCGTTGATCACAAGGCCCTAAAAAGCGTATAAAATCTGAAAAAACCTCTTTGTCAAAGCAATGTGACATTTTTTCCTTCATCTCTACAAGCGCGGCAAACGGTCTAACAGCTTTTGCATAGGACCTGTCCGTAGTTAAAGCGTCATATACATCTATTACGTGGGCAATTTTACTGCAAAGCTTAATTTCATTATTTTTGAGCCCATATGGATAACCGCTGCCATCTGCATTCTCATGATGTTGTAATGTTATAGTATACTCTTCAGTAAACCCGTTTCCTGTCTCTTTTAAGATTTCAACTCCTAATTCCGGGTGCTTTTTTACCATTGAAAATTCCTCTTTTGTCAATTTACCCTTTTTATTAAGGATTTCATTACTGATCCTGGTTTTACCAACATCATGCAGGAGTATGCCTGAACAGAAACTCTTTAATTCATCCTCTTCTAAACCAATGCTCTGTGCAAACAATGTCCCGACAGCTGCAACATTTACCGAGTGTGTATAGGTATAGTACTCATGTACTAAAATACTAAGCAAGTTGCGTGCGGCTTTACCGTCTTTGAGAATGAAATCAACCATGTTAGATGCATAGGTCTTCGTCCTTTCAATATTTCCGGTTCTCGGGCTATTAAAGAGATCCTTTATGAGATTTCTGGCGGCAGTATGTACAACTTTTGCCTTCTCATCTGAAGGAATTCTTGTATCAGCGATGATATCATGAAAATTATTTTCGAGGTATTCATAATATTTTCTCTGGTCTTCTTTTAGAATATAAAGTCTGCTAATATTCTTTTCTAACAGTTTTTCTCTTTTATTGTGATCAAAAATTGCATCTCCCCTGCAATATAAGATATAACGACTGCCAGCGCCAGTCTCTAAAAGTATATAGAGGTCACAACCGACTTTCGTATCAGTTCTTAAACTGCTTGAGCTAACGGGTAAATATCCAGGCATTGAGTCTCTCCCATTATTCCAATTTTTTACAGATTTTTTTAAATTGATCATATAGTTTACTTCTATTTGATTGCTGATATCAAACAATACAAACTGTTACGTTAAGAATACGTTGAAATTAGCTAACAATAGTAAGAGTACTAGTATTCAAATTACGCGCCAAAACAGATATAAATCCTTTCTTTTTCATTTACAGCTAATTGTCTACATCTTAAATATGTTTATTCATATGTACTTACATCATATTCTCTTATCAGCTTATTGATTTGATATCTACGCTTAGTGTACGGCTTTCGGCACTTTATAGTGTGCCATGGCACACTACTGTTCTACACAAAAGTGGGCATTTGCACGTCTTTGAATGGAACTGTTGAAATGGATAAAGAAGTGGAAGGGTGGTAATTTGTATGCTATTGGTAAATATATGGGTGATAATTCAAAGCAAAACCGATGGCAGGATTTTTTATTACTTTACTGAATCTGATATGTCAGGACTGGTAAACACTAGAACGAAATAGTAGTTTCACTATTACCTTTGAAGCATTTGATTTCAATTTTGTAATGTATCACCCTTTCGTGGATTTTTGCGTGGATCGTAAGGCCCTGAAAAGCGTACAAATTTCACAAACAGTTCTTTGTCGAAACAATTAAGCATCTTTTCTTTCATTTCCACAAGTGCAGCAAATGGCCTTTTTGCCTGTGCGTACGGCCTATCCGTGGTCAACGCGTCGTATACATCTATTATGCGGGCAATCTTACCACAGCGGAGGATTTCATCTTTCTTAAGCCCTTTCGGGTAGCCGGTTCCATCATAATTTTCATGATGTTGTAACGTTATTAAATATTCATCAGTAAACCCGTTTCCTGTCTCTTTTAAAATTTCGACACCCATTTCCGGATGTTTTTTTATCTCTTCAAATTCCTCTTTTGTCAATTTGCCTTTTTTATTAAGAATATCAGTGCTTATCTTTGTTTTGCCGACGTCATGCAGGAGAATGCCTGAACAAAAATGTTTTAAGTCTTCATCTTTAAAACCAAGTTCTTTGGCAAATAGGGTTCCTACGGCAGCAACATTTACGGAGTGTGTATAAGTATAATATTCATGTATTGCTATCTTTAGCAGACTGCGAGCAGCTCTACCTTCCTGAAGAATATAATCGACCATGTTGTAAGCAAACGTCTTTGTCCTTTCGATGTTGCCGGCTCTTGGATCATTGAAGAGATCCTTCACAAGATTTGTTGCGGCGCTATGTACGATTTTTGTTCTCTCATCTGCAGGAATCCTGGTATCAGCTATGATTTCCTGGAAATTATTTTCCAGGTACTCATAATATTTCTGCTGATCATCTTTTTTTATAAAGAGCCTGCTGATATTTTTTTCCCACAGCATTCCTCTTTTGTTATCACCAAAGACAGTATCCCCTCTGCAATACAATACATATCGGCTATCTGCACCGGATTTTACGAGCAGGTAGAGATCACAGCCAACCTGCGTATCAGTTCTTAAACTGCTTGAATTAATTGGTAAATAGTTTTGGATTTTGTTTTACCTGCTATAAAAAAATTTCTAGTCAAATTTATATTTTTAACCAAATAGTCTGTCTTTCGGCCTTGGTTTTTTGCGCGGATCGTATGGCCCTAAAAATCGTACGAACTCTATAAACAGCTCCTTGTCAAAACAGTTGGACATATTTTCTTTCATCTCCACAAGAGCAGCGAACGGCCTTACCGCATCTGCATATGATCTTTTCGTGGTTAATGCATCATATACATCTATGATGCGGGAAATCTTACCGCATATATGAATTTCATCTTTTTTTAGTCCGTATGGATACCCGGTCCCGTCATAGTTCTCATGGTGCTGTAAAGTTATAATACGTTCTTCTTTAAATTCAGTATCTGCTTCATCTAAAACTTCTATTCCTAGTTCCGGGTGTCTTTTTATCTCTTCAAATTCTTCTTTTGTCAGCTTGCCTTTTTTATTAAGGATATCAGTACTTATCTTCGTCTTACCAACATCATGCAATAGTATGCCTGAGCAAAAACCCTTCAGGTCATCATCTTGCACACCAATATTTTTTGCAAATAAAGTTCCAACGGCTGCTACGTTGACTGAATGGGTATAAGTATAATATTCATGTATTGCTATTTTAAGCAGGCTGTGTGCGGCGTGACTATCTTTCAGGACGTAATCAACCATGTTGTATGCAAACTTCTTAGTCCTTTTTACATTTCCGCTTCTTGGATCATTAAAGAGATCCTTTACAAGGTTTGTAGCGGCGCTATGTACGATCTTCGTCCTTTCATCAGGGGAGAGTCTTGTATCAGATATAATATTCTGAAAATTATTTTCCAGGTACTCATAATATTTCTGCTGGTCGTCTTTATTGATAAAGAGCCTGCTGATGTTTTTTTCCAGCAGCATTTCTCTTTTGCTGTTTTCAAATACAGTGTCTCCTCTGCAGTATAAGATATATCGGCTTTCTGTACCGGTTTTTACAAGCAGGTAAAGATCGCAGCCAATTTTCGTATCAGCTTTTAAACTACTCGAATCTATGGGTATATATTCAGGCATTTCTGTATGCTTTTCTCAGCGTTTAACATCAACTTTCATACTGGTTACGCCACATATCATTTTTCCTTTTGACTTTACGTGGGTCGTACGGTCCTAGGAATTGAATAAATTCTTTAAAAAGTTCGGTGTCAAAGCAGTGGAACATATTATCCCTCATTTCCAAAAGAGCGGCGAACGGTCTCACTGCATCCGCATATGATCTTTTCGTAGTTAATGCATCGTATACATCTATAATTCGGGCAATCTTACCACATGTATGTATCTCATCTTTGGCAAGTCCATATGGATAACCACTGCCATCATAATTCTCATGATGCTGTAAGGTGATAATACGTTCCTCTTTAAACTCAGTACCTGTTTCGTCTAAAACTTCTGCCCCTAATTCCGGGTGTTTTTTAACCTCTTCAAATTCCTCTTTTGTCAGCTTGCCTTTTTTATTAAGGATATCAGTGCTGATCATGGTCTTGCCAACGTCATGCAGTAGTATGCCCGAGCAAAGCCCCTTCAGGTCTTTATCTTCCAGGCCTAAGTCCTTGGCGAATAAAGTTCCTACGGCCGCAACATTAACGCAGTGTGTATAAGTATAATATTCATGTACTGCTATCTTAAGCAGGTTATGTGCTGCAAGGCCATCTTTCAGGACGTAATCAACCATGTTATATGCAAACGTTTTAGTCCTTTCAATGCTTCCGCTTCTTGGATCATTAAAGAGATCCTTTACAAGGTTTGTTGCGGCGCTATGTACGACCTTCGTCTTTTCATCAGGGGCGAGCCTTGTATCAGATATAATATTCTGAAAATTATTTTCCAGGTACTTAAAGTATTTCTGCTGGTCGTCTTTATTAATAAAGAGCCTGTTAATATTTTTTTCCAGCAGCATATCCCTTTTGTTATTCTCAAATACGGTGTCTCCTCTGCAGTATAAGATATATCGGCTCTCTGTACCGGTTTTTACAAGCAGGTAAAGATCGCAGCCAATTTTTGTTTCCGCTTTTAAACTACATGAATCTATGGGTATATACTCAGGCATTCTCTGAATACTTTTACAAAATTTTTAACATCAAGTTTAAATTTTAAGTCCGCCACTTGTCAGTCTTTCTTTTTG
This sequence comes from uncultured Candidatus Scalindua sp., assembly GCA_964344685.1. Taxonomy (GTDB): domain Bacteria; phylum Planctomycetota; class Brocadiia; order Brocadiales; family Scalinduaceae; genus Scalindua. Next base: position 159,683 of record CAYFOK010000004.1, on the reverse strand, counting down.
CTCTACGTGGATCGTACGGCCCGAGGAATTGAATAAATTCTTTAAAAAGTTCGGTGTCAAAGCAGTTAATCATACTATCCCTCATCTCCACAAGAGCGGCAAACGGTCTTAAGGCTTCTTTGTATGATCTATTCGTTGTTAATGCATCGTATACGTCTATTATGCGTGCAATCTTACCACATGTATGTATCTCATCTTTTGCAAGTCCATAAGGATACCCACTACCATCAAAATTTTCATGATGCTGAAGGGTTACAATAAGTTCCTCTTTAAACTTAGTGCCGGTTTCTTCTAAAACTTCTACCCCTAATTCCGGGTGTTTTTTAATCTCTTCAAATTCCTCTTTTGTTAATTTGCCTTCTTTATTAAGGATATCAGTGCTTATCATGGTTTTGCCAACGTCATGCAGGAGAATGCCTGCACAAAGACCCTTCAGGTCTGATACTCCCATACCAAGCTCTTGTCCAAATAAAGTTCCTACGGCTGCAACGTTAACTGAATGGGTATAAGTGTAGTATTCATGTACTGCTATCTTAACCAGGCTTTCTGCTGATCTGGTATCGTTAAGGATGTAATCAACCATGTTGTGCGCGAATACCTTAGTCCTTTCAACACTTCCAGAACGTGGGTCTTCAAATAGGTCTTTAACCAGATTAGTTGCTGCGCCATGTACGATTCTCGTTCTTTCATCGGGAGGGATGGTATCATCGGTTATGATGTGTTGAAAATTATTTTCCAGATAATCAAAAAAAACCTGCTGCTGCTCTTTCTTAATAAAAAGGCTTTTGATTCTCTGTGCTAAAAGCATTGACTTCTTGGCCTCGTCAAAGATAGCGTCTGCCTTGCAATAGAGAACAAATCGTATTTCAACCGTAGTCTTCGCGAGCATATAAATGTCACAGCCAACCTTAGTGTCTGTTCTTAAACTTCTTGGGCTGATTGGCATATAATCCGGTGATATTTCGAGATCCAAGTCTTATCTTCCTCAGTTGAAATAATTGTTAGAAAGCCCTAATAATTAAGCTACTCCTGCCTGTATCAAAAATTGTGTTGGAAATTTATACAGAAAACAGAGGTTTTTGAGCAATATAGGTGCCAAAAAATGATCTAACACATTATTCTACTGTAAAGTACTATATAGAGAAAAAATTTTTTAAGGTGATGAAACCGTTTTAAACTTTCTGAACTTGACTGTTCTACTGCTGTAAGTGTCAAATAATACATTGCTTATAGGCGGGTGCCTGTTACATTTCATAACAAATCAAACCTGTTTAAAAGCAGAAAACTCACCATTTATGCTGCATAAAATTACGACAAAAATTAAACATTTTTTCAAAACTGATAATTATTGGAATTACCTTGACATTATATAAGTGCTAAAATACACTACAACCTGTGTAAATCTTCACAGTTACACTTCATTAACTTGATCTCCAGCAATTGTTTACTACCACAAACAGCACAGAGTTTTTTGATGATTTTATAGCATGATTTTGCAAACCTTCCAAAGCCAGAAAGAGTATGCAGGAAAAAAATAAAAGAAAATGGCCAATGATCGTTGGTGTGTCCATTGGCGGTATAATTGGCATTCTGATCATCATCGTACTACTAATACCTACCATTGTGTCATCCGGTATGGTGAAAAACAAAATCATTAATAGCCTGGAAACAGGTTTGAATCGTAAAGTACAGATCGATGATATAAACATGAGTTGGTCAAGTGGCCTTGACATCAGTAATATTCATATCAGAGAGAGAGATGATCTTCCTGGCGAAACTTTTGTTAAGGTAAAAAGGGTACTCTGCAATATTGATTTCATGCCTCTTATTAGTAAACAAATCAGGATAAATGATTTGATAATTGACAGCCCTGAGATTGTTATACAGAAAGACAAGGAAGGCATGTTCAATTACGAAGAGAAGAGGGCGCCTATAGAGCCTGGTCCTACACCAGAAATAGTCGAAAAACCTGCTCCAGACGTAACCAGAAAGCCGGTTGAGCGACCGGGGAGAGCACCCTTGATGATTCCGGCTTTTTTATCTGATCTCAAAATTATAGCAAAAGTCAGCAATGGAAAATTCACATTCATTGATCACCAGTTAAAGGAAGAGACACGCATAAAGGACTTGAATACTACTCTTAATATTGATTCTCTGAACAAGCCAATTAAGTTAAAGAGTGCATTTTACATTGAAACAAAAGGTGAAACAGAGCACGCAGATATCACCTTAAATGTTTCGTTGGCAAAAGACGGAGAGATTGATCCCGGAAGTGCAAAAGGAACGTTTAACATGAAAACCGGTTTTGCTCTGATAACGACAGACTTTGATATGGCAAAATTTAAAGGCGAAGGTGGTACCGGCCTTGATTTCTCTATGAATGTAGACTTGAAAAAGCTCACTGAAAATCTTGCGGGAATGCTTGGATTACCTAAGGGCATGCAGGTAGAAGGGAACATCAATTCAAAGATTACGGCTGAGGGGCAACTTGAAAAGACGATAGGATTAGATGGCAGTACAGAAGTTACAAACCTGTCTGTTACGGGTGGACCACTTGAGAAGAACCCGATACGGCAGCCAGTTATTAAACTTACTCAAAAGGCAGACATAGACATAACAAACGATAAGATCACTGTATACAATATCGGAATTGATTCAACTTTTTTAGAAATGATTCTGGCCGGCTCGATGACCGAATTAAAGAGTACAAAAGATTCAAATTTCAGAATATTCCTGAATTTAGACATTACAAAACTGATGAATGAGATTGGTGGGCTGATGCCTGATAAAACGCAGATTGCAGGGCGACTGCAGTCTAACATAAATTTCAAAGGGCGGCAAAATATAGTAAAAGTGGATGGTAAATCTGATCTAACGGAGTTTTACGTGAAGATGGGGGAAATTGGTCCGGTTCGGGAGCCGGAAATTACTATAAACCATGACATGGTTTATAATCTACAAAACAGAGATCTTGAACTGAAGAATCTCAGAATAGACACGGGTTTTGCTGAGATAATTACGTCTGGCACTGTAATCAATAATGAAGAAATTGACCTGAACATGCTTCTGTCAAGCAATATTGAAAAGCTCACACAAAGCCTCCAGGGCATTGTCGCAATGCCTGAGGGGCTGCGCCTTGGTGGAAAGATGGATGTTGAAATAAATGTAAACGGACATACCAAGGAAGGGGTAGAGGTGGATGGAACAACTACTTTAGGCAGCATAAATGCTACCGGCGGGCCTCTTAAAGGTAAAACGATATCTGGTCTTGACCTTAAACTTTTACATACACTTGACTATAAAATTACAGGAGATTCTGTGAATATTGAAAAAATGGATATTCAATCTGAATTCCTCCAAATGGAATCAAAAGGCTGGATAGCAAGTTTGAGTAAGGAAATGAATATTGATTACGATCTTTCCATGAAAATGGATCTGGAAAAGATAACCAAAAAATTTGCCGGTATGTTTCCAGATAATGTTAATATGAGTGGTAAGGGAAATGTTGATTTAGACATAAACGGAAAACTGTCGGCACAGGAAAATGAGAATTTATACGAACAGATGAACTTCAATGGAAGTATGTCGATGGATAGAATCGTTTACGATGCATACAAGGTAAAAGATTTTAAGGCAGAGCTTGCCCTGGATGATGGATTTTTTACGACTAAGGATTTTTCGTTTAATCTGAATGATGGCCCGGGTACTGTATTGGCAAGTGTTAACTTTAAGGAAGAAAAGCCTCCTGTAATTTTCGATATGAAATTATCTGATGCAAACATTAACCAGAATATGGACATATTGGCATATATTGTCCCCGTACTTGCCGCTCCGGAAGGAAAGTTGACAGGACAACTAAATATGCAGTTCAAAGCAGATGGCAATGGCCTGGACTGGAAGAATGAATTGAGCAAAAGCCTTAATGGCGAGGGTGAGATTGCGATTAAAGATGGTTACATAAAGGGCGGAAAGGTGATATCCAAAATCCTCAAAGCTATAGGAGGTAGAGGAACATACGAATTTGACAAAATCACTACAAGGTTTGTCGTAGGCGACAGCAGGATATCAAACGATGATATCAGTGTCAACGGCAAGGAGTTTGACATTGGTTTGTCAGGGTGGACTTCATTTGACGGAAGAATAGAATATTCAGCAGATGCTGAGGCACTGAGCAGCCGTGTAGGTGGTGATGCCGGGAAAATAATTGGCGCTTTAAGCCCTGGTTCAAAGCTGCCAATAGTAGTTACAGGGACAGTTAGCAGGCCTAAGCTCTCTTTTAAATGGCCAAAACCGCAAGAAATTGGTAATATTCTGCAGGGAATTTTAGGCAGTTCCGGAGACTCAAAACCTCAAACTGAAAGCTCAGGTTCGCAGCAAAAAACAGAGGTTCCGAAAGTAGAAGAGGTAGAAAAAGAGACACAGCCGGTAAAGAGAAAAAAAGAGAACGTTGTAGAGGAAGCCGTAGAAAAGCTCTTTAAAGGTCTTTTTAAATAAAGCTTATTTTAAACGTATTCTTACTATTACAAGATTATGAACTGGCTGGATTTTACATTGATCGGAGTTGCAGCAATGGGAACTCTGTTCGGAATAATTACAGGCCCTCTCTGGCAGATTTACCGAATTGCTTCAGTTATAATGGCTATCGCTGTCTCCCTCTTGCTCCATAAACTATTAAGCAGTATCATAAAAGAGATATTCAATCCAAAAGTTTCCAGCATATTAGGATATGCGGTTGTTTTCGGTGTTACTTTGGTTGTAACATATGCAGTAGGAAATCTATTCAGGAAATTTCTTACAAAAAGAAAATTTGGAATGAGCGGAAGGCTTATTGGGGGAGGAATCTCATTTACAAAAACTGTAATTACATGTTGCGTGATTTTAGCAGGGGTTTCATTTTGGGGGAGCAACCATGCAAGGAAGACAATTGATGATTCTCCGATAGCAAAGATACTTGATAAAGGTACAAAAAAGGTTATCCCTCTGTTTCCGCAGGAAATCAAAGATATGGCAAAAGATGAAAAAGAGGTTAGCAAAGAGAAAGAAAACAGTCTAGAAAAACAAAAACAATAACTAAGGGGAATAATTAATGGCAAAGTCACAAAAACCAGAAAGTGCTGAAAAGACCAAGCCCGAGGCTGGAAAAAAGGATCAAGCTTTGGAAAGAGCGGTATCACAGATTGAAAGGCAGTTTGGTAAAGGTTCAATAATGCGTCTCGGAACAGATCAGAAACTCGATGTACCTGTAATATCAACAGGCTCGCTCTCTCTGGATTTGGCTCTTGGCGTAGGCGGCATGCCGCGTGGAAGAGTAGTGGAAGTCTTTGGGCCTGAATCTTCGGGAAAGACGACTCTTACTCTTCACGTTGTTGCAAATGCACAAAAACAGGGAGGCACTGCTGCTTTTATCGATGTTGAACATGCCCTTGATCCAGACTATGCAAAAAGGCTTGGCGTAAATCTTGACACTTTATTGGTTAATCAGCCTGATACCGGAGAACAGGCACTGGAGATTGCAGAGCTTTTAACTAGAAGTAATGCAATTGACGTTATTGTTGTGGACTCTGTCGCCGCCCTCGTGCCAAAGTCAGAACTTGAGGGGCAGATGGGTGATTCGCATGTCGCATTGCAGGCCAGATTAATGTCGCAGGCGCTCAGAAAACTCACTTCTGTAATTGCTAAATCAAAGACATGTTTGATATTTATCAACCAGATTCGTGAAAAGATAGGAGTGATGTTTGGGAACCCGGAAACGACACCCGGCGGAAGAGCGCTAAAGTTCTATTCCTCTGTGAGAGTTGATATCCGAAGAATTGGCAGCATCAAAGATGGAGAACGGGTTATTGGGAACAGAGTAAGGGCTAAAATCGCAAAGAACAAAGTGGCGGCACCATTTAAGAAAGCAGAATTTGATATAATGTTCAACCAGGGTATCTCCAGGTCTGGCGATATTGTTGATCTTGGTGTTGAAGCACAGGTAATAGAAAAGAGCGGTACATGGTTCTCATATGGGGAGTTACGGCTGGGACAGGGAAGAGAAAATACCAAGAAATTTATTGAAAGTAAGCCTGAATTACTTGAAGAGATTGAGCAGGCAATAGCCAAAAAGACGGCAGAAGCGAAATGAAACAGATTGACTCAAGGTATAAAACTATGTAAAATGATTAATTACATAAAGATTTTGCAGTTTAAATACATTTGTTATGAGGTGACAAAATGATTGGTATTTCAAAGTTATATTGCGGCACGGTCGAACCTTCTGACGCAATAAGGTATGGCAGGGATTCAGGTAAATTACCCTCACATCTTTTACAATTTTCGAAAGATAAAAAGCCTGTAGTAGTATGGAATGTTGGTCAGAGGTGTAATCTTAAATGCGTACATTGCTACTCTCAATCAAAAGATATTGAATATCCAAACGAATTAACCACTAAGGAAGCCAAAGCTATGATTGACGGTCTTGCGGAGTACGGGGCTCCGGTTATTCTCTTTTCAGGTGGCGAACCATTGATGAGGGATGATTTAATGGAATTGATAGCATATGCCAAAGAGAAAGGTTTGAGGGCCGTAATAAGTACAAACGGAACGATGATTACTGAAGAAAAAGGGGAAGAATTAAAGAAATTCGGGCTCTCTTATGTTGGTATCAGTCTTGACGGTCTGAAGGAAACCAATGATAAATTTCGTGGTATTGAAGGCGCCTTTGATGATGCTTTGATGGGAATCAGAAACTGCTTAAAGTTAGGAATTAAAGTAGGGCTCCGTTTCACCATTAACAAAAGGAACGCGCAGGACATCCCTGGAATATTCGAGCTCATTGAAAAAGAGAAGATTCCAAGGGTATGTTTTTACCATTTAGTCTATTCCGGTAGAGGTTCCAGATTAATGGAAGAAGATTTAACTCATGAAGAAACTCGTAAAGTTGTTGACCTCATCATTGATAAAACTAAGGAGGCACATGACCGTGGAAATCCATTAGAAGTGTTAACGGTAGACAATCATGCCGATGGTCCTTATATTTATCAGAGATTACTTAAGGAAGACCCGAAACGTGCGGCAGAAGTATTGGAACTGTTAAAGTGGAACGAGGGGAACAGTTCCGGACACGGCCTTGCCTGTGTAAGCTGGGATGGATCCGTACATGCTGATCAATTCTGGAGAGAATATACATTCGGAAATGTGCGTGAAAGAAAATTCGGCGAAATCTGGGAAGACAAATCAAACGAACTGCTGATGAAATTGAAAGACAAAAAGCATCATGTTACCGGCAGATGTTCCAAGTGTAAGTGGCTTGATATATGTGGTGGCAATTTCAGGGCACGTGCTGAGGCTGTCCATGGTGACATCTGGGAACCTGATCCTGCATGTTATTTAACCGATGAAGAGATTGGTTTGCTTGCAGATGTACCTTTAGCAGTCAAATAAATTATAAAAGCCCATGTTTCCTTTATTGCAAATAAGAAAACATGGGCTTTTTCTGTGTAGTGGCGTTGTCACTCAGCCTACCAGGATTTCCTGAACCCTGGAAACTCCCTTTCCTAATTCTACCTTATAACCGTTTTCATGCAGAATCTTCTCGACAGCAGACATTGATAATACGACATCAAAATCATTGACATATCCCATGTGCCCGACTCTGAATATCTTACCTTTCAGTTCGTCCTGGCCGCCCGCAATTGTTACTCCGGTTTTATCTCTCAACTCTTTAATACCTGCATCAAATTTAATTCCTTCCGGGATCTTTACGGATGTCAGGACATTACCTGAAGCATCACCTGCAAAAAGCTCAAGACCCAGTGCCTTCATACCCTCTCTTGTCGCATGAGCAAGTTTCGCATGCCGTGCCCAGACATTCTCAATACCCTCATTCTTGATCATTTCAATGGACTTACCCGCTCCCATAATAAGAGAAATTGCTGGTGTAAATGCTGTGGTTTTATTGCTGAGAGACTTGCGCATCTTCTTAAAACTCCAATAGTACTTGGGTAAATCAGACTTCTCAATGGAATCCCATGCGCTCTGTGCAACACACACAAAGGCAAGGCCCGGAGGCAGCATAAAGCCCTTTTGAGAACCGGTAACGGCAATGTCAACACCCCAGTCATCCATCCTGAACGGTTGAACACCGATTCCTGATATACCGTCTACTACCAGTAGCAAATTTTGACCTTTAACAATCTTTGCTATAGCTTCAATATCATGGATCACTCCGGTTGAAGTTTCGCTTAGTGTGGCAAATACCGCCTTTGCATCATTTTCTTTCTGTATTGTGTCGTTTAAAACGGATGGATCTACAGCCTTTCCATTTTCTACATCAATTCTTACCACGTTTACGCCATAAGTTTCGCATAACTGTGCCCATCTTTCACCAAATTTGCCGCCACTTACCACAATGGCTTTATCTCCACGGGACACGGAATTAACGACACATGCCTCCATTCCGCCTGTACCGGAAGAGGCGAATGTAAATACCTCGCCTTCTTTGGTCTGAAAAATATATTTTAAATCTTCCGACACATTCGCGAATATGTCAGAAAATTCAGAAGTTCTGTGATGGATCATCGGGCTTGCTTCTGCCAGAACGACTTCTGGTGGTATCTGAGTAGGGCCCGGTGTAAACAAATAAGTCTTCTTCATTTTTTACCCTTACTATTAAACAAATTCAAAGTTTTAGACAATTTAAAATAAAATAGAGCCGATTCTAATAGAAAAGGATTCTTTAATCAACTGTTTTTAAATGCTTGACTGAAAATGGAAAAACATTTAATCTGATAGCTCGATAGTGGTAAACATTATAATTTTGAGCACAGAATATCATGATATTAGACAAAATCCGTGAATATAAACTAAGAGAGGTTGCTGAAAACAAAGAGCTTGTTTCAATTGAGTCTTTGAAAAAGAGATGTAAAGATATTCCGGAAGCAGTAAAATCCTCCAATGTGTTGAAAAAAGATAACAGAATCAATTTTATTGCCGAGGTCAAGAAGGCATCCCCTTCGGCCGGCATAATAAGGGAAGATTTCAATTATATTAACATAGCAAAGGAATATGAGTCTGGCGGTGCATCTGCTATATCTGTGCTGACTGATAAAGAGTTTTTCAAGGGAGACATAAAATACCTCTCTGAGATTAAAGAAACAGTAAAAATACCCGTTCTGAGGAAGGACTTTATTATAGATTCATACCAGATATACGAGGCGAGAGCTGCCGGTGCTGATCTGGTTTTGCTGATTGCAAGGATTCTTACTAAGGAAAAAATTGACAAATTCCTCACACTTTCTCACGAACTGGGAATGGAGTGTCTGGTTGAGGTGCATGATCATGATGAATTGGAAAAGGTATTGGAAACAGAAGCATCAATTATTGGTATTAACAATAGAAATCTTGACACATTCGAGACCGATCTTAAAACCACATTTCAACTCTGCAAACTAATCCCCGAAGACAAAATTGTCGTAAGTGAAAGTGGGATTAAAACAAGGGCAGACGTCGTTACTCTTGAGGAAGCCGGTATTGACGCGATTCTGATAGGAGAAACGTTAATGCGAAGTAAAGATATTTCCCAAAAGATAAGAGAATTATTCGGTGCTTAATTCAGGGATTCAGGAATTCCAGAATCCCTCTAACACTATTGCTTGACCCAGGAGTAAATTACAGGAAAAGGATACCGTAAAATAAAATACTCTTCCCTTCTGTAAAATAGTATGATTAAATATACCACTTCAAAATGATAGCTAAAATTCATTACATAAAGGAAATATATCCATGAAAAAAGAGAAATTCTTAATTCCGGCAGTAGTAGTTATGTTTTTTTCACTTTTGCTGTCGTTTAACAACAATGCCATGGGGGCATTGAGACAGGATGCTGATGCAGCAATAGAATTAAATACAATCAGAAAAAATCTAGGTACCTATTCAAAGATGAAGCCGGAGGATGCCATAGACTTCTATGAAGAGGCCCTTGATGAGCTTCAGGTTATGATTGACATGTTTGCCGGTACAGAGGAGGCCCTGGAAGCAACTTTTTACATCGGTGCTACCCATAATATACTGGGAAATTACTATGACGCGATTGCTTATTTTGATGAAGTATTGAAGTTTCAGAATGAAATTGATCTAAACTTCAAGGCGAGACTTTTATATTTTAAGGCGCAGGCCCTTATAGGAACCGGTGATATAGATGAGGCAAAAGATGTTATAGCAGATTTAAGAGTCATTGAGCCAGGCGCGGCAAACTCCTTCGGTAAAGAGTTGGGAGGTACAATCAGGCTGGGAATGCATGCTCCTGATTTTCATACCAAAGATTACAAGGGAAATCCAATAAGCCTGTCACAATTTGAGGGTAAAATCATCTTAATGAACTTCTGGGCAACATGGAACGATCAGTGTCTTGATGAAATTGCAGAGATAAAGCAGTTGTACAGAAAACTTAAAGGCCCTGATGTTCAATTTATCGGAATAAGCCGTGACGATACGCTTGACGATTTAAAAGGTGTTTTACTGCAAAAGAATATAGAATGGCCTCAAATATTTGAAGGAATGCGTTATAAAGGGATGATGTCTAAACTTTATGATGTGAATAAAATACCCATAATCTTTGTACTGGACCAACAGGGCAGAGTCCAATACATTGGTAACAAAAAAGAAAAAATTTCACAAATCGTTACATCACTGATAGTCAAGGGAGAGAAAAAGTCCGGGTATTAGAAGAAAGGCCGTCTATTGACACCATGTATTCTACAACAGATATCATTCTGAATTTTCTGAGAAGACCGGTTAAACAGCAGAGGCCGGTTTGTAATCAGGGCTGACAAAAAGATCGCAACTGCAAATACCGTCTTTTTCTATTTCCTCTTTGTGGTATTCACACGGACAGATAATCTTTGCGTCAACTTCTTTGTTGTCAGAAAGCATCCTGCACGGACAGTAAAAAAACCCGTTCTTAAGTTTTCTTTTTGCCAGACTCTTTACAATTTTATCCACATGCTTTGAATTCGGGTTAAGTTCATAAGGACTTGTAGCCACGTAATCTTCGACTAATCTACGAGCGTCGGTTTCAAGCTGTACTAATGTATCTTCCATAAAAAATCACCCCTTATTATTGATGCAGACTAATCTCATGTTCAAATAATATTACTCAAAAAAGAATTACTTTGAGCAAAAATTATATATTATCAAAAAGGATTTGCAAGGCCAAAGAAATTGATTTATCCTGAAACCATGCTGATAGAAGACGTACTTGGAAAAAACGGAGTCATTGCTGATAAATTAGATTCTTACGAGCTGAGACCTCAGCAGCTGGAAATGGCCCTTTCAATTGAAAAGGCTATTGAAGAAAACAGGCATCTTATTGTTGAAGCCGGTACCGGCGTAGGTAAAAGTATAGCATATCTTATCCCGTTTATTTTCTGGAGTGTTAGAAACAATACAAAGGTTATCATCTCAACACATACAAAGACACTGCAGGAACAATTAATAAAGAAAGACCTTCCATTCCTCCGTAATGCCCTTAAGTCTGTTAATGCTTATGCAGGTGTAAAAGATAAGAACACACATCCGGAGAATGGGCAGGAATACAAATTTGATTTTTCCTATGTTCTCTGTGTAGGTGGACAGAATTATTTATGCCTCAGGAGGTTTCACCAGGCACAAACGCATGGTGTCTTTAACACTAAAAAGGAGTTCAGTGAGTTTCAGCATATTATCGAGTGGGAGGGGCGTGCAAAGAGGGGACTGCGATCAGAACTTGACTTTGAACCTTCACCATCTGTATGGAGTAAGATCTGCAGAGAGACCGACCTATGTTTTGGTAAAAAATGTTCCTTTATAGATGGATGTTATTACTACAAGGCACGGAGAAAAGAGTTTAAGGCGCAGATACTGGTCACAAATCACCATCTCTTTTTTGCTAACCTGGCGAGCGACGGGCGGGTCTTGCCGGAGTTCGATGCCGTGGTTTTTGACGAAGCCCATACACTGGAAGATGTAGCGACAGGTTATTTTGGTATTGAAATATCAAACTCAAGGATTAAATATCTGCTCGACTCAATACTGAACCCTAAAACAGGAAAGGGGTTGATAACAAGGCTTTTTGATTCCTACAGTGAATTGAACCAGGCTGATCAAATGAGCATAATAGGAGATAGTGAAAAACTGCTGAAGGAAGCCGGTTCTGCAAGCGATCTATTCTTTTCAGAAATTATCGAAAAGTATGGTACGGGCAATAAAACCACCCGGATTAGAGAAAAAGGTACTATTAATAACTATCTTGATAAGCCATTGTCCGATCTTTTCGATCTTCTTGAGTCTCTGTCGAAACAGGCTAAAACAGATGAGGATAGACTGGAAATTCTTGCATTTGCAAACAGGTGCAGTGAGATTAACAGTAATATTTCTACTATCATAAATCAGGATCTCGATGAGTATGTCTACTGGACAGAGATTGAGAGGAAAAAATCCCGATATGAATCTTTTTCTGATACATTGCAGTTAACAAATACACTGGAACTATTTAATTTTAAACAGACAAGATGCTCTCTGCTTGCAGCACCAATAAATATTGCCCGTGAATTTGAGAAACAGATTTTTGGCAGGATCAGGCCTGCCATTCTTACTTCAGCCACACTTTCTATAAATGGAAGTTTCAAGTATATAAAGGGTAGGCTGGGAATACCAGTCTGCGATCAACCAGACACAGGAAAACCTACCATCTCTCTAGAACAGGACGGATTTGGTTCCAGCATAACAAGCGAAGATGACTATTGTGAAAAAATAATAGGGTCTCCATTCAACTTTTCAGAACATGCACTCATATACATTCCTGACAATATTCCTGATCCGAATCAGCAGTCCGATGAATTCAAAGATAGTATTATAAAACACATAGAGGAAATTATCTCTCACTCACAGGGAAGGGCATTTATTCTCTTTACGAGCTTCAAGATGCTTAACAGCGTATACGAAGAAATAAAAGATGTTCTGGACGGGTTTACTCTTTTCAGGCAGGGAGACAAACCAAGATATCAATTGATTGAGGAATTTAAGGCCAGCCACAAACCCGTTCTCTTTGGAACTGCCACATTCTGGCAGGGAGTTGATGTGCCCGGTGAAGCTCTGAAGTGTGTAATAATTACTAAATTACCCTTTGCAGTTCCTGATGATCCGATAGTTGAAGCAAGAATGGAACTGCTGAAATCCCAGAACAAGAATCCCTTCATGTTCTACCAGGTGCCACAGGCAATCACACTGCTGAGGCAAGGATTTGGACGTCTAATCAGGTCAACTACAGACACGGGTGTTGTTGCAATCCTGGATCCTAGAATTAAGACCAGGTTTTATGGCAAGTACTTTTTAAACTCACTTCCCGACTGTAAAAAAGTCTCTGAAATAGAAGAGGTTAAAAACTTCCTCGATCCAGTTCATAATTATGTAGATTAAAAACATCTACCTGATAACTTCATTAATGGAATGCGAAAGAGATAGCACATCTCTTAAATACCTCCCACTTGGCTATTAGAAGAGCATCGTACAAATATTAGAAATAAGCCTGTTATAGTTAATACAAGGCCAGCCTTTCCTCTGTGTTTAAAGTACTTTAGCGAAAGATCTCACCTCCCTTCCTCCGCAGACACTAAGTATATTATGTACCTATTTTGTATGCACTCGTGCCATGTTGACTTTTGCGATATTTCAGATAATTTAAATGAGAGATATTAAAAGTCCTATTTGTGTCGATAAAGTCCTCGGTATCATTTGTCCGGGGGAGAAATCGTATGATATGGAAAAAGCAAAAACATTAATTGTAGAGGATGAGATAATTTTTGCAAGGGATCTGCAGATGCACCTGGAGCAAATGGGGTATGTGGTTACTTCTATGGTGCCTTCCGGAGAGCTTGCGATTCAGGAGATAGAAAAAGAAGTTCCGGACCTGGTCTTAATGGATATAGTACTGCCGGAAGGGATGGGTGGAATAGAAACTGCAGAGATAATTCACTCCCGATTTGATATTCCTGTGATATTCCTTACTGCACATGGAGATAAGGCAACATTTGAAAGGGCAAAAAAGACAGAGCCATTCGGATATATTATTAAGCCTTTTCAAGGAGAAGGTTTACATAAGGCGATCGAGGTAGCTCTGTTTAAGCATGAGGCTGAACAGAAAAGAGATGCACTTGCTCGGGAACAGAGGAAGAAGCTAAACGGATTTCTGGAAAAGCTCATTGCCAGACATTCGCACTTAGTGAGAGTGCTGAATCAAAGCAGGGAACAGATGCAAACTATTCTTGACTATACCACAGCGGTTATCTATCTTAAAGATACTCATGGTAAATATATCCTTATAAACCGCCAGTTTCTGAACATATTTAATGTCACTAAAGATAAGATAATAGGTAAGACTGATTATGATATCTTTCCCAAAGAGATGGCTGATAAGTCTCAGGCCAACGACCAAAAGGTACTTAAAGCTCAGGCTCCGATAGAAATGGAGGAAGTTGTTCATCTCGATGACGGGCTACACACATATATTTCAATAAAATTCCCCCTTTTTGATTCGAATGGTATCCCTTATGGTGTATGTGGGATTTCAACGGACATCACCGAGAGGCAGAAGATGGAAGATGTACTTCAAAAACTAAAAAAGTCTTTAGAGCGAAAAAATATAGCCTTTAGTGAAGTTCTTAGACAGATCAAGGTTGAAAAGCAGCAGATAAAAGACAATGTAATTGCCAATGCAGAAAATCTGCTATTGCCCACTATACAAAAGCTTGGAGTAACATGGGAGTCGCGCAAGTATGTACAACTGCTGCAAAACAACCTGAAAGATCTAACGTCCTCATTTGGTACAAGGCTGACCGACAAGAGCGCCAAATTAACATCGAAGGAGATTGAGATCTGCAATATGGTAAAAAATGGCCTTTCAAGTAAAGAGATAGCAAGTCTTTTAAATACTTCTCTCCTGACTATAGAAAAACATCGCTCCAACATTAGAAATAAACTAGGCATAGTTAATAAAAAAATCAGTCTCTCTTCTATATTAAAAACACTTTAAACGAAGTTTCTCTCCTGTCGTCCTCTATATATACTAAATGCGTCGTATGACCACATTGTATACACTCTCGCCATGTTGGTTATCCAGATCATAATTAGCTGCAAACCTGAGAGTATGATTCAGGTCTACTTCTGGATGCGACTAAAGAGATTAAGGATATAGTGGATGAAAGTGTAGTTGCAGTAGCAAATACAGCATGCTGGTGAAAGGGTTGGAGTCCATAGCCCCTGAGTCAAATGCGGGTTCTACGGCAAGTACTTCTTAAACTCACTTCCAGGATGTAGAAAAGTTTCCGATATAAAAGACGTTGGAGACTTCCTTGAGTCTACCCGGAATAATGCATGTTAATCACTGGACTTGTATTTGAATGTCGGCATTTCTGATTAATTGCTATTTTGACTATTAGAGATATAATGATATTCTAAATTTAGTATATGTTTTTTTGAAAAAAGCCCTGAAAGGGCGAGTTAACTGAAGGATAAATGTTCGGCAATGACAAATAAACGCATAGAAAATCTAAACGTATATACCGAAGAACCGATCATCACACCTGTTGAATTAAAGAAGCGATTTCCCCTTACGGATAAAGCTGTCCAGACTGTTATGACGGGACAGAGTACTATAAAAAATATTCTGGATAGAGAGGACTCTCGTATTTTTGTTGTTGTAGGGCCATGTTCGATCCATGATGTTGATGCAGCGAGAGATTATGCATTGCGTCTTAAAAAACTCTCTGATGAAGTAGATGATACACTGTTTTTGTTGATGCGTGTCTATTTTGAGAAACCACGTACAAAAACAGGCTGGCAGGGCCTCATTAATGATCCGGATCTGGATGGATCCGGAAAACTGGAAGAGGGGCTGACACTCGCACGCGAGTTGCTTTTATACGTGGCTGATCTCGGCCTGCCGGCAGCGGGAGAAGCCCTTGACCTCGTGTCGCCTCAATATATTCAGGACCTTTTCTCCTGGACAGCGATTGGTGCCCGCACAACAGAGTCGCAGACTCACAGGAAAATGGCAAGCGGTTTTTCAACTGCCGTTGGTTTTAAGAATGGGACTGATGGTAACGTAACGATTGCAATAAACGCCATGCATACCGCTGCTAACCCGAACAGCTTTATCAGTGTAGACCCTGAAGGCCATGTCGCTGTTATTCGAACAAAAGGCAACAGATATACACACATCGTACTTCGTGGTGGTGAAGCTGGAGTAAATTACGATGCCGACAGCATAGCCGGATGCGAAAATGAACTGAGAGTGTCAGGCCTGCCTGAAAACATCATGGTTGACTGCAGCCATGCTAATGCACAGGGCGATCCGGATAAGCAACTAGACGTACTCGAAGAAATTACCCGTCAGATTCTAAAAGATAACCAGTCGATTACCGGCCTGATGCTGGAGAGCAATATCGAGAGGGGAAAACAAACTATCCCTTCAAACAGGGAAGCTCTCAAATATGGTGTTTCCATTACCGATGCCTGTATCGATTGGCAAACTACTGAGAGTGCCATAAAACAATTGCGGGAAAAACTTAAAGGCTGCCTATCAGTACGCAGAAAATCGCGTTGAATTAACTTCCAGAGCAGGCTTTATTGTAAGCACTTCTTAAACTCTTTTTCCGACTGCAAAAATGTTTCTGACATAAAAGACATTAAAAATTTTTTTGATCCTTCTCATAATCATGTAGATTAAAACACATACCTGATAGCTTGTTTAGTGGAATGTGATGGGTGCCATTAACGTTGAAATCAGCGGTGCGGCCTTTTGTATCAGCTGAATTTATTGGTTAGAGAATGATACTTCCTCATTTTTCCTTTCTTCAAAAGGTCTTATTTTTTTAACCTTTCAGATATTATCAATTCGTACATATTGTTCCTTGCAGTAGTACCATAAATTTTGTCTGCCACTTTTGTCGCTAAATCATATTTCTGTTCTTTGAGTGCAGCCTTTATTATTACATTATATTGAGTATTACGTGCAGTAGTGCCATAAATTTTGTCTGCTACATCGAGTGCGAATTTTAGTTCTGCTCGGTCTATAGCTGTTTCTATAATGCGGCAGTATTGTTTGTTTCTTGCGCTCGTTCCATATATTTTATTAGCAACCTGAAGCATCTTATTTAAATCGGTTTTCTTTTCAATTGGAACATCCGTATTTTCAATTTGTACAGATTGTTTTATTTCAGGTTTGGGTGAAGACATTGATATATTTAAATCGGTTTTCTTTTCAATTGGAACATCTGTATTTTCAATTTGTACAGATTGTTTTACTTCGGGTTTAGGTGAGGACATTGATACATTTGAATCTGTTTTAGGAGATGAAGGCGAGAAAACCTTATGCTCAATTAGCAGTAGGATAATACCAACAACGAGAGGAATTAAAATACTACCTATTATGATATTTCTTGATTTCATTTATAATCATTACCTCTTACAGTAATATACACAACATCTGCATATTTCTAATAACATAGCCATGATTTATATAATTTTTGAGCAATTTTCAAGTGAAATTTATAAAAACCTGACTTTCACCTATACATCAAACAATAATCACACAAAGACACAAGGAGCACAAAGGAAAAAACTATTTCTTTTTGATTTTTATTTCTTCGTGATCTCCGTGGCTTTGTGTGAGGAACAAAGTTTTTTTGGTTATTTTCTTTGCGCCCTCTGCGTCTTTGCGGTGAACTACGCTTTTGGATTTGTCCATAATTTTTTAGAAAATCTCTCGCTTTTGTGTTAGACTTAAAACCATTGTACATAACGGTCTAATCTTTTTTACGGTACTTAACATTAATGAAAAAGAATTTTAAACTTTACAGCATCATAATAGTAGTTGTTGCTATTGTGATACTTTCCATAAGTTTTACTAACTTCCAGAAACAGTCCACGCTGTTGCGAGAGGAAGTGTACGACAAGTGCGAGATGATTGCCCTGGAGCTTAAGCATACGAGAGAGTATCTGGCAGAAACAATGGCAATTGCGAATATGGAGCATAATGAAGCGACCAGATTGCTCATGCCCGCAATCGCAGGAAATGAGATTGGTAAAAAGTTTTACAGTGCAACGGGATATCGGTTAAGACAGGTCAGTTCAAGATATAGAAATCCTAAGAACAGACCGGATAATTTTGAAGAGAAAGCTCTTTCAGAATTTGGGAAAGACAAAAATCTCACAGAGTATAAAGGTGTCGATCAGATAGAGGACCAGACCGTGCTGAGATATCTCATACCCCTTTACATAGAAGAAGCATGCCTTAAATGCCACTCTGCCAAAGAGACTGTACCCGGTTTCATACAGGATGAATATCCTGATGACAAGGCTACGGGTTATACCTTTGGAGACCTGAGAGGCGCTATTTCAGTGGCAGTGCCTATAGACAGGGCAGAAGCTGAAATCAAAGGAAACCTCGTCCACATGACCATCGTAACCACCGTAGGAATGGTTTTTCTGGTAACCTTTGTTTTTATTGCTATGAATATTACGATTAAGAGAAAAGAAGATAACAGCAATTAGGCTCTTTAGTTTTTTGTTTTATCGCAGAGGTGCGGAGGACGCAGAGGGGAATAAAGACTAACGTAAAACCATGAAGGGTGTTGGTTATTATGCATGAAAACGAGATATCAGGGAAGATAATCGGTGCTGCAATAGAAGTACATCGTATTTTGGGGCCGGGGCTTTTGGAGTCTGTTTATGAAGATGCTCTCTGCCATGAGTTGCATCTGAGAGGGTTACAATTTAAAAGAC
Organism: uncultured Candidatus Scalindua sp.; assembly: GCA_964344685.1. GTDB lineage: Bacteria > Planctomycetota > Brocadiia > Brocadiales > Scalinduaceae > Scalindua. Next base: position 140,885 of record CAYFOK010000004.1, on the reverse strand, counting down.
AACAAGGTGTTCCAATTCCATATAAAGGTATCAAACTTGGTTCAGATCTTCGCCTGGGCTTAATAGTAGAAGATAACGTAATAGTAGATTTGAAAGCAAAAGAAGAATTATCAAAGATAGACAAGCCGAAGCTACTGACTTATTTACGTCTCAGCAATAAACATTTAGGTTTAATAATTAATTTTCATGTTGAAGTATTGCGGGATGGAATTTTCCGTGTAGTCAACAATTTAAAGTAAGTTATATAAAGATCTCAGTGATCTCCGCGCCTCTGCGTTAATGTATATTTTTTCCTGCCTGTTCGACATGTTTCAGGCGGATGAACTGAAAGAATTTAATTCGTCTACAATGAAAACACGTATAGAAATTTTGGAGAAGCTAAAAGGATACGTCTTTAAAACAGTATCAACGTATTACAAATCATTAAGCGACTGTAAATATGTTGACGTCAGGCTTGGTATCAGCGAATTCAAATCAGCTACTTCTGAAAACGGACAATCAAAGGATGTGACGGATGATTATGATGCCTCGTTCGGCATAAGGGTTATTGCGGGAGAAATGTCGTCATGGGGGTTCTATGGCCAATCACTGGGGAAAAATGATTTAAAGATTAAGCAAATAACAAGCCTGATTATTAATGGTATAAATACTGCCTATGAACGGGCGATAGCCAATGCAGAGAAAAAGCAGAAATTTAAAAAGAGTGCAGATTCGTTAACAGAAGTAAGACTTGCAAAGATCAAGGTGTGTCAGGATACGGTGCCGGCGGATTTTGAAATAGATCCACGAAAGGTCTCCCTGCAGAAGGTGTTAAAGACAAGTATGGATGTTTCCGGGCAGATGAATGCGCTTGATCCGTCTGTACATTATGCAGCTGCCGGAATAAGGACAGGAATAACCCGGGAGTTGTTCTGCAGTTCTGAAGGTGCAAATATTGACCAGTCATTGCCGCTGACCCAGGGTGTTATTTATGTGTCTGCTCAGAAGGGTGAGTCCGGTCCGGAAGTTTGCTACGACTATGTTGGAGATATGAGAGGTTGGGAAATAATTGATGGCAAAAATTGCTTTAATTTAAGTTTTCTTGATTTTGCACTTGAAAGGACAAGAGAAACCATCGAACTTTCAGGCGCAGAGTTTCTTAAAACTGGTAAAGATGAAGTAGTTGTTGTAACTGACCCACACTTTAATACACTGCTCGTGCACGAAATCGTCGGGCATCCTACCGAATCCGACAGGATATTGAAAATGGAAACTGCTTATGCGGGAAGGTCCTGGCTTTACAAGAGCATGGATGAAAACCAGGTTGGAAAGAGGATAGCGTCGCCACTTGTAAATGCGTTTTCAGACCCTACAACAATGGGATACGGATACTATAAATATGATGCGGAAGGAACTCCCGGTAAACGTATAGATGTAATTAAAAACGGTATTCTAAAAACTTTCCTGAATGGAAGAGAAAATGCTGCAATTCTTCAACACGAACCGAATGGTTCAATGAGGGCAACTACCTCGTCAATGGTACCGATAGTCAGGATGACAAATACCGCCTTTGGTCCCGGTAAAAAGGACCAGAAAAAAATAATAAAGGAAGTAAAGGATGGATATTATATTGTCAGCCACAGAATACCGTCCATAAGCGAATCCAGAGAAAACTTCAGGATCTCTGCTAAAAAAGTTTATAAGATTGAAAATGGCAAACTTGTAAAGCTGTATAGAGGTGGCGGTATAATGGCAAATTCAAAAGAGTTTCTCATGAGCATTGATGCAGTGGGAAATGATTTTAAAATGTTTCCCATACCGAACTGTGGAAAGGGACAGCCGATGCAGATTATGAGGGTGGGAAACGGCGGTCCAACGCTCAGGGGCAAGGCAAGGCTGGCAGGTTGTTGAACCTTACTCCTTCCCCACTTGTTAAGGAGGAAACGTTTTTTCTTATTTTTTAATTACATTTTCTTTGTGTTTTTAGTGACTTTGTGTGAGGATTAGTAATTTACCGTGATAAAAACTGAAGATTTACAAACAGCTGTTGCCGATGCGCTTAAATTCATAAAAAAGCAAAAGGATGTTGTTGATGCAGAGGTATTTGCTTCATGGAATGATCTGATAACGATAAGGCTTAACTACACATCTGATATTCCCTGCAACGGGGTCCACGAACCAAAGTCAATCCAATCATATGGGCTTGGAATACTGGCTACATTCAAGAGAGGGAACAGAATAGAAGCAGGGTTTGGATCCGTTACAAACGATTTGACTAAAGAGGGCATTCTTGAGGCCCTGGCAAAGGCGAGAAGGAACAGGGTTTATGACCCGGATTTCAAAACGCTACCCGAACCGGCAGATAAACCTGCCTTAGTAAACTATCACGACAAACGTGTTATGGAGATCAGCGAAGAAGATTCTGTTGATTTAGGATGGAAGGCTCTTGACGGTGCTCTCAAAACTCTTCGTGATGGCGGACACAAAAAAACAATTATTATCGGTGGAGACGTTACCATTCTTAGAGAAAGAATGGCCATAAAGACTACAAAAGGAATTGACGACTTTGATGAAACTACCAGCCTTACCGCAAACATAACTGCTATGATAGAGAACAAAAATGTTAAGGGTACTGGATGGAGTACAGGTACACACCTTGCAGCATTTAAGCCGGAAACAGCAGGAAGAGAAGCTGCAGAGAGTGCTATGAGGACAATTGGCGGAATGAAAATCAGGTCTGGAAGGCACAATGTGATCTTTGGAAACCAGCCACTTACTGACATTGCGTCGAACGTTTTGATACCATCATTAGCTCTATCGTCAGTCAATGCATCAAATACTCCGTTTCTCGGAAAACTCGGACAGGAAATAGCATCGCGTAATTTAAATATATATGATGACGGGTCAATAAAGGGAGAGACAGGTAGTAAAAAGATTACGTGTGAGGGAGTGCCGACTGGAAAAACTGATCTGATAAAGAGTGGCACACTGGCCGGCTTTTTGTCAAATAATTACTATGCAGAGAAATTCAGAAATAATTTGTACAATCCAATACCACGGAACGGCTTTAGATATTCAGCAAATGGTAGAGACTACAGAAGCAAGACAGGCATTTCTCCGACAAATGTAATAATTGAGGGAAACAGGGAAACCGGTAGAGATAGTCTTCTTAAACAGGTAAACAACGGAGTATATATCGGAAGGATTTGGTACACCTATGCGATAAACGGTTTGGCAATGGGTGACTTTACGAGTACTATAATTGCCGACTCTTTTTCCATTAAAGATGGAAGGATTTCCAATCCGTTAAAACCTAACACCATTAGAATCAACACAAATATTAAACACATACTAAATAACATAATCGGCATTACAAAGAAAAAGAGGTCTACTCTTGTATGGGGATCAAGGGAAATCGTGATAGCCCCGGAAATTGCCGTAAGCAATGTGCAGCTGGACAATGTAACCGGTTTCCTGGCTTAAATAAGAACTTCCTTAAGCAAATGGGGTAGTAGGAAATCTTTTTGTTTACGCTTGTTTACTACCTGATATTAAAGTACCCGCTAAATATTTAAACCTACCTGGTATCCTTCATGCACGGCATCATGAATGTTTCTCGGAATCTTTGAGTCGCCGATTAGATATACCTCATTTACCAGGTCTTTTGCCGTATGATAGAAATCGTTTGCAGGGTTAAAGCCGCTTGCATTAATAACTAAATCGGCCTTAAGTTCTACTACCTTTCCAGTGCTATCCTCAATAATTACTTTATCTTCAGTGATTTCCAGAAGCTTACTGCTAAGGCAGAACTGAACTCCATATTCTTCAAGTTTATTTAACAGGATCGTCCGGTTGATCAGATCCATATCCTGTGCAACTGTCGGAAGTTTTTCTACCACAGTAGCCTTCTTGCCTTTTTCAGCTATGCATTCTGCTATTTCTGAACCGATAAAACCAGCTCCAATGATTACGTTGTTTTCACCTGGTTCCTTTTTCCCGAACAAAACAGCTCCCGGACCATCCACCCTGCCTTCAGGATAAGATACGGTTATTTTCTTCAGCTTAATTCCTGTGGCTATGATAAGGACATCAGGAGATATGCTTTTTACTAATTCCTCATCAATCGCGCATTCCATTTTAACATCTACCTGAGATGCTTTCAGTTGATTTGAAAGATAATCCAGCACTTTTATCCATGGTGTTTTTCCAGGTGCCTTGGGTGCCGCTTTTAAATGGCCTCCCAGCTTAGGTCCTTTTTCAACTAAAGTAACATCGTGGCCTCTTTCGGAAGCAGTAAGTGCTGCAATTATCCCGCCCGGGCCACTGCCGGCTATTAGTACTTTCTTGCTGGCAGAAGCAGCCTGGATGATACTTTCACTCTCACGGCCGACCTTTGGGTTGACGGTGCAGTCAGCACCAAGCCCTTTCATAACTCGATCATTACAGTTTGCACATGAAACACATTCGATAATATCGCCGGATTTTTCAGAACGTGCTTTCGCAGGAAGATCCGGGTCGCAGAATAATGCTCTATCAATCGCTACTGTATCAGCATTCCCGGAGGCAAGTATATCCTCAATGATTTGGATGTCTGTCATCTTGCCGGTGGCAAATACCGGAATGGAGACTTCACCTTTAATACCCTTACATGATTCAGAAGTGCCTCCTTCGGGAGACCTCATTGCAAAGAGACCGTCACCATTATAGAAGGATTCCGGGGTGCCGCAGGTTACAGATAAATAAGTGGCTCCACTCTCTTCCAGTTTTCCGGCAAATACCTTTGCTTCATCTAATGAAAACCCATCATCCAGCAGTTCGTCGGCCATCATCTGATAACCTATCGGGAATCCATCTCCCAGTGTTTCCTGTATTGATTCAATAATATTCAGCGATAATTTCATTCTCCCTTCGAGATCGCCACCATAGTCATCATTTCTTTTGTTTGTCCGTGGTGAAAGAAACTGGCTTAAAAGATGGCCGTAACCTCCACTGATTTCAATCATGTCAAAACCGGCTTTTTTTGCCATAACAGCCGCATTTGTAAAAGAGGTAATCGTTGATTTTATATCGTTTTCAGTCATGGATAGAGGAACTATGTCTTTCCTGGTACACGGGCATGTAAAAGAAACATCTGATGCGGATATTGGGTTTGGGCTCATTGCATATCTGCCACCATGTTGGAGTTGCAATGCTGCGAAAGCGCCGTTTTTCTTAATGCCCTCAGCTAACTCATTCAGGCCCGATAAATAGGTTTCATCACTGGCCATAAGCTGTGATAAATAAACTTTACCTTTTTCCTCTACAGCAGCTCCTTCAACCATAATCAATGAAGCGCCTCCCCTGGCCCTTCTGGCGTAATATGAAACCATCTTTTGTGTAACATAGCCTTTTGTGTTACTAAAACCTGTAGGCATTGCCGACATTGTAATACGGTTTTTCAACAACAAACCTTTTAACTCTAAGGGTTCTAATAAGTGTTTAAACTTCATCAATTTTCTCCTCAAAGCAAAATATTTTCTGGATCAGGAACCTTTGGTAAATTCAATTGTATATTTCTCAAACTCTTCCTTCGTTGCGTCATGTATTTTTGCCTCAAATCTTCTGGTTGAATGTCTGTCCAGGTTCAATATATAAAAGTCGTTACTGGCTGCGACAGAACCATCTTTCTTGTAAGCAGTAATTTTGAAAAGTGAATACTGGAAATCATTATTAGTATTATTTGTAATTTTACCTTTAAAAACCGTGCCATTATATTGGGTTTCACAAGTAACGTCTTCAATAGAAAAATCATCGCCGGACGGTTCAATATTTTCAGGGATATTTCCCGGAAGTTTTTCCTGCTTCGTCGCTTGCAGAAAAATCTTTTCCTCCAGAGAAATAATTCTTTTTTCTAGAGCAAGGATTCTGAATGATAGGTTAGAAATAGTTTTCTCAAGGGAATCCAGCTTTTCAAGAACCGGCTGCGGTTCTGAAGCACCCAGAAAAAAGAAAGAAGGCAATAGACAGAAAATAAGAAGTGTAAGAGTCTTTTTCATGATAGCATGGTCCCTCCTGCCTTATTTATTAAATAGTTATTCCAAACTGAAACTCTTTATGTCTTTGAGCGTTTTTGTTACATCGTGCGTGGCAAATAATAACGTTTTTTCGTTTTGGTACTGTACATCTAAATCATACTCAATTTCATTCTTCTGGATATTTTTTTTAAACTTATAATTTTTTAATTCTACGGAATGATTCTCTAGAACCTGTGTTATGTCGTCCAAAAAATGTTCTTGACCGGTAATTAGCACTCTTAGTGTCCTGTATTTATTCCTTTTCATTCTTTTTTCAACCAAAGCATTTAGAATCAGGATAGCAATTGTAAGAATGGTTGTAAAAATGGCAGGTAATATGAATCCGCTGCCAACCGCAAGGCCTATACCTGCAACTACCCAGAGGGACGCTGCTGTCGTCAGCCCCCTTATACTGGCCCGTGATCGCATAATTGTGCCTGCACCCAGGAATCCAATGCCCGTTACAACCTGAGCAGCAATCCTTGCAGGGTCAATTCGAAGCACAGAATCATGACCGTGAGCTTGGTATTGGACAAAAATATGTTCTGAAACCAGCATCATCAGGGTTACACCAATACATACAAGGAGATGGGTCCTCAGGCCCGCAGGTCGTCCCCGTCTATGTCTTTCCCATCCGATAATGCCTCCCAGGATTGCAGCAACTAATAACTTTCCAAGTACAGTGCCAATCATCAAAATATCAGCAAAATTAAACAATTCAAACCCTCTTTAAAGTTGAAAACGAGACAAAATTATGCTGATGATTATACTAATGCAATTTAGTCGTTTCAAAGTATTTTCAATATTTTCATCTGTTTTGTCGCATAATTAGTTTTTACTTGCATTGAATATCTTTTTTTGATAGCATTCTTCCTCTGTTGCTTTTTAGAAACAAAAAGTCGTTAACTGTTTTATAAATAAATAGTTACGAGAAATAGATAAGTGAGAATGTGTAAATATTAAGGCTTGCACATGCTCTGGGCCGATATCTCCAGCAGTTTAAAAGTTAGTATGAGAATGCGGATATATTAACATAATATTCAAGGTGTTTAGGAATCAATGGCAATTATAGATTCGCCTTGCTACTTACATTTTGAAACGGGGAATAGATTGATTTGGTACCGATTTAAGCATCTTTCATGGCAGCTTTAACTAATTGTGCTGGCAACTGGATGCAAAATAAGGTATATTTTAACGTTCGATTAAGATGGACGAAAAAAACCGTATAGATACATTAAATAATATAAAAATATTTACAGGAAACTCTAATATCGCTCTTGTTGAAAAGGTATGTGATTATCTTTCAATACCTTTAGGCAATGCTACGGTAGGGAGATTTCCGGATGGTGAAATAGATGTCAAGGTTGATGAAGATGTCAGAGGATCTGACATCTTCATAATACAACCTACATGTGCACCGGTAAATGACAGCCTTACTGAGTTACTGATCTTGATAGATTGCTTCAAAAGAGCATCTTCCGCTAGAATAACTGCGGTTCTGCCCTATTATGGATATGCCAGGAAAGATAGGAAGGATGAGGGCAGGGTACCAATAACAGCGAAGCTGGTTGCAAATCTTATAACTGAAGCAGGGGCGGATAGAGTGCTCACTATAGATTTGCATGCCGCACAGATACAGGGTTTCTTTGATATACCAGTGGACCATCTTCTAGCGTTCCCTGTTATCTCAGCGTATTATAGGGAGAAGGATTTATCTGACTTTGTAGTCGTTTCGCCGGATGTGGGCGGTATAAAGATAGCAAGACAATATTCAAACCATCTAAACATGAGATTGGCCGTAGTAGATAAGAGGAGGATGGGGCCAGAAGAGCTAGAAGTTGGGTTTGTTATTGGTGATGTAGAGGATAGAAATGCAATCATAATAGACGATTTGATTGCTACAGGTGGCTCTATATGTCAGGCGGCAAGGGTGTTGAAGGAAAAAGGAGCTAAGGATATCTATGTATGTGCAACTCACCCTGTCTTATGCGGTGCCGCAGTTGAAAAGTTATCAGAAGCACCAATTAAGGAAATAGCAGTAACAGATACGATTCCGTTGAACGATCATGCGAAGAGCCTGGGAGATAAGATTAAAGTATTATCTGTGTCAAAACTTTTGGGTGAGGCGATAAAAAGAATTCACACTAATATGTCAATTAGTTCTATGTTTACTGATCATTGAACTAATTGCTTTTTTACTTATTTGTTATAAAACTTTTTAAATATATCTGGAATAAATTAAATGGAAACACAACAGCTACAGGCAAAAATTAGAAAAGACTCTGGGTCTATTAAATCTAGAAAGAATAGAAAAGCGGGCCTGATTCCTGCGGTTTTGTATGGGCACAAACAGGAGAGTATTATGCTTTCCTTAGACAAAAAGGAATTTTCTAAAGTAATCGATGCTAGGACTAAAATGGTCAATTTAAAGATGGAAAATACAGAGGAAACGGCACTTATAAAAGAAGTGCAATTCGACACTTTTGGCAAAGAGATACTACATGCTGATTTTATCAGGACAGACCTGACAGAAAGAATCACAACACAAGTCCCTATTGTGCTTTATGGTACTTCATCCGGAGTTAAGGAAGGTGGAGTACTGGACCATGCGCTTAAGGATCTTGAGATAGAGTGCCTTCCTACTGCAGTTCCGGATAATATCCGTATTAATATTGCAGAACTGGCAATTGGAAATACCATACATATTAGTGATATTGAGCTGCCAGCCAACGCTAAGGCGCTGGGAAGCCCTGATACTATTGTTGTGTCTGTCCATTTTGCTGCTGCAGAAAAGGAAGTAACAGAAGAAGAATTAGCAGCTGAACCAGAAATAATTAGTGCTCGCAAACCGGAAAAAGAAGAAGAGTCAGAAAACAAGGATTGATGAAAATTGTTATTGGGCTTGGGAATCCGGGTAATAAATATACAAAAACCAGGCATAATATAGGGTTTGCAGTTATAGATAAATTTGTTAAAAGTTGTAATGTCAGCTTTTCGAAAAAATATCGCGACTCTGTCATTAGTAAATGTACTCTTGACGGTGAAGAGGTTCTATTTGTAAAGCCTCAGTTATTTATGAATTTGAGTGGTGGCCCTGCAAAAAGAATTATAGGGAAGTATAATTGCGACCTGAGTGAAATACTTGTAATTCTGGATGATATTAACATTCCTCTGGGAAAAATCAGAATTAGGGAAAGAGGAAGTAGCGGTGGGCATAATGGTTTGAAGTCAATCTCAAATCATTTAAAAACCACATGTTTTCCCAGATTAAGGATAGGTGTTGGAAACAGCCTTCCAGAAAACACAAAAGATTTTGTCTTGTCACGTTTTACAAAAGAAGAGAATGACGTGATTCAGGGTGCTCTTGACAAAGCGTGTGAGGTAATTAATTGTTGGGTTACAACAGATATAAATAAGTGTATGAGTTTGTTTAACTAGGAGGAAAAATAGTTTTGAGATTATACGAAGGAATGTTCATAATTAGTGATACTGTAGCTGGTTCTGATTGGGACGCGGCCGTAAAGCATGTTGAAGATCTCTTGAAAAATAGAGGTGCCGAAATTCTCAAGAGTGAAAAATGGGAAGAAAGAAAATTTGCATATAAACTGAAAGGACACAAACGAGGAACTTATTTACTTATATATTTTAATGCACCAACCGATTCTATCTCTCTGATTAAAAGAGATTTTGAACTTTCAGACAATGTTTTAAGAACTTTGATAGTTAAGGTAGACAAGATAAAGGAAACGAAACCTGAAGAGGAAACTGAAAAATCGGTAGATGAGATTGAGGCTAGTGGCGATAGTGCTGATACCGAAAGCGAGGAAGTAAGTTCTGCGCCGGTTGTATCAGAATAAATAACTACAGTGTTGCTGTTTCCAGAATTTAAGAAATGTCTAACTAATCTTAAACAGGAGGAAGAGATAAAACATGGCTAATCTTAATAAGGTTTTTCTAATAGGAAATCTTACAAGGGATCCCGAATTGAGATATACACCAAGCGGTACAGCTATTGCCAGTTTTGGTATGGCCATCAACAGGACATGGTCCGGGCAAGATGGAGAAAAGAAAGAAGAAGTATGTTATGTTGATATAAATATGTTTGGCAGGCGTGCGGAGGTTATTAACGAATACTTCAGCAAGGGCAGCCCTATTTTTATAGAGGGTAGATTGCAGTTTCAGCAATGGGAAACTAAAGACGGTCAAAAGCGTAACGCTCTGCGTGTGGTCGCTGAAGATTTCCAGTTTTTAGGTGGTAAAACAAAAAGAGATGACGGGCCGAGTTTTCCAGAGGGAGTAGCACCAAATGATGTTAATGAGGAAGAGATACCATTTTAAATATTAATTTTAACAATTTTTAAAAGAACTTTATTAATGAAACGAAAATTTAAAAAGAAAAAGACTACCGAGGCACCACACAAGAAAAAAAAATATCAAGAATTTGCTACAAAATGCCGTTTTTGCAGATCCAGAGTAGAATCGGTCGATTATAAGGATATGCATTATTTACAAAAGCTCGTAGGCAGTCAGGGAAAGCTGCTCTCCAAGAAGCGATCGGGGAATTGTACTAAACATCAGCGCTCTGTAAAAATTGCCTTGAAAAGAGCCAGGCATATGGCACTGTTAGCTTGAGCTACATATGGTTTACCTAAAAAATTGTTTGTATTCTATTTTCTCTCATATATTTAAGCTTGATCATATTGGTTGGCTATAGGATTATTTATCAATGAAAATATTACTAAAAAAAGAAATTAAAGAATTAGGTAACATCGGGGATGTTGTTGATGTTGCAAATGGTTATGCAAGAAATTATCTTTTGCCTAAAAAGCTTGCTACAGTTGTAACAAAGGGAAATATTGAACAAATTAACTTGCAGAGATTAAAGAATGAAGAAAAGCGAAAAGAGGAAATCAGGAATCTTCAAGCATTAGCAGATGATATTGCGAAAATATCATATACGATCACTGTTAAAACAAATAAAGATGGAAAGCTTTTTGGTTCTGTAACTGCCAGTGATATCGCAAAAGTACTTTCTGATAAAGGCTTTCAAATAGATGAAAAGATGGTCATTCTTGATGCCCCGATCAAAAAGTGTGATTTGCATAATATAAATGTAGTGTTGCATCCTGACGTTAAAGCTCAATGCAGGGTATGGATTGTAAGCGAATCTGAAAAGCCAACAGGCTCCCAGCAAGAACCATCTGAAGCTCCTTCTAATAATAACTCAGAAACAGATAACGCTTAACTGCAAAAAAACCTGTTTTAGTTACCCTTCAAATAGAACTGCTAACAGACAAAGGCTTAAACAATGACAACAGGGCTAATACAAGAAAAAACACAACCATTCAATATAGAAGCAGAAATAAGTGTTTTAGGCTCTTTATTAATTGACAATGAAGCAATTAGCCTTGTAACAGAGAGTTTGACCAAAGACGACTTCTACAAAACTGCACATCAACATATTTTCGAAACAATTGTAAACATCTATGACAAAAACAATGCGGTTGATCTTGTTATTCTGAAAGATGAACTGAACAGGCTCTCTCTACTGGAAAAGGTAGGTGGTGCCGAGTACTTATTGGAGTTGGAAGAGTCAGTTCCAATTGCATCAAATGTAGAATATTACGCAAAAATTGTTAGAGAAAAGACAGTAAAAAGAGATTTGATTGCCGCCACTGCAAAAATACAACATGAAGCATACAGCGACTCTATAGAATCCGATGAACTGTTAGATACCGCTGAAAAAGAAATATTTGACATAACACAACGTAAATTTGCAAAGCCTACTACAAGGATGCATGACATCCTCCAGAATACCTGGGACTACATAGAAAGTTTGCACGAAGGGGACAGTAAATTAACTGGCATACCAAGTGGTTTTACCGATCTGGATGAGATAACATGTGGCTTGCAAAGAGGAGAGTTAATAATTATTGCGGCAAGGCCCAGTATGGGCAAAACAAGTTTTGTCTTAAATATTTCGGAACATGTCGGTGCAAATCTGAAAAACCCAAAGGATAAAAAACCAATTTTGATTTTTTCTATGGAAATGTCTGCCCAGCAGATATCACAAAACATGTTGTGCTCGGCTGCTAAGATTGATGCACATTTAATGCGTACAGGTAAGCTTAGTGACAGTGACTGGTCAAAGCTTCCTTTAGCAATGGGGGATTTGTCAGAGTCGGCAATATTTATTGATGATACCCCGGGCCTTGGTCTTCTTGAAATACGTGCTAAAGCAAGGCGCTTTAAGTTGCAATACGATATTCAGTTAGTTATTATTGATTATCTGCAGCTAATGGAGGCCAGTAAAAGGGCAGAAAACAGGCAACAGGAAATTTCCGGTATTTCCAGAGGACTGAAAGCACTGGCCAGGGAATTAAATGTGCCGGTGATTGCAGTTTCTCAATTAAATCGTTCGGTGGAAACACGTGAAGGCCATACGCCAAGAATGTCTGATCTTCGAGAATCCGGATCGATTGAACAGGACGCTGATGTGATTATGCTATTGCACAGAGAAGATTATTACGATCCGACTAAAAATCCGGGTATAGTTGAAGTAAACGTCGCTAAACAGAGAAATGGCCCCACCGGCAAGATAAAACTTACTTTTCTTCGTGATATACTAAGATTTGAAGATTACATAAATGATACTTCATTAGATACATTATAGATCTATGTTAATTAAACATATTAAGATATCTGCTATTATATTCGTTTTCATTTTCTCAATAGATGGCCTTAAGCTGCTTAATGCCCAGGTAAATCAAGGCGGTGTGTCTGTCGTTAAGAAAATAGAATTTAAAGGTAATAGCAGAATAAGCAGTTCAACAATTAAAGCTGCAATAAAAACCAATCAGGGAGATATATACGATCCACAAGCAATAAGTAAGGACGTTGACGCTATCTGGTTGTTGGGTTTTTTTGATAATATAGAGGTAGAAGTAGAGGCATATGAAGATGGCGTTAAGGTGATTTTTCTTGTACTGGAGCGTCCTGTCGTAAGAAACATTTTTTTTGCAGGCAACGATGCGGTTAAAACAAAAAAACTCAGAGCAGGGATACAGATAAAAGAAGGGGATTATCTAAAGCGTTATTTACTGAAATTGGACGAAGACAAAATACGTGAAATTTACCAGACCAAAGGATTTTCACAGATTGATGTCAAGAGCGAAGAGAAAAAGACAGATGGCTATGTTAATATAACATTCAAAATTCGAGAAGGCTCGAAGATTTACATTAAAGAAATAGTCTTTGAAGGAAACAAAACCTTCTCTTCAAAAAGACTTGCTAAAATCATTGATACAAAAAGAAGAAAATTTCCCCGTTTTATCTTTTCTGGCAGATTTGATAAGGTTAAATTTGAAGAAGACATTGATAAGTTAAAGGGATTTTATGGAGCCGGAGGGTGGCTGGATGCCGACATTAAATGGAAAGAACAATACAGTTCTGATAGAAGAAAAATGTTCCTTCATGTGTTAATAGATGAAGGCGATAGGTACCATGTTGATAAGGTAACTATTAAAGGAAATAAGCTTTTTACAAACGAAGAAATTATTGGCCAGCTCGAACTAAGGAAAGGAAGTGCCTTTCTGCCAGAGCAGCTTCAAAAAGATTCACAGGGTATAAAAAACGCTTATGGAAGACAAGGCCATCTTAATGCAGACGTGAAAGCAGAGTATACTTACCAGCAGGTCGAACCAAAAATTGATATAATATTTGACATTGTTGAAAATGAGAGATTTTTCATAGAGAAAATTATAATAACGGGCAATGATAAAACAAAGGATAATGTTATACGTAGGAATTTGAGCTTTTTTCCTGGAGAAAGGCTTGATACTATGAAAGTCAAGAGAAGTGAGCAAAGATTGACCGGTACGGGATACTTTGACAGCCAGAGCGGTGCCGCTTCAGAAATTACTTATTTGCCCGGTACAAAGTACAATACAAAGAATGTGGTCGTTAATGTAAAAGAGGGCAGAACCGGAATGTTGAGGTTTGGCGGAGGGTTCGGTGCCAATTCCGGACTCTTTGGAGATGTCTCGTATACTGACAAAAATTTTGATATATTTGATTTTCCGAAGGATATGAAAGATTTTGTGTCAGGTAACGCATTTAGAGGCGGAGGCCATACAATAACATTGAGATTTAGCCCGGGACTTCAAAGAACAGAAGGAATGATTTCGTTTAATAATCCTTCTGTTTATGATTCAGGATACAGTTTGGGTTTTAGTGCTAATATTTTCAGGCGTGCCAGGGAGGATTATGATGAAGAGAGAAAAGGCCTGAAAATGAGTATTGGCAAGACTGTACTCAGGGGGTTGAGGTTAGGGTTAACTCCAAACTTTGAGGTAATTGGAATACAAAATATTGACGGTAACGCGCCTCTTATTGTGAAGGAACAAGAGGGAAGCAGTAAAAAGCTAAGTTTGGAATTATCAGCGGTGTTAGACAGGCGGGACAGCAGGATGACTCCTACCCAGGGTTATAAAATATCGTCATCTCTGGTATTCTCAGGCCTTGATGTTGACATGATAAAGTTTGTAACAAAAGGAACTAAATATCACACTGTTTTCAACTTTCCTGACTGGAGGGGCAAACATGTTTTTTCATACGGTGGAACGTTAGGTGTTATTGAAGCAACTTCAGATCAGGGTGTGCCTATCTTTGAGAATTTCTTTGCCGGAGGTGCCAATTCTATACGAGGCTTTGCCTTCAGAGGTGTGGGGCCAACCGATGTAACAACAGGTGAACAGATCGGTGGTAAGGCACTAATCCTTGCAACCACGGAATATACTGTGCCTGTTTACGGTGATATAGTCAGAGGTGCATTATTTGTAGATGCAGGAAAAGCGGATACCGATCTAAATGATATAAACTTTAACAACATGCGCGCTACATTAGGATTTGGTTTCAGAGCAAAAGTGCCATTTATGGGAAACTCAGTTGTCGCCGTTGATTTTGGTTTTCCATTCATAAGGAAAGATAAGGATGATGAACAGGCTGTAACATTAAACTTCGGAGGGCGTTAGAAACTCACTTATTCTCAATTCTCTAATAAATTAGGAAAGGAATTTAATATCATGAAATTTACATTCGTTAGAATGCCAATTATATGTCTTGTTTTTGCGTTATTGGCAAGTTTAATTTACTCAAACCTAAACCTTGCAAATGCAGAAGAAGATTTTAAGATTGGCATAGTAGATATAGGCAGTGTGTTTGAAAAATATCAAAAGAGAATAGACCTGGACCAGAAACTGAAAGAGCAGGAAAAAGAATTCCAAGACGAAGTAAACAAGAAAAGAAAAGAAATTATAGACTTAGATGAAGAAACTCAGTTGCTGGATCTGGGTAGTGATAGTAGAAGTAAAAACGAAAACATGCTGGAAAGAAAAAATGTAGAGCTTGAAGGTTACGCAAAATTTGCAGAAAGGCAACTGCTTAAAAAATATAAGGATTTCTTTGAAGATATTTATGAAGAGGTAGTGAAGAAAGTTGAAGAAATTGGAGAACAAGAGGGCTTTGATCTCATTATAAAAAAAGAAGAAGCCGATTTAAAGAGTGGACAGATTTCTGATCTTCAATTCAAAATCGGGATAAGAACGGTTTTATATCATTCAGACTCCGTTGACATTACGTCAGACGTGATAGAAAACTTAAATGCGTCATACTCTAAAGAAAAAGGAGAATAAATAAAGTTTGGATAACTTTCAAAAAACAATTTCAAGAATAGTAGAATATTCTGGAATAGGGTTGTTTACAGGAGAAGAAGTTAAACTTCGCTTTAAACCTTCTCCGGCAAACTCTGGAATAATTTTTGTGCGTAGTGATATTGAGGGTAGTCCGAAAGTGCCAGCGAGCATTGAAATGCTCTATGACACGAGACGGCTGGTATCATTAGAAAAGGATGGAGTGGGAGTAAAAAGCGTTGAGCATGTAATGGCTGCTTTGGCGGGGCTCGGTGTTGATAATATTGAAATAGAGGTCAATAGTAATGAGGTACCGGCGGGAGATGGCAGCTCTCTTCTATTCCTTCAGCTGCTAAAGGGCGCAGGGATAGAAACTCTTGCGGAACAAAAAAATACATTCTATTTGCAGGAAGAATTAAGTGTAAGCGACGGTGATGCAAGCATGGTTGCGTCACCTTATGACAAAGGGCTGTCTCTCTCCTATATTCTTGATTTTAACGGATCGTTTTTAAACAGGCAATGCTTTGAAATAGAAATGACAGAAAACAACTTCTGTACTCAAATAGCACCGGCGAGAACTTTCGGTCTATGCACAGTTATTGAGGAATATAAAAAACTTGGATTAGGAAAAGGAGTTACTGATGATAATAGCCTTATACTTCAAGAAGATGGTACTGTAACAAAGCCCCTATCTATGGCTCCTGCTGAGTTAAGATTTCCAAATGAATGTGTGAGGCATAAGGTGTTGGATATTATAGGAGACCTCTATCTGACTAATCTTACATTGCATGCTCGTATAGTTGCAACTAAATCTGGGCACTTTTTAAACACTCGTTTGGCTGAGAAAATCTTTGAATCTTTTAAAAAACAAAACTCATAAATAAATTAAAGTGCGTTACTTGGGTTCTTTGTTTAACAATTTGATCATTGTTCAAACAATTACTAAAATATTTTTCTTAAACTGTACTATTGCGGCATTAGTTTCTTTTTTTTTAAATGAAATAAAAACTTATATTACAAATGAAAATACATTCAACAGCTATCATTCACCCAGACGCAATAATAGGCAAAAATGTTGAAATTGGGCCTTTTTCGGTAATAGACAAGAACGTGAAAGTTGGTGAAGGAAGTGTCATTCATAATAACGTTACAATTACCGGTAATACAACCATAGCTAAAAGCAACGTAATATTTCCCAATTCAGTAATAGGTGCGGAGCCTCAAGATTTAAAATATTATGGAGAACAGTCAAAGCTTATTATTGGAAGTGACAACGTGATCAGGGAAAGTGTTACAATCAATACTGGAACTGAAGTAGGTGGCGGAGAGACGCTAATAGGCAACAATAATCTTTTTATGTCATGTTCGCATATAGCACATGATTGTATCATTGAAGACAATGTCCTTCTCGCCAATGGTGTACTTTTAGGAGGACACATAAAGGTAGAAAAGCATGCAAAGTTGATGGGGCTTGCAGGCATACAGCCTTTTGTGACTATTGGTCAACACTCTTATGTGGGAGGACTCTCAAGGATCGTTCAGGATGTACCGCCATACATGATAGTAGAAGGTAATCCTGCCAAGGTTCGAAAAGTTAATGTAATAGGTTTGGAAAGATCTGGATTTTCGCAAGATGTCATAAATACTATAAAGGAAGCATTTAAGCAACTATTTCGATCAGAAACATTGAATAGAAACCAGATACTTTCTGAGTTAGAGAACCAGGAAAACCTGATGCCGGAAATAAAGGTTCTAATTGATTTTTTTAGAAACGTAGATAAGGGCAAATTCGGTAGATACAGGGAGTCTTTGAGATCCACTTTAACAAATATATCATGAGAGATAAGAAGCTTTGGAAAAATTGAAGGTTGCAGTAATAGGAACAGGACATCTCGGCAAGGAACATGCACGTATTTACTCCGAGATGCCGGGCGTTAGCCTTGTAGGTGTTGTAGATACTAATAAGGATGCCGGTGAGGCAGTGGCACTGCGTTGTAAAACCAGATATTTTAGTTCATTCAAAGAGATATTAAATGAAGTTGATGCTGCTAGTGTTGTAGTTCCTACCAAGTTTCACTATGAAATTGCCAAAGAGTTGCTTGAAAACGGTATTCACGTATTAGTAGAAAAACCTATGACGGGTACTGTCTCTGAAGCAGAAGATTTAATACAGCTTAGCCAGCAAAACTCGATAGTATTACAACCTGGCTTCATAGAGAGATTTAATCCCGCACTTGAAGCTATCAAAAAGCTTGATGTTTCCATAAAATTCATAGAGTGTCACAGGTTAAGCCCATTTACATTCCGTTCTGCCGATATTGGTGTAGTATTGGACTTAATGATTCACGATATAGACATCATTTTATATCTTTCAAAGTCCAAGGTAAAAAAGATAGATGCTGTTGGTGTAAATGTTATAGCGGATAAGGAGGATATTGCGAATGCACGTATCCAGTTTGAGAATGGTTGCGTGGCAAATATTACGGCAAGCAGGGTTTCTTTTGAACCGATGAGAAGAATCCGTCTTTTTTCTGAAAATTCGTATATATCGCTTGATTATCAAAAACAAGAGGCCCTTATTTACAAAAAATCACCTGAGTTAACCCTGAAATCTATTGATGCTGAAAGAAAAGGCGTCTCAAACATTACAGATCTAAAAAACTTTTCTTTTGGAGATATGTTAAAGATTGAACGAATTAAAATGAACAACGAGGAGCCGCTGAGAAAGGAGTTGAAATCATTTTTGGATTGTGTAAAAAAAGGCACACAGCCGATTGTTTCAGGTGAAGAGGGAATGAATGCAATAAAAACTGCTGATTTGATAAGAGAAGAAATAAACAAGAATTTGAAACTGGCAAATATTAGTATGCCGGAAGCTACGGTATAGGGATTTTCGGGTTGCTTTTGAATAAATAGTTAATTATAAGTAACCCGATATGTGAAACCAAGCGGTCTTGCTAATGGTAAGATACTTATTAAGACTATTTTATAATAATTATACTTGTACATATACTTTTATTTGATATAATAAAACGCTTTCTAGACGAGACAGAGATTTTATTTAAGGAGTTGAAGTTGCCAATAGTAAATCTTCAAGAACTAGTAGATGCAGGTTTTCATTTTGGGCATAGGACAAGCCGATGGAACCCCAAGATGAAATCATATATCTTTGGGAAACGTAATCTGATCCATATAATTAACCTGAAAGAGACTGTAAGAGGCTTGATTACGGCATATAAGTTTCTTACAAAGATTTCCAGTAACAGGAAAGAGGTGCTCTTTGTCGGTACAAAATGGCAGGCAAAAGATGCTATTGTCGCTGAAGCCCAACGCTCTAATATGCATTATGTTTGCGAAAGATGGCTTGGCGGTACATTAACAAATTTTGAGACAATTCGCAAAAGACTGAAAAGATTGGAAGAACTTGAAGAGCTTGAAGAAAATGGTTCGATTCACAATTATAGTAAGAAAATAATATCTTCACTTACACGTGAGAGAAAAAAAATCACTAAAAATCTCGAAGGTATAAAAAATATGAATAAGTTGCCATCGGTGTTAGTAGTTGTTGACCCGAAGAAAGAACACATAGCAATGAAAGAAGCTATCAAGATGGGAATACCAACAATTTGCCTGACAGACACAGATTGTGATCCTGATCTCGTTGATGTATGTGTGCCTGGTAACGATGATGCTATAAGGGCAATCAGGCTGTTCTTAAATAAAACAGCGGATGCAATTTTAGAGGGACAACCTTCAGCGAAAACAGAAGAAGACAGCAAGGTATTACAAGAAACTACTTGAGAGTTTCATCCACCGAAATAACATCTTGTAACAGTTGAACCCTCCTCAATCATGACTTTATTATTAGTAAAACCTAAGATAAATATATGGAGTTAGAGTACAATGGCTATTGATGCATCAAGTGTAAGAGAATTAAGGGATCGGACGAGTGCGGGTTTCTTGGACTGTAAGAATGCACTCGAAGAAGCAAATGGTGACTTTGAAAAAGCAGGAGAAATTCTAAGAAAAAAAGGGCTGGCTAAAGCCATAAAAAAGGGTTCACGTGGTACTCCAGAGGGTAGAGTGGGTTCGTATATACACACTAACGGTAAAGTAGGAGTATTGATAGAGGTTAATTGTGAAACTGATTTTGTAGCGAAGAATGATGTATTTGCGGATCTGGTAAAAGATCTCTGTATGCAGGTGGCGGCAACTGACCCTATGGCCGTAAGCAGAGAAACCGTTCCTCAAGAAATTATTGATAAAGAAAGAAATGAATACAACGAAGAATTTAAAGATAAACCTGACAATGTAAGGGATAAAATAATTGACGGCAAGATGGAAAGTTTTTATAAAGAAGTTTGCCTTATAAATCAGCCTTTTGTAAAAGATAACGACCAGACAATAGAAGATTTATTAAAAAACGCAATTACAAAACTTGGTGAAAACGTTAAGATTAATCGTTTTGCAAGATTTGCGATTGGAGAATAGAGTCATAGCTATCAAAAAGCATAAACGCGTTCTTTTAAAAATTAGTGGTGAAGGGTTTTGTTCAGAAAACTCATCGGTAATAGATATTTCAAAGTGTCGTTTAATAGCAAAAGAAATCAGCAGCGCGAGAGATGCCGGGGTTGAGGTTGCTATAGTAGTAGGCGGTGGAAATATTATAAGGGGTTCGAAATTAAGTCGGTCAGGCCTTGATCGCACGCGAGCTGATCAGTTAGGGATGATTGCTACGAATATTAATGCAATTGCCCTTCAGGACTCACTTGAAAAGCTTGAAATACCGACAAGAGTATTAAGTGCTATTGAAATACAGGGCATAGTAGAGCCATATACAATACATAAATGCCGGAGTTTTCTTGAAAATGGTTTTGTTGTTGTTCTTGCCGGTGGGACAGGCAGCCCTTACTTCACGACTGACACTGCGGCGGCACTAAGAGCGATAGAAATTGGCGCAGATGCCTTTCTTAAAGGAACAAAGGTTGACGGAGTGTATTCTGATGATCCAATCACCAATCCGAAAGCGAAGAAGTATAATAGATTAGAATATATGGAAGCGTTGAATAATAATCTAGATGTAATGGATGCAACAGCAATATCTCTGAGCATGGAAAATAAACTCCCAATAATTGTGTTCAATCTCAGAAAAAAGAACAATATCAGTAAGGCCATAATAGGTAATAAAATTGGTACTTATGTAGGGAGCGTTTAATGTCCTCAATAGAAATACAAAATGAAACTAAGAGAAAGATGGAAAAATCTCTTGAGCTTTTAAAAGAAGAACTTAAGAGTATAAGGACTGGCCGGGCAACACCAGGTCTTGTTGAAAATGTTAAAGTCAATTGCTATGGTTCGCTTACGCCAATAAAACAAGTCGCGAATATTACAGCACCTGAACCACAACTAATAATCATCAGCCCTTATGATCCGTCCATTATAAAAGATATCGATAAAGCGATATCACAATCAGACCTGGGATTGACAACAAATACTGATGGAAAGGTTATTCGAGTTTTAATACCACCTTTAAGTGGAGACCGCAGGGGAAAGATTGTGTCTCAAATCAAGGAGATGGCGGAAGCGTCAAAAATTTCTATCAGAAACATTAGACGTGATGCAAATAAACATATTGATAAAGAGGAAAAGGATTCAGTATTAACTGAGGACGAAGCAAAAAAGACAAAAGACCAGATACAGAAGTTTATACACGAAAACGAAGCTAAAATAAATGATCTTTTAAAGCAGAAAACTGGTGAAATCTTAACAATATAAATATACGGGGGGCATAGCTCAGTTGGTAGAGCACCGCCCTTTTAAGGCGATTGTCGAAGGTTCGAGTCCTTCTGCCCTCACTTATATGGTCATAGTTAATTCAGGCCCCATCGTCTAGCCTGGCCTAGGACACCGGGTTTTCATCCCGGCAACAGGGGTTCAAATCCCCTTGGGGTCAAATATTAAAAGGCTTGTACTTGATACCTAAGTACAAGCCTTTTTTCGTTTATGGTAATTGACAAACAAAAATATGAGAGTTAACAGGTCATATATGTGGTAGCCCTTCCTTGCGGTTGATATTAATTAATCTTCTCATAATAATTATAGTTTTGAATAGAGGAATTTAGCTTTCAAAGATATTATGACAGATGAAAAAAAGCGTAAAAATATCTGTATTAACTGTTATAATCAACACGGCTGTTTAACGGATGAACCATTGTGTCTGGTTATGAAACGTGAGGATATGGAAAAATCTCTTTCCGGAAAAATATTTATGGAAAGAAAAGGTTTACTTTTGGACTGTAAAAGATGCTCTCATTTTAGATTATGCTGGACTGAAGATGCCTATAGAAAAGCTACAAAGAAAAAGCCTTAAATCGTTTTCTCCCATTTTTTCCCTGTTATTAAGGGTTAGAGATTTTTTACAGAATTTTTATTATATTAAAAATGGAAGAAGGACTGAAAGGAAGGAATACAATGAGAAAATATTTCATTATAAGTATTTTAATAGCAATAGTGATGCTGTGCAGTTCGAAAACTGAAGCTACAAATTGGGAGACAGATTTTGAAAAAGCATCATCAGTAGCAAAAACTTCCGGAAAATACATACTTCTTGACTTCAGTGGATCTGACTGGTGTGGTTGGTGTAAAAGACTGGAAAAAGAAGTTTTTTCTCAGGATGCCTTCAAGGATTTTGCGGAAGAAAATCTTGTATGTGTATTAGTGGATTTTCCTCGTGCAAAAGAACAGACAGACGAATTAAAGCAGCAAAACCTGGATTTAGCACGGAAGTACGATATTAAGGGCTACCCGACTATTGTTATTCTCAGTCCGGATGGAAAGCCTGTTGGCATAACCGGATACCTTCAGGGTGGGCCTTGGGAGTATGTACGGCACCTGAAGAAAATCATAGAAGGTTACAAGGCAAAACAATAGGAAAATATTTTAACTAATACCATGGTCAATAACATTTCTGCCATTGGATTAGATTGTTGCCTTTTTCATCTTTTCCGACTATGTTGCATTCCATATTTACGTCTGAATGTTATCAGGCATGAATTAAATAATAAAGTATTTAGAATAGGTTGCTTGCCAACTGTCTGTTGGCAAAACCAGGAACTTTCGAAACTACCTGTTTTAAAAGAAAGAACGATAAAACGTTATTCGTTCATTTCCCATAACGGTAACCCTGTTTCCTGGTCAAACCCTCTTTCAAATTTTGGTCCTTCTAAAACCTGAATTGCAACTTCACAGGCAAAAACTGTTGTTCCCGGAGCAAGATGGCCGCCATAAGCATGGCCATCTTTGTCTGAGAGAGTTACATGGGCGTGAACTACAGGTACCCCATCCTTAATTGAGATATTCCCTGTCAAATTAGTAATCTCAAGCGTTTGATCAATATCAAAAAAATGATACTCATGATCCTGTTGGTTGTAATACCCCAGTCTGGCTTTTTTCACAGCTCCCAGTGCTTCAATTCTTCCAAGACAAATATCCTGATCAATACAGATTGTTGTAATTTCTTCCAGTAAATCAGCATTGTGTGCGAGTTTTCCCATGAACATCTTCACCGTTTTGACTTCTCGAATTCTGGACATATTAATTTTATCCTTTCAATATAATTAAAGTTTTAAACCATTATAATAGAAAGGAGCCATAAATCAACAGATGTAAGACGTATATTGAAATCTTGTGTAAGTATACAATGATTTTTCAGCTGTATCAGATTATAATTTGAATCGGTTAGGAGTTTTCGGTCTTCTGTATTACTTGCAGGACTGGGCCCTTCTATAGAGAATAGATTGTAATATTAGATTTTTGACCTATAAAAAACAGAGCATAAAGCCAAAATTTTCTATTGTCATTCATTTTTGTATTGATTTTGTGTCGTTCTTAACGCAATATATTGAAATGATTAAATGGGAAGAGAAATACAGTGTAGGTCTATCAATAATTGATGAGGAGCATAAGGAACTAATTCGCATTATGAATGCCGCTATTGTCGCAAAACAACATAGTAATAATATTGATGAAATATCTAGATTATTAAAAGAACTGACTAAGTACGCTCTCAAACACTTTTCAACTGAAGAGTCTTATATGGTTGAATTCAATTATCCAGAATTTCAATATCACAAAGAAGAGCACCACGATTTTACCAACAAGGCTATTACATATTGTAATAGAGTGATTGAAGGGGATTATCAGATTGCAAATGAAATACTTGAGTACTTGAAACATTGGTTAATTAACCATATACAGATAACCGATAAAAAATATGTCGAATGTTTCAGAAAAAATGGTCTTGAATAAACTATTCAGTTGGGGAAGAATAAGGATGATACACGTATAACAAAGATATGATTACTGACTTATCAAATGAAATGACGCTGTAGCAGTGTTTGCCCGGTCTTAGTGCAAAATTGTTAAAAAAGTTTAAGATACGGATTGTTCTTCTTCATGACTTAAAATTCCCTCTTCCTCTTCCTCCCTTTTGTGAGCCCTGTATGTAAAATATATATAACCACCGACTATTGTCGCAAATAGGGATGCGACAATTGTAAGTTTATGTTCTACCTCGTCAATCTCAGCAAACGCTTCAGCTTCATCAATCTCAACCAGGAGTGCCCAGTTAATGAAATTTAGATTAAGCGGTGTATATGCGCTTAACACTGGAACACCTCGATAATCTTTAATGATTTTCTTACCAACATATCCTTCAAATGCCTCTCTAGTCGCTTCCGTATTTACCTCTTTTTGAAGTATTGTAGGCGTTACAGAAAACCTTGAATTAGAACGCATAAAACCGTCATCGCCCACCAGATACATTTCACCTGTTTGCCCCAATCCAGCTCTTTGAGTAAGAATAGTATCCAAGTGAGCAAAAGGGATTTCAATAACTATTACGCCCAATAAACTCTCCGCTTCGAAGACAGGAGCACCAAAATAGGCAGTGAAATCATTTATTTTATCGTTCCAATAATAGTCTTCAAAGCCAACATCCTCCAATGCTATTTTAAACATATTGGCAATTCTGTGTTCTTTAAATTCTCCTACAAACAAATCAGTCCCGCTGAAATCTTCCCTCAACGCTGAATAAATTACACTTCCATCTTTATCAATAAAAAATATGTTTGCATATCCGTAAGCAGATACATAATATTCCATTAAAGGTTGGTAAATACTTTTTATCTTCTGGAATTGCTGGTTTTCGAGACCATAAGCATGAAAAGCACCGGATAGTCTGGTAAAGCCTTTGGCTATTACCGGATTCCTTGAGAGGACATCTATATCACCATATCTTTCATTAAAATAATTCCATATCTGAAGTTTCAGAAGATCTCTGGTAGTAATCAGGTGATTAAAATAATTGTCTTTAATAGCACGTTTGTAAGAATTATAACTGAGAAACGGTACGATCAGCAAAAATGTTAAAAGTGCTATTGATATAGCTATTGTTATTTTTTTCCCCATAAATCTTGAATATTTAAATAATTAGAAAAATTATTTTATTCTGCGTTAAGAGCTAACTGATTCTGGCCATCTGGATTTGAACCATTATGTTGATTGTCTGAAATGTGGGTGAATGCTAGAGCAGACTAGGGTATTAATAGTATATATTTTTGACAGAATGTCAAGGCTTAGTTTGCAATCTTTTTTATTACCTATCCTTGATTTTCTGCTTGATTCATGATATTTTCAATATCAAAGTGTATTATGAAAAGACTAAAGATGAAAAATTGTCCAAATATTGAATAATTACTCAAACATAGAGGAAGGGGAAATCTTATGAACAAGGCGGGATTTAACAAAATATTAATATACAGCACGCTGTGTATCAGCCTTTTTATTGGGGCAAAGGGTACTTATGCTGACTCTATCAGGGCAGATGTTAACGCAACGTATGTACCCGGATTTAACAGGTACTGTTTCCAAATAACTAATGACGACCAGAACGAACCTGACCCAAAGTACCATACTGAACACATTGCATCTGTAACTGTAAAATTTATTTCCAAGGATGCAACCGCGGCAGACCATCGGTTCAGGAACAATGTCACTGGACCAAATATGTGGGACTCAAAAGTTACCATACGCGGTAAACAACAACAGGTCGTCTGGACGTTTGGTGGATACTATGGCGCGGGCAGTAAAACTAAATTTACCGTTGAAAAGCCGGACGCAACAATCAAACCAGGAAACCGTTCCGATATTTTCAGTTTTATCATTAATGGAGAGATTATAGTAACGGATGTTGAAACCGGTTACCAGGAGTCACCGGGGTTTTTTAGAAGCCATTCCAAAATATCTAATCCGTTCGGTGAAGAACTTTTAACCGATAATAACGATACAGATTTCTTAAGAGATAAGGACGGTGACGGAATTGCAGATATATATGATGACAACCCAGATAGCACTAAATGATACAAAATCCTAAAATATAAGGGAGATGCCCTTATCATTTTATATATCGTAATAATGTAAGTTCAGTGTCACTTCACTCTTACCTGCCTGTAATACGAAGGTATACAGGCAGGTTCAATCAGAAAAATTTCATCTCAAGGCATGACCAGAGGAGTAACGGCTTTCTTCATTTCACGGTACTTGCAAAAAAACAAGTGTAACGATGATGTCTGTGGATGCCTAGGCTCGCAAAGCACAATACATCACTTTTCTCTTCGTGGAGAATGAATTCCTTTTTATTATCCATGGTATCATTATCATAAGAACATGGACATAGTATATTCGTTAAAAAACAGATCCAGTTTGAAGATGTAAATTAATATGAAATAGAACTTACAATAGCCACCTCTGGAAACCAAAAAAATATACCATAACAATAGTTGATTCGAATATAAACTCAACCAATGAATGTGGTATGAGAGAATAATTCTTTAGGTTAACCAGGGAGGTATTCTGTGAGAATACTAACCCAACTAATAGATAGTTCAATAGGTTAAAATTGACTTTTTTTTAAGCCACAGTTTGTCTGGCAAGAGAAACTGGAGCTATTTTGAAATCTAAGCATTTGTTATGAAGGTATAACCAAAAATGTTATGCCCATATAACAAAACATAATTATAGATCTTGGCCATTACACTTATGTTATTAACTGGCAGGTACTTGTAAGTTGTCTGCTATAAAAGAGAAATTGGTATCGTATTTGTGATAGTAATCTTATAGGTATTTTTTATAAAAATTGATACGAGCGAAAAATTTTAACCATTAGTAACAAAAGGCAGAGTATACAAAAGTTGTGTATCTGAAATCTATAAATGATGCAACGTTGTTTGTCCTTTTTTATATGATAGTACTCTTATTTTGAGAATTACCTTTGAGGTAAGGTTTTTTTGACTAATTAGAACGCATTACCAGGAAAAGCAAAAAAGTTTTGGTTAATATCCTTAATGTTATTATTGTAAGGATAGATATGGGAACAAAGGATATTTTGCTTGACATTCAGGCCATTCCTTATTGTACTATATCTTTATTTGGTACCTATGCTAAGAATTCTTTGTGTAACTAAATTTAATCCATAATAACGTCAAGGAAGCGTAAATCTTAAGTACAAACTATTAGAAAGATGGTTAGCGCATGAGTATAGAATTTGCTCAGAAAACGGTTCAACACTCAAATATATTTAAGCTCTGGTACTGTCTGGAATTAGGATGGCCAGGGCTTTTTTTGTAGCTTAGGATTATAAAAAATGGATATTCAAGCGAGCGCATGGAAAGCACAAATCCTACAAGGAAGTAGTTTAAGGAGACCTTGCCTCGGAAGATGGTTGGTACTAATTACTTTGCAGCAAGGTTTCTCTGTTTTAACTGCTATTGCATGTTAATTGCACTTTCGTTAAAGGAGAGGGACGTATAGAATGGCAAAAACTATAATGATAATAGACGATGATCAGGTATTCCATGACCTTTATGCTGAAATGCTAGAAGATACCGACTATAGACTCCTTCATGCTTATGATGGAGATGAAGCGTTGATAAAATTAGAGGAAGAGAAACCTGATTTGTTTATCCTTGACATGCTGATGGATATGATGACAGGCGACACGGTCCTCTTGTACTTAAAGAGTATGCCTGAATGCGAAAATATTCCAATTATCGTAATCAGTTGCCAGCCAAAGCGGGGTTATAAGGGCCTAAAGGATGTTGATCCAGACCTTACATTTCTAGACAAAACCATTACAAAAGAGAAATTAATTCAGGAAATTCAAGCTAAGATCGGTTAGAAAATATTCACATCATAAATTAATTTTTTCGGTATTTTGCAATTGTCTGGTAATTTCAATAATGACTAGCAAGAACAGAATTTTTCTTGGTTCTTACTTCCCACCATCTTAGTCACGATTACAATAACAGTGTTTTGCTATTGTTATACTTAATACTAACAAAATGGTTTTAATCATTTAGAAATTGTTGCATATAAATCATTCATGAGAAAAATAATAATTATTATTGTCATATTTGCTAACATTGTTTTCAGTCTGTCTCCTGTTTTTTCAGAAGAGGCTTCAAGGCATGGGGAACAAGGTGAAATTAAAGCAAACCGGGTGATACCAGAAGGTACAAATAAAATTTTAGAAGAGATAAAATGGCTTCAGGCAGAAGCCGTCATCTCTATTGCTAACAAACATGATACTCTCATCAGCAAAGCACCTGGCATAGTAACTGTAATAACCGCCAGGCAAATAAAGCGAATGGGATTCAGGACATTGACAGACATATTGAAAATAGTACCAGGTTTCTATATCTCTATGGATGAAACAGGTGAAAAAGAGATTGCCGTACGGGGTGTGCTGGATGATGCTTCACAAAAGATAAAGGTTTTGATAGACGGGCACTCTATCAATGACGTCTGGAGAGGTGGAGCTATGTGGAATTTCAATGATCTTCCGGTTGAAAACATAAAGAAGGTTGAAGTTATCAGGGGCCCCGGCTCTGCACTGTATGGTCAAAACGCATTCCTGGCTGTCGTTAACATTATTACAAAAGACACTGAAGATATAGACGGTTTTCAAGTAACTGCAAGTGGGGGATCTTTCAGCACACAAAATTACAACCTGCTGTTTGGCAGGGAATTTGGCGACCTGAAGATTTCAGGATTTCTTGATTATTTTGATACTCAAGGTTTCAGCAAAAAAATAGAGCAGGATGCTCTCTTCCAGAACTCATTTTCCAAAAGTCCCGGGCAGTCTAGAAACAGAAGGGAAAAGACAGACCTGAACCTGAAACTGTCATACAACAATCTGGAAGCCAAGGTTAAGTATATGAAGAAAAGGAGAAAGGATTATATCGGAGTCAATGATTCGCTTAACGATGAAACTGTCCTTAGGGACACCTACATATTCTCTGAACTTGCTTATAAGCTACAACTCGGTGAAAGACTGAATATAATACCCAAAGTGTATTACGACCAGTACAATTACGATCCTTTTTTTGAACAGAGACCTGACGGTTTTGTGGATTCGTTTGGACGTACCTTTTCAGACGGTCTGAAGGGCAGATTACGGTTTAAGCAAAGGACCTTAGGTTTTGATAATCAGGTAAATTATAAGCTATTTGATGGGAATGAACTTACATTCGGTTTCCAGTACGAATGGATTCACCAGGGAGACATACATTACGGAACAAATTTTCATCCTGTAACATTTGCTCCGCTTGCGTTAGTTACAGATTTCAGTAGTGACCTTCCTTTTACAAGAAGGGCAACAAGACACATATACGCTTTTTATCTGCAGGATGAGTGGAATATTACTAAAGATATTGATTTAACGGTTGGTGTTAGACATGATCGGTTTACCAGGTTCGAAGGTACAACTAACCCAAGGGTGGGGCTTATATGGCGATTTATAGAAGATGCGCACCTTAAGCTATTGTTTGCGACTGCCTTTAAAGCTCCCAGTTTTCAGGAGTTGTTTCTTACGAACAATGGAGTCAAGGTTGGCAACCCAAACCTTGACCCTGAGAAGATTAATACGTTTGAGGTTGGCCTCGGTTATAACTTTACCAGTCATATAAGCGCCAGTATGAATTATTTCTTTAACCGAATAAGAGACAAGATTATCGTAGACACAGGAAGCCCTAAGCAATTTCAAAACAGTGGAGGTGCAAGGATACAGGGTGTTGAGGCGGAATTGAAGGCTGATTTCGGAAACGACAATTACATCTTTGCCAATTATACCTTTCAGGATGCTGAAGATACAAGGAATAGGAATCGTTTGCCTGATGTTCCGGTACATAATGCAAATATCGGTATAAACGCCGGTTTATGCAAATATGCCAATGCCAATATTGCTACACTGCTCAGTGGCCCGAGACCTAGAGAAGATGGCGATACGAGGCGTGATATCCCTGGACAGGCACTGGTAAATTTGACACTTATTGGAAAGAATTTCATAGACAATTTTGAAGTCAGAGGATCGATATTTAATCTTTTTGACAAAAGTTACGATGATCCTGCCCCGAAAAATACAGTCCCTACCGATTATCCCCAACAGGGCAGATCAATTATGGTTGAGTTGCGTTATAAGTTTTAGGTGTGATGTACTTCTCGATAAATGACAACTATTAATTGATAATGACCTTGCTGGATTCTGTAGATTATAAGGCTTGGCTAAATCTGTTAGGAGCCCTGTTTTTTTTATCGAGAAAAAAATACCAGTTTTGAGATACAATAAATACGAAATAATGAAGGTTTATAGAATACATCAACTGCTTATTACTTTCTGCTTAACGACATGCATATTGTTGTTAATCTCTACTAAAGCTTTCACCGATAAAACATTTACAATTTATTTCTATAACCCGGAAACTAATATTAACAACTTTGCATCTCTTAAAACTGAGTTTGATCGATATTTATCAAATTACGGCTCTTTTCAGTTCCAACCATTCAGTGACAGGAAATCTTTCGAGAATTTTATAGTTGGGAGGAATGATGGGGTTTTTCTGATATCCAGCTGGCATTTTAGTCAACTAAAAACAAAATTTCCGATAGATATGGAAGCTAAGCTTGTTGGTGTTTCGAAGGGAAAGGCAACTTATGAAAAAATATTGACTACAAAAAAAGATATTAAAAATATTGATTTTTTAAAGGGCAAGGTCGTTGCATCTTCAGGAAACGAGGATTATACAAAAAACATTCTTTTACAAATGCATGGAGAAGAAAAAAGAAGCATTATCAACTCAATGAAAATTTTAACGGTACCTAAGGACATTGATGCATTGATGGCCGTTGGATATGGAATGGCTGATTCCGCATTGACGACTGAGAACAGCCTGTCTAAACTGGCCTCAATTAATCCAAAGCAGTACGAAGTCCTGATACCTTTGGCAAAAAGCAAGGAAATATTACTTCCAATAGTAGCAATTCCAAGAAGATGTGACGAAAATACACAGCTGTTATTAGAAATTATTGAGAAGATGGAAATGATACTGGACGGTAAGAAGAAACTGAAAATGCTTGGAATGGACGGGTGGAAAAAAGTGGAAGAATTAGAAAGGGAATTTCTGGCAAAATGATGAACGCATTTTTCAAAAAAATGGCAAACGGCTTGATAAGATATGTTTCTCTAAATAAGAGAATGTGTGCTGTCGTGCATATACTTTTTATTTCTGCCTTTTTGTCATTCTTTATTTCTAAAGATCTGCTCGCCAGGGAGAATAAGGGAGTCATCATCCTTAATTCTGACGTGTCGATTTACAAATACTCCCTGGCACAATCTGAATTAAAATCAAAAATTACCAATCTGAAAGGAGAAATAGATCTGGGTAGTAAATGGATAGATGAGAAGAGTGTAGAGAAAATGATTTACGATGTCGATCCTTATGTAATCTATTGTATCGGGTCGAAGGCTTACCAGATGGCTTATAGGCTGGCAGGAGATAAGAAAATAGTCTTTTCCCTTGTTATAAATTGGCGTCGCCATCCAATAGGTAAATGTACTTACGGTATTTCGAATGAACCACTTCAGGGTATACAATTGATGATGTGCCGTTATTTCTTTCCGGATGTGAGCAAGATTGGCATATTGTATAGCGACACATATAATAAGGAATGGTTCGATGTTGCCGTTGAGAGTGCAAGAGATGTAGGGATTAGTATTCTTGGCAAATCTGTTAACAAGCCTGATAATATTGAGTCGGCTTTGAAAAAATTGTTACCGAAGGTAGATGCACTTTGGTTAATTCCTGACCCAATTGTGATAAACGATATAGAATCAGTGAATAAATTATTTGGACAATGCCAGACAGCTGGAAAACCGATTTACACATATGACAAAGCCTTTGTTGAACTAGGTGCTACTCTAATAATGTCTGCCGATATTCCAACCATGATAAGTCAGTCTTCTGAAATAGTCTCTAGTATACTGGAAGATCAGCAAATTGAAGAAAAAGTTCAGAGTCCTGCCGGATCTCATATTATTTTAAATGTGAAAAAGGTAGATGAATATGGATTAAATTTAAATATAGAGGCATTAGATTCAGTAAATGAAATTGTTAGGTAGATTCATATATCTTTGTCAGTGGTAAAATCTGTAATTTTCTAACCAGCCGGATGCATTGTTGCATCAATTGACAACTTCTGTTTTCCTTACAACTCTGTTAATAAACAATATGAAAAAAAGAACTCGCATAAAAAACAGTATACGTTGGAAGCTCATTTCAACTATGCTCGGCCTGATTATTGGTTTACTTATAATGCTGAGCTATATTCATGTTTCCACTGAAAAAAAGAATTTGGCAAGAGAGTTGGATACACTTACCACACTGATGAGAGAAAAACTTATCGAACGGGGAAAGATGCTTTCCGACAGTCTGGCCCGCCAGACCGAAAACAGTATTGCATCCTTCAATCTATCTAATATAACCGAAATAATAACTAAATCTGTAAATGAAGACAAAGAGCTTAGCTATGCCATATTAATGGATTTTTCCCGTAAGGCTTATATCCACACCTCAAAACGTGAACTCCAGCAGGAAGAACTTCTAGATGAAGAGGCTTTTTTTGCTGCAAATCAGAAAAAAGCAACAATTAATGAATATAAGAAAAACGGAAATACTTTCATAGAGTTTATAGTACAAATCAGTACTGGTACAAATCCGTGGGGAGTACTAAGACTGGGTTTCTCTCTAGACCCGCTTAATCAAGAGATTGCAAAAATGAAGAAGGTTTCATTGAAAGAGTCCAGGGAGATTGTTGACTGGGCGATAATTACTTCAAGTATTTTCGTATTTGTAGGTGGTATAATAGTATACGTGTTTTCAAGCAGATTGTCTAAGCCGCTAATAAGTTTAACAGAGTCGGTCCATGAAATATCCAGTGAGAATTTCAGCACTTCAGAGAAGATCATAGTTAAGTCAGATGATGAAGTCGGGGTCCTTGCCAGTGCGTTTGTCGAGATGTCAAAAAGATTAAAATGGTCCTATACGAAATTAGAGGATTACAGTAAGACACTTGAGCAGAAAGTTGAAGAAAGAACACATGAATTAAGAGAAGCAAATGCAAAACTTCGAGAGCAGGATAGAATGAGAACAGATTTCCTGTCCACGGTGTCTCATGAAATAAGAACCCCGCTTGCATTGGTTTTAGGTTTTGTGCGGATCATAAACATGAAGCTTGAGAAAGTTATATTCCCGCATGTCAGTGTGGATGTTGATAAGACCGATAAAGCGGTAACCCAAATAAAAAAGAATATTAATATTATAAAGTTGGAGGGCGATAGGCTGACAGCCCTTATAGACGATATACTTGATATATCAAAGATGGAAGCCAAAAAAGTGGATTGGCAGATGGAAAACCTCTCAGTTGATAAGATTGTCAGGCGTGCATTAGATGTTACAAACAGTTTCGTTGAAATGTATCAGCTTGAAATAGTTGAAGATATTGAAAACGAGCTCCCTGTGGTTAGGGGCGACAGTGATAAATTGAAACAGGTTGTGATTAATCTGGTTTCCAATACAGTAAAGTTTACAGAAGAGGGGCCTATAATATGCAGGGCAAGAAGGAAAAATAATGAGGTAATGATAAGTGTAATAGATAAAGGTATAGGCATTGCTGAAGCTGATCAGAAGAAAATATTTGAGAAATTTAGCCAGGTGAGAAACGAACATAAAGACAAAGTGAAGGGTACAGGTCTTGGGCTTGCAATCTGTAAAGAAATTGTAGAACATCATGGTGGTAGGATATGGGTAGAAAGTAAGAGCGGGCAAGGTAGCAACTTTACATTCACCCTGCCATGTGCCTAAGGCTTGGAATTAAGAACTGCAAAATGTTATAATTAGTTTGATTTGTGGCATAAATACATTGTAATTTAACTATAAGATTATTTAGTAATTAGAGGCTGAGATGTTAAAAAAGATATTGATTGTAGATGACGAATTAAATATGAGGATGCTTCTGAAGGAAGCCTTGGAGGAATTTGAAGATAAGGGGGTGGAATTACTAATTGCAGAAAATGGAAATGACGCCATTGAGATCATCAGGAAAGAGAAGCCGGAACTCGTTATCCTTGATGTTATGATGCCGGGAATCGGTGGATTTGAAGTTTGTAACACTATAAAAAATGAACTTGGGATGAAAGATGTTTATATCTTGATACTTTCTGCAGATGGTCAGGAATTTAATAAGGAGAAAAGTATAAGCGTAGGCACTGATGGCTTCATGACAAAACCCTTTGATCCTGATGAAGTAGCTGAGAGAGTGGCAGAGATCCTTAAAATAGAAATATAAATAAGTGTTAGGGACCACAATATTATTGAATTGTCCTCTCTATCCTCGCAATTTTACCATTTACATAATCATTTTAGCCGGCTCGGTATTCTGTATAAAATATCTCTATTTTACATAAATTAAAAGATGAAAGGTTTCAAAATGGGAGTAAAAAACATTTTGATAATTGTAGGTGATTATGTAGAGGATTACGAGATAATGGTACCATTTCAGGCACTGCAGATGGTGGGTCATACAGTGCATGCAGTCTGTCCAGACAAAAAGGAAGGTGAACAGGTACGTACTGCAATACACGACTTCGAAGGTGATCAGACGTATAGTGAAAAACCAGGCCACAATTTTACACTAAACGCATCCTTCGACGACATAAACGTAAGCGATTACGATGCCCTTATCATTCCGGGAGGGCGCGCTCCCGAGTATATACGCCTGAATGCTCGTGTGCTGGAATTGGTAAAACACTTTGCAGAAACAGATAAACCAATTGCAGCAATCTGCCATGGTGCACAATTACTGGCAGCAGCAGGTGTAATTGAAGGAAAGGCCTGTACCGCTTATCCCGCAGTATCATCGGAAGTGAAAGGGGCAGGTGGAAAGTGGATGGACGTTCCTATTGACAGAGCCTACGTTGATGGCAACCTTGTTACTGCTCCTGCCTGGCCTGCTCACCCTGACTGGCTTGCAAAATTTCTTGTATTATTAAATACTAAGATAGTGCTATAGAGAAGATGCAGAAGAAAGGCAGTCGATATTTTTTCTTCTTTCAAAGGAGAGTTTTATGAATAAAATTATAATAAGAGAGTGCTGAGAAACCCTATAAATGCACCAAAGACTCCTCCCCAAACTACCAGCCAGCCAAGGTGCTGACGAATCATATCTTCAATGATGTCCTTTACATGCTTTGGGGTAAGCTCATTCAGTCTGGTATCCACCATATCGCCTATCTTGGATTTGAATGTTTCAAAATCAGTTTCTTTCTGCAAAATAGATGATATGTCTATCTTAGAAAGAATACCGGCAATTCTCTCTTTGAATTCCTTCTTAAAAGGATCTCTGAGTGGCTCCAGGGCTTCTGTTCCTCCGAACATATCAAGCATACTTCCAAAGGGAGATGCTTTCACTACCGACATAAAACCGTCAAACATCTTGTCCAGGTCTATCTTATCCATAACCAGATCCGGCTCTATCTCATGTGGCAATGCTTCACTGGAAACTTTGGCAAAGTTCTCTTCCGTAAAAAAATTTTCCATGATTAACGAACGAATTCCTGCCTTAAATTCCTCAAACCTTAATGTAATTATACCGGAACCATAGAATCCCGGTACTTTTTCAAACAACATGTGCACGGCCAGCCAATTAGTTAATGCACCTGAAAGAGCAAACAGACCGGACATAAAAAGTGTTTGTTTGCCAGTAAACTCTGGGCATGCATAAGTTCCCCCACTTACGGCGGCTGCAATTAAATTTGTTAGTAAGCTCTTATTCATTAGCTCTCTTAATTTGTGTTCAAAATTACAGAGTATAAGGACTTGTAAATATACAGTTTCAGTAAGGGGTTGTAAAGGTGCAAAAAAAGGTTCACTCTGATTATAAAAACATCGTTGCCAGTGGCGGCCTGTACGTATAAGATTGTAAATAAGTTTTCTGACATAAAGGATTTACCATTTTTACACTGTTATAGATTGTTACAGCTTAATATAGTCTCCTTTTGGGCTTTTAAGATCTACAGGAAATACATAATATGATTGATGTGAAAATCAGGCAGGTTAATAAAGATGATATAGACGGTTGTTATAGAACAGAATCTG
Source organism: uncultured Candidatus Scalindua sp. (assembly GCA_964344685.1). Lineage (GTDB taxonomy): Bacteria > Planctomycetota > Brocadiia > Brocadiales > Scalinduaceae > Scalindua. Next base: position 104,618 of record CAYFOK010000004.1, on the reverse strand, counting down.
CCTGCTACACTTCTGATGGGGCAACAAGAGAAAAAATCATAAAACGAATAATGTTATTTCCGGAAGGCTTTTTAATTGCTGAATTTAAAGGAGAGGTTATAGGGCTTATCAATAGTGCATCTACTGACAAAGAAGATATTACTGACGAAAAATTTAAGGATATGGTTGGTCATGTCGAAAATGGCGGAAATATAGTTATCTTTTCATTAGCTGTCTTGCCAGAGTTCCAGGGAAACGGAATTTCGAAACAGCTGATGAAAAGGTTTGTTGAAGTATCAAAGGCTATGAAGAAAGAAAAAGTCATGTTAATATGCAAGTCAGAACTGGTCTCTTATTACCGAAACTTTGGCTTCTTATACAGTGGAAGATCAAAATCACAACACGGTGGTTTCGAATGGTATGAAATGCATTTGCCACTGAATGACTGATGAATCCTTAATTATCTTAACAGCACCAACGAGATAGGATGGAATTTATGGGCACGAGAGATATCTGTCTTGCATCATCATCAGCAAGAAGAAAACAAATTTTGAAAGAAATGGGGTTGGATTTTGTAGTCAGAAATCCTGTGAGATATAAGGAAAAACTTAGTGGTTTTGAACCGGATATGCTGGTATGTCAAAATGCTCTTGGTAAGGCAAAAGAAGCCGCCGAAAAGTGTAAGGATTCAATCATAATCGGATGTGATACTATAGTCGTATTTAATAACGAAATTCTTGGAAAACCATTAACTCCTGACAATGCGTATGTTATGCTCATGAAACTAAGAGGTAATTCTCATACTGTTTTTTCGGGACTGGCAGTTATTGATATGCAAAAAAATAAAAAATTGATTGGATGTGATAAAACTGAAGTCAAGTTTAAGAATTTGCCAGAAGAAGAGATAAATGCTTATGTAGAATCTGGTGAGCCTCTTGACAAGGCTGGAGCTTATGGAATACAGGAACGCGGCGGGGCATTTGTTGAAAGTATTAAGGGTAGTTTCTCAAATGTTGTTGGCCTGCCAAAAGAGCTGCTAACAAGATTTCTTGCAGAACTCGAAATTTGAGAACCTCATGTTTCAGATTGAACTGGAGAACGTATTTAACTGAGAACCGACACACCAATGCCGTGCTCTTCCAGAAATGCCTTTGTTTTACTGCAGACAGGAGCAGATGTTTTTAAACTAACTTTTGCACCTGGAACATGGTTTTTAATTTTGATAGCTTTTGCCAGTATCCCTTTCCCATCTTTCATAATAATGCGGCTTTTACGTTGAATGACTATAGCAAATTTAGCTGTGCCGATTTGCATTAATATTGTAGAAGGGGTTAAGCCAAACAGTTTAGGGCTGATTAATTTGTTCATGTTAATAAGAGATAGAGGAGTTCACGTAATATTAAATTTTTTGATATCTTATCAATAAGCTACTTGTATTATCGGATTATAAAGCAGTTAAGTATACGAATTATGACTGTTCTGTCAATTTTTTTGAGGTTACCAGTCGTTCGATGGTCAAGCCCTGTACCAGTATTGAAAACACGACTATGATGTAAGTTACAGTTAATAATGCTTCTCTTCCAGGACCGCTGGGAACAGAAAGCGCTAGGGCAACTGATATTCCTCCTCGCAACCCTCCCCAGGTCATAATCTTTACGGCGTCAGGGCTGAAATTCCTTATACGACGCATGAACGTGACAGGCAAGCCAACGCTGATGAAACGTGCAAGTAGCACAACCGGTATCATTGCCATCCCAGCGATTAAATAACTTATTTTAGTAGTAAGGACTAATACTTCCAAACCAATTAGCAGGAAGAGGACAGCATTTAATATTTCGTCCATTAATTCCCAGAAGGAATCCAGATGTTCTCTGGTTTTTTCACTCATGGCAAAAAGGCGCCCTCTGTTGCCAATAAATATCCCTGCAACAACCATGGCAATAGGGCCGGAAACATGGATGGTGTGTGCGAGGGAATAACCTCCCATGACCAGCGCTAAAGTGAGTAGTACTTCAACCTGATAGTTGTCTACGCTCTTCAGCATCAAGTATGCCAGCCAGCCTAAGGCAAATCCAAAAAACATTCCTCCAATAGCTTCTTCAACAAACAGGAGTATAATATGTCTGGCCGTAACATCATGACCTCCCGCAATAATCCCCAAAATAACAAGGAATACAACAACGGCAACACCGTCATTAAACAGGCTTTCACCGGTGATCTTGGTCTCAAGGCTTTTAGGGACCCCAGCTTTCTTAAGAATGCCGATCACTGCTATTGGATCGGTTGGAGTTATAAGACTTCCAAATAGCAAACAGTAAATAAATGGCAATTTAATTCCGATAATTAAGAATATAATCCAGGCAGAGCTGCCAACGATAAAAGTGCTCATTACTACACCGAACGTGGCAAGTATACTGATGATCCATTTGTGCATGGCCAGGTCATCAAGATTTACATGCAAGGATCCGGAAAACAGGAGGAAACTCAACATACCGTGCATCAAAGTGTTGTTGAAATCGATACTTTCAAGCGCTGTCGTTGCCTTACTTTGAATGCTTTCAAATCCAAAATGACCCAGAATTACCAGACTGACAGAGATAAGCATTGCGATCAGCATAATACCAATGGTAGTTGGTAATTTAATAAATCGGAAATTAATATAGCTGAATATTGCCGCCAGGCTTAAGAGGATGGCATAGAGATCGAGCATTTCCATAATTAGCACGTGCTTTTAAATAAATTGGTTGCTTGCTGTTTGGAAAACGATAGAAGGTTTCTAAAACATTACATGTTTGCTTCTTTAGGCTTAAACCACATTTCATACATCGGTATAGATATAAATGCGGCAAAGCAGATACCGAGGAGAAAATATGATGCTATTATAGATATGGAAAAGACATCTGATGTGAATCTTACCAGTAAAGGGCCTGACAAGTTCATTATTATTCCTGTGAAGGCAGTGCCATAAATTGTGATCTTTATCCAGTCGCGTATCTGTGTCATGGAAAGTATGCGCGACATGACAAATATAATCAGTGGAATTGTAAATGTATGTACATGGGTGATATCCAGGATTTCCCTATACGACTTAGGAAAGTAAAATCCCTCCTGTAAAAGGCTGTCGTCGTATTCATAATTAGATTCATCATCATTCTCCTCCTCCTCTTCACCGCAGTAATGGCGTACTGTGTTTCCGGGAGTAAAATTTGTCCTTTCATGAAAACCGGCAAAGGAAACGTAGAATGCAAAGCCCATGAATATAAGGAAAAACGTTACGGACAATTTATTGCTTGTAGGAGATTTTGAAAGGCCTCTTGCCATTTTTTATAAGATTCTCAAATTAATGTTGTAAATTGTAAAATCGGTTTTGAGAATTATAAACAAATGGCTTACCAAAAAGAAGAATAAAAAATTCTAGATTCAAATGTGAATATTTTATTTTTTAACTTAAGGCACTTTAGACTCTTCAAGCCTGGTTGCATACCAGGCTACATTATTCAGGCGGGTGGCTTTGCTGCATTGTTCTCTTTCCTGCGTAACGAGGTGTATAGGTATTTTAATTCTTCCGATTTCAGTAATAATGATACGGTAAAGAATACTATGAGTGCTGCGGTCAGGGGAATAAGGAGCCGTATGAATTTTATAATAAGCTTGCCATCGCCTGCTGGCATTATTTTCAGCATTATCCAGCACGTGACGTACATGAGGAAGGTTGCAATTAATGTCTTGATAGCTGATGTAAAAATGTGCTTATGTCCTCTGATATTAAGCTTTTTGTGTAAAAGGAGGAACAATATTATTATCTGGACTGTTGCGCTTATAGTGGTTGCCAACGCAAGCCCTCCTTCACTAAGAAACCAGATTAAAGTTAGGTTGAGAATAAGATTAAGGCCTACCATGCCAGCGCCTATTTTTACGGGCGTCTTTGTGTCCTGTATAGAATAGAAGGCCCTTATGATCACGTGAGAAGCGGAGTAGGCCCATACGCCAAGGGCGTAGAAGAGTATAACGGTAGATGTTCTGTAGGTTGATTCTGTCGTAAACGCATTCCTTTCGTAAAACAATTCTACTAGTGGTTTCCTCAATAGTATTAAACCTGCAGATGCCGGGATTCCGATGAATAGTATAACCCTTATTGCCTGGTTAAAAGTATCTGTGAAGTTTGTCCAATCTTTACGTGCAGCATATGTGGAGAAATATGGGAATACGGCAGTTGCCATTGCTATACCAAATACGCCTAATGGGAATTGAATCAACCTGTCCCCATAATACAGCACTGATGCAGCTCCCGTTTCCAGGGGATATGGTATTGTGATTCCTGCAAGAGTGAAAAGTTCGGCGCCATCTGGTGGTTTGGCAAAAGCTATAGCAATAATGCTGTCCATTAGTACATTTATCTGAACAACGGCCAGGCCAAAAATTATGGGAAGCATCAGGGCCATAATACGCTTTAAGCCGGGATGAGAAAAATGTAATGAAGGCCAGAAGGTAATACCCTCTTTTCGTAAGACTGGAATTTGAATAGCCAGTTGGATCATGCCTCCTATCAAAATGACTGCGGCAACACCGAATATCTTTGTATCCATAGTGTCCCCGAAAGCAGGTGTAAGAAATAATACTCCCAATATCCAGCAGACATTCAGGGCGACAGGTGCAAGGGCTGGCATCAGGAAATGTTTAAGTGAATTCATTACTGCCATTGCAAACGCTACCATACATATAAACATCACATATGGGAATGTTATCAAAAGCAGGCTTAATACTAATTCCCACTTGCTGTTAAGAGTGAAAACTGTGGGTACAATAGAGAACGTAATCTCGGCCAGCACAACCAGGCTTCCAAGGATTACGAAAAGTAATGTTCCTGTGACGTTTACAAGTTCCCATGCATCTTTTTTGCCTTTGGTTTCAAGGTATTCTGTAAATACTGGAATAAAGGCAGCGCTCAATGCTCCCTCACCAAAGAGTCTGCGGAAGAGATTGGGTATCTTGAACGCCACAACAAAGGCGTCCCAGGCCAGGCTGGTACCAAAGAAGCTGGCGCATATTACGTCCCGCGCCAGTCCCAAAAACCGGCTCAACAGTGTGCAGAGGCTAACGGTCTTCGCAGATTTTAAGAAACTCTTCTTTCCTTGCATTTATGGTCTTAAGGCCAACATAGGTATTTTGTGTTAAGGTAGTTATGCACGTGCCTGTGCTGCATTTAATTTTTCTTTGAACTGCTTTGTAGAAGAATAGATGTCTTTTGAGCCTATAATTGCCGAACACACTGCTATCCTTGAAGCTCCTGCCAATAGTACCTCATCCAGGTTTTCAAGGGTTACTGCTCCGATGGCAATAAAAGGGATATCTACTTCTTCCGAAATTTCCTTAAAAACTTTAATTCCTATAGACGGTTCATAATCTTTTGTTCTGGTAGGATAGATGGGGCCTATAGCAATATAATCTGCGCCATCTTTTTGCGCCTGCCTTGCCTGTTTAATGCTATGCGTGGATACTCCAATGATCTTTTCATTGCCAATAATGTTTCTTGCATCTGAAACGTTCATGTCCAGTTGTCCTAAATGTACCCCATCCGCGTTAATTTCCCTGGCAACATGTACACGGTCATTAATAATCAGCAAAGATCCTCTTTTGATAGATATATCACGTATCTCTCTGGCCAGTGATATAAATTCGCTATCAGATATTGTTTTCTCACGCAATTGAACAGCATCAGCCCCGCCATCGATGACAAGTCTTGCGGTTTCTTTAACCGATTTTGTTGCAATATCGCTGCTTATTAAGACATAGAGCATGATTCTATAAAGAAGATCTTTTTTTGTCATACTTGAATTATGAGTTCCACTAAAGCTTTTGCCTAAAACTCTTAACATAATAGCCTATGTACTTCAAGTTTTATCTAATTTGATTTGACACGTTTTTTCGTCTTGCTATAATCAAATCTGAATATCCTATTACCTCTCAAAAAGAGTCTTGCCTTGGCAAAAGCACGAGAATATTGCGGATTATTTGGGGTTTTTGACTGTGAAGATGCGGTGGAGAAGGTCTATTATGGCCTTTATTCTCTGCAACATCGCGGTGAAGAGAGTGCGGGTATTGCTTCTACTGACGGTAAGAGTATAATCAATCACAAAAACTTTGGATTAGTAAGTGATGTTTTTACTCCCGAGAGTTTGCACAAGATAAAAAATCCACACGCCATTGGCCACGTCCGATATTCTACTTTTGGCTCAAGAGACAGCATAGACAATGTGCAACCCATGGTAGTATTATATGCTAAAGGTGAAGTCGCTATTGCACACAATGGGCAGCTGCTGGGTGCCGGTAAGCTGCGATACGATTACGAGCAGCATGGTTCAATTTTCCACACAACTTCAGATACAGAAGTCATTGTACACTTAATGGCGAAGCCGAGTCATCTTGAAAAACCAAATCTTTCTCATGTATTGAATCATTTAAAAGGTGCATTTGCTCTCCTGTTCTTAACAAAAGATGAAATGGTTGGAGTGCGGGATCCTAATGGATTTCGGCCGCTATCAATAGGGAAGTTGAATAGTAGTTATGTCTTGTCTTCTGAGACTTGTGCATTGGACCAGGTTGGTGCGGAATACATAAGAGACGTTGAACCTGGCGAGGTGGTTTATATCAACAAGGATGGTCTGAAAAGTGAAATCTTTTGTTCTCCAAGACGGATCCGTCCGGCGTATTGTATATTTGAGTTAATCTATTTTGCCCGTCCTGATAGTAATGTATTTGGTGAAAATGTTCACTTATTCCGAAAACGGCTCGGGGTGAAACTTGCGAAAGAGTTTCCGGCGGATGCTGATGTGGTAGTCGCTGTTCCTGAAGGGGGGAATTCGGCGGCAATGGGTTATTCGGAAGAGTCAGGAATACCATTAGATCGTGGGTTTATAAGAAATCACTATGTTGGAAGGACATTTATACATCCTGAGCAGGGAAGCCGGCATAAGAAGGTTGAGCTTAAGCTTAACGCGATTTCTGAGGTTGTGAGTGGTAAAAGGGTTGTAGTGGTTGATGACTCTATTGTGCGTGGAACTACTTCAAAATCCAGGATAAAACTTTTGCGTAAAGCGGGTGCTACGGAGGTACACCTGAGGATTAGCTGCCCTCCACATCGCTTTCCCTGTACCTATGGAATTGATTTTCAGAGCAAGGATGAGCTTATTGCGGCCAACCATACAAATGAAGAGATAATGGCTTTTTTGAAGGCAGATAGTCTTGGTTATTTGAGCCCGGAGGGAATGTTGGGCTGTGCAGCTTCACCGCGTAATCATTACTGTACTGCGTGTTTTTCCGGTAATTATCCTGTGTCTGATAAACGCGTTAATAAGAATAAGCTTAAAAAAGAACCAGTAAATATAAATAAAATTACGGTATAAAATGGCGGGATTTAGTTATAAAGATGCAGGGGTGGATATTGAAGCCAAGGGTAAGTTTACTACTGACATTTATCAACAGTTGCGCAGAACATTTGGCCCGAGGGTTATAGAAAACCCTGGTGGTTTTGCCGGCCTGTTTTCATTAAATTATGACTCGAAACTGTTCTCTAAAAATTATCGCCACCCCGTGTTGGTAGCATCTACAGATGGTGTAGGGACAAAATTGAAGATCGCCTTTATGATGGATCGGCACGATACGATAGGAATAGATTTAGTAGCTATGTGCGTTAACGATATTTTGGTGTTGGGGGCTGAACCAGTATTTTTTTTAGACTATATGGCCAGTAGCAGGATGATCCCTGGGAAAATGAAGGAAGTTCTGCACGGTATTGCTAATGGATGTTGTGAAGCAGAATGTGCCCTCCTGGGTGGAGAAACTCCTGAGATGCCCGGTTTTTATCATGATGGTGAGTACGATCTGGCTGGGTTCGCAGTTGGTATTGTAGAAAAAAAGAGGATAATAAATGGAAGAGGCATATGCGCAGGCGATATCGTAATAGGTCTTAAATCAAGTGGGCTTCATAGCAACGGTTTTTCTTTAGTACGTAAAGTTTTATTTGAAAAAGCCAAGCTGGATATAAATAGTAAGGTTAAAGCGATAAACGGAACCATAGGAGATGAACTCCTTAAGCCGACCAGAATATATGTTAAACCAGTAAGAGCTCTTTTGCTTCATTATCGATTTAAAAAAGTTATTAAGGGGATGGCTCATATTACGGGTGGCGGATTGATTGAAAATATTCCCCGGGTTTTGCCTGAAGGGTGCTCAGTAAGGATCAAAAAGGGCACCTGGCCTGTTCCAGAGATTTTTAAAGTAATACAGAAAAAGGGGAAAATAGAAGAAGATGAGATGTACAAGGTTCTTAATATGGGGATAGGGATGGTATTAATTGTATCAAAGTATTATGCGTCATCTATAATGAAAAAACTAAAACATCTGAAGGAAGAACCATTTGTAATCGGAAAGGTGATAAAAGGTAACAGGAAAGTTGAGATCACATAGATAAAGTTTGTTAGGTGGTATGCATTGCTTTATTTCTGAATATACCATGTTTTCCGAGGCCGATCAAAATATATACACAAAAACCAAGTGCAAGCATGATACTTGGATACAGAATAAAGAAGACAAGGAGCGTGAAAAAAAGTACTGATGTGATTAATAAAGAAACTGGATCACGTTTGCTTCCTACAAGATCGACAATTCTTATGTACGGGATTTTGCTTAACATTAAAATCCCTAAAATAAAGATAACGCATGGAAGGCATGTAGAAACGGCTTGAATGTTAAGTGTGGCCTTGAGATACGAATCTAACAATATCAGAGATGCGGCTGTACCGCCTGCAAGTGTAGAGGGTAGCCCCGTAAAATATTTACTTCGTATTTTACCGGATTTGTTGTTTTCTGATTCGAATTCGAATTTTGCCAATCTAATTGCAGCGCTTAAGGTGTAAAAGAAACATACAAACCAGACAGCGACAGAAGTGCTGAAAGCTCCATGCCTGCCAATAAGGAAAGCTGGAACAAACCCGAAAGTTATCATGTCTGCAAGCGTATCTAAATGAGCACCCCAGGTAATCGTTGTTTTTGTTAATCGTGCGACTTGACCATCAAGTCCATCAAAAATCATGGCTGTGATAACAAGCCATGCTGCGTAAGTCAGCTCATTGTTTATGATAAATACGATTGCACCAAAACCGCAAGCGAGGTTGCCCATGCTGACAATTGTAGGCAAATAATTTTTTATCTGAGCTATCACTCTTTGGGAATATCTTAAATCTTCCATAACTAATACTTATACAACAAAAATGATGCCGTTACAATAGTTTTATATAAAAAGCAGACAGAAAATCCTATAAGTTGTAATTTTTCAATAGATTATGTGTGTTTAGTAAATATTTTGTATTTGGGTTTAGTATTAAATATGTAGCTGTATGTGCAATAAATTTATTGCACTATTATAATTAATGTTGCGTTCTGTTATGTATTAGGAATCCTGGGAGGTAGAGGCGTTGGATAAAATAGATAATATAGTGTCCATTCTTAAACGAGAAAACAAGAAATATGTTGTGCCAATTGTTACGATAGTTTCAATGACCAAAAGTCCGTTTATGGTACTTATTTCATGTATACTCAGTTTGCGTACCAAAGATAAGGTAACCGCTGACGCTTCAAACAGGCTGTTTGATCTTGCTGATAATCCGGAAAAGATGCTAGATTTAAGTATTAAAAGTATTGAAAAAGCTATTTATCCTGTTGGTTTTTATAAAACTAAATCAAAAAGAATAAAAGAAATATGTAAAACTTTGATAGATGATTATGGGAGCGTTGTTCCCGATGAAATTGATGAACTCCTGAAGCTTAAGGGGGTTGGGCGTAAAACTGCGAATCTTGTAGTTACATTAGGTTATGGTAAGTTGGGAATTTGCGTTGACACACATGTCCATAGGATTTCTAACAGGCTTGGTTTAGTAACGACAAAAACTCCTGAGCAAACAGAATTTGCCCTGAGAAAGACATTGCCCAAAAAACACTGGTTAATCTATAACGACCTTCTTGTAACATACGGCCAGAATCTCTGTGTGCCCATTTCACCCTGGTGTAGCAAATGCAAAATCTTCAAGTATTGTAAAAGGGTTGGTGTGAAAAAATCCAGATAAAACGCCTCGGAAGACTTAGGATTAGGCGTGTGCTCTTAAGCAGATATTTCTTTTCCCGTAAGCTTAGTGTAAGCCTCAAGATATTTTTCAGATGTAGTTCGGATTATGTCTCCAGGGAGTGAGGGTGGCGGTGGATTCTTGTCCCAATCGCAGGACTCTAAATAGTCTCTCACGAATTGCTTGTCAAAGGATGGTTGTGGCTTTCCGGGTGAATAGCTTTCCAGAGGCCAGAAACGGGATGAGTCGGGAGTCAGGACTTCATCAATTAGAATTACTTTATCGCCATATTTGCCCCATTCGAATTTCGTATCACTTATTATAATTCCTTTTGTCAGGGCGTATTCACTTGCCTTCTTGTATATTTCAATGCTTCTTTTTCTTAATTCTTCTGCGAGTTCTCTACCTGTAATCTTGATGGCTTCTTCGAAAGAAATATTTTCGTCGTGTCCAGATTCTGCTTTTGTTGATGGGGTGAAGATAGGTTCAGGTAACTTGTCACTCTCTTTCAGGTTATCAGGTAAATTTATCTTACAGACGGTCCCATGTTCTTTATACTCCTTCCAGCCGGAACCTGCGATATAGCCTCTTACTATACATTCAACAGGAATTACGTCAACTTTCTTTACGAGCATTGAACGTCCTCTAAGCAGGTCCCTGTCTTCTTCTTTTATTTTATCAATTTCGTCGATTGAGGTCGTGATTAAATGGTTTTCCGTCAAATCTCCTATAAGCTCAAACCAGAATTCTGATATTTGTGTAAGGACTGTTCCTTTATGCGGTATGCCATTCGGAAGGATTACATCGAAAGCTGAAATTCTGTCAGTTGCGACGAGCAGTAGATTGTCATCAATCTCAAATATTTCCCTGACCTTCCCTTTGTTATGAAGTTTTAAATAGGGAATATCTGTTTTTAGTAAAACCGATTCGTGAGAAGTCATTATTTTCCTATTACCGTTAATAGTGTATGAATTAGTTTTCTTGTGAAAAATGTTTGTTTAGTTTGTTTTTCAACGTTTGCGTGCCTTTTAGATTAGGATAAAGTGACATTGCCATGTTGAAACTCGTCAATGCATTATCCCATTCTCCTGAAATTGCATAAATGTCGGCAATTTTCTTATATAAAAAAGCTTTTTCGTTCTTATTTACTCTTAAGTTTATAACTCTTGTCAAGTAGGTTATCGCTTTATTCGGTTTTACGCGTTTAGCCAATTTTTTACATGATAAACGAATGATCCTGTCCTTAATTTCCTCCAGCAAGAGTTTGCGTGCAGGATTGCCATCTCCATTTTGGTAGACATACTCGTACAATTCAAAGGCCAGCTCATAATTCTCCTGCTCTTCATACTCTTCAGCGAGTAGAAATTTACAATCTAGATAATCTTTTAAATCTAAAAAGTTCAACAGTTTGAAGTTCTTGTTTTCTTCTTTCAGGCGTTCATAATTTTTGACTGCCCGATGTCCATTGTTGTTTAAGAGGTCATTTAAAACAATTTTTGCTTGAGATTTTAAATCATATTTGTATTTCTCTCTTCCTACCTCTACTCGTTCTTTATAGTAAAAATCTCTAGTATTATCATTTTGCAAGAGACTGTCATAATGAACTCTTTTCTCGGAGTCGGTCAGAGTTTTATATGCTTTAATGAGTAGCTTGATCTTGTCTTCTGATGATATTCCGTTTGTTTTATTTTTATCTGGATGGTATTGTTTTACAAGTTTTCTAAATGAGTTCCTAATTTCATCTCTATCAGATCCCTCTTGTACATGCAAAACTTGATAGTAATTGATCAATGTTTATTACCTCTGATTATTCTGTTTTAAAGCTCTATGCATTTACATAAAGCATAATAATCTAAGTTTGATTTAAATTGCAAAAAATTAACTATTTAGCATATTATCATCCATACACCGGCAAGTCAAAACTTTTTGAATTGGTCAGATATTCAATGATACAGTGGATCTACTTTAAATCATGTTAGACTATAGTTTTATCTTTATATTATGGTTGTAGTAGATATTTGCCTGCCCGGTAAGTATTCAGGTGGGAGTAAGAAGTCCGAATGCAAAATCAATATTGCTTTATTCATATCTGAGGGTTTCGATAGGGTCTAAACGTGCTGCTTTTAATGCGGGATATATGCTGAATAAAACTCCACAAGCAACAGAAAATGAGATAATGATAATAATGCTCTTGGCGTCAACAACAGTTGGTATTTCGTTGAAATAATATACTTCCGGTGGAAATGGCCTCCAGCCTGAAAAATTGTATACTGTCTTTTCGATCCAATTAATTCTATTTATAAATGCAAGTCCAACTCCGGTTCCTATTGCGGAGCCGAATAGGCCAATAAACAGGCCGTTCATAAGAAAGATAAGCATAATGCCTCTTGTTGTAGCTCCCAAAGCTTTTAGGATGCCAATGTCTTTTGATTTTTCAAATACAATCATGGTTAAAATTGCAAGTATGTTGAAGCCAGCGACTATAATGATAAAAAATAAGATAAACGCCATAACGCGTTTTTCAAGAGCAACAGCTTTCAGGAATGTCCCACGTACTTCTTCCCAGGTTTGAATATGAAAACCAAATCCTAGTTCTCTTTGAAGTTGTTCTCGTACTTCTGGCGCATTGTTATAATCATCTAGTCTGACACTTATTCCTGTGACAGAATCCTTTGTTCCTGCTAAGTCCTGTGCGGTCTTTAATGGTATATAAATATAGTTTTTATCAATATCATACATGCCGGACTTAAATTTTCCTGTAAGAATGAACGGCTTAACATTGATCTTGTCCCATCCTTTTATAGATACTAAAACAATTTTTTCTCCATTTTTTATAAAGCTTTCCGGATTAGTTTCAGGATCGCCTTCTCTAATGCGTAATAGTTCGATACCCCCAAATGCGCTTGGAGTCTTTCTCTCTCCGTGTACAGTTAACAAGTCCTGGGGTTTATTTTTAAATTGTTTTATATAATTTTCAAAATTGCCCACTCTCGCTTCTGCATCAGGAATAATACCTTTGAAATATGTGAATTCTTTTGCGCCTCTTATGTTGAGTAGAGCGGGGCCTTCAATATACGGGGCACATGCCTTGACATGTTCAAAAGACTCTACCTTTTTAAGAACATCTTTATAATTACTTAAACCATAAATACCCCTTTTCTGAATAATAAGATGTGCTAGCGTACCTCTTATTTTTGAACGCAACTCTTTGTCAAAACCGCTCATAACAGATAGTACTACTACTAAAGTCATAACTCCTACGGCAACTCCTGCAACAGCGAAAAAGGTGATTTTCTTTCTTCGAAGGTATCTTAGACTTACAAATAGTTTGTACATTTATTAATGTATTGAAAATTTAAAAATTTGAAAAAATACTATCATAAGGATATGTACATAAGCAATTAAAAATCCACGTATGTGGCGGCTGGGCCTTTCTGTTTTCTGTTGAAAAGTAGTAACATATTCTTGGTGTCGTTGTAGGTTGCCGTTGTTTTGAATATTCATGTGGATGGTAAACGTTTCCGGGCATCTAATAGATTAGCAGCAATTCATTAAATGTTACATAAACAAAGGATTGCGATTGTACAAAATAATTCAATTTCGGCGATAAAAAGCTTGAAGAAGTTATATTTAAATATAGAATAGCCAAATTATTCAATATTTAAGTGACTTTTTTGGGGTTTTTATGCTGACTTTTACCACTGCCGGTGAATCACATGGCAAGTGCCTGGTTGTAATAGTAAATGGGTTTCCTGCGGGGGTTCATTTAGATGAATCTGGTATTAATGAAGATTTGAAAAGGCGTCAAGGTGGTTTTGGCAGGGGCGGGAGGATGAAAATTGAAAGTGACAGTGTGTGTATTTTGTCTGGAACGAGAAAAAATATAACTATTGGAAGCCCTATTTGTTTGAAAATAGAGAATAAGGATTACAAAATAGACATTTTGCCTGATGTTACTAGGCCGAGGCCAGGGCATGCCGATTTGCCGGGGGTTATTAAGTTTGGTCACAAGGATGTGAGGAATATTCTTGAAAGGGCAAGTGCTAGGGAAACTGCTGCCAGGGTTGCTGCAGGATCATTAGCGAAAATATTTCTTGCTAAGTTTGATATAAATGTTTTGGGTTATGTCAAAGGTATAGGTGGGGTAAATTCAAAAAAAACAATCAAGAATCCCGAAGAGATAATCAGGATCAGAAATAAAAGTAAGGTCTTTTGCCTGGATAAGATGGCTGAATCGAAAATGATTGAAAAAATCAAGAAGGCCAAGAAGGAAGGTGATTCACTGGGAGGAGTTATAGAGATAATGGCTTTTGGGGTTCCTCCTGGTCTGGGTAGTCATACGCAATGGAATTTACGATTAGATGGGATCCTGGCAAGTGCTTTGATGTCAATACAGGGTATAAAGGGGGTTGAAATTGGCCTGGGGTTTGATTTTTCAAAGAAATTTGGATCCCAGGTTCATGATGAGATATTTTACTGTGAGGAAAAAGGAGCTTTTGGCCGGACAACTAATAATGCAGGCGGAATTGAGGGCGGTATAACAAATGGTGAAGTCTTAATTGCAAGTGCAGCTATGAAACCTATTCCAACCCTCATGAGGCCATTAAAGTCTGTAGATATAATCACAAAAAAACCGGTAAGTGCATCGACAGAGCGATCTGATGTTTGTGCTGTACCAGCTGTATCTGTCGTTGGCGAGGCGGCTATGGCTTTTGAAATAGCCAGATGTTTCATGGAAAAGTTTGGCGGCGACAGTATCGGCGAGATGGTTAGAAATTATAAGGGTTTTTTAGAGCAAATCCGCACGAATTAATTGAAAAATGGGTAGTTTTGTCTTGAAAAGATAAAATATTCTGATAATCTTTATAGGTTTCCAGCTAGCGTAGCTCAACGGCAGAGCAGCTGATTTGTAATCAGCAGGTTGCGGGTTCGAATCCCACCGCTAGCTCATACTTTTTTGTGTGGAATATTTTGTGGCTTAGCCAATTATCATGGGGAGGTACCCGAGTGGCCAAAGGGGACAGACTGTAAATCTGTTGGCGTAGCCTTCGGAGGTTCGAATCCTCCTCTCCCCATATTTTACGGTTTTAAAGGTTTTGGCGTGATTATGAGGTGCTGGTCAATGCTATAAGTATTGATCTAGAAGTAGTTTGGGGGTTTTCAGGAAATCATCACTGGTGCATCCCGATTCAGAGAAAGAAAACTGGAAGATAGTTATTGGTTTTGTTTCTGCATGCCTAAAACGATTGTTCAGGCTGGATAAGCGGGCGTAGCTTAATGGTAAAGCCCTAGCCTTCCAAGCTAGTCATGCGGGTTCGATTCCCGCCGCCCGCTCTTTTTTGAAGTGTTAAGGCGGATTCATCAAACTTCATTTTGATATGTCGATTGGCTGTTGTTGTGAGGTTTAATATTTTTTTTGCTTTATTAAAAAAAGTTTTTGACTTATACAGTAATAGCTGATATATTAAAATGCTTTCCGCTATATCCTAAATCTTTTAGCAGTTTTACGTTACATGCTGCTGTGGCTCAGGGGTAGAGCACGTCCTTGGTAAGGACGAGGTCATGGGTTCAAATCCCATCAGCAGCTATCATTTGTGCATGAGGATTTCAGTAAATAGAAAAGTTTTTCCGGTGTTATATCGATAAACAGTTATAGGTAAATTTGAAATTTGTAGGAGTTTTGTATTATGGCCAAGGAAGTGTTTGAAAGGACAAAGCCGCATGTTAATGTTGGGACGATAGGGCATGTGGATCATGGTAAGACGACGTTGACATCAGTGATAACGAACACGTTATCTAAGAGTGGGCATGCCAAGGAGAGGGCATTTGATTCGATAGACAATGCGCCGGAGGAGAGGGAGCGAGGTATAACAATAGCGATAGCGCATGTTGAGTACGAGACTGAAAAGAGGCACTATGCCCATGTTGATTGTCCTGGTCATGCTGATTATGTAAAGAATATGATAACAGGAGCGGCACAGATGGATGGCGCGATATTGGTTGTGAGCGCACCTGACGGTCCGATGCCTCAGACGCGAGAGCACATATTGCTTGCGAGGCAGGTGGGTGTGCCGAGGATAGTTGTGTTTATGAATAAGATGGACCAGCTGGAAGACCTTGAGTTGGTGGAGTTGGTGGAGTTGGAGATTCGGGAATTGTTGAGTAAGTATGATTTTCCCGGAGATGATATTCCTGTGATCAAGGGTTCTGCGATAAAGGCTGCTGAGTGTGGGTGTGGTGGTAAGGAGTGTGATAATTGTGGTCCGATACATGAGCTGATGGATGCGCTTGATAGTTATATACCAGATCCAGTGCGTGAGACTGACAAGCCGTTTTTGATGTCAATAGAGGATGTATTTAGTATAAAAGGTCGTGGTACAGTGGGTACTGGCCGAATGGAGCGTGGAGTGTTGAAGGTAGGGGATGAAGTAGATATAGTTGGTATGGTGAGTGAGATAAGGAAGACGGTGGTTACCGGAGTTGAGATGTTTAATAAGACGCTTGAGCAGGGTATGGCAGGGGATAATGTAGGTGTCTTGTTAAGGGGTGTGGAGAAGGATGATCTGGAGCGAGGCCAGGTGTTGGCGAAGCCTGGTAGTATAACACCGCATACTAAGTTTGAGGCGGAGGCGTATATATTGACAAAGGAAGAGGGTGGTAGACATACACCGTTTTTTAATGGGTACAGGCCTCAGTTTTATTTCAGGACGACGGATGTGACAGGTGTAGCTACATTGTTAGGTGGTGCGGAGATGGTGATGCCTGGTGACAATGCTAACCTGCTGATAGAGTTGATAACACCGATAGCAATGGATAAGGAGCTGCGGTTTGCGATAAGAGAAGGCGGGAAAACCGTAGGTGCAGGTGTTGTTACTAAAATTATTGAATAAATAGAATATAACCATAATGATAAGGTGTAATGGCGAACTATATAACTTTAGCATGTACAGAGTGTAGTAGCAGGAATTATAGAACAAGCAAGAAAATAAAGCAAGTAGAGCGCTTGGAAATGAAAAAATTCTGTAAATTTTGCAGGACGCATACACCGCATAAAGAACAGAAAAAATAGAAAAGAGAAAGGTCTGTAGCTCTAATTGGCTAGAGCACCGGATTCCAAATCCGGGTGTTGGGGGTTCGAATCCCTCCAGACCTGCCAAAGTCACTTGTGATAGAGAAATAGTTATGGCATTTCAAGTTTATAGAAAGGGAGTTGGCGTATATGCAAGGAGTGCGGTAGCGGGCCTCTTTGGCCTTGCTGCGATATTTGCAGCTTACTCTCTTTATGGTGCGTTAATAGACCTTCCAGACCTCTATGCTGGCGCCAGGGTCCCTTTATTGGGTGTACGTATGACCTGGGGGGGTGTGGGGGCATGTGCTCTTTTTGTTTTGTGTGGAGTTTTTATATGCATATTTACAACTGGTTTTGAGGTAGGGCTTAGAGGCCTAGATAACAAATCCAAAAAAGCAGTTGAATTTTTTATAGAAACACAGGCAGAGCTTCAAAAGGTTTCATGGCCGGCGAGAAGCGAGCTGATTGGTTCTACAATTGTTGTTATCGTGTGTTTGGTTGTATTTGGGGTTTATATATTCTGTGTTGACTGGGTAGTGTCGACTTTTATGAAAGCTATAGATATTCTATAAAAGTTTTTTTGTGTTCAAGGCTAAAGGGTAATAGTGTAGAGTTTTTTTGGTTTTGGTCCATGCCTATTCTAACATCGTTGAGTCAGAACTCATTAAGCAATTCCAAATCGTTTTTCTGCAATGTATGATTCGGTAGGGGTTTGGATAATAAATAGTGGTGTTTTTTTAGTTTTGAGCAAGAATTTTAATTTCGGATTATGGTGAAAAAGTGGTTTGTTCTTCGCGTTCAAAGTAACAAGGAAGATAAAGTTAAAGGCGATCTGGAGAAGCGCATTAAAATTCAAGGCATTGAAAACCTTGTGCCGCAAATTTTAGTTCCAAGCGAAAAAGTGTCTGAAATTAAGGGCGGTAAGAAAAGAGTTGCCGAGAGGAAGATATATCCTGGCTACATAATGGCTGAAATAGAGGTAGGTGAAAAGGGAGTTATTCCAGAGGAAGTATGGTATATGATACGTGATGTACCTGGAGCAGGAGATTTTGTTGGTGGAGATAGTCGGCCAATAGCAATGGAGGATAGTGAAGTAGAGAAATTGCTAAGTGAAGCAGAGCAAGGGGAAGATAAGCCGAAAGCAAAGATAGAATTTCACAATGGTGACCGTGTAAGGGTTAAAGAAGGTCCTTTTGAGAATTATGAAGGGGTTGTAGAGGAAGTTCTGCCGACTAGTGGATGTTTAAAACTGGTGCTTACGATCTTTGGCCGGCCTACTCCTGTGGAGCTGGAATACTGGCAGGTTGAAGCGCTATAGTAGGTAAATTTGGTATAGGAGTTTTTAATTAATGGCGAAAGAGGCTGAAACTAAAATAAAATTACAAATTCCCGGGGGGCAAGCAACGCCGGCTCCTCCTGTTGGTCCAGCTTTGGGGCAACATGGGGTTAATATAGGTCAGTTTGTTACTCAGTTTAACGATAAGACAAAAGATTCTCAGGGGTTGACATTGCCTGTTGAGATATCTGTTTTCAAGGATAAGTCTTTTACTTTCATTATTAAGTCTCCTCCTGCTGCCGTATTGCTCAAAAAAGCGGTTGGTATAGCAAAGGGTTCATCAGAACCAAACAGGGAAAAGGTGGGCAGCGTTACGAAGGCACAGATAGAAGAGATTGCAAAGGTGAAATTACCAGATCTTAACGTGGATAAACTTGAAATGGCCGGAAAGATAATTGAGGGTACTGCTCATTCAATGGGTATAAAGGTTGAAGGCTAGAAATATTTTGATTTATGAAGGAAGCTAATAATGAAGTTTAGAAGTAAGCGTTATATTGAGTCCAGTAAGGCAGTTGACAAAACGAAAGAATATGAGGTCGGCGAGGCAGTATCAGTCATAAAGGCTTTTAAGAAAGCTAAGTTCGATGAAGCTATTGATATTGTTATGAAGCTGGGTGTCGATCCAAAGCATTCGGATCAATTGGTTCGTGGGTCATTCTCGCTGCCAAAGGGGATTGGAAAAGAAGTTCGGGTTGTGGTATTCGCTAGTGGTGATGATAAGATAGAGATGGCACAGAAGGCTGGTGCTATTGAGGCAGGTAGCGATGATTTGCTGAAAAAAGTAGAGGGTGGCTGGTTGGATTTTGATGTTGCGATTTCAACACCAGATATGATGGGTAAAGTAGGTAAATTGGGTAGGGTTTTAGGGCCTCAGGGCAAGATGCCATCACCAAAATCAGGAACCGTAACGAATGATATTCTTAATGCCGTTAAGGAATTTAGGGAAGGAAAGATTGAGTACAGGACTGATGCTGGTGGAAATGTTCATGCACCAGTAGGGAAAATGTCTTTTTCTGATGGAGATTTGGTTGAGAATATTAAATCGTTTATAAAGCATATTGTTAGCAATAAGCCACCTGCAGCAAAAGGTACGTTTGTTCAAAAAATATCAATTTCATCTTCTATGGGTCCGGGCGTCAGGGTTGCTCTGGTTGCATAGTCAAACTATTTTAAAGCTAAAAAATGTCTAAAGCACTAAAGAAATTAATTGTAGAAGAACTTGTTGCCGAATATAAGGATAAAAAGAACCTCGTTTTGGTGAACTTTAAGGGCATAGATGCTCCACAGACCAATGTCTTGAAAAGAGGTCTGAGTGAGAAAAATATTAAGGCGAGGGTTGTGAAAAATTCTCTCGCGGCCATTGCATTCAAGGAAATCGGAATCTCAGAGTTGGGGGAGATGCTTGAGGCACCTACTGTTGTTGCAACAAATGATGACGATCCGGTAGAGTTGGCGAAAACGTTAAGGAAGTATTCTAAAGAGATATCGGGTTTTGATATTGTGGGCGGATGGGTAGATGGTGGGGTCGTGTCAGTTGAAGATATTAGCTCCTTGGCATCAATTCCGTCCAAAGAAGTAGTTTTGACGCAAATAGTATGTGCAATAAATGCGCCTATGGTTCAGATGGCAAACGTGTTCAATGCTACGGCAAAGAAACTTTGCCAGGTTTTGCATGCGATAAAAGAAAAAAAGAGTGAAGCTTAACTTACTAATAAAGATTGAAAGGTAAAAGGAGGTAACAATGGCAACAGATACAGAGTCAGAGAAAGCTGAGTATACTGAAAAAATAACACAAGTGTTAGATCTGGTTGAGGGGATGAGCTTGCTTGAGGCATCTCAATTGGTGACAGCGTTTGAAGAAAAGTTTGGTGTTTCTGCGTCTGCAGTAATGGCTGCTCCAGTTGCAGGTGTGGCGGCTGCAGGAGGGGGAGAAGCGGCTAAAGAGGAAAAAAGTGAATTTGATGTTGTGTTAAAGGAAGTTGGTGCGAACAAAATTCAGGTTATTAAGGCCGTTCGTGCTGAAACGGCACTTGGGTTGAAAGAGGCAAAGGCGTTGGTAGATGCCGCACCAAAAGCGATAAAGGAAGGTGTCGCAAAGGATGATGCAGAGAAAATTAAGAAGGCCTTAGAAGATGCAGGTGCAGTTGTAGAACTTGCGTAAGGCATTTATATAATATGTTTTGCTTTAGAAAGTAAGAATGAAAAAGTTGAAAATAAGGAATTATAGTAAGGTTCCTGATGTGATTGAATTTCCTAATCTTATAAGGACACAGACGAAGTCTTACTCTGCTTTTTTGCAGGAAGATGTACTCCCGCACAAGCGTAAAGATCGTGGATTAGAGGCTATACTGCGGGAAACATTTCCTATTATAAACTATGATGAAACGGTTGCACTTGAGTATTTAAAATACGAAATAGGAAAGCCGAGATATACTCCGGATGAATGTAGGAAACTGAAGTTGATATATGGTAAGCCTCTTAGAGTTTGGTTAAGACTAAATAAGGAGGAGCCGGTAGAGGAGGCAGTGTATTTAGGGGAAGTTCCTGTAATGATTGGTGGTGGTGAGTTCATAATCAATGGGACTGAGAGGGTTATTGTGACTCAGCTTCACAGATCACCAGGTGTCGATTTTGTTGAGGATTTGAGTGCTGAAAAGAGGATGCATTCTTGCAGGATTATCCCGGAAAGAGGTAGTTGGATTGAGATGGAGGTAGGAAAGAAGAACGTATTAACCACAAGGGTTGATCAAAGTGGTAAATTTCCTGCAACCTGTTTCCTGAGGGCCATGTCAGAAAAATATTCAAAAGACGAAGATATTATCAGGCTTTTTTACGAAACAGAAATGGTTAATATTAAAGATTCTGCTTCTGTAAGTAAGCTTAAAGATAAATATATAGTGGGGAGATTAATAAACCCGCAAACCGGGGAAATTATTTTGGAGGCAGGCCGGCAAATAACTGAGGATGTTGTTGGTATAATATCAAACTCAAATCTAAAGAAAGTTGAAGTTATTGTAGACATGGTTGATCCGTTGATACTAAATACTTTGGAAACGGATTATACAGAATCGCACGAGGATGCATTATTAAAGGTTTATACAAGGTTTAGGCCTGGTAATCCGCAGCAGTTGGATAAGGCCAGGCAGCTGTTTCATGATAAATTTTTTGATTCAAAAAGATACAAACTTGGTCATGTAGGGCGTTTCCGACTGAATAGGAAGTTGGGACAAGAAGTGCCTGTGGATGAGATGACGTTGAAACCTGAAGATTATATAAATTCTATCAGATACATAACAAAACTTCGGAAAGATGAAGGAAGTATTGATGATATAGACCATCTAGGTAATAGGCGTCTTCGAACTATTGATGAGTTGTTTGGAGAGGAATTGCGTAAAGGTTTCCTCAAGCTTAGGAGAACCGTTCAGGAAAGAATGAATATTAAGGACTATGAACAGTTGACTCCAAGGATTCTAATAAACTCTAGAACAATATTTTCTGCAATAGAATATTTCTTTAGTCGTGGTGAACTTTCTCAGGTTTTAGATCAAACTAATCCTCTGGCACAGCTTACACATGAACGGCGTTTAAGCGCTTTAGGACCAGGTGGTCTCAATAGAAAGAGGGCCGGTTTTGAGGTGAGGGACGTTCATATCTCGCATTATGGACGTATTTGCCCTATTGAGACACCGGAAGGTACAAATATTGGTTTGATTGCATCATTAAGTATCTATGCATCGACCGACGATTATGGGTTCTTGATATCCCCATACCTGAAGATAAAAAATGGTAAGATGACAAAAGAAATTGAATATCTTCGTGCTGATCAGGAGGAGGGTATGAACCTTGCTCCGGCTGATACAAATGCGTGTTTTCAGGATAATGCTTTAAATACTGAGCTTCTTGCGCGTTTTAGTGGCGATTTTAAACTGGTAAATGCAAAAGATGTCGATTACATGGATGTATCTCCTAAGCAGTTGGTGGGAGTGTCTACAAGCCTTATTCCGTTTCTTGAGCATAGCGATGCAAACAGAGCATTGATGGGTTCAAACATGCAAAGACAAGCTGTACCTCTTTTGCGTACGGAACCGCCTCTTATTGCTACTGGTATGGAAAAGGTGGTTGCACAGAATTCCAGTATGGTTGTTCGTGCGGAAAGTTCTGGTACGGTTACCAGAGTAGAGGGGGACAGAATAGTAATTAACGATACTGACGTATATAATTTAAGAAAATATGTTGGTTTAAACGAGGGGACGTGTTTAAACCAGAAGCCTATTGTGATAGATGGGCAAAAGGTAAAAAAGAATGAAGTTATTGCAGATGGTGCTGCAACTTGTAATGGTGAATTGAGTTTGGGCAAGAATGTGCTGGTTGCTTTCATGACATGGGATGGTTACAATTTTGAGGATGCCATTGTGATTAGTGAAAGTTTGCTTAAAAAGGATAGTTATACATCAATTCATAGAGATGAGTTTGAGGTTGAGATTAGGGAAACAACGCTTGGAAGGGAAGAGTTTACCAGGGATATTCCGAATGTATCTGAGAAGGCTCTAAGTAATTTAGACGAGAATGGGATAATACGTATTGGGACGAATGTTAAGCAGGGTGACATTCTTGTAGGAAAGATTGCACCAAAGAGTAGAAGTGAGCTGTCTCCTGAAGAGAAGCTATTGTATGCAATTTTTGGCAGGGCGGGAGAGGACGTTAAGAATGTTTCTCTGGAGGTGCCATCCGGTGTTGAAGGCATTGTGATCAATACGCAGCTCTTTTCTCGAAGGGCTAACCTTTCTGATGAAAAAAAGAAGAAGATTGCGAGTGAAGCAATAAGTGTGGAAGAGAGATTTGATAAAGCTATATCAAAAGAGTTTGTCAATATGGTCAAAGAGCTGGAAAAGGTCTTTGGGGGCCCTCTTGTAAACCTGGAGACTGGCAGGCCATTAAAAGTGTCTGGTACAACTGAGGTTGAGCATGTTCTTGATTTGTTGGAGCAATTTGATATTAGAGCATTTGATTCGGGTGGTAATAAAAAGAAAAGTTCGAGTGCGTTAAGTATTTGCGATGAATATAGTGGGAAAATTGAATCTTTGCGGGAAGACAAGAATTCGAAAATCAGTCAATTAAAAAGAGGCGATGAATTGCCAAGTGGTGTGCTAGAGGTGGCAAAAATTTCCATTGCGACGAAAAGGAGGCTGTCTGTCGGAGACAAAATGGCAGGAAGACATGGCAATAAAGGTGTTATCGCTAAAATATTACCCGAGGAAGATATGCCATGTTTAGAAGATGGGACACCAGTAGAAATGATTTTGAATCCTTTGGGTGTTCCTTCCAGGATGAATGTTGGGCAGATACTGGAGACTCATTTAGGTTGGGCGGCAAAAAAATTAGATTTCCAGGCTGTTACACCGATTTTCGATGGAGCTAAGGAATCTGAAGTAAGGGAAACTTTGAAGGAAGCTGGGCTTCCAGAAGACGGTAAAACCGTATTGTATAATGGTCGTACCGGTGAACCGTTTGATCAAAAGGTGGCAGTAGGTTACATGTACATGCTGAAGTTGCATCATTTGGTAGATGAAAAGGTACATGCCAGAGCAACGGGGCCGTATTCATTAATAACACAACAGCCTCTTGGAGGGAAAGCAAGATTTGGTGGACAAAGGTTTGGAGAGATGGAAGTATGGGCACTAGAAGCCTACGGGGCCGCATACAATTTACAAGAGCTTCTGACAGTAAAAAGTGATGATGTAGAGGGACGTACAAGGATATATGAGTCTATGGTAAAGGGTAAAAACACATTGGAGGCAGGAACCCCTGCTTCATTCGAGGTGCTTTCAAAGGAGGTTGAGGGGCTTGGGCTTTCTTTGACTCTGGAGAAGGAAGAAACATTATAGGCGCGTTGAGTTATTGTAGTATTTGCATTGGGAATATAAGTTTGGTTATTTAATTTCATATCTTTTTAGTTAATAAAGGATAAGGTTATGACAACTGGCACATATGAAAAGATAAACGAATATAGTTCGGTAAGAATATCTTTAGCGTCAACAGAGGATGTCAAGGCTAAATCATATGGTGAGGTCAAAAAACCAGAAACGATTAATTATCGTACGTATCGTGCAGAGAAGGACGGATTGTTTTGCGAAAGAATTTTTGGCCCGGAACGTAACTGGGAATGCTTTTGCGGAAAATATAAAGGAATAAAGCATAAGGGTATTGTATGTGATAGATGTGGAGTTAAGGTTACTCATTCTCGTGTGAGAAGGAAAAGGATGGGACATATTGGATTGGCGGCACCAATTGTACATATTTGGTTTTTTAAAGCCATGCCTTCGAGAATAGGAACTCTTCTGGGCATGAAAACTAATGTTTTGGAGAGGATTATTTATTTTCAGGGTTATATGGTTATAGATCCGGGAACTACACCGCTTAAAGAATATCAATTGTTGTCGGTAGATGAGTTTGCAGAGGCTCAGTCAATGTATGGAGAGGGTAGTTTTATTGCGGATATGGGTGCTGAAGCTATACGGACGGTACTAAAAAATCTAGATTTGGAGAAAACGTCTAAAGAACTCAGATTGGCACTTGCGGAAACAAAATCTAAGCAGCGGACAAAAGATATTATTAAACGATTGGCAATTGTTGAGGCCTTTAAAGATTCTGGAAATGAACCGGAGTGGATGGTTATGGATGCTGTGCCGGTAATTCCTCCGGATTTGAGGCCTCTGGTTCTGTTGGAAAGCGGAGACTTTGCCAGTTCCGATCTTAATGATCTATATAGACGTATAATTAATAGAAACAATCGACTTAAGAAACTTATAGATCTTAATGCACCAGAGGTAATAATTCGTAATGAGAAAAGAATGTTGCAACAGGCAGTTGATGCTTTATTTGATAATGGGAGGGGAAAGCGTCCTATTTTAGGCAGCAATAGCCGTCCTTTAAAATCATTGACAGATATGATTAAGGGTAAGCAGGGGCGGTTTAGGGAGAATTTGCTTGGTAAGAGGGTTGATTATTCGGCACGTTCTGTAATAGTTGTAGGTCCTGAGCAGAAACTAAGTCAGTGTGGTATTCCCAAAAAGATTGCATTGGAATTGTTTCAGCCTTTTATAATTAGGCGTTTAAGAGAAATCGGGTTGGCAGATACAATTAAAAGTGCAAAGAAAATGTTAGTACGTCAAGACGAAGAAGTTTGGGATATTCTTGATGATGTAGTAAGTAAACATTTGGTTTTGCTGAATAGAGCTCCTACTTTGCATCGTATGGGCATACAGGCATTTGAGCCGATTCTTGTAGAAGGGAATGCGATCAAACTCCATCCATTGGTGTGTCGTGGTTTCAATGCTGACTTTGATGGAGATCAGATGGCAGTGCACTTACCTCTTTCTGTTGAGGCGCAAATTGAAGCAAGAACTTTAATGTTGTCGACTAACAACATTTTTTCTCCTGCGTCTGGCGAGCCTGTGATTACTCCTTCACAGGATATCGTTCTAGGTATATATTATTTGACTACTATGATGGGTGGAAAAGAGGACGAAGAAAAACTAAAAAGCTTCGGCAGTTATGATGAGGTGTTAATGGCTTATGCTTTGAATAAAGTTAGAGTTCATACTCGAATTAAAATCAGATTGAACTCTAGTAAAATTGTAAGGAATGATGCTGGAGAGCAGGTGGAGGATGGTCTATGTACTACTACAGTAGGGCGTGTGGTCTTTAACGAGACTTTGCCTCCTGAATTGCCATTTTATAACTATCCTCTTGACCATCAATCAATAAAAGGTGTTATCCAGGATTGCTATAAAATACTTGGAAAAAGGGCAACTATCGACATATTAGATAAAGTAAAAGAAATAGGCTTTAAAGAGTGTACGAAGGCGGGTCTCTCTCTTTCAATAATGGACTTGAAAATGCCTAAGAAGAAGGCGCAGATATTGGAGAAGACTCAAAAAGAGGTAGAAAAAACACAAAAACTATACCATAGAGGTATAATTACAGAGGGTGAAAGGTATAACCAGGTAATAGATACATGGACATATGCCGGGGAAATGGTTGCAGAAGAGATGCTAGATGAGCTTAAACATGATATAAGGGATGGGAAGACGTATGTCAATCCGGTGTATTTGATGTCTGCATCAGGTGCCAGGGGTAGTACTCAGCAGTTGAGACAGCTTGCGGGAATGAGAGGCTTAATGGCAAAACCGTCTGGTAAGATAATAGAGACTCCAATTAAAGCCAACTTTCGTGAAGGGCTAAGCGTATTAGAGTATTTCAGCTCGACACATGGCGCAAGGAAAGGATTAGCTGATACTGCTTTGAAAACAGCAGATTCGGGGTATTTGACCAGGAAACTTGCAGATGTCGCACAAAACGTTATTATAACTGCTCATGACTGTGGGACAGTTAATGGGATTAGCAAGAGTGCGGTGTATAGAGGCGATCGTGTTGAGGTTCCTCTTTATAGGGTTATAACAGGTAGAGTGTCTTTAAACAATATTGTTGATCTGGTTAAAGACGAAGAAATTGTTAAGGAAAATGAGCTTATTACAGAGGAGAAGGCAAAGAAGATTGAAGCGCTGGGATATGAAAAAATTCGTGTTCGTTCCCCGTTAACTTGTGAAGTAGTGCAAGGTTTGTGTGTCAAGTGTTTTGGTATGGATCTTTCTAGGGGCAAGATGATTGAAGAAGGTACTGCTGCAGGGATAATTGCTGCTGAGTCAATCGGAGAGCCTGGTACACAGTTAACTATGAAAACATTTCATATCGGTGGAACTGCAACGCGATCAATTGAAGAGTCAGAGATAAGAGTAAGGAGAGCAGGTAGGGTTAATTATAGTGATAGTCTGAATGTTGTAGAAAACCCAGATGGAGAAAACATCACCCTTAGTGGTAATGGAGAAATTTATATCGTAAATGATAAAGGCCGCCAGATTGAAAAACATGCTGTTCCTCTTGGTGCATCGGTTTTGGTAAAGGATAATGAAAAGATTGCTGTAAATCGAGCAATTGTTAAATGGGATCCTCATATGACTCCGATTCTTGCAGAGATGACCGGTAAGGTTCGCTTTGAAGATATAATAGAAAATAAAACGATGCGGAAGGAATACGACTCTGTAACACGCATTAAAAGAAAAGTGATTGTAGAGCATAAAGGAGATCTTCATCCTCAAATAATCATTGAAGACAGTACCGGGAAAATTCAGGGTCTTTATCCAATACCGGAGAAGGCGCATATAGAGGTAGAGGCAAATGCAAAAGTTGTTGCTGGGACGCTTCTAGCGAAGACTCCTAGAGAGATTGCAAGGACGGAGGATATAACTGGCGGGTTGCCTCGTGTGTCGGAGATCTTTGAGGCTAGAAGGCCAAAGGATCCGGCAGTGATGAGTGAAATAGATGGCATAATAGAACTTGGTGAAAAGAAGAGGGGTAAACGTACTATAATTGTTAAAGGTGACTCCGGAATGGAAGTAGAACATCTTGTCCCTCGTGGTAAACATTTGAGGGTACACAGGGGAGATCGCGTTAAAGCAGGAGATGCACTGGTAGAAGGCCCTCTTGTCCTTCAAGATATTTTGAGGATTTGTGGTGAAGAGGAGTTGCAGCAGTATACATTAAAGGAAGTTCAAAATGTTTATCGTTCTCAGAATGTACCGATTGATGATAAGCATGTCGAAATAATAATTGCGCAGATGTTAAGGAAGGTGCAGGTAACCGAGCCTAATGATACAGATTTATTGCCAGGTACGATCTTAGATAAATTCAGGTTTAAAGAAGCGAATTTAAAGGTTGCACAAAAAGGTGGTAAACCTGCTGCGGCAGAGCCATTATTGCTGGGGATAACTAAAGCGTCCGTTCAGTCAGAAAGTTTTATTTCTGCTGCCTCTTTCCAGGAGACAACAAAGGTGCTGACTAAGGCTGCATTAGAAGGAAGCAGAGATAAGCTTGTGGGGCTGAAGGAAAACGTCATTCTTGGGCATTTAGTCCCAACTGGTACAGGGTATAAGCCTTATCATAAAATACTTATGAGAAAAGATGAGATAGAGGAAACTGGTGATAAAATTGAAGAGAAGGATGAGTTATTATCAGTGTTGTCTAATTAAAATAGAGGAATAAGATATGCCAACAATAAATCAGCTTGTAAGAAAAGGTAGAAAAAAAATTAAATCAAAAAGTAAAAGCCTTGATTTGGATAGGTGTCCGCAAAAGAAGGGTGTTTGCCTTCAGGTCATGACTCGTACACCAAAGAAGCCTAACTCTGCTTTGAGGAAAGTGGCTAGGGTAAGACTTACAAACGGAAAGGAAGTTACCGCATACATTCCGGGAGAAGGGCACAATCTGCAAGAGCACTCAATAGTTTTGATAAGAGGTGGAAGGGTGCGTGATCTGCCTGGTGTTAAATATCATATTATAAGGGGTAGATTGGATACGGCTGGTGTAGAAGGTAGAAAGCGTGGTAGATCTAAATACGGGTCAAAAAGCCCAAAATAGTTTGTAAATTTATTTGTTAATTAGTGATGTGGGAGATAATACATGGGACTGGAATATAGAAGTACAGAATCTTTTCTTCGGCCCGACGTGCGTTTTAAAAGTATTTTGGTCTCTAAGTTTATAAACAATTTAATGCATGAAGGCAAGAAAAGTGTTGCAGAAAAACTATTTTATCAGGCCATGGATGTTTTAAAGGCTAGATTTCCGGATGATGAGCCGCTTGCAGTATTTGAGACTGCAATAGGTAATGTAAAGCCACTGGTCGAAGTAAAATCGAAACGTGTTGGTGGTGCAACCTATCAGGTACCGGTTGAAGTTTCAAGGAAAAGGCAGATGTCGCTGTCAATAAGGTGGATCCTTGCTGCTGTTCGAAGCAAAAAGGGGAAGGCTACATATTTAAAACTTGCAGACGAACTATCTGATGCATATAAAAAACAAGGTGTGTCTATTACAAAAAGGGAAAATACTCACAAAATGGCAGAGGCAAATAAAGCCTTTGCTCATTTTGCATGGTAGCATTTAAGTTTATAGTTATGAAAAAAAACAAACTGGCTAATCTCAGAAATATTGGAATTGCAGCTCACATTGATGCAGGGAAAACTACAACTACAGAACGCATACTTTTCTATACAGGGAAGAATTTTAAATTGGGTGAAGTTCATGAAGGAACAGCAACCATGGACTGGATGGAGGAGGAGCAGAAACGTGGTATTACTATAACGTCTGCGGCCACTACATGCTTTTGGAATGATTATCAGATAAACGTAATAGATACTCCGGGGCATGTCGACTTTACAATAGAAGTTGAAAGATCTCTCAGGGTTCTTGACGGTGCGATATGTGTCTTTTGTGGTGTTGGTGGTGTTGAAGCACAAACAGAAACGGTGTGGAGGCAGGCTAATAAATATATGGTTCCAAGGATATGTTTTGTCAATAAAATGGATAGGGTTGGTGCTGATTTTATAAAGGTTTTTAACGATATAAAGGGTAAGCTAAATAAAAGTGTCGTTCCTGTTCAACTCCCTGTTGGTAAAGAAAAAAACTTTGAAGGTATGGTTGATTTAATAAAAATGAAAGCTATAATTACTACGCATGATGATGATGCTACTGGTTCGAAGTATGAAGAGCGTGAAATACCAGAGAATCTGCTAGAGGAAGCGGCGTTATACAGGGAGATGATGCTAGAGGGCATTGCTGACAAAGTAGATTGGTTCATGGATAAATACTTAAGTGAGAGTGCCTTTAGTGAAGAAGAAATTGTAAGTGCTTTGCGTGAAGGAACCATTAAGTATGGCCTGATGCCTGTGCTATGTGGTTCGGCGTTTAAAAACAGGGGAGTTCAGCAGCTGCTTGATGCGGTATGTAGTTATTTGCCGTCACCTCAGGATATCCCTCCGGTAAAAGGTATAGATGTAAAAGATGATACCGCCACTGAAAGGAAACCCACCGCAGAGGAGCATTTAAGTGCGTTAGCTTTCAAGATTGCTTCAGATAAGCATGGGGATCTCACTTATATGCGAATTTACTCAGGAACGATGACTTCGGGGCAAAGGCTTTATAATCCAAGGGCGAAGAAGAAAGAGCTGGCAAGCCGTATATATAGTATGCATGCAGACAAGCGTGAACAATTGGAAAGTGCTTCTGCGGGTGATATTGTGGCGGTGGTAGGTTTTAAAGATACTGGTACTGGAGATACTATATGCGTTGAGGACCACCCTGTCATTCTGGAGAAAATAGAATTTCCCGAAACGGTTATTTCAATGGCTATAGAGCCAAAGACGGAAGCAGAAAAAGAGAAGTTGGCTCTTGTGCTGGCCAGGCTGGCTAAAGAGGACCCTACATTTAGGGTTCATACCGATAACGAGACTAGCCAGTTGATTATCTCAGGGATGGGTGAGTTGCATCTGGAAGTTCTGAAGAACAGAATGTTAAGTGAATTTAAAGTAAATGCCAATGTTGGTGCGCCTCGGGTTTCATATAGAGAGACAATAGAGCATGAAGCTGAGATAGATGAAAAATTTGTTAAACAAACGGGAGGCCGTGGGCAGTACGCTCGTATTGAAATTAAGCTAGAACCGCATAAGGGAGAGAAGGCGGTTGAATTCGAAGACCAGATAAAAGGCGGTGTAATTTCCAGACCATATATAAAATCAGTAGAAAAGGGAATTGTTGATGCGGCAAGCAGTGGAGTGGCTGGTGGCTATCCTCTTGTTAATATAAAAGTGACTTTGCTTGATGGGGATATGCACTCTGTAGATTCGTCAGAGTTTGCCTTTTACAATGTAGCTGGTGTTGCGTTGAGAAAAGCAGTAGAAAAAGCAAAATCCGTTTTGCTGGAACCAATAATGAAAATAGAGGTTACGGTTCCAGATAATTACCTTGGTGACGTTCTTGGCGATTTTAATGGTAGAAGGGCCATTGTAGACGAAATGATAAATGAAGGAGACCTGAGAGTGGTTAAAGGGAAGATGCCATTAGCTGAGACATTTGGATATTCGAGTGTATTAAGATCGATTACCCAAGGCAGGGGTACATATACTATGGAACCCTGCGAGTATAAGCCGGCACCGGCAAAAGCTTATAGTAGCGTAACATAATTTTGGACAATTAATAGGTTGTTTTAGGAGGTGGGGAAAGTATGGCCAAGGAAGTGTTTGAAAGGACAAAGCCGCATGTTAATGTTGGGACGATAGGGCATGTGGATCATGGTAAGACGACGTTGACATCAGTGATAACGAACACGTTATCTAAGAGTGGGCATGCCAAGGAGAGGGCATTTGATTCGATAGACAATGCGCCGGAGGAGAGGGAGCGAGGTATAACAATAGCGATAGCGCATGTTGAGTACGAGACTGAAAAGAGGCACTATGCCCATGTTGATTGTCCTGGTCATGCTGATTATGTAAAGAATATGATAACAGGAGCGGCACAGATGGATGGCGCGATATTGGTTGTGAGCGCACCTGACGGTCCGATGCCTCAGACGCGAGAGCACATATTGCTTGCGAGGCAGGTGGGTGTGCCGAGGATAGTTGTGTTTATGAATAAGATGGACCAGCTGGAAGACCTTGAGTTGGTGGAGTTGGTGGAGTTGGAGATTCGGGAATTGTTGAGTAAGTATGATTTTCCCGGAGATGATATTCCTGTGATCAAGGGTTCTGCGATAAAGGCTGCTGAGTGTGGGTGTGGTGGTAAGGAGTGTGATAATTGTGGTCCGATACATGAGCTGATGGATGCGCTTGATAGTTATATACCAGATCCAGTGCGTGAGACTGACAAGCCGTTTTTGATGTCAATAGAGGATGTATTTAGTATAAAAGGTCGTGGTACAGTGGGTACTGGCCGAATGGAGCGTGGAGTGTTGAAGGTAGGGGATGAAGTAGATATAGTTGGTATGGTGAGTGAGATAAGGAAGACGGTGGTTACCGGAGTTGAGATGTTTAATAAGACGCTTGAGCAGGGTATGGCAGGGGATAATGTAGGTGTCTTGTTAAGGGGTGTGGAGAAGGATGATCTGGAGCGAGGCCAGGTGTTGGCGAAGCCTGGTAGTATAACACCGCATACTAAGTTTGAGGCGGAGGCGTATATATTGACAAAGGAAGAGGGTGGTAGACATACACCGTTTTTTAATGGGTACAGGCCTCAGTTTTATTTCAGGACGACGGATGTGACAGGTGTAGCTACATTGTTAGGTGGTGCGGAGATGGTGATGCCTGGTGACAATGCTAACCTGCTGATAGAGTTGATAACACCGATAGCAATGGATAAGGAGCTGCGGTTTGCGATAAGAGAAGGCGGGAAAACCGTAGGTGCAGGTGTTGTTACTAAAATTATTGAATAAATAGAATATAAGAGATGGGAAACAAAATAGATTACAAAATCAGGATTCGAATGGAAGCTTACGATCATCGAATGCTCGATCAGTCTGCTGCCGATATAATTGATACAGCTAAGCGGACTGGGGCAAGGGTGTCTGGCCCTATACCTTTACCGACTCGCATGGAAAGGTACACAGTTCTTCGTTCGCCACATGTTGATAAAAAGTCTAGAGAGCAATTTGAAATAAGAACGCACAAGCGGCTGATAGATATTATTGAGCCAACTCCGAAGACTGTAGATGCACTGAATAAGCTTAATATGCCTGCTGGGATAGAGGTAAAAATAAAAGCATAGTGATTTGTAAGGCTTTTTAATAAAAAACTTTTAGTGGAATTTAAAGGTATTATTTATGATAGCTGGATTACTAGGTAAAAAATTAGGTATGACCCAGGTTTATAGTCAAGAGGGTGATTTGGTGCCGGTGACTATATTACAGGCAGGTCCATGTGATCTCTTACAAATAAAAAGTGAGGAAAATGATGGCTATTCTGCTTTGCAGATAGGCTTCGGGGAGAAAAAAAAGAAAAGAGCGACCAGGGCTGAGATTGGGCATTGTTCAAAGGCAAATGTTGAAGTGAAAAGACTGATAAGGGAAATTCGTTCTGATATTTTAGATGCAGAATATAAGCCCGGGCAGACATTAACAGTAGCTGTTTTTGACGGTGTGGTATCGGTAGATGTGACTGGTACAAGTAAGGGTAAGGGTTTTGCGGGTGCTATGAAACGATGGGGTTTTCATGGGGGGCCTGCTACACACGGTTGTACAACCCCGAGAAGTGCTGGTTCAGTTGGTGCGGGTACTAGTCCGGGGCATGTGCATAAGGGTAAAAAAATGGCAGGAAGAATGGGTGGTAAAAAGAAGACGGTTAAAAACCTGGACGTAATTAAAGTTGATAGTGACAGGAATCTTTTGATTGTTAAGGGTGCGGTTCCTGGCCCAAATGGTGGACATTTAATAATACGAAAGAGTAAAAGTATATTATGATTACAGTGCAAGTATTTGATAGTAACGGTGGCTCTCTGGAGGATGTGTCTTTGCCTGAAGACAGTTTTGGAGGTAAAGTGCGTAAAGAACTGCTAAGAGATGTGATACTTATGCATGAGGCAAATCATCGCAGGGGGACGGCGTCAACCAAAACCCGTGGAGAAGTTAAGGGTGGTGGTAGGAAGCCATGGAAGCAAAAGCATACTGGGAGGGCGAGGGTGGGTGATATTCGTTCTCCGATATGGAAAGGCGGTGGTGTTGTTTTTGGTCCACGACCAAGGGACTACTCTTTTTCGATGCATCGCAAGGCAAAAAAAGCTGCGTTGCAATCTGCGATTCTATCTAAGCTGATAGATAATGAAGTGGTTTTGATTGATAAATTTGAATTTGATTCTCCAAGTACAAAAAAACTGTCAAATTTATTGAAATGTTTAGGTGTCACGGAGAGTTGTCTTATAGTAGCACAGGAGTTTGATGAGAAAATCTGGTTGTCTTCCCGAAATATTTACAATGTGAGGTTCAGGATTGCCTCTGATTTGAATGCGTACGATGTGGTTAGGTACAAAAAACTATTGATAGTGAAAGAAGTATTAGAGAATATTAAATCTGAATAGATTTGCCAAAGATTAATTAATAAAAGAGAATATTTAGTTTGGAAAAAATATTATGGATTATTATCAAATTATAAAAAAGCCTTTGTCTTCAGAAAAAAGTGTTGGTGATAGAGAGGCCTCAAATTCTTATCATTTTGAGGTAGATAAGAAGGTAAACAAAATACAAGTAAAAGAAGCAATAGAGAAGTTGTTTGAGGTTGAGGTTTTAGCTGTTCGTACCTTAAACAGGGTTGGAAAATCAAGGAAATATAGAAATAAAATATACAAAACAGGCGGATGGAAGAAAGCAATAGTAACCTTGAAGGATGGGGATCGTATTGACCTTGGTTACTAAACTACTAAATAAATTTGAAAGCGTGATTTAAATGGGAATTAAACGTTACAAGCCTACAACTAATGGAAGACGTCTTGGGACAGTATC
This sequence comes from uncultured Candidatus Scalindua sp., assembly GCA_964344685.1. Lineage (GTDB taxonomy): Bacteria > Planctomycetota > Brocadiia > Brocadiales > Scalinduaceae > Scalindua. Next base: position 69,741 of record CAYFOK010000004.1, on the reverse strand, counting down.
CGATTTCTCAGAGATAACATCGGTTACTCCTGAAAAAAAGTTGTTGCTTCCTATGAATAAAAAGAGTGGAAGGAATAACGAGGGTAAAATAACAGTTAGGCATCGAGGCGGTGGGAACAAGAGGAAATATAGAATTATAGACTTTAAGAGAAACAAGCATGATGTTCCGGCGAAAGTTGCTACTATAGAGTATGATCCTAACCGTTCTGCTAACATTGCTTTGTTGCATTATTTGGATGGAGAGAAGCGCTATATATTAGCGCCTGTTGGTTTAGCTGTAGGGGACAAAATCTTGTCTGGAGAGAAGGTAGAGCCCCAGACCGGTAATAGCATGCCTCTTAAAAACATGCATTTGGGTCTGGAAATTCATAATATTGAATTAAGACCTGGAGAAGGCGGGAAAATTGTTAAATCAGCTGGTAGTGCTGCGCGAGTTTTGGCAAAAGAGGGCAAGTATGCGCAAGTAGTTCTTCCTTCTGGAGAGGTTCGAAAGATTTTTCATGAATGTAGAGCAACTGTGGGCCGTGTTGGTAATGCGGACCACATGGGTAATAGGCTTGGAAAGGCTGGCAGGAAAAGGTGGAAGGGCCGCAGGCCGCATGTTAGAGGTACTGCTATGAACCCTGTTGCACATCCTTTAGGAGGAGGAGAGGGCAGGAGTCATGGGGGAAGACACCCTTGTTCTCCTACCGGTGTATTGGCAAAGGGTGGTAAGACGAGGAGAAAGAAGGCGACAAGTAATAAATTCATAATAAGAAGAAAGTCTAAGCGCAAATAATTCCAGTTATAATAAACTTTTTAAAAAGAGCTTAAATTATGGGACGTTCAGTAAAAAAAGGGCCTTTTGTCGACAGCAAACTGCTTAAGAAGGTGTTAAAGCAAAGAGATTCCGGTGTTAAAGATCCGATCCGAACATGGTCTCGAAGTTGTATAATTATACCAGAATTCGTGTCACATACATTTATGGTGCATAACGGTAAAACTTTTCATAAGCTATTTATTATGGAAGATATGGTTGGACACAAACTTGGAGAATTTGCACCTACGAGGACTTATAGGGGGCATGGGGGAACAAAGAAAAAGTAGCGGTAGTAGTGTGATATGCATAGTAGCTTGAATTTTATTAATAATTAAAAATTTATATACAATGAATTTCAAAGCAAGTTGTAGATATGTCAAAATGTCTCCGAGGAAAACAAGATACGTAGTTGATCTGATAAGGGGGAAATCTGTAAACCACGCTTTAGAGACATTAAGATTAACAAATAAGAGAGCGTCATTCTTTGTAGACAAAACTTTAAGGGCAGCAATTGCTGGAGCCAGTGAAAATCAGGGTGTAGATATTGATTCTTTATATGTAAAAGAGGTGTATGTAGATGGGGGCCCGGCGCGTAAATGGTACAGGCCCAGGGCAAGAGGGGTTTCTTCGATGATTAAGAAGCGTACAAGCCATATATCTCTAGTGCTGTCTGATGAGGGGAAATAGAGATTAATTCTATTGTTCTCGAAAGATAATTGGTATTTTAAATGATATTATTTCTGCATTATAATTAGAAAGGCTAATATGGGTCAAAAAGTTTGTCCAATAGGGTTCAGGCTGGGGATAACGGAAAGTTGGCGATCACGATGGTACGCTGATAAGAAACAGTTCGGCAAGCTACTTGTGGAAGATCAAAGAATAAGAAAATTTATAAAACAGAATTACAGATTTACAGGAATCCCTAAAGTTGAAATTGAAAGAACGCGTGATGAAGGGGCGAAAATCATTATTTATTCTGCAAGGCCCGGATTAATAATTGGCCGTAAGGGTGCTGAAATTGAAAAATTGAAGAGTGGTATTGAAAAAATAGTGGAAAAGGGCGTGGATATAAAAATTCAGGAAATTGATAAGCCAGAATTAGAGGCACAGCTGGTAGCAGAGAATATAGCTGAGCAATTGCAAAAAAGAGCTGCTTATAGAAGAACAATAAAAAAAGCTGTTGATAGTACAATGGGATTGGGTGCACAAGGGGTTAAAGTGCAAGTGTCCGGGCGTTTGGCAGGGGCGGAGATAGCGAGAACAGAAGGTGCAACTAAAGGGAGTATTCCCTTGCATACGTTAAGAGCAAATGTTGATTACGGGTTTGCTGAGTCTTTAACTACTTATGGTACGATTGGCGTTAAAGTATGGGTATATAAAGGATTGGTTGATTTAGAAAAAGGGGTGGATTATGCGGTTGATGCCAAAAAGGGTTAAGTTTAGAAAGACTCAAAGAGGAAAGATTAAAGGTAATGCTACAAGGGGAAACACAGTGTGCTTTGGTGATTATGGATTGCAATCTACCGAACAAGGCTGGATAACGGCACAGCATATTGAAGCTGGTAGGGTGGCGGCTACACAATATATTTCAAGGGAAGGCAAGCTGATTATAAGGATCTTTCCACATAAACCGGTTACAGCAAAGCCAATTGAAACAAGAATGGGGAAGGGTAAGGGTGAGCCAGATAAGTGGGTTGCAGTTGTTAAACCTGGTACTATCTTGTATGAGTTGGGAGGGGTAACAGAGGAGATGGCAAAGCAGGCGTTTAACAGGATAGCATACAAGTTGCCTGTTAGAGTTGTGTTCGTTAAGAGGAGAGTAGCGATTTGAAGGCGAGCGAAATTAGAGAAAAATCGCATCCGGAAATACTTGAAGAACTGGAGGCTTGTAAGAGGGAGCTATTGAATTTTAGGTTTCAATGGCAGGCGGGTGAAATACGCAATTCAGCACAATACAAGCAAATAAAAAAAGATATTGCACGGTTAAAGACTGTTCTAAGAGAAGTGGAATTGGGTATTAACGCGGATCTGGCTGAGAAGAAAGAAGAAGAATAAGGTAAAATTATGGAAACTGAAAAAAATAAAAAGCACCGGAAGGCGGTAATTGGTGTGGTATCAAGTAATAAGATGAAGAAGACGATTACTGTGAAAGCAGAACGACGAGTTAAGCATCCCAAATATGGAAAATATGTTAAAAGAGTAACTGTTTATAAGGCACACGATGAAGAAAACAAGGCCGGGCAAGGGGATAAGGTAGAGATTGTAGAATCAAGGCCAATAAGTAAGAATAAACGCTGGCGATTAGTTCGCATTGTGAAATAGTAAAAGGATGTTGAAGATATGATAATGGAACAAACGATGTTAGATGTTGCTGATAACTCAGGTGCAAAAATGGCTAAATGTATCAAGGTTCTTGGGGGGTCCAGACGTGTTTATGCATCAGTTGGAGATATCGTTGTAGTTGCTGTAAAGAAAGCTATTCCAAACGGAACTGTGAAAAAGGGTGAAGTTGCTAAAGGTGTGGTTGTCAGGACAAAGAAAAATATTAGGCGCGATGATGGCTCTTATTTGAAGTTTGATAGAAATGCAATTGTTATCATAGGAGATGATGGAAGCCCGAAAGGGACAAGGATTTTTGGTGCAGTTGCCAGGGAGTTAAGACAAAAAAATTTCATGAGAATAATTTCATTGGCTCCTGAAGTAGTGTAAATATAATATTCTGAAAAGGGAGTTTGTAAAAGATATGCATGTAAGAAGAAATGACATTATAGAGGTTACTGCTGGTGATGATGCTGGTAAAACTGGAAAAATATTGAATGTGATGGCAAAGCAGAATCGTGTCATTGTTGAGGGGATTAATTATATTCAAAAGCATGTGAAGCGCAGTGAAAAAAACCCGCAGGGCGGCCGAGTGCAGAAGGAGGCACCCATTTCTGCATCAAATGTATTGGTAATATGTCAAAATAAAAATTGCGAGAAGGACGGTAGGGGTGTACGGACAAGATTCAAGTTTCTTGAAAATGGTGATAAGGTAAGAGTGTGTTATAAATGTGGAAGTGAAATAATTGCTTCTGATTAAAATTGAAAACCAGGATATGAAATAAAGAATGGCGCGTTTAATAGAAAAATATAAGAAAGAGATTGTGCCCAAGTTGATGGAAGAGTTCAGTTTGAAGAATAAAATGGAAGTTCCAAGGCTGGAGAAAATAGTTATAAACATGGGCGTTGGAAGAGCTAAAGAAAATAAAAAGCTTCTTGAAGATGCAATGAGGCACTTGGCAGTACTTTCGTGTCAGAAACCTAGTATGACAAGGGCTCGTAAGGATATAGCTGGTTTTAAGTTGAGAAAAGGTGATCCTGTTGGTTGTAAAGTAACACTTCGTGATAAGATGGCTTACGAATTTATGGATCGTTTAATAAGCATTGTTTTGCCTAGGATAAAGGATTTTCGTGGCCTCTCAGCTAAATCGTTTGATGGCCGTGGATGCTATACATTGGGCATAAGTGAATTGGCTGTATTTCCTGAAATAAATGCTGATGATATAGAATTTGTTCAGGGTATGGATATCACTTTTGTAGTATCTGTAAAATCGGATGAGCAGTCACGTGAAATGTTGAGGCTTTTTGGAATGCCTTTTAAAACATGATTTTTTTCTTTGAGAATTTTAATTTAGCAATAGACTTCTAAACACGCGGAGTATTTATGGCAAGAAAAGCATTAATAGTAAAATCTGAGAGGGAGCCAAAATTCAAAACTCGAAGATATAATAGGTGTCAACTTTGTGGGAGGCCCAGGGCATATTACAGAAAGTTCCAAATATGTAGATTGTGTTTTAGGGGCCTTGCTTCCAAGGGGGAAATACCAGGGGTAAAGAAGGCAAGCTGGTAGAATGTAATTCAATGATTTTTCATAAACTGAAAAGAGGCTTATTAAAATGAGTATGACTGATCCTGTGGCAGACATGTTGACAAGAATACGTAATGGTATTATGGTCGAAAGAGAGGCTGTAAATATTCCATCTTCACGTATTAAGGTTGGCATTGCGGAGGTTTTGAAAAAGGAAGGTTTTATAAAGGAATTCAAGGTTATTCCTGATGAAAAACAGGGTATATTGAGGGTTTATCTTAAATATGGGCCGCTAAATCAGAGAGTGATCAGCCACATAAAAAGAGAAAGTAAGCCGGGAAAGAGAATATATAAAGGGGTAGAAGATATAGGTAGAGTGCTTAACGGTATTGGTATATCGATATTTTCAACTTCGAAGGGGATTTTAAGTAATAAAGAGTGCAGAGCACACAATATCGGTGGTGAACATATTTGTACAGTATGGTAAATAAGGTTTTTATCAGCTGATTCATTAAACAAGATAATATACTATTTTCTAAATTTATTGTTTTATTGCAACACAGGATAAGAAATGTCGCGAATAGGAAAAAAACCAATCCCTATACCAGACGGTGTTAAAGTGAAATGTAGTAAAGATACCGTAACAATAGAAGGCCCTAAAGGGGCAATAGTGCAGCCAATCCATTCTTTAATGAGTATTAAGGTTGATGAAGAGGCAAAACAGTTTAGCGTGGTACGTCCTTCTGAAGAACGGCAATGCAAAGAGCTCCATGGCCTGACGCGTACGCTATTGGCAAATAATGTGCATGGTGTTACAAATGGTTTTTCCAGGGATATGGAGATAATTGGATTAGGTTACAATATAAAAATGCAGGGTGAAGAACTGGTTTTGCAACTTGGGTTTTCACACTCAATAAAAGTGAAAATTCCTAAAGAGATAAAGGTTGAAATTCAAAATCAGACAAATCCTGGGAAATTTACTGTTACAGGTATTGATAAACAAAAAGTTGGTCAGTTTGCGGCAAACATCAGGCGCCTGCGTCCGCCTGAGCCATACAAAGGGAAGGGTGTAAAGTATGCAGATGAGATTGTACGTAGAAAGGCAGGCAAGGCGGTAGCTACTTCATCGTAGTTTTTGCACCTCTTTTTAGAATAAGAAAAGCAAGTCTATGAATATTTGCAAAGAAAAATATAAAAAGCGACTTAGACGTCGTAAAGGAATTAGGAAAAAAATCTTTGGTTCTAAGGAAAGACCGAGGCTGAGTGTGTTCAGAAGTTCAAAGAATATCTATTGCCAGATAATAGATGATACTACCGGCATGACACTGGCTAGTGCTTCGACATTGACAAAAGATATAAAAGAAAAATTGCCATATGGAGGAAACATAAAGGCGGCGGAACTGGTAGGCCAAAAAATAGCTGAAGAAGCATTGAAGCTGGGGATTACCAAAATAGTCTTTGATAGAGGTGGGTACAAATATCATGGCAGGGTGAAGGCCTTAGCCGATAGCGCAAGAAAAAATAATCTTGATTGTTAAAGTGCTTATATAGAAATATTGTAAACGATAGGAGGCTCTTTTGGCGTATAAAAAAGATACTGATCAATTAGAAGAGACGGTTGTAAAAATCAATAGGTGTACTAATGTGACAAAGGGTGGGAAGAGTATGAGCTTTAGCGCATTAGTAGTGGTTGGTGATAAAAATGGGACTGTTGGGTACGGTTTTGGTAAGGCAAGGGAAGTTCCAAATGCAGTTGGAAAGGCAGTGAAAGATGCCAATAGATATACTTATTCGATTCCTATTGTAAACGGAACTATACCACACGAGGTATGGGGGTGTTATAAAACTGCGAGGGTATTTATGAAGCCAGCAGCGCCAGGTACCGGGATAAAAGCGGGAACTTCAGCACGATCAGTACTGGAATCTGTAGGTATTACTGATATTTTAACGAAATGTTATGGTACGAGAAATCCTTTGAATGTAGTAAAGGCTACAGCTGAAGGGCTTAAATCGTTAAGGACCAAGCAAGAAATCGAGTTGTTAAGAGGTGTAAAGGTAGAATGAATTTGATAGATGCTAAAAAGACATTCCAAAAAATAAAAAAGAGAAAACGTGTGGGGAGAGGACCCGGTTCTGGCCATGGTAAAACAAGTTGTAAGGGGTTTAAAGGCCAAAAATCACGTTCAGGCAATAAATTAAGATCAATATTTGAAGGTGGTCAGATGCCTTTGTTCCGTAGAGTTCCTAAAAGAGGGTTCAACAATCCTTTTAAAAAAAAGTACACAATATTGAACGTTAAGGATTTTGAGAGCTTTGATTCTGGGACACGTGTAGATTTACAAAAACTAAAAGATTGTGGCTTGATAAAAAATACTAAATATGATTTAAAAGTCCTGGGTGAAGGGGCATTGACCAAAACGCTTACTATAGCTGCGCATAAGTTTAGTGGGGCGGCAATTGCCAAGATTAAAGAGGTCGGAGGAGAAGCAGAAAAGCTATCATGATAGAGAAGTTCACAAATATGTTTAGAATTCCTGAGTTGAGGAATAAATTGTTGATAACTCTGGGCTTGCTAGCAGTATGCAGATTAGGCGTTTTTATTCCTATGCCAGGCATTGATACAGCAGTGTTAAAAGCATACTTTCAGCAGTTTACACAATCAGGTGTAGGGCAGTTGTTGGGTTTAGTAGATTTATTTGCCGGTGGAGCTATGAGTTCTGGTGCAATCTTTGGTTTGGGGATTATGCCATATATCAGTGCCTCCATTATATTTCAGTTACTTGTAGGTGTTGTTCCTTTTCTTGAGAGATTACAAAAGGAAGGTGATGTTGGCAGGAAAAAGATAAACCAATATACAAGGTTGACTACTGTCGGTTTGTGTCTTTTTCAAGCATTTATAATGATACGTACTCTGTACGCGATCGAAATTAATGGCGTATCTGTTGTGCCAATACATATTCAGGGTGTCCAGTTCCAACTTATGGCGGCAGTTCTTTTAACTACTGGAACTGTGTTGTTGATGTGGATAGGAGAGCAGATTGATGCACACGGTATCGGTAGCGGTATCTCTTTAATCATCATGGTGGGAATTATTGATAGGTTGCCATGGGCGTTTAGTCAAATTCTTCAAAACTTTACTTTCTCGGTAGCTCCTGCTGAGCACGAGATAGGTATAGCTAAATTGCTTGTGCTGATAGGTATGTTCCTTGCGATAATTGCGGGGGTTGTATATATTACGCAAGGGCAAAGGCGCATCCCTGTGCAGCAGGCTAAACATACAAGAGGCAGAAGAGTTTATGGCGGTCAGAAGCATTTTCTTCCTCTTAAAGTAAATCAAGCAGGAGTTATGCCAATAATTTTCGCACAATCACTATTGATTTTTCCTGCAGCAATAACTAAAGGTTTACAGGTCAGGTTCGAGCCTGGAACTTTTTGGTTTTGGATTACATCTCGAGTGACAGAAGCATTTCAGGGTGGATTTATATATGTAGTTATGTACATTGTATTAATTGCTTTCTTTTGCTATTTCTGGACAGCTATACAATTTAACCCGAAGGAAATGTCAAATAATATGAGAGATTATGGTAGTTTTATTCCTGGTATTAGGCCGGGGCATCGAACGGCCGATTACCTTGAAGGCGTTATGAGCAGAATCACACTTGCAGGAGCTGCTTTTTTGTCACTAATTGCAATTTTGCCTATGATGATTGCTAGCGGGTTTGAGCTAAACAGAGCTGTTGCCAGTTTTTATGGTGGAACAGGCCTTTTGATTGTAGTTGGTGTGGCATTAGATTTAGTACAGAAAGTAGAATCTCATTTGATTATGAGACATTATGGCGGATTTTTGGGCGGCAGCAATAAAGTAAGAGGCAGAAGGGGTTGAGGCTTATATTCCATGGTCCTCCTGGTGTGGGTAAGGGTACGCAGGCTGGAAGGATTAGTTTAGAAGAAAATTTAATTCATATTTCTTCTGGTGATCTTTTGAGAGCAGCTGTAGACGCTAAAACAGAGATTGGGCTTAAAGCAAGGGAATATATTGAAAACGGGCTTTTGGTTCCTGATGAGTTAATAGTTAATATAGTTGCGGACAAAATCAACTCGGTAGAGTGTGAGAAAGGTTTTATTTTAGACGGATTTCCAAGGAACTTGTCTCAGGCGAAAGTTCTTGATAGCACCTTGGAAAAAGTAGGAAAAAAGATAGACAGGGTTTTCAGTTTTACAGCGTCTGAAGATGTTATCGTTACACGTATTGCGGGTAGGCGAACGTGCAAGTCATGTGGATCGCAATATCATGAGATATTTAGTCCTCCGTTAAAAGAGAATACGTGTGACAAATGTGGTTCTAAACTTTTTCAGCGTAAAGATGACTATCCGGAAACGATAAAAGTACGATTAAAAGTATATAAAGAGCAGACTGAAACATTAATTGATTACTATAATAAAAAAGGCATATTGGTAGAAGTAAACTGCAATGGAGACAAAGCAGAAATTCAGCAATATATTCTTGCTGGATTGCATTCTATGTCTGAGGAAGAAAGGGATATGGAATAGAGCGTGGTGATAGTACGTAAGTCTGAGCGTGAAATAGATATAATGCGTAAAGCAGGGAGAATAGTAGCAGATGCACTTGCTATGACGAGGGAGATTGCAAGAGAAGGTGTTTCTACAGAAAGTTTAAATGCAAGATTAGAAGAATATATACTGCAGAAAGGCGGTATACCGGTATTCAAAGGTTATAGAGGCTATCCAAAAAGTATTTGTGCGTCTATTAACGAAGAGATAGTTCATGGAATTCCAGATCAGAGAAAGCTTAGAAATGGCGATATATTGAGTGTTGACATTGGGGTAGAATTTAACAAATATGTAGCTGATGCAGCGATAACTATGCCGATAGGAGAGATTTCTGAAGAAGCAGAGTCTTTGTTGCAGGTGTGCGAAGAGGCGCTGAATAGGGCCATTGAAAAAACATGCGCGAACAATAAGTTGTCAGAAGTGTCAAGGTCAATACAAGATTATGTTGAAAGTAACGGGCTTGCTGTAATACGGGATTATACTGGCCACGGCATTGGTAGACAGATGCACGAAGATCCACAAATTCCTAACTTTGTCAGCAAAGAGTTATTAAAGGCAGATGAAATATTATTACAGGGGATGGCATTAGCGATAGAGCCGATGATATGTGTAGGTAAATATGATACGGAAGTTCTTAATAATAAATGGACCGTTGTAACAAAAGACAGAAAGCTTTCGGCACATTTTGAGCATACTGTTGTAGTTACAGACAATGGAGCTGAGATACTTACAATCTAGAGGAAGAGTACCTTGTTTTTATAAAAAGCACATGCTAAAGTTTAATCTATGGCCAAAGAAGAACCTATAAGAGTAGAAGCAGTGGTAAAGGAGGCATTGCCTAATGCCAAATTTCGTGTTGGATTGGAAAATGGTCATGAAGTACTGGCTCATGTGTCAGGGAAAATGAGAATGCATTTTATTCGCATTCTTCCAGGTGATAAGGTTACTATAGAAATGTCACCATATGACCTTAGCAAAGGAAGGATTATTTACCGTCAGGGCTAAAAAGGAAAAATCATGAAAGTTAGGGCATCTGTAAAAAGAATATGTGAAAACTGTAAGGTAATAAAGCGTAAAGGAGTTGTACGTGTGATTTGTATTAATCCAAGACATAAGCAGAGGCAGGGAAAATAAGTAACAACGATGAAATCTTATGATTTAAAGAGGATTTATTACATTTTGAAAGGATTATATTAAATGCCAAGAATTGCAGGAGTTGATATTCCTGGAGAAAAAAGGATTGTTATTTCATTAACCTATATATATGGAATAAGCAAGCATCTATCGCAAAAAACATTAAAAGCTCTGGGGATGGATGAAAATGTTCGTGCAAAGGACGTTTCGGAAGATGAGTTGAGTACTCTGGGTGCATACTTAGATAAAAACTTTACTATTGAAGGTAATTTGAGAAGGCAGGAGTCACAGAACATAACAAGATTAAAGAATATAGGATGTTACAGGGGGTTGCGTCATAGATTGGGATTGCCGGCCAGGGGGCAGAGGACTAAAACTAATGCTCGTACACGCAAGGGAAAGAAGAGAACAGTATCTGTGAAGAAGGGTATTAAGGAAATGAAAGGGTAGGAATTTAACTTTCAAAAGTAATGAAAATTATCAATAAAGCGGAAATAATTAATCTATTAGAGCAGGAGAATGGCATATCAGACCCACTTGGATTTAGGCATAGCAATGGGTTGTTAAAGAAAGATATGAACAAAAAGATTAATGAAATTGCCGGCTTTTGTGAACAAATATTAAAGGTTGTCAGTAAATATAACAAGAATAAGGAAATAGTTTTTCTCGAATGTTCGTGTGGTAAATCGTACCTTTCGTTTGTCTTAAGTTACATCTTTGAAAAAGAGTTTGATATGACTCCTTTTTTCTTCGGTATAGATACCAATAGTGAACTAATACAAAGATGTGAGGAGACTAGAGACATTTTAAATTATGAAAATATGGTCTTTAAGCATGGAAGAACTATTGATTTCTGTTCAGATAAAAAAATAGATGTGGTTATAGCGCTACATGCATGTAATACGGCTACCGATGAAGCGATTGCTAAGGGCATTGAGATTGGCGCTCGGTATATTATGGTTGTGCCATGTTGTCAGGGAGAATTACGGTCTCAGATTAAAGATCACCATCCCCTGACTACAGTAACTCAATTTGGATTGCTAAGAAGTAAATTTGCGGATATATTGACTGACGCTTTGAGGTCACAATTTCTTTTAGGAAATGGATATTATGTTGAGCTTTTAGAAATAGTTCCTCCAAAATTAACTCCAAAGAATACGTTGATATCTGCAAGGAAAACTAAGAATACGAGTAAAAGGAGCTTAGAAGGATATCGTCAACTCAACAATATCTTTAATACTAATTTCAGCTTGCAAGAATATTTCTGTGAACAACCATTAAATGATGATCCGGTCTGTGCTTGTTAGCTCTTTTTAAAAAAATAGACTTCACATTTGAAAAAGGTAGGAAATATAAATGGGTAAAAAAAAGGAGAAGCGAAGTGTCGCTAAAGCCGTTGTACATGTTAAGGCAACTTTTAATAATACATATATTACGGTAGCTGATATCTATGGCGAAACTTTATGTTGGGCTAGCGCAGGGACAGTTGGTTTTAAAGGCTCAAGGAAAAGTACACCCTTTGCAGCACAAAGGGCTGCAAGAAATGTTGCAGAGAGAGCTCGAAAAAGATTTGGAGTTAAGGAGGTTGAAGTTAGAGTAAAAGGCCCTGGTCCAGGAAGAGAATCGGCTATTACAGCCCTACAAGAAGCAGGCCTTGTTGTTAGAGCTATTGAGGATGTTACACCATTACCTCATAATGGCTGCCGTCCAAGAAAAAAGAGAAGAGTTTAGCCGTATATCTGCTTTTGAAATAAGAAGAGCGGGAATAATAATTTAGTATAAATTTTGATTTATGAAAAGGGAATAAGATGGCAAGACATGTAGACCCTAAATGTAGATTGTGCAGAAGAGAAGGTGTGAAGCTGTATCTTAAAGGCTACCGCTGTGAAACTGCAAAATGTAGTATAGCTAAAAGGCGAGGTGCCCCCGGCGGTAGAATGTCAAAGAGGGTTAAGAAATTGTCTTCATTTGGGATACATTTTAGGGAAAAGCAGAAATTGAAGCGATTTTATGGCGTTTTTGAAAGACAGTTTAGAAATTATTATTATAAAGCAGAAAGAAAAGAAGGCAATACAGGGGAAAATTTACTTATATTATTGGAAAGAAGACTTGATAATGTTTTATGCCATTTCGGATATGGCCATTCTCGAAGCCACGCCAGGCAGATTATCAATCATGGTCACATAACAGTAAACGGTAAAAAGGTTGATATCCCTTCTTTTTTAGTTAAACAGGGGGATGTGATTAAGCCTGTTAACAAGGAAGCTGGTATAAATATGATAAAGATGAATGTGGAATCAAATAAGGACCGCAAACAGCCATCTTGGTTAGAACTGGGAGATGACGGTTTAGATGGTCGTGTTCTGCAGCTTCCTAATAGGGACGAGGTATCGGTAGAAATACAGGAACAGCTTGTTGTTGAGCTTTGCTCAAAATAAACTAAATTGTTATTTTATATTATTAAAGTTGTAGAGTACACATTTAACTTATGAAATCCTACCTTGAGAGTCTTGCCCAAACGAAAGACTTTTTTCAGGATCATGATGGTTCAATCTAATTAAAATAAAATGTCTTCTACAGGAGACTATTTTCAGAGAGATTTAATGGTAGGAAGGGAGGCTATGTATGCGTATCAGATGGAGGGAGTTTGAACTGCCAAATAGAGTCAGTGCAGAAAAAGAAACATATACTGACTCTTATGGGAAGTTCATTGCTGAGCCTTTTGAGCGGGGTTTTGGTATTACTATTGGAAATGGTTTGAGGAGAATCTTGCTTTCTTCAATAGAAGGAAGTGCCGTAACATCGGTTAAGATTGAAGGTGTCGAACACGAATTTAGTACTATTCCCAATGTGGTAGAAGATACAATTGATATTATTCTTAATATTAAGAATCTTGTTGCAAAATTACATACTGATGAACCTAGAAAAATAAGAATAGCAACAAAAAAGAAGGGGGCTGTTACAGCCGCAGATATTATTACGGATGACGGTGTTGATATTATTAATAAGGATCTACATATAGCTACGATTTCAGACAATGTAGATTTTAATGTTGAAATGGAAGTTAAAAAGGGAAGGGGTTATAAAACAGCGGAGGAAAATGGAGCTGGAAGTAGTGAGATTGGTGTGATTCCTATAGACGCAATATTTTCTCCTGTCCGTAAGGTAAAGATACGAGTAGAAGAGACTCGAGTAGGTAGAAGGACAAATTATGATAAGTTAATTATTGAAATCTGGACAAATGGTATCATTTCTCCTGAGATGACACTTACAGAAGCGTCTAAGGTTTTCAGGAAACACCTAAATCCATTTGTGCATTACTTTGAATTGGGTAGAGAACTACCTAATGCTGGTGAAAAGCAGATTGAGCAAGTGAATGAACAAGTAGATGATTCTGAAGATGAAGTAAAAAAGAAAGTAGCGATATCTGTTGCAGAATTGGATTTGTCTGTCAGGGCTTCGAATTGTCTAGAGTATGCTAATATTAAGACTGTTAATGAACTTATTACAAAAGAAGAAGATGAGTTGCTGGAGTTGAAGAATTTTGGAAAAACAACGCTAGTTGAAATTAAGAAGAAACTGAATCAGTTGGGTTTGTCATTCAAGGAACCCGGGGATGTAAATCGAGCAGGAAAGGAATTATCTCATGAGGCATAGGAGAAAAGAAAAACATCTGGGAAGAACATCAAGTCATAGAAAAGCGTTGCGATCCAATATGGCTAATAGCCTTTTTACTTATGGTAGAATTATTACAACTAAGGAGAAGGCTAAATATGTGCGTCCTTTTGTAGAGAAGTTAATTACAACGGCAAAAAAAGGCTTTATAAAGAAAGAAACTGATAAGCTTGCATATATTCACTACTATAGACAGGTTTTGTCAAAGTTGAACAATAAAGAAGTGGTGAGGAAATTGTTTGGCGAGGGCGATTGGCGTGAGTCAGGCGGAATTGCTGAAAGATATTTGGAGCGTAATGGTGGCTATACCAGGATACTTAAACTTTCAGGAAGTAGACTGGGTGTTTTGTCTGGCAGCAGTGTTGGAGATGTTCCGGAACTAGAGTATAAAATGGAAGGTTTTGAGCGAAAACTTAGTTTGGTCGGGAATCGCCTGGGAGACAATGCCAGTAGAGTTATCTTTGAATTAATAGAGGAAGTAGAAGAGGAAAAAGAGGTAGCTCCAAAGGTATCTGTGGTTGAAGAGAAGAAATAGATTTTAACCTGATGTTGTACTATAAAAGTGATTAGGAATTTTAGCTGGTTAATAGAAGATGAAATCGCTGGTATGGCCAAGCCGGCATCTTCTGTGCATGATTTTGAGTTTCTTAAAGAAAAAGGCTTTGAAGCGATAGTTTCACTTACAGAGTTTCCTCTCAGCAAGGTATTGATTGAGGAATTTGGATTTAGCGTTAAACATATTCCGATAAAAGACTTTCAGCCACCAACGTTGGAGCAGATCGAAGAATTCGTGGCATTTGCTGAGAGTGTACGGTCTGAAGGGAAAAAGCTTGTTGTCCATTGTGATGCAGGTATAGGAAGGACGGGCACAATACTGGCCTGTTATCTCGTTAGCAAGGGATATAATGCTGCAGATGCAATAGAAGAAGTGAGAGCGAAAAGGCCTGGTTCAGTAGAGACAATCGAGCAGGAGGAAATAGTGCTTGAGTTTGAAAGCAAAAGCGAACGCAGGTAGATTTTATGTTTGTAGTAGGTCATACGAAAACTTCATAATCAGCAACTTCCAGTTAAGTTCATTTCGCAAGATATCCCATCAATTATCCTTCTTTTGTTACATTGTTTCTGCTTGTACTCTAGAGGAGTTGAGTATATACCTTCTCCCCTGATTTACTATAGGTTTATGTTTCGTTTGTTTTGCTTCTTCAGTTTCTTTTGCATTTCTTTAGCCCACTTTATAACTTTATTTATGTCTGCCGGTCTGCCTCCAGTTGTAAACCTTAATTGCCTTCCCTCAAATATTTTTTTCTCCTGGCCATTTGTGATAACTGTTGCTTCTCCTTTTGTTACAGTAACCATGACAGTGAGTTTCGATATTCTTATATCTATATTGCTATTGTTTGAAGTTACAACGTTATCTTTGGCGGCTATCATAAACGGTTTTTCATCTGCCTTTATAGAAATGAATATTTGCCCCTTTATAAGACTGAGGTTTCTGTTTTTAACAAACTTAATTTCTGTATTAACATCCATTATGACATACGTACCATCTTTGAGGAGAAAGGAAGCTTTGCTGTCTTTTTCCGTTTTCAGCGTGGAACCATTGTGGATTCTAGATTCAGATGATAATGGTTGCCAATGTATGCTGGCATCAGGAAGTATATTAACAGTACCTGTCGATTCAAGGAAATTTGCCTTTGTTGGAACAGTAAAAACCAGATAAACGATATATATCAGTAATAAACCCGACCCCAATAATACACCAAATCGTTGAACCGCTTGTTTTGATGGCCTTATTGTAAGAATACCTACTTCATAAAGAATGATCATAGGTAAAGCAGTCATAACCTGTGTAAATGGGTCTGGTGGTGTTATTACTGCGGCCAGGATAAATATAATGAGGATGGCATACATGCGCCATTTAATAAAATCATCTGCTTTAAGCATTCCAATCTTAGAAATAAACAACATAACTAGTGGAAGCTGAAAAACAATACCAAGTGCCAGTGTCAGCAAAGTTACCAGCGAAATATATTGGCTCATTGTTATAACAGGTGTTATTCCCCCTCCCAGAATTTTTATTAAAAATTGAAGGCCATAGGGTATCAAAAAGTAATAGCCGAATAACACACCTGCTATGAATGATATATAAGAAATGGGAGCAAAAGTTTTTACATATCTACGCTCTTTCTTAAATAAACCTGTTTCTACAAATCTCCAGATTTGAAATAGGATTAAGGGGTATCCCATAAAAACAGAAGTTAAAAAGCACAGTTTAATATAAGCATAAAACCCTTCCTGATAGCTCAATACTTGAAGTGATTGTGACAGCCCCAGATTTTTCATGGTGATACTGTGAGGCACTTTAATAATATCAAGGATCTTTGACTTAAAAAACCAGCTGATAAAGAATAATCCAATAACGATGAGGATAGACTTTATAATTCTTGATCTTAATTCTTCAAGATGCTCGCTTATAGGTAATCTTTTTTCATTAATTTTTTCTTCTGTCGTCTCTTCTGGCATTTAAAAATAGTCCTGTAATTCGCAATTTGCAGAAAATATTTATCATATAGGGGTATTTATTGTGATTCAGTATCTTAGTAGTAATCAGGGTGAGAGCGGATTAGTATTCCTGGTGGTATTGTTAGTCATACGGTTATGCAGTCAAAACCAGCTTATTCATGGTTTGTAGAAAAAGCATTTTGAACTTAGACAGTAATAAAAATATTTCAATTCTTTTACTGTAGGTCTGATTGCTTATTTTCAGGTAATTACATGAACTAATATTTGCAGAAAGCATACACGTGCAAAAATACTACTCCCATAATCTCGAACTCTGGATAAGGTTGTTTCAATACTTTAAATTACAATTTTTAAGTGTGATTATAATACTAAGATGGAGTTTAAATTACAAGATTCAATATAATTAAACACACGTTCCGTACTCCAGGGGAGGGGGCAGAAAAGCCTTGCAAGGGTTATTCGTTTTTGATATCATTGCTTCTAAAGCCTTGTCACTCTTTCTCTTAATTAGGAGACAATCCCATGGTAAAATCATTTGAAGGTAACCTTATTGGTAAGAATAAGACCTTTGGAATAGTTGTCAGCAGATTTAATAGTTTTATTACAAAGAGGCTGTTGGAAGGTGCTCAGGACTGTCTGATTAGGCATGGTACAAAGGAAGATGATATCGATGTGTTTTGGGTTCCGGGTGCATGTGAGCTACCGATTACAGCTATGAGGTTGGCCAAAAATGCCAAGCATGATGGTATAATTTGTCTCGGGGCGGTCATACGTGGCGAGACTCCACATTTTGATTATGTATCCAGTGAATCCGCGAAGGGCATCACTGAGGTAGGACTTCAAACAGGCATACCAACAATTTATGGAGTTATTACAACAGAGACACTGGAACAGGCTATAGATAGAGCTGGGGCCAGGGTTGGCAATAAGGGTGCTGAGTCCGCACTTACCGCCTTGGAGATGGTGGATTTGTTTGAGAAAATGAAATAGTTTTTTTTGTGGAGATTTAAGGATGCGGAAAAGAACGCGATCCCGAGAAATTGTATTACAGGTTCTTTATCAATTAGAGATTCGTGGTAATGAAGTCGTAGATGAGGTAGATACCTTCTGCATTGAACAGGGTAAAGAGGCCGAGGTAAGTGATTTTGCCATAAAATTAGTACAAGGATGTATTCGGAAAATAAATGAAATAGATAAGAAAATAATTGATATTTCTGAAAATTGGGAATTACAGAGGATGCCGGTTGTAGATAAGAATATTTTGAGGCTGGCATGTTATGAACTTTTTTATATGGACGATATACCTCCAAAGGTATCTATTAACGAGGCGATTGATTTAGCGAAAAAATATAGTACCGAAAAATCTGGTTTATTCGTAAATGGTATTCTAGATAAAATATATTCACTTAATATAAAGAATAGTAAAAAATCCCGGAAAATTGCAGCAAGTATAGAAGTCTTAGATGATTTAGATGATAAAGAATGTTACGGTGCTGATTTGCATATACATACGGATCTTTCAGATGGGACCATGTCACCTGAACAAGTAGTTAAAGAAGCATCAAAACTGAATCTTCGGACAATTGCGATAACCGATCATGATACCGTTGATGCTATTGAAGTTGCTCAAAACATTGGATATAGAGAAGGTATAAACGTTATTTCAGCAATAGAGTTGTCTTCTAATTATCGTTCTTCTGATATTCATCTTTTAGGCTATTTTATTGACATAAAGAACAGTGCGCTTTTAGAGAAATTAACTGAATTACGTTCTGAAAGAGTAGAACGAATTAAGAAAATCACAAAAAAGCTCAGAACTCTTGGTGTTAAAGTAGAGCATCAAGAGGTATTTGATGTTTCTAAAGAAGGTTCACCTGGGCGCATGCATATAGCAGATGTTTTGTGTAATAAAGGCTACTGTAGAAATATTCGGGAAAGTTTTCAAAAATATCTTTCTGATAATGGGCCGGCTTATGTGCCCAAGGTAGTATTGACATTAAAAGATGCTATAGAGCTTATAATTTCTTCTGATGGTATTCCGGTGTTTGCACATCCAGGTGTTACTAATAGAGATACTTTGATACCCAAGATGGTAGAATACGGCTTACAAGGAATAGAGGTTTATTATCCAACACATACACCGGAAGCCGTAAAGAGATATAGTCGGTTTGCAAAGAAATTTGATCTTGTTGTTACCGGTGGTTCAGATTGTCATGGTGATCGTAAACCGGATATCGCGTTAGGGAGTATAAAGATAGATGGCTACCTGGTTGATAAGATTAAGGAGAGACGCGAGAATATGGTTGGTGCCTTGAGTTAAGTGAGGGCAGTTTGGGAGGTTATAAAATTGCTTGTCTAATTGTTGTATAGCATTTGCCATTATAACTGAATTTAAATGACGTCTGTTAGTTGAAATTATGGGTTGGTTTTCAAAAAAAAAATCAGGAATTGTACCGGAAGAAGATGTAAAAAACAAATCGTGGTCTCCATTCCAAAAGCTCAAAGCCAGTCTTACAAAAACACGCAGTAAAATAACCTCCAAGTTCAAGGACCTGCTTTCATTTAAGAGAAATATTGGTGAAGATGTGCTGGAGGAATTAGAGGTTGTATTGCTTGAGTCAGACATCGGGGTCGGCCTGGTAACCAACATCATACAGGATATAAGAGATGCATGGAAAGCCAAGGAAATTGAAGATACAACAAGTGTTTACGATTTTTTAAAAAATGATCTCAAAAAAAGTCTTAAAGGTGGAGATTCTTCATTAAAGATTGCATCCTCTCCTCCAACTGTAATTATGGTTGCAGGTGTTAATGGTGTCGGCAAGACAACGTCGATTGCGAAACTGGCAAATTTATTTATAAAGCAGGGTAAGAAGGTAATGTTGGCGGCTGGTGATACCTTTCGTGCCGCCGCTACGGAACAACTGGATATATGGAGCAAAAGAATTGGTGCTGATATAGTGAAGCATCAGGCCGGTGCTGATCCCTCTGCGGTTACATTCGATGCGCTTGAGGCCAGCTTAAGCAGGGGAATAGATGTCTTGATAGTTGATACAGCAGGACGATTACATACTCATGAAAACTTAATGAATGAGTTGACAAAGATGAAGCGGGTAATATCAAAAAGAATTGAAAATGCGCCGCATGAAGTGCTTATGGTTCTGGATTCAACAACTGGACAAAATGCCATATCACAGGCAAAATTATTTAAAGAAGCGGTTGATGTTACAGGGATATTTCTGTCAAAACTAGATGGTACGGCTAAAGGTGGAGCTGTCTTGGGAATGCGCAAGGAGATAGATATACCGGTAAAATATGTTGGACTTGGTGAAGGTATAGACGACATTCAGGAATTTGATGCAGATAAGTTTGTAGATGCTTTATTTGATTAAGGAAAAGCATAGAATACATGTCACTTTACAATTAATTTCTTCTCTCCAAATAACTAAAGTTGTTTTGTCAAATCTTAGTCAAAAAATATAACATAACTCTATTTAAGATTGTAAAATAATTCTAAGTTTTAATGTTTTGTACAGCAAATTTACAAAATTTGCGGCCAGTAGGAGTTGATTTGTTATGAAGGATAGTATTTCAAGAAGGACATTTCTCAAGACAGGTATTGCCGTTGGAACAGGTCTTTGCGGTCTATCATATTTGAGCTCATTTGAGAGGCCCAGGCCCTTGAAGGTGCTTAAAGGAAACAGTTTAAAAAAAGGTCTGGTCGTTATTCATGGTGATGTTGACGAAAGGAATGATGAGAGATCAGTAATAAAGAAAATGGTTGGAAGTGGGATTGAGGCCATTGGTGGGATGGATAAACTGGTTTCCAGGGGTGATAATGTTGTTATTAAGCCAAATATAGCATGGGACAGAAAGCCTGAGTATGCAGCAAACACAAACCCATTTGTTGTTGCTGCTTTAGTGAGATTGTGTGTAGAAGCAGGGGCAAATAGAGTAAAAGTTTTTGATCATACTTGTGCAGAAAACCCGGGCCCTTCATATATAAATAGTGGAATAGAAAAGGCGGCAAAAGATGCCGGTGCAGATGTCAGGTTTGTTATCAAGAAACTGTTTAAAGATATCGAAATACCTGGTGGAAAGATACTTGATTCATGGCCTTTTTATGAGAAATTAATATACCAGGATAAGGTTGACGTATTAATAAATGTTCCTATAGCAAAACAACATAGCGCTTCCCGTTTATCTATGGCACTAAAGAATACAATGGGAATGATAGGTGGTAATAGAGGTTCGATACACAAGGATATACATCCGAAAATAGCAGATCTTAATAGAGTTGTGAAGGTTGATCTTACTGTACTCGATGCATTTAGAATCTTAAAACGGCATGGACCGACCGGTGGAAGATTAGAGGATGTTGATAATAGCCTTGAGACTGCTCGAAGATTAGTGTTTTGTGTTGATCCAGTGGCCGTGGACTCTTACGGTGCTACACTGTTTGGTTACCAGGGTAGGGATATTGGTTTTATCAAAGAATCATATGAGGCGGGACTGGGAGAGATTGACTTTAAGCTGAGAGGCTTTGAAGAAATATCAGTTTGATAATGTTGGATGTAAACTCTTAAAATGTCAAAACAAAGTAACTTTAATGCTAAAAAAGGTTTTACAAATTATAAGATCAGGCTGGTGGTTCAGACGATTGTATTTGCCGCATTTATTTGTCTGTTAATATTTGCAGATCCTATTGCAGAAAAGGATGGAACGGTAGATATTTTCCTTCGCATGAGTCCGCTTTCTGCAATTGGCGCAATGGTAGCGGCAAAGGAGTTTATTGCAAGGTATTGGCCGGCTTTTATTGTACTGGCTGCTTCTCTGTTTTTAGGTCGTTTCTTCTGCGGTTGGGTATGTCCTCTCGGGACTACTCTTGATATTACTGACACTTTTCTTAAAAAACGAAGGAAGAGAATTTCTTATAAAATTTATGATGGAAAAAGACTAAAATATTATATATTAGCTTTTCTCCTCTTAAGCCTGTTTATAAGCTACCAGATGGTTGGCTGGCTTGATCCGATCAGTATTGCAACAAATGCATACACTATTGTTATCCATCCTTATTTTGTTTCTCTCATCAACTCATTATTTAACTTTCTCCATAAATTTCATTTTATCAGTTTTATAAGTGATCCTGTCCATGGATTTCTAAGGGAAGCGTTGTTTGCATTACATGCTCCATTCTTCAGAGGTCATTTTATTTTCCTGATTATCTTGTCTGCTATCACTCTTTTGGGTCTGTTTTACAAGAGATATTGGTGCAGGAACCTGTGCCCATTGGGAGCATTGTTTGCCCTGTTTTCAGGCTGGTCAATCTTTAAGCGTGTGGTGGGAGAGAATATTTGTGATAGTTGTGACAGGTGTAATGTAGATTGCAAGATGGGGGCTATTGATGATACAGGCATGAAAACCCAGGCAGGTGAATGTATTTTGTGTATGAAATGTCAGGAAATATGTCACACCAGTGCTGTCAGGTTTACAAGCAAACAGCCTACGGAACAGGACGAACCGATTAATTTGACAAAGAGGGGTTTTGTAACTGCATGCATATCAAGTGCAGTTATTGCTCCTCTACTTTCATTGAATTTTCAAAAGAAAAAGAATAAAGGTGATCTTGGAATTATTCGTCCTCCGGGTTCAATTCCTGAAGATAAGTTTCAGGCTAAATGTATAAGATGTGGTGAGTGTATGAGGGTGTGTAAAACAAATGGTCTGCATCCGACAATCTTAGAGGCAGATTTGAGTGGAATGTGGACTCCGCAGCTGATTCCACGGATTGGATATTGTGCGCATGATTGCGTATTGTGTACAAAAGTTTGTCCTTCGGGGGCAATTACCAGACTTTCTAAGGAAAAGAAGCAGCGACTGGCGATAGGAAAAGCGAGGATAGACAGGAACAGGTGTATTCCGTGGGTAGGTTATGCGCGGTTGCCGGATTTAGACAAGAATTGGGAGGATGTCAGTTGTGGAGTATGTGAAGAGGTTTGCCCTGTTCCTACGAAAGCAATTCATTTCAATACATATGTTCATGGTAACGGTAAAGAGATTAGAAGGGTTTACGTAAGAGAAGAAGCTTGTATAGGGTGTGGTTTTTGTGAGAAGGTTTGCCCTGTTAATGGGCGTTCTGCAATAGTTGTTGAAGGTATACAGCCTCAGGTAATGACAAGCGAAATTGATATAAGAGAGGAGAGCTTGCTTTTCCCTGAATCTATTGGACAATGGAAAAGAAAAGAGAGGTCTAATGTATATGCGGGTAAAGACAAACTTTTTGAATATATTAATGGCGGTGCAGAAGTTTATTTGTCTTATTCATTTATACAAGTGTCAACCGCTACATATATTAAAGAGGATGTTGGAAGTTCTGTTAAAGTTGATATCTGGGAATTTGGCAGTTCTGATGATGCCTACGGTATATTTGTAAAAGACAGGGCTGGGCAAAGGATAAATATTGGAAACGAGGCCTCGTTATATGAAAATTATTTGTGGGTATGGGAAGGTAAGTATTTCATAAGTATTGAGCCATATAGCGGCAGTATAACCCCTGACCATGTGACTTTTATTGGCACTTCCATCGTAGGCAATATTCCTTCCGGCAAAGTACGTTTACCTGCTATTTTGAGTTATTTGCCTGAGGATGGATATGTTCAGGGAAGCTCAAGATTTTTCCACAAAAAGATAATTCTTGATAATTTATACATTTCAGACAGGTTTATTGAAAAGAATATATTTAACCTCAGCGAATTTACAGATGCCGTAGTTGCTGATTATAAGTCAATAAATAGTGGCTCACCTTTCAAGATGTTGATAGTTAAATATTCTGATAAGCAAGTTGCGCTGGGTTCATTCAATAATTTCGTTGAATTGAGAGAATCGTGGGGAGAAAAAGCTCTGAAAACCGGGACGGTACAAACATTTGAGGATTTGAAAGGTAATTTCAGCAGTATAGCCTGCGTTGACCGTTTTATTGCTGCTACATTCTATGTAGAAACTAGAGAGGAATCCGAATCATTTATTGGTAAGGTTGTATCAAAGGTTAAGGCAATTCAGGGTTAAGTTTTTGTTGGAAATCCAAAAGCAGTTGTGCTATATTATGCGATACTATATATTTAAGGAGGTTAATATGAGCATAACAAAAGAGTTAAAAACGGAAATAATCGAAGGTAATAAGGTTCACGATACCGATACGGGTTCTCCTGAAGTACAAGTTGCTTTGTTGACGGAGCGGATAAAACATCTGAGTGATCACCTCAAAGAGCACAAAAAGGATCATACGTCCAGACGTGGATTACTTATGATGGTTGGTAAAAGGGCTTCGTTACTGAAATATCTTAATAGAAGAAATGAAGAAGGTTATAAAAGCCTGATAAAAAAGTTAGGCATACGTCGTTAAATAGGTTGGTGAAAGGATTTTACAGTGATAAATATAGTTGAAGAGACGGTTGGCGGAGAGAATATGAGCATTGAGTCCGGCGAAGTTGCCACACAAGCGGATGGCTCTGTTATAGTCCGTTATGGAGACACTGTCATATTGTCTACGGCGGTATGTGGTGAACAGAAGGGTGGAGATTTTCTTCCTATGACGGTCGATTATAGAGAGAAGACTTACTCCGTCGGAAAATTTCCTGGAGGTTTTTTTAAGCGTGAAAGCAGACCTTCAAACAAGGAAGTTTTAACAATGAGAATGACAGACAGGCCAATGCGTCCCCTTTTTCCAAAAGGATATACAAATGAGGTGCAGGTGATGTCGGTAGTCTTGTCTGCTGATAAAGAAACCGATCCTGATGTTATTTCTATGGTAGGAGCTTCTGCCGCAGTATCGATATCCGGTATGCCATTTAATGGTCCAACTGGTTCCGTGAGAGTTGGCTTAATAAATGATGAATTTGTGATCAATCCTAAAAATTCAGAACTGGAATCCAGTAGTATGAATCTGGTTGTTTCCGGTACGGAAGACGCAGTGATGATGGTGGAATCTTCCGGGAAGGAGGTTTCTGAGGATAAGTTTGTTGACGCAATAATGTTCGGATTTGAAGAAATCAAGAAAATTGTGCGGATGCAGAAAGAGTTGGTTGCAAAATGCGGGAAGGAGAGGCAGGAGCATGAAGAGCCAACAATGGATTCTGAGCTTTATGATGACATAAAGGCAAAGGTTTTTAGCGAGATTAAGGTGCAATCTGTAGTCAAAGGAAAACACGCCCGTAAAAAGGCGTTAAAGGAGTTACGTGCTAAATTCATTGAAGATTATTGTACTGATGCGGATGATGAAGAGAAAGAGGCAAAGGTAAAGGAAGTTTTTGGGTTGCTTGTAGAACAAGCAGTACAGGATCAGATTATTAATGAGAAAAAAAGAATTGACGGTAGAGGTCTCACTGATATAAGGCCAATTACAAGTAAGGTTAGTTTCTTGCCGCGAACTCACGGCTCTGCCCTTTTTACCAGGGGAGAGACTCAGGCACTCGTAGTTGCTACACTTGGAACGTCAATGGATGAACAGCGTGTAGATGGCCTGGTAGATGGATACACAAAAAAGTTTATGCTTGATTATAATTTTCCACCTTTTTGTGTCGGTGAAGCTAAGCCAATTCGTGGGCCGGGTAGACGTGAAATTGGCCATGGTACTTTAGCTGAAAAAGCTCTGGAACCAATGGTACCTGCTTTTGAGGATTTTCCTTATACAATTCGAATAGTATCAGATATTCTTGAATCTAATGGTTCTTCTTCAATGGCTAGTATTTGTGGTGGTACGCTTTGCATGATGGATGCTGGCATCCCTATGAAACGGCCGGTTGCAGGTATAGCAATGGGGCTGGTAAAAGAGGGTGAAGAAATTCGAATACTATCCGATATTTTAGGTGATGAGGATCATCTGGGGGCCATGGACTTTAAAGTAGCAGGGACAGAAGTTGGCATTACTGCCCTTCAGATGGACTTGAAGATAAAAGGTATTAGTGAACAAATTATGAGAGACGCACTTGCTCAGGCAAAAGAAGGCAGAATGCATATTTTAAAGGAAATGTCAGCTGCTATTAAGGAACCTCGTAATGAGATCTCAATTCACGCTCCTAAGCTCGTTAAAATTAATATAAATCCGGATAAGATTGGTCTAGTTATAGGCCCTGGTGGTAAGAATATTAAGAAGATACAAGAGGAATCATCGTCACGCGTAGAAATAGAGGATGATGGTACTATAGTTATTTCGGCTGCCACTCTTGAATCTGTAGAACTTGCTAAGACCTATATTAAGGGGCTTACGGATGATGCTGAAGTAGGGAAGATATATAATGGAAAAATTGTTTCCATTAAAGAGTATGGCGTATTTGTTGAAATTATGCCGGGCAAAGAAGGTTTAGTACATATTTCTGAGCTTTCTAACGATTATATCGATAAAGTAGAAGATGTAGTAAAAATGGGTGAAGAAGTTAAAGTAAAACTGATAGGCATAGATGATCAAAAAAGGCTGAAGCTAAGCAGAAAAGCTGCTCTTAAGGATGAAAGTGCTGTTCAAACTAGTACATAAATAGTTGGATAATTTACGACTTGTTTCTATATTAAATCATTGGAGATTTTTTTATAGGAGGAAATGTAAGAAAGAAAATTAAAAAGTTTTTCTTGGCAAGTCATTATTTTATATGTTTGTAAATGTACTACGTACTATAAGGAGTTGAAATGACAAAGAAGGGTACTGTAAAGTGGTTTGATGTGAAAAAAGGCTTTGGGTTTATTCAACAAGAAGATGGAAGTGATGTATTCGTTCACTATTCGAATATCAACGGGAATGGCTTCAAAGTGTTAGAAGATGGGGAAAGCGTAGAATTTGAAGTTGTAGAGGGTAATAAGGGATTACAAGCTCAAAATGTAATGAAAGCTGAAGAAGCACAGGCATAAATTCTGTTTTTTTATAAATCAAAGCCAGGAAAGTAAATAAATATATGCTTTCCTGGCTTATTTTTTTGAGCATATTCTAAAGGTTGAGAAAGTATGTCAGAGAATGATTTTGATTCTGGTGAACTAAATTACCTGAATACATTGGCTGCCGGTTTAGTACATGAGATAAAGAATCCTTTAAATGCTATAAGCATAAATTTGCAATTGCTGAATGAAGATTTGCAGGATCAAAATACAGAGAGAGATACAAAAATGCTAAACAGGGTCCAGCTGCTACAGAAGGAAGTCGGTAGATTGGATCATATACTTAGCGATTTCCTGAGATTTGCCAAGAAGCCTGTACTTCATTTCGAGGAATGTGATATTAATGAAATTATAGACAGTGTGCTGGATTTTATCGGACCTGAAGCCATGCAGAACTCTGTCAGGATACTTAAAAGCTTTGATGCAAAATTGCCAAAATGTAATTTGGATAGTAACGTAATCAAGCAAGCCTTGCTAAATGTTATTCTTAATGCGCAACAGGCGATGCCGAATGGAGGAGAGCTTATTGTAAGAACTTATAAGGATGGTGAGAATGTTTTGATAGATATTACAGATACCGGTGTGGGAATCCAGAAGAATAAAGTTAATAAAATATTTCAAGTATACTATTCAACAAAAAAAACCGGAACTGGTCTTGGGTTGCCTACAGCTAAGAGAATTATCGAAGAAAGCAAAGGTTCAATCAACATACGTAGTGAAGATGGCAAAGGGAGTAGTTTTCTAATTAAGTTACCTGTTCAAAGTAAATCTAAAGAAAAATAATACTACGATGGATGCAAATATTTTAATAATTGACGATGAAAAAGATCAGGCGGAAGCTATAGCAGAAAGCTTGAGAAATGTCGGATACACATGTGCGACAGCGGTGAGTGGTAATAATGTGCTTGATATAATTAGAAGAGACGGGATAGATGTGGTGATAACGGATTTGGTTATGCAGGATATAGACGGGATGAAGATTTTGAAGGAAACAAAAGAGAATTCACCGGACACAGAAGTTATTTTAATAACAGGTCATGGCAGTGTTGAGAATGCAGTTACTGCAATGCAAAAAGGGGCAGCGACATATCTGTTGAAGCCGATAAATATAAATCACTTAAGGGCCGTAGTGGAGAAAGTGGTTGAGAAGCAGAGTATAGTAAGAAGCAATATAGAATTGCATAGGCAGCTTGAAGAAAAATTTGGTTTTGCAGGTATTATAGGTAATAGCCAGCAAATGCATAGAATATTTAATATATTGAAACAGATTGCTTCAACTACTGCGACAGTATTAGTCGTGGGAGAAAGTGGTACAGGTAAAGAATTAATAGCTAGGGCTATCCACTATAACGGACCACGCAAAAATAATCCTTTTGTAGAGCTTAACTCTGCTGCAATTTCAGAATCGCTTCTTGAAAGTGAGCTGTTTGGGCACGAAAAAGGGGCTTTTACAGGGGCTTTACATCAGAGGAAAGGGAAGTTTGAATATGCGAATAATGGCACTTTGTTTCTAGATGAAGTTGGTGATATGCCACCAACAACACAAGCAAAACTTTTAAGGTTAATAGAAGACGGAAGGATTGTACGTATTGGAAGCAATGAGTCGATAAAGATAGATGTGAGGATTATAGCTGCAACCAATAGGGATTTGGGTGCATTGGTGAAAGAGGGTAAGTTTAGAGAGGATTTGTATTTCAGGTTTAATGTTATATGCCTGAGACTGCCACCTTTAAGAGAGAGGCAGGAGGATATTTTCTTGTTGATGGATTATTTCATTAAGGAGTTTTCGAAGAAAAATGATAAGCATATTGATGATATAAGCCCGGAAGCCAGGAAAATTCTTTTTCGATATAATTGGCCTGGAAATATAAGAGAACTTAAGAATTGTATTGAAAGTATGGTAGTTTTTAATCAATCTGGTGTGCTTGATATAAATGATATACCAGAGCATATTTATAAGAGTAATACAACCGCTTTAACAGGGCCGGTTTTTCCAGTGGGGATAACGTTGGAGGAAATGGAGAAAGAGCTGATGAAGAATACTTTGGCATATCTGGGTGGGAATAGGGGGGAGACTGCAAAGATTCTTGGAATTGGTGAAAGAACTCTTTATAGGAAACTAGAAAAGTACGGCTTAAAATGATGAAAAAATATTTCAGGCTTTTCCTGTCCTGTAGTTATAAAGACACTTTTCATAGGAATTTTTGATCCCTGCTATATCGTCTTAATATAAGGTTCCTGCTTTTAATGTAAAAGATGAATCATTCTTCTGCTTTTAATAAATGCATGCTGTGCCTGCATGGATGATCTTGACAATCTAATTTCTTTATGTTAGTTTTGATGAAAATCTATCAATTGTTTTTGTAGAAAATACAGGTAAACACCAATGAAATATCAAGTGACGGTGAGGTACGGTATTTTAAGAAATGTTGAGAATGCTTTTACTCAAGATGCTAATTTGAGAAAAGGTGATAAGATTGTTTTTCGTTCTACTCGTGGCGTGGAATTTGGTGAAGCTATTTCACAGCTATTAGAGTTGAATGCAGAAGCTGATGTTTCTGAAATGGGTGAGGTTCTGCACAAAGTAACTGAGGAGGAAGAAAAAAAGCAAGAAGAGATTGAAAACGAAACTATCCCTTCAGAATATAATTTTTGTCAGGAAAAAATTAAAGAACATAATCTTCCAATGAAACTTGCCAGTGTTGAGCATCTTTTTGGAAGTAAGAAAATAATTTTTTATTTTCTGGCAAAAGGAAGGGTTGACTTTAGAGAATTAGTTAAGGATCTAGCCAAGAAATACAAGTCCAGAATTGAGATGAAACAGATTGGTGTTCGAGATGAGGCTAAATTATTAGCTGAATATGAACACTGTGGTAGAGAGCTTTGTTGCAGGACTTTTTTAAAGAACCTGGAGCCGGTTACCATGAAGATGGCTAAAAACCAGAAGGCTACTCTTGATCCGTCAAAAATTTCTGGTAGATGTGGCAGGTTAATGTGTTGCCTGAGATATGAAGATGATGCATACGAGGAAATGAAGCATAAGCTTCCAAGAAAGGGGACATTGATAGCTACTACCAAAGGTGTTGGAGAAGTAGTAGATTATGACATCTTGCAACAAAAAATAACTATGGAATCAAAAGATAAAAAATTAATTGTTGTGAATAAAAATGAAATTCTGGAACAAGTCAGGGGGGCACGGACTGGTACTGGAAAAGAGTGTGGGGCTGAAGGCGGGTCTGGTTGTGGAAGGCATAGTGGATAAAAAAACATTTTATATAACTACTCCAATTTATTATGTGAATGATGTGCCTCATATAGGACATTCATATACGACAATAGCTGCTGATACATTAGCAAGATATAAAAGGATGAGGGATTATGACGTTTTCTTTCTGACAGGAACCGATGAGCACGGACAGAAGATAGAGAAAGCCGCCAAACTTAATAATGAAAGCCCTATTGAGTTAGCAGACAGGATGGTAGAAAGGTTTAAAAGGTTATGGCAAGTACTTGATATCTCTAATGATGACTTTATCAGGACAACAGAAGAACGCCATGTAAAACAGATACAAAATGCATTTGAAAAAATGTTTGAAAATGGGGATATCTATTTAGGAGAGTATGAAGGGTGGTATTGTATTCCGTGTGAAAGTTTTTGGACGTCGATGCAGTTGTCTGAAGACAACTGCCCGGAATGTAGGCGCTCAGTGGAAAAAATAAGAGAGAAGAATTATTTCTTCAGGCTGTCAAAATATCAGGATTTACTCATAGAATATTTTGAAAAAAATCCAGATTTTATTAAACCGGAGTCGAGAAGGAATGAATTGCATAGAAGAGTAGTAGATGGTATAGAAGATATTAGTGTGAGCAGAGCTGCAGTTGAGTGGGGCGTACATGTCCCTATGGACAATCGGCACACAATTTATGTGTGGGTTGACGCCCTTTTTAATTATATAACTGCTTTAGGACTTGAAGACTCTGAAAAGCTAAAAAGATATTGGCCTGCCAGAGTGCACATAATAGGTAAGGAAATATTATGGTTTCATGGTGTTATATGGCCGGCAATGTTGATGTCGCTAGGGATAGAGGTTCCTTATCAAATATTTGCTCATGGCTGGTGGACACTTGAAGGCAAAAAAATTTCAAAGTCATTAGGTAACGCAATTGACCCTGTGGAAATAACAGCAACTTACGGTGTAGATACATATAGATATTTCTTGCTGAGAGAAGTTCCGTTTGGGCTGGATGGTAATTTTTCTTATGAAGCTATGGTTAACAGGATAAATTGCGACTTGGGAAATGATCTTGGAAACCTTCTCCATAGAACATTAACTATGATTGAAAAATATTGTGGTGGTATAGTACCGGAACATGAGGGCTCGTTATCAACGGAAGGTAAGGAGTTAGCTGATAGGTCTCATGCATTAAATGATGAAGTTGATCATGCAATGGGCAACTTACAATTTAGTAGAGCGTTAGAGTCAATATGGGACTACATCGGGCTGGTTAATAAATATGTTGAGATTACAAAGCCATGGATTTTGGCGAAGGAAGCAAGTACAAAAAACAGACTAAATGAAGTTCTGTACAACCTTGCCGAGTCTATTAGAATAATTTCATTATTTGTTTTGCCTTTTATGCCAAATGTTGCTGCTGAGATGTACAAGCAGTTGGGGTTGTCTTTAGATGATGAAATTTCTGTACATAATCTTACATGGGGTGGAATACGGCCTGGCACCAGAGTGTGTAAAGGATCTCCAGTATTCCCTAAATTTGAATACTCTACAGTGAATTAGCAGGAAATAATAGGCATACTGAATCAGCTACAAATTATAAATTGAGGATAGAAAAGGACTATGAGTAAAAAGAATGTACATGATACATGGAAAAAACTTCAGAAAGTAGTTAGCAAAGATTGCCGTTATTCAATGCAATCGTATCAATTTATTTTTGAGGCGCTCGACTATACTGCTTCTCGGCTTGGTAAAAAATACAATAGTTCGATCGAGGAAGAACGTCATGTTACCGGTCAAGAGCTTTCTGAAGGGATCAAAGAACTTGCTATGGAGAAGTTTGGCTATATGACACGTATTGTTTTAGAACAGTGGGGTATAACTAAAAGTGGTGACTTTGGAGAAATAGTTTTTAATCTGGTTGATAGTGGATTAATGGGCAAGACGGAAACAGACTCTTTAGAGGACTTTAAGGAACTTTATGATTTTTGTATAGAATTTGATGATAAATTTAAATTTGAAGGTGATTTTGATGTTTCATATTCCTGGAATCTTTTTAAGAATAACGGATAATCCGTTATCTTGAATCTACATCCTACCTTCCGCTATGTTATACCTTTAACGCAGCGAAAACCGACATTGTTGTCCTTGCCAATAGGCACACTGCAGCTTCTATAAGCACAGCTTAAAATATTTAGGTGATTTATCCAAGAACCACCACGAACAACACGATATTTCCCTTCGGTATACCATTCTTGACACCATTCCCAGATGTTTCCTGCCATGTCATAACAGCCAAAAGGGCTAACTCCTGAAGGGTGAGTTCCTACATTCGTAGGAGCACCCTGTGAAATGTCTAAATCAAAAACAGCAAGGTTTTGATCAGGTTTTGCATTTCCCCACGGATATTCTCTCCCATCTGTACCTCTGGCAGCTTTTTCCCATTCACTTTCTTCCGGTAGTCGTTTTCCTGCCCAGTTTGCGTAGGCAACAGCATCATTCCAATTTACGCCTACAACAGGTTGATCAGGATTATTAAATTTTCTATCATTCCAGAAAGCCGGTTCAACGTAATTTGTTTCTGCCATAAATTTTTTATATTGATTATTCGTAATTGGAAACTTATCAATATAAAACTCGTCAACATTTACTGAATTTTTTTCATTTCCCATTAGAAAAATTCCTGCAGGAATATGAATCATCACTGAACCGTCTTTTTCATTTGTGTACTCTTTATTCTGAGTTATATCGCTCTGTTCTTCCATATTTCTTGTTGCCCTTATTTAAAGTGTATTTATACAAAACACAACTTTCCATTCTAAATAATTCAGCATTTTTTACCCCATAGGGTAGTCTAATATCTTCAATTGTAGTGATTCCAACAACAAAGTGCTTTGTCATGAAAAAGCACGACAAGTATTACTTTACCTTGAAAATTACTCAGTTAATTTATAATTATTAAGAGCGAAGTTGTGGGTTTGTAAATTGCAACAGATGTGAAATTTTAGTCTGATAAGGACGCGCTTAATCTACAATGATTAAAATGGTTTGTCAAGTACAAAGAGTAGGAAATTAAAGTTGTATTATGTGTTGAAAATACGCAGGTATAACTATAAGTAGCTATAAATGCACTATTTATGTTTCTTTGTTGCTATTACGGAAGAATTTGATTTTGACAATAACGTCTTCATGAATGAATTCTTGAATTATAATCTTAGATGTATTCCACATCCGGAAATAGACCGCCTGTTTTCATATCTCTATATTCAAGCCTCTCAGGTATGAACTTCAAGACTGTAAGTTCAGGATCATTTATGCCACCTTGAAAATACGGTTCAAGTTCAACATTCCATACATATTCCTTTGCTTCCATATCGATTAGTATTTCAATCCTTCCAAAAAGTCTGATGTCCCTAGTTGTTTCATCGTTAAAGGAGACTATGCAGACGTTACTGTTACTATTAATTTGAGCAATCTTCGGAGAACTATTATGGGTGACAAACAGTATTTTCAGATCGTCTTCAACCTTTTGGATCTCCATAATTCGGCATGAAGGTTTATTATCTTTACAGGTGGCAAGGGAAACCGTTTTAACTGAATCTAAGTAATTCCGGATTTTAATTTTTATATCTGACATAATATCACCTGTTAAGAGAAATCAATTAATTGACTGAATAACTATTCGCATAGATTTTCTTACGTTGTTTCTTAAAATGACAATGTCTACTTCATCACCAACTTCATGTCTGTCCATAATTCTTATAAGATCTGTGCTATTTCTTACCTTTGATCCGTCAACTTCAATTATTATATCCCCCATCTCTATTCGTCCATTCGGCAGGCGCTTTACTTCTCTCAGTCCCGCATCTTCTGCAGCACTTCCTTTAAATACTTCAAGTATTCCCACACCTTCGATCCCGATTCTGGACATAATGTGTTCCGGGATAAGCGAAATGCCGAATCCCGGACGTCCTACTTTTCCATAATTGATCAGCTTCGTAACAACCCGGTTAACTGTGTCCACTGGTACCGCAAAACCTACTCCGGAATAAGTTCCACTGGGACTAATAATAGCAGTATTTACACCAATCAATCTGCCGAATGAATCCAGGAGAGGGCCGCCTGAATTTCCGGGATTGATGGCCGCGTCTGTCTGGACAACATCGTGGATGTACCTTTTAGATATGGACTGAATTGTCCTGCCCAGTGCACTGATAATGCCAGTAGTTAAGGTAGAATCCAGCCCAAAAGGGTTTCCGATGGCCAGCACCTTTTGTCCAACCTGTAAATCACTTGAACTCCCGATCATTAAAGGTGAAATATTGAGGTTTGTGGAATTAATCTGCAATACAGCTATATCATGGTCGGGATCAGCTCCGACTACGGTGGCATCGTAGCTTTTTCCGTCCATCAATTTTACTTCAATTTCGTCTGCCTCATAGATAACATGAAAATTTGTTACTATATGGCCCTTATTGTCCCACAGGAAGCCAGAGCCGGTTCCCTGTGGTATCTCCATAACATTAAATGAAAAGAAGTCTCTCTGGAACCTTTTGTTAGTTATATAAGCGACAGACGGAGAGACCTGTCTAAAGACCTCCATATTGACTCTTTCATCTGCACCTAAATCTCCCACAGGTTGTGTTACCGGTCGCATACCAACTTTTGGCCGGAAAAATCTTGTAGGCTTTATTCCAAAAAAGTCAGCAACGATCCAGATGATTACGACAATAATCAGAATTCTGGCCAACTTTACCATTTTCGGATTTGTAAAAGAATTGTTTTGCATGTTAATTAATAATATAGTTCTGGAGTCAATATATTACAATGATTAATTTCTATTCAAGTAGATGTAGTTCATTCGATAAAGTCATAAACAACAACCTTGCGAACGAGTGGCTTAAGCGTTCTTTCAACCGCTTTTTTGTGTATCGGATGATTGAGATATTCAAATAGTTTCTGTTCGTTTTCAAAAGACAAATAGATTGCAACATCAAAACTGCTATCAACGATTTCTCTTTCACTCTGAATAACACTGCCCGCCCTTGCGTCAATTATGCCGGGTATTGCAGAAAATCCTCGAGAAACTTCAATTACCTTTTGACGTGCCTTCTTATTACCGGGTTCATTTAGCCAGCAAACAACAACGTGATGTACTTTTGGTGTTAAACCTGAACGGCTTTCACCCTGTTGACATGCCGGAAATAAGAATAAGATAAAAATTATAATATGAAGAAATTTAATACTCATTTTTTAATTCTGCTCCTACATGGAGAAAGCCTCTTTCCTTACGGTAATCTTTTCAATATATTTTTCTTTTGGCTCATATCCTGTGCCTGCAACTTGAGGGATTTTAATAAATCCATCTTCGCTGACGGTTACTTCCGGTTCTATGATGTCCTCTTTAAAATATCGTTTGCTTGCCGACACATCACCAGGCAGGCTGAAGCCGGAGAGTGTTGACATCGCTATATTATGGGAACGTCCAATACCGGCCTCAAGCATTCCTCCACACCAGACCGGGATATCGTGTTCATAGCAGTAGTTGTGGATTTTAATAGCTTCACTGAAACCACCCACACGCCCCAGTTTTATATTGATAATCCTTCCGCTTCTCATTTCAATTGCCTTGCGTGTGATGTCTAGAGACGTAATAGGTTCATCAAGACAGATGTCAGTGCTGATCTGTTTTTGTAAATATGAGTGATCAATAATATCATCATGACTTAATGGCTGCTCTATCATGAGGAGATTGAATTCGTCTAGACTCTTTAGCAGGTTGATATCAGCAAGTGTGTATGCAGAGTTAGCATCTACGGAGAGCGTAATATCAGGAAAAGTTTTGCGGACAAGCCTAATAATGTTATAATCCCACCCTGGCTTAATCTTAATCTTTATCCGTCTATATCCCGCTTCAACCTCAGTCCTGATTTTCTCCAACAGTTGTTCCGGCGTATTCTGTATGCCGATAGATACGCCACATGGGATTTCCTTGAGTGTTCCTCCCAGTAATTCATACAGGGCTACATTGCTGATTCTGGCAGTCATGTCCCAACAGGCATTTTCTACTGCCGAGCGTGCCATCTGATGTCCTCTTATTTGTTTGAACCATTGACCAACCTCAGATGGTGCTGTCCACTCTTTTCCGATTGTGATTGGTGCTAATACCTCCTTGATAATGATCCAGGCAGTATCAATAGTCTCGTGAGAGAAAAATGGCATTTCTACGGTAGTACATTCACCATAACCAACAGCACCGTTATAAAATACTTTTATCAAAAGTATACGGCGTTTTTCAGTTCTTCCGAAGCTGGTTTCGAAAAAATGTACGAGCGGCATGTTGATTTCCCGCATTTCAAGTCGTTCGATCTTAATATTATTCACCCTTTATAAAGAAATTAATTGTCTGCTTCTGCAATCAGAGTATATCAGGATGGGCAAAGATAGGGAAATATTATATGTGGACATGACCATCCTCACAACCTGTCAAAATAGCTTTATTAAGAAAATCCGGGTAGAGAGATTTTTTATATAGATAGGCATTTGCCCTCAAATATACAATATGAAAATAATGTCAAGTAATTATACTGAAGAAATAATAGAGATTTGCTGTACATTGCTTTTCAATAAAAACATTTATTAACCGAATAACAGAATGAATTTGAGACTGGAAATTTTAAGACTAAATTGTTATGTTTCTAAGTAGACTTTTGTGTGAAATGCGAATAGAAAAATCCGGCATTCAACCTCTGCTGTATGTCAGGCGGTAAAGGAATTAGAGGTTTGGTTACTTTATTGTGCAGGAATTAACAGTTGAAATTGTATGAAGATAACAATCTCCTATATTACTTTAATTGTATCAGTTCTTATATATGTAAATGCTGTATCTGCAGCAAGCACTTCCAAGCGATATCCAAAGTCGAAATCCGGAATTATTAAATACGAAATTTCCGGTGCTACCATAACAGGGTCTGAAATAGTTTATTATGATGATTGGGGAAACCGGGAGGCAAAATATACAACGACAACCATGGAATTGGGGGGAGCGACGGTGGCAAAAAATACCTTAACTCTTTTGGAAGAGAATGGCAAGTGGATAAATAACGTTGATCTTAACGCAAGGACAGGCATAAGGATGAAGAACCCAAGATTTAAGGATTATATTGGAAAATCGAGAATAGAAATTGAAAGAATCACGGAAGATAAGAATATAGACGCGGGTGGCAGAAAAATAGAAATTGAAAGGGTTTTGGGTAAGCCTTGTGTAGTGTGGGAAGAGCAAAATACCGGATTCAAAACCTGTACATGGAATGGGATAATCCTTAAAAGTGTTTCCGACCTCGGATTTTCGAGGACGACAATAGTTGCAACAGAAATAACCGAACGTGTTCCTATCCCTGAGGAAAAATTTACTATCCCTCCGGATATTGAGATGAAGACCGTGGATATATCCACATTGCATGGTAGCTGATGGAGTCTTCTACTTATTCATTTTTTAAGCATCGTATTATTATCACATATTAAATTTGCCAGTTCACTTATCAAAGGTTTTTTTTCTAGAAATCTGTGTAGATGACATTAAGGCATAGACTTGCGAAACATATCATACAAATTTAATTATAATGGTTAAT
The DNA here is from genome assembly GCA_964344685.1 of uncultured Candidatus Scalindua sp. Classification (GTDB taxonomy): domain Bacteria; phylum Planctomycetota; class Brocadiia; order Brocadiales; family Scalinduaceae; genus Scalindua. The sequence goes on along the minus strand of CAYFOK010000004.1, from coordinate 32,406 downwards.
AATAAGGAAAATTTTAAATGGTGTGTAATTGGTGCAGGTCCTGCAGGGATTGCTGCAGTTGGTAAACTGTTGGACCATGATATACCTGCACAGGACATTTTGTGGATTGATGATAGATTCAAGGTAGGGGATTTAGGTACTAAATGGTATGACGTTTCCAGCAATACTACCGTCCAACTGTTTCTTGACTTTCTAAATGAATGTAGTGCTTTTCAATTTAAAGAAAATAAACAGCATTTCAATATCGAAAGAATTGATCTGCAGCATACTTGTAAATTAATCAATATTATCGAGCCGTTGCAATGGATCAGCAATCACCTTTCTAAGCAGGTTACTACATATCAAGGTATGGCTTGCCACCTGTCTCTTCAAAATCGTTTTTGGGAAATTGATGTAGATAAACATAAATTTAAGGCTTCTAACGTCATACTTGCTATTGGTGCGGAACCGAATCGCCTGAGTTATAAGAATGTAAAAGAAATTATTTTAGAAGATGCATTAAATTATAATCGTTTGAAACAATGCTGTGATAACGTAGAGAGTGTTGCTGTTTTTGGTTCTTCACACTCTGCAATAATTATTATTCGTTATCTTGTAGAGCTGGGTTTAAGCCGCATAGTGAACTTCTATTTGAGTCCAATAAAATTTGCTCTGCATATGGGAGATTGGATTTTATTTGATAATACAGGATTAAAAGGTACTACTGCAGAATGGGCGCGAGAGAATATTCTGGGCAAGATGCCAGACAATCTATATCTATATCAGGCTACAAAACTAAATATTGGAACTTATTTAGCAGACTGTGATCGTGTGATATATGCTGTTGGTTTTCATCCAAGGAGTATAAAAGTTGCGGGGATCGAAGAGATTCAGCATAATGTCCATAATGGCATAATTGCTCCGGGATTATTTGGATTTGGTATTGCTTTCCCTAAGCAAACTGAAGACCCCTTTGGCAACCGTGAGGAAAGCGTTGGGTTGTGGAAATTCATGATGTATATTAACAGCGTATTGCCGATTTGGTTGCGTTATGGGCTTTGATGACTTCATGGGCTTATACTTTATTCAATAGTACACTATGTGCTTGCCGTATTAACCTTATGAAATTTTGTTTTGATACAAAAAAAATATTAATTGTTTTGTTTCTTTCTATAATCGGTATTAATGCAGGCTGTTGTTTTCATCGTTCATATCCTCCAATGCTGCCTCGGAGTTGGAATGCTACTGAATGTAATCCAAAAAGTCTTGATGATGATCACGAACAGGCAAAACTCCATGTAATGGTTATGTATCATAAGGCTTCTTGTAAGCATACTGCTTTAAGGTTGTACTGTCCGTCAGAAGGTCCGCTTTTCTGGGATCCAGCAGGTGCTTTTGCAACTCAAATCCGTTATTTGGGACCGGCGGCACGCCATAACAGGGATTTTGCAACTAAGCGTTATATGAATGCTGAACGTAGAGATGATGTGATGAGCGAAAAAGTGCCAAGTCTTAATCAATATCTGGACTGGCGAAAAACTATTAATACACATGCTGTTGAAATTTTTGAGTTTAATATTACCGATAGTGAAGCGAAAGAATTTTATGCTATTCTTCGCTATGGTACCAAACGTTCACATCCTAAAGGCCAGTTTAGTACAAAAGCAATAGGTTTAACATGCGGGTTGTCAGTTGCCAGGTTTTTGCACCGTTTTGCGGAGGATATTGTTGAAGTGGATACTACCTTTTATCCTCATAACCTGGCAAAACAGCTGTATGAAGCAAATCCAGATAGAGTTATTATCTTTCGAGATGGTCAGTTATCATATTATATACCTTCAGAGAATCATGTTGAATGAATCATCCGGCAATTGTTTCCTTAAGAGGTTCCTGCTGTTACAAATCAGGAAATAAGATAACAGATATGTGGGAATGATTATTCAGGAATATACGGGATGTACAGGGTTTCGCCTTTATAGCTTTGTAGTTCGTATCGCTCTCCGCCATTACTTTTTATGTAATAATCAGGCATTAATGGAATCTTTCCAACTTTCGTAGAGACAGCATACATTGGCTGTGCTAATCCGGTTGTATGACCACGGATTCCGTCTCTAATCAACTCAGCACCCTTTTCCACAGGAGCTCTGAAGTGGTCGACACCGGGCGCCAGCTGGCAGTGGAACATGTAATATGGCCTTATTCGAACAGACAGTAATTTCTGGTGAAGTTTCTGGAAGGTGTCGACATCGTCATTTATGCCCTTCAGTACCACACCTTGATTTCCTACGTTGATACCTGTATGCAGTATATCCCATACCACTTTCTTGACTTTATCTGTAATTTCTTTTGGATGACTAATATGTACATTGAGCCAGATTGGAATATCATGTTCTTGTCCTAAGATATCTAGGAGGTTTTCCGTTATTCGATGTGGGCAGGTAATTGGCATCTTTGTATGGATTCGAATCATTTCAAGATGCGAAATACTTCGGAGGCTGTCAATTAAATACTTTATGTTCTCATCTGACAGCATAAACGGATCTCCACCGGTTAGTAATACATCACGAATCTCTTCATGGTTTCGAATCCATTCTAATCCTTCATCAACATCAAATCGCAAACGCAAGTCCTTGTCAATTACGGCTTCTCTTCTAAAGCAATATCTGCAATAACTTGGACATACATCGGTAATTGTAAATGCGACCCGGTCAATATACTGTCTTGCAACACTGTCAGGCCTTTTTCCATCTTCTCCAAACCTGTCAGTTTTCTCCCTGTTTTCCTTAATTACTAAATAATTTGGAATTCCATATTTATTCTGATTTTCCTTCATTGAAGGGACAACCATTTTTCTAATAGGGCAACCGGAATCATCTCTGTCCATGAGTGACGCATAATACGGCGTTGTGCCCCATCTCATCTTTAATGTTTTTATCGCTTCCTCTTCGTCAGGAGTAATATTTATAAATTGGTTCAGTTTTTCTAGTGTATCTACCTGGCCTTTAATCTGCTCCTGCCATTGCCCTTCTTCTTGCCAGGGCTCTTTTCTAAATTTGTACATTTGCCTCTTTCAAAATATTATTTTTGCTGTTAGTAGGTATACTGTGTTCTATATACTTCATCACTTCAAAATGTTCCGGATTATACTGTTATTTCATACAAATGTCTTCAAAAAAAGGTAATTTATCTCTCTTTAAATCGTAAAAATTTGATATATATCTAAATTTCATAATAACTTATAGTGTTTTTTAAAATTCTGTCATAGGTCTGTATGGAGCTTTCAGCCGTTCCAAAACATAACAGACACGTCGATTGTTGTCTTCTTTCTCTACCTGAAAAGAGTTAACATAATACCCGGCATCAAAATAATGAAGGCATGCTCTCTGAATAAGTTCGCGCCATCTGCGTGCTGTTTGCATATTTGACTCCTTCACTTTTTCAATATCATCCGGTATTTCCAGCAGCAATACATCTTCTGTCAGTGACAAATCCGGTTCTTCAGGAACCAGTAAGCCCTGCTCATCACGTACTGTTCTATTAATTTTTACGCTTACAGTGGAAGGCTTCTTCTCCGTGTCGTGAGAATCTGCATCAATAATAGTCTTAACTTTGTCACTGGTAAGCCACCATTCAGCAAGAAAGCGGTCTGTACCCAATCCGCTATGTAATTTACTTGAAGAACTTTCTCCATACAGATTAATGTCGTAACTGCAGGCAATAACTCCCAGTTTGTTGATATTCAGGTGGGCATTCCTTGACTGCAGCGGATCAAAAGCCCATGTTATGAGGTCTATATTGCGGCTAAGGGCCTCTTCCCGTTGTGCTAACTTAAGTTTAAATCCTATGTTATGATTACGGTATTCCGGCAGAACTGCCAGCATATGTGAATGTTGTGACGGTTTCTCATAATGAATTGCCGGAACGCCAAATACAAAGCCTATCATTTTATTGCCATCAAAGGCACCCATTGCAAAGCCGCCGTGTTTACATAATACACGCATAAATCTTGGAGGTATTATATCGCTCTTGTTAAATTTCCATACTGCTTCCTGCAGATCTTCACAGGGGTTTAAATCTTCAAGGGTCCTTAATTGTTTAAACGTAATAGACATTTTGATCTATTTTTATTACATTAATAAACTTATAATTAATTTGAGGTATAAGGTTTCTGTGTTGATAACACTTTGCTTTCCCGTCTTGCAGAGCCGAAGGACAGCCTTTTCTCACGATAGCAGAAAAACGTGAGCAGATTACGAAACTACAATAAAACTTACAGAGTTCCAGGTCACCATTTGTCTGGTCAGGGGTAGGAATGTCTATTGATTATACAAAGCAACAAATCAGCGAAAATTTTCCTGAACTAACTACTTTAGGGAAAATACATAGCCGGATAGATAAAGTCAAGCTCATTATTCAGGATAAAGACGCGGGTTTCTTCAAGAAACATTGCCATCTTTTTGAACGACTGGTAGGACTCAGGCAAAAGTTTATCGATACGATTAACCTTAAAATGGACGATGATTCTACGAAAACAGTTAAGTTATTCCTGGTTCAACACAATCTGGCTTTTGGTCCCGGCCAGGGCGAGCTTAAGTTTATAAAGCAAGTCGACCTTCCAGAAGGAATTGAGAAGGCTTCATTGTTAGAAATAAAAGATATCGTAGAGAAAATTGTCCTTGAAGAAGTTGAATCATCTGCCGTGGAGAAGAGCCTGTTTCATGCCCTTCATAATATAAAACTGGGTGGTGCAAGCAGTGCTGTAATGCTTGTTGAGATTGAAGATATAGAGGGAGGAATAAAGGCAGTACCCATTAACCTGACAAAGAATGAGACAATAAGGCTTGCAAGAGAGGTAGGGAGCAGGCTTATTAAATATCGTATTATGAGCCCGGACGGTTTCTGGCCGGAACCGGATAATGATACTACTGACGAGCAAATACTAAACTGGGTAGAAGATGAGGCCCTGAATACACTGCGGCAGAAACAGCTGCTGGCCCCTAAGGATAAAGAGCTGATTGAGGTGTTAAACAGAGTTCATAAACAGAGGGATGTGCAGCAAAAAGATCAGAGTAAAGATAATACAATTATGATACATAAGACACCTTATCATGATGCCGCTATTATGTGGCTAAAGGAGTGGAGATTCACGAGGCGGGGGAGAATGGCAATGGAAGAATTAAACTCCGAAGATTCGAATGTCAGTGCACAATACAGGCAGCTGGTATCCAGGACAGAGCGGAAATATGATGTAAGGCCATCCATTGCCAAAGATATTATTGCAGTAAAACGACTTCTTACCGTAATGCGTTCCCCGTTCAGGGACTACAGGCCCAATGGGCAGATTGTGATAATGGATACAGGAATTGCACCCGTAATTTTACATAGACATTTGTCAGCGCTGGAAGCGCTTTCCCGTGAGGATGTTGTTATTGCCAGTGTATTTTCAAAACGTATTGGTGGTAGCTCTCCTGAAAAAATTGAGCAACTTTGTCGGACCTATGTGGAAGCAGCTTACAACCTGGGTGCTAAGGTTGTGATTTTGTGTAATACCATGGATGCTAATGCAAGGGCTAAACTGGAAAAAGAATTTTCAATACATATTCTTGGCCCCATTATCCCTGCGGTTGAAGCGGTCCTTAGACTTGAGAAAACCAATGGAAAGGTGTTAAAGAGTATTGGGATCATTGCTACAAAGGCTACGTTAGAAAGTGGTGCTTACATAAATGAGATTAGAAGACACAACAAAAAAATCGGAATATTCATTATTGCCGCTCCGCTCTTTGCTACCATGGTGGATAAGGGTGAGTGTGACCAGGCCGGACATCAGGTGATTACTCAACGAGACACATCTATTATTGAAGAGAACCTGAAGCCGCTAATGGAGAAGGGCATTGATGCCCTTATATTGGGGTGTACTCATTATGGTGTGTTTGGGCCGGTAATACATGAGGTTTGGAAACGCTGTACCGGTAAAGAAATTCGCATTATTGATTCTGCCAGAGAGCTTTCCCACTATGCCCAATCTTTTCTCAAAGAGAATAAGATACTGTCTTTAAGAACGAAACAGAAGGGGAAAATTACCTACATGGCCAGCGAAGAAGATACTCCTGAATTTGAACGAAAAGTTTCTGAGATTACAGGATCTACGGCTAATGTTGTGCCGATAGATATAGGTGAAGTGGTTGGCAGATTGAGCGAAGAAGATAGGTCGTTCCAGAAAACCGTGGCCAGGGAAAGCAGGGAAGACCTCAATTTAAGGGCTGATATTATCAATTCTAACCTGTCTGCTGAGACCAAAGCGGCGATTGCAGACAGATTATATGGCGTGAAAGATAAAAATGTTAAGCAGCTCAATTACGAGATATTATCACTGAAATTGAGGGATGAACATATAAAAGAGATAGCTGGCTTAACCACGCAAAATAAAGAGTTGTTAACAGTTCTTTCTCATATCAATAAGGCTGTATCTTAATTAAGCAAGAAAATCCTCCTGCTGTTTTTTACAAACTTGTAAGATTCCAAAAAATTAGTCCTTGACAGATATATAGCTGAATAATATATTAGGTGAACAGGTGTTTACTATTGTACATATTCTTTTTAATGTTAATAGCGTTTCGACTTCGTTCAGTGTGATATTATCCATTATCTTCTTGCACGAAATTAAAGGGTAGTTTCTGTTATGATAAGAGCATAATCTATTATGAAAGCTAAGCTTACAGAAAAACAACATAATTTTTTTTCATTCTTGACGGAGTATATCCGAGAAAACGGATATCCGCCCACTATTCGGGAGTTAGTATATCACTTTAAGCTGGCAAGCACTAACAGTGTAAAGAAGTATCTGGATATACTTGAACGTAAGGGCTACATAAAAAGAATACCAAACAGTCCGAGGGCAATCGAAGTGTGTGCGGAAACACCAGAGAATCACGCAAAACTGGTACCCGTAGCTGGAAGGGTCAGGGCCGGAGCACCTCACCTTGCAGTTGAAGATATTACGGGGCACCTGGCCATAGATGCATCGGTGGCTCGTTGGGATAGTACCTTCTTTCTTAGGGTAGAAGGGGACAGTATGATAGATGCCCATATCCAGGACGGTGACTTCGTATTAGTTAGGTCCCAGCAAACCGCGGAGAATGGCGATATCGTAGTTGCCGTAATTAATGATGAGGCGACGGTTAAAAGATTTTTCAGGAGAAACAACGATGTTTACCTGGAACCGGCTAATTCAACAATGCAGCCCATAATTATCAGAGAAAACCAGGTTCATGAGATGATGATAGCCGGAAAAGTTATGAGTGTGTTAAGGCAGGTTAATGGTGAGATTAGTGTCAGCAGGGAAGAGGATATATAAGTATGATTACAGAGATAGGTGAACCTATAAGAGCAGGAGTAATCTTTGGCTCTGATTGTATCGGAGGAAAGAAGATAAAGCCGGTGTGGTTTATATGGAAAGAGAGGCAGTACCGTATCAAGGAGGTGACGTATACTTGGACGAATAAAGAAGGAAGTGCACCTGTCCATTACTTTTCTGTCACAGATGGTCAGGACCTGTACGAAATTGCTTACAATACGGAGACAATGGTATGGAAGCTTATGGCTGTGGAGGTGGAAGGGTAGTTGCAATATAAGTTAAAAGTGCCTGAAGTTATGAATAATAACAGAACAATAATGCACGTAGATATGAATGCTTTTTTCGCCTCTGTGGAGCAGCAGTCTAAACCTTCCCTCAGGGATAAGCCTGTTGCCGTTATCGGTGCGCAACAAAGGACGGTTATTACAACGGCTTCATATGAGGCCAGGGCTTATGGTGTTAAGGTTGGCATGACAGTGCCGGAGGCAAAGAAACTCTGCCCCGATATAATATTTGTTGCAGGTAATAATAAAAAGTATACGGATACCTGCACGAGTCTTGTCAGGCTCTACGGGCACTATACGCCACTGGTAGAGGTCTATTCAGTTGACGAGGCATTTCTCGATATAACAGGTTCTCTTTGCCTTTTTGGTAAACCGGAGGATATTGCCATGCGGATTAAGAGCAAGATCAGGAGTGGTTTTGGGCTTACCTGCTCCATCGGTGTGGGGCCTAACAAACTGCTGGCAAAACTGGCTGGTAATATGCAGAAACCGGATGGATTTACGATAATACATCCCGGGGCAGTTTCTGGAATTCTTGAAAAATTGCCGGTGAGTGAACTTTGCGGAATAGGGTCACGACTGGAGAGACACCTTGCAACTATGGGTATCAGGACGTGTGGTGAGTTGGGGAGATTTCCGGTAAAAAAGCTGATAAATAAATTTGGTGTTATTGGTAACAATCTTCATCAGATGGGTCTGGGAATAGACGAAAGCCCTGTTGTTCCTGTTGAGGGTACGCCGGATGCAAAATCTGTTGGTCATAGTATGACTCTTGAGAGGAATGTAAGTGATGGCGAAGATATGGAGAGATACTTGTTGCAGCTCTCGGAGATGGTGGGGAGGCGATTGCGCCGTGGACACTATTTCGGCAGGACAGTAGCCACGACTTTGAGGTATTCGAATTTTCACACCTTTACAAAAAGATGCACTATCAAAGAATATATAAACGACGGATTTGACATATACCTTGTAGCACTCGATATAGTAAAAATGATAAGGCTTAAATATACGGTACGGTTACTGGGTGTAAGCGTTTCAAACCTGGTAACGAATTACTGCCAGATACCCCTTTTCAAGAGGGATAGGGATAGAGTATCTGTAGTACAGGCTATGGATAAGATAAATGACAGATACGGCGAATTCAGCATAACTCCGGCAAGGCTTCTTGACAGATATTCGCACAAGGGGGTTATTGCCCCTGCATGGAGGCCTTCAGGTATCAGGAATGTAAATTATTGATGATTGACGAAAAAAGAGAGATTGTATATGGGAATTATTCAAACTAAGGAGATTGGTTTTTATCAGGATGATCGTGGTTGGTGTATAAGGCCAATTACGGATGATGAAATACAAAACGGTATGGTCAGTAATATTCATATGGTGAGTATGAAGCCCGGAGCAATAAGGGGGAACCATTATCATGTGCATAAGACCGAAAAGATTCTCATCATAGGGAGTACTTGCAGGATGCTGGTTGTAAATAATAATACAAAGGAGAAAGAAGAGAAAATAATAGAAAACGGTAGTAAAATATTATTTGTGATTCCTTCTGGTATTACGCATGCCATAGAAAATATAGGTAATGAAACATCATACCTGTTTTGCTTTAGCGACATGAAAGAAAATTTGAAAGGCCGGGATGTTGTAACGAATAAAATTATTTAATTTAAACTGAAGCTGAGAAGCTTAATGGTTCAGTAATTGTGTGTTTGGATGGAGAGCATACACGCAGCTGTAAGTGAGTAATAAAAAAACAGGCTGCCCAAGAATATTAATTTAAAAACTAACCTATCAAGAAAGGGGGTTAATAGACACAAATAGGTTTTAATACTTCTCTATCCTCGGACAACCTGCCGGGTTGTTGCTCAAAAAAGATTGAAACTTAACTACTTAATTTTGGCCATAGAAACGCTTTTCTAAAGGGCTTAAATCAGAAGGAGGGCTGTTCCTGATAGCATACATACTTGAAGAGACTCTTTCGTTCATTGAACTGCATTTATCACAAATGCGGTTATAAGGGCCTTTACTCGGAAATTTTCCTCCGCATTTCAAGCATATCCTCTTCTCCTTCAGGCTAGGTACCTTTCCGCCTGCACCCTTATTTATATCGTTTAGTTTCATCTTTTTACTCTTTGGCTTTGAACGGTCTTTAACGTTTCCCATTGTTTAACACCTCCTTGTTTATATATACAATAAACCGACTAATATAGTTCCCATTTTTCAGCTTCTGACAAATACTTACTATGTATTTGCTATTAGTGCTTAAGCGCCTAAATAGCAAGTGCTTATGATTGCTATCTTAATTCTGCGTTAACACGTCTGAAGCTCTCAGTTGTACGGTGGAATTTCGCTTGACTTTCATGCTAAATTGTGTACTTTTGGTGACTTAGCGAAAAAATGAGGGAGTTCTCCATCAATAATATTATTTGCTATGGACAACTGTTTTATTATTCGGAAGGGCTTGAAAATTGAGTGACGATATTGCCATAAAAACGGAGGATTTGACAAAGGCCTATAGAAGCTTTTGGGGGCGTAGAAAGATATTAGCTCTTAATAAATTAAATATAACCATTCGAAAAGGTGAAATCTTTGGTCTGCTCGGACCTAACGGCTCCGGAAAGACAACTACTTTAAAACTTCTTTTAGGATTGATTTTTCCAACAGAAGGCAGGGCATATGTTTTAGGAAAAGCAACAGATGATGTGGCTGTAAAGAACAGGATCGGTTTTCTGCCGGAAGAGTCCTGTTTTTACCGGTTTCTCAATGCGGATGAAACTCTGGACTTTTATGGTCAATTATTTAAAATACCGGGAAAAGAGAGAAAATTAAGGACAAATAGGCTTTTAGAGCGCGTAGGGTTGGAATTTGCAAGAAAAAGGCCTCTTCGGCAATATTCAAAAGGAATGTTGCGGAGAATTGGTATTGCACAAGCACTGATAAATGATCCTGACTTAATTATTTTTGATGAACCTACCAGCGGGCTTGACCCTATTGGTACCAGGGAAACAAAGGACTTAATTGTTGAGTTAAAAGCCCAGGGGAAAACCGTTCTTTTGTGTTCACATCTCTTGTCTGATGTACAGGATATTTGTGATAGGGTTGCAATACTTGATAAAGGTAAACTCCAGATATCTGGTGTAATTGGCGAGTTGCTTTCCAGTAAAGATACTGTTGAATTGCTGATTCGGAATCTCTCAGAAGATACAATAAGGGAGGTTGAGATGTTTATACAGGAAAAACGGGGTGAAGTTGTCTCAACCAGAAATTCTTTCGGAACACTTGAAGACTTATTCCTGGAAATCGTACAGAAACGTAGAGAGGGTGTTTGGAGTAGTTCTGTTTGATATTTGGAAATAGCAGAAATCTATGCAGCAAATATTAGTAATAGCAAACCAGACGTTTAAGGAAACCGTTAGAACCAAGATATTATCTGTTTTTGTTGCACTTGGAGTAATTACGATCTGCTGCTCTGTATTCGTGCCTGTTGTTGGTGATGGAAGCGAGAAAATAAAGATCGTTGAGTCTATGTGTTTTCGTTCTATTGCCTTCTTTGGTACACTGGCTGCGATACTGCTCTCAGCATCATCTATTCCAGCAGATATAGAGAATAAGGTTCTTTGTACGGTAACCGCTAAGCCTGTTCGTCGAACCAATATTCTTTTTGGAAAAATTATTGGTTTTTTATACATAATTGGCGTACTACTGCTCATAATGGGTAGTGTAGGCTATACGTTGATCAGATATACGGCCTCAAAACAAAGCAGCCAAGATAGTCGTGGGCTTTTGATCAGGGAGGTATTTGATCCTGTTAATTTGCAAATAAGCGGGGATTCGGCAAGAAAGATTGGAAATGTTTCCTGGATAGAAGGTGGTGGAAAAGGATCTTCAGTATGGCAATTTAAGGGGTTATCGTCTACGAACAAAAATGATGATTTGGAGATTAAAGCAGACTTCCTTGTAGAAGGTAAAAAGAGGTCAGCCAGGGAAATTCCGGTAAAAATAAAGGTTGTTAATCCGTACTCGGGCAGGGTTTTAGCCGAATCAATGAAAGTATCGCGGAATAAGCCTCTCTTATTGAGATTAAATGGTAGATCTCTGGATGGAAGTAATGAGCTGACAATAGTCGTTTCTGCAAAGAATTCTGGTGATTTTTTAGGTATGCGTGCGGATAGTTTAAGGGTTTTTCGCGGAGAAAAAAGTTTTGAATGTAATTACCTGAAAGGATTAATTGTGATTTCCACTCAATTCCTTTTAATGGTGATAATTGCGGTACTAGGATCTACTTTTCTTTCTCTCCCTGTTAATATTCTCTTCTGTCTATTTGTTTTCTTTTGTGGTAATATAACCGACTTTATGCGTGATTTATCAACAGTAATTAATGTTTTTGAAACACGTCAACATGAACACGGAATATCCGAAGTTATGCAGAAATCAAATGTATTCTTAATATACCTTAATCATATAATAAAGAAACCTATACTATTATTAAGTTATATATTGCCTGATTTCAAATATTTCAGTGTTGGAAAATATTTTATTGATGGTATAAATATTCCATGTAAAAAAATATTTATGGGTTTTGGTTATGCAGTTTTATATACTCTTGTTTGCTTGCCCATTTCGTTTATAGTGTTTAAGAGAAAAGAGATAGCTTAGCATATTTGGTATGAAAAAGTACTCATTGCCAAAATTAACGATAATACCGTTATTAATAATATTTGTACTTTCAGGACTGTTAGCTTTACAATACAAAATTGACCATTTGAGGAGGGGGGCTGATACAAGCTATACGGACCTTGATCCGCTGGAAGCTATACCAATAGCACTGCTTGGCAGTTTCAGGGGTGTTCTGGTTGATCTGTTGTGGATTCGGGGTATTGCCAGGCACGAAGAAAAAAAGTTTTACGAGCTGCTTGCAATAAATAATTTAATTGCAAAATTACAGCCGCATTTTGCAGCTGTATGGATATTCCAGGCGTGGAATATGTGCTACAATATCGCTTTTGAGTGGGAATCTCCTGAAAATAAGTGGAGATGGATAAAGGCCGGATTGGACTTTGCGGAAAAGGGTGCTTTAAGAAATCCTTCAAATGGAGATTTACTCTTTGAGATTGGTTATATATACTTTCACAAATTCAATTCAGAAAGATTTAAATATGCAGATTACTATAGAGAACATCTTAAAGAGGAGAGAGGTGAGGATAGTTTTCAGCAGTCGCTTTATTGGGTTAAAAAGTCTTTAAATTATAATTCATTGCTTCGTAAAAGAATTGTAATTGAACGAACGGTGTGTCATATTTTGTGGCATGCATCTCTGCAGGCCGAAAAAGATGGTAAACAGCAAGAAGCTTTTGCATATGCAGCCGAGTCGCTTAAAGAATGGAATGCTTATTTGGAAAGGCATCCTGACGATCCTGGTGGAATTGCCAGGATTTTTTTAGAGAAGATTAGTGAGAAGATGTTAGAACTTGAACAAAAAGTTTAGAAAGGTGAGTTAAATGGTAAAAGAATTTTTCCGGCATAGGTTACTGGGTAAGGTAATCTTATTATTAATTATTACAATGTTTGTGTCGCAGGGGGCAATATATGCATCGCCAAGTGGTCATGCAGACAAAGCCCAGCTTGAAAAAACCAGTGCTGATTCAGTAGCGGCAAAAAAAGCTGAGAGGGCAGCTTCCTATCATGACAAATCAATACCAAGGCTCTGGTGGCTAGCTCCGCTTGGTGCGGTTTGTGCGCTGTTCTTTGTTCGTAAATTCTATAAAGAGGTGATGGGCTATCCTGAGGGTGATAAAAAGATGGTAGAAATCGCGGGCCATGTTCGTGAGGGTGCTTACGCATATCTAAAACAGCAATACAAAGTTGTCGCCGTATTTTTCATATTTGTGTTTATTGCTCTCGCAATACTATCTTTTGGATTAAAGATACAATCAGGCTTCGTGCCATTTGCCTTTCTTACCAGCGGATTTCTATCAGGACTTGCAGGATACCTGGGAATGAAGATGGCAACTAATGCGAGTGCGAGGACTACTGAAGGGGCAAAGAAGTCACTCGACCAGGGATTGAAAATAGCTTTCAGAAGTGGTGCGGTAATGGGCCTTATTGTTGTTGGACTGGGCCTTTTGGATGTATCTGTCTGGTTCTTTTTCCTCAGGAAATTTACAGATGTTTCCCTTACTGAAATAGCCGTAATACTTCCATGTTTCGGTATGGGGGCAAGCTTTCAGGCGCTCTTCGCGAGGGTCGGAGGAGGTATCTTCACAAAGGCAGCTGATGTTGGTGCTGACCTGGTAGGAAAGGTTGAAGCCGGTATTCCAGAAGATGATCCTCGAAATCCTGCAACTATTGCCGATAATGTTGGTGACAACGTTGGTGATGTAGCCGGGATGGGAGCTGATCTATATGAATCTTATTATGCATCAATACTTGCAAGTGCGGCACTGGGAGTTGCGTGTGGCCTTGGTGTTGCAGGACTTATATTGCCTATGTGTATTGCGGGTATTGGAGTTATTCTGTCTATCTTTGGTATCAGGGTTATTAAGACAAAGGAAGGTGCAACCCAGAAGGAACTTCTTAAGTCTCTGTCAAAGGGTGTAAACTTGAGTTCGATTATGATTGTGATAGCTTCTGCGGTAATCATCAAATATCTTCTTCCCGGTCATTTTGGGATTTGGGGTTCAATAGTTACAGGTTTGATTGCCGGTATTTTGATAGGCAAAGGAACGGAATACTTTACATCAGCTGATCATGGCCCGACAAAAGGTATTGCCGACCAGGCGAAAACAGGCTCTGCTACACTGATTATAGATGGTGTCGCTACAGGTATGTTGTCAACCATCATCCCCGTAACTACCATCGCCGTTGCTATCATTTTGAGCTTTATGTTTGCCGGTGGATTTTCAAATACTTCTATGGGGCTCTATGGAATTGCAATTGCCGCAGTTGGTATGTTGTCAACGCTCGGAATAACGTTGGCCACCGATGCATATGGTCCGATTGCTGATAATGCCGGTGGTAATGCCGAGATGAGCGAGCAGGAACCAATAGTCAGGGAAAGAACCGATGCCCTTGACTCTCTTGGAAACACAACAGCTGCTACAGGTAAAGGTTTTGCAATCGGATCAGCAGCTTTAACGGCTATGGCTTTACTTGCAGTATATGTTGAAGAGGTTAAGATAGGTCTGGAAAGGACCGGTATCCATGCTGTGGAAGTTGCCGGTCGTATGGTAGATACGGCATCGTTGCAGATAGCTGATCTGATGAGTTATTACAAGATTACACTAATGAACCCTAAGGTTCTTGTAGGGTTTTTCCTCGGTTCAATGGTATCATTTGTCTTCTGCGCTTTGACTATGAAGGCGGTTGGAAGGGCTGCTGCGCAGATGGTAGCTGAGGTAAGGAGACAGTTCAAGGAGATAACTGGAATAATGGATGGTACCGGTCAACCGGACTACGCATCATGTGTTGCTATAAGTACAAAGGGAGCTCAGAAGGAAATGATACTTCCGTCCCTGCTGGCAATATTTATTCCTATAATTGTAGGACTGATTTTAGGTGTTCCCGGAAGTATGGGACTTCTTGCAGGCGGATTGTCGACAGGATTTCTCCTGGCTATCTTCATGGCAAATGCCGGTGGAGCCTGGGACAACGCAAAAAAATATATTGAAACAGGGCAACACGGAGGTAAGGGGTCAGACGCACATAAAGCGGCTGTTGTTGGCGATACCGTTGGTGATCCGTTTAAGGATACATCCGGACCGTCGCTGAACATTCTTATCAAGTTAATGTCGATTGTTTCAGTTGTTTTTGCAGGGCTTATCGTAAAGTTTTCACCAAAGATCGGAGAACTGTTACATTTAGTGACAAAATAGATGTTTGGCTTTATACCTGTCCGTGCAGAACTGTTTGTACGGACAGGTCATTGCGGTAAAATTGTTTTCTGCATTTTAACTTTAATCACTTTAGCTCACTTCACACTATAGGCACTTCAAACTTGGTCGCTTGTTTGCCCGGAAGAAACCGTTCGGACGGGTCCGACTTTACCACACTGTTTTAGGAGGTTTTTTACGTTGGATTCAAAAGAAATTGCAATCGCGTGTGCAAAAATTGCTGATGAGAAAAAAGCACAGGATATTATTATACTAGACGTTGAAAAGATTTCATCTATAACGGACTATTTCGTAATTTGTTCGGCAATTAATGAACGTCAGCTTCACGCCATCGCCGATGAAATAGAAAAACAGCTGAAGAAACTTTCAGTCACAAAATTTGGAATGGAAGGGTACCGTGAAGCAAAATGGGTCCTTATCGACTACGGCGATTTAATAGTTCACATCTTTGATAAAGAGATACGGAACTACTACGACCTAGAGCTTCTCTGGGGAGATGCTCCCAACGTCGAATGGTAGAGTTGCATCTTTTGTGTGTAGCACAATCAGCCTCTAAGAAACAGCGTCTATTTTAGCACGTGTGTCATTCAGAATATCTGAATACGTTTCAAACTTTTTAGCAACCTCTTTATCTGCCCCTCTTATATCGTCAGCCTTCAAACGACAGATACTGCTAAGACTTGCGACCACTTCGGGTATATAGTATTCATCGATAAGAAATTCAAGTTTTTCCATGTCTAAATCCTTCATTTTATTCCCCCTTATGTAAAAAAGTTAGAATTAGATTTTTGTTAATTTCTCCCCGAACAACTATATTATACTACTTAATGGCCTAACAGTCCCTATTCAAAATACATTTAAGAAGTTTCTAGGGTCAAGTCTGATCTGTTAAAAAGAAAACATTCTTTACTTATTAACCTCCTATGATTATTCTTCTTTCTCAAATTGTTCTTTAATTGCACCGCATTCCGGACATACCCAGTCATCAGGTAAATCCTCAAACTTTATTCCTGGTTCTATTCCTGCATCCGGAACACCTTGCTCAGGATCATATACATAACTGCATATATTACAAACATATCTTGTCATCTCTTTCTCTCCTTATAAAAACACAGGGGTTTAGTTGGCTCCTGAATTCAACAAATAACAATTCATGGTATAAATTGCAACTCTTTTTGAGATAAAGGAACAATAAAATTGAAGTATATTTGATTGTTATTGTCTCAGGCAGATTCATTTAAGTTTTCCTTTGTGATCTTCGTGTCTTTCAAATGAAAAGTATACAGGTAGTATTGAAAATTTTACTTTGAAAAACAGGTTGACAAATGATAGTCTACTTGTGAAGAAAACATTTCACTGTTTCAGCATTTTTTTTGCTGGCACCCACATTTAGACAGTATTCCTTTTGTCGGTTATAGAAATCAGCCTCAGAATTAACCCTTAAGTATAAATAGGTTGCAGGATTTCTGAGATGTTAAAAATTATGAAAAAAGAGACGGCTTGTTCAGGTTTAAAGAATGTATTGAGACATTGTTTGATATTTTGCCTGCTGGTGGCGCTATTGGGACAGGCTTCCTGCACTCCCAATCACCCATATCCAAAATCGGAGAGGGCACAGCAGATTTTTTATTCTGTTTATACTGAACCTCCCAAACATATGGATCCTGCAATCTCTTATTCTTCGGACGAGTATGCATTTCTGGAATTGGTTTACGAATCTCCTTTTCAGTATCACTTCCTGAAACGGCCTTATGAACTGGAACCGTTAACAGCAACAAAAATTCCACCTGCTGAGTATTATGATGCCAAAGGGAATAAATTGTCTGATGATGTTGATATGGAGCAGGTTGAGAAAGTTGTCTATACAATAGAGATTAAAAAGGGTATTCAATATCAGAACCATCCCTGTTTTGTGAAAACAGAATGGCCTGAAGAGATATTAGAGGTAGTTGATCAAATTACAGATTTTCCTGAAGCTGCTACCCGGGAACTGAAAGCAATAGATTATGCCAATCAGATAAAACGGCTGGCTGATCCTAGGCTACCATGTCCAATTCTTCCTATTATGTCCAAGTACATTGATGGACTCGGGGAATTTGCAAACGCGCTGGCTGAAGATCTGGAAGTAGAGAGGAAGCGGAGACGTACGGAACAGGGGGCCTCCTATAACCGGGAACAGGACGAAAGAGTGAATCCCATTCATCTGGATTTAAATGCACATCCCTTTCCCGGAGTTAAATTGATAGACGATTATATGTATCAAATCACTTTAAAGAGACCATATCCACAGATCCTATACTGGCTGGCAATGCCATTTTTTTCACCTATGCCTCAGGAAGCCATAGATTTCTTTGAGCAGGGGATCCTCCTTGAAAGGGGGATTACAATAGATCGATATCCTCTGGGGACAGGGCCTTATCGGATTGAGAAGTACGATCCTAACCTGGAATACGTTTTTGTGGCTAATGAAAACTTCCATGATGAATACTACCCTTCAACAGGAGAAAAAGGAGATGAGGAGAAAGGCCTTCTACGAGATGCAGGTAAAAAGCTTCCTTTTTTGAAGAGAATTATTTTCAGGAAAGAGAAGGAATCGATTCCGTTGTGGAACAAATTCCTTCAGGGGTATTACGATACCTCAGGAATTTCAAAGGACAGCTTTGGACAGGCGATACAGATATCGACTCATGGGAACGTCGAGGCATCGGAGTTTTTACAGAAACGTAATATCAGCCTTCTCACAAGTGTCAGTCCATCAACCATGTATATTGCATTTAATATGAATGATCCTGTTGTCGGTGGATATAGTGAAGAGAAAAGAAAGTTGAGACAGGCTTTTTCGATTGCAATTGATATGGAAGAGTATATTCAAATCTTTGCTAATGGCAGGGGTACTTCATCGCATAGTCCTCTTCCTCCGGGTATATTCGGTTATGAAAAGGGGAAAGCAGGTATGAATCCGGTGGCTTATTATTGGGATGAAAAATCTCAAAAGACAAAACGCAGAAGTGTGGAGGAAGCCAGGAAACTGTTAGCTGAAGCAGGATATCCTAATGGAAAAGATAAGGATGGTCATCCTTTAGAGATTACCTTTGTGAATTCATGGTATTCACCTGCGCTTGGGCCGCGCATTATCTGGTTTGAAAAGCAGTTTAAAAAGCTCGGTGTTATTATGAAAAATGAGACTTCTGACTATAACCGTTATCGTGAAAAAATAGACCAGGGGAATTATCAGTTTACCATGTGGGGATGGAACGCAGATTATCCAGATCCGGAAAACTTTCTGTTTCTTCTATACGGACCTAATTCCAGAGAAAAATATAAGGGTGAGAACACCTCTAACTATGACAACCCGGAATTCAATAAACTTTTCAAAAAAATGGAGACTATGCCTAGTGGGCCTGAACGGCTGGAGATTATCAGAGAGATGAAAGAGATTCTGCACAGGGACAGCCCCTGGGCGGGTGGGCTTAATCCTGTTGCGTACGGGCTGTTTCATGAATGGTATTCAAATGCAAAGCCAAACGCAATGTACAGAGGTGCCATGAAGTTTAAAAGAATTGATCATGTCGTGCGCGAGAAAAGACGGGAGGAGTGGAACCAGCCAAGGTTCTGGCCTGTTGTTTTAGTTGTGGTTCTATTAGGATTAGGCACAGTGCCGGCTATTAATACCATTCGCCGCCGCGGAAAGGCTACGGCATGAATATATTCACCTTTACATTCAGGCGTGTTCTCTATTTTCTGCCGGTTATCCTCCTGGTAAATCTGTTGACGTTCTTCCTGTTTTTTGTTCTCAATCCACCTGATATGATGGCAAAGAAAATTCTTGGAGATAAAAATGTGACTCCGGAGGCTATTCAGAAGTGGAAAAGAGATCACAGCTACCATCTGCCCCGTATTTTCAACTCTGAAGAGCCGGGATTCTCAAAGATAACACAGACAATTTTTGTTCAGAAATCTGCGAGACTTTTGAAATTTGATTTTGGTAAATCAGACAGGAATAATCTCGATATAGGTAAAGAGATCAGGCACAGAATGGTTCCTTCACTGACAATAACTGTTCCGATGTTATTCTTGAGTTTAATCGTATGCATCAGTACAGCGTTGATCGTTGCTTTTTACCGGGCAACATACGTCGATCTGTGGGCTCTGGTTCTCTGTGTCTTTATGATGTCTGTCTCTATGCTTTTTTATATTATTGGAGGCCAGTTTATCTTTGGAAAATTATTGAAGTTGTTTCCGATATCCGGATATGAATCAGGTATCTATTCCTGGAAATTTGTTTTCCTGCCGGTAGTAGTCGGGGTTATCTCGGGTATTGGGGCGAGTGTGCGGTTTTATCGAACGATTTTTCTGGAAGAGATTAACAAAGACTATATCAGGACTGCTCGATCAAAAGGGCTATCAGAGAGAATGATACTTTTCAAACACTGTTTGAAAAATGCCATGATACCGCTCCTGACAAATATTGTTATGAGTATTCCTTTCCTGTTTATGGGCTCTTTCCTTCTGGAAATTTTCTTTGGGATTCCGGGATTGGGAAATTTCACTATTGAGGCTATAGACGCGCAGGATTTTGCGATTGTCAGATCGATGGTCTTTCTGGGATCTCTTCTCTATATAGCAGGTTTAATTTTAACGGACATCAGCTATACCCTGGTGGATCCCAGGATAAGGTTTAAGTAATAGGCGAACGGGGATCGGACAAAGTATATTTGAACTTTAGGCATTTTAGGTACTTTTAACTTATAACTTTTAGGTAATATGTTTCTATTAACAGCTAAAACATGGTCAGAATCAATTCAATATAATTACCCTCTGCAAAATTCGGTTGCTGCCGTTGTCTCTTTGGCAATCATCTATTTTGTTTATAACTCATTGAAGGATGAGAGAGGCAGGGACATATGGCGTTACATATTTAGAAGGAAGCTGGCAGTAATATCTTTTATTATACTCTGCTTTTTTGTATTGGTTGGTATTGCGGACAGTTTTAAGTGGCGTGACCCACTTCTTGACGATACAGGGAATGTCTCTATGGATTCAAGAGGTCAAATAATATATCAAAATAGTGCTCTTTCAATATTGGACCGTGTCTGTACCGGCATTCGCACTAATAATGAAAAGACCTATTCTGCGCCAATGTCGACCCGCCAATTTACCAAAGATCTGGTGCAAAATGAAAGAGGGGAGAGTGTCTGGCATCAGGAGAAACTTAACTATCCGGGGAGGCATCTATTGGGAACTGACGTTGTCGGCAGAGACGTATTGTATATCTGCCTTAAAGGGATCAGGACAGCTTTGATTATTGGAGGATTTACGACAATGATCTCAATCCCAATCGCTTTAGTTCTGGGAGTTATCGCAGGTTATTATGGTAGGTGGCCGGATGTGTCTGTACAGTTTGTCTATTCAACAATCGGGTCTATTCCTTTTGTATTGATTGCTGCTGCATACATATTGATACAGGGTGCAAGTATTTTCAACCTTTGTTTGATCATGGGAATAACAGGCTGGACTTCCCTCTGCCGGCTTCTAAGGGGTGAGACTTTGAAGACCAGGGAGCTGGATTATGTTCAAGGAGCTATTGCGTTGGGGTCGAGTAACATTCGAATACTTTTTAGACACATTGTACCTAATATCTTTCATCTCGTACTGATAACAAGTGTCCTGGGTTTCAGTCATTTAGTGTTGGCTGAGGCGGTCTTAAGTTATTTGAAGATCGGGGTGGGGCAAAGTACTTACAGCTGGGGTAATATGATAAACCAGGCAAACCTGGAACTTGCCAGAGAACCGATAGTCTGGTGGAACCTGTTAGGGGCATTTATTTTTATGATGGCGCTGGTACTTCCGGTGAACCTGTTTGGAGATACGCTCAGAGATGCCCTGGACCCTAAAATGAGGGGGCAGAAATGAACGACACAGTTCTTGAAGTTAAAAATTTAAAGACCCACTTTCATACAGATGAAGGGGTGATACCGGCTGTTGACGGAGTTGATTTTGCTCTTAAGAAGGGAAAGACACTTTGTGTGGTAGGTGAATCCGGTTGTGGCAAATCCGTGACTGCATACACGGTCATGCGACTGATCTCTATGCCACCGGGAAAAGTTGAAAGTGGAGATGTTCTATATAAGGGGAAAAATCTCGTCAAGCTGACAGAAAACGAGATGCGCGATATACGCGGCAACGAAATTGCCATGATTTTTCAGGAGCCGATGACGTCACTCAACCCTGTTTATACGATCGGCAATCAGATCGTGGAAGCTATCGTCCTTCATCAAAAGGTTAAGCCAAAAGAGGCCAGGAAGCGAGCGGTCAAAATGCTTACGAAAGTTGGTATTCCTGATGCTGAAAAACGAATTGATGAGTATCCTCACCAGATGTCGGGTGGTATGAAGCAGCGTGTTATGATAGCGATGGCTCTGAGTTGCAATCCTGACGTTTTGATTGCGGATGAGCCGACTACGGCACTTGATGTAACCATTCAGGCACAGATACTTGATCTTCTGCAGCATCTTCAGGAAACCGAAGGAATGTCCATTTTGCTGATTACGCATGATCTGGCTGTGGTGGCAGAAGTGGCTGACGAGGTTCTGGTGATGTATGCTTCTAAGGTGGTAGAAAGAGCCGGAGTAATTGAAGTATTCAAAAACCCTAAACATCCTTATACGCAGGGTCTCATTAAGGCCATTCCGCAATTGGGTAATCGGGTAGACAGGTTAAATGAGATTTCAGGCCAGGTACCAAAACCTCAGAATTACCCAAAGGGCTGTCACTTTGCTGACCGTTGCCCTCATGTTATGGTTGTTTGTAGACAGAAAGACCCCGGAATGACTGGTGTTAGTGTAGATCATTATGTTTCCTGCTTTTTATATGAGGAGGGGAAATGAATCTTCTGGAAGTAAGAGGACTCAAAACATACTTCACTGCCAAGAAAGGGTTTTTCTCTAAAACGGCCATCCATGTAAAAGCTGTTGATGGAGTGAGCTTTGATATTCGCAAGGGAGAAGTGTTGGCATTGGTAGGTGAATCAGGCTGCGGTAAGACGACAATTGGCCGTACCATTTTACGCTTAATTCCCGCTACAGCGGGTAGTGTCCATTTTAATGGTACGGATGTTCTGGGTGCGGACAGAGCATCTCTTTTTAATTTGCGTAAGAAAATGCAGATTATTTTTCAGGATCCCTTTTCTTCTTTAAATCCTCGCATGACAGTGGGGCAATTAATCTCTGAAGGATTAACAATTCATCGTGTCGGGACGACTGCCCAGAGGCGTGAGAAGAGTGCTGAATTATTAGAGAAAGTTGGGTTGTCTGCCGATTACGCTAAACGGCATCCCCACGAATTCTCCGGTGGACAGCGCCAGCGAATAGGAATTGCCCGTGCCTTAGCCCTTAAACCGGATTTTATTGTTTGTGACGAAGCGGTATCTGCTTTAGATGTTTCTGTTCAGGCCCAGGTGTTGAATCTGCTTTCTGATCTGAAGAAAGAGTTTGATCTGAGCTATCTCTTCATTGCACACAACCTTTCAGTAGTAGAGCATATTGCGGATAAGATCGCTGTAATGTATCTGGGCAAGATTATGGAGTTGACAGACAGGGACACTCTTTTCTCAGCACCCAAACATCCGTATACCAAAGCGTTGTTCTCTGCCATTCCCGAAATTACACCGGGTAAACGTAAGGAGAGGGAATTGCTCCAGGGTGATATCCCTTCTCCCTCGTCTCCTCCACCGGGCTGCTGCTTCCATACCCGCTGTCCAATTATGACAGAAAGGTGCCGGAAAGAGGTTCCGGATCTGAGAAAGGTTCTGGGAGGGTACCAGATAGCCTGCCATGAGGTCTATGTGTGATTTCTAGTAATAATTTCAGAGTTCAAAGTTTTCCCTGCTAAGGAAGAAAACTGTCAGCCTTCTTCAGCTTTTGAGGAAGGTACTTTTCGATTACGTAATTCAGTCCATGCTTTGCGAGTGCCTGCTGTTCTGCCCTGACACCCATTTTCAGCATCTGGTTAATTGCCTTCTGCCACTCCTTATACTCTTTTATAAACGGGTCATTTTTCAGGGCATCTTTTGCTCTCTTAATGTCTACCTCTTTTAACGGATGGGTGGGGAGTTTATAATCGATGATGTCCTGTGGGGTTATGCCAAGGTATCGTGCGTTTGGTACGCAGAAGTACTGGTTAATGTGTGCAGCATTTCCTGATCCAACCTTAAGGGTTCTGTATATATTGCTGATACCATAAGGGTCACCGTCAACAAATACATAAACCGGGATCTTTTTTCCTTCTGATAAACGCCTGATGAATCTTCTGCATGCCCTGGTTGGAACACCGCCCATGGAGATCAATATGCAGTTTGCCTTCTTCCAGTAGTTGTGCTTCACAAGCCGCTGGAACATCCCGGCCGTTTCTATCACCAGTACAAACTTCGCATTGGTTTCGAATTTCAGATGTTCCGTTGAAATGGGAATTGAGTATGCGCCTGAACCGAATTTAGTGCAGTCGATTTTAAGCTGCTTGCCGCTCTCCTGGTCCTTATCTATCACAACCAGTTTTCCTGCGACATCTCCTCCCTTCTCTTCCGGGATAAAACCCAACTGTTCTCTATTGACTTCAAACATTGCCTCAACATCATCAATTACGGTATCTGATTCTGGTTGTTCCTCAAAACGCGCTTCATCCCAGTTCTTTGATACATAGTAGGCTTCTCTCTTTGTGGCTATATCATCTTTTTCAATGAGTTCTTTCGATAAGGACATCACTCTCAGCGTCTGGGCAAACGTCTTTACGGTATTCACTGTTAAGGTGCGTGATTTTTTCTGTCCGATTAGTTCCAGAAAACCTCTCTTTGGAATGTATTTTACATTGCTCAGAGCGCGAATAGGGAAATCCATACTTGGTTTTTTCTTCTTAGTGATTTTGTTATGAATGGTGGAAGCAGATTCTTCTATTTTCTTTAGTGTTTTTGTCATGATCTACTCCTTTCGAGGATATCTGTCAGGTTGTTAACTACTTTTTGTTCCTGCTTGTCGTTTAAACCTAATATTTCCTTTAATGCTATTCCTATATGAGGAATGTATTTCTTGATATACGATTTCTTCTTGAATTCTTCAGCCGCCCTCTTTTTTCTTTTGATAAACGTAGATAAGTGGCGTCCGCACTCCTGCAGGGCCAGTTTTATCTCTTTCTCAATCTCAGGGTAATGTGCAATTGCCTCTTTACTTTCTGATGTAAAAGGTACCCAGACAGATGCGAGGTGTACCATAAGAAGTATAGGGCCGGAAGGGAGTGCACCGGTAGATTGTGCAAGCCCGTAATTTCTCCATGATGTATTTATTGCCGATTCAGTAACGATACATGCAGATTGTTGATACAGCAATGGAACTCTATTGGCAAACCTCAGCAATCTGATCAAGCCGTCTTCCGGTAAATCACCCCCGTATGCCAGACCGACTTCAATCTGGAAAGGGTTGCCCCTGTATACTGATGGTGGCCGTGTATTTGATGTAAAAAAGTCTGCATTAATCTGTTTTTTCAGGCCCTTGATTATGGCTTCTTCTCCAATGGGAGAGATGCAGTCTGTAGGGGGATTCATGATCTTCGTTAACTTGATGGTCTTGAAAAGTGCGTCAGCCTCCTGGACTGCGATTCTGGAAGGTCGGGCCTTTTCATATAAGCCGGCTCTTTCACAAATCTCATTTGCTACCCTTGTGCTTACCCTGGAGAAGTCATTGGTAAGAAATGACCGTAGGTTTTTTGACTTTGTGTCATGTAGCATCTTTATTAATATTCCCAGTTCAACACCATAAGGGTGTGGTTTTATCTCTTTTGGTTCTATAGGCAATTCCTTTGACGCTCTGGGATATCTTATCTCCTTGTTTTCAGGGTTGATGTATGTGATGTCGGCATGTGGGTTGGCAATAGAAGTTTGTTCAATGTATCCGTCAACAGATTGCCGGCCTTTCTGATAACGTGCCTCTAACTCAATAACTACCTTTGTACCTCGTTTGACGTCGTAATCAATGACCTCATCCTTTACAATTCGAGGTTCATTCTTCTGTGTGTCAACGACAAGGCTGTAATGGTGTGCAGGTTTCTTTGATGAAGTTTTTGAAGTTATCAGTATCGGTTTGCCGGTTGTCAGTTGGCCATACATGCCTGCTGCTGAAATACCTATGCCCTGCTGCCCCCTGGACATTTTAAGTGTATGAAATTTTGAACCATATAGTAATTTACCAAAAATTTTTGGAATGTGAGATTTTAAAATTCCGGGACCATTATCTTCAATGGTAACGATAAACCTGTCATCTGATTTTTTTACGTGGCTAATGCATACTTTTATGTCAGGAAGGATTTTTGCTTCTTCGCATGCATCCAGAGAGTTGTCAATTCCTTCCTTGATTGTTGTAAGCAGGGCTTTTCTGGGATTGTCAAATCCAAGCAGGTGTCTGTTTTTTGTGAAGAACTCACTGACTGAAATTTCTCTCTGTTTTTTGGCGAGATCCTGGGCTGTTACCTTCGGAGATTCTTTAGTCTTTTTTTTTGTTTTTTTTGATGAAGCCATTTGTTCTTATTTTAAAACGCCTTTTTTCCCTTCTAGGATTTTTTCACATTTACTGCAGAGATCTGCTCCTTTTTGGTCTGTATCACTGATAGTGTTTGATAAAAACATGACGCACTTGTCATCTTTGCAGTGGTAGAGTCCATATGTGTGTCCAAGCTCATGAACGGCTTCAATAATTGTTCTGTATTTAAATAGTGCAGAATCCTCTTGCAGATTGTAGAATTCCTGACGGAGCCTAGTTAAAGAAATAACGGATACCTTCTTTTTTACGTCTGCTCCTCCGAAAACAAATGTACGTTCGGGTACATACAAATCAACGTCGACTAATCCAAGTATTCTGTCATATCCGGTTAGCTTTAAATTGTGTATTTTTTTCAGAATCTTTGTTGAATTATACTGCTTTTTGTATTTGTGGTACGCATAGGTAGGTTCTTCTAATTGTTTACCAATTTCTACTACAACATTAAATTTTTTTTCAAGTTCCAATTGTGTGTGCTGCAGGATTTCGTTATCAATATGCCCTATCGGGATTAAACAAAAAATTTTCTTCATATCAGTGTTTGCAGCATAATTTGTGTTTGTGATTATATTTATTGCTGGAACCAGTATCAGCGTTAATAGAATAGCTAGCTTACAATTGTATTTTTGAGTTGATATCATATTTTGATAATTAAAACAACTTCGGTGTCCAATTAGTTCATTACTTTATACAAAAAAATTGCCTTTTACCATTAAAAGGTTTGCGTGAAAATGTGGGTTTTCTGCTTCCGGGTGCGGAAAAAACTGACAAGAGTTTGAGGGCGGGTAAATATTAACTGACAACTTAAATATTTTAACTGATGCAACGCTACTTTTAAGTTAAAATTCGTCACTCAAGTTGTTGTTTAGGCCGGTACCATGCGCTTTAATTATCTCTAGCGCCTCAGGTTTCGTAAAGCCTTCTTCGCAAAGAGAGGTATAGAAATTATGCATAAGCATTGCCAGTACTTTTTGCAGATCCTTACACTGCGGAAGGATTTCACTTAAGTGCCGCAGGCCTTGTTCGGCCTCAATTTGTGCCATTAAACGCCTTAAGTTGTCATCCACTTTATGTAACTATCCTTACAAGTAAGAAATACACCATTGTTAACAGTGCAATCAGGCTGAAATGGATTCCGATATGTCTAACTTCCTGTAATACTAAACGCATTTGGCTACCTCCTACAATATGTTGTAGATTTTTAGTAGCAATATACAAGATTTGCACAAGAAGTCAAGTGTTTTTTTATCTAATTTTGGTTAATGGATGTTTTGTTGGATGAATAGGTGGTGGATTGTCGAATTCTAGCCTGGATACTGGTTAAAATTCGACGATTGTTTTGATTTTAGAAGACTTATAAAGGTCCATTTTTCCTAATAATATCAATAATTGGTGATTTTTTTTTAAAATAGGTAAAAATAATTGGTTTTATTATGCAAGATAGTTGATAAAATAGAGCTTATAGTCTTTTGTGGACTGTACTTACAAAAGGTTATTTAAAAAAAAAATTTTTTGAATTTTTTATTTTCTATTGACAGTTTTCTATTTTAGTCTATAATGACTCTTTCTGTTCATTGAAAATTGACAACATAAAAGCGTTGGGTGTATAGCCTATAAGTTGCTTTGCTTGTTGCCGTTATGTCGGTACAAGAAAAGTTACGAATGGTTAAAAGAATTAAAATGAGTTCATTATTAAATTTATGAAGGGTTTGATCTTGGCTCAGAACGAACGCTGGCGGCGTGGATTAGGCATGCAAGTCGAACGAGGATATACCTTTCGGGGTATAAGCCGAGTGGCGCAAGGGTGAGTAATGCATAGATTACCTACCTCTAGGATAAGGACAACTTTGTGAAAACGAAGCTAATACTTAATAATACAAAAGAAAATAATTTTCTTTTGTCAAAGGGAGGGTAGCAATACCTTTCGCCTGGAGAGGGGTTTATGTCCTATCAGCTTGTTGGTGGGGTAATGGCCTACCAAGGCACAGACGGGTAGCCGGCCTTAGAGGGTGGTCGGCCACACTGGGACTGAGACACTGCCCAGACTTCTACGGAAGGCTGCAGTCGAGAATCTTTCGCAATGCCCGAAAGGGTGACGAAGCGACGCCGCGTGGGTGAGGAAGGCCCTCGGGTTGTAAAGCCCTGTCAGGAGTTAAGAAATGTAAGTGTGATAATACCGCATTTATTTGACAAAGGCTCCAAAGGAAGCCACGGCTAACTCTGTGCCAGCAGCCGCGGTAATACAGAGGTGGCAAGCGTTGTTCGGAATTATTGGGCGTAAAGAGCACGTAGGTGGGTTTGTAAGTCAGATGTGAAAGCCTTCTGTTCAACGGAAGAATTGCATCTGAAACTGCGAATCTTGAGTATAGGAGGGGAGAATGGAACTTCTGGTGGAGCGGTGAAATGCGTAGATATCAGAAGGAACGCCGGCGGCGAAAGCGATTCTCTGGCCTATTACTGACACTCAGTGTGCGAAAGCTAGGGGAGCAAACGGGATTAGATACCCCGGTAGTCCTAGCCGTAAACGATGGGCACTAAGTAGAGGGAATTACCGATGTTCTCTCTGCCGTAGCTAACGCATTAAGTGCCCCGCCTGGGGAGTACGGCCGCAAGGCTAAAACTCAAAGGAATTGACGGGGGCCCGCACAAGCGGTGGAGCATGTGGCTTAATTCGATGCAACGCGAAAAACCTTACCGGGGCTTGACATGGTAGAAGTAGGAACCCGAAAGGGTAACGAACGGTATCCAGTCCGTAGCTATCACAGGTGTTGCATGGCTGTCGTCAGCTCGTGTCGTGAGACGTTGGGTTAAGTCCCCTAACGAGCGAAACCCTTGTTTTTAGTTACCAGCGGGTTATGCCGGGTACTCTAGAAAGACTGCCGTCGTCAAGACGGAGGAAGGTGGGGATGACGTCAAGTCATCATGGCCCTTATGCCCCGGGCTGCACACGTGCTACAATGGTCGGTACAAACGGAAGCGAAGCCGAGAGGTGAAGCGAATCCTAAAAAGCCGATCTCAGTTCGGATTGGAGGCTGAAATTCGCCTCCATGAAGTTGGAATCGCTAGTAATCGCGGATCAGCAGTGCCGCGGTGAATATGTTCCCGAGCCTTGTACACACCGCCCGTCAAGCCACCCAAGCAGGATGCACCCGAAAACATTATATCTAACCGGGTTTACCTGGAGGAAAATGTTGAAGGAGTGTTTTGTGAGGAGGACTAAGTCGTAACAAGGTAGTCGTAGGAGAACCTGCGGCTGGATCACCTCCTTTCTAGGGAGTTAATTGAAGTCGGTACATCCGGCGTCTTTTATGTTGTTATTTGTTTTTTTTTTTTTGTAATTGTTGGGAGGGTGCTGAGCCAACTGGCGAGCTATATTGCGAGTTCCTTTTAATGTTGGGAAGAGGTCTTGGGCCTATAGCTCAGTTGGTTTAGAGCGTTCCCCTGATAAGGGAAAGGTCAGTGGTTCGAATCCACTTAGGCCCACCATCCTCATGTTAAATTATATTATTTATGTTTTGAATTTAACGGGGGGGTGTAGCTCAACTGGGAGAGCGCGGCCCTTGCAAGGCCGAGGTTAGCGGTTCGATCCCGCTCATCTCCACAAATTCTTTTGTAATGTTGTAAGTAGGTAGTAACTGTTCTTTGGCAATAGACGCAATTTAAGCGATGTAAAACAATTGAAAATTTGGGTGATCAAGCTATTAAGGGTGCATGGTGGATGTCTTGGTACCAAAAGCTGATGAAGGACGTGGAAGGCTGCGATATGCTTCGGTGAGCTGCCAAACAAGCTTTGATCCGGAGAATTCCGAATTGGGAAACCTGTCGTAAGGGGCACTTTGTGCCTCTTTTGGTTAATACCGCGACATTGTTATCTGAATAAATAGGATAATGAGAGTAACGAAGGGAACTGAAACATCTAAGTACCTTCAGGAAAAGAAAGAAAAATCGATTTCCCCAGTAGCGGCGAGCGAAAAGGAATGAGCCTAAACTGGCTATATGTGATAGCCCTTATGTGTTGTATAGTCAGGGTCGAGGGAGTTACAATGGACAAGATAAGGATTGTCCGAAAAAGCTTGTATTTTTAATCGAATAAGCAGGAAAGCTTAACTATAAAGGGTGATAGTCCCGTAGGTGAAAAGAGTATAAGTTTTTTTCGTAATATCCCGAGTAATGCCGGTCACGTGAAAACCGGTATGAATTAAGGAGGACCACCTCCTAAGGCTAAATACTTTTGGTGACCGATAGTGAACAAGTAGCGTGAGTGAAAGATGAAAAGAACCCCTTTTAGGGGAGTGAAATAGAACCTGAAACCGTGTACTTACAAGCGGTGGGAGCACAATATTAATTGAATTTATTTCTTTTAATTCGTGTAACCGCGTGCCTTTTGCATAATGAACCGGCGAGTTGCTGTTTGTTGCAGGTTAAGCCTTTAATGGGTGAAGCCAAAGCGAAAGCGAGTGCTAACTGCGCGAATAAATGTAGCAAGTAGCAGACCCGAAACCGAGTGATCTACCCTTGGTCAGGATGAAGTTCCGGTAAAACGGAATGGAGGTCCGAACGCATTTACGTTGAAAAGTGATGCGATGAACTGAGGGGAGGAGTAAAAGTCTAATCAAACTCGGAGATAGCTGGTTCTCCCCGAAATAGCTTTAGGGCTAGCCTTATGTAACCGTGTAGTGGGGGTAGAGTTACTGACTGAGTCTTGGGGCCCACCAGGCTACCGAACACAATCAAACTCCGAATACTACTGCATTTGACATAGGAGTCAGACTATGGGGGATAAGCTCCGTAGTCGAGAGGGAAACAGCCCA
This sequence comes from uncultured Candidatus Scalindua sp., assembly GCA_964344685.1. Classification (GTDB taxonomy): domain Bacteria; phylum Planctomycetota; class Brocadiia; order Brocadiales; family Scalinduaceae; genus Scalindua. The sequence goes on along the minus strand of CAYFOK010000004.1, from coordinate 1,509 downwards.
GATCATTAGTTAAGGTCCCTAAAATGAGCTAAGTGATAAAGGAAGTGAAAGTGCTAAGACAGCTAGGATGTTGGCTTAGAAGCAGCAACCATTTAAAAAGTGCGTAATAGCTTACTAGCCGAGTACTTTTGTGCCGAAAATTAGCGGGACTAAAGCTCATTACCGAAACTATGAACCTTGATATTAGTATTAAGGTGGTAGGGGAGCGTTCTATGATAGGTTGAAGCCTTACTTTAAAGAGAGGTGGACGAAATAGAAGTGAGAATGCCGGTATAAGTAGCGATAATGTAAGTGAGAATCTTATTCACCGAAAGCCTAAGGTTTCCTGGGGAAGGCAAATCCGCCCAGGGTTAGCCGGCACCTAAGTCGAGGCCGAAAGGCGTAGACGATGGACAACAGGTTAATATTCCTGTGCTGCTACTTTAACGTTTGAGCTTGGGATGACGTGGACACAAAGATTAGCAAACCCAGTAGACATGGTTTGTTCAAGCTGGAGATATCGCTCCAGGCAAATCCGGAGCAATATGGTATCGAAGGCGAGTACGTTGGCTCTTGGCCTAGAAGTAATTGGAGTGTCCTCCAAGAAATAATCTCGTTAGCGAGTTAATTTGGCAACCGTACTAAAACTGACACAGGTAGGCAAGGAGAGAATCCTAAGGTGCTCGAGAGAACCCTCGTTAAGGAATTCGGCAAACATACTCCGTAACTTCGGGATAAGGAGTGCCTTTTTAGCTTCGGTTAAAAAGGTCGCAGTGAAGAAGGTTTGGGCGACTGTTTACTAAAAACACAGGTCTCTGCTAAAATGTATAATTGACGTATAGAGACTGACGCGTGCTCGATGCCAGAAAGTTAAGGGGATAGGTTATTTCCTTCGGGAAAGAAGCTTGGAACTGAAGCTCTGGTGAATGGCGGCTCTAACTATGAGAGTCCTAAGGTAGCGAAGTTCCTTGTCGGGTAATTTCCGACGCGCATGAATCGCGTAACGACCTAAACACTGTCTCAACGAGGGACTCGGCGAAATTGTAGTTGTGGTGAAGATGCCACATACCCGCGGAAAGAAGGAAAAATCCCGTGGAGCTTTACTGTAGCATATTATTGGATTTTGATGCAGTATGTGTAGGATAGGTGGGAGACTAGGAAGTTTCGACGTAAGTTGGAATGGAGTCATTGGTGAAATACCACTCTTATTATGTTAAAATTCTAATGGAATTCCGTGAATCCGGGTTCTTGACAGTGGTAAGTGGGCAGTTTGACTGGGGCGGTCTCCTCCGAAAAAGTAACGGAGGAGTCCAAAGGCTTCCTCAATGCGGTTGGCAACCGCATGTAGAGTGTAAAGGCATAAGGAAGCTTAACTGCGAGACCTATAAGTCGAGCAGGTGTGAAAGCAGGGCTTAGTGATCCGGCGGTTTCTGAGTGGAAAGGCCGTCGCTCAACAGATAAAAGGTACTCCGGGGATAACAGGCTGATCTCCCCCGAGCGTTCATAGCGGCGGGGAGGTTTGGCACCTCG